>NZ_JBIVUG010000008.1:0-293680 GCF_044757065.1 Actinosynnema sp. NPDC091369 | reverse complement strand
GCGCCCGGCGCGGGGGGGGGGGGGGGTGGGGTTGGGGGGGGGGGGGGTTGGGGGTGGGGGGGGGGGGGGGGGGGGGGGGGGGGGGGGGGCCCGGGGGCGCGGCCCCCGCGCCCGGTGCTCACTTGGACTCCAGGACCTCGCTGCGCGCCCGCTCGCCCGCCTTGGTCAGGGCCTCCTCCACCGGCGTGCTCTCGGACATGATCGCCGAGTGGGTCTCCTGGAGGATGTTCTGCAACGCCGCGGTCTGCGGCGAGACGGGGTTCTCCGCACGGGTGTCGTGCGTGGTGAAGGAGAACCGGGACAGCTCGTCGCCCGGCACGCCCTGCACGCCGAAGTACGCCTGCACCACCGGGTCGGTCAGCGTCGCGGGCGTGATGCCGATGCCCGCCAGCGCGGTCGCGCCGCCCTCGCCCGCGACGAAGGTCAGGAACTTCTTGGCGGCCGCGGTCTTCCCCTCGTCGATGGCGGCGTTGACGCCGAGGCCGGTCGGGTCGCCGAAGGTGATCGGCTTGTCCTTGGTGGACGCGTCGGGCTGCGGCGCGGGCGCGAAGCCCCACTGGAACGACTGCGCGTCGCCCTTCTTCTGCTGCGCGATGAGGGTCGCCACGTACCAGCTGCCCATCAGCATCGTCGCGGCCTGCTGCGTGCCGAACTGAGCCTGGTACTGCAACGTGTTCGTGGTGGCCGTGCCGAAGTCCACCTGGGCACCGGCCTTCTGCTGTGCCAGCGCACGCTTGTAGTAGGGCGCGAGGTAACCGTAGTCACCGCTCTTGAGGTCGGCGCCCGGCGTCTGGGCCAGCGCCAGGCCCTGCACGGTGGACTGCCAGGTGTGCTGGTAGGCGGCCTTGGCCGGGGAGCCCGCCGTCTTCAGCCCGGCCGCCAGGTCGGCCACCGCCTTCTCGTACTCGGCCCAGGTCCACGCCTCGCTGGGCGGCGTCACGCCGGCCGCGGTGAAGAGGTCCTTGTTGTAGTAGAGGTACCAGGAGTCCTGGCGGTAGGGCACGGCGTACGTGACGCCGTCCACCTTGTAGTTGCCCAGGCCGTTGACCTTGTCGCCGAGGTCACCCGCGACGTCGGAGACGTCGAGCAGCTGCTCGCCCGCCTGGTAGGTGATGAAGTTCTTGAGGTTCTTGAGCACGTACAGGTCGGGCGCGCTGCCCGCGGCCAGGTCCGCGGTCAGCTGGGTGTCGTAGTTGGTGGCGTCGTACTCCTTGAACTCGATCTTCACGTCCGGGTTCTGCGCCTGGAACGCCTCGGCGAGCTTGGCGAACTCGGGCGTGGTCTTCATGCTCCACGCGCTCATCGTCAGCGTGACCGGGCCGCCGCTGTCGGCGGGCGCGTCGGAGCCGCAGGCGGTGGCGACGAGCGAGAGGGCGGCGACGGAGGCGGCGAGGACGGTACGTCGGGAGTACCTGCTGCGTTGCATGGTTCCTTCACTTCCTGGTAGAGCCACGGGCCGGAGGGGTGGGCGAGCGCGGGTGGCGTCGCGGGCGGTCAGGGCAGCGCGACGCGGGTCCGCGCGCCGTCGGGCCACCGGGTGGTGACCCAGGTCGTCGATCCGTCGCGGGTGAGCCGGACGTCGGGGTCGACGGACCAGGACCCGGCGTCGCGGGTCAGTTCGAGCAGGGCGGCGGTCCACTCGCCGGGCACGACGGGGCACCGGGCCCACGGGACCGCGGCGACGGGCCCGAGCGGGCCGGCGTCCTCGTGCGTGGACACGCCCGAGTCGGTGGTCCGTCCCGACAGGACGGTGAGCTTCGACCGCGTTCCGCCGACGCCTCGGACGCACGGGGGTTCGGTGGAGAGCACCTCCGCGCCGGCCACGGGCCAGCCGGACAGCCGCAGCGCCGCGGGCGGGCGGTCCGCGGCGACGTCGTCCACCCGGACCAGGCGCACCTCCCACGGGCCGCGGACCAACGAGTGCGCGGTGACGGTGCCGGCGTCGTGGTGGCGGCCCGTCCAGCCGGAGCCGTGCCCCTGCTGGACGTCGTCGGGCTCCAACCACCGCACGACGCCGGACGAGGACCCCACGCCCACCGCGACGCCGTCGGCGTCGACCACCTCGACCGGGCCGACGTCCATGCCGGACCGGTGCGTGGCCCGACCTCCGGCGTCGAGCAGCACCACGGCCTGGTCGTGCGGGTCGGTCCAGCTCTCGTGGTCGAGCAGCGGGCTGGTCGCGGTGGAGTAGCCGTAGCGCGCGTAGAGCGGGGAGTCGCCCCTGGTGTCACCGGGTCGCGCGTGGTCGGTGCCGTGGTTGACGACCCGGACCACGCCGTCCGCGGCCGTGCCGCTGACCAGCCAGCCCGGGGCCCTGATCGCGCGCACGTAGTCACCCCGCTCGACCGGCAGCGGCAGCTCCTCGGCCGCCCACACGGGGTGGTCGGCGGGCAGCGCCAGCCCGAGCATCCCCTTGACCGCCCAGTACGGCGACCCCGGGCCCGAGTACGACTGCGCGATCCGCGGCCAGGAGCCGTGCCAGCCCAGGGTCAGCAGGCCCTGCTCGTCGGGTGCGCCGCGGTCGACGAAGTGGCGCACCACCGCCGAGGCGGCACGGCGCAGGACGCCGGGCGGGGTGGAGGGGACCTCGGCGAGCGCGCCCACCCAGAACGGGGCCGCGGCGGCGAACCGGTAGGTCAGGCTGCGGCCCTGCACCAGCGGCGAGCCGTCCGCGCCGACCAGCCGGACCGCGTCGAGCAGGAACCGGTCGAGCAGCGCGGTGTCCCGCTCGCGGCGCGCCTCGGCGAACCCGGCCGCACCTTCCATCCGCGCCCACAGCTGTGGGTAGACGTGCAGCGCCCACCCCACGTAGTGGTCGAACGCGCGCTCCTGGCCGTCGGCCATCCAGCCGTCCTCGCGCAGGAACCCGTCGTGCGTGGCGAGGTCCTCCTCGACGTCGGACGCCGACCAGGGACCGCCGACCGACCGCAGGAACGCCTGCACCACCAACCGGAACCACACCCAGTTGATCCGCGGGTACGTCGGATCGCCGACCGCCGGGGCCAGGTAGGCGACCACCCGCTCCTGCACGGCCGGGTCCAGCCGGTCCCACAGCCACGGGCGGGTCAGGTCCAGGGCCAGCGCCAGCGAAGCGGCCTCCACCTTCGCCTGCGGGTGCTCGTCCAGCCGCACCCACCGGTCCGGCGCGGCCGGGTCCGTGCCGGTCGCGATCCCCTCGGCGTAGAACTCGGTCAGGTTGTCAGGGTCCGCGCCGCGCTCACCGGCGATCCGGAACCCCGCGAGCAGGAACGTCCGGGCGAAACCCTCCAGGCCGTCCACATCGGTCCCGTACCCGCCGGCCGGACCCGGCAACGTGATCCGCGCGCGGCCCGGCGAGGCGAACGGGCGCACGGCGCGCAGCACGGCGTCGGCCGCGGCGGCCCAGTCGGCACGGGTCCACCCGGCTCGCGGGTGCGGTGCGGCTGTCCTCGGGAGGGGTTCCGGTGACATGTGACTCGTCCTTCAGCGTCGAAGGCGTTCGATCAAATGGTGCACAGTTGCTTTCGTTTTTGATCGCTTTGCCTGTTAAGCAGTAAATACGTGCAGGACCGATCGTGTCAAGACTCACAGGACCGGCCTGTCGCCGTCGGGTGCCGCGACGGGCCGCCCACATAATTGGGGCCACGATCAACGACGGGAGGACGCGCGGTGACGAGAGCGCGCATGGGGGACGGTGCGGCCGGTGGCGGCCACGCGGTGAGCGCCGAGAGCCGCACGCTGGCGGCCAAGCGGCGCGCGTCGATCCTGGAAGCGCTGCACCGCGACGGCGTGGTCCGCATCTCCGACCTCAGCGAGAGAATGGGCGTCACCGCCGTGACGCTGCGCCGCGACATCGCCCACCTGGACGGCGAAGGGCTGCTGCGCCGGGTGCACGGCGGCGCGACCCTCCCGACCGCCGAGTTCCTGCCGCCGGGCGTGCAGCCCTTACCGGTCGCGCCGGAACCCACGCACCTCGGCGCGGCGGGCATGCTCGTCCCCTCCCTCGACTACTACTGGCCGGAGGTGGTCCGCGGCGCGGAGGAGGAAGCCGCCGCCCAGGGCCTGGGCATCCTGCTGCGCGGGTCCTCCTACGGCAGCGCCGACGACCGCCCCCAGCTGGAGCGGCTGCTGGACAACGAGGACGTGTGCGGGCTGATCGCCGCGCCCAGCCTGACCGCGCCGTCCGCGGCGGCGACCATCGAGTGGCTGAGCACCATCGACACCCCGGTCGTGCTGGTCGAGCGGGTCGCGACCGCCGGACCGCGCCAGGCCGTCGTGGAGTCCGTGGTGTCCGACCACGCCCTGGGCGCGTCCATGGCCGTGCACCACCTCGTGTCCCTGGGGCACCGCAAGGTCGGCGTGGTGACCAGCGCGAACAGCCCCACGTCGCCGCACGTGCACCGGGGCTGGCTGGACGCGTGCGCCGAGACCGGCCTCGACCCGCGGTCCACCGTGGACACCTCCGTGCCCGCGCCCGGCACGCCGGGGTGGGACACCGCCCTGGACGACGTGCTGGACGGCGTGGCCGCCACCGGCACCACGGCGGTGCTGGTGCACGCCGACAGCGAGGCGATGGCCCTGGTCCAGCGCGCCGAGCAGCGCGGTGTCCAGGTGCCGTCCGGGTTGTCGGTGGTGGCCTACGACGACGAGGTGGCGGCGCTGTTCACGCCGCCGCTGACCGCCGTGCGCCCGGCGCGGCGCTCCATCGGCCGGGCGGCGGTGTCCCTGCTCGCCGCGCGGCTGCACGACCCGGACCGCCCGGCGCACCGCGTGGTGATCGCCCCGTCCCTGCGCGTGCGCGGCTCGACGGTCCCGCCGCCCGGCTGAGCGTCACCTCGCCAACCAGCCGCCGTCGACCGGCAGCACGACGCCGTGGACGTAGTCGGCCGCGCGGGAGCACAGGAACAGCACCGCGCCCGCGACGTCCTCGGGCTCGGCCCAGCGCCCGGCCGGGATGCGCTCCAGGATGGACCGGCTGCGGTCCGGGTCCGCGCGCAGGGCGTCGGTGTTGTCGGTGGTGACGTAGCCGGGCGCTACAGCGTTGACGTTGACGCCGCGGTGCGCCCACTCGTTGGCCAGGGCCTTGGTCAGGCCCGCCACGGCTGACTTCGAGGCGGTGTACCCGGGCACGGTGATCCCGCCCTGGAAGCTCAGCATCGACGCGATGTTGACGATCCGGCCGGAGCCGCGGGCCAGCATCGCCCGGCCGACGTCGCGCGACAGCGTCCAGGTGGCGCGCAGGTTGACGTCGAGCACGTGGTCGAAGTCGGCGTCGGCGTGCTCGGCGGCCGGCGCGCGGCGGATCGTGCCGCCGTTGTTGACCAGCACGTCCACCTCCCGCGCGGCCAGCAGCGCGCCCAGCTCGGCCACCTGCCGGTGGTCGGACAGGTCGGTGCGCACCGGCGTGAACGCGCGCCCCTCGGCCTCGACCGCGGCCCGGACCGGGCTGTCACCCTCCGGCAGGGACGCGCTGACACCGATCACGTCGGCGCCCGCGGCGGCCAGCAGCCGGGCCACGGCCAGCCCGATGCCCCGGCTCGCGCCGGTGACCGCGGCGGTCCTGCCGGTCAGGTCGAGCAGGCCGGCGACCTCCGGCGTCATCGCAGCGCCGCCGCGGGGTGCGGGTCCATGTCGTCGAACGCCTGGTTCTCCCCCGCCATCGCCCACACGAAGCTGTACGCGGCCGTGCCCACGCCGCTGTGCACCGACCACGGCGGCGAGATCACCGCCTGGCGGTCGGCCACGACCAGGTGCCGGGTCTCGGTCGGCTCGCCGAGCAGGTGCACCACGCGGGCGTCCTCGGGCAGGCCGAAGTAGAGGTAGACCTCCATGCGGCGCTCGTGGGTGTGCGCGGGCATGGTGTTCCACATGCTGCCGGGGTGCAGCGTGGTCACGCCCATCACGACCTGGCAGCTGCGCACGCCGTTCTCGTGGATGTACTGGGTCAGCGTGCGCCGGTTGGAGGTCAGCGGGTCGCCCAGCTCGCGGACGGTGCCGCCGTCCGGCCCCACCAGCACCGTCGGGTAAGCGGTGTGGGCGGGCGCGGAGAACAGGTAGAACGCGGCGGGCGCGGACTCGTCGTCGGACGCGAACACCACGTCCTCGGCGCCCCGGCCGACGTAGAGGCACGCGGTCGGCTCCAGCCGGTGCTCGGTGCCGTCGACGGTCACCGTGCCCGGTCCGCCCACGTTGACGATCCCGGCCTCGCGGCGGTCGAAGAAGCGCTCCGCCCGGATCTCCGCGAACCCCGGCAGGCGCAGGGGCGCGGTGCGCGGCAGCGCGCCCACCAGCACGACCCGGTCGTGGTGGCTGTGGACCGCACGCACCTCGTCGGCGGCGAACAGGTCTTCGACCAGGTAGTGCCGCCTCAGGTCGTCCGTGCTCATGGACGGCACCTGCTGCGGCGCGGTCGCGTAGCGCTGCTCCACGTGCGTCGCCTTCCTTCCGTCGGATCGTTTCGCCACTGGTCAGTCAGAAACAGTCAATCTCAGACACAAAGTAAGGGCAAGACTGTACAGTTTGCTTGTTACGATCAGTTTCGATCAGGACGGCGAGGCGAGCAGTCGGTCATGGACAAACCGGAGGCCAAGGGCGTGATGCTGCCCGCCGCCCGACGGCAGTGGCTGCTGGAGCACCTGGAGGGCCAGGGCGTCGTGCGCATCACGCACATCGCCCGCGCCATGGGCGTCACGCCGGTGACCGTGCGACGGGACGTGAACGACCTGGCCGCCGAAGGTCTGGTGGAACGCGTGCACGGCGGCGTCCGGCTCGTCGCCGCCGAGCCGGACGACCCGGACACCACGCCCGCGATCGGGATGGTCGTGCCGTCGCTGGACTACTACTGGCCCGAGGTCATCCGCGGCGCGCAGGACACCGCGCACGAGCGGCGCGCCCGGCTCGTGCTGCGCGGCGCGTCGTACCAGGTGGACGACGTGCGCCACCAGGTGGAGTGGATGATCGGCAGCGGCGCGGTCGACGCGCTGCTGGTCGCGCCACCGACCCGCGGGCCCGAGGCCGAGGAGCTGGTCGCGTGGCTGACCGCCCTGCCGGTGCCGGTCGTGCTGGTCGAGCGGTCCGCGGTCACCGGCCCGTACCGGCAGCACGTCGAGTCGGTGCGCACCGACCACACCTCGGGCGCGGACCTCGCCGTGCGCCACCTGCACGCCCAGGGCCACCGCGGCATCGGGCTCGCGATCAGCACCGGCAGCCCGACGTCCGGCCAGATCCGCGACGGCTGGCACCGGGCGATGACCGACCTCGGCCTGTCCCCGGCCCCCGAGGCCCTGGTCGCGGCCTACCACGAGCCGGGCTGGGCGGTCGACGTCGACCGGGTGCTGGACCTGTGCGCCGAGCACCGCGCCACCGCGCTGGTCGTGCACTCGGACCGGGAGGCGGTGTCGCTGGTGCAGCGCGCCGAGGAGCGCGGCATCCGGGTGCCCGCCGACCTGTCGGTGGTGGCCTACGACGACGAGGTCGCCCGCTTCGCCCACCCGCCGCTGACCGCCATGCGCCCGCCCAAGTACGCCGTGGGCAGCACCGCGGTGCACCTCGTGCTCGACCGCCTGGACCAGGGCCCCGACCGCCCCGTCCGCCGGGTCGTCCTCAGCTCCGAACTGCTCGAACGCGCCTCCACCGCCGCCCTCTGACCCCCGCGAGAGTCGAACCTCCAGGCCCCGTGAGTCCTACGTTCGCGTCCACCGTGTCCTACGTTCGGAACACCCGAGTTCAACGCTCGGCACAGGAGCCGCAGGTCAGCGCACCCCCGCCGCGCCGACCCCCGCCGCGCTGACCCGGGCCGCCGCCCAGTCCGCCGGATCGGCCGCCAAGAGCCGCGCCACGTCGGCCGCCGGCAGCGGCACGGCCACGTCGGACAGCGTGCACAACGCCCCCGCGGCGGCCAGGTGGCCGGAACGCAGGCGGCGCGCGGGCGGTTCCCCGGACAGGGTCGCGGCCAGGAACCCGGCGGCGAACGCGTCCCCCGCGCCGACCGGCTCCACCACGTCCACCGCCAGCGCGGGCTCGAACACCGGCGCGGCGCCCGCCTCGATCACGGTCGCGCCGACCGCGCCCTGCTTGACCACCAGCGTCCCGGGCGCCGGCAGCACCTCGCGCACGGCAAGCGGCTCGGACACGCCCCACAACGCCTCGGCCTCGTCGTCGCCCACCAGCACCACGTCCGCCTTGGCGGCCAGGTCGCGCAGCACGTCCGGTCCCGACGAGCCCCACAACGCGGGACGCCAGTTCACGTCGAACGACGTCCGGACGCCGGGGTGGTCCAGCAGGGCGTGCACGAGCGCGAGGCAGGACGGCGACAACGCGGCCGTGATGCCGGTGAGGTGCACGTGCGCCACCGCGTCCAGGTCGAGGTCCTCGACCACCTCCGGCCCGAGCGCGGACGCGGCCGAGCCGGCGCGGTAGTAGCGCGCGGTGCTGCCCGCCTCGCCCGCCTCCTTGACGTAGAGCCCGGTGGGCCGTCCGGGATCCACCCGCACGTGCGAGACGTCCACGCCCGCCCCGGCCACGGACGCGACGACCGCCCGCCCGAACGGGTCGTCGCCCACGGCGCTCACCCAGCCGACCTCCACGCCGAGCGCCGCCAGGGCGCAGGCCACGTTCGACTCCGCCCCACCGACACCCCGCACCCACGTCCGGACCTCCTCGGGCGGGCCGGTTTCCGCGGGCGTGAACACGGCCATGGTCTCTCCCACGCACAGCACCGCGACCACTTCGACTCCTTCAGGGTCCGAACGCACGCGAAACGATCGTAAACGAAGAAATAGTGCTTGACCCGACTAAAACGATCGCACATGCTCGGTCGGCACCCGCTTGCTCTCCCGTTCCACCTGCCCGGGTAGGTCCGAACACCGCAGAGGAGATCAACGACGATGAACCCCCGCCGAGCACGCCGCGGTCGCCGGCTGACCGCCATCGGGCTGTCCGCCCTGGTCGTCGCCGCCCTGAGCGCCACGCACCCGTCGACGGCCGGCGCGCAGGACGCGCACGCCGCCGCGGCGGTGACCGTGCGCCCCGACCCGTCCTACCAGCAGCCCGCGTTCGAGGGCTGGGGCACGAGCCTCGTCTGGTTCGCCAACGCCACCGGCGGCTACCCCGACGCCATCCGCAACCGCCTGGCCGCCCTGCTGTTCGGCGAGGACGGCCTGCGGCTCAACATCGCCCGCTACAACATCGGCGGCGGCAACGCCCCCGACGTGCGCGACGACTACATGAAGGTCGGCGCGACGATGGAGGGCTTCTGGCGCGCCCCCGCCGGCACCACGCGCGCGGACGTCGACTGGTGGAACCCGGACGACCCGGCGCACTGGAACTGGGCCGCCGACGCGAACCAGCGCTGGTGGGTCGACCGGATCAAGGCGAAGGTGACGCGCTGGGAGGCGTTCAGCAACTCGCCGCCGTGGTTCCAGACCGTCAGCGGGTACGTCTCGGGCGGGTTCGACGCGTCCGCCGACCAGATCCGCGCCGACCGGGTGGACGACTTCGCCACCTACCTGGTCCGGGTCTCCGAGCACATCGAGCGGACCCACGGCATCCGGTTCGACACCATCGACCCCCTCAACGAGCCCAACACGAACTACTGGGGCACCCAGCTCGGCCCCGACGGCCAACCCACCGGCGGTCGGCAGGAAGGCGCGCACGCCGGCCCGGCGCTCCAGCAGAGCGTGGTCCTCGCCCTCCGCGAGGCGCTGGACGCCTCGGCGCTCGACGCCCGGCTGTCCGCGATGGACGAGACCAGCCCGACCACCTTCCGCACCAACTGGAACGGCTACGGCGACCAGGCGAAGGCCGCGGTCGACCAGCTCAACGTGCACACCTACGGCACCGGTCACCGCACGTCCGCGCGCGACATCGCCAAGGGCGCGGACAAGCCGCTGTGGATGAGCGAGGTGGACGGCACGTGGGGCTCCGGGCAGAGCTTCACCAGCATGGAGCCGGGACTGGGCATCGCCGAGCGGATCGTGAACGACATGCGCGAGCTGGAGCCGTCCGCGTGGCTGCTGTGGCAGGCGATCGAGGACTACAACCCGCAGGCCGCGGCGGGCAAGAACTGGGGCGCGGTCCAGGTCCCGTTCGACTGCGCGGCCGACGCGACGCCGACGACGTGCCCGATCCGCACCAACACCAAGTTCCACACCATCCGCAACTTCACCCACTTCGTGCGACCGGGCGACCGGGTCGTGAAGGTGGACGACACGGCGAGCCTGGCCGCCGTCTCGGCCGACGGTGACTCCGCCTCGGTCGTGCACGTCAACACCACCGCCGAGCAGCGGGCCGTGACGCTCGACCTGTCGCGCTTCGGCGCGTTCGACCCCAACGCCTCGGTGACCCCGGTGGTGACCGACGCCGCCGGCGCCCTGGTGCGCGGCAAGCCGGTCCGGCTGGCGGCGGACCGCTCGGCCACGCTCACCGTGCCCGCCAAGTCGGTGACCACGTTCGTGGTCGACGGTGTGGGTGGCGTCGCGGCGGACGCGGCTCTGGTGCAGCCGGGCCACGTCTACGCGTTGACCGGCGTGCAGAGCGGCAAGCCGCTGGTGCCGGCCGCGGACGGCGCCTCGGTGGTGCTCGGCGCGGTGGACCAGGCCGACGCGCGGTGGCACGTGGAGCGGGTGACCACCGGCGTCGGCAACCGGGAGCGCCACACCGTCCGCCACGCGGCGAGCGGCAAGCGGCTGGCCGAGCGCGGCGGCACCCTGGTGCTCGAAGAGGGCACGGGCGCCGACCCGGCCGCCCAGTGGATCACCTCGACCACGGGTGACGGCACCTACACGTTGGTCAACGCCGCCACGGGCAAGCTGGTCGACGTGGCGGGTCAGGCCACCGGCGTGGGCGCGCGGGTGGGCGTGTACGCGGCCACCTCGGGCTCGAACCAGCGGTGGGCGGTGGTCGACCGGACCCCGCGCGCGGGCTGACCACCGATCGGAGGAGTGACGATGGTGTCGGACACCGGGCGAGCGACCGGACCCACCGCGACCTTGGTGTCCGACACCTCGTTGGACCCCGCCGCGCTGTTCTTCGTGTCCTACGACGGCGTGGTCAACAACAACTCGTTCCAGCGGGACGCGATCCTCACCCACGCCGGGCACCAGTACGCCGCGTGGTACACCTCCAGCCGCAACGCCGTGGTGGCGCGCAGGCCGCTCGGCGGGGAGTGGGAGCACGTCGTGCTGCCGCACCGGTTGCGCGTGGACGACTCGCACAACGTGATCTCGCTCGGCGCCTGCCCGCGGGACGGCACGCTGCACGTCGCGATGGACACGCACGACAACCGCGTGTTCTACGTGAAGTCGGTCGCCGGGCTCACCACGTCACCGCTGCCCTGGACCTCAGCCGCGTTCGGGCCGGTGCGGCGGACGCTGGACGGCGTCGAGCTGGGCGAGGTGACGTACCCGCAGTTCGTCGCCACGCCCGAGGGCGACCTCCAGCTCGGCTACCGCACCGGGTGCTCCGGCAACGGCGTCAACGAGCTGGCCGAGTACCGCGACGGGGCCTGGACGCGGCTGGGCGCGTGGAGTTCCGCGGTGGGCGACTACACCGGGCCCAACGGCGTCGTGTCCACCACCCGCAACATGTACCTGCACGGGCTGGACTACGACCGGGCCGGCCGCCTGCACGCCGCGTTCACGTGGCGCGAGGGCGACAGCGGCGTGCTGTGCGCCCCCGGCGGCCTGGCCAACCACGACACCGGCTACGTCCGCAGCGACGACCGCGGCCGGACGTGGCGCACGAGCGCGGGCACCGTCGTCGCCACCACGGGCGGCACTCCGGTGCACGTCTCCTCCCCCGGCACCCTGATCGACCACCTGGGCCCCGACCACGCGCTGATGAACCAGGAGAGCCAGGGCGTCGACTCGACCGGCACGCCCCACGTGGTGATCAGCTGCGTCCCGGAACGGCTCGTCCCCCGCGTCTCGGACTACTCCGCGCAGCGTGCGCGGTTCGCCCGCACCTTCCACCTCACCCTCGTGGACGGCACGTGGACCAAGCGCGAGGTCCCCGTCCCCCCGAACAGCACGCAACGGACGAAACTCGCCTTCGACCGCTGGGACAACGCCTACCTGGTGATGCCGCGGGGGCTGATCGTGGCCGCGAGCCGGGCGAGCGGCTGGACCGACTGGGCGACGCTGTTCACGCCGACGTCGCTGCGGGCGTTCGGCGAGGTCAACGTGGACACGAGCCGCATCGCCGTCGACGGCGTGCTGTCCGTGCAGTACCAGCAGGCGTCGACCGGCACCACGCCGTCCCCGATCCGCGTGGCGGACTTCCGGCTCCCGTGACGGGAGAGTTACCGGACCGAGTCTTGCGGACCGCCGAATGTTTGCGTAAACATGTGCCCGCCGATGTTTGCGTTAACATCCCGCCGCCGGTCTTCAGGAGTGACGATGACGTCCAGCTCGACGCCGGTACAGGCTTCGCCGCGGCCGGCTCGCCGTCGGCGCGTCGACCGCCGCGGCTGGCTGTTCGTCGCGCCGTTCCTGGTCGTGTTCGCCCTGGTCTTCCTGGCGCCGGTCGCCTACGCGCTCTGGCTGAGCCTGTTCCGCGAGCAGGTGTTCTTCGGCGGCACGCAGTTCGTCGGGCTGGACAACTACGCGGCGGTGCTGGCGGACGGCAAGTTCTGGGAGTCGTTCCTGCGGGTGCTGCTGTTCCTGGTCGTGCAGGTGCCGGTCATGCTGGGGCTGGCGCTGGTCGCCGCGCTGGCCATCGACAGCGCCCGGCTGCACGCGGCCGGGTTCTTCCGGATCGTGATCTTCCTGCCGTACGCGGTGCCCGGGGTCGTGGCGGCGTTGATGTGGGGCTTCCTCTACGGCGACCACTTCGGCCTGGCCGCGGACCTCAACGAGTGGCTGGGGCGGCGGGTGGTCGAGCCGTTGTCCGGAGACTGGGTCCTCGCCTCCATCGGCAACATCGTCACCTGGGAGTTCGTCGGCTACAACATGCTGATCCTGTACTCGGCGCTCAAGGTCGTGCCGGGCGACCTGTACGAGGCCGCGGCCATCGACGGCGCCGGGGCGTTGCGCACGGTGGTGAGCATCAAGCTGCCCGCGATCCGCGGCGCGCTGGTGATCGCCACCATCTTCTCGATCATCGGCAGCTTCCAGCTGTTCAACGAGCCGAACATCCTGCGGTCGTTGGCGCCCAACGCGATCAGCACCTTCTACACACCGAACATGTACGCCTACAACCTCTCGTTCGGCGGCCAGCAGTACGACTACTCGGCCACCGTCGCGATCGTCATGGGCGTCTTCACCGCGATCATCGCCTACGTCGTGCAGCTGCGCGGCTCCCGGAAGGGCGCGTGAACCCCATGGCGACCACGACCCGTTCCGCGCTCAAGCCGCGCAAGTCGCCGGTGCTGACCGCCGTCATGGCGCTGTACCTGCTCTACACGCTGGTGCCGCTGGCGTGGCTGCTGATCAGCGCCACCAAGACCCAGCAGGACCTGCTGTCCACGTCGGGCCTGGCGTTCGGCGGCACGTTCGCGCTGCTGGACAACATCGCGCAGACGTTCACGCACGACAACGGCATCTTCCTGCGCTGGCTGGGCAACACGCTGCTCTACGTCGTCGTGGGCGCGGGCGGCGCGACGGCGCTGGCCACGGCCGCGGGCTACGGCCTGGCCAAGTACCGGTTCCGGGGCAGGCGCGCGGTGTTCGCGGTGCTGCTGGGCGCGATCGCCGTCCCGGGCACGGCGCTGGCGGTGCCGACGTTCCTGATGTTCAGCGAGCTGGGGCTGACCAACACCCCGTGGGCGATCATCATCCCGTCGCTGGTCAGCCCGTTCGGCCTGTACCTGGTGTGGACCTACACCACCGAGGCGGTGCCCGACGAGCTGCTCGAGGCGGCCCGCATCGACGGCGCGGGCGAGCTGCGGATCTTCTTCACGGTCACGCTGCGGCTGCTGCTGCCCGGCGTCGTCACCGTCGCCCTGTTCGCCGTGGTGTCCACCTGGAACAACTACTTCCTCCCGCTGATCATGCTCAGCGAGCCCGACTGGTACCCGCTGACCGTCGGCCTCAACCAGTGGAGCGCGCAGGCTTCCGGCGTCGGCGCGCAGCCGATCTACCACCTGGTGATCACCGGCTCGGTCCTCACCATCGTCCCGCTCGTCGTCGCGTTCCTGCTGCTCCAGCGCTTCTGGCAGTCGGGGCTGACCGCGGGCAGCGTCAAGCAGTAGTCCCCCCCCACCGCCGCGAAAGGACTCCACCCATGTCACCCACCAGGCGCCGCCGCCAGGTGGCCGCAGTCCTGGCCACCCTCCTCGCCACCGCGCTCTCCGCCTGCTCCTCCGGCGACGGCGGCACCGCGCCCGGAGGTGGCGCCACCGGCACGCAGGACGCGGTCGACGCGGCGCTGAAGGCGGGCGGCGAGCTCACCTACTGGAGCTGGACCCCGTCGGCGAAGGCCCAGGTCGCGGCGTTCCAGCAGGAGTTCCCCAACGTCAAGGTCAACTACGTCAACGCGGGCACCGGCAACGACCACTACACCAAGCTGCAGAACGCCATCAAGGCCGGTTCCGGCGCGCCCGACGTGGCGCAGGTGGAGTACCAGGCGCTGCCCCAGTTCGCCATGACCGGTGCGCTGGTCGACCTCGGCCAGTACGGGTTCGGCGACTTCCAGGACGACTACACGCCCTCGACGTGGAACTCCGCCAAGGTCGGCGGCGGCCTGTACGGCCTGCCCCAGGACTCCGGCCCCATGGCCCTGTTCTACAACAAGCAGCTCTTCGACCAGCACGGCATCGCGGTGCCCAGGACGTGGGCCGAGTACGTCGCCGCGGCGGAGAAGCTGCACGCCGCCGACCCGACCAAGTACATCACCTCGGACACCGGTGACGCGGGCTTCGCCACCAGCATGATCTGGCAGGCCGGCGGCAAGCCGTTCACCACCGACGGCAAGAACGTCAAGATCGACCTCCGGGACGACGGGGTCAGGAAGTGGACCTCCACCTGGAACCAGCTGGTGGAGAAGAAGCTCGTCTCCTCCATCCCCGGCTGGTCGGACGCCTGGTACAAGGCGCTGGGTGACGGCACGATCGCCACGCTGGTGACCGGCGCGTGGATGCCCGGCGTGCTGGAGTCCTCGGTCAAGGACGGCGCGGGCAAGTGGGCCGTCGCGCCGATGCCCACCTACGACGGCGGCACGCCGATCACCGCGGAGAACGGCGGCGGCGGCCAGTCCGTGCTCAAGCAGAGCGCCAACCCCGCGCTCGCGGCCGGCTTCGTGCGCTGGCTCAACAACGGCAACGGCGTCAAGCCGTTCCTGGAGAGCGGTGGCTTCCCCGCGACGAAGGCGGACCTCGACTCCCCCGCGTTCAAGGACAAGACCTCCGCCTACTTCGGCGGTCAGCAGATCAACCAGACCCTCACCGCCGCGGCCGGCCAGGTCGTGCCGGGCTGGAGCTACCTGCCCTACCAGCTCTACGCCAACAGCATCTTCGGCGACACGGTCGGCAAGTCCTACGCCGACGGCACGGCGCTGGACACCGGGCTGGCCGACTGGCAGAAGGCGCTGGCCGACTACGGCAACCAGCAGGGCTTCACGGTCACGACCGGTTGACCCGACGGCGGGACGGCCGGGCCCGGCCGCCCCGCCACCCCACCCGCACGCACCCGTGCCCACCCGGAAGGACCACCCACCCCCGTGCCCGAGTTCAGCATCGGCGAGCGTGACTTCCTGCTCGACGGCAGGCCGTTCCGCATCCTGTCCGGGGCCCTGCACTACTTCCGCGTGCACCCCGACCAGTGGGCCGACCGCATCGACAAGGCCCGGCGCATGGGCCTGAACACCATCGAGACCTACGTCGCCTGGAACGCCCACGCGCCCGACCCGGACACCTTCGACCTCACCGGCGGGCTCGACCTCGACCGGTTCCTGCGCCTGGTCGCCGACGCGGGGCTGCACGCCATCGTCCGGCCCGGCCCGTACATCTGCGCGGAGTGGGACAACGGCGGCCTTCCCGCCTGGCTGTTCCGCGACCCCGACGTCGGGGTGCGGCGCGCCGAGCCCCGCTACCTCGCCGCCGTCCGCCGCTACCTCGACCGGGTGTACGAGGTCGTCGCGCCGCTCCAGGTCCAGCACGGCGGACCGGTGATCCTGGTGCAGGTCGAGAACGAGTACGGCGCGTTCGGCGACGACAAGACCTACCTCAAGGCGCTGGCCGAGCACACCCGCGACGCCGGCATCACCGTGCCGCTGACCACGATCGACCAGCCCACGGACGAGATGCTGGCCGCGGGCAGCCTGGAGGGCCTGCACCGCACCGCGTCCTTCGGCTCGCGGGCCGCCGAGCGCCTGGCCGCGCTGCGCCGCCACCAGCCCACCGGGCCGCTGATGTGCGCGGAGTTCTGGAACGGCTGGTTCGACCACTGGGGCAGCCACCACCACACCACGTCGGCCGCCGACAGCGCCGCCGAGCTGGACGCCCTGCTCGCCGCCGGCGCGTCGGTCAACCTCTACGTGTTCCACGGCGGCACGAACTTCGGGTTCACCAGCGGCGCCAACGACAAGGGCACCTACCAGCCCACCATCACGTCCTACGACTACGACGCGCCGCTGGACGAGGCGGGCAACCCGACCGCCAAGTACCACGCCTTCCGCGAGGTCATCGCCCGCTACCACGACGTGCCCGGCGAACCGCCGCCCGCCGCGGCGCCCGCGCCGCGGTTGTCCGCGCCGCTGGCCGACCCGGTCGCGCTGCTGGACGCGGCGACGCGGTGGGACGCCTGGCAGCGGCACGACGCCCTGCCCCCGCTCGACGACCTCGGCGGCACGCCGAGGCTGGCACTGGCGACCACGCGGGTCGACGCGCCCGGCCCGGCCGTGCTGTGCTTCGGCGAGGTGCGCGACCACGCCTCGGTGTTCCTGGACGGCCAACCGGTCGGCACGCTGTTGCGCGAACACCACGAGCGCGCGCTCGGCCTGCACCGCGCGGTCGGTGAGTTGACGGTCCTGGTCGAAGACCACGGCCGGGTGAACTACGGGCCGCGCATCGGCGAGCCCAAGGGCCTCATCGGCGGCGCGACCCTGGACGGCCGGGCGCTGGTCGGGTGGGACGTGCTGCCGCTCGCGCTGGACACCCCGCCGCCGGCGTGGTCCGACCCGGACCCGGCCGAGGCGGTCACCGGGCCGGTGGCGGGCCCCGTGCTGCTGCGCGCCCGGTTCGACCTCGACGGGCCCGCCGACCTGCACCTGGACACCGGCGGCTGGGGGCGCGGCGTGGTGTGGGTCAACGGGTTCTGCCTCGGCCGCTACTGGTCGCGGGGCCCGCAGCGGACGCTGTACGTGCCCGGACCGGTGCTGCGCGCGGGCGGCAACGAGCTGGTCGTGCTCGAACTGGCCGCGCTGACCGAGCCCACCGCCCGGTTCGCGCCGGGGCCGCTGCTCGGTCACACGGAGGCGTGACCGCGATGTTTGCGCAAACAAGGATCGACGCGCACCGGCTATAGTGACCTCGCGTCACGACCGCCGCCGGAAGGAGCCCTGACGTGACAACGGAGTCCACGTCCGGGGCACCCCGACAGCCCGCCACCCGGCACGCGCCCGCGCGCCGCGTGTCCATGGCCGACGTCGCCCGCCTGGCCGGCGTGTCGGCCCAGACGGTGTCGCGCGTGTCCAACGGCCACCCCAGCGTCGTCGGCTCGACCCGCGAACAGGTGCTGGACGCGATGCGCCGCCTGGGCTACCGGCCCAACAGCGCGGCCCGCGCGCTGAAGTACGGCGAGTTCCGCACGATCGGCGTCATCCTGTTCACGCTCTCCTCGGTCGGCAACAGCCGCACCCTGGAGGCCATTGTGGACCACGCCGCGCACGAGGGTTACGCCATCACGCTGATCCCGGTGGCCGTGCCCACCCAGGACGGCGTGCTCGGCGCGTTCACCCGCCTCGGCGAGCTCGCCGTCGACGCCGTCATCGTCATCATGGAGGTCCACCTCCTCGACGCCGCCACGATGACGCTGCCGCTGGGCATCCCGGCCGTGGTCGTGGACTCCAACGGCGGCGACCGCTACACCGTGGTGGACACCGACCAGGCCGACGGCGCCCGCCAGGCCGTCCGCCACCTGCTCGACCTGGGCCACCGCACGGTCTGGCACGTGGCCGGCCCCGAGGACTCCTACGCCGCCGAACGCCGCGCCGAGGCGTGGCGCGCCACGCTGACCGAGGCCGGGCTGACCGTGCCGGAGATGCGGCGCGGCGACTGGTCGGCGGACTCCGGCTACCGGGCCGGCCTGGAGCTGGCCGACGAGCCCGGCTGCACGGCCGTGTTCGCGGCCAACGACCAGATGGCACTCGGCCTGCTGCGCGCGTTCCACGAGAAGGGCCGGGTCGTGCCGCGCGACGTCAGCGTGGTCGGGTTCGACGACATCCCCGACGGCACGTCCTTCATCCCGCCGCTGACCACGGTGCACCAGGACTTCACCGAGGTCGGCCGCCGCTGCGTCGAACGGGTGCTGCGCCAGGTGCGGCACCGGCGCGCCAAGGCGGGCACCACCCTCGTCCCGACGCGCCTGGTCGTCCGCGAGAGCACCGCGCCGCCACGCGCCTGACCTGCGCGAACCCCCGTCCACACCGGACACGCTTGCGCGCCGGCCCGACCGGTGGCTATGCTGCACGTCATCTCGTTCCCGTGGCCGTAGGCGGCTCCAGCCCCACCCCACGGATCCCGCGAAATCCCCGGATCGTCCCGGACGTGGCTCGCGCAGCCTTTCCCGACGTTTCCCCGGGTCCCCACCGCGGCGTGGCCGCGCATCCCACCATTCCCGCAATCAGGGAGAAAACCCTTGAACGACAACGACATCACCGACACCCGGCTCGCCTCCGGCGTCCTCGACGCGGTGGACCGCCGGACCGTGCTGCGCACCGACGGCTACCTGCCCGGCCCGCGGGACGTCACCGTCGCGCCGCGCCTGGTGGCCGAGCACGGGCTGCGCCGCGGCGACGAGGTGCACGGCCGGGTCGCGCCCGCGCCCCGCGACGGCAAGGCTCCGTCACTGGTCACGGTGGAGGCCGTGAACGGCGCGCACCCGCGCCACTCCCCCGCCCGGCCGGCCTTCGCCGACCTGGTGCCCACCCACCCGCGGGAGAGGCTGCGGCTGGAGACCGAGCCGCACGAGCTGACCACGCGCGTGGTCGACCTGCTGATGCCGATCGGCAAGGGCCAGCGCGCGTTGGTCGTCGCGCCGCCCAAGGCGGGCAAGACGAGCGTGCTGCGGTCGATCGCGCACGGCATCGCCAAGAACCACCCGGAGTGCCACCTGATGCTGGTGCTGGTCGGCGAACGGCCGGAGGAGGTCACCGACCTGGCGCGCGCCGTGCCCGCCGAGGTCGTCGCGGCCACGTTCGACCACCCGCCCCGCGACCACACCGCGCTGGCGGAGCTGGCCGTCGAACGGGCCAAGCGCCTGGTCGAGCTGGGCCGCGACGTGGTGGTGCTGCTGGACTCCGCGACCCGGCTGGGCCGCGCCTACAACCTCGCCGCGCCCACGGGCGGGCGGACCCTGTCCGGCGGCGTGGACGCCGGCGCCCTCACCGCGCCGAAGCGGTTCCTGGGCGCGGCGCGCAACGTCGAGGGCGGCGGTTCGCTGACGATCATCGCCACCGCGCTGGTCGACACCGGTTCGGTGGGCGACACGCTGCTGTTCGAGGAGTACAAGGGCACCGGCAACGCCGAGCTGCGGCTGGACCGCAGGAGTGCCGCGCGGCGGGTGTTCCCCGCGGTGGACGTCCACCAGTCCGGCACCCGCCGCGACGAGCTCCTGCTCACGCCCGGCGAGGCCGTCGCCACCCGCCTGCTGCGGCGCGTGCTCGCGGGCCAGGAGGACGCCCTCGACGTGCTGCTCGACGGCCTGCGCAAGACTGGCGACAACGCCGAGTTCCTCGCCCGGCTCACGGCCACGACGCCGCGGTGAGGGCGTCCCGCGCCTGAGGTGGGCCGGGATGGTCGCGAAGCCTGTGCACGTTCCCAGTTGGTGAGCGCGAACCGACTCTTGAGACGGCAGGTCGTCTGCGCTTTCATAGTGTGCACGTTCACAATCCGCCGCCGGCACCGCACCGTCGATCAAAGGAGATCGGATGTCCGGATCCCACCGGGCGGCCCAGGCCGTCCTCGCCCTGGCGACCGTCGTCCTGCCGCTGACCGCGCTCACCCCGGCCGTCTCCGCGGCCGGCACGCTGAGCATGCTCGGAGCCGACGTCTCGACCGCGCAGCGCGCGCTGGACCTCGGGGCGAAGTACTACGACGCGTCCGGTGTCGCCCGGGACCCGCTCGACATCCTCAAGGGCGCGGGCGTCAACTACATCCGGCTACGCGTGTGGAACAACCCGAAGAGCGGCTACAACAACAAGGCCAAGGTGCTGGCCTACGCCAAGGCGGTGAAGGCCAAGGGACTCAAGCTGCTGGTGGACTTCCACTACTCCGACACGTGGGCCGACCCGGGCAAGCAGTACAAGCCGGCGGCCTGGGCCGACCACGGCATCGACCGGCTCCGGACCGACGTCTACAACTACACCCACGACGTGTGCAGCAGCCTCAAGGCCCAGGGCACCACGCCGGACAGCGTGCAGATCGGCAACGAGATCAACGTCGGCATGCTGTGGAACGACGGCAAGGTGGTGAACAACGACTTCACCAACCTCAGCCTCCTGCTCAAGGCCGGCTACAACGCCACCAAGGCGTGCAACAGCGGCACCCAGGTCATGATCCACACGGCGAACGCCGACAGCCTCGACCACGCGCGCTGGTTCTACGACGGCATCCGGTCCAAGGGCGTCGCGTGGGACATCACCGCCCTGTCGTACTACTGCATGTGGCACGGCACGCTGGGCAACCTCTACAACGTCATCACCGACGTGCGCTCCCGCTACGGCAAGAACGTCGTGCTCGCGGAGACGGCCTACCCGTTCACCACCGGGAACGCCGACAGCACCGGCAACTCCATCACCACCGGCTGCGACGGCTACCCGCTGACGTGGGCGGGCCAGGCCACCAACTTCGCGCACGTGCAGAACACCGCGCGCAACGCGGGCGCGATCGGCGTCTTCTACTGGGAGCCGACCTGGTACGCCGTCCCCGGCAACGGCTGGGACCCCGCCGACATCGCGGGCAGCGGCAACGGCTGGGACAACATGGCGGTCTTCGACTGGTCCGGCCGGCTCAACCCGAACGTCCGCTGGACGCCGTGACCCGACACCGGGGCGGGGCCGTCGTCCGGACGGTCCCGCCCACCGGCCACCCGGCGCACACCGCGCTTCCTCCGCCTCATCGCCGCCACCGCACGACCGGTCCGTGCTCGGACACGGCCCCGGTGTCGGCGGGCTCCACCCGGTCGACGAGCCCGCGATCGGCCAGTGCCGCCACCACCGCCCGGTAGGTCGCCCGCGCGCCGAGCTCGGCCTGGGCGACGGTCGCCTCCGGGATCTGCGCGGAGCAGTCGACCACCAGGTCGAACGGCCGGCGGTCGGTGACGATGTCGAAGCCCCAGTTCGCCAGGAACACGGCTCGGCTCATCGCGTCCTTGGCGTCCACGATCGCCGCGCAGTCCTCCGAGGTCTTCGGCGTGCCCCGCTGCACGTAGGACACGAAGCACTTGCGCAGGCGGCTCTCGCGGTCGGACTCCAGCCAGATCCTGGTCGCCGGTTCGTCGGAGTACCAGGGCGAGCCCCAGGAATCGAACACCCCGGCTTCCCGGTCGCGCAGCGCGCGGATCACCGCGGCGTCGACCGCGCGTTCCACCGACAACTCGGTGCGCCTCAGGTCCAGTTGCGGTGACCATTCCTCGTTCGCATCGGACAGGTGCTCCCGCAATACCTGCGAAGCGCTGAAATACGGCACCCGGAGACTGGCCGCCAACCGACGGCACAAAGTGGTCTTCCCGGCTGCGGTCAAACCGGACACGATAATCTTCACGGCCCACCCCAAAGATGTTCGGCGAACGTTCCCGGACCGAACGGCCGACGGTACCCGACTTGCCCGCGCACAGGCCGTCCCCGATCCATTCGGCGGAGACCACTCGCCCCACCGGTCCCCATCGCCCGCAATATTGCGGGTAATCACGACGACATATTTCGGAAGGACGTAGTCGGTTCACCCGAAGATGTGGTTCACTGGCACTTCCGCCGTGGGCGACCGCGCCACTCCGCTAGCCTCTGCCGCGGAAAGGACGGACCCGGGAGGTTATTCCATGCAAGAGGTTCAACTGGCCGGCTGCGTGATCAAGGATGACCGGGGACGGGTTCTGCTGCTCCATCGGAACACGCCTGACCTGCAACAATGGGAGATCCCCGGCGGCAAGCTCGATCCCGGCGAGGATCCCGCGAGCACCGCGCGGCGGGAACTGCGCGAAGAGATGGGCGTCGAAGTCGCGGTCGGCCGGAATCTCGGCACCCGTTCGTTCGTGGAAAACGGGCGCACGATGGTCTACACGTGGTTCCTGGCGCAGATCACCGAAGGCGAACCGCAGGTGCGGGAACAGCACATCCACGACTCCTGCGGCTATCACGACGTGCGCGAACTGGCCACGATGCTCGAAGAGCTGTCACCGAACACGCGGAACTTCCTGCACGAGCTCGACCAGGGCACCATCAGCTTCTGACCCGGCGAGGATTCCATGCGCATTGTCGTGGACGAGCCCTCCACCCGCACCCGGCTGACGGAGTCGATCGCCGCGGACACGCGCGCCGACTACGTCTACTCCTACCCTCCCCGGCAGTCGTACCGGCCGTTCGACGAACCGACGACCGCGGCCGTCCCCGACCTGGTCTCGCGTTCCCTGCGCCGGTTCGCGGACCTGAACCTGTACGTGCACGTGCCGTTCTGCCGGCAGATCTGCCGGTTCTGCAACCTCTACGCGGTCGCCGGCGCGCACCACGACCTGGCCTCCTACGTCGACACCGTGCTCGCCGAGGCCGCCCGGCTGGCCGACCTGACCGACCGCAAGGACGTCACCACGCTCTACGTCGGCGGCGGCACCCCGTCGCTCCTACCTCCCGCCCTCCTGGAACGACTCCTCCGATCCCTGCTGGAGCTGTTCTCGACCAGCCCGGACCGGTTCCCGCCGGAGACCGCCCTGGAGGTGGACCCGGCGACGGTCGACGCGGCCGCGTTGCGCGACCTGCGCGCGGTCGGGTTCACCCGGATCAACCTGGGCTACCAGTCGATGGTCGACGGCGAGGTGCGCGGCGTGGGCAGGCGGCGGGACGAGAGCGCCGGCCTGGCGCTGCTGGAGCAGGCGCTGGCCGTGGGCTTCGCCGACGTGTGCGTGGACCTGATCTACGGGTTGGCCGGGCAGACCGACGAGGGGTGGCTGGACTCGCTGCGGCGGGTGGCGGCGCTGGCCCCGCCGACGGTGTGCGCCTACCCGCTGACGCTGCGGCCGTTCACGGGCTACCGCAGGCTCGGGTACTCGACCGTGGCGGGCGCGACCCTGTACCGGCGCTACGAGGTCGCGGACCGCGTGCTGCGCGAGGCGGGGTACCGGCAGGAGACCCACGTCCGGTGGGTCCGCGACGGCGGCGGCTACCGGCAGAAGGTGAACCACTGGGAGCTGCGCAACGTGCTGGGGTTGGGCGCGGGCGCGCGGAGCTACCTGTGGGAGGCCGACCTGCGCAACGGCTACTCGATCCGGTCCCGCGCCTCGGTGTTGCGGTCCTATGTGGACCGGGTGCGCTCCGGCGCGCCCACCGTCACCGACGGTGTCGTCCTGACCGAGGACGAGCGGCAGCGCAAGGCCACTGCCCTCAACCTGATGGCGCTGGACCGGCGGTGGACGCGCGAGGTGCTCGACTTCGACCCCGTGACGCGGTTCGCGGACGAGTTCGCCGCGTTCGAGGAGCTGGGGTTGTGCGAGGTCGGGCCGGAACGCGCGACGCTGACCCGCGCGGGCGTGAAGTACCGCGACCTGTTGTCGCAGGCCCTGTTCAGCCCCGAGGTCCGCGCCAGGGTCGCGGAGTTCACCTATGACGAGTAGGCGAGCCGAGGTCGGCGACCGCCCGCACGGCGTCGGACAGGACGGCCTCCGGTGAGCGGGCCGCGTCGATGGTGGCCACGCGCAGCGCGGGCGTCCGGGCCAACCGGTGTGAGGCGGCGCGGTGTGCACGCACCATGAAGTCCAGCCGGGCGTCGTCGCACCCGCCGTCGCGCGCCACGAGGCGTTCGCGCACCACGTCCCAGGGGGCGACCAGGTGCAGGGTCAGGTCCGGGGTCGGCAGGTGCCGGAAGACGCCGTCCAGGAGGTCGCGGGCGGCGGCCTCGCCGAGCGCTCCGGTCAGCACGACCTCCTGGTAGGCGTACTTGCTCAGGTACCCGCGATCGCTGACGACCGTGGCGCCCGCCGCGACCGGTGGCGCCACCTCGGAGGCGTGCACCTCGCAGAAGTCGCCCAGGAACACCAGCGACTGCCCCACTTCGCTGGCGGCGATGAAGTGCGGCGTCCCGCGCACCGCGCGGTCCAAAGCCCGGCCGAACGACGCCGCGGAGAACTCGGGTGCCAGGCGCGCACCCGTCGCGGCGGCCAGCGTGCGGGCGATCGTCGACTTGCCGACGCCTTCGACGCCGTCCACGCAGATCCACCGGCCGCGCCCGCCGGGATCATCGACCACGAGGGGACCAGCCTCTCCGGGAACGGTTCCGCCGAGCCGGCACCGGCCCGAGTCTACCGTGGCCGGGTGCCGCCGGCGTGTCTGCTCCGGATGGCCGGCACGCCGTGCCATCGTGATCGCCGCACGCTGTTCGCTGTTCGCGAGAGAGGAGTGACGCATGCACCGGCCGGCGCTATCGGCGGCGCTACAAGCGTTCGCGTCCATCGAGCTGAGAGACGCGGTGTACGTCGCGTGCCCGATCAGCTCCGGTCGCCGCGAGCTCGACCTGATGGTGGCGCTGGCGCGGTTCGACCGCGCGGTGCTGCGCGCGGAGCTCGTGGACCGGTGGGTGCGGGACGTGCTCGAACCCAACCGCGCCGACGCCAGGGCCGCCGCGACGCGGACGCGGGCGCGCTACCCCGGGCACAACGTGATCAACCCGTCGGAGTTCGACATCGACGGCCTGGACCAGCCGGGGTACGACGTGCTGTGCGAGCGGATCATCCGGTCCCACGTGGCCAGGATCGTGCTGGCCGACGGCTGGGAGTTCAGCCGCGGCGCCCGGGTCGAGGCCGTGCTGGGCGTCGAGCTGGGGCTGGCGATGGAGGATGGCGCCGGGCGCCGGATGACCGAGCACGACGTGTGGACCGCGTGCGGGAAGTCCGAGGCCGCGCTCGTGGAGGCCGGGTTCCCGGAGGACCGGGTGCGCGAGCTGCTGCCGCCGACCAGTGCGGCGACCACGCGGTGACGGGCCGCCTCAGGCCCCGGGCGGCGTGACCCGCTGCCGCATCCGGTCGAGCTCGCGCAGCAGCGCGGGGTCGATCCCCGGGTCGTGCGCCAACGCCGTCTCCGCGGCGCGCAGGGCGCGGCTGTCCTGGTCCGCCAGCACTTCCTCGCGCCACAGGGCGTAGTCGTAGAAGGAGTACAGGTCCAGGTAACGCCGTTCGGCGGCGATGCGGTGGACGTAGTCGGGCGCGGTCATCAGCGCGATCGTGCGTTCCCGCGTGCGGGTCCACCCCCGCAGCTTGTCCGAGTCGACGTGCGGCGGTTCCTCGCGGTGGTCGATGTCGCCGTAGTAGTACATGAGGTAACCGCGGTTCCACGCGCGCCACTCGGTCGACTCGCGGCCCCGCTCGACGAAGATCCGCAACGCCTCCGCGTCCCCGAGGTGGCACAGCCCCCACAGCACGGCCTGCTGGAGGAAGAGGTCGTCCTCGTCGCGGAACAGCCGCCACAGCGGGCCCCGGCCGTCGGGCACCGCCCGGGACAGCAGGTAGGCCACGAGGTTGCCGGTGACGCGGACCCGCGCCACGTCCGAGCCCGCCGACCGGACGTGCCGGAACGCGGCCCCGAGCACGTCGCCGAGGCCGGACATCGGCGTGATGCGGAGTTCGTCCACGAGGAAGTGGCGCACCTCCGGCGTGGGGTCCACGTGCAGGCACGCCGCGAGCCGGTCGTACGCGCCGGAGGTCAGCGCGGCCTCGATCTCGCGCACGTAGTGGCGGCTCACCAGGTACTCGAAGAACGAGTAGTGGATGAAGCTGCCCCACACCCGCCCGGACGACCGCCACCGGTTGCACAGCTGGCTGAGCGCGCGCTGGGTGCACCGCACGGACTTGGCGTCGCCGGCGGCGAGCAGCGAGCTGACCGTGCCGAAGTCGAACCGGTCCTCGTGGATGGCGGCGCGCTGGAACACCAGCCAGGCGGCGTCGATCCAGACCTGGAGCGAGGTGCCCGCCCGCGCGCAGCCGGCCCGCGCCAGGGCGGCGTCGCTGACCGCCGAGAGGCGGTCGATGTACTCGGCGTACAGGGCCGACACGTTGCCGACGTCGACCAGGCCCTCCCGCCCGAGGAACGTGACCATCCGCGCGTACAGCGGCCGGGTGACCATCCGGCACAGGTCGGGCGACCGGCGGACCAGGTCCACCAGGTCCGCGGACGGCAGCAGCCCGCCCTCGACCAGGCGGCGCACGAAGTCGGTGAAGTGGTCGTCCAGGGTCCAGCCGCCGAGGGCGTAGATCGAGTCGAACGTGCCGCCGTCCATCGACGGCGCGAGGTTGTCCTCGAACTCGCGGTGGCGGCACGTGACGACGATGGCGAACCTCTCCCCCGCCTGGCGCAGCAGCTCGGACAGGTCGGCGGGCGAGTCGAACTCGCCGAGGCTCTCGTCCAGCCCGTCGACCAGGAGCGCGGGGCGCGGTGACGCCTCGCCCGAGCCCGCGATCGGCGGACGCCGCGCGTGGGCGGCGATCATGCGGCGCAGCTCGGAGGCCCGGACCGCGAGCGCCGGGGTTCGGTCGCGCAGGCGCCGCAGCACCGCGTACGCCGCGACGCTCTTCCCGCTGCCCGGCTCGCCCAGGATGAGCACCGACCCGTTGCCCGCGACCTCGGCGGCGATGTCGTCGACGGAGAACCGCCGGTCGCCGTGCCCGGTCTTGGTGAACGCGGTCGGCACGTACAGCCCGCGGTCGTGCAGCTCGGCGATGCTCAGGTCCAGCGGGTAGGCGGTGCGGCGGCTGCCCAACCGCCGCACCGAGTCGTCCGACGCCCGCCACAGCTCGTCGGCGGTGCCCGCGCCGCGCCGGGCGGGGTGCTCGACCGGTTCGGGGCGGCGCTGCTCCGGCACCTCGGGTCCGGTGTGGACCCACGCCGTCGAGTCCGTCTCCTTCATGACGACCTTGACGCTGCGGAACCGCCGCGCGTCCAGGGCGAGCGAGTGCCGCACGACCTCCTCGAAGAACCAGTCCGACACCATCAGGGCGACCGGGCCGGGCACGTCGGCGAGCGCCTGCCGCAGCGGGTCGGAGTCGACCAGCCGGCAGACGTGGTTGACCGCGTGGCCGACCACGCCGTCGCCGTCGGGGTAGACCTCGCCCGCGTGCACGGCGACGCGCAGCCTGATCCGCTCCGCCGGCTCGTGCGCGGCGTTGTGCCGGTCCAGGTGGGCGGCCAGCGCCATCGGGAGGCGTTCGACGAACAGGCTCTTCGCCACGTCCGGCGGCACGAGGACGAGGATGCCGTCGCCGCGGTCCTGGCGCTGCCAGGACGTCCAGTCCGCGCCGATGTCGGTGAACGCGGCCTCCACCGCTCGGTACAGCGCCTGCCGCACGACCAGCCGGTTCGGGTTGGTCCGCCCGTGGTCGCTGAACCGCTCGACGTCCACGACCACCATCGTCCGGTGCACCGCGACCCGCACCGGGTCGTCGGCCGAGCCGTGAACAGCCTCGCCGCCCATCCGCCCTCCCGCCCAGGCCCGCCTGCCGTCAGCGTAGGGCAGTTTGCCGGACGAGTGGCGTTTTCCCCCGGCGTTCGGACAGGCCGGTCCGGCGCAAGGTCATATGACGCAGACCAGCGGGTTGTTCGCCGGAGCCGGGTGTCCGCCGCCCCGTTCCACAGTGGACGCGAAAGTGGACACGAGGCCGTCGCGGCGGTCGCGGGGACGGCCCGCCCCGGTGCCGAGGGGGTGACCGTCGAGTCACCCGTTCGGCGGTACGACGGCGTCCGGGGCGACCATCGCCGGGCAACGGCCCGGGTACGGACGGGCAGACCTGCGCCGCCGGCCTTCCGGCGCACCCGTTCGGCGTGGTGGGCTCAAGCCGGCTCCCTGCCGCCGAGCGGACGGGGGTTCCGGAGGACCGGTACCGGCCCCGGTGCCGGTGCGGAGGTGGGAAGGCGATGTGGTCCCACGAGGACGGAGGTCGCGTGGCGGACGGTCCCACGCCCGAGAGGTTCGCGGGCGACCTGTTCCTCGACCTGGCGGCCAAGGGGTGGCTGGTGGTGGAGCCGGCGGAGGCGGCGCGGGTCGTCGCCGAGCTGGAGCGGACCCTGGAGGCCGTCCGGTCGCGCGCGCACCGCATCGAGGTGTCCCGGCGGCTGCGCGACGCGGCGGGCGACGACATCCGCCCCGACGTCGACCGGCTCGTGGTCGACTCGGTGTTCGCCGGGCAGATCATGTCGGGCTCGTGGGAACGCGCGCTGGTCGAGCTGCCCAAGTACATCGAGGCGTTCCGGATGGCCGCGCGCAACACGCCGCCGAGTGGGCCGTGAAGCCGACTTACGAGGACATCTCGTCCTGCGACCTGCGGTTCGAGCTGACCGCGGCCGGCGAGGACCTCCGCCACTACCGCGCCCGCGGCGACCACGCCACGGTCGAGCTGATGCTCGCCTGGATCGACGCCCTGCTCGACGAGTGGAACCGCCGCGCCCGGCTCCGATGAGCCCTTCTCACGAAGTGAGCCCTTCTCACGACTTCCGCCGCGCACCCGAGGGGTGCGCGGCGGTCACGTGTCCGCTGCGGCGCTTCAGCCGGCGATGTCGCCCAGTTCGCCGCTGACGTTGAGCAGTTGCGAGCACTGCTCGGCTTGGCGGCCGCTCGCGGGGGTGCCGGGCTTGGCGCAGTTCACCGTCGCGGTGACCGTGCCGTTCTCCGGGATGTCGATCGGGGTCACCCAGTGGTAGTCCTGGTTGCGGAACGTCTCCAGCGCGATCACGGTGATCGTGCGCTCCCCGAACGCGATCGTCAGCACGCCCTCGTCGCCCTGGTGGTTGGCCAGCACGATGTCGGTGATGTGGAAGACCTTGCCCGCCGGGACGACGTAGGTGCCGGTGGCCTGCTGGCCGGCGTTCGTGCGGACCTCGACCGTGCCGGAGCTCTGCTCGCCCCCGCCGCCGACCGTGCCGCGTCCCTGCCCCTGCCCCGGCTTCTGGCCCTGCTCACCGGCGGGTGGCTGGTCCGGCGCGCCGCCCGGCTCGTCGGCCGGGGCCTGCGGCTCGACGGCCTGGGCGATCTCCTGGGCGCGGTCGTCGGCGGCTTCCCGCGCCGCGCTGAGCACCGCGGGCCGCACCAGCAGCAGCCACGCCAGCAGCAGCGCCAACAACGCACCGAGCAGGGACAGCAGCCACTTGGACAGGATCGGCAGCTGCACCAGTTCCCCGGCCAGCTCGTGCTCGTGCCGCTCGTCCGCCGCCAGCGCCACCACGTCCAGCCGCACCGGCCACACCGCGGGCTTGCCGAACCACAGCAGTTTCGCCACCCGCACGCGCACGTCCAGCTCGGCGCGCCCACCCGGGTCCACAGTGGTCGGTGCGGTGGTGACGGTGTGCTTGAGGTGGTCGTCGGCCTCGGGCAGCGCGGGCGTCACGACGGTCGGCGTGTTGCCGTCGTTGAGCACCTCGACGCGGAAGCGCGCGCTGCGCCACGCGCGGCGGCGTTTGGGGATCAGCCGGGCCCGTTGCTTCGCGAACGGTTCGATGATCACGGCGGTCTCGGTCACCACCACCGATTCCGGCCGTTCGGCGGGCAGCACCCGCACCCCGAGCGGCACCTCGCCCGCGCGCACCTCGGGTGATCGGGGCGGGCGCAGCACGATGGCCACCTGCTCCGACGTCCCGGGGTACAGCGACAGCCGTGCCGGTTCGACGGTGGTCCAGGGGGCGCACCCGCCCACCACCTCGAACTCGTACGCCTCGACGATGTCACTGTCGTTGCGCACCGTCATCGTCGTGCTGGTCTCCTGACCGGGCGTGACAACCACGGTGGGGAGACCGAACTCGGTCGTTGTGGTCACCCCGGAAACGGTAGGCAGGGCGCACCCGCGGCCGACAGGGAGAAAAGGGCACCATACGGGCAAACCCGTGCACCGAAGCCCTCGCGCCGGTGCCCGGAAGCCTCCCCCCGGCACAGGATTGGTCACGACGAGGTCGCCGCCGGTGCGGTCCGGCCGTTCCCAGGGGGGTTGCATGAGCAGGATTCCGGTGGCCGTGTACGCCGAGGACCCGGTTCTGAGGGCCGGGATCACGCACCAGTTGCGGCCGCGGCCCGAGGTGGAGGTGGTGCGGCTGGAGGAAGAGCGCCACGCCACCGTGTCGCTGGTCGTGGTGGACCGCGTCGACGACGAGACGACCCGGCTGCTGCGCCGGTTGCGGCGGTCGTCGGCCACGCGCATCGGCTTGGTGGTGGGGCGCTTCGACCAGGACGCCCTCCAGACGACCATCGACTGCGGCGTCACGGCCGTGGTCCGGCGGGCCGAGGCCGACCAGGACCGGTTGGTGGGCACGGTGATCGCGCTCGCCAAGGGGGAGGCGGTGCTGCCCGGCGACCTGCTGGGCACGTTGCTCGACCACGTGGGCCGGTTGCAGCGCAGCGTGCTCGACCCGAACGGCCTGTCGCTGTCCACGCTCACCGCGCGCGAGGCGGACATGCTGCGACTGGTGTCGGAAGGCTTCGACACCGCCGAGATCGCCTCGAAGACGTCGTTCTCCGAGCGGACGGTGAAGAACGTCCTGCACGAGGTCACCACCCGGCTGCAACTGCGCAACCGCGCGCACGCCGTCGGCTACGCCCTGCGGCACGGCCTGATCTGACTTGCCCGAACGCCCGCCGGCCGTACCCCGGGCGTGCCCGCCCGGACCTCCGCGCCGCCCTGCGCGCCGGTCCACGATTGCCCGCACACGCCCCAGACGGAGGTGGGACCTTGTCCAGCTGGCTGCCGACCCGGCCCCTGGCCACGATCGGCGCGGTGGTGGCGCTCACCGCCGCGGTCGTCGTGGTGCACGACGTCACCACGTCGGTGTCGGCGTCGGTGCTCCAGGACGACCCGGCGTCCGGCCGGATCGCCTACACCGGCACCGGGCACCGCAGCCTCGGCGCCCTCACCGCGCCCGTGCCCGACCGGTTGCGGCCCACCGACCCGCTGCTCGGCGCCGGACCCGCGCACCACGACGACCACGTGTCCGCACGCGGCGACCTGCTGGTGTTCACCAGCCTGCGCGACGGACCCCGGCCCCAGGTGTACCTGCGCGCGGCCGACGGATCGGTGCGCAGGCTCACCCGTGGCCTCGACGCCGGTCATCCGCGGCTGTCGCCGGACCTGCGGACGGTGGTGTTCGACTCCCGTGCCGGTGAGCGGCGCGACCTGTGGCTGGTCGGCGTGGACGGCACCGGGCTGCGGCGGCTGACCGACACGCCGTCCGACGAGTCGTGGCCGACGTTCTCCCCGGACGGCGCGAGCATCGCGTTCTCCGGTGACCGCGACGGCGGTCGGGAGATCTACCGGGTGCCGGTGGGCGGCGGCCGGGTCACCCGGGTCACCGACGAACCCGACGGCGACGCGGGCGAGCCGGACTGGAACCCGCGGGACGACCGCATCGCCTACACCCTCGACGTCGGCGGCGAACGGCGGCCGAGGGTCCTCGACGGGGGTCGCGTCGGCGTGCCGCTGCTGGGCGGCGACCAGGCCGGGTGGCGCGGCCGGTGGCCCACCTGGAAACCCGACGGCACCGGCCTGCTGTTCCTCAGCGCCGACCAGGTGTGCTCGTGCCCGGCCGACCCGAACGTGGAGAAGGTCTACCAGGTCGACACCGGCCCCGGCCTGCCCGTCACCGCCGCGCCCGGCCTGCTGCTGGCGGAGAACCGCGCGGTCGGCTCGCCGACGTGGCTGGTGGACGCGGGCGGCGAGCACCTGGTGGTGGCCCGCACGAGCGCCGAGACCTACTTCACCGCGACGTTGCAGGACATCCAGCCGGACGGCTCGGACCCGCGCGACCTCGGCGTGCCCGTGCTGCGGGAGGACCCGGAGAGCGGCAACGACCCGAACCTGCTGTTCCGGCCCCGGGCCGGGTTCGACCCGTGGACCCAGCGGCAGTCCTACTCCCCCGACGGGCGGACGATCGCGCTGAGCCGGTTCGAGGACGGCGACGGCGGTCGGGTGCAGCGGCTGTGGCTGGTGGACGCCGACGGCGGCGACCCGCGGCGGCTTCCGGTGGCCGACCGGCAGCCCGCGGACTGGGAGTTCGACGCGGTGTGGTCGCCGGACGGCCGGTTCCTGGCGTTCGCGCGGCGGTCGCCCGGCGGGGTGCGGCCGGAGGGTGGCCCGAGCCGGATCGTGGTGGTCGAGGCGGCCACCGGCGCGGTGGTGGGGCGGCTCGCGGGGCCCGCCGACCAGGAGGACACGCAGCCCGCGTGGTCGCCGGACGGCGGCACGCTCGCGTTCACCCGCGGTCGGGTGTTCGACGGACCGACCGGTGAGGTGCGCGACAACCACGTGTGGACGGCGCGGACCGGGACGTGGGACGGGCAGCGGGACGTGTCGGCGGCGGTGTGCGGGTTCGACTGCGAGGTGACCGACGACAGCTCGGTGTTCAGCCCGGACGGGCGCACGCTGGCGTTCAACCGCGAGGCGGACGGCGTGCTGCTGGTGTCGTTGGCGGACAACGGGTGCCGGGTGCTGCTGCCGTCGGTCGGCACGTGCGCCGGACCGGTGACCGCGCCGCCTTCGGGGCCGTTCCAGCCCAGGGACGTGTCGTTCTCGCCCGGTGGTGATCGGGTGGTGCTGACCGCGCGGCGGGTGGGTGACCTGGCGTCGCCGGAGGAGCTGGTGGTGGTCGACGTGGCGACGGGGGCGGCGCGGTCGATCACGGCCGACCTGCCGGGGCGGCAGAAGGAGCCGACGTGGCAGCGGACGGTCGACCTGGCCGTGGAGGCGCCGGAGGTGGTCGGGGACGTGGACACGGGGGTGGTGACGCCGGTGTCGGTGCGCGTGGTGAACCGGGGGCCGGCTGTGTCGCCGGGGACGGAGCTGACCGCCGCCGTGCCGGACGGGGTGCGGTTGGCGGGTTTGCGGCCGGCGCGGGGGTCGTGTGACGTGGACGGGTTGCGGTGCGCGTTCGGGGCGGTGGAGCCGGGTGGCGTGGTGGAGGTGGTCGCCGAGGTGGTGGGGCTCGTGGCCGGGCGGCGCAGCGTGACGTGGTCGGTGGCGGGGGCGGTGGTCGACGTGCTGCCGTCGGACAACTCCGCGTCGACCGCTGTCCCGGTGCGTGACCCCGTGGTGGGGCCGCCCGTCGTGCCACCGCCTCCGCCTGCTCCGGTGCTCTCGGCTGGTCCCTCGCTGGCGGTGGTCGTGCAGCCGAATCCGTCCTATGTGGGCGGACGGGCGACGGCGAGCTACACGGTCCGCAACGGTGGTGGGGCATTGGCGACCGGGTTGCGGCTGGACTTCGCGCTGCCCGCCGGGGTGCCGGTGGTGTCCGTGCCACCGGGGTGTTCGACCGCGGGGTGCGCGGTGCCGGACCTGCCGCCGGGGGCGTCGCAGGTGGTGCAGGTCGTGCTGGCGCCGGATGCGGCTCTTCAGACGACCGTGCGCGGGACGTTGCGGACGTCGGGCACGGATGCCGATCCGGCGGACAACGCGGCGGCGGCGCCGATGCGGGTGCTGCTGCCGCGGATCGAGGCCGTGCCGCCGATCGGGGAGCCGGGTTTCGTGACGTCGGTGCGCGGCGTGGACTTCCCACCGGGTGTGCCGGTGCGGTTGTCGTGGTCACCGGGCATCACCGCCTCCGCCACCCCGACCGTCCCGCGCCCGGACGGCGGCTTCACCGCGCAACTGCTGATCCTGGCCAAGGACCAGACCGGCCCCCGCACGATCACCGCCGCCGGCCCGGGTTTCCGCGCGGCCACCACCGACTTCCTCGTCGTGCCGGGCTCGTTCGGCCCACCCGACATGGTGCGCCGCCGCTGACCCCCCTCTCCTGCCCCTGTTCCCATCCCTGTCCCAACCGGAGGTCACCGTGATCCACGAGGTCGACGAGGCCATCCGCCGCCTGCTCAAGGCCGGCGGCGTCCCCGGCGGAGGCGGCGAACTGGCGTTCGAGGCCCCCACCACCGACTGGACCGCCCGCCGCAACGCCCCCACCGTCAACGTCTTCCTCTACGACATCCGCGAGGACCAAACCCGCCGCAGCACCGGCAACCTCGAAGTCTTCGCCCGCGACCAACTGGTCGCCCACCGCAGACCACCCCGCTGGTTCCGCCTGTCCTACCTGGTGACGGCCTGGACCAACCGCCCCCAGGACGAACACCGCCTGCTGTCCGAGGCGCTCTCCTGCCTGGCCGGCCACAGCCGCCTGGCCTCGGAGTGGCTGACCGGCACCCTGGCCGACCTGGACCTGACCGTGCTGGTGGAGTCGGGCGGCCCGGTCTCCGAAGGCCGCGCGGCCACCGACGTGTGGTCCGCCCTGGGCGGCCGCCTGAAACCGGCCCTGAACCTCGTCGTGACCGCCCCGGTCGCGGGACCCTTGACCCCTCTACCCCCACCCGCCGAGGGCGGCCTGGTCCTGGTCGACTCCCCCGACACCCAACCCCGCCGCCTGCGCTACGACGACAACCCGCACGACACCGGCCCGGACGTCACCGGCCCTCAAGCTCCCGCCCCCGGCGACACCAACCCCAGCGACCACCACCTCCGCGACACCGGCCCGCGCGACCACGACCCCGGCGACCACGGCTTCGCCCCCACACGTCCCCGCCCACCCGACCGCCGCCGCCGCAACACCCCGATCCGCTGACCACCCCACCGCTGATCACCACACCTCCGGCCGGCTCATCTCCGGCCAGCCCATCTCTGGCTGAGGTGCCACCTACCACCGTCCAACAACCACCCCCGTGCTCCCCGCCACCTCGCATTGGCGGTCCGGCTGTCGGTGCGGCCGTCCGGGTGGCTCGTGACCGATCCGTCCTGCCGCCGCCGACCCGTTCCTGACCGCTGCCCCCACCGCTACCTCCGAGGCCGGCTGTCCATTTCGGACGGTCACACCGTTTCGACCATCCGACCGTCCGCTGCCGACACCTTGCCCGCCGCGCCGTGCCGCCTCCTTCTTTCCCGGCAACGCATTCGGTGCCGCAGAAGTTTCCCACGAACTTCCATTCACGCTCGGTTAGCTCGTCTGGGTGATCTTTGCGGAAACGGCAGAGGTGGGCGGGCGGGTGGCCGGGTGGACACACGACGACAGGGTGGTGCGATGACTGCGACGATACCCACGCCGAAGGTGACCGTCGAGGTGACGGGGGGCGGGGGAAGGGCGGCTGACCTGGCCTATCTCTGGGCGCGGTTGGCGATGGTGGAGTGGCGGGTCCGGCGGGCGGTGGCGGTGCGGGCGGTGGAGGATCCGGTGGTCGGTGATCCGCACCGGGGGCTCTACCTGACGCCGGATGCGGTTCGGCGGGTGCTCGATGGGCGGGCTGAGCCGTTGGCACCGCAGGACGAGGTGTCCAAGCCCGATCTCGATGTGCTCGCCGCGATGGTGCCTGAACCCGGTCCTCGTTTGACCGTGCTGGAACGCCGTTTCGGCCTGGAACCGGTTGACGTCGATTTCCTCCTGGTGGCCATGGCACCGGACGTCGACGCGCGGTTCGAGCGGCTCTACGGCTACCTCAACGACGACGTCACCCTCCGCCGGGCGACGGTCGGGTTGGCGTTGGAGCTCTGCGGCCTGCCGGTGGCCGGGGCGGCGCGGTTCCGGTTCGCCGGGTCGGCGCCCCTGATCACCGCGGGACTGCTGGAGATCCGGGACGACGAGCGGCCCGCGTTGTCGCGGACGTTGCGCGTGCCCGACCGGGTCGTGGCCCACCTGCTCGGTGACGACGAGCCCGACCCGGCGATCGGCGACACCGCCCGGTTGACGCCCGCCCGTCCCACGACCGACCCGCTGGCCGACCGGATCGGTCAGGCGCTCGACGCGGGCATCGGGGCCGTCCACCTGCGGGACGCCGACGGTGACGCGGCCCGCGTGGCGGTGGACGCCCTGGCCGCGTCGAACCGGGACGCGGTCGTGCTGGACGTCCCGGCCCTGGCCGACCGGCCCCACCCTCCCCTCGCCGCCCTGGTCCGGGAAGCACGGCTGCGGGGCGCGGGGCTGGTGTTCGGGCCGCTGGAACCGCTGCTGCCCGAACGGATCGGGCTGATCCGGGACCTGATCGCGCAGGCGGGTGACGTCCCCCTCCTCCTGCACAGCCGGCGGCACTGGGACCCGCGGTGGACGTCACGGCAGGTGGTGTCGGTGCCCGTCCCCGCGGTGGACGCCGACCGCCGGGCCGAGCGCTGGGCACGGGCGCTCGCCGACGTCACGGGCACGGCCGCCGATCCCGCACTGGTCGAGGACCTGGCGGGTTACCGGCTCGGCACGGACCAGGTGGACCGCGCGGTGACGGCGGCGGCACGGCTGGCCCTGCTGGAGGACCGGCCGGTGGACCTCGCCCACGTGCGGGCCGGGGTGAGGGCGCAGAACGGCGCGGGACTGGAGCAGTTGGCCCGGCGCATCACCCCGGGCGTGGACTGGGACGACCTGGTGCTGCCCGAGCCGACCCGCCGGCAGTTGGACGAGCTGGTGATGCGCGCGCGGCACCGTGAGCGGGTCCTCGGGCAGTGGCGGATGCGTCCCGGCGGTGGTCGGGGGCGCGGGGTGGTGGCGTTGTTCGCCGGGGAGTCCGGCACGGGCAAGACGATGTCGGCCGAGGTGGTGGCCGGGGCGGTCGGCATGGACCTCTACGTGGTGGACCTGTCGTCGGTGGTGGACAAGTACATCGGCGAGACGGAGAAGAACCTGGAGCGGATCTTCACCGAGGCCGCCGGTGTGCACGGGGTGCTGCTGTTCGACGAGGCGGACGCCGTGTTCGGCAAGCGCTCGGAGGTGAACGACGCGCACGACCGGCACGCCAACACCGAGTCGGCGTACCTGTTGCAGCGCATGGAGTCCTTCGACGGCATCGCGGTGCTGACCACGAACCTGCGGTCCAACATGGACGAGGCGTTCACCCGGCGGATCGACGTGATCGCCGACTTCCCGGTGCCCGACGCCGTGCAGCGGCTCGCGCTGTGGGACCGCTGCCTGGGCGACCGGATGCCGCGGGCGGACGACGTGGACCTGGCGTTCTGCGCGGAGCGGTTCGAGCTGGCGGGCGGGTCGATCCGGGCGTGCGCGGTGACGGCCGCGTACCTCGCCGCGGCCGGTGGACGGCCGGTGCGGATGGCCGACGTGATCGCCGCCGTGCAGCAGGAGTACCGCAAGCTGGGCCGGCTCGTGCTGGCGGGCGAGTTCGGCCCCTGGCTCCCGGCCGACAGGACCGACACGACCGGCCGGACCGACACGATCGGCTGACACCGGGCCCGGTTGCCCGTTGGGGCAGCGGAAGTGCCCGGAGCGGGGACCGCCGGACCTGCCGTGGACGGCTCGCGCGGGCGAGGCTTGTGGTGCCAGACCGGAAGACCTCAGCGCAGCAGCAGAGAAGGAGCGACCATGCCGCAGTACCTCTCGCCCGGCGTGTACGTGGAGGAGGTCCAGACCGGTGCGCGCCCGATCGAGGGGGTCGGCACCGCGGTGGCGGCCTTCGTCGGGTTCGCCGAACGAGGTCCGTTCCACGAGCCGACCCGGGTCGCCAACTGGAACCAGTACGTGCGCGAGTTCGGCGGCTTCGTCGAGGACGCCTACCTGCCGCACGCCGTCTACGGCTACTTCGCCAACGGCGGCGGCGCGGCGTACGTGGTGCGGGTGGGTGGTCCGGCGGGTGACGCGGACGCCGAGCCCGCCGCCGCGACGCCGGTGGCGCTGGGCGGGTTGCGGGTCTCCGCGCTGCCCTCCGCCGGTGCGGACATCACCGTGGAGGTCGCGGACGCCGATGGCGAGAACCCGCCGGAGGACCGCTTCAAGCTGCTGGTCCGCCAGGGCGACAAGGTCGTGGAGACCTTCGACGTGTCGACCCGCAGGAACTTGAAGAACTACGTGGTGACGCAGGTGGCCGAGCGGTCGAAGCTGATCGAGGTCGCCGAGCGGTCGTCCAGCGCGTTGGCCCGGCCGGACAAGCAGTCGGTGGCGCTGCCCGCGCCGAAGGCGCCCAAGCCCGTGACGCTGGACGCGCAGGAGTACGTCGGCGACGCGGCGGCGCGGACCGGGTTCGGCGGCTTGGAGAACGTGGACGAGGTCACCATGGTGGCGGTGCCCGACCTGATGAGCGCCTTCCAGCGCGGGTTGATCGACCTGGAGGGCGTGCAGACCGTGCAGGCGGCCGTCATCTCGCACTGCGAGCAGATGGGCGACCGGGTCGCGGTGCTGGACGCGCCGCCCGGCATGTCGGCGCAGCGGGTGCACAAGTGGCGCATGGAGGAGGCGAACCACGACTCCCGCTACGCCACGCTGTACTACCCGTGGATCAAGGTGTTCGACCCGGCGGGCGGTCGGAACACGCTCGTGCCGCCGTCCGGTCACGTCGCCGGGGTGTGGGCGCGCAGCGACGCCGAGCGGGGCGTGCACAAGGCTCCGGCCAACGAGGTGATCCGGGGTGCGGTGGACCTGGAGCTCGCGCTGAGCAAGAGCGAGCAGGACCTGCTGAACCCGGTGGGCGTCAACTGCGTGCGCACGTTCCCCGGTCGGGGCATCCGCATCTGGGGTGCGCGGACGCTGTCGTCCGACCCGGCGTGGCGCTACCTGAACGTGCGGCGGCTGTTCAACTTCCTGGAGGAGTCGATCCTCCTGGGCACGCAGTGGGTCGTGTTCGAGCCGAACGACGACCGACTGTGGGCGGGCATCCGGCGCAACATCACCGCGTTCCTCACCGAGCAATGGCGTCAGGGCGCGTTGTTCGGCCGCACGCCGGACGAGGCGTTCTACGTCAAGTGCGACCGGGACAACAACCCGCCGGAGTCGGTGGACCTCGGCCAGGTGGTGTGCGAGATCGGTGTCGCGCCGGTCAAGCCCGCCGAGTTCGTGGTCTTCCGGCTCTCCCAGTTCTCCGACAACACCAGCCTCGTCAACGAGTAGCACCGAAAGGCGGCACCAGCCATGGCAGATGGCGACGCTCTCTCCACCCACATCTTCGGCCTCCAGCTCGGCGCGTACATGGTCGAGTCGTTGCAGGAGGTCAGCGGGGTGACCATCGAGGAGGACGTGGTCGAGATCTCGCAGGTGACCCCGCAGGGCAAGCCGTTGTTGCGCAAGCAGCCCGGTGCGCGCAAGGGCGGCGAGATCACCGTCACCCGGGGGATGGACAAGAGCAAGGAGTTCACCAAGTGGCTCAAGGAGACGGTGAACAAGGGTGACGTCGAGACGGCGCGCCAGAACATCACCATCGAGATCATGAACAGCAAGGGCGAGACCGAGCGGCGGCTGAACCTGGTCAACGGGTGGGTCAGCAAGTGGGAGGGCCCGTCGTTGAAGGCGGGCGAGTCGAGCGCCGCGATCGAGAAGGTGACCATCACCTTCGAGGACATCACCCTGGAGGACTGATGAGGCGACGGGTGATCGGGCTGGACTCGTTGGACGAGCTGGCCGAGCCGGTCGAGCCGGCGGGCGGCGCGCAGCGGACGGCGGTGGCGCGGGAACCCGCGCTGCGCACCGAGTTCGACTTCGAGCTGCCGCGCGGGTACGTGGACGCGGAGGGCGTCGTCCACCGCACCGGGCGGATGCGCCTGGCGACGGCGCGGGACGAGCTGCGGCCGCAGATCGACCTGCGGGTCAAGGAGAACCCGGGCTACCTGAGCGTGCTGCTGCTCAGCATGGTGATCACCGAGCTGGGCGCGGTCGACGAGGTGAACGTGGGCGTGGTGGAGCGGATGTACGCCACGGACATCGCGTTCCTGCAGGACTTCTACCGGCGGATCAACAGCGAGGGGCACACCCGCGCCGGGGTGACGTGCCCGTCGTGCGGCAGCGGGTTCGAGGTCGACCTGGCCGGTGGTCGCCTGGGGGAATCGTGACGTACGCGGCCGACCGGCTGCACGAGGAGGTCGCGTACGTGGCCTACCACTTCCACTGGCAACGGGAGCAGATCCTCGACCTGGAGCACCACGAGCGCAGGCGCTGGGTCCGCGAGATCGCACGGATCAACACGAGGGTGAACGAAGGGGGGTGACCTGATGGGCTTCTGGGACAGGTTCCGCCGCAAGCCGGCGGCCGGGACGACGGCGTCGATGCCGGTGCGACGTCCTCCGGCCGGTGGTTGGCGCGCGGTCCGGCCGATGGAGGGCGTGATCGGGCGGGCGGGCATCGCGGTGGGTGACGGGCTGCGGTTCCGGGGTGGGTTGGCTTCGTGGCAAAACCACGTGGTCGGCGGGCAGTTGGGTCACGCCGTGCTGCCCGGTGCCCCGGCGGGGGTGATGCACGGCGTTGCCCGGCACACCGGGGAGCCCGTCGCGCACTCGGGGAACGACCGGCTCACGGTCGCCTTGCGGCCGGGACCGGAGGGTGCCGGTTCCGGCGCGGCCGGGTCGGGGGGCGGGGCGGCGGTGAGGCCCGAGCCGGTGACCGCTCAACGGTCCACTTCCACGCCGGAGCCGACTGTGCAGCGGTCAGCAGTCGCGCCGGAGCCGGTCGCACAGCGGTCGGCAGTGACGGCCACACCGCCGGTTCCCCGGCAGACAGGGGCCACGGTCACGCCGCCCGGTCCGCAGCAGGCAGCAACCACGGTCACGCCACCGGCTTCGCAGCAGGCAGTGGCTACGCCGGTGGCCGCGGTCAAGGAGCGATCAGCGACCACCCCGGTGCCGGTGCTCGGGCAGCAGGTGGTCGGGCAGGGGATGGTCGGGCAGCAGGCTGGGGTTACGGCCGCACCGGCGGCCGTCCAGCGGTCGGCCGCCACGCCGATCCTGCCGGTCACGGAGCACCCAGTGGACACCCCGACGCCGCCGATCGCCCGGCAGCCATCGCCCGACCCCGCACCGGTGATCGCCCAGCGGTCGGTGAAGACGCCGCCGGTGGAGGAGCAGTCAGCGGCCGGCTCCGTCCCGGCGGTCACTCAGCAGCCCACGACCACGCCGGCGCCGGTCGTCGCCCAGCGGTCGGTGGACCCGGCGGACCCGCCGGTCGACCGGCAGCCCGCGGTCACCCCGGCACCGGTGGTGGCGCAGCACCCGACGGTTACCCGGATGCCGCTGGTCACGCAGCGGTCGGTGGACGCGGAGTACTCGGCGGCCACCCCGGTGCCGACGGACGGGCGGCACTCGGCAGGAACTGCGGGGCCGACGGTCACCCCGGTGTCCGCGGTCGTGCAGCGGGCGGCGGAGATCTCGGGGCCGGTGGTCGGCCAGGGGTCGGCCGAAACTTCAAGGCCGGTAGTCGCCCGAGGGTCGGCCGAGACTTCAAGGCCGGTGATCGCCCGGGGGCCGGCCGAGACTTCGAGGCCGGTGGTCACCCGGGGGTCGGCGGAGACTGTGGTGCCGGTGGTCGCCCGGAAGTCGGCAGCCGCTCCGGGGGCGGCGGTTGGTCGGCGGTCGACGACCGGGCCGGTGCCCGTGCGACCCCTCGGCACACCGTTGACCGTGGCACGGCGCGAGGTGACGCCATTGCGGCCGATCCCGGTCGCCGGCGCGATGGCCACGCCGGTGGTGCAGCGCCGGACGGTCCCCGAACCGGTCACAGCACACCCGCCGACGGCGCCCCTTCTCGCCGAGCCGGCAGCAGTCACGCCGACCGAACCGACGCGCCCGCCGCTCCCGCCGCCGGAATCAGCCGAGTCTTCGGCCGGAGAAGCCACTCCGGTGCTTCAGAGCCCCAGCCCGTCCACGGCGTCGAGCGGAACCTCACGGCCCGTCGCACCGAACAACGAGCGGAGCCGGGTGGACGTGCAGCGTGCACCGCGATCCGGGCCGCTCCTGGGGGAACCACTCGCGCAGATGCCCGCCACCGCCGTGGTGCAGCGCCGGTCGCCCGAACCCGGCCACGGTCCGGCGGACAACGTCGTCCAGCGGAAGTCGGGAACAGGCCCGTCCCTGGGCGAACCACTCGCCGCGATCCCGACCGGCGCGGTGGTGCAGCGCAACGCGGTGACCGAGCCGAGCGCACCACCGCCACCGTCACCCCTGCCGTCACCCGATCAGGTACGACTGCCGGTCGTCGCCCTGACCCGCCCGCCCGTCCAGCGCCACACCGCCACCGCACCGCTGATCACCCAACGGCCACTGGTCTTCCCCACCACCACCGGCCCGACACCGGCCACACCCCGAACGGTCCCGGTTCGGTGGAGTTCCGCGGCGCACGAGAGCAGGGCGCACGTGCAGCGCGCTGTGGCCCGCCCAACGCCCCCGGTGGACCTGCCCGAGGTGGCACCCGACCGGCCGATCGCCCCGGCCTACCCGCCGGTCGTCGTCGCGCCGCCGAAGCCCGTCCCGCGAGCGCCCGCCGCCCCGCAGGCCACCACGCGACCGACCACCGTCCAGCGAGCCCGGAACCAGCCGGCGAAGGCCAAGCAGCGCAAGAACGCCGACCAGCCCAAGCCACCCCCACCGGACCGCGCCGACCTCGACGACCTCGCCCGCCGGCTGCTCGAACCGGTCGGCCGGCTCCTGCGCGCCGAGCTGCGCCAAGGCCGCGAACGCGCCGGCCTCCTGCACGACCGCCGCCGATGACCGGCCCCGACCCGGGCCCACCACCAGGAGGAACCGATGTCCGACACGCTCTTCGCGACCAGCGTCTTCTTCCGGCTCTCGATAGCGGGCAACGACCTGGGCGCGTTCCACACCTGTGACGGCATGGGCGCGGAGATGGAGGTGGAGCAGTTCACCGAGGGCGGCAACAACGGGTTCGCCTGGCAGCTCCCGTCCCGGATCACCTGGTCCAACATCACGCTGACCCGACCGGTCACGGCGGACACCGCCAAGGTCGTCAAGTGGCTCAACGAGGTCATCAAGAAGGTCGAGCGCAAGGACGGCGAGATCGTGGCCCTCACCCCGGACGGCGAGCGGATCGCGGGGTGGCAGGTGCAGGGCATCGTCCCGGTGCGGTGGCAGGGGCCGTCGTTCGACCCGTCCAGCTCCCAGGCCGCCGTGGAGACGCTGGAGATCGCCCACGAAGGCATCGACGCTTCCTGAGAGGAGGACGGCCGTGGCACGCAAGACGAGCCTCACCCGCGCCCAGCTGGTGATCATGGAACCGCCGGCGCAGGCGGGCGCGAAGCCGGGGGCGGTGTTGGCCTCGGTGAAGTTCCAGTTCAACCCGAGCACGCTGGCGCTGAGCAAGAACACGGAGTGGCGGCGCAACCCGTCCCGCATGGCCGGTGAGACGTCGACGCCGGAATTCCTCGGCAGCGGGCCGCGCAGCCTGTCGGTGGACGTGTTCCTCGACGCCACGGCCACGCACGACAACTCGGTGGAGACCAGGGTGGAGCAGTTGCTGCTGGCCTGCGTGCCCACCAAGAAGAGCCTGGCCGCGAACAAGCCCGCGAGCCCGTGGGTGCGGTTCGAGTGGGGCACGTCGAAGACCACGTCGTTCGACGGCGTGATGGCGAACCTGTCGGTGGACTACTCGCTGTTCGACGTGGACGGGCGGCCCCTGCGGGCGACGTGCTCGCTGTCGATCGAGGAGGCCGGTGAGGACACGCCCGGCCAGAACCCGACGTCCGGGTCGCGGGAGGCGCGCCGGGTGCACCGGGTCGTGGCCGGCGACAGCCTGCCGCAGCTCGCGTGGCGCGAGTACGGCGACGCGACGGCCTGGCGGGTCATCGCCGAGGCGAACGACATCGACGACCCGATGCGGCTCGTGCCGGGCGCGGAGCTGCTGGTGCCCGCGGTGGAGGAGGTCCGGTGACGGGGGCGGTCGGCAAGTCGTTCCGGTCGTTCGCGGCCGACCCGGTCGTCAAGGCCGGTTCGCTGACGAAGACGTGGGAGACACGGCTGGTGAGCTGCGTGGTGGACGAGAACGTCGGGCTGCCCGACGTGGCGGTGCTGACCTACCGGGACGGCGACAACGAGCTGCTGAGGTCGGCGGACATCACGATCGGCACGCCGTTGACGGTGTCGGTGGTGGCGGTCGAGTCCAAGGCGCAGGAGCAGCTGTTCGGCGGCGAGGTCACGGCGCTGGAGAAGGACAGCGACTCGACCGGGTCGTTCACCGTGATCCGGGCGATGAGCATGGCGCACCGGCTGTTCCGCGGCCGGCGGGTGGAGGCGTTCTGCAACCTCACCGCCGCCGAGGTGGTGCGCAAGGTCGCCCGGAACGCCGGGCTGACCGTGGGCCGCGTCCAGGTCTCGTCCGTCACGTACGCGCAGCTCAGCCAGGCGGGCACCTCGGACTGGGACTTCCTGCAACGGCTGGCCCACGAGCACGGGGTGTCCGTGCAGGTGGACGACACCGGCAAGCTGGAGCTGCTCAAGCCCGCGCCGGCGGCGGGCGCGCCGGGTGCGGGCACGCCCAGCCCCCTGGTGCTGCGGCACGGCGACCTGCTGTCCCTGCGCGCCTCGTTGACCAGCTCCGACCGGGTGGACGCGGTCGAAGTGCGGGCCTGGGACGTGGTGACCAAGAAGGCGCTGGTCGCGGTCGAGCCGGCGGTCCGCAGCACGACGGTGGTGCCGGAGCTCAAGCCGTCCGTCGCCGGGAAGCGGGCCACGATGCTGGTCGCGGACACGCCGTACGCGACCCGGGCGGAGACCGACGTCGCCGCGCGGTCGCTGGCCGCGGCGGTCAGCGCCGGGTACGCCGAGGTGGAGGCGGTCGTCAAGGGCCACCCGAAGCTGCGGGCGGGCGTGCCGATCTCGGTGACCAACGCGGGCAAGGCGTTCAACGGCGTCTACACCGCCACGTCGGTGCGGCACGTCCTGGACCCGCACGAGGGCTACCGCAGCACGGTCACGGTGAGCGGTTCGCCGGACCGGTCGCTGGCCGGGTTGGCCCTCGGCGGCACCGCGGCCTCCCGCACGCCGCGCATGCCGGGCCTGGCCACCGGGATCGTCACCGACATCCGGGAGCCGGGCAACGGCCAGCGCGGCTGGGTCCGGCTGAAGTTCCCGTGGCTGGACGACGTGTACGTCACCGACTGGGTGCGCACCGTGCAGTGGGGCGGCATCAACGGCGGCGGGGTGTTCAGCCCGGAGGTCAACGACGAGGTGCTGGTCGGCTTCGAGCAGGGCAGCCTGGACCGCCCGTACGTCATCGGCGGGCTCTACAACGGCGTCGACAAGCCGTCGGCGCACGACGTGCCGCTGGTGGACCCCACGAAGGGCGGGGTGAACCGCCGGTCGCTGGTGTCGCGCTCGGGCAACCGGCTCGAACTGCTGGACAGCCCCACGACGGCCGGCGTGCGGTTGCAGACCGGCGACAAGCGCGTGGACATCACGATGGACGAGAAGACCGGGAGCGTGGACATCGAGGTCCGCACGCCGCAGGGCGCGCAGGTCCTCGGCTCCATCAGCATGACGCCCAGGGGGATCACGGTCGACGCGAGGAACGGCGACCTGGTGCTGAAGGGCCACACCGTGTCGGTCGAGGCCCGGACGTCGGTGTCCGTGCGGGGCGCCACCGAGGCGTCCGTGGACGGCGGCGTCAAGGCCGTGCTCAAGGGCCGGATCGTCGAGATCAACTGACCGCACCACACCGAGGGAGACCAGCATGCCCCCCGCTGCCCGGCTGGGTGACAAGACGTCGCACGGCGGTTCCATCGGCACGCCGCCCGCCGCGGTGGCCGCCGTGGTGGCCACCGTCCTGATCGAGGGCAAGCCCGCCGCGGTGGGCGGCAGCCTCCACGTGTGCGTCGTGCCCAAGGACGCCGTCATGGGCCCGTTGAACGTGGTCAAGCCCCGCCCCGCCGGCCAGGTGCGCATCGCCGGGGTCGTCGCGGCCCGGGTCGGCGACACCACCACCTGCAACGCCAACGTCCTCTCCGGGGCGTTGACCGTCCACATCGGAGGGTTGTGATGAGCGGGAGCTTCATCGGGCGCGGCTGGGGCTTCCCGCTGCGCACCGGGCCCACCGGCGGCATCGGCATGGTCGACCGCGAGCAGGAGGTCACCGAGGCGATCCGGCTCGTGCTGGGCACCGCGCCGGGCGAGCGGCCGATGCGCCCGGAGTTCGGCTGCGGCATCCACGAGCACGTGTTCGCGTCGGCCGACGACACCACGGCGGGCCACGTCGCCCGCGAGGTGCGCGCCGCGCTGGACCGGTGGGAACCGCGCATCGAGGTCGACGACGTGGTGGTCGCGTTCGACGCGGTCGACGTCGGCACGCTCTACATCGACGTGCGCTACACCATCCGGTCCACCAACGACCGGCGCAACCTGGTCTTCCCCTTCTACACCATCCCGGACGAGGGGAGCGCGGAGTAGATGGCACTGCCCGCACCCAACCTGGACGACCGGCGGTTCCAGCAGCTCGTGGACGAGGCCAAGCGGTACGTCCAGCAGAGCTGTCCGGAGTGGACGGACCACAACGTGTCCGACCCCGGCGTCACGCTCATCGAGACGTTCGCGCAGATGGTGGACCAGCTCGTCTACCGGCTCAACCGGGTGCCCGAGCGCAACCACCTGGCGTTCCTGGACCTGCTGGGCATCACCCTGTTCCCGCCCACGGCCGCGCGGGCGGACGTCACGTTCCGGCTGTCCGCGCCCCAGCCGCAGACCGTCGTGCTGCCCGTCGGCACCGAGGTCGCCACCGCGCGCTCGGAGAACGCCGAGGCGGTCGTGTTCGCCACGACCGACGAGCTGGCCGTGGTGCCGTGCTCGGTGGGGCGGCTGGTCACCCGGGCCGCGTCGGGCGAGCACGCCGACCGCACCCGGGACCTGGAAGCGGGCCAGGACGTGCGCTGCTTCCAGACCGCGCCGGCGCCCGGCGACGCGACGCTGTTCGGGCTGTCGGCCGCGGTGCCGCGCTGCGTGGTGGTGCTGCGGCTGGACAGCCGGGTGGAGGGCATCGGCGTGGACCCCCGGCAGCCGCCGCTGGTGTGGGAGGCGTGGACCGGGCAGGACTGGACGCCGTGCGAGGTGGACGAGGACAGCACGGGTGGGCTGAACCGGCCCGGCGACGTGGTGCTGCACGTGCCCGCCGGGCACACCGAGTCCGTGGTGGCGGGGCACCGCGCGGGCTGGGTGCGCTGCCGGGTCACCGAGCCGGTGCGCGAGCAGCCGTTCTACTCGGAGTCGCCGACCGTGCGCCAGGCCGAGGCGTTCACCATCGGCGGCACCACCGCCGCCGAGCACGCCGAGACCGAGCGCGACGTGCTGCTGGGCGAGACGGCGGGCGTGCCGGGTCAGCGGTTCACCGTGCCGCGCTCCCCCGTGCTGCTGGACGGCGACCCGGTGGTGGTGCGGGTGTCGGCGGGCGACGGGTGGCAGGACTGGGCCGTGGTGGACCACTTCGGGGCGTCCGGGCCGGACGACCGGCACGTGGTGCTGGACGCGGTGCGCGGCGAGTTCCAGTTCCCGCCCGCGGTGCGCGAGGCCGACGGGACGTTGCGCCGCTACGGCGCGGTGCCGCCCAAGGGGTCGGTGGTGCAGGTGCCCCGGTACCGCACGGGCGGCGGTCGGGCGGGCAACGTGGCGCGCGGCACGATCTCGGTGCTGCGCAGCTCCGTGCCCTACGTGGCGTCGGTGGAGAACCGGGAAGCCGCGCGCGGCGGCGTCGACGGCGAGACCGTGGCCGAGGCGAAGGTCCGCGCGCCGCACCAGCTGCGGGTGCAGGAGCGGGCGGTGACGGCCGAGGACCACGAGCACATCGCCCGGCTGGCCGCGCCGTCGCTGGCCCGGGTGCGGTGCCTGCCCGACGGGCCCGGCGCGGCCCGCGTGCTCGTGGTGCCCGACGCCGTCGCCGACCAGGGCGACCGGCTGCGGTTCGAGCAGTTGGTGCCCACCGAGGAGGTGGTGTCGGCGGTGGCCGCGCGGTTGGACGAGCGGCGGCTGCTCGGCACCCGGCTGGTCGTGGAGCCGCCCCGCTACCAGGGCGTCACCGTCGTCGCACGGGTGGCCGCGCCGGGCGCGGAGGGCAACCGGGTGCGGGAGGACGCGCTGGACGCGTTGTACCGCTACCTCAACCCTCTGCGTGGCGGCACGGACGGCGCAGGGTGGGAGTTCGGCCGCCCGGTCCAGTACGGCGAGGTGTTCGCGGTGCTCCAAGGCGTGGCGGGTGTGCGGCTGGTGGAGGAGATCCGGTTGTTCCCGGCCGACCCGATCACCGGGGTCCGGGGCGCGCCCGTGGACCGGGTCGAGGTGGCGGCGAACGCGCTGGTGTTCTCCTACCAGCACCAGATCGTGGTGGCGGGGTCGTGAGCCGCGCCGCGCTGCCCGCGCTGCCCAGCCGGTACCCGCTGGGCGCGATGCTGCCCGCCCTGTACGCGGCGGACGACTTCGCGCAGCGGTTCACCTCCGGCCTGGACGCGGTGCTGTCCGCGATCCTGTCCACCCTGGACAACCTGCCGGAGTACTTCGACGCCGACCTCGCGCCCGCCGACTTCGTGGCCTGGCTGTCGTCCTGGGTGGCGGCGGACGCGGACCCGGCGTGGCCCGAGCCGCTGCGCCGCGAAGCCGTGCGACGGGCCGTCGAACTGCACCGGCTGCGCGGCACCGCGCGCGGCCTCGTGGCCCGGCTGGAGCTGTGCCTGGGCGTGCGGGCCGAGGTGGTCGACGGTCCGGGCGTGACGTGGTCCACGCGGCCCGGCGCCGGCCTGCCCGCCCGGCCGGACGTCGTCGCGGTGCGGGTGCGGCCGGGCCCGTCCGGCGCGGTGGACCGGGCGCGGGTGGAGGCGCTGGTCGAGGCCGCGCGCCCGCTGCACGTCACGTGCGCCGTCGAAGTGCTGCCGGGAAACGGGGACTGACATGCGCCTGTGCACCCAGTGCGGCGCGCCGATGCGCGACGCCGACGACTTCTGCGGCAACTGCGGCACCTACCTGGGGTGGGCCACCGACCCGTCGCCGCGGCCCGACGAACCCGGCCCCGAGGAGCGGCCCGGCCCCGTGCCACCCGGACGACCGGAGGCGCGGCGACCGCTGCCGAGCGCGGTCGAGGACGAGGTGGTCGTCGGACCGCCGTGCCCGGCGTGCGGGGTGGCCAACCCGCCGGGCCGCCGGTTCTGCCGCCGCTGCGCCACCCCGCTCACCCCGGAGGCGGACGGGGAACGCGGGCAGGCGCGACGACGGCGGGCGCGGTGGCACGGCGACACCTCGCGGTGGCTGCGCCGGCTCACCGCGCTGCTCGCGGTGCTGGTGCTGGTCGTGCTCGCGATCCTGTTCTACCCGGCGGCCGTGGCACTGGTCGAGGACGTGCGCGACAAGACGTCCACGCCGGTCGCGGTCGGCCCGAGCAGCAGCACCGCCACCGCCGAGGTGCCCGGCCACCCCGCGGCGGCGGCCGCGGACGGCCTGTCGAACCGGTACTGGGGCGCGACCGCGGTGGGCGACGCGGTCGAGTTCGGTTTCGCGTCACCGTTCCGGCTGCTGTCGGTGGTGGTGCACACGGGCGCGGGCGTGGAGGAGCAGGCGTTCACCGGGCAGGCGCGGGTCGCCGCGCTGGACATGGTCATCACCACGGCCGACGGGAGCAACCGCACCGTGCCGCTGCCGCTGGCCGACCGGGTCGGCCCGCAGCGCGTCGACACGGCGGTGAGCGACGTCGTGCGGGTGCGGCTGGTCGTGCGGGCCGTCGCCGGGCAGGGACCCGGGCGGCACATCGCGTTGGGCGAGGTGGAGTTCTTCCGCAGGCCCTGAGTGTCCATCGCAGACAGAACGGGAGCGGCACATGGACGTGGTAGTGGTCACCGGGTCGGCCGGTCTGGTCGGGGGTGAGGCCGTGCGGGCGTTCGCGCCCAGGTTCGACCTCGTCGTCGGCGTGGACAACGGCATGCGGCGCGACTTCTTCGGACCCGCGGGCTCCGTCGCGGACAACCTGGCGGCGGTCGAGCGCATCCCCAACTACCGGCACCACCGGGTGGACGTGCGCGACCACAGCGCGCTCGCCACCGTGCTCGGCGAGTACGGCACGGACGTGCGGCTGGTCGTGCACACCGCCGGGCAGCCCAGCGACGAGTGGGCCACCGGGCAGCCCCTGGTCGACCTGGGCGTGAACGCCGTCGGCACGATGAACCTCCTCGAAGCGGTCCGGCGGCACTGCCCGGAGGCGGTGGTCGTGCTGACGTCCACCACGAAGGTGTACGGCGACGTGCCCGACTCCCTGCCGCTGGTCGAGACCGCGACCCGGTGGGAGATCGACCCCTCCCACCCGTACCACGAGCACGGCATCGACGAGTCGCTGCGCGCGGACGGCGGGCGGCGGACGTTCTTCGGGGTGTCGAAGCTGGCCGCCGACCTGGCCGCCCAGTCGTACGCGGGGCTGCTGGGGCTGCGGGTCGGCGTGTTCCGCTGCGGAAGCGTGACCGGCGCCGGGCACGCGGGCGTGGAGCTGGACGGCTTCCTCTCGCACCTGGTGCGCAGCGCCGTGCGCGGTGCGGCGTTCCCGGTGATCGGGCACGGCGGCAAGCAGGTGCGCGACGTGCTCGACGCGCGGGACCTCGTGGAGATGTTCTGGCACTACTACCTCGACCCGAGACCCGGCGAGGTGTACCACGCCGGCGGCGGGCGGGAGCGCAGCGCGTCGATCGTGGAGCTGATCGCCCGGTACGAGTACGTGACCGGCCACGAGGTGCCGTTCGAGTACGTGCCCGAGCACCGGTTCGCCGACGTGCGGTGCTGGATCACCGACACCCGCAAGTTCCGCCGCGACTACGTCGACTGGCGGCCCGCGCACGACCTGGACGACATCGTGCGGTCGGTGCACCGGCGGTGGGTCGAGGTGGAGCGGTTCGGGCTGGACGGCTTCCCGGTGAGCCCTTGACCGGCGGAGCTCGTGCGGTGGACAGTTCAGGGGCGTTCTTCACGACGGTCCGCATCGCGTCCAGCGGGCGTGAAGAATCCTTGTAGAGGCGTTTCAGACCGCGTGAAGCCGCGACTCGCAGACTCGGTGGTGCAAGCCCGAGACTGTGGGAGGCAGCGGTGGAGCGAGTCCGGGTCGTCGTCCAGGCGGCGGATCACCTGAGCATGACGGGTCTGATCACCTATCTCGGTTCGAGGCCCGACGTGGAGCTGCTGGAGGGCACGCTGCACGCCAAGCCCGACGTGGTCGTCATGGCGGTCGGCAGGTTGGGCGCGGACGTGGTGACCCGCCTGCGCCGTGCCGCCGCGCAGGTCGGCGCGCCGGTGGTGCTGATCGTGGACGAGGTCGGCGAGTCCGACGTGCTGACGGCGGTGGAGTGCCGGATCGTGGCGATCCTGCCGCGGGCCGCGGTGAGCGAGCAGGTGGTGCTGCGCAGCGTCCTGTCGGCCGCGGCGGGCGGCGGCGTGATGCCGCCGAACATGGTGGCGGAGCTGCTGCGGCACGTGCGGCGGTTGCAGGAGCAGGTGCTGGCCCCGGAGGGCGGGCCGGACCGGCTGTCGGCCCGGGAGGTGAGCGTGCTGCGGCTGATGGCGGACGGGTTGGACACGGCCGAGATCGCGGGGCGGTTGTCGTACTCGGAGCGGACGATCAAGAACGTGTTCTACGGGATCACCGCGCGGCTGAACCTGCGCAACCGGCCGCACGCGGTCGCTTATGCGCTTCGGAAGGGGATGATCTGAGATGTTCGAGTCCGAACCGGCGGTCCGCGAGGACCGGGCCGCCCTGCGCCGGGTGGTCGACCTGGCCTTGCGGGGCCTCCGCGCCAAGTCCCGCGCACCTCACGCGGCCGGGGCGTCGGCCGGGGCGTCGGCCTTGGCGGCCAAGGGCCGGGGCGAGGCCCGGTGGGTGATGTCGTCGGACGGCGTGATCGACGCCCCGGCGGTCCTCTGGGAACCCCAACCGACCGAACCGTGAGCCGTGACCGTGGCCGCCGGAGATCACCCGAACGTGGCACAGGCGTCGGGGATGAATGGAAATGGCAGAATTGTTGCCAGGAAAAAGAAGGTGTGGCGCCACGGCACAGGAAGGAGACCCCCGCCGCAGAAGGACCCCACCCCTCTGCCTACCCCCAGCCCAGCCATCCACCCACCCCAGCCACCCGCCGCTTCCGCGACGCAGCGGCGGCCCCTACGGCGCTCCTCGACCCCCGAGCCGCGCGTGTGCACGGCCCGGGAGACCCGCGCCCCGGGCTGGCCATGCGCGGAGGTGGCGTCGAGACGGCCGACCGGAGCCGGTCGGCGGACACACACCCGCCAGCCGCACGGCGGCTCGGCGGGCAGGACAGCCGCACTGCGGGACGGTGCGGGTTCGGGTTCGACAGCCGGCCGCGTGGTCCCGCGAACTGTCCGTCCGGAGCCAACGGCCCGCGTGCAGGCCGTGCAGGCAACGGCCCACGGACTGTCGACGGCCAACGAGCAGCCGACGGCCACCGGCTTGCGCGCACCCGACGGTTTGCGTGCGGCCAACGGTGGGCGTGCGGCGGGGTTCAGCGGGGCCTTGGCGCGCCGCCGCGAGCCTCGGCGACCCGAGCGGCGGAGCGGCGGATGTCCCAGTGGGCGCCGAAGGTTTGGTACAGGCTCGTGGCTTCGTCGAGGACGGTCGTTGCGTCTTTCGGTTGGCCTCGGCCCGCCAGCAGCACGGCTTGGTCCTCCAGAGTCTGCGCCAGCTCGAACGTCCGTCCCACGGACCGGTAGTGGCTGATCACCGGCACCAGGCCCTCCGGGTCGGACGCCAGCACGCTGCGGCACCGCCGGGCCGCCGCCGCGGCGCGGGCGGCTTTGGTTTCCCTGGCCGCCTCGGCCTCGCACGCCTCGACGGCCGCGCGCGCCGTAGCCAGGTCGCCGCACGCCAACGCTTGCCGCACCAGCTCGGGCAGCCACTGGTGCCTCAGCATCATGTCCGCGTACCGGGTGTCGAGGATCGCGCCCAGCACCTCCACCGCCCCCTCGTGATCGCCTTCCCGGGCCGCCGCCATCGCCTGGGCCCCGATCAGGAAGTCGCAGTTCTCCCGGTACGCCTCGGTCACCAGCGGCAGGGTCAGGCCGGTGGTCAGGTGGTGGTCGAGCCGGGCGCCGTCGTCCCGGTGGGCGGCGATCAGGGCGACCACCCCGTGCAGCAGCACGGGCCCGCCCTCCCGCAGGCCGAAGCCGGTGAACTCCGGGTCGCCCACGACGGCCTCCAGCCGCGCCACGGCCTCGTCCCACCCGCCCAGCCAGAACTGGTGCACGGCGGCGGCCAGGTGCAGGCCCGCCACCGGTGTGCCGCGGCCGGCCAGTTCGAACGCGTCGCGCAGCGCCGACGTCGCGTCCTCCAGCCGGTCCAGGCACTGCAGCGTGAAGATGCGGTTGTCCAGCAACAACAGCCGCAGGTCGGTCAGGAGCACGTCGGTGCCGACCACGTCGAGCGCCTGGTCGAGGTAGGCGACGGCCCGCAGGTAGTCGCGGCGCACCGCCTCGACCTGCCACAGCACCTCCAGCGCCTGCCCGATGGCGAACGGGTCGGCGGCCCGCTCCCCCGCCTCGATCGCGGCCCGCGCGCTGACCTCGGCACCGTCCAGCTCACCGACGCCCGCCCGCTGCACCAGCGCCAGCAGCGACAGCAGCCGGGCCCGCCACATGTCCGACAGCACGGGATCGGCCAGCGCCTCCCGCGACGCCGCCACCGCCTCCTCGGCCCGCGCGCCCCGGTACGGCATGTACGCCAGCGTCCACCGCACCTCGGCGATCAGGTCCGGCGACCGCAGCCGCGGCAACGCGCGGCGTGCGTGCTCCTCGGCTTCCGCGTCACGCCCGATCCGGAACAGCGCGCTGCTCAGGTGCGCCATCAACGTCGCGTCGCGCTCGTCGCGCGCCACGGACGACCCCAGGCACCGTTGCAGCAGCTCGACCGCCACCAGCGGCGCGCGGTAGACCAGCGCGGGGCCCTGGTCGACCAGCCAGTCGACCACCCACGAGCCGACGTCGCCGGGCGCGGCCAGCAGTTGCTCGGCGACGTGGTCCACGGGCGCGCCGGACGCCGCGAGCGCTTGCGCGGCCTGCTGGTGCAGCGCGGTGCGCAGGGCGGCGGGCGTCCCCTCGTACAGGGCCTGGCGGATGAGCGGGTGCCGGAACGCCATGCGGGGGCCGGCGTCGCGCAGCACGCCCGCGGCGATGGCTTCCTCCAGCCGTGCGGCGAGGTCGAACACGGGTGTGCCGAGCACGACGGACAGGTCGCTCACCGCGAACTCGCCGCCGAGCAGGGCGGACCAGCGCAGCACCTCCCGGGTCGGGTCGGACAGGAAGTCCAGCCGGCCGGTCACCGCGGACACCAGCGACAGCGGCACGCGGTCCAGGGCATGCACGGTGACGTCGGCGATCCCGGTGTCTACCGCGACGACCCGTTCGCGGACGAGCGCGTCGGCGACCTCGCGCACGTACAGGGGGTTGCCGCCGGCGCGGGCGGCGATGCGGCGCAGGCCCGGTCCGGGGGACGCGCCGACGAGGCGGCCGACCAGGCCCGCCACCTCGGTGTCGGCGAGCGGGGCGAGGTCGAGGACCGCGCCGCCGCCCGACTCGACGTCGCGGCGCAGCCGGGCGACCTCGGCCCGGTACGGCACCGGGCGGGCCGCGCCGACCAGCAGCAGCGGCAGTCGCCGTGCCACGGTGGTGAGCCGGTGCCAGACCTGGGTGCTGGTCTCGTCGGACCACTGGAGGTCGTCGAGGGCGAACACCAGCGGTCCGTCCGCGCACAGCTGTTCCACCAGCGCCACCAGGCGGTCGACGGCGCCGAACACGGGGTCGGAGTCGGCGAAGATCGACCCGGCGGGTCGTTCCTGGCGCAACGCGCGGGCGGTGGCCGCCCGACGCGGGTCCGGCGAGTGGGTGTCGACGCCCAGGCAGTCCAGGACGAGGCGCAGCGGGAACCGGCTGCCCAGCTCGTCGGCCACCGCGTGGGCGACCTGGTGGCCGGCGCGGGCGGCCTGCTCCAGCAGGGCGGCCACCAGCGCGGACTTGCCGATGCCCAGTTCGCCCTCGATCCACAGCAGCCGGCCCGCGCCGGTGGTGACGTCGTCGACGGCCCGCCGCACGGCGGCCAGCTCGACGTCCCGCCCGACCAGCTCGGCGTCCGGGCCGGGTCCGGTGTCGCGGGTGGGCGGGCCGGTCCGCGCGGCGACGGCCGGGTCGCGTCCGGGCTCGGGGTCGGTGCCGCTGAGGATGTGCTCGTGCGCGGCGCGCAGCCGTCGTCCCGGTTCGACCTCGAGTTCCGCCACGAGGACCCGGCGCGCGTCGCGGAACACCTCCAGCGCCTCCGCGCTGCGCCCGGAGCGGTGCAGGGCCAGCATCAGCAGCTCGCGCGCCCGTTCGCGCAGCGGTTCCTCGGCGACGAGGGCGGCCAGCTCGGCGACGACTTCGGCGTGCGCGCCGGACGCCAGGGCGGCTTCGGCGTTGAGCTCCCGGGCGGTGGTGTGTGCCTCGCCGAGCCTGCGCCGCTGCGCGTCGGCGAACGGGCCGGTCAGCCCGGCCAGCGCTTCGCCGCGCCACAGCGACAGCGCCTCGTCGAGCGAGCGCCGGGCGGCGGCGGGGTCGCCGTCGGCGAGCTGCCGCCGGGCCCGGTCGCGCAACGACTCGAACGCGGCCACGTCCAGGCCGCCGTCCACCAGCAGGCGGTAGCCGGAGCCGACCGACACCAGCACGCGGGACGGTGTGCCGCGCGGCCGGTCCGGTTCCAGGGCCTTGCGGAGCGTGGAGACGTAGGTGTGGACGCTGCCCTCGGCGGTCGGCGGCGCGTCGTTGCCCCAGACGCCCGCGACGAGCTCGTCCCGCCCGACGCCGCCGGAGCGCAGTGCCAGCATCGCGAACAACGCGCGCGGCCGCGAGGAGCCGAGGTCCACCTCCCGCTCGCCCGACCAGGCGCGCACCGTGCCCAGCAGCTCGACCCGCAACGCGCCCGTCATCCCGCGCTCCGCCTCTCGTCCGACTCCCCGCCCGTGCACCACGCGACCCCGCTCCTCACCGCACCGCCCCTCACTCCGCCACCCGCCACCGCACCGCCCGCCCACCGCCTCGACCTTCGACCCTCACCGACCACCGACCCACCCGGCCCCCCGTCCCCCGCCCGACATCCGGGCCCGTGCCCGTCGCACGTCGTGCACCGCACCCAGTCGCTCGTAGCCGGCCACCGCCTCGTGGAACGCCGCCTCGCCCGCCTCCCGGTCGCCCCGCGCCGCCAGCAGCACCGCCGCGTCCTCCAACGCCTGCGCCAGCTCGACGGGCCGCCCCACCGCCCGGTAGCGGGCGACCGCGTCGAGCACCGGTCCCGGGTCGCCCTCCACCAGGCCGCGGCACCGGGCGTGCGCGGCGGACGCCCGCGCGGGCACGCGTTCCGCCGCGGCTTCCTCGGCGCACCCGGCCAGGGCCCGCGCCGCCACGTCCGACCGCCCGGTCAGCACGGCGAGCCGCGCCAGGTCGGGCAGCCACTGGTGCCGCAGCACCAGGTGGCCGGGCGGCGACGCGAGCAGCGGTTCCAGGACGGCGAAGACCTCGTCGGGGCGGCCGGCGGCCTCGGCCAGCACCGCCCGCGCGGCCGACAGGAAGTCGGCGTGCTCCCGGTCGGACGGGGTGACGGGCGGCTGCTCCTCCGCCGCGCGCAGGTGTTCCTCGGCTTGCCGGGTCCGGCCGCGGCGGGCGGCGACCAGCGCGGCCACGCCGTGCAGGAGCAGCGCCGGTCCCCGTTCCCGCAACGCGTGCCCGGCGCGGTCCGGGTCGTCGCGCAGGGCGTCGGCCCCGGCCCGCGCGCGGTCCCACCGGCCGCGCCAGTAGTGCTGCACGGCGGTGGTGGCGTGCAGTCCGGCCACGCCGGGGCCGGTCAGGTCGCGGGCCGCGCGCAGCACGTCCTCGGCTCCGTCCAGGCGGTCCAGGTTCTGGAGCGTGAACGCTCTGTTGTCCAGCAGCGCCGGTCGCAGCTCGCCGTCGTCCGCCGCCCGGGAGACCAGGTCGAGCGCGTTGTCGACCTGCCGCAACGCCTCCTCGTGGTCCCGGCGGACGGTGCCGACCTGCCACAGCGCTTGTCGCGCGTGGGCGGCGGCGATGTCGTCGTGCGCTTCCTCGGCCCGCCGCAACGCGCGGCGCGCGGTCGCCTCGGCCGCGTCGACGTCGCCGAGGCCGTCGCGCTGCACCACCGCCAGCAGCGACTCCAGGCGGGCCCGCCACACCGGTGGCACGGTGTCGTCCCGCACCGCCGCGCGCAACGCGGCCACGGCGTCGGTCACCTGGCCGTCCCGGTACTGGGCGTGGGCCAGGACCCAGCGCATGTCGGCGGCCCGTTCGGCGTCGCGGGTGCGGGCCAGCACGTACCTGGCCGCCGCGTGCGGCCGGCGGCCGAGCCGGAACAGCAGCCGGGCCAGCAGGGCGGCCAGCCGCTCGCGGTGTTCGGCGTCCACTGTGGACTGCGCGACCACGGCGTCGAGCAGCCCGGTGGCCCGGTCCGGCGCGGCGCGCGCGAGCGACGCGGCGTGCTCGACCAGCCAGTCGGCGGCCCACTCGTCGACCGCGCCGGGCGCCGCGGCCAGCTGGTCGACGACCAGGTCCACCGGCGCGCCGGCGGCGGCGAGCGCCCCGGCGGCCTGCCGGTGGAGCGCGGACCGGACACCGGAGGGCACGGACAGGTAGAGGGCGTCGCGGAGCACCGGGTGCCGGAACCTCAACCGCGGCCCGGTGTCGTCCAGCACGCCGGCGGTCGTCGCCTCCTCCACGGCGGCGACGAGGTCGGACGACGTGCGGCCCAACGCGGTGGCGGCGTCCCCGAGCGCGAACTCGCCGCCCAGCAGCGCCGCCGAGCGCAGCACGTCCGCGGTGGCCGGGGTCAGGAAGCCCAGCCTGCGGGTGAGCACCGACACCAGCGAGAACGGGAGTTCGCGGTCGGCGCACGGCGCGGTCTCGGCGAGGCCGTCGATTACCTGGACGGCGTCCTCGCGCATCAGGGCGTCGACCACGTCCTTGGTGTAGAGGGGGTTCCCGGCGGCCAGGTCGACCAGGCCGCGCAGGTTGCGGCCCGGTGGCCGGCCGAGCAGGCCGGTCAGCACGGCGGTGACGGAGTCGTCAGACAGCGGGCCGAGGTCGAGCGCGTGGCCGCCGGAGCCCGCGACCGCGCGCCGCGCCTGCTCCACGTCGGCCCGGCGCGGCACCGGCCGGGCGGCGGCGACGAGCAGCAGGGGCGAGCGGCGGGCCACCCGCAGGAGGCGGTGCCACAGCAGCACGCCGGCCTCGTCGACCCAGTGCAGGTCGTCCACCACGATCACCAGCGGCGCCTCGGCGGCCAGGTCGCGGACCAGGCCGAGCAGCCGTTCGATCACCGCCGGCACCGGGTCGTCGGCCCCGTCGGTCGGGCCGCGCAACGCGTGCGCCAGCGCGGCCCGGCGCGGGTCGGCGGAGGACTCGGTGACGTCGAGGCCGTCGAGCAGCACCCGCAGCGGTGTGCGCGGCCCGAACTCGTCGCCCGCCGCCCACGCGACCCGGCACCCGGCCTCGGCCGCGGCGGACAGCCCGGTGGCCAGCAGGGCGGACTTGCCGATGCCCGGCTCGCCGCCCACCCACACCGCGCCGCCGCGACCGGCGAGCAGGTCCGCCACGGCGCCGCGCAGCACGTCCACCTCGTCGTCCCGGCCGACGAACACGGCGGGTCGGATGATCGGTGAGGCGGCGACCCGCGGCGCCGGGGCGTCGTCGGCCTTGTCCTCCAGGACCGCGCGGTGCGCCTGCCGCAGGGCGGTGCCCGGTTCCATGCCCAGTTCCTCGACGAGCACGCGTCGCGCGTCGTGGTAGACCTCCAACGCCTCGGCCTGCCGCCCGGCGCGGTGCAGCGCGGTGATCAGCAGGGCGCGCAGCCCTTCGCGCACCGGGTGCTCGCGGGTCAGCGCCGCGAGGTCGGCGATCACGTCCTCGTGCCGGCCGACGGTCAGCGCCAGTTCCGCCCGGCGCTCCGCGGTGGCCAGCCGCAGCTCGTGCAGCCGGGACCGCTGCGTGCGCGCGAACGGCCCGGACACCCCGGACAGCGCCTCGCCGCGCCACAGGGCGTGCGCCTGGTCCAGTTCGGCCAGCGCCAGCGCCGGGTCGCGGTCGGCCAGTTCCCGGGCGCGTTCCCGGTGACGTTCGAACCGGTGCACGTCCACGCCGTCCACCGGCACCCGCAGGCAGTAGCCGGACCCGGCGGAGGTGAGCACCGCGCCGGTGGACCGCTTGGGCCGGTCCGGTTCCAGCGCCTGGCGCAGGCCGGAGACGTAGGTGTGCAGCCCGGCGGCGGCCGTCGCGGGCGGCGAGTCGCCCCACACGCCGTCGATCAGCTCGTCCTTGGACACCGTCTGCCCCGCCCGCAGGGCGAGCAGCGCGAACACGGCGCGGCGGCGGGCGGTGCCGAGGTCGACCTCCACCCCGTTGCGCCACGCCCGGACCGCGCCCAGCAGCTCCACCCGGACGGGGACGGGAACACCCGTCACCGCTTCCACCCGCGGCGGCCGGAATGCGCCGCCATTCGCGTGATTCCGCGTGAATGCGGCACCGGTTCCGTGTCGGAGTGCGCGCCGGAACCGCATCGGGTCACCACGACCCGAACACACGTCCGCCGGCGGGAAGAGAGTTCACCATGCGAGACGTATTCCACCGCAAAGGGAATGGAGTCCGCCGCGCAATCGACCGCCGCCATCGGACCACCACCCTCCTGAACCGTGCTGACCTGCGAGGACCGGCCGACTCACCGGACGGGCGCGATCCCCATCCCCCAACATAGCCACAGGGGCCGTGCCGGGTCGCCGGCCCGTGGCGGTGAACACCGACGAATCCCGGTCGGCTCGTCCGGGTTCCGCCGCGGGTCATGTGCGCCAATGCGGGGATGCCGGAGCAATCGGGTGCTCCACCCGGCCGAATTGCCGAACGCGCCGGGTTTTCGCAACATTTCAGGCGGAGCCGACCGAGCGGCGCGCGCCGGCCAGGTTGTTGCGGTAGGACACCGTGTCCGGGTGGTCGGATCCGAGGACGCGTTCGCAGCCGGCGACGGCGGCCTCGTAGAGCGGGATCGCCCGGCCGGCCTCGCCCGCGGACCAGAACGTGAAGGCGAGGTTGTTGAGGGAGGCCAGGGTGTCCGGGTGGTCCGGGCCCAGCACCCGCCCGCGGTCGGCGAGGACGGTCTCGTGCAACCGGATCGCCCGCCGGAAGTGGCCGATCGACCGGTAGGCGACGGCGAGGTTGTTGAGGGACACCAACGTGTCCGGGTGGTCCGGGCCCAGCACCCGCTCGCAGTCGGCCCGCACGGCTTCGAACAGCACGATCGCGCGCTCGACGTCCCCCGCGGCCCGGTAGGCGCCGGCGAGGTCGACGCGGGCGGTCAGCGTGCCCGGGTGGTCCGGGCCCAGCACCCGTTCGGAATCGGCCAGGGCCGCTTCGTACATCGGGATCGCCCGCGCCAGGTCACCCGCCGCGTGGTGGGCGCCGGCGAGGTTGTTGCGGATCGTCAGCGTCTTCGGGTGGTCGAACCCGAGCAGCCGCCGGGCGTCGGCGAGGTTGGTCTCGTGCAGCGCGATCGCCCGGTCCAGGCCGCCGGTGCTCCGGTGGACGTAGGCGACGTTGTTGCGGACGGTCAGCGTGTCCGGGTGGTCCGGGCCCAGCACGCGCTCGGTGTCGGCGAGGTTGGCCTCGTGCAGCCGGATCGCCTGCCGGGGGTCGCCCGCGGACCAGTGCGAGTAGGCCAGGTTGTTGCGGTAGCGCAAGGTGCGCGGGTCGTCGGGGCCGAGGACGCGCTCGGCGCCGCGGACTGCTCGGGTGAGGTGGGCGACGGCGGTCTTCGCGTCGCCTTGGGCGTTGAGGTACATGCCGAACTTGTCGAGCAACGCGCAGGTGTCGGCGGTGTCCGTGTCGGCGGTGGTGTGGTCGAACAGGGCGCGGGCGTGCGGCAGGAGCAGTTGGTGGTGGAGCCAGTCGGCAGGGTGCTGCGCGTCGAGGTCGGAGACGGCGGCGTGGAGGGTGGCGGTGGCGACCTCCCGGGCCGCGTCGACCACCCGGGCACGGCGGTGCGGGTCGTGCGGGTCGGGTGTGCGGGTGATGGCCTGGACGAGCCGGTGCACGGTGACGGTCGTGCCGGTGAGGGTGATCATGCTGTGCGCGGCCAGCCTGCCGAGCGCCTCCACCAGGTCGGGCTCGTCGGCGAGGCCGTCGAGCAGCGCGCGGGGCACGGCCTCGGGCGCCCACCACGCCAGCACCCGCAGCACGTGCCCGGCCAGGGGCGTGTCGGCGAGCCGGTCGAGGGTGACGCGCCAGATGCGGGCCGCGGTGCGCCGCGCGTCGCCGCCCTCCGCGGTCGCGGAGAACATCCGCGCCGGGTACCGGGCGAGCAGGTCCAGGTAGGTGGTCGGGGTGACCCGGGCCTGGGCGAGGTAGGCGGCGGCCTGCTCGACGGCCAGCGGCAGCCACCCCAGCTCCGCGCACAGCTCCTCCGCGCCGGCGAGGTCGGCGTCGGGCCACTCCGCCCGCACCAGGCCGGTCAGCAGCTCCACCGCCTCCGCCGGGTGCAGGGCGTCCAGCACCACGGTCTCGACGCCGCGCCAGCCCCGCCCCAGGCGGGACGTGATCAGCACGGTCCCGGTCCGCACCCGCGACAGCAGGCCGGCGGCGTCGGCGGGCGCGGTGAGGTTGTCCAGGACCAGCAGCCACTCGTCGTGTGTGGCCAGCCAGCGGGTGCCCAGCTCCACCCGCTCCTCCAGCGGCAGCCCCGCCGTCTCCGGCGCGACGGCCGCGGCCAGCTCCGCCAGCCCGGCGTCCAGCGCCGCGGGCGAGTCGGCCGTCACCCACCACACGAACCCGAACGCCTGCGCGTGCGACTCGGCGAACCGGGCGGCCAGCGTGCTCTTCCCGACCCCGCCGAGGCCGTGCACGGCCACCACGGCGGCGCGGCCGGAACCGGCGACGGCCTCGTCCAGGCGGGCCAGCTCCCGGTCGCGGCCCACGAACAGCCCCGGCACGACCGGGACCCGGCCCGCGGACCGCGGCGCCGACACCGACTCCATCGCCGGCACGCCGCGCCCCCGCGTCACGTGGACGGTGAGGTCCCCGGCCGCTTGCAGCACGTTCGCCCCGCCGGAGGCCACCGCGGTCTGCTCCACCGGGCCGCGCGGGCCGTCTCCACCGGAGTCCACCCGGACACGGTGACCACAACCCGGGCCGGCGCGCAACGCACAACTGCGGGTCTCACCAGTGCCGGTTGCAGCACTCCACGTGCAGCTCCGCGTACGGGCCGCGCCCGTCCCGCTTCCCGTGGCGCCCCATCCCGATCTCCGCGCAGCAATGCGTGCCGGGTGACGCGGCGAGGTGGGCCGGGCAGTCCTCGGCCGGCGCGCGCACCGCGTGAGCTCGGAGTTCGTAGGCGCGCCGGCTGCCTACCACGAACAGCGTGTCGGCCGCGATGGTCCAGCGGAGCCGGTCGCGGAACTCCCGGTGCGCGCTCTGCGCGTGCTCCTCCGGCTCGACCGGGCGGAACGGCGCGGGCGGGAGTTCCACCTTGTGCGGTGCGGAGGGTGCCAGGCGCGCGCGGACCCGCGACCGCGGACGACGAGCGAATTCACCTCACAGGTAGCCGAACACCGGCGGGAACACCAGCACGACCACCCACGCCCACACCGCGTACACCGGCAGGTACGCGGTCTGCCAGCGCTCCAGCGCGGCGAACGGCGTGCGGCGGCGCAGCAGGCCCACCATCAGCCAGGCCGACCAGGCGAGGTTGACCAGCAGGACCGCGTTCTCGCCCAGCGCCGCCGCCTTGTTGGGCGTGGTGCCGAACCCGGTGATGCGCCCGGTGATCTGCCACAGCACCAGCACGTCGATGACGAGCGCGCTGAGCACGAGGGCGAGTTGCAGCTTGTCGAACAGGCCGGGCGGCGCGAGCGGGTCGCGGGCCGACGCCGAGTAGAGCAGCAGGCCCAGCACCACCACGAGCAGCAGGTCGAACAGGATCAACGCCTCCCGCTCCACGTCGATCCCGCCGCTGGTGATCGCGAACGTGACCAGGAACGCCAGCAACACCACCGTGAACAGCGGCGTGAACAGGCGCGTCAGCACCGGGGCGATGTTCTCCACCACGCCCTGCTTGACCTCGACCAGCCACCCGGCCACCACCACCGCGGCCGCCGCGCCGCACGGCACCACCCACTGCGACATCACCGTCTCCGGGGAGACGCCGATCGCCTCGAAGGTCCCGAACACGACCCCGACCAGCACACCGCCGCCCAGGGCGATGAGCACGTAGTAGATGAAGCACTCGCCCGTGAAGCGGATGAAGTCCATCCACCGGCGGGACGAGGGCGGGTCGTCGGACGCGTAGGCCAGGCCGACCGCGAACCACAGCGCGATGGGCAGGTGCAGGCTCGTCAGGACGATCGACTGCGACTCCACCGGCAGCGGGTAGGCGTTCGCGGCCACCGCGCCCAGCGCGAACAACGCCACCAGCACGCCGACCAGCCGGGCCGGCGCGCCGCGCCGCCACGCCAGGAAGCCCGCGAGCCACGGCAGCACGAGCACGCCCGCGTTGAGCGGGTAGAAGCCGCTGTCCTCCGCCAGGCTCGCGCCGAACAGCTCCGGCGCCCGCACCGACACCGCCGCGCCCAGCGCGCAGCCCACCATCACGGCCAGGTCCCGCCGCGACCGGGCCGCCGGGCCGTCCGACCCGCCGGTCAGCACGAGCTGCTTCCACAGCCGCTCCGAGTGCTCCCGGGCGAACTCGCGGGACAGCTCGTCCAGGCTGCCCATGCGCTTGACCGCCACCAGGAACGCCTCGTCGGCGTGCAGGCCGGCGCCCATCAGGTCGTCCACCGAGCCGCGCAGGTGGTCCTCGAGCTCGTCCACGTCGGTCTGGCGCAGCTCTCGGCGGCGCTGCACGTAGTGGCGCCACTCGGCGAACTGCGCCTCCAGCCCGCCCCGGTCGTCGGTCATGCGAACTCCCCTCGCGGGAACGTGGCCAGCAGCCGGGTGTCCCCGGGCCAGATCTCCTTCAGCGCGCCCACCACCGCGTCCCACTGGCGGCGCTGCTCGGCCAGCTCGGCCAGGCCGCCGGCCGTGATCCGGTAGTACTTGCGCCGCCGCTCCCCCGCCACCGACCGCCAGCTCGACTCGACGTGCCCGAGGCGTTCGAGCCGGTGCAGCAACGGGTAGAGCAGCCCCTCGGTCCAGTCGAGCTCGCCGCCGGACAGCTCGTTGATCCGCCGGAGGATGGCGTAGCCGTAGCTGTCCTCCTCGGCCAGGATGCCCAGCACCATCGGCGTCGCCGAGGCGGCCACGAGATCCTTGGCGACCTTCACCGAGCTTCCTCCCGACGACGTACCCTAGAAGTACAAGGCATAGTACTTCTAGGTATCGCGGAGGAGCAAACAGGGCGGAACGCGCCAGTTGGGACGCAGGCGGCGGAAGTCCGATGGAACGACCCCGCCATCACGTTGACCCCACACCCGGAAGTGGGATTCTGGTGGCGTGCAGGGCAACTCCAGATCCTGGCCGGCCGACTGCTTCCGGTTGTTGCTGGTGGAGGACGACCGCGAGCTCGTGGAGTTGCTCGCCGCCGCGCTGCGCGGCGAGGGGTACACCGTGGACGTCGCGCTGGACGGGCAGCGGGGCCTGCACCTGGCGCTGACCCGCCCGTACGACGTGGTGGTCATCGACCGCGGCCTGCCCGCCCTCGACGGGCTCGACCTGCTGGTGCGGCTGCGCGCGAAGTCCGTGCGGGCGCGGGCGTTGATCCTGACCGCGCTGGGCACCGTCCACGACCGGATCGACGGGCTGGACGCGGGCGCGGACGACTACCTGGTGAAACCGTTCGACCTGGACGAGCTGAGCGCGCGGCTGCGAGCGCTGTGCCGGCGGTCGGTGGAGCTGGCGGACGTGCTGCGGATCGGGGCCGGACACCTCGACGTCGGGCAGCGGGAAGTGGTGCTGCCCGACGGCGGGCGCGTGCCGCTCACCGCCCGGGAGTTCTCGCTCCTGCGCGTGCTCGCCAGCTACCCGGACACCGTCCACACGCGCGCCTCGCTGCGGCGCGCGGTGTTCCCGGACTCGTCCGCACCATCCATTGTGGACACCTACGTGTACTACCTGCGGAGCAAGATCGACCGTTCGGTGGTGCACACGGTGCAGGGGCTCGGCTACCGGTTGGGGGCGCTGTGACTCGTTCGTGGGCCGAGGCGGAACGGGCGGTCGTCGGGCGGGCGCGGCTGCGGATCAGCGTGCTGGTGGCGCTCGCGATCACGCTGCTGGTCGCGTTCGTCGGCGGGATCGCCTACGTGGTGATGTCGCACGCGCAGGAAGCGCAGGCCAAGCGCGAGCTCTGGTACAACGCCACGTTCGGCGCGCCGTCGACGCCTCCCGGGTGCACGTGGCTGTTCATCCTGGACGACGGGGAGCTGGACGACGGCCTGCTGAAGACGCCGTTGGGCTTCCCGCTGCACGAGGACATGGAGGCGGTGCGGGCGTCGGGCCGGACCGTCGAGCGCGACCTGGAGCTCAACGGCACCCGGTACCTCGTGCTGACCCAGCGCGGCGCGGGCGACCGGGTCGCGCAGGCCGTGTTCGACATGCGCTACCAGCTCGCCGACCGGCGGCACCTGCTGCTGGCGCTGGCCATCGCCGAGCTCGGCGGCCTGCTCGCGGCGGCCGTGCTGGGGTTGTGCGTGGGACGCGGCACGGTCGCGCCGCTGGCGGAGGCGCTGGCCCGGCAGCGGCGGTTCGTCACGGACGCGAGCCACGAGCTGCGGACGCCGATCGCGCGGGCCTACACGCGGGCGCAGGTGCTGGCGCGCCGGGCCAGGGCCGCCGACCTGCCCGACGACCACCGCGACAGCCTCGACCAGCTGGCCAGCACGATCCGCGGGCTCGGCGACGTGGTGGACGACCTGCTGCTGTCGGCGCGGCTGAGCCGGCAGTCCGAGGGGCCGGCCGGGCGACCGGTGGACCTGGCCGCCGTGGCGGAGGCCGCGGTGGCGACGGAGGACGAGCGGGCGGCCGAACGGCGGATCACGCTGACCGTCGACCGGCCCCCGGGCCCGCTGGTCGTGGTCGGCGTGGAGACCGCGTTGCGGCGCGCGGTGGACGAGCTGCTGGCGAACGCGGTGCGGCACACGCCGGAGGGCGGCCGGATCGACGTGCGCCTCGGGCGGCGGGGCGACGAGGTGGAGCTGACGGTGGCGGACACCGGCGAGGGCTTCGACCAGGTCGAGGCCGACCGCCTCTTCGACCGCTTCCACCGCGGGCCGGGCGCACCGGAACGGCGGTTCGGCCTGGGGCTGGCGCTCCTGCGCGAGGTCGTGACCGGCCACGGCGGCACGGTGGAGGCCGTGGGTCACCCGGGCGAGGGCGCGCGGTTCACGCTGCGCCTGCCGGCCGCCACCTCGGCCGCCGTCGTCGGGGGCGCACTGACCACCGGCCGCCGGTGAGCCGCCCGACGGGACGGATGCTCACCGCTCGCGGCGGGAAGCGACCGCAACAGACGGCCGGCGGCAGCTGGTGGCCGGCGACTTCTGACGGCTGGCGGCCGGTGGCAGCGGCTTGCGGCGGCTGTGCCGCTGGCAGACAGTGGCTGACGGCTGGTGGCGGCAGGCGATGGGTGGGCGGCAGGCGGGTCAGTAACGGCCCGCGGTGACCAGGTCGGCGGCCAGGCGCACGTCGCCGTCCAGCGGCCGGTCCGGGTCGACCGGGGCGATGGCGTCCGAGAGCGCGTCCAGCAGCGCGGCGCAGCGGGGAGCGGTCGGGCGGCGACCGCCCACGTGGACGGCTTGGCGCAGGCCCAGGGCCAGTGAGCCGCACAGCAGCCGCAGCAGGTCGGCCAGGTCGAGGGCGCGCAGCGCCGCCTGCGTGCCGAACGGCACGACGTCCTGGTTGTGCAGGTTGGTCGGCAGGCTCTGGGTGCTCGCGGGCACGGCGGCGCGGCGGATCTCGGCGACGAACGCCGTGGTGGCCAGTTGGACGCCCTGCAACCCGTGCTGCCGCCCCGGTCCCGCGGCCAGCATCGGCGGCAGGCCGGTGTTGCGGGACGGGTCCACCAGCAGGTCCAACTGGCGTTCCGCGAGGTTGCCCACCGACGCCGTGACCACGGCGAGCAGGTCGGCGGCGTACGCGGCCGGTTGGCCGAAGAAGTTGCCGCCGTGCGCCACGAGGTCGTCGCCGGGGAAGAACAGCGGGTTGTCGCTGACACCGCCCAGGTCGGCCGCGACCACCCCGTCGACGTAGCGCAACGCGTCCTCGGCCGCGCCGAGCAGCTGCGGCGAGCACCGGATGCTGTACGGCTCTTGGAGCGCGCGCTCACCGGTCGGGACCGTGCCGGCCAGCCGGGACCGCATGCGGTCGGCGACGGTGACCGCGCCGGGGTGGCCGTACGCGGCGATCAGCCGCGGGTCGAGGAACCCCGGATCACCGCCCAGCACGTCCACGAGCAGGCACGTCAGGTCCTGCACCGCCCGGTGCGACGCGCGCACGCTCGCCACCGCCAGCGCCAAAGCGGCCGTCGTCACCGACGTGCCGTTGACCAGCGCCAACGCGTCCCGCCCGTCGAGGGTGAGCGGTGTGAGCCCGGCGCGGCGCAGCGCGTCACCCGCGGGCAGCCGCTCGCCGTCCAGGTAGGCGTGCCCCCGGCCGCGCAGCGCCTGCGTCGCGTAGGCGAGCGGGATCAGGTCGCCGCTCGCGCCGACCGAGCCGTACCGGGGAACCGCCGGCGCGAACGTCGTCGCGAACATCGCCGCCAACCCGTCCACCACGTGCCCGGACACGCCCGACAGCCCGCGGGCGAGCGACCACGTCCGCACGAGCAGCGCGGCGCGGACGACGTCGACGGGCAGGTCCGGTCCCTGGCCCGCGCCGAGGTGTGCCAGGGTGTTGTCGCACTGGTCGGCCTCGTCGTCGCGGCCGGCGAACCCGATCAGCGCGCCGAACCCGGTCTTCGCGCCGTACACGGGTCGCCCGTCGTCGGCCAGCACGGTGCGCAGGTACTCGCGGCCCCGGTCGACCCGCTCCCGCACGGCCGGTCCGACCACCACGGGCAGCGGGGCCGCCGCGCGGGCGAGGTGGTCGCCGGTCAGCGGCGCGTCGAGGTCAACCGGGGCGTCGGTCGCGGTCGTCGTCACGGCACCGACGGTAGGCAGCCGATCTCAGAGAGTTCTGAGATCCGCTGCGTAGCTTCCGAGCCCATGGCGCACGACTACCTGATCATCGGGGCGGGACCGGCCGGCGTGCAGCTCGCCGCCCTGCTGGAGCACGACGGTCGCGACTACGTCGTCCTGGAACGCGGCACCGGGCCGGGCGCGTTCTTCACCCGCTACCCCCGGCACCGCACGCTCATCTCCATCAACAAGGTCCACACCGGGCACACCGACCCGGAACGGCGGCTCCGGATGGACTGGAACTCGTTGCTGACCGACGACCCGGAGCTGCTGTTCACCCGCTACAGCGACCGGTACTTCCCGTCCGCCGACGACATGGTCCGCTACCTGGCCGACTTCGCCGCCGCGACCGGCGTCCGGGTCCACTACGACACCGAGGTCACCCGGATCTCCCGCGACGGCGACGGCGACGGGTTCGCCGTGCTCGACCGGAGCGGGCGGACCTGGCGGGCCGCGCGGGTCGTGGTGGCGACCGGGGTGTCGCAGCTGCACGTGCCGCCCATCCCCGGCATCGAGCACGCCGAGCGGTACGACACGTTCGACACCGACCCGGAGTCGTTCACCGACCAGCGGGTGCTGGTGATCGGCAAGGGCAACTCGGGGTTCGAGACCGCCGACGCCCTGGTGGAGCACGCGGCGGTGATCCACGTGGCCGGCCCGCACTCGGTGCGGTTGGCGTGGCAGACGCACTACGTCGGCCACCTGCGCGCGGTGAACAACAACTTCCTCGACACCTACCAGCTCAAGTCCGGCAACGCCGTGCTCGACGGCACGGTGGAGCTCATCGAACCCCGGCCCGGCGGCGGGTTCCGCGTCCTGTTCCGCTACGCGCGCACGGTCGAGGCGTTGCGGGAGCTGGAGTACGACCGGATCGTGGCGTGCACCGGGTTCCGGTTCGACGCCTCGGTGTTCGACGAGGGCTGCCGCCCGAAGCTGGTGATCGACGACCGGTTCCCGGAGCAGACGCCCGCGTTCGAGTCCACCACGGTGCCCGGCCTGTACTTCGCGGGCACCCTCACCCAGCAGCGCGACTTCAAGAAGTCCACCAGCGGGTTCATCCACGGCTTCCGCTACGGCGTCCGCGCCCTGCACCGCATCCTCAACGCCCGCCACCACGACACGCCGTGGCCCTCGACGGACTTGCCGGCCTCACCGGAGGCGATCGGCGACGCGCTGGTGGCCAGGGTGAACCGCTCGTCCGCGCTGTGGCAGCAGTTCGCGGTCATCGGCGACGTGGTGACCGTGTCCGGCGACGTCGCGCGCTACGAGGAGGAGGTGCCGGTCGCGTACCTCGCCGACGGCGGCCTCGGCGAGGCCGAGCACCGGTTCGTCGCGACGCTGGAGTACGGGCCGGACCACGACACCGTGGACCCGTTCGACATCACCGTCCCGCGCGTGGCGGAGAACGACGCGGCCAACGCGCACGACGCGAGCTACCTGCACCCGGTCGTGCGCCACTACCGCGACGGCGTGCTCGCCGCGACCCACCACCTGGCCGAGAACCTGGAGAACGACTGGAACCTGCCCGCGGTGCACCAGCAGCCGCTGGCCGCGTTCGTGAAGGAATGCCTTGCCGGCGCGTGACGCCGAGCCGTTCCCGCGCGCGGTGCTCGACGTCCTCGCCGCCGCGGCGGACCGGCCGGTGTTCGAACACGGCTCTCGCGCGGTGACCGGGGCGGAGCTGCTCGACCTGGTCGCGCGGATCGCGGCCGGGCTGCGGCGGGCCGGGCTGGGCCCGGGTGACGGGATCGCGCTGCGGCTCGGCGTCAACCCCGAGGCGTTCGCCACGATCCTCGCCGCGCACGCGGTGGGCGCGCGGGTGCTCGGCGTGCGGCCCGGCCTGACCGACGAGCAGGTGCGGCACCTGCTCGACCTCGACGTCGCCGCCGTGGTCACCGAGTCGGACGGGCTGACCGTCGAGGCGCTGGGCCGGACCCGCGCGAGCGGTCCGCCGGTGTGCGCGGGCCGGCCCGGCGACGTGGCCCGGCTGCTGCACACCAGCGGCAGCACGGGTGAGCCCAAGGCGTGCGCCCAGACCTACGCCGCGATGACGGCGGCGTGGACCGCGCGACCGGACGCGTGGCCGCCCGCGATCCGCGAGCTGGCGTCCCGGCTGGACCGCTACCTGGTGTTCGGGACGCTGTCGAGCCAGGTGATGTTCGAGTACGCCGTGCTGGCCCTCGCCGCCGGCGGCACGGTGGTCGTCGCCGAGCAGCCCGCGCTGCCCGACGCGATCACCCGCCACCGGGCCTCGGCGAGCGTGGTCACGGTGCCGCGGCTGGCGAAGCTCGTCGCCGCGCAGCGCCGGAACCCTGCCGACCTGTCGTCGTTGCGGGCGCTGCTGGTGTCCGGGTCGCCGCTGACCGCCGACCGGCACCGCGAGGCGCTGGACGTGCTCGGGCCGGTGGTGTTCCACGGCTACGGCCAGACCGAGACCGGCACCATCTCGATGGCGACCCCGGCCGACCCGCCCGGCACGGTCGGCGTGCCGCCGGCGTCGGTGCGGGTCGAGGTCCGCGACGCGGACGGCGCACCGGTGCCCGCCGGCGTCGACGGCGAGCTGTTCGTCCGCACCCCGGCCCAGGCCGAGGGGTACTGGGCCGACCCGGAGCGGTCGGCCGAGGTGTTCACCGGCGGCTGGGTGCGCACCCGCGACCTGGGCCGGCTCGACGCCGACGGCCACCTGACCCTGACCGGGCGGACCCGGGACGTGGTCATCGTCAACGCCACCCCGCACTACGCGGGCCCGATCGAGCGCGTCATCGCCGAGCACCCGGACGTCGCCGAGGCGTACGTGGTGGCCGTGCCGGACGACGACACCGGTGAGGCGGTGCACGCGTTCGTCGTGCCCGCCGGCGGCCGGTCACCCGACCTGGCCGCGCTGCGCGCGTGGGTGACCGCCCGGTTGGGCGCGGCGTGCGCGCCCGTGCGCGTGACCCCGATCGCGGCGCCGCCGCTCGCGCCCAGCGGCAAGCCGGACAAGCGCCTGCTGCCCCACTCCCCGAAGTAGAGGAGAAAGTCGTGTCCAGCGAGGTTTCCACGGACTGTCTCGTGCTCGGCGCCGGCCCGGCGGGGCTCCAGGCGTCGTACCTGCTCTCCCGCGCCGGGCGGGACCACCTCGTGCTGGAGGCCGGTGACGCGCCCGGCGCGTTCTTCACCCGCTTCCCCCGGCACCGCACCCTGATCTCCATCAACAAGCCGAACACCGGGTGGGACGACCCCGAGCTGAACCTGCGCACCGACTGGAACTCGCTGCTGTCCGACGACCCGGCGCTGCTGTTCACCGCCTACACGCCCCGCTACTTCCCGCACGCCGACGACCTGCTCCGCTACCTGGGCGACTTCGCCGCCAAGCACGACCTGCCGATCCGCTACGGCACGTCGGTGGTGGAGGTGACCCGGCCGGACGACTTCGTGCTGCGCGACCGGCGCGGCGACACCTACCGGGCACGGCGGCTCATCGTGGCCACCGGCGTGTCCCTGCCGTACGTGCCGCCGATCGACGGGGTGGAGCTGGCCGAGCGGTACGACGAGGTGTCCGTGGACCCGACCGACTTCACCGGACGCAAGGTGCTGGTCATCGGGCGCGGCAACTCGGCGTTCGAGACCGCCGACAACCTGGTCGAGACCGCGGCGGTCATCCACGTGGTCGGGCCGGGGTCGTTGAAGCTGGCGTGGCAGACGCACTTCGTCGGCCACCTGCGCGCGGTGAACAACAACTTCCTCGACACCTACCAGCTCAAGTCGCAGAACGCGGTGCTGGACGGGCGGGTGGTGGACATCCGTCGCGACGGCGACGGCTACCTGGTGCGGGTGGCGTTCGCGCGGGTCGCCGAGCGGATCAAGGAGATCCGCTACGACCGGGTGATCCTCGCGACGGGCTTCCGGTTCGACGCGTCGATCTTCGCGCCCGACTGCCGGCCGCGGCTGACGATCAACGACCGGTTCCCCGAGCAGACCGCCGCGTGGGAGTCGGTCAACGTGCCCGACCTGTTCTTCGCGGGCACCATCACGCAAGCCCGGGACTTCAAGAAGTCGACCAGCGGGTTCATCCACGGCTTCCGGTACGGGGTGCGGGCGCTGCACCACGTCTTGGAGCACCGCTACCACGGGGTGGCGTGGCCGAGCCGCGACCTCGCGCCCACCCCGGAAGCGGTGACCGACGCCGTCATCGAGCGGGTGAACCGCACCTCGGCGTTGTGGCAGCTGTTCGCGTTCATGGCCGACGCCGTGCTGGTCGGACCGGACGGCGCCCTCCGCCTCGTGGAGGAGGTGCCGGTGGACCACCTGCACGAGGCGGTGCCACGGGGCGACTTCGGCGCTGTCGGGTCCTACCTGACCGTGACGCTCGAGTACGGCGCGGACCACGACAGGATCAACCCGTTCGACATCACCGCGGGCCGCGTGTCCCAAGAGGACACCAGCGGGCTCGACGGCCGCTACCTGCACCCGGTGGTCCGGCACTTCCGCGCGGGCGAGCTGCTCGGCGAGCACCACCTCACCGAGAACCTGGAGAACGAGTGGGACAGCGAGGACGTGCACCGGGCGCCCCTGCTGGCGTTCCTGCGCGCCCGGCTCGCCCCGGCGGGTCCGGCGTGAGCGGCGGGCTCGCCGAGCTGCACGAGAAGGCCCGCGCGGTGCTCGACCCCGTGCACTACGACTACTACGCGGGCGGCGTCGGCGACGAGGTGGTGCTCGGGGAGAACGAGGCCGCGTTCCGCCGGCTGGCCCTGCTGCCGCGGGTGCTGCGCGGCCGGGTGACCCGGGACCTGGCGGTCGACCTGCCCGGCGGTCGGCTCGACCTGCCGGTGCTGGTCGCGCCGACCGCGTTCCACCGGCTCGCCCACCCGGAGGGCGAGGTGGCCACGGCGCGGGCCGCCGCGGCGGCGGGAACGGTGCTCGTGTCGGGCGTCGCTTCGACCGTGGCGATCGGTGACGTGGTGGCGGCGGCGAGGTCGGTGGACGCGGCCGCGTCGGTGTGGTTCCAGCTCTACCCGCAACCCGACGAGGCCGTGACCGCGTGCCTGGTGGAACGGGCGGAACGCGCGGGCTGCACGGCGCTGGTCGTGACGGCCGACTCGCCGGTGTTCGGCCGGCACCGCCGCGACGCCGAGCACGGCTTCCACGACCTGCCCGCGGGGCTCGCGGCGGAGAACATGCGGGACCTGCCCGGCGGTGCGCGGGACATCGTGATGTCGCCCGAGGTGTCGTGGGACCACCTGGACCGGCTGCTGGAGATGACGTCGCTGCCGTTGTGGCTCAAGGGGGTGCTCCACCCGCGTGACGCGGTGCTGGCGGTGGAGCACGGGGTGGCCGGGATCGTGGTGTCCAACCACGGCGGACGCCAGTCCGACCTCGCGCCCGCGGCGGTGGAGGCGCTGCCCGCGGTGGTCGACGCGGTCGCGGGACGGGCGCCGGTGGTGCTGGACGGGGGCGTGCGCGGAGGCGGTGACGTCGCCGTGGCGCTCGCGCTCGGCGCGGCGGCCGTCGGCGTCGGCCGGCCGGTGCTGTGGGGCCTGGCCGCGGACGGCGAGACCGGGGTGGCCCGCGTGCTCGACCTGCTGCGCGACGAGTTCGACCACGTGCTCGCGCTGTGCGGCGGGCGCAACCCGGCCGACCTCACCCGCGACCTCGTCGTCACGCGCGGAACGGGGGTGTCCGCGCGGTGTGGCTGACCGGGGTGCTCGCCGCCGCGGCGGTGCTGACCGCGCCGAGGTGGCTGCCGGCGCGGGTCGTGGCGCTGCGCCGCAGGGTGTTCGAGAAGGTCAACGGGGACCGCGCGATCACGTTCCCGAACGCCGACGTCGGACCGGACCGGTTCGAGGAGGTCTACGGGCACCCCGCGGCGAACGGCCGCAGCCGGGGCGCGGGGCTGTCGGACCTGTTCTGGTACTGGCTCTCCCCCGGCCCCGAGGTGCACCAGGAGCACCTGGAGGCCGGCCCGCGCTACGACGACGTGGCGCGCACGACGCGGGCGCTGCTGTCCGGGCCGGGCCACGTGCTGTCCGAGGCGGCGGCCCGCTGCACCGGGCGGGTGCTCGACGAGGTCGTCACCAAGCCGGTCACGCTGGTGCGGCTGCGCGACCTGATGATGCCGGTCTGGGCGGAGTACTTCCACGAGCTGGTGTTCGGCGAGCCGTGCCCGCCCGGGGCCCGTGACCTGATCGTGGGGCACGCCGACGACGTGGTGCGGTCGCTGAAGTGCGTCAGCCTGCGCCACCCCGCCCGGCGGACCCGGTTGACCCGCTACCTGGCCCGGCGGGTCGCGGCGGGCGACGTGCGGCGCCCGCTGCCCGCGAGCCTGACGCCCACCGAGCAGGTGCACTACCTCCAGGGCACGTTCTTCAACACCGCCGTCGTGCAGATGTCCGAGGCGATGGCGCACCTGCTGCTCGCGCTGGCGCAGCACCCGCACGTGGCGGCGCGGCTCGCGCACGACGAGCGGTACTTCGCGCACGTGCTCGACGAGACCATGCGGATGTACCCGCTGTTCGGCATCGCGCACCGCATCACCACCGCCGACATCGAGCTGGACGAGCGCACGACGCTGCCCGCCGGGTCGGTGCTGTGCTTCAGCTACCCCGACTACCACGCCACCGGCCACCCGCGGCCCGACGTGTTCGACCCGGACCGCTGGGCGCGCCCGGACTCCCGCGCGGCGCACCACATCCCGTTCGGCGTCGCCGCGAACCGGCCCTGCCCGGCGTGGCGGCTGTCCCCGCTGGCGCTGCGGGCGGCGACCGGCGAGGTGCTGCGCCGCGTGACGCCGCACTCCACCGCCACCCACACCCGGTCGCTGCCCAGCGGCGGCCCGTGCCTGCTGGTGCGCGTGGGCGAGTCGCCGCGCGGCCTGGCCGCGCTCGGCGCGTTCCTGCGCGTGCGGGACCGGTGGGAGGACGTGTGGCGCAGCGTGGTCCAGCTCGTGCTGGGCACGGTCATGGTCCTGCACGCCCACCGCCTGCGCCTGGCCGGGCGCTACTTCGACGCGCACGACACCCAAGGCCGTCCGGTGCGGCGCGAGCCGCCTTCCACCGAGGAGACCACCGAGTGAACCAGATCCAGTTCGCGCTGCGCGTGTTCGCCGCACTGGCGGTCGTGCTCGCGGCGACGACGTTGTGCGGGCGCATCGCGATGGCGGTCAAGCAGCCCAGGGTCGTCGGCGAGATGGTCGCGGGCGTCCTGCTGGGCCCGGCGCTGCTGGGCGCCGTGGCACCCGGCGCCCAGGCCCAGCTGTTCCCCACCGACGTCAAGGACACCCTGTACGTGCTCAGCACGATCGGGTTGACGTTCTACATGTTCCTGGTCGGGTCCTCGCTGGACCACGGCCTGGCCGCCGGGCGGAACATGCGCCGGGCGTCGGCGCTCGCGGTGTCGGGCATCCTGCCGACGTTCGCGCTGGGCGCGGGCGCGGCGGCGCTGTTCTTCGGGTCGCTGAGCCCGGACGGCGCCACCCGGTGGGAGTTCATGCTGTTCGTCGGCGGCGCGCTGTCGATCACCGCGTTCCCCATGCTGGCGCGGATCCTCCAGGAGCGCGGCATCGCGAACACGCCCATCGGCGGGCTCACGCTGGTCGCGGCGGCGATCGACGACGCGGCGGCGTGGGTGATCCTGGCGGTGATCATCGCGGTCGCGGCGGCGGGCAGCCCGTTCGACGCGGTGGGCACGGTGGCGGGTGCGGCGGTGTTCGCGCTGCTCATGCTCACGGTGGGGCGCTCGCTGTTCGCCAAGCTGGGCGCGCGGGTCGAGCGCGAGGGCCGGATGAGCCGCGACGTGATGGCGCTCGTGCTGCTGCTGGTGCTCGCGGCCGGGTGGTTCACCGACTACATCGGCGTGTTCTCGGTGTTCGGCGGGTTCGTCACCGGGTTGGCCATGCCGCAGTCGTCGGTCGTGCGGCGGGAGCTGGAGACGCGGCTCACGGACCTGAACTCGATCCTGCTGCTGCCGGTGTTCTTCGCGTTCAGCGGGTTGAACACGCAGGTGTCCGGCTTCGGCGCGGGCGGCGGGCTGTGGTGGCCGCTCGCGGTGATCATGGTGGTGGCGTTCGCCGGGAAGTACCTGGGCTGCGCGGCGGTGGTGCGCGTCCAGGGCTTCTCGTGGCGCTACGCGTCGGCGGTCGGCGGGCTGATGAACGCGCGCGGCCTGATGATCCTGATCTTCATCAACATCGGGCTCGCGCACGGCCTGGTGACACCGGAGCTGTTCGCGATCCTCGTCGCCGTCGCGATCGTGACCACCGCCGCCGCGATGCCGATCTACCGCGCTTCCCTGCCCGAGAGCCTGGAGCGCGGCACGACCGACCACCTGCCGCCGCCGGTGCCCGCCCGGAAGCCCTGAGCGCGCACCGCGGGGACGACTACGCCTGGACGCCGGTGAGGGCGAAGAACTCCTGCCGGGTCCGGGCGTCGTCGCGCAGCGCCCCGAGCATCGCGGACGTGACCGTGCGGGAGCCGGCCGCCCGCACGCCGCGCAGCGACATGCACAGGTGCTCGGCCTCCACGACGACGCCGACGCCGCGCGGCGCCAGGTGCTCCAGCAGCCAGTCCGCGACCTGCTTGGTCAGCCGTTCCTGCACCTGGAGGTCGCGGGCGAACAGCTCGACCACGCGGGCGAGCTTCGACAGGCCCAGGATGCGCTCCCCCGGCAGGTAGCCCACGTGCGCGACTCCTTGGAACGGCAGCATGTGGTGCTCGCACAGCGACTGCACGGGGATGCCGCGGGCCAGCACGAGCTCGTCGTAGCCCTCCTCGTTGGGGAACGTGGTCAGGTCGAACTCGCGCGGGGTCAGCATCTCGGCGTAGGCGTGGGCGACCCGTCGCGGCGTGTCGGCCAGGTGCTCCGACGCCGGGTCCTTGCCCAGCGCGACGAGCAGGTCCGCCACCGCCCGCCGGGCCGCTTCGACGTCCACGCCGGGACGCCCGTGCACCGGGTGCGGCCGTCGGTGCGAGCCCGCGGGCGGGTCGAACGAGGGGTGGCGCGCGAGGGTGGTCACTCCGCCCGCCCACCGCGGGCCGGGGCGTACCGCACCGCCAGGCGGGCCAGCGCGAGCGCGGCGACGAGCAGGCCGAAGTCGCGCAGCGCCACGTCGTAGTACCCCGGGAGGGTCAGCAGGTCGACGATGATCCCGGCCAGCCACGCGGCCACCAGCAGGCCGCCGAAGCGGGGCGCCACCGCGACCACGACGCCCGCGACGACCTCCACCACGCCGACGGCGTACATGGCCTGCTGGGCGGCGCCCGGCAGGACGCCGTCGAGCCACGGCGCCAGGTAGCGCGGCCAGTCCACGAGCAGGTTGGCGAACTTGTCGAGCCCGAACAGCACCGGCGCGACCGTGAACACGGTGCGCAGGAGCAGGAACGCCTGGTGGGCGGGGTCGGATCGCAGCACGCGACCGGTCGGCGGGACGCCGGACACCTCGGTGGCCATGACTCTCACTCCTTCTATCGACAACTTCGGCTAACCTTAGAAGCCAGCCCGACTTTTCGTCAACAGAAGTGGGTTTTAGAAAATGGGTGACGCCAGCCAGCCCGAGGCGCACATCTCGGCCGTCGCGGCGCTCGACGAGCCGACCCGCCGCCGGCTCTACGACTTCGTGGCGCGCCGACCCGCGCCGGTGAGCCGGGACGAGGCCGCCGAGGCCGTCGGCGCGGCCCGCACCACGGTCGCGTTCCACCTGGACCGGCTCGTCGCCGAAGGACTGCTGGACGTCGTCCACGAGCGCCGCACCGGCCGCACCGGCCCCGGCGCGGGCCGGCCCGCCAAGCTGTACCGGCGCTCCGCCGAGCAGATCGCCGTGTCCCTGCCCGACCGGCGCTACGAGCTGGCCGGCCTGCTGCTGGCCGACGCCCTCGCCGAGGCGGAGACCTCCGGCGAGGCGCCGCGCGCCGTGCTCCACCGCCGCGCCCGCGACCTGGGCCGCGACCTCGGCCAGGCGGCCCGCGCCGACGCGCCCGCCGACCGGGACGGCAGGCCCGCCGTGGTGGAGGCGTTGGAGAGCTTCGGCTTCGAGCCGCGCGACGCCGAGCCGGGCACGTCGATCGTGCTGGGCAACTGCCCGTTCCACACCCTGGCCCGGCAGCACACCGAGCTCGTCTGCGGCATGAACCTCTGCCTGCTCGACGGCCTGCTCGACGGCCTGGCCGCCACCGACCTGACCGCCCGCCTCGCCCCCTCGGCGGACCACTGCTGCGTGCGGTTCGACCCGGCCGACCGCTGACCGGCGGCACGACCCCGAGCGGAACGACCGCGAACACACCGGGGCCGCCCCTTCGCCGACGCCCGGTCACGGCGAAGCGCCACGGCCCCACCGCACGGCCCTGGAGCACCGGCCACGGCCCGTGGGGTGGTCGCCGTGCCGGATACTCGTGGGCGGGGCGACGCCTCACGGACCGGCGCGTCGCAGGAGGAGTCACATGTCAGGGAACCCGCCGGCCGCCGACACCACCGCGTCGCCCCAGGTCGGGCGCTCGGAGCGGGAACTGGTGGCCTCGGCGCGCGCCGGTGGCGGCGAGGCGTTCCGCGCGGTGGTCGAGCCGTACCGCCGCGAGCTGCACGTGCACTGCTACCGCATGCTGGGCTCGGTCCACGACGCCGAGGACGTGGTGCAGGAGACGTTGCTGGCGGCGTGGCGCGGGATCGGCGGGTACGAGGAGCGCGCGTCGGTGCGGACGTGGCTCTACCGGATCGCCACCAACCGCTGCCTCAACGCGTTGCGCGCGGCGTCCCGGCGCGTCCCGGCCGACCAGCCGGACCCCGGGTTCCCCGAACCGTCGCACCTCCGGGCCGAGCCGCTGCACCTCCAGCCCTACCCCGACGACCTGCTCGACGACGTCGCCGACCACGGGCCCGGCCCGGACGCGCGGTACGAGCTGCGGGAGTCGGTGTCGCTGGCCTTCCTGACCGCGGTGCAGGGGCTGCCGGCGCAGCAGCGGGCCGTGCTCGTGCTGCGCGACGTGCTCCAGTTCCGCGCCGTCGAGGTCGCGGACATGCTCGGCACCACCGAGAACGGCGTCACCAGCGCCCTCAAGCGGGCGCGCGCGGCGGTGGCCCGCGACCTGCCCGGACCGGACCGGGACCGCGCGCCGCTGCCGGGCTCGCCGCGCGAGCGGCAGGTCGTGGACGACTTCACCCGCGCGTTCCAGGCCGGTGACGTGGCCGCGATCGTGGCGATGCTGACCGACGACGTGCGGCTGTCCATGCCGCCGCTGCCCCAGGAGTACCACGGCCCGGACGCCGTCGGGCACTTCCTGGCCTCGGTGGCGCTGCGCGAGGTCCGCCGGCACGTGCTGGTCCCGACCCGGGCCAACGGCCAGCCCGCGTTCGGCCTCTACGTGCGCGATCCCGGGACGTCGGTCCCGCACGCGCACGGCATGCTCGTGCTCACCCTGGCCGGCGACCGGATCGCCGCCCTGACCCGCTTCCACGACAACGCCCTGCTGCCCGCCTTCGGCCTCGACGCCTGATCACGCGCCGGTGTCGGCCCCCGCGTTGCCCGGGCAACTATTCTAGTACTAGAATAGTGCCATGGACCTGACGCCCGCGGAGCTGACCCTCCTGGGCCTGCTGGTGGAGCGCCCCCGGCACGGCTACGAGCTGGAAGAGGTGATCACCGCCCGCGGCCTGCGGGAGTGGACCGAGATCGGGTTCAGCTCCATCTACTACCTGCTCGCCAAGCTGCGCGACCGCGGTCTGGTCGAGGAGGTCGGCGAGCCGCGCGCGGGACGCGGCAAGGCGCGCAGGGTCTTCGGCCCCACGGCGGACGGGCGCCGGGCGTGCGCGCGGGCCGCCGAAGCGGCGGTGGCCGAACTCCGACCGGTGTTCCCGCCCGTCCTCGTCGGGCTGGCCAACGAGCCCGCCATCCCGCCGGACCGGCTCCGCGCCGCGCTCGCCCGGCGGGCCGACTCGGTCGCCGCGAAGATCGCCGAGCTCCGCGCGTCCGCCGCCGCCCAACCGCACGCGCCCCGCTTCGCCCGCGCGATCTTCGACTACTCGCTGGCCCAACTGGAAGCCGAGCAGCGCTGGCTGTCCGCCTACCGGGCCGACGTGACCGGATCACCCGACCAGGAGGACGACGAGCCATGAGCGCCGAGCGCTACGACGTCAAGCGGGAGCTCAAGCAGCTCTACGCGCCCAAGAACACCGACTGGGCGCTGGTCGACGTGCCCGAACAGCAGTTCCTCGCCGTCGACGGCCGCGGCGACCCCAACACCAGCCCCGAGCACGCCCGCGCCGTCGAGGCCCTCTACACCGTCGCCTACGCGATCAAGTTCGCGAGCAGGCGCGAGGGGCGCGACCTCGTCGTGGCGCCGCTGGAAGGGCTGTGGTGGGCCGACGAGCCGGAGGTCTTCACCACCCGCGCCAAGGACCGTTGGCACTGGCGGATGCTCATCAGCCAGCCCGACTGGATCACCGAGGACGCCGTGGAGGAGGCCAAGCGGGTCGCGGCGGCCAAGAAGGACCTCCCCACCATCGCCGACGTCCGCCGGCACGTCCTGCACGAGGGCACCAGCGCCCAGGTCCTGCACATCGGGTCCTACGACGACGAAGGACCGGTGCTGGCCCGGCTGCACGACGAGTGGCTGCGGGCCAACGGCCTGCGGATGACGGGGCTGCACCACGAGGTCTACGTCGGCGACCCGCGCAGGACCGAGCCCGCGAAGCTCCGGACCGTGCTGCGCCAACCCGTCCGGTGACTCCGAGTGCGCCAACCTACCGCGCCGAGGTGACACCGGAATGACGTAATGGCGCACGGCAAATCTCACGTTCCGCCGCAGGCAGCCGCTGACCGCGCTCATTCGTGCCGCATTTCCGGGTGATCCGGCCCGCAACGTCACCCGGTGGCCTCGAACACCGTGTCGCACCCGGCTCGAACAGGTGAAGCCCACTCCACCTGATCAGGGACTGACCGTGGCCGCGATTCCCCGATAAACCTCATGTCGTTCCTCGGAATCCCGCAGAATGAGGTCGCCATGAGTTTGCAGCGCGTCATCACCGATGAGCGCGACGTGCAGGTCGCTCCCGTGTTCGCGCAGCGGATCGACGAGGACGTCATCCCCAAGGGCAGGCTGCCGGAGAACCCGATCCCCGCGGGCGTCGCGGCGGGCATCGTGCACTCGCGGCTGCTGCTCGACGGCCGGGCCGCCCTCAACCTGGCCACGTTCTGCACCACGTCCGCGGAACCGGAGCTGGAGCGGATCTACGCCGACACCGCCGCGATCAACCTGATGAACCGCGAGGAGTACCCGGCCAGCTCCGACATCGAGCAGGAGTGCATCAACGCGCTGGCGGGCCTGTGGCACGAGGACGACGGCCGGTTCATCGGCTGCTCCACCAGCGGCAGCTCGGAAGCGGCCATGCTCGCCGGGCTGGCGATGCTGCGCCGCTGGCGCGAGCGCGGCGGCACCGGCACGCCCAACATGGTCTTCGGCAGCCACGTCCACGTCTGCTGGCCGAAGTTCTGCAACTTCTGGGACGTCGAGGCACGCGTGGTGCCGCTCGAAGAGGGCCGCACGACCCTCGACCCGGCGCTCACCGCCGAAGCGGTGGACGGCAACACCATCGGCGTCGTCGCGGTGCTCGGCAGCACCCAGGACGGCCGCTACGACCCGGTCGCGGAGATCGCGGCGGCGCTCGACGCGGTGGCGGCCGAGCGGGGCGTGGACGTGCCGCTGCACGTGGACGCGGCCAGCGGCGGTTTCGTCGCGCCCTTCCTCGACGTCGACGTCGCCTGGGACTTCGCGCTGCCCCGGGTGGTGTCGATCAACGCGTCCGGCCACAAGTTCGGCCTGGTCTACCCGGGGTCGGGGTGGTGCCTGTGGCGCGATCCCGAGTACCTGCCCGAGTCGCTGGTCTTCGACTGCAACGTGCTCGGCGGCCACCACCCGACGTTCACGCTGAACTTCTCCCGGCCCGCCTCCGGCGTGATCGCGCAGTACTACCAGTTCCTGCGCAACGGGATGGCCGGCTACCGGATGATCGCGCAGCGGTGCCAGGAGGTCGCCCGGCACGTCGCCAAGGGCATCGAGGCCGTCGGGCCGTTCGAGATCGTCGGCGACGGCGAGGACCTGCCGGTCGTGGCGTTCCGCCTGCGCGACCCGAAGGCCGTGGGCTTCACCGTGTACCACCTGTCCGAGGCGCTCAAGGGCGACGGCTGGCACGTGCCCGCGTACAGCCTGCCGCCGAACCTGGAGCACGTGCACGTGCTGCGCGTGGTGTGCCGGCAGGGGTTCACGCTCGACCTCGCGGCGAAGTTCCTGGAGAGCCTGGCCAAGCACACCGAGAAGCTGGGCAGCCACCCGTTCCCGCTGCCCGAGGCGACCGCCCCGTCGTTCACGGACTGACGCCGTGGTCACCATCCGGGAGTTGGAGACCGACCCCTACCCCGCGTACGCGCGGCTGCGCCGCGACGAGCCGGTCAGCTGGGTGCCGGAGGCGCACCAGTGGCTGGTCACCCGCTGGGACGACGTCCGCACCGTGCTGACCGACACCGGGAGGTTCACCACGGACCAGCCGTCGTCGCCGATGCACGCGCTGTGCGGCGGCGCGCCCATGCTGTTCCGGGAGGGGCCGTCGCACCGGGACGTGCGGGAGGCGTTCCGGCACGACTACGACCCCCACCGGGTCACCGACTACGTCGACACCATCGCCCGGCCGATCGCGCACCGCGTCGCCGACGACCTCGCCCCGACCGGTGGCGGCGACCTGGCCGCGGACTACTTCGAACCGGTCACCGCGATCGCCATGGCCGCGCACCTCGGCGCCGGGCCCGAGGGGGCCGACGAGCTGCGGCGCTGGGGGAAGGTGCTCACCGACGTGGCGAACAACTTCGGGCGCGACCCGGCGGTGGACGCGGGCGCGGCCGGGGTGATGGCGGACGACGCGGCGGTGACCGCGCTCGTCCGACGGTTGCGCGAGCAGCCCGACCGGTCGGTGATCTCCCACCTGCTGCACGCCAACCGGCGCGGCGCGGAGGCCCGGCCGGACACCGACGTGCTGCCGGTGCTCAAGCACCTCGGGTTGAGCGTGATCGAGCCGGGGTGGTTGGCGGCGTGGACGCTGGTGGCGTTGTGGTCGCAGCCGGAGCAGCTCGCCGCGGTCCGCGCCGACCGGGCGCTGCTGGGCGCGGCGGTGTACGAGGCGTTGCGGTGGAGCGGACCGGTCGGCGTGCTGGGCAGGCGCACGACCCGGGACGTGACCCTGGGCGGGCGGGACATCCCGGCGGACAGCCAGATCGCCGCCGCCATCGCCTCGGCCAACCGGGACGAGGAGCAGTTCACCGAACCGGACCGGTTCGACCTGCACCGCGACGTCCGCACGCACCTGGGCTTCGGCGTCGGTCCGCACGGCTGCCCGGCGCACCCGCTGGTCACCGCCGCGGCGCGGACCGCGCTGGACGTGCTGCTGGAGCGGATGCCGGGCGTGCGGCCCGCACCGGGCACGCGGGGGAAACCCCACGGCTGGAAGCTGCGCCTCACCGGACCGCTGCCCGCCGTGTGGGACGTGGCGGCCAGGAAGGTGTCCTGATCGGTGTGCCGCGCGTGCGGCGGCGTTCCGCCGTCAGAGCCGCCGCACGCGCAGCACGCCGGTCCACATCGGGAGCGTGAACTCGCCGCGCCGGGTCCGGGGATCGCCCGCGAGGAAGGCCCTGATCCCGTCGAGCAACGCCTCCCGGTCGCGGGTGGGCAGGGCCAGCACCCCGGCCCGCGTCGCGAGCGTCGCCACGAGGGACTCGGCGGTCCGCCGCTGCCCGTGCGGGAACTCGGCCTGCTCCGGCGCGCCGAACCGGACCGAGCCGCCACCCGGCAGGTGCGGGTCGGCCGTCGCCGCGCGCCACCCGGTCACCGCGTCCCGCGGCCCGACCGCGGCGGGCCCGGCGACCCGCCCGAGGTCCGCGACCCAGTCGACGCGGTCGTCCAGGACGTTCCACAGGCCGGCCAGCACCCCACCCGGCGCGAGGACCCTGCCGATCTCCGGTCCCGCGACCGCCAGGTCGAACCAGTGCAACGCGTTCCCGGCCACCACGGCGTCCACCGACCCGTCCGGCAGCGGTATCGCCTCGGCACTGCCTGGAGCGCGCGCACGGACGGCAGCGCGCGGCGCAGCTCGGCCGGCATCGCCGGGTCCGGCTCGACCGCGACGACGTCGAGCCCCAGCGCCACCAGCGTCCCGGTCAGCTTTCCCGTGCCCGCCCCGAGGTCGAGCACGCGCGGACCGGGCGCGGACTCCACCGCCCACCACACCGCCGCTCGCGCGTAGTCCGGCCGGTGCTCGGCATAGGCGGCAGCCGCCGTGCCGAACACCGAACGCAACACCTTCCGCTCCTCCACCGCGCTCACCCCTGTCCGCCAAGCGATCCGCCACCGGCAAGCACACCACACGCCGACCCTGGCACCTTGCTGCCGGCGCTCCGCCGGCAGCCGACGCCGTGGGCACGATGGGCGCAGCCGAGCGGAGGGAGCGGGCAGTGGCCGGAACGCCGGGCGGTGCGGAGATGGCGCCGCGGGACACCGAGGACGCGATGACCGGGCTGGCACGCGCGGCGGGTGAGTTCGGTGGTGCGTGGAGCGCCGCCGAAGGGACGTTGTCGAGCCTGGAGGCACAGCTGGGAGGCGGCCGCATGGGGCAGGCGTTCCTGGGCGTCTACGGGCCCGGGGCCGCCGGCACGGCAGGCATGGTCACGGCCGGCGTCCGGGCGCTGCGGGCGGCGGCCGGCGCCGGGCTCGGCTCGGTGTCCGACTACGTCGAAGCCGACCGGGCGGGCCGGCGCGCGTTCGACGGGCTGCGCTCATGACGGCGCTCCCGCCGGAGGGCCCGCTGTGGCAGGCGGTGCGGGCCAGGGTGCCCGACCTCTGGCCCGTGGACAGCGAGGTCGTCGCCGCCGACCTCGCCACCGCCCTGGACGGCGTCGCCGACTCGGTCGAGGCCGCGCTCGGCCGGACCGCCCACGCCGCGGGCACGACCGGAGCCGCCTGGGGTGACACGTCCGGCGGCCTGATGACCACCGGCCTGGGCAGGCAGGCCGCGCGGATGGCCGACACCGCGGCCCACGTGCGGCAGCGCTCGGCCGGCGCGCGGGCCTACGCCACCGAGATCACCGGCGCCAAGACCGACATCCGGACCACCGTGGAGGCGAACGAGCCCGTCTTCGCGTTGCTGGACGGCCTGCCCGCCCCCTGGGGTCCGCCGCTGCGGGAGGGGTTCGCGGACCTGGTCGCCGCCGACCTCTCGGCCGCCGTGGACCGCCGGGTGGCCGCGGTGAGCGCCCTCCGGCTGCCCACCCCGCCGACGCACGAGCAACTGCTCTCCGACCCGGGCTACCAGGTGGACGACGACGAGCTGACCGAGTACCTGGGCCGCACCGTGACGGTGGAAGAACGCAGGGCCATCGAGGAGTTGAGCCTGTCGGAGAAGGTGGACTTCTTCCACTCCTACTTCCAGGCGATGGAGGGTGGCAGCACGGTCTTCCCGGACGTCGGCCGCGCCGGCGAACTGGACAACCACCGTGACGCGTACCGGCACGCCTTGTGGAACGCGCTGCTCACCGAACGCCTGGGTGAGGACAAGGCCGCCGAGCTGACCACCCTGCACGAAGGGGTCCCCGACGACGAACACCCGCTGGACCCGGTGCGCGAGGCGATGGACATGCACAACAACGAGGTGGGCCGTCGGATCGCCGCGCAGGCGCCGCCGGGCACCGCGCTCGGCCCCCTGATCGAGCAGGCCGTCCGGGACGGCAAGCTCGTGGTGATCGACGACCACGGCCGCCTGGTGCCCAGCGACTACGACTTCGAGCGCCCGCCCGAGCGTTCCGACGGCCGCGGGCGGTACGGCGGAGGCGGGTGATCCGGAGGCCGGGCGGGGCTATGGTCGCGGTGTGGGAGGGGGCGACGCGGCACGCGCGATCCTCGTGGGCTGCGCCCGGTACGCCGCGCTGCCCGACCTCCCCGCGGCGGACCGCAGCGTGCAGGCGTTGCGCAGCGCGTTGATCGGCCCGGAGTCCGGCTGGCCGATGTCGCGGGTGGCGGTGGTGGGCGACCCGGTGGGTGCCGTGAAGGCCGCGCGGTTGGTCGAAGGGCTGCTGCGGGACGACGCGGACGTGCTGGTCTTCTACTACGTCGGGCACGCGCGGTTGTCCGACGACGGGGACGTGAAGCTGGCCGTCGCCGACAGCGATGTCACCGACGAGTCCACCTGGTTGCGGGCCCGGGACGTGCTGGGAGCGGTGGGGGCGCACGACGCCCGCACCAAGCTGGTCGTGCTGGACTGCTGCTTCGCCGAGGTGCCGCCGGGCCTGTCCGACATCGACGACCTCGCCGACCGGGTCGAGCGAGCCACCCTCGGCTTCGGGGCACTGGTGTTCTGCCTGGCCAGCAGGGAGGGCGTCTACGACGACCGGGCCGGCGGCCTGACCTGGCCGGCCCGCGCCCTGGTCCGGTCCGCGCCGGACCGGCTCGACCCGGCCGAGGTCGCCCGGGAGGTGGCCCGGCTGGCCCCGCCCGCCGGCCGCCTGCGCCCGGCACCGGTCCAAGCCCCGCCCCGGAACGACCACGAACCGGCCGCGCCGCGCCACCTCGGCCCCGGACCCTCGCCCCACCCCGGCCCGCCGACCGGCCCCGAGATCCCACCCGACCCCGAAGCCCCGCCCGACCCCGACATCGCACCCGACCCCGAAATCCCGTCCAACCCCGAAATCCCACCCGACTCCGGGATCCCGCCCGACCGCGAAATCCCACCCGACCCTGCACCCCCGGCCGACCCCGGTCCCGGAGTCCTCCCCCGCGAAGACCACGAGCCGGTCACCTTCCGCGTCTCGATCCCGCGCCCGGTCCGCGCGGTCGAGGTGGTGGGGCGGGCGGCGGCCACGGCGATCGGGCCGTGGTTCGGCCTCACCCTCGGCGGCAACGGCCTGACGACCGTCATGTTCACCCTGGTCGCCTGGGCGGTGGTCGGGGCCGAGGTGCACGTGGCGTGGTGGCGGCGGGTCGAAGTGGGCACCGCGCTCGTCCTCCGCCGAGCGGACCTGGGTTCGCGCCTGGGGTTCGGGACGAAACCCCTGTCGGTGGACTGGGCGCGTGCCGGGTTCGAACGGGTGGTCGTCGGGCGGGCGCGGGGGTTGACCCGCGTGACGCTGCACGTGTCACCGGAGGCCGCCGCGCGGGTGTGGAACGACGTGCCGTTCACCGGGTTCGGCGGGTACCGCCACGGGGTCGTGGCCGGCGCGGAACGCGGTTTCGCGTGGCCGCTGGGGGACGTGCACGCGCCGGTCGAGGACGTGGCGGCGGCGTTCCGGGCGGCCGTGCCGGCGGGCGTCGCCGTGGACGTGGTGCTCACCGTCGAGCCGCGCTACCCCCGCCCGCGGCGCTGGGCGCTGGTGACGTACCTGGTGGTGTTCGGCGGCGTGCTCGCCGTGCTCGCCTTCGTCGGATGAGGTGCCGCCCCGGCAGGGCGGTGAGCCGCACGGCGACGCCCACGGCCCCGTACACCGACCCGGTGATCAGGACGACCAGCGCGGAGAACGCCAGACCCGCGGCGAACCCCGCGGGCACGGCCGCGACCCGCACGGCGACCTGTTCCGGCCAAGCGGCCCGGCCGAGGTCAAGGTCGAACGCCGCCGCCAGCCCCACCAGCGTGCCCAACCCCGCCATCAGGCCCCACATCCGCGTCCACAGCAGCCACCGCGCCACCCGCCACGCGGCCCCGACCCGACCCGCGCGCAGCGCTCCCGCCCCGACGTACGGGTGCGCGGCGGGCGGCGGGCCGAACCCGGTGTCCTGCGCCAGGACCGCCGCCCTGACCGCGGTCAGCACCCGCGCCGCGTGCTCGGCGTGCCCCGGGAAGTCCAGCTCCGCGGACCCGACCCGCAGGGTGGCGAAGTCCGCCGTCACGGTGGCCGCCGCGAGGTCCGGGTAGGCCAGCACGGCGTGGGCTCGCCGGTAGCGGACGTGCGCGGCGCGGTCGGTGAACCACACCCGCGCATCGCCGAAGTCCGACCGGGAGTCCAGCACGGCGATCACCGGGTCGGCCCCGACCTCCGCGTCACGCGGCCGCAGGTCGGGCGCGACGCGCAAGGTGACCGGGAACGGTCCGGGCAGCGCGGCGGGCAGGTCCAGCAGGGCGTCGCGGATCGCGGTGGCCCGGTGCTCCAGGAACGTGTCGGACAGCGCCGCCGCGCGGGTCAGGGCGTAGACCGGCGTGCCGTCCACCCACAGCTGCACGTCGTCGCCGACCACGAACCGGGCGGGTGGTCCGTCGCGGCCGAGCCGGAACGCGGGCCCGGTCCGCGCGCCGTCGACCAGCACGACCGGCTTGCCCACCGCGGACGGGCGGTACTCGACGACGTGCCGCCGTTCCCCGTCCTCCACCCGCAGGACGAAGTCCACGCCACCGGTGCGGACCCGGTCGGCCCGCCACCGACCGGCGCCGATCCGCACCGGCGGCACCGCGACCGGTTCGACGGTCGGGGCCGCCGGGCGACGCGAGCGCGGTGACCACAGCGATCGCGTCCACCGGCGCGCGGTCTCCGCCCACCGCCCCGGCCGGCGCACACCGGCCCGGTCGTAGACCTCCGCCAGCGAGCGGGAGAACACGCTCGCCACCCAGATCCGCACGCTGCCCGGGGCGTCACGGCCGTCGAGGTGCCGCAGGCGTGGCGTCCAGTCGGGTTCGAACCAGACCGCCGCGCGCGTGTAGGCGTGCGCGCCGGCGGGAACCGGCGAGGTCCGGGGTCGGTACTCGGGCAGCCCTTTCGGGAACACGTCACCGGTCGACTCGCGGAACGACCGGTACTGGGCGGCGTCCCGGCACACCAGGACGACCACGCGGTCCGCCGGCACCCCGGCCACCACCTGCTCGGCCTCCCACCGCAGGCTGGGCCCCGGTCCGGCGGCCAGCAGCACCAGCCGCGCCCGGTCCAGGCCCGCCAGCACCTGGTCACGCCACGCCTCGTCGGCGGAGAAGTGCCGCGGCGCGCCGGCCGGCGGCAGCTCGTCCCCGGGCCGGCCGAGCGCGACCATCCGCCCGAACGGGGCCAGCGCCGCCGCCAGCTGCTCCTCCTCGGTGCGCGTCGTGCCCCAGAGGTCCATGACGTGCTCGCCGCGTTGCTGCGCGGCGAACCCCTCGTCGTCCACAAAGGACCGCAGGAACAGCACCACGTCACCGGACAGCCCGTCCAGCGAGGGCAGCACCGCCACCGCGTGCCGCCGCCCGCGCACCACCGCGCGCCGCCCGAACGCCAGCAGCGCCACCCCGCCGACACCGCACAGGACCGGCCGCAGCGCCGGGTACGGGCCGGACCCGGCGCCGCCCTGCGCCACCACCAGCAGCACGAGCCCCAGCGCGAACGCGGGCCACCCGAACAGCCGCAGCAGCAAGGCCCGCGCGGGCGATTGCCGCACCCGCGTCGCCGGGCGCGGAGCGGGCTGGTCCCGGACCTCGACCAAGCGCACCCCCGTCCGCGCCGCGTGCGGTGACTCCCCGAACCCGCGATGCTACCGATCCGGACACCCGTCACAGCGCCGGTTCAGGGGCGGCCGGGTCAGCGCGGCCGGGTCAGCGCGGCCGGGTCAGGGCGTCGCCGGCTCCGGGAGGTGCGCCGCGACCACGTCCGAGTCGACCCGCCACCCGAGCGATTCGTACAGGTGACGCCCCACCGCCGTGCTGACCAGGACCGCGACGCCCGCGCCGCAGTCGGCCGCGCGCGCCCCGATCGTGCTCATCACGTGCCGCCCCAGGCCGAGCCGCCGGTGCGCGGGATAGGTCTCCACCTGGTCCACCACCGCCGCGCCGCCGTGCACCGCGAACCGGCCGCGCGCGGCCCGGTCACCGCTCGGGGCGTCCACCACGATCTCCTCGAACCCGCGCTCGGGCACGACCCGGGTCCGGTACCCGTCCGGCGCGGACGTCACGGCACCGCCGCCGAGCGTGGAGCTCATCAGGAACTCCGGGTCACCCACCACCCACTCCGGACCGAGCAGCGGCACCACGTCCGCCCGCGGTGCGCAGACCTTGAGCCAGGTGCCCGGCCCCGTCAACGCCGCCGCCCGCCCGCGCACCGACGCCGAACCGGCCACGACGAACCGCACCCGGTGCCCCGGCGCGCCCACGTCGATCCGGAACCCGTCGGGCTCCTCCACCGGTTCCGGCACGGCGCGGCACAACGACCAACCCCACACCCATTCCCGCACGCGTTCGTCCACGAGATCGACACCTTAGCCGCGCCCTCCGGCCGGTGCCGCCGAGGCCGCGACGACCCCCCCGGGATCGGCACGACCTCGCGAGGCCCAGCGGGCACGCCACCCTTGACCTCGACCATAGTGGAGGTTGAAGACTCGTCGCCACCACAGGGCACCAGGAGGGGCGATGGCACTCGGAGCAGGCGGCGGCGTGCTGGACGAGTTGTACGAGCGGCTGCACGGGACCGGGCCGGAGTTCGACGGGTGGCTGTCCAACCACGGGCCGATGGCGGTCGAGGCGATGATCCGCGCCGGGCACGCGGACGGGACGCCCCGGTGGCTCGACCGGTACGCCCGCCGGCTCGCCGAGCTGCCCGCCGCCGGCGACCCGGTAGCCCTGGACCGGCCGGAGTCGTGGCGCGCGGCGCTCGGTGACGAGCGACGGCTGGGTGACTGGATCGCGTCGTTCACCCGGGAACTGGCGGACCACCCGTGGCGCGACGTCCTGGTCACGTGGTGGCCGCGCCTGCTGCCGGGCATCGTGGCGGGCGCGACGCACGGCGTGATCCGGGTGGGCCACGCGGTGCGCGTGCTGCTGACCGAGGAGGCCACGCCCCCGCGCGTCGCCGAGCTGGCGCACGGCCTCGGTTACTGGGCGGCGCGGTGGCAGGAGCTGCCGGGCTTCGTCGGGCCGGCGGGGACCGCCACGGCACCGCGAGCGCTGGCCGCCGTGCCCCGCGTCGGCGACCAGACCGGGGGGATCGGCGCGCGGATCGCCCAACTGGGCACTGTGGACGGTTGGTCCAGCGCCCTGGCCGCGCTCCGCGCCCCGGTGGACCCGGAGGACGCGCGGGCGTTGCTCACCGGACTCGTCGACACCGCCGTGCTGCGCTACCTCACCCACGGGCACGGTTCCGGCGTGATGCTGGTGCACGCGGCGACCGCGCCCAACGCCGTGCTGCGCACGCTGCCCGCGCTGCCGACGGACCTGTGGGGGCCGAGTCTGTCAGCCGCGTGGGCCGCGAGCGCCGCCGTGTCCGCCGCCTACGCCCCGGCGGCGGCTCCCGAGTCGGCCACGCCCGCCGCGCCGGACGGTCCCGACGCGGCGGCCGACGTGCTCGCCCGCGCGGTGGACCACGGCGACGAGCACGCCGTCAAGTTCGCCGACACCGCGGTGGACACCTTCGCCCGGACCGCGAACCCGGACGCGTTGGCCGCCGCCGTCCGCGCGACGCTGCTGATCCGGCCCGAGTGACCCGTCACTCCCCCGACCCCACGCACAGGAACGGTCGGTGCAGCGGGTCGACCGCGACGATCCCGGCCAGCGCCCGCCCCGGAGGCTCGCCCGCGGCCAGGGCGGTGTGCAGCTCCCGCATCACCGCCACCGTCGTCTGCTCGGCGACCCGCGCGACCGCCACGACGACGGTCCGCACCCCGGCGACGAGCAGCCCGTTGGCGAACCCGAGCGCGACCTCCCCCGGCACGCGTTCGGCCGACCCGGGCAGCACCACCAGGTCCGGCGGCTCCTCCAGCTCGCCGAACTCGCGCGCGTGCAGCGCGCGGTCGGCCAGCACGACCCGGGAGAACACGAAGTTCTCCGGCTCGTGCTCCCGTCGGGCCACCAGGTGCAGGAAGCGCGCGCCGTCGGCGCGTTCCAGCACCGCCCGCACCCGCGGCGCCACGACCTCGGCGCGCGGGTGCAGGTCCGCCAGCTCCGCGATGTCGGCGCGGTCGGCCGCCATGCCCGGCCCGATCACGAACACGCCCCGGTCCGCCGCCCGCGTGCCGTCCCGGCGCCGGGCGGCCGACCACGCGCCGACCGAGGGTGCCACCACCAGCGGGCGGCCGTGCAGCGACGGCAGCGCGGACCACGGGACGCCCGCGAGCGGTTCGGCGGGCACCACCACCAGGTCGCGGTCGCCGACCAGCCCCAGCAGCGGCCGCACCACGTGCCGGTCCAGCTCCGCCGCCGAGCCGCCGGCCTGCGCGGAGGTGAGCCCGACCACCCGGTCGGACAGGTCCACCACCGCCGAGGCGGAGTCCAGGTCGGCCCGCAGCAGCCTGGCGTGCCCGACCGCGCCGGCCAGGTCCAGGTCCACGACGTGCACGCGCCCGTCCACGACGACCGTGGCGATCAGCCGCTCCGCCGTCGCCGCGAACCCGACCAGCGCCCGCGCCCCGAGCCGGTCGGCCACCACGTCGAGCCGCACGCCCCCGTCGCCGCCGGTCGGACCCGGGCGCTGCGGCCGGAACTGCTCGGCGATCTCGAACACCCGCCGGGGGTCGTGGTCGCGCAGGGCGATCCGCAGGGCCAACGCCCGCAGGGCACGCCCGTAGACCGTGCTCGCGGGCGCGACGCCGATGCCCGCGGCCGGGCCGTCGGACCGGCCGACCTCCGCGTACCCCTCGGCGGCCAGCGCGATCGCCACCTCGGGCTCGCCGAACCGCTCGATCAGCTCGGCCTCGCACAGCACGTGCAGCAGCCGCTGGTCGGTCGACGTGCCCAGGGTCGGCGGGGCGACCTCGCCGAGCAGCGCGTCGGCCCGGTCGAGCTGCCCGGCCGCCACCGCGAGCCGCACCCCGAGCAACCGCGCGTAGTCGGCCTCGTCGCGCATCCCCAGCTCGGCCAGGCGCGCCGCGGTCGCCAGCGCCTTGTCGATCATCCGGTTGGGCGATGTGCCCGGGGCGTCGAGCGCGCCGGCGCACACCGCGGCCAGGTAGGTCAGCGAGCAGACCGCCGCCGCCCTCAGGTCGTCGCGCTTCTCGAACACCCGCTGCGCGGCGCGGGCCAGCCGGATCGCCCGCGACGGGTCGCCGCACGCCAGCGCGGCGACCGCGGTCAACCGGTCCGCCTCGGCCAGCTCCGCCGTCATGCCCGCCACCCTCAGGTGGTCGCCGAGCAGCGGCAACGACCGCAGCGCGCCGGCGCACAGCCCGGCCGCGACCTTCGCCTCCTGCTCGTCCAGCCTGATCCGGTACGAGTAGCGGCGCCGGCTCTCCGCGAACACCGGGGCCGCGGCCGCGAAGTGCCGCAGCGCCACGGGCAGGTCCCCGGCGGCCCGGGTCAGCAAGCCCAGGTCGTGCGCGAGGTGGCCGACCTCCTCGGCGTCGACCCCGCGGGCGGGCGCGTGGTCCAGGACGGCCTCCAGGTTGAGGCGCTCGGTGGCGAACCACGCCCGGTCCGGCTTGACGCCGCCGGTCGGGGCGGCCACCGCGCGCCGGTGGCTCTGCCTGCCACCGGTCACCTGCTTCACGGCGTGCGCGGTCAGCCTCCGGTAGTGCTCGAACAGCCGGGAGAACGACCGCCGCACCTCGGCGGCGGCGAAGTGCCCGGCCGCCAGGTCCCGCGCGTAGGCGGCGAGCAGGTCGTGCGTGCGCAGCCGCCCGTCCGCGACCTCCTCCACGAGGTGCACCCGCAGCAGGTCGTCCACGGCCCGTCGCACCTCGGACGCCGGCAGGTCGGCCAGCGCGGCGAGCGCGGGCACGTCGTACTCGCGGCCCGGGTGCAGGCCGAGGAACCGGAACACCAGGCCGCAGCGCTCGTCCAGGGTCTTGAGCGACCACGAGAACACCGTCCGGATGCTGTGGTCGTCGTCGGCCACGCCGAGCAGGCGGCGTTCGTCGGCCAGCTCCTCGGCGATGTCGGCCAGCGGCGTGCGCCCCCGCACCGCCGCGATCTCCGCGGTGATGCCCAGCGCCAACGGCAGGCTCGCGCAGCTGCGCACCAACGCCCTGGCCGCGCCGGGCTCGTCGTCCACCCGCGGCCCGACCGTCGCCCGCAGCAGGCGCAGCGCGTCGTCCAGCGGCAGCAGGTCCAGGTCGACGCCGTGGGCGCCGTAGCGCACCCGCAGGGTCGACATGCGGTCCCGGCTGGTGACGACCACGAAGCACGACGGGCCGCCGGGCAGCAGGGGCAGCACCTGGTCGACCCGCCCCGCGTTGTCCAGCACCACCAGCACCCGCCGGTCGGCGAGCAGGGTGCGGTAGCGGGCCGCGCGCTCGCCGCCGTCGCTGGGGATGTCGGACACGCCCAGGGCGCGCAGGAAGCCGGCCAGCACGTCGTCGGGCGTCAACGGCGGCTCGCGGTCGTAGCCGCGCAGGTTGACGTAGAGCTGCCCGTCGGGGAACTCGTCGGCCACGCGGTGCGCCCAGTGCACGGCCAGGGCGGTCTTCCCGACCCCCGCCGTGCCGGACACGGCGGAGATCACCACGCCGGACGTGCCGCCGCGCAGCCGCGCGTCCAGGTCGGCGAGCTCGCGCTCCCGGCCGGTGAAGGCGCCGACCGACAGCGGGAGCTGCCGGGGCCGCCGCACGGGCGGTGAGGTGGAGACGTGCACGCCACCGTGGATGTGACGCGACTGCACGACGATCCCGCTGGTCCCGGAAACCGCGTTCGAGTGCCCGGCCACGTCGTCCCCGTCCACCACCACGACCTCCGCGACCTCACTGGAGGCACTCACGGTAGCCGCCGGAGAACAACGTCGCCGCGATAGGGCGGCGGGCTCGGACGAATTCGCCGGAGCACAATCGGGAACCGGCCGCCGAATGCGCTTTGACCTGCGAATTCCACACCTCCCATTGGCCGGATTCCGGGCCGCCGGAATTGTCCACTGTGGACATATGGTAATGCTTTTCCGGACCGGGTTGCTCCATTGGAGGGAGACTGCGGCAACCACTTGGCGTCCACCGAAGTCCCGTGATAAAGATCAGAACCCTGCTCGGCGCACTGACATCCGGCAGCTCGCCCGCACCAGAGGAATTGATGGACCGACAAACACTCGCGATAGCGTTCTGGCTCCTGCTCGCCATCGTGCTGATCACCCTGTTCCTGCTGGTACGCCAACAACGGACCACCCGCGCCTTACGGGTGCGGGCCGAACGGGCCGAGGACCTGGCCCGCACCCGCGCCGAGGAGGAGCGGCACCTGGTCGAGGCGCGGCTGCCCGCCCTGGCCGAGTCGCTGGGCCACCGGCCCGTCGAGGTGCCCGGCCCGAAGCGGGCGGAGGCGGCCGAGAGCCACGAGCGGGTGCTCGCGCTGTTCGCCGACTCCGTCCGGCAGGCCACCGAGCGGGGCGAGCAGTCGGCCCGCGCCACGCTCAAGTCGATGATGCGCGCGGTGCAGAGCCTGTCCAACGAGCAGCAGGTCGCGATCTCGGCCATGCAGGAGCGGCACGACGACCCCGACGTGCTCGCCGGCCTGATGCGCATCGACCACATGAACTCCCAGCTCAACCGGCGCGCCCAGGCCACCGCGGTGCTCTGCGGCTCCTGGCCCGGGCAGCAGCGGTCGGCCTCGCCGCTGACCGACGTGGTGCGCGGCGCCACCTCCCGCATCCGGGACTACCTGCGGATCAACCTGCCCGCCGAGTCCGACGTCGCGGTGGTCAGCCGCGCGGTCGAGCCGGTCGTGCTGGCCGTGGCGGAACTGCTCGACAACGCCGCCCGGCACTCGCCGCCCAACACCAGCGTCGAGGTCAACTTCCAGCAGGCGCACAACGGCATGGTCGTGATGATCGACGACGGCGGCGTCGGCATGACCGTCGAGGAGCTGAACCGCGCCGCCCGGCTGCTGGCCGGGGGCGGCGGGAGCGACATCAACCGGCTCGGCGACCCGCCGCAGGTCGGTTTCGCGGTCATCGGCGTGCTGGCCAAGCGCTACGGCTTCCGGGTCTCGGTGGACACGCGCTCGCCGTACGGCGGTGTGCGCGCGGTGGTCTTCCTGCCGACGGAGCTGCTCACCCGGGTGAGCAAGCCGACCATGCCCGACAACGCCGTCGCGCTGCCGCCCGAGCAGCGCCGGCCGCCGGCCGCGGCGGTGGACGCCGCCGTGCTGGGGCGCACCTCCGGCGGCCTGCCCCGCCGACGGCGGACGCAGCCCGCCGACCAGGGCGTGCCGCCGTCGGCTCCGCCCGTCCCCACGCCGACCGACCAGCGGATCGCGACCGGGCTGGCCGCCTGGAAGCGCGGCACCGAGTCGGGCCGCGCCACCACCCCGCCGCCGCCTGTCGCTGAAGGGAACACCCAGGCATGAACACTTTGGGTTGGATGCTCGACGACGCCCTGAAGATGCCCGAGACGCGGCACGCCGTCCTGCTGTCGGCCGACGGGCTCCTGATGGCGCACTCCGCCGGCATCGGCCGCGACGACGCCGAGCGGCACGCCGCCGCCATGTCGGCGTTGCAGTCGCTGGCCCGCGCCACCGCCGAGTTCTGCGGCCAGACCAGCGCGGAGTGGCAGCAGACGGTCAGCGAGTTCGTCGGCGGCTACGTCTTCCTGGCCGCCGCCGGGCCCGGCGCGTACCTCGCCGTCTCGGCGACCGACCGGGTGGACATGGAAGCGGTCTCCTTCCGCATCCAGGAGCTGGTCCAGCGGCTGGGCAAGGAACTGACCAGCCCGCCGCGACAGGGTGCGGGCAGCCCGGCGTGAGCGACGACAGGCGCCTGCAGGGCCTGGTGCGGCCGTACGTGGTGACCGGCGGTCGCGCCCACGCCAGCCGCAACACCTTCGACGCCGTCACGGTCGTGATCGCCACCCGCGAGCAGGTGTCCGGGCTGTCGCCGGAGAAGAAGCGGCTGATGGAGCTGTGCCGCGGCGGCGCGCTGTCGGTGGCCGAGATCGCCGCGCACCTCTCGCTGCCGATCAGCGTGACCAAGGTGCTGCTGTCCGACCTGGTCGACAGCGGTCACATCGCCACCCACGCCGCGGTCTCGCACACCGCCCGCCCCGACATGAAGCTGCTGAAGGACGTGCTCGATGGCCTCCGTGCTCGCCTCTGACCGGCCGGCCCCGGACGGTGTCTACCTGCGCGACACCGTGCGGACGGCGGTGAAACTGCTGGTCGTCGGCCCGTTCGCGGTCGGCAAGACCACCTTCGTCGGCACGCTGTCGGAGATCCGTCCGCTGCGCACCGAGGAGACGATGACGCAGGCGGGCGCCCTCGTCGACGACCTCGCCGGCGTCGACGGCAAGAGCACCACCACGGTGGCGCTGGACTTCGGCCGGCTGACGTTGAGCGACGAGCTGGTGCTCTACCTGTTCGGCGCGCCCGGCCAGCAGCGGTTCACCCGCGTCTGGAAGGACATCGCCTACGGCGCGCTGGGTGCGCTCGTGCTGGTCGACACCCGCCGATTGGAGCAGTCCTTCGAGGTCATGAGCCTGCTGGAGGAGCTGGGCATCCCGTACGCGGTGGCGGTCAACTCCTTCGACGGCGCGCCCGCGTTCCCCGGCGAGGAGCTGCGCGACGCGCTGGACCTGCTGCCCGGCACACCACTGATGTCGTGCGACGCCCGCGACGTGACCTCGTCCACGCAGGCGCTCGTCACCCTCGTCGAGTACCTGTTGACCCGCAACCAGGAGACCGTGTGACCTCGCAAGCCGCCCCCGGGCAGGCATGTCCCGCACACCAGGGCCGGATGCCCCTCTACGGCCCCGAGTTCGCCGCCGATCCGGCCGCGACCTACCGGGCCCTGCGCGAGCACGGGCCGGTCGCGCCGGTCGAGCTGGCGCCCGGTGTGCCCGCCAGCCTCGTCGTGGGCTACTCGGCCGCGCTGGACGTGCTGCGCAACCCCAGCGCGTTCCCGCGCGACCCCCGGCAGTGGCAGGCGAAGATGCCGCCGGACTGCCCGGTGCTGCCGATGATGATGTACCGGCCGAACTGCCTGTTCACCGACGGCGCCCACCACGCGCGGCTGCGCGCCGTGGTCACCGACAGCCTGGCCCGGGTCGACGTGAACGCGTTGCGCGCCCACGTCGAGCGGACCGCGGACCGGCTGGTCGCGCGGTTCGCCCGCAACGGCGAGGCCGACCTGCTCGGCGAGTACGCGCAGCTGCTGCCGCTGATGATGTTCAACCACCTCTACGGCTGCCCGCCGGAGCTGGGCGACCGGCTGGTGCTCGCCATGCGCGACATCTTCGACATGGTCGAGCCGGAGAAGGCCAACGCCGAGCTGACCCGGTGCATGCTGGAGCTGATCGCGCTCAAGCGGCAGCGGCCCGACCAGGACATGCCGTCGTGGATGATGGCCCACCCGGCCAGGCTGACCGACGAGGAGCTGATCCACCAGCTCATCGTCCTCATGGGCGCGGGCACCGAGCCCGAGAAGAACCTGATCGCCAACGGCATCCGGCTGCTGCTGGCCGACGACCGGTTCGCGGGCAGCCTCTCCGGCGGCAGCCTCCCGGTCGAGGAGGCGCTGGACGAGGTGCTGTGGACCGACCCGCCGATGGCGAACTACTCGGCGAGCTACCCGGTCGAGGACATCGACTTCGCCGGGATCCGGCTGCCCGCCGCCGAACCGGTGGTGATCAGCTTCTCGGCCGCCAACAACGACCCCGCGCTGGCCGGCCAGCAGCGCTCGGGCAACCGCGCCCACCTCGCCTGGAGCGCGGGCGTGCACTCCTGCCCGGCGCAGCAGCCCGCGCGGCTGATCGCGTCGGTGGCCATCGAGAAGATCCTCGACGCCCTGCCCGACATGCGGCTGGCCGTCCCCGTCGACCAGCTGGTCTGGCGACCCGGCCCGTTCCACCGCGCGCTCACCGCGCTCCCCGTGCGTTTCACCCCGGTAGCCGTGCCCGTCCACCCCGACGAGTCACCTGGAGAAACCCGTTGGAACGATCAGCCGACGCCGTCGTCCTCGACCCCATCGTCCTCGACCCCACCGGCCGTGACGTCCACGCCGAGTCCGCGGCCATCGCCGCCCGCGGCCCGGCGACGTTGGTGGAGCTCCCTGGCAAGGTTGTGGCGTGGTCGGTGACCCGCCAGGACACCCTGCGCGACCTGCTCGGCGACCCGCGGGTCTCCAAGGACGCCCGGCAGCACTGGCCCGAGTACAGCAGTGGCCGGATCTCCGAGGACTGGCCGCTGCACCTGTGGGTGTCGGTGCACAACATGTTCACCGCCTACGGGACCGACCACCGCCGGTTGCGCTCGTTGGTGTCCAAGGCGTTCACGGCCCGGCGCGTGGCGGCGATGAGACCGTGGATCGAGCAGATCACCCACCGGCTGCTGGACGAGCTGGACGGGCCGGACGTGGCGCGGGAACCGGTGGACCTGCGCGAGAGGTACGCCTACCCGATCCCGATCGAGGTCATCTGCCAGCTGTTCGGCGTGCCCGCCGAGGCGCGGTCGGAGCTGCGGGAGGTGGTCGACGGGGTCTTCGACACCACGATCACCGCCGAGGCGGCGCAGGCGAACGCCGTGCGGCTGTACGGGATCATGCACGAGCTGGTCGCGGCGAAGCGGGAGAACCCCGGTGACGACCTGACCAGCGGCCTGATCGCGGTGCGCGAGGACGACGGCTCGAAGCTGGAGGAAGCCGAGCTGGTCGACACCCTGATCCTGGTGATCTCCGCGGGCTACGAGACCACGGTGAACCTGCTGGACCAGGCGATCACCGCGCTGCTGACCCACCCGGAGCAGCTGGCCGCGGTGCGGGCGGGGACCAGCGGCTGGGGCGACGTGATCGAGGAGACCCTGCGCTGGCAGGCCCCGATCGCGAACCTGCCGCTGCGGTACGCCGTGGAGGACATCGAGCTCGGCGACGGCGTGGTCATCGCCAAGGGTGACGCGATCCTCGCGGCGTACGCGGCGGCGGGCCGGGACCGGGCCGTGCACGGCGAGACCGCCGACCGGTTCGACATCACCAGGGCGGACAAGACCCACCTGGCGTTCGGGCACGGGGTGCACTACTGCCTGGGCTCCCCGTTGGCGCGCATGGAGGCCGAGATCGCCCTCCCGGCCCTGTTCGCCAGGTTCCCGGAGATGCGCCTGGCCGTGCCGCCGCACGAGCTGGAGCCGGGCCAGTCGTTCATCTCCAACGGCCACGAGTCCCTGCCGGTGCGGCTGAAGTAGCACCCCGACCCGGGGGCGCGTCACGCTGGTGCCGCGCCCCCGGTGTCAGAACGGCTCGAAGGTCCGCACACTGCCGGCCAGGTCCCAGCCGAGCACGTCGCGCTCGCTGCGGCTGGTCGCGAGCTCCCGCATCACTGCCGTCATCGACCGCCTGGTCCGGGTCCGGTACGAGCTCCGGCTCGGTGTGGCGCACGCGTTGTTCGGCGTGCTGCTGCGCGAGCCGGCCAACCCCGACGTCGGCGCGCCCGCTTCCGAGTACTGGCCAGGCGATCCACGCGTCCGACCGAGTCGTGTCGCCCAGCCTTCTCGCCCCGAGGACGGTGACCGCGCCGTTCCGCCGGGCCTGTGGTCGGGATCGGTCTGCTGGGCGTCGTGCGGCGGGAGCGGGTGTGGCGGTGGTTCCTGCGCCGGGCCGTCGGCGTGGACGTGGCGCACCGGCCGGACGCGCGGCTGGTGCCGGCCGTGTTCGCGCGCAGCGCCGGGCACGACGTGACGCTGCGACCGGGCCCTCGGGTGGGTGCTGGACTTCGTCCGGGCGGGCTCCCGGCGGTGACGGGAGCCCGTGCGGGTCACGACCTCACAGGGCCCGCTCCAGGTGCTCGGACATCAGCCGGACGAAGCGGGACGGGTCGGGCAGGTCGCCGCCCTCGGCCAGCAGCGCCATGCCGTGCAGCAGTTCGGCCGACTCGGCGAGGGACGCGTCGTCGCCGCCCCGGTCGGCGAACGCCCGGTGCAGGCCCGACACCAGGGCGTGGTCGGGGTTGAGCTCCAGGATCCGCTTGACCGGCGGCAGCTCCTGCCCCATCGCCCGGTACATCTTCTCCAGGGTCGGGGTCAGGTCGTGGGCGTCGCCGACGACGCACGCGGGCGAGGTGGTCAGGCGCGAGGACAGCCGCACCTCCTTGACCTTGTCGGTCAGGGTGGTCGTCATCCACTCCAGGAACCCGGCGAAGTCCTTCTGCCGCTCCTCGGCCTGCGCCTTCTCCTCCTCCGTCTCCAGGTCGACCTGCCCCTTGGCGATCGACTGGAACGTCTTGTCCTTGAAGCCGGGGACCGCGTCGACCCACATCTCGTCGATCGGGTCGGTGAGGATCAGCACCTCGAAGCCCTTGGCCCGCAGCGCTTCCAGGTGCGGCGAGTTCTCCACGGTGGTCCGCGAGTCGCCGGTCATGTAGTAGATGTGCTGCTGGTCGTCCTTCATCCGCTCGACGTACCGGGCGAGCGTGGTCGGCTTCTCCGGGTCGGCCGTGGAGGCGAACGAGGCGATGTCGAGGATGGCGTCGCGGTTGTCGGGGTCGCTGAGCAGGCCCTCCTTGACCGCGCTGCCGAACTCGCGCCAGAACGTCTCGTACGACTCCGGCTTGTCGGCCATCAGGCCCTTGACGGTCGAGAGCACCTTCTTCACCAGCCGGCGGCGCACGAGCTGGATCTGGCGGTCCTGCTGGAGCAGCTCCCGCGACACGTTCAGCGAGAGGTCCTGGGCGTCCACCACGCCCTTGACGAACCGGAGGTACTCCGGCATCAGCTCTTCGCAGTCCTCCATGATGAAGACGCGCTTGACGTAGAGCTGCACGCCCCGCTTGCGCTCGCGCATGAACAGGTCCAGCGGCGCCTGCGACGGGATGAACAGCAGCGCCTGGTACTCGAAGACGCCCTCGCCGTGCATCCGGATCGTCTCGAGCGGCTTGTTCCAGTCGTGGCTGACGTGCCGGTAGAACTCGGCGTACTCGTCCTCGGTGACCTCGGAGGCGGGCCGCGCCCACAGCGCCTTGCGCGAGTTGATCGTGGTCGGCTCGCCGCCGTCCTCCTTGGCCATCCGGATCGGCCAGGTGATGAAGTCGGCGTACCGCTTGACGATCTCGGTGATCTTCGCGGTCGAGGTGTAGTCGGCCAGGTGGTCCTCGGGGTCGGCCGGCTTGAGGTGGAGGGTGACCGACGTGCCCTGCGGCGCGTCCTCGACGTCCTCGATCGTGTAGGTGCCCTCGCCGGTGGACTCCCACCGGACGCCCTCCGCGCGCGGGTGCCTGGTCACCAGGGTGACCTTGTCGGCGACCATGAACGAGGAGTAGAAGCCGATGCCGAACTGGCCGATGAGGTCCTGCGAGGCGGCGGCGTCCTGGGACTCCTTCAGCTTCTGCAGGAACTCGGCGGTGCCGGACTTGGCGATCGTGCCGATGAGCCCGATCACGTCCTCGCGGGTCATGCCGATGCCGTTGTCGCGGATCGTGAGCGTGCGCGCCTCCCGGTCCACCTCGATGGCGACGTGGAGGTCCGACGTGTCCGCGACCAGGTCCTTGTCGCGGAACGTCTCCAGCCTGAGCTTGTCCAGCGCGTCCGAGGCGTTGGACACCAGCTCGCGCAGGAACGTGTCCTTGTTCGAGTAGACCGAGTGGATCATCAGCCGCAGGAGCTGACGCGCCTCCGACTGGAACTCGAGCGTCTCCACGTTCGTCCTTTCTCTTCCGACCGTCCTCGACCCGTCATCGTATCCAGTGCCGGGCGCGGTGGGGGCACCGCCGAAAACCGGTCGATCGGCCGGGCCGCGGGCCCTATCGTCCACGCGGGGTTCCGGCCGGTGGGAGGGGTAATGCGCACGGCTCACCAGCGCACGGCTCACCAGCGCACGGCCTACCCGCGCACGCCGCACCTGCCGTGGTCGCCCGGGGCGTCGGCGGACGACGTGCGGGTCGCCGACCTCGACGGGCTGCGCGGCCGCGAGGTGGTGGTCACCGAGAAGCTGGACGGCGAGAACACCACCCTCTACGTCGACGGGCTGCACGCCCGGTCGCTCGACTCGGCGCACCACCCGTCCCGGTCGTGGGTCAAGGGGCTCCAGGGCCGGATCGGGGCGCGGCTGCCCGAGGGGTGGCGCGTCTGCGGCGAGAACGTCCACGCACGTCACTCGATCGGGTACGAAGGGCTGGAGAGCTGGTTCTACGGCTTCTCGGTGTGGGACGGCGACCGCTGCCTCGACTGGGACCGGACCGCGCGGTTCCTGCGCGACCTGGGCGTGCCGGTGCCGCCGGTGCTGTGGCGCGGGGTGTTCGACGAGCGCGCGCTGCGGCGGCTGCGGGTCGACACGGCGCGGCAGGAGGGGTTCGTCGTGCGGACCGTGGAGGGGTTCGCGCGCGAGGAGTTCGGGCGGCGGGTGGCGAAGTGGGTGCGCGCGCACCACGTGCGGACCGACACCCACTGGATGACGGCCCCGGTGGTGCAGAACGGGCTCGGACCGTCGTCGGTGCTGTGGGACGTGCGGTCGGGCGCGCCGGTCGACGTGCCGGCGCTGCTCGGAGTGCTCGGGTGCGACGTGGCGGCGGCGGACGTGGAGGCGGCCGAGGCGGTGGCGGCGGAGTCGACCGGGCAGGCCCGGCTGACGGGCGTGCTCGCGGCGGCGCTGCACCGGGTCCGGCGCGGCCGGGTGATGTCGGCGCTGGCCGGTCCGGTCGGGGTCGGGGTGGCGCGGCGGGTCGGTGACGTCGTCGGGCTGCACCGGCTGCTGCACCGGCCGTTCCCGGACGAGGAGCGGCGGGCCGGGTTGCTGCGCCTGTCGACCGCCGTGGACCTGGACGTGCTGCACGCCGTGTCGGCGGCCGTCGCGCCTGACGCGGACGCGCGCGACCAGGTGGCGTGGTCCGCGCTGCACGCCGAGGACGTCGGGTCGTTCGACGGGCTGCGCTCGGGGTTGCGGGACCGCCTGGGTGGTCGGGCCGCGGACCGGTGCTGGGCCGAGGCGCGGGACGCGAGCCTGCGGGCCGGGCGGGTGCTGGGTGTGGAGGAGGCGGTCGCGGCGACGTGGCGGTGGCGGTCCGGCGACTTCCCGGAGCTGGTGCACCTGGTGGGGCTGTCGGGCAGCGGCAAGTCGACGTTCGCCGCCGGGGTGGCCGCGCACACCGCGGTGTCGTTGGACGAGCTGCGCGACGAGGCGGGCGACCGGGCCGACCAGCGGGCGAACGCCGAGGTGCTGCGGGCCGGGCTCGACCGGCTCGACGCCGCGCTGCGCGCCGGCCGGACCGCGGTGTGGGACGCGACGTCGCTGGTCGAGCCGCAGCGGGCGGTGGTGCGCGCGGTCGCGCGGCGGCACGATGCGCTGGTGACGCAGGCGGTGGTGCTGGTCGACGAGCGGGAGGCGGCCCGGCGCAACGCGTCCCGGGCGCACCCCGTGCCGGTCGCCGTGCTCGCCGCGCAGGCCCGCCGGTTCAGCCCGCCGTACCCGTGGCAGGCCCACCGCACCTGGTACGTCGGCGCGGACGGCGTCGTGGACGACGACGGGGAGCCGTGATGCGCACGAGCGAGGAGGTCTACCACCAGGTCCGCTGGGACCCGCGGTTCGACCCGGCGCGGTTCGTGCTGGGCGTGCAGCAGCGCGGGGCGCGGCCCAAGCGGGTGGCGCTGCCCGCGTTCACGCCGGGCGGCGAGGTGCCGTGGCACCGGGTGCTGTTCGTGGAGGCGGACGGCGAGGTGGTGTGGGACCGGGCCGCCGGGCTGGACCGGGTCGGCGAGTCGGGCGCGGGCCGGGTGCGCGCACCGCGCCGCCTGCGCGCACCGCTGTTCACCGCGAGCACACCGCACTCCTGGGACCCGCTGCACGGCTGGGCGCCGGCCGAACCCGCCCGGCCCACCGGCACCTCGGCCGCGGCCTTGCGCGTCCTCACCTGGAACGTGCTGTGGGACCGGTACGACAGCGACCTCATCGACACGGCCCGCCGCCGTCCCCTGCTGCTCGGCGAGCTGGCGGCGGCCGACGCGGACGTCATCGCGTTGCAGGAGGTCGAACCCGACCTGCTCGCCGCGCTCCTCGCCCAGCCGTGGGTGCGGTCCGCCTACACGCTCGACGTCGACCCGACCGGGCCGGACGTCGACCGCACCGGGCTGGTCGTGCTGAGCCGGGTGCCGGTGATCGAGGCGGCGAGGTTCCCGCTCGGCGCGCACAAGGCCGTCGGCGCGGTCGTCGTGGAGACCGCGGGCGGGCCGCTCGTCGTCGCGGCCACCCACCTGACCAGCGACCACACCGCGAACGGCCCGGCCAAGCGGCGGGCCCAGCTCGCCCGGGTCGCGGAGGCGTTCGCCGGGGTGGAGGGCGACGTGGTGCTGGTCGGCGACTTCAACGACGGCGGCGGCCGACCCGGCGCGGCGCTCGGCATGCGCGACGCGTGGCTGGAGGCGCGCGACGACGAGCCGCCCACGTTCGACCCGGTGGTGAACCCGCTGGCCGCGGTGTCGTCGCTGTCGGGTCGGCGGTCGCGGCTGGACCGGGTGTTCGTGCGCGGCCGGGTGCGCTGCGCCGGGGCGGAACTGGTGGGCGACCGGCCCGCCGACGGGCTGTTCGCCTCCGACCACTACGGGGTGCTGGCCCGGTTGGCGGCCGTCGTCCCCGAGGACGGCGACGTGCTCGACTCGCCGCCCACGCCGCGCACCGCCGTGGTGTGGCTGCCGGGGCCGTGGGAGGAGGTCGAGCGGGTTCGCCGCGCGCACGACCGCCGGGCCGACCGCTGGCCGCCGCACGTGACGCTGCTGTTCGGGTTCGTGCCCGAGTCCGACTTCGAGCGGGCCGTGCCGCTGCTGGCCGAGGCGGTCGCCGACGTGCCGCCGTTCCCGGTGCGGGTGGAGGGCGTGCGGGAGTTCGGGCCGGACGTGGTGTGGCTCGACCCGGCCGCGGCGGACGTCGCGCCGTGGACGGCGCTGCACGACGCGGTGCGGCGGCGGTTCCCCGGCTGCCGGACCCGGGACGACTTCACCCCGCACCTCACCGTCGGCGCGTCGCGGCAGGCCGCCGAGGGCGTCGGCCCGCGGTCGGACCGGGTGGCCGAGGTGGTGGTGCTGTCCCGCCGGGGTGACGGGCCGATGCTCCCCCGCGCGGTCGTCGCGCTGGGCACGGGCGAGGTGCGGTGGGTCGAGGAGCCCGCCGCCGCCCCGCCGCCGTCGCTGGACGCCGTGGCCGACCGGGTCACGCGCGCGTTGTCCGACGCGCTGGACGTGGTGCACGTCGTCGGCTCGCGGCGCATGGGGTGCGGGTTGCCCGACGCGGACCTCGACCTGGTGGCCGAGGTGGCGGACCGCGCGACCGCGGCCGAGCGGGTGGCCGCCGCGCTGCCCGACGTCGCGGTCCGGCCGGTGGTCGGCGCGCGGTCGCCGGGGTTCCGGTTCGCGGTGGCGGGTCTGGGGGTGGACCTCGCCGTGGCCGGTGCCGACGGGGTCGCGCTGAGCGCCGTCGGCGACGCCGAGGCGGTCCTGGCGGCGGTCGGCGACCGCGCCGGTGACTTCGCCCGGCTCGCGCGCCTGGTGAAGGCGTGGGCACGGGCGCGCGGGCTGGACTCCGCGCCGTTCGGGGGCGTGCCGGGGCTGGGGTGGGCGGTGCTCGCCGCGCGGACCGTGCGCGAGTGGGACGGGCCGGACCTGGCGGCCGGGTTCTTCGCGACGTGGGCGGCGTGGGACTGGCGCGACCCGGTCGGCCTGGTGGCGTCACCGCCGCGCACCGGGTCGCCGGTGACGGTCATGACGCCGACCGCGCCCGTGCGCTCGTGCACCGAGCAGGTCGGCCCGGGGTTCCGGGACCTGCTGACCGCCGAGCTGTACCGGGCGTGGGAGATCGTGGAGTCGGGGGCTGCCGGGCTGTTGTCGCCGCCGGACGCGCACCGCGCTCACGCCGCGTGGGCGCTGGTCACCGTGCCGCACGACCTCGTCGGCCCGGTGCGCGGCCGGGTGCGGGCGCTGCTCGCGGCGTTGGAGGCGGCGGGGACGCCGGACGCGCACGCGTGGCCGCGCCCGGTGCGGCGCGGTCCGGACGCGGTGCGGTTCGCGATCGGGTTGGGCCGCCGTCCGGTGTCTGCCGCCGTGCTCGCCGATGTGGTTGCCTCGTGGCGGAGCGGGTTGCGCGGTGTGGAGGTCGTCCGGGTGGGCAACGGCGACGTGCCGACCCTGCGCTGAGCCCGGTGTCGGTCGAGGGACGGGGGTTCCCGTGGAGTTCCAGGACGTGGTGCGCCGCAGGCGGATGGTGCGGCGGTTCACCGACGAGCCGGTGTCGGACGAGGCCGTGCGGCGGATCATGCGCAACGCGCTGCGCGGCCCGTCGGCCGGGTACTCGCAGGGTCAGGCGTTCCTCGTGCTGCGGGGCGAGGAGACCGCCGGGTTCTACGAGTCGCTGCGCCACCTGTGGACCTACGACACGGTGAAGACCGCGCCGGTGGTCGTGGTCGCGTTCGCGGTGAAGGACGCCTACCTGGACCGGTACGCCGAGCCCGACAAGGGGTGGACCGACCGCAGCGAGGACCACTGGCCGGTGCCGTTCTGGTACGTCGACACGGGCATGGCGGTGCTGCTGGTGCTGCAGACCGCGGTGGACGAAGGGCTCGGCGCGGTGTACTTCGGCATCGGCGCGGACGACTTCGACCCGCTGCGCGAGAAGTACGGCGTGCCGGCCGACCACGTGCCCATCGGCGCGATCGCGATCGGGCACGGCGCCGAGGACGAGGTCCCGGAGGGCGCGTCGGCCCGGTCGCGCAGGCGCCGGCCGTTCGAGGAGGCCGTGCGCTTCGGGCGCTGGTAGGCGTGCGGTCCGTGCGGTTCCCGTGAGCCCGGGAACCGCACGCGCGCGTCAGCCCAGCTTCTGGCCGTACACCTTCCCGACCTCGATGGTGAGCAGCACCCGCCGGTCGGACACCATGACCGACCGGTACTCGTCCCAGTCGGGGTGCTCGCCCGCGGCGGCGCGGTAGTAGTCCACCAGCGCCTCGACCTCCGGGCCGTGCGGGTCGTCGCCGGGCCCGGTGATCGTCGCCGTGCCCTCCGCCGTGGCCCACCGCCCACCGTCCGCGCTCGTGACCTCCAACGCCACCCGCGGGTCGCGGCGCAGGTTCGCCACCTTGGCCGTGCCCTCGGTGGTCGACACCCTGATCACGCCGGCGTCCCGGTCGTAGGCGGGCGTGATCGGGGACAGCTGCGGCCGGCCGTCGGCCTTGATCGTCGCGAGCACGCCGATCCGGGCCTGCGCGAGCAGCGCGTGCGGGTCGAACCCTGTGTCGGTCATGCCGGCACCAACCCCCGACCCGCGGCCCCGTATTCCGGCACCGCGCATTCCGGCTCACCGCCACCCTTCGGGGTGAACTCCGGCCGGGTGCTCAGGCCAGGAGCGCGCGGAGCCCGTCCCGGTCGGAGGGCAGACCGGCGCGGCGGAACCAGAGCACCGGGTTGGACACCCCTTCCCAGCACTCGTCGTTGTCCACGACCGCCACGAGGAACCGCCGCTGCGCACCGGTGAGTGCCCGCTCCGGGTTGAAGCCCTCGGGGAACGCCCGGACCAGCAGCGGCCCCCAGTCGCGGTCGACGGTGTAGGAGTTGGTCATCCGGGCGACCGCCACCGCGGCGTCGACCACCTCCTCGAACGTGGTGGTCCGCCGCAGCAGCGCCTCGACCAGCGCGAACCGGATTCGGCCGTCGAGCTGCGGCGGGTTCTCCGCGAACCACGAGTCGGCGGCGACCGGGTCGCACAGCGCCGACCGCAGCTCGTCCAGCGCGGCCGGGTCGCCGTCGAGCGCCGCGCCGAGCGCCGCGCAGGCCCGGACGCCGGGGTGGTCGTCGGCCGACAACGACGGTGCGACCACGCCCCAGGCACCGAGGGTCAGCGCGACGCCCGCCCGTTCCACCGGTGTCGCGTGCCGCGCCGCGGCGACCAGCCGGTCGGCCAGGTCGCCGCGCCGGTCGGCCAGGTCGGGCGCGGCGACCAGGTGGGTGACCGCGCCGATCGCGGCCTGGCGCACGGCGGGGTCGCCGTCGTCGAGGAACGGCACGACCCGGGCGTACAGCTCCGGCCGGACGGCCCGGCACGCCTCGACCGCTCGCACCCAGTCGTCATCTTCGTCGTACTCGTCCTCGTCGTCGTCCTCGTAGGCGGCCGAGGCGGCGACGTTCCCCAGCCACTCCAGCAGGGACGCCCGCAGCGGGCGTTCGCGCTCGTCCCACGGAAGTGCGCTCTCGCACCGGATCCGCACGCGCGGGTCGTCCAGGACGCCCGCCACGAACAGCGCGACCGGCGCCGTGGCCGAGCAGATCGTCTCCTGGTGCAGGATCACGGCGTCGAGGTAGGCGAGCACGTCACCGCACACCTCCGCGTCCTCGCTGAGCAGCCCCACCAGTCGTTCCGGGACGTCGCCCGCCGAGTCGTAGGCGTGCGAGAGGCTGTCCCAGTCGGTGTCCTCGAGGACGGCACGGGGTGAGCGCATGCCGTGATCATGCCGCAGGCCCCTGCCGGGACGTCCGGCCCCGGTGACGCCCGGCGGCCGTGGACAGGGACACCGCGAGCGTCGCCAGGAGCAGCAGCATCGCGGTCGGGGCGAGGGCCGCCCAGGGGGCGCGTTCCAGGTACGGCAGGGACTCGGCCAGCATCAGGCCCCACTCCGGCGCGGGCGGCGGGGTGCCCAGGCCCAGGAAACCCAGCGAGGCCAGCGCGAGCGCGATGCCCGGCAGGCGCAGGACGGCGTGCCGGGCGACCGGGCCCGCGACGGCGGGCAGCACGTGCCGGGTCAGCACCCACGTCGGGCCGGCGCCCAGGGCGCGCAGCGCGTCGACGTGCGTGGCCGCCCGGTTCTCCCGGACCAGGGCCGCGGCGTGGGCGGCCAGCGGCGGCCACGAGACCAGGCCCACCGCGACGGACGCGCCCACCGGGCCGGGACCCGCGGTCGCCGCGACCAGGATGCCCGCGATCACCGGCGGCACGGCGTTGGCGGTCTCCGCGACGCCCTCGGCCAGGCCCGGCAGGAAGCCGAGGACCAGCGCCACGGCGAACGAGCACGCGCACACCAGCACCGTGACGGTGAGCGTGGCCGCCGCCCCGTGCCCGACCCGGGCCAGGACGTCGCGGCCCAGCGCGTCCGTGCCCAGCGGGTGCGCCCAGCTCGGCGGCGAGAGCCGGGCGGCCGGGTTCACCCGCAGCGGGTCGCCCAGCAGCCCCCCGCACACGACGACGGCCGGCACGACCGCGCTGACGGCGACGACCACGCGGTGGGACCGGCCGGGAGGCGTCGGCACGGGCGGCGGCGCGGGCAGTGCCGCGGCCCGCAGCGCCGGCCCGAGCATCCACCGCCGGGCGACCGCCACGAGCGCGCCGCCCACCGACCCCAGCAGCACGAGGACGAGCACCGACCCCTGCAACAACGGCAGGTCCTGCGCCTCCGCCGCGCCCAGCGCGGTCCGGCCCAGCCCCGGCACGGCGAACACCACCTCGACCGCGACCGCTCCCCCGGTCAGCCCCACCGCGACCAACCCGAACTGCGGTAGCACGGCCGGCAGGGCACGCCGTGCCGCGGCCCGGCCGATGACACCCGGCGAGCAGCCCCACGACCGCCACAGCGACACCCAGCGCTCCTCGAACACCGCGGGCACCGCGTCGTCCACCAGCCGGCCCAGGATGCCGCCCGCCGGGAGGCCCAGCGCCAACGCGGGCAGCACCAGGTGCCGCGGCCCCTGCCAGCCGTACGGCGGGAACCAGCCCAGCCACACCGACAGCACCACCAGCAGCACCGTCGCCACCAGGAACTCCGGCAGCGCGGCGAGCACGGCCGCCGAAGCGCCGGTGCGCGTCCGGGCCGTCCCCCGCGCGCCGCGCACGAACGTCGTCGCCGACAACGCGCAGGCCGACACCAGCGCCACCACCAGCGCCGCGCCCATCAACGCCAGCGACACGCCCGACGCGGCCAGCACCGACGGCAGCACCTCGCCACCCCCGACCCACGACCGGCCCAGGTCGCCCCGGACCACGCCGCCCAGCCAGTCGCCGAACAACGCGACCGGCCCGGCGTCCAGGCCGAGCTCGCGGCGCACGGCGCCCAGCGCCTCCGCCGTCGGCTCCTGCTCGGCGGACCGGGCGCGCAGCACCGAGAGCGCCGGGTCGCGCCCGGACAGCCACGGCAGCAGCCCGATCACCGCGACGACCGCGGCGAGCCCGCCCGCGCGGGAGGCGAGCGCGATCACCGCAGCCGGGTGGCGGACGTGATCAGCGTGCGCTCGCGCGGGTCCTTGGCCGAGTCGACCACCGACGTCGCGTCGCCCTGGATCACGCGTTCGTGCAGCATCGGGATCGCGGCGTCGGTCCGCAGCACGGCCGCCTCGGCCGCCAGGATCGCGGCCCGGCGCTGGTCGCCCGCCTCGGTCGCGGCGGCGGCGCGCACGGCCGCGTCCACGTCGCCGTCGCAGAGCCGGGCGATGTTGAACGAGCCCGCGCAGGTGAAGTCCGACTGCACGTACGCCACCGGGTCGCCCGAGTCCAGCACGGTCGCCCGGGACAGGATGAACGCGTCGAACTTCCCGGCCAGCGCGTCCTGCTCGATGTGCGCGTACTCGCGGACCACCTGCGTCACGGTGAAACCGGCGTCCTCCAGCTGCTGCTGCAACACGGACGCGACCTCGGGCAGCTCGGCGCGGTCGGAGAAGGTGGCCAGCGTGATCGCCGTCCCGGCCGGGTTCGCGGCCCGCGCGCGTCCGGTGAGCGGTGCGCGTCCGGCGGCGGCCCACGGCAGCGCGGGCCCGAGCAGCCCTTCGGCGACGTCGGCCCGGCCCTCGTAGACGCTGCGCACGATCTCGTCCGCGTCGATCGCCTCCCGTGCGGCGGCACGCAGGCCCGGGTCCTGGAACGGCCCGGACTTCGTGTTCAGGTACAGGGTGTTGGTGCGGGGCATCGGCACCTCGGTGACGGTCGCCGGGTCGAGCAGCGCGGCCTGCGAGACGGGCACGGCCTCGGCGATGTGCGCCTCGCCGGCCCGGATCGCGGCGGCGCGGGCGGTGCCGTCGGGGACGAACGACACGTCGATGCCGTCGGCGGCGGCCTTCGGGCCCCAGTAGCCGTCGTAGCGGTCGAGCGTGGCTGTGGTCGTGCCGTTGACCGCGACCAGCTCGAACGGCCCGGTGCCGGTGCCGACCGGGGTCACCACGCCGTCCGGGCGGTAGGCGCTCTCGGCGAGGATCGCCAACTGCGGCGAGGAGAGCCGTTGCGGGACCAGGGGGTCGGGGGTGCCGGTGGTGACGACGACGGTGTCCCCCGCCGCCGCGGCGGTCAGCTCGACGCCGTCGAGGATGCGCGGCTTGGGTGACGCGGCGGTGGCCCGGGTGAGCGTGTTCGCGACGGCCGCGGCGGTCAGCGCCGTGCCGTCGTGGAAGGTGACGCCCTGGCGGACGGTGAACTCCCAGGCGTGGTTGTCGACCCGCCGCCACCCGGTCGCCAGACCGGGCCGCGCGTTGCCGTCCGCGTCGAGGGTGACCAGCGTTTCCGCGGTGGACCAGCGCGACAGCTTGAACGCGTCGTCGCTGAACGGGGTCAGGCCGGAGCGCGGCGGTTGCAGCATCGCGAGCTTGATCCGACCGCCGGGTCGCTCCGCGTCCGGGGCGGCGAAGCACCCGGTCAACGACAGGGCACAGAGGGCGATCAGGGTGATGCGGTGGCGCACGGGAGACGTCCAAGCGTTCGGTGACAGAGCCCGGCGAACCTAACAAAACGATAATCGTTCCCAGTAGTCGTTGTGGCCACCGCCACCCCGTCCGGGCACGTCGTCACCCGGCCGGCACCGCCCCACCACCGACTACGATCCGCCCATGCGCGAACCCCGGGCGCTCGCCGACCTGCCGTACGCCGCCTACCTCGAAGACCACGACGGGCGGGGCTTGGCGGCGGGTGGTGACTACAACGTCGTCCACATCGCCGACCGGGACTTCCCGAACCCCGCGGCGGGCAACGCGCGGTTCAGCGAGTCGGCGCTGTCGGGTGTCCGGTTCACCGACGGCTCGCTGCGGCGGGCGCGGTTCAACGACGTGTGGCTGCACGGCGCGCAGGTCATCGGCACCGACCTGGCCGAGTCCGGGTGGCTCGACGCGGAGGTGGTGAACAGCGCGTTCGCCGGGGTGGCGATGTTCGAGGCCGGGCTGAGCCGCGTCACGTTCTTCGGCTGCAAGCTCATCTCGGTCAACCTGCGCGGCGCCGTGCTGCGCGACGTCGCGTTCGTCGACTGCGTCCTGCGCGACGTGGACTTCTCCGAAGCCGGGCTGACCGACGTCGCGTTCCCCGGCTCGACGCTGGAAGACCTGCGGTTCGAGGGCGCGACGCTGAAGAAGGTGGACCTGCGCGAGGCGGCCGGGTTGGGCATCCGGGCCGGCCTCACCTCGTTGCGCGGCGCGACCATCACCTTCGCCCAGGCACTGGACCTCGCGCCCTCGTTCGCCCAGGCGCTCGGCATCACCGTCAAGGACTGATCACGGCACGGGCAGCGTGACGCGGAACGTCGCGCCCGCGCCGGGGTGCAGCGGATCGCGTTGCAGGACCAGCGCTTCCTCCGTGGGCAGCGCGACCAGCCGCCGGTCGGTCGCCGCGTGGTGGCCGGGCCCGTGACCACCCGGGTCCGGCCGATCTGGCAGAACTCCGCCCGTGTGGTGCGCGGGTACCGGTGGCCATTCCCCCAGCCGGGCGGTCGGTCACTTCTCCTGGTGGTAGAAGCACACCACGCTGTTGATCGTGAAGTTGTCGTACTCGTTGCCCGGCTTGGGGTCCTTCAGCTTGAGGGCCCGCACCCGGAAGGTGTTCTTGCCGTTGTTGAGCAGGTCGCCGGAGAAGGCCGTGTGCTGGGAGTGCCAGTGGTTCGAGGCTTCCGCCCGCAGCTTCGGATCGGACCAGTGGTTGGCGCGAATGCGCCCGATGAACTGGTCGTTGATCAGGATCTCCGGGGCGTACTCCGACAGGGCGGTGAGACCGATGACGTTGAGCGAGATCACCGCCGGCTTGCCCGTGTAGACGCCGGACGTGTCGAAGTCGGCCCAGAACTCGTGCCCTCCGTCGCCGATCTCGACGAAGCCCTTCACTACCACCTCGAAGTCCGCCAGCACAGTCATGTTCTCCCACCTTCCGCCGTCGAGCCCGGTCGAGTGCAGGAGCAGGCGGATCCGGTCCGTGATACGCCCGGCGCGGTCATTCACCCGATCGAGTGGGCACCCGGAGGACGGGCTCACCGCCGGCTCAGGTGGCGCTCCGCTCGCCCCTCGGCGCGGCGCGCATGCTGAAGTGCAGGTACGGCGTGCCGTCCGGCAGCGTGTAGAAGACCACCGGCGACCACGGCTCGTGCTCGTTGCGGCGGGCGGCGAACAGGCCCTCCTCCACCGGCACGAGCACCGCCTCGGTCACCGCGTTGATCGAGGCCAGCTCGCCGGTGCTCTCGCCGCGCAGGCGCAGCACGCCGTCCCGCTCGCTCACCTCCACGTCGTAGCCCTCGCGCAGGTACGAGCCGACGTACCGGGAGAGGTCCACCGCGGGCGGGTCGGCGGGCGGCTCGAAGGTCGGTACGACGACCCCCGCGTGTTCGGCCAGCAGTTCGGCGAACAGCCGCTCGGAGACCTCGGCGGGCACGCCGCCGTTGGTGAGCAGCACGGCCGCCACCCCGGCCCCGGGCACCACCCGAAGGAACGCCTTCTGCCCGACGGTCGCGCCGTCGTGCCCGATCACCGGGCCGCCGGGCCAGTCGTAGGTGATCCACCCCAGGCCCCAGCACATCCGCGACGCGTGACCCGCGGGCAGCTGCACGAACGGCCGGTGCATCGCGGCCACGTGCTCGGCGGGCAGCACCACCGCGCCGTCCGGCGCCCGGCCGCCGTCCAGGTGCAGGCGGGCGAAGCGGACGACGTCCGCGGCGGTGGCGTTGATCGTGCCGGCCGGTCCGGCGGAGCGGGCCAGGCCCCACACCGGCGCGGGCACCGGCTCCTCGCCGGGCTCGCCGAGGTGGCCCAGCGCGGAGCGGAACCTGAGCACGTCCTCGGGCAGGGTCACGGTGCGGTGCGCGCCGATCGGGTCGAGCAGGCGCTCGCGCAGGGCGACGTCCCACACCTGTCCGGTCAGCACCTCGATGATCCGGCCGAGCACGGTGAACCCGCTGTTGCAGTAGGACATCGTCGCGCCCGGCGGGTGGTTCTGGCCGAGCCGCGCGCACGCCGCGACGTAGGCGGCCACGCAGTCGTCGCCGCGCCCGGTGTCGTGGAAGAAGTCGCCGTCGATGCCGCTGGTGTGCGACAGCAGTTGGCGCGGCGTCACGGTCTTGGTGGCCTCCTCGTCGGCCACGGCGAACTCGGGCAGCACGGTGACGACCGGCGCGTCCAGGTCGAGCGCGCCCTCGGCGACGAGCTGCATGATCAACGTGGCCGTGTAGAGCTTGGTGATCGAGCCGATCTGGAACAGCGAGTCGGTGGTGGCCTCGACGCCGGTGCCGAGGTGCAGCACGCCGGTCGCGCACTCGTGGACCTCGCCGTCGACCAGGACGGCCAGTGAGGCGCCGGGCACCCGGTGCGCCTCGCACAGCTCGGAAAGCCTCCGCTGCCAGTGGTTGATGTCCATCGCCGGCTCCCCCCGGGTGGCGTGAAACTTGCGAAAACGGTTCGCATTGACCCACACCGTACCGATTTCCGTGATCTAAGGCAGGGGTTTGTCGTCGGTCCACCGGTAGTCGGGGGCCCGGTAGTCGCGGATGCGTACGAGCAGCCGGTCCAGGTCGTCTTCCACCAGAAGCATGTCCCGGTACGGCGGCTTGAGGAACCCCTCCTCGACCATGTGGTCGACCATCGCGACCAGGTGGCCGAAGTAGCCGTCGACGTCCAGCAGCGCCACCGGTTTCGCGTGCAGGCCGAGCTGGGCCCACGTCCAGACCTCGAACAGCTCTTCCAGCGTGCCCGCGCCGCCGGGCAGCGCCACGAACGCGTCGGCGAGCTCCGCCATCAACGCCTTGCGCTCGTGCATGGTCGTCACGACGTGCAGTTCCGTGAGATTCCCGTGCGCCACCTCCCACTCGACGAGGCTGCGCGGGATCACCCCGACGACGGAGCCGCCCGCGGCCAGCGCGCCGTCGGCCAGCGCGCCCATCGTGCCGACGCGCCCGCCGCCGTAGACGATCCCGATGCCCCGTTCGGCCAACGCGCGGCCGACCTGCCCGGCGACCTCGACGTGCCGCACCCGCCCGCTGGAGGAACCGCAGAACACGCACACCCGCATGGGCACACGGTAGGTTGGTCGCAGCGGGAGGACATCGTGGACGAACGGCTCCGCGCCAAGTGGGACGAGTACGCGCCCCGGTACGAGAAGGACATTAGGCTGTTCGAGCGGCTCCAGTTCGGCGGCGGCCGGGAGTGGGTCTGCCGCCGGGCCGCGGGCGACGTGCTGGAGATCGCCGTCGGCACCGGCCTCAACCTCCCCCACTACCCGCCCGGCGTGCGGCTGACCGGCCTCGACTTCAGCCCGGCCATGCTCGACCGGGCCCGCGCCCGCGCCGCCGCGCTCGGCCTCGACGTGGCGCTGCGCGAAGGCGACGCCCAGGCCCTGCCGTTCGCCGACGCCTCGTTCGACACGGTCGTGTGCACCCTCGGGCTGTGCGGCATCCCCGACGACCGGGCCGCCATCGCCGAGATGCACCGCGTCCTGCGACCGGGCGGCGCGCTGCTGCTCCTCGACCACGTCGGCAGCCACCACCGGCCGCTCCGGTTCGCCCAGCGCCTGCTGGAGAAGGTGACGCTGCGGCTGATCGGCGACCACCTGACCCGCCGCCCCCTGCCACTGGTGGAGGCGGCGGGCTTCACCGTGCGGCGCAGCCAACGGCTCAAGCTCGGCACGGTGGAACGCCTGGTCGCGGTGAAGGCGGCCGACTAGCGCGTCACCCGGACGGGCCGCGCAGCGCCCGCGCGCCTGGCCCGGACACGGGCGGGATCGGGCGAACCGGGCCGGCGACGCGCGTCGTCGACCGAAAGGTGATCCGCCGGGTGTCCGGGTCCGGGCGAGTCGGCGCTCGTCAGCGGCCCAGGCCCGCGCCGCCGTTGACGCCGATCACCTGGCCCGTCACGTGGCCCGCCTCCGGCGAGGTCAGGAACGCCACCACCGCGGCCACGTCGGCGGGGGTGCCGGCGCGGCCGTTGGCCGGGTTGCCGACCAGCTTCTTGCGCCGCTCCTCCGACAGCGTGCCGCCGAAGAACTCGGTGTCCTCGGTGACGCCCGGCGACACCACGTTGACCGTGATGCCGCGCCCGCCCAGCGCGAACGCCAGGTCGGCCGTCCACGCCTCGACCGCCGCCTTGGCCGCGCCGTAGCTACCCGACCCGCGCCGGGCCGCGATGGAGCCGAGGGTGACCACCCTGGCGTCGTCGGCCAGCCGCGGTTCCAGCGCGGTCGTCACCAGCACGGCGCTGAGCACGTTCGACTCGAAGTTCGCCAGCCACAGCTCGCGCACGTCGGCCAGCCCCTCGGGCGCGGGGCGGCGGCGGGCCGCGTTGCCGCCCGCGTTGTTCACCAGCACGTCCACGCGCTCGGGCAGATCGGCCAGCGCCGCCCGCACCGCCACCGGGTCCGCGGCGTCGAACACGACCGCCCGCGCCCCGATCTCCGCCGCCGCCGCGGTGAGCACGTCCTCGCGCCGGCCGGTGACCACGACGTCCAGCCCCCGCTTGACCAATTCGGCGGCGACCGCCTTGCCGATACCCGTGCCACCACCGGTCACGACCGCTGTTCTCGTCATGCGTGGTTCTTATCAGCCGAATTACCGGTGGTCGATCCGCTTCCCGGACCAATGGGAGTTCACATTCATGACCCGATTCACATCCGTGATTTTCCCACGGTCGGGTGAGTTCATGTCGCACGGTCGAGGCGCACTTTTCCATCGAACGTGGAGTTGACCGACCACGCCCGCCGCCGCCGAACTATGTTCCGACGCCGAAGGCGTTTTCCCCGCACCGGAGGTGTCGTCGTGCAGGTCAACCCGTGGCTGGTCCTCGCGCTCGTGGGCGGTCTGGTGGGCGCGGACCAGGTGCGCGCCGAAGAATCGCCCACCGAGGCCACCGTGGAGGTGCTGACGAAACGGACGTTGATGTCCGCGCCCGCCGCACCCGGCGTCGGTCTCGGGTTCGTCAGCGGCGGCGAACTGCTCCAGCCCGACGGCACCACCCGGATCGGCGAGGGCTATTCGCACTGCGGCGTGATCGCGGTGTCGGTGGCGGTGCCGCCGGAGGTGACCGCGCACTGCACGTCCGCGTTCCGGCTGCCCGACGGCGAGCTGCACCTGTCCGGTCTGCGCAAGTACAAGTCGATCGAGTCCGGTTTCGAGGACACCACCGTCGCGATCACCGGCGGCACCGGCGCCTACGCCACCGCGCGCGGCGAGGGCAAGGTGACGCGGGCCGGCTCGCAGGGCGTCGGCTACCGGTTCGTCTTCACCATCGCCGACAGCTAGTCGACCAGCAGGTCCCCGGACACGGGCACGAGCGGCGCGCGGCGGTTGTCCACCACCGCCAGCGCCGGCCGCGGTCCGCCGCGCCACTGCCCGCCCGCCAGCGGGACCGCGGCCACGCCGGGCGCGGGACCCGCGGTCCAGTCGAGCACACCGGCGATCGTGGCCACCCGCGTGGACGCCAGCACGTCGGCGACCGCACCGGGGCCGTCCGCCTCGCCCACCGCGTGCACGGCCACCTCGAACAACGCGTGCGCGAGCCCGAGCGGCTGGAGCCACGGCGACCCGGTGGCCGCCTCGTACGCGCGCGCCAGGTCGCGCGGCGTCCGCCCGCCCCACCCGACGTGCTCGTGCTCCGGCGTCCACGACACGATCGTGGCGACCCGGTCCAGGCCGTGCCGCGCCACGCCGAACGGGTACGTGAGCCACCGCGAGCACGTCACCAGCCGGGGCCGCCGGGCCCGCACCACGGCGGCCAGGTCGGCGGCCGTCGCGGCACCGGTCACCACCTCCACGTCACCGACCTCGGGCACGACACCGCTGGACTCCCGGTACGGCAGGTCGACCAGGTGGTGCCCGCGCGCGGCGGCGACCGGGGCGAACCACCGGCGCAGCGCGACGCCCTGCGGGCCGTCGTTCCACGCGCAGCCGACGGTCCGCGCCGGGCCCAGCCGCTCCCACAGGTCGGCGAACACGCTCGCGATGTCGTCCACGCCCCAGCAGAAGTGGAACGCGGGGCCCGGCCGCCGACCGGCGTCGAACACCTGCCAGGGCAACGTCGTGGACACGCACGGCACGTCGTGCCCGGCGCAGGCGTCCACCACCGCGGGCAGCGTCGCCGTGCCGCCCAACGTGACCACGACCCGGACCCCCGCCTCCACCAGCGACCGGGTCGCCGCACGGGCCCCTTCCGGCGTCGAGCCGCTGTCGCGCACCACCACCTCGGCGGGCCACGGCAGGGCGGTGGCGACGTACTCCAGCGGCGCGCCGAGCGGCGCGAGGCGTCCGGTCGCCGCGAGGACGACGCCGATCCGGGGCTGTGCCACGGCGGCAACCTAGCGACCGCAGCCGTTCCCCGATCGGGTGATCCCCCGGTGTTCTCAGGCCGGGTCGAGGTCCCACACCTGGTCGGGGGACGGGCCGACCGGGCGCTGCACGACCGGTGCGCCGGCGGCGCCCGTGACGGACAGGGCCAAGCCGGAGTGCGCGAACACGAGCCGGTAGCCCGCAGTGGGGTTGCCGCGCACGCGCAGGGTCTGGTTGATCCCGCTCGACCGCGCGAACTGGATCGCCTGCGTCCCGTCGGCCAGGCTCGACTCCGGCAGGTCGAGCGCCTTGCCGCTGTGGCTCGCGACCAGCTCCCACCCCTGCGGGTTGGCCTCGAACCGCCACCGCTGGTTCGGCGTCCCGGTGTGCGGCCAGCCGATGACCGGCGCGGCGTCGGCCGTCGACGCGTCCAGCACGGCCAGTTCCAGTCCGTTCGCCCGGTTCCGCACGGTGTGGTGGCCGCCCATCACCGGCCCCCGGGCCGCCGACGGCAGCGGCACGACGAGGTCGCCGAACCACGCCGGCCCGGCCACGTACCGCCGGCTCAGCAGGCCGTCGTAGAACCCGCCCGCGGGCGGGCAGTCCACCGGGCCGTTCGGGCAGATGTCGCCGTCGCGCACCGCGTACGTCCGGAACACCGCCCGCTTGAACGCCGCGTCGGCCGCGTCGAGGTTCGCCGGCTCGTCGCGGATCGTGTAGTCGCGGTAGTGGACGACCTCCGGGTTCGACGGCACGTCCTGCAACGCGGTCCCCACGAGCCGGGCCGTGGCGACGTGGTCGCGGTGGAAGGAGAAGTCCTCCAGCGGCCGGGCGGCGGTGTGCTGCCCGTGCAGGTCCGCGGTCGGGTCGGTGGTGCGGACGACGTCCGGCGCGAAGTCCGCGATCACCGCGCGCAGGTAGGCGACGAGCTGCGCGCGGCCGGTCGTCCGGGCGGGCGCGTGGTCGAGCGGGCGGCCGGTCAGCGGCTGGTCGCGGGCGTACAGCAGCCACAGCCGGTTCGGCGGCGCGGTGGCGTTGTCCGGCAACCGGTTCTCCAGGATCGACACCCGCGGGCCCAACGTCCACAGCGTGGCCGCGAGGTTCCCGGCCGAGTGCGCGTACGACCGCCACGGCGTGCCGGTCAGGCCCGCCGCCTGCGCGTACGCCTCCCGGACGCCGAGTTCGCGTTGCTCCATGTACGTCGGGTACGTGTGGTAGTCCGACGCCACGAGGAACACCGTGCGGACGACCGCGCCGTCGCGCAGGTCCGCCATCAGGTCCGGGCTCAGGAAAAGCAGGTCGTCGTCGTGGTGCGCCACGACGTTCAGCACTCTGGTCACCGACATCACCCCGTCTCTGGTCCTGTGGTGGATGTCGTTCGAATGGCGGTCGGTGTTAGGAATCCCGTGCCCTACCGTGGATCCGGGGCGCATCGGCAGCAACACGCGGGCGTCGGGCGGGGTCGCAGCGGCGCGAGGGGGCGTCATGCGGTGGTGGGTTCGTCGTACCGCGGCGGTTCTGGTCCTGGTCCTGGTGTCCGGCACGGGCGCCGCGCCGCGTGCCGCCACCCGGCAGCCCGCCTGGCGCGACGCGGCCGTGCCGCTGGAGCAGCGGGTGACGATCCTGCTCTCCCAGCTGACCCTGGACGAGCAGGCGCGCTTGTTGCGCGGCATCACCACGCCCGCGGGCGAGCACGCGGTCGGGTACGTCGCGGGTGTGCCGCGGCTCGGCATCCCGCCGCTGCGGCTCACCGACGGCCCCGCCGGCGTCCGCGACGGCCTGCCCGCCACCGCGATGCCGGCGCCCGTGTCGCTGGCCGCCACGTTCGACCGCGCGGTGGCCGCCGAGGCGGGTGGCCTGGTCGGTCGCGAGGTCAAGGCGCGCGGCTACCAGGTGCTGTACTCGCCGATGGTCAACATCGTCCGGGTGCCGCAGGCCGGGCGGAATTTCGAGACCTACGGCGAGGACCCGCACCTCGCGGGGCAGCTCGCCGCGAGCTACGTCGCCGGCGTGCAGGGGCAGCGGGTCGCCGCCCAGGTCAAGCACGTCGCCGCGAACAACCAGGAGGAGGGCAGGCTGTGGACGTCGTCCGGAGTGGACGACCGCACCCTGCGCGAGGTCTACCTCCCGGCGTTCGAGACGGCGGTGCGCCGGGGCGGGGTCTGGTCGGCGATGTGCGCCTACAACCAGGTCAACGGGTCCTGGGCGTGCGAGAGCTTCCCGCTGCTGAACGACGCGCTGCGGGACCGGTGGGGTTTCGACGGCGCGGTCGGCTCGGACTACCCGGCCACCCACTCGGGTGTGCCGTCCGCGCTGGCCGGCCTGGACCAGGAGTTCGGCGGCTCGTCGCACTACGCGGGACTGGCCGACGCGGTGCGCTCCGGCGCGCTGGCGCGGCCCGCGTTCGAGGACAACGTGCGCCGGGTGCTGCGGTTGATGATGCGCACCGGGCTGCTGGACGGCGATCCCCGCCCGGTGGTCGACCCGGCCGCGCACGCGGCGGTCGCACGCCGGCACGCCGCGGCGGGCATGGTGCTGCTGCGCGACGACCGCTCGCTGCTGCCGTTGACCACCGGCCGGACCGTGGCCGTGTCCGGCTGGTACGCCGACGTCGCGCACACCGGCGGCAAGGGCAGCTCGTACGTCACGCCGTACCCGGAGCACACCGTGACGCCGTTGGACGGCCTGCGGGCCCGCGTCGGCGCCGGTCTGACGTACACGCCCGGGTCGCGCCCGACGCCGTTCACCGTGCCGGCGGAGGCGTTGTCCGACCTGCGCGTGGACTTCTACGCCAACCGCGACCTGGCGGGGGCGCCGGTGGCGTCGGCCGCGCCCGCCTCGATCGACTTCGACTGGGCGGGCGGCGCGCCCGCGCCCGCCGTGCCGCCCGACCACTGGTCGGCCCGCTTCACCGGCACCCTGACCGTGCCCGCGACCGGCGCCTACGACCTCGCGATCACCAGCGACGACGGCAGCAGGCTCTTCCTCGACGGCGCGCTCGCCGTGGACAACTGGGGCGACCACGCCACGCGGACCCGGTCGACCCGCGTCGCGCTCCAGGCCGGCACCCGGTACCGGGTCCAGGTCGACTACTACGAGGCCGCGGGCGATGCCGGGCTCCGCTTCGGCTGGTACACCCCGGCCGAGGCCGACCCGGAGCTGCGCCGGGCGGTCGACGCGGCGCGGGCCGCGGACGTCGCCGTGGTGATGGTCGGCGACGACAGCACCGAGGGCGCGGACCGGCCGTCGATCGACCTGCCCGGCAACCAGGACGCGCTGGTCGCCGCGGTCACCGCCGCCAACCCGAACGCGGTCGTGGTGCTGGAGACCGGCGGCCCGGTGACCATGCCGTGGCTGCCCGCCGCGCACACCGTGCTCCAAGCCTGGTACCCCGGCGAGCAGGGCGGGCACGCGGTGGCCGACGTCCTGTTCGGCGCGGCGGAGCCGGGCGGTCGGCTGCCGGTGACGTTCCCGACCGGTCTCGACGCCACCCCGATCACCTCGCCCGCGCAGTACCCCGGCGAGGGCGGCGTGGTCGGGTACTCGGAGGGCCTGCGGGTCGGCTACCGCTGGTACGACGCCACCGGCACCGCGCCGCTGTTCCCGTTCGGGCACGGCCTGTCCTACACCTCGTTCCGCTACGCCGACCTGGCCGTGACGCCGTCCGGGCAGGCGGTCACCGTGTCGTTCGACGTGACCAACACCGGCGGCCGGGCGGGCTCGGCGGTGCCGCAGGTGTACGTCGGCTACCCGGACGGCGCGGGCGAGCCGCCTCGGCAAATGCGCGGCTTCACCAAGGTCGCGCTGGCGGCCGGCGCGACCACCCGCGTGTCGGTCGAGCTGGACCACCGGTCGTTCGCGGTGTGGGACCCGGCCGAGCGGTCGTTCCGGGTGCCGGCCGGGACGTACGCGATCAGCGTGGGCGCGTCGTCCCGGGACGTCCGGCTCACCGGGAGCGTGGCCCGGCAGGGCGAGCGGATACCGGACGGCGCCACCGGCCGGGTGGTGCACGCCGGGTCGTGCCTGGACGTGGCCGACGCGAACGACGCGCCCGGCACCCCCGTGCAGCTGTGGGCCTGCAACGGCACGGCCGCGCAGCGGTGGACGGTGACGCCGGAGGGCGAGGTGCGGGCGATGGGCCGGTGCCTCGCGCCCGCCGGGGACGCGGTCGTGCTGGCCGACTGCGGCGGCCGGCGGTGGTCGGTGGCCGACGGCGGGCCGCTCAGGTCCGGTGACCGGTGCCTGGACCCGTCCACCGGCGCGCTGCGGCTCGCGCCGTGCACGGGCGGCGCCGAGCAGGCGTGGCAGCCGCCGCGACCGGCCGACCGGATCACCGGCATCGGCGGGCAGTGCGTCGACGTGGACGGCGCGAGCACGGCGAACGGGACGGTCGTCTGGCTGTTCCGCTGCAACGGCACCGGCGCGCAGGACTTCAAGCTGGACGCGGACGGGTCGGTGCGCGTGGTGGGCAAGTGCCTGGACGTGACCAACGGGTGGACCGACCCGGGCACGCCGGTGCAGCTGTGGGACTGCAACGGCACGGGCGCGCAGCAGTGGCGGGTCCAGCCCGGCGGCGTGCTGCTCAACCCCCGGTCCGGCCGGTGCCTGGACGCCCGCGACGGCGTGCCGCACGACTTCACCCGGTTGCAGGTCTGGGACTGCAACGGCACCGCGGCGCAATCCTGGGTGCTGCCCCGCCGCTGACCGGGCGACGCTTTCGCGAACCGGTGTCGTCGAATTCATTCGACGGATCCGTCGAATGACGGACGGGTCCACCGTCGAATGCGGTCGACTTCCCCGGACGATTCCGAAATGGCCGCGATCGGCGCCGAGTCGATTACCGTCGAAACCCTTGCGTCACCGATCCGTTACCGCCAACATCATGCGAGGCAGCGCTGGAACACGCCGCCGCGCCCGGTCCGACGGTCGTGGCGCGCGGGTGCGCCGTGCGGTGATCGGCGCATCTGGATTCCCACTGCGGCCGGCCTCGCCGCCCGCGCACGTTCGGTTCCCACCCCTCCCGCTGCCGCGTGCGATTACGAGGAGCGTCATGGCCGATATGCGCGACAAGCTGAGAAAAATCCGTTGGCGGGTGGGCCTGCTGGCCACCGGAATGGCCTCGTTGCTCGCGGGCATGGGTGTTGTCGCGGTGACCGACGCCCAGGCCGCGGCGGGGTGCCGGGTGGCGTACTCGGTGCCCAGCCAGTGGCAGGGCGGCTTCACCGGCAACGTCGCCATCACCAACCTGGGTGACCCGATCACCGGCGGGTGGCGGCTCACGTGGGCGTTCCCGTCCGGCCAGACCGTCAGCCAGGCGTGGAACGCCACCGTGACGTCGTCCGGCAGCCAGGTCACCGCCACCAACGTCGGCTACAACCCGAACATCGCCACCGGCGCCACGGTCTCGTTCGGCTTCAACGGCTCGTGGACGGGCTCGAACACCGCGCCCACGTCGTTCGCGCTCAACGGTGTCACCTGCACCGGTAGCACCACGACGACCACGACCACGACGACCACCACCACCACCAACCCGCCGGTGGGCGACGCAATGGCGCGGGTCGCGGAGATGCAGCCGGGCTGGAACCTCGGCAACTCGCTCGACGCCACCGGCGCCGACGAGACGTCGTGGGGCAACCCGCGGATCACCGAGGCGCTGCTGGACAACGTCCGGGCGCAGGGTTTCAAGAGCATCCGCATCCCGGTGACGTGGAGCGCGCACCAGGGCGGCGCGCCGGGCTACACCATCGAGGCGGCGTACCTGGCGCGGGTGAAGGAGGTCGTGGGCTGGGCGCTGGCCGACGGCTTCTACGTGATGATCAACATCCACCACGACTCGTGGCAGTGGATCAACGCCATGCCGACGGACCGGACGAACGTGCTGGCCCGCTACAACGCGGCGTGGACGCAGATCGCGGCCGCGTTCCGGGACGCCTCGCCGAAGCTCATGCTGGAGAGCGTCAACGAGCCGCAGTTCGCCAACAGCTCGGGTGACGCGCAGAACGCCGAACTGCTGCACGAGCTGAACACGTCGTTCCACCGGATCGTGCGCGGCTCGGGCGGCAACAACGCCACCCGCCTGCTGGTGCTGCCGACCCTGCACACGTCGTCGGAGCAGGCGCGGGTGGACGAACTGGTAGCCACCTTCACCTCGCTGAAGGACCCGAACCTGATCGCGACGTTCCACTTCTACGGCTACTGGCCGTTCAGCGTGAACGTGGCGGGCGGGACGAAGTTCGACGCCACCGTGCAGAAGGACCTGACCGACTCGTTCGACCGCGTGGCCAACGCGTTCGTGGCGCGCGGCATCCCGGTCATCCTCGGCGAGTACGGGCTGCTGGGCTTCGACCGGCACACGGGCACCATCCAGCAGGGCGAGAAGCTGAAGTTCTTCGAGTTCCTCGGCTACTACGCCCGCACGAAGAAGATCACCACCATGCTGTGGGACAACGGCCAGCACTTCGGCCGCACGTCGTTCCAGTGGAGCGACCCGGAGCTGACCGCGCAGATCAAGTCGAGCTGGACGACCCGGTCCGGCACGGCGTCGTCGGACCAGGTGTTCAGCGCCAAGTCCGCGGCGGTGACCGACAAGGCGCTGACGCTCAACCTGAACGGCACGTCGTTCGTCGGGCTGCGGCACGGCACCACCGACCTGGTGAACGGCACCGACTACACCGTCAGCGGCGACCAGCTGACCATCAAGGCGGCGACGATCACCCGGCTGAGCGGGTCGCGGGCGTACGGCACGAACGCGACGCTGTCGGCCCGGTTCTCGGCGGGCGTGCCGTGGCGGATCAACCTGGTCACCTACGACACGCCGGTGCTGTCGAACGCGACCGGGACGACGGCGTCGTTCGCCGTCCCGACGCAGTTCCGCGGCGACCAGGTGGCCACGATGGAGGCCAAGTACGCGGACGGCAGCAACGCCGGCCCGCACAACTGGACCTCCTTCAAGGAGTTCGACGTCACGTTCGCGCCGGACTACACCGCCAACACCACCGTGCTGAAGCCCGAGTTCTTCGCCGAGGTCACGGACGGCTCGCGGGTGACGCTCACGTTCCACTACTGGAGCGGCGCCAAGGTGACCTACTACGTCACCAAGTCCGGCACGTCGGTCACCGGCACCACCGCCTGACAGGTCCCGCCCGACCGCCGGCGGCCCGGAGCACCCCGCTCCGGGCCGCCGGTCCGCGCGGCTACTTCGGGTCGCCCTGCTCGTGGCCGATCATGGACAGGGAGAGCTGCCTCATCACCCCGACGCCCGCGACGACCGAGGCCGTCACGAGGGACGCCCCGGCGAGCGACGCCGGCTGCGGGAACGTCGTGCCGCCGACGGTGACGGCCCCGGTGGACAGGGAGACGGTCAGCGTGATCTTGTCCACGCCCTTCGGGTCGAAGGGGTACGAGTCGGGCCACCCGTCGTTCGGGTAGGGGTCCCACCGGTCCGAGTTCCGGGTCCGGGTCAGCTGCCCGGTGATCGAGCCGCCGCTGACGTCGGCCTCGCCCTCGGCGTAGTAGCCGAGGCCGGTGGCGGCGAGCACCATGAGCCGAACGCGCGCTATCCGGTCCACGCCCGGTTGTTCGAGCCAGGTCCGCAATTGGTCGAGGTCGTCGATCCAGGCCACGAATTCCTCCTCATCAGTGTTCGCCGGCCAGCTTCTCGGTGACCGAGGCGAAGTCGACGTAGAAATCGGCGAACGGGTCCGCGCCGGAATAGATGACGATCTCGGTCACCGGGCTGGTGGACTCGCCCCCGGTGAGCGTCAGCCAGGTGCCGACGACGTCGCCGAACGCCGTGGCGCCGGTGCTGCCGCCGTTCCCGACGCCGATCGCGACGCTGCCCTGGACGATGAAGACGCGCACGGTGAACTTCGCCCTCGCCACCGGCTGCGCCGGCGTGAACACCTGGACCAGCCCGGTGTTCGGCGCGGTCGTCGCCACGTGGATCATGCGGGCGTTGGCCGCGTTGCCGATCTCGTACGTCGTCGGCAGCAGGCTCGTCGTCAGGACCGAGCCGTGGCCCGCGGCCTTGGTGTACCAGGCGCTCGCCGCGGACGTCCCGGTGGCCGGGTCGAGCGCCGTGGAGGTGAAGAACCCCTTCGGGCCGCCCTTCTCGAAGCTCCCGTTGATCAGCAGTTCCGGTCCGGGCATGGCCCACCCCCGTGTCGCGCCGAGTCCGGCGATCGGTGCCCCGGATTCCCGACGCACAACACCGGAATCGCCACCGGGATGCGCGGGTTAGCCACCGCCGGCGAATGTCACCCGATCGACCCACAAAAGCAATCGCATGAGTTTTCATCACTTATTCGCGGTCGCCGCAAATACACCTTCTCGGCACGGTTCCGATCCGCGGTTCGCGTAGTGCTACTCATGCGCCGGGCCGGACCGGTCGGCCAGACTGGCCGGGTGATCGAGGTGGAGCGGCGGAAACGGCCCGGGGTGGCGTTCGCGGCGTTCGCGGTGCCGGTCGCGCTGCAGGGCGCGGTGGTGGCCGCCTACCGGGCCGGGACCTTCACGGGCGCGGGCTGGCGCGGTGGGGAGTACGCGTACGCGTTCATCGGGATCGCGGTCGGCGCGATCGTCCTGGGCTGCGCGCTCAAGATCGCCCGACCGCCGTGGAACTCGGTCGGCACCGGGCTGGTCCTGGCGGGCCTGTTCGGCTTCGGCGTCGTCGTGGCGATCTTCGTGGCGATCCTCGTCGCCCTCTCGCAGTGGGGCTCCTAGGCGTCCACCACGTCCCGGCACCACCGCAGCAGCTCTTCGTCGACCACGACCCGGTCGCTGCTCCACCCGCTGCCGGAGGCGGTGTGCCGCCTCGGCCTGGCCAGTTCCTCGCGCAGCAGCGGCACGGCGGGTTCCGCCGCACGTCCCATCCCGGCCAGGAAGCGGGCGACCTCGACCCGCACGTGGGGGTTGCTGCCCCACGCCGAGGTCAGCAGCGGCAACGCGCCCTCGCTGTCACCCGCGGCCCGCCACAGCGCCCGTGCCACGTGCAGGTCCCGCCACCCGGCCGGGTCCGGCCGGTCCAGCAGGGCACGCAGCGCGGGCAGGTGCGCGGCGGCGGCCGGGCCGAGGTCGGCGATCGCCTCCAGCGCGGTGACGCGGTCGAGGTGGGCCAGCAGCGTCGGCAGCACGCGGTCCGCGTCGCCCTCCACCCACCACAGCGCGACCGCGGCGTCGACCGCGATCCGCGGCTCCGGGTGGCCGAGCAGGTCGCGCAACGCGGGCACGGCCGGTGCGGCGAGCGCGCCGAGTGCCCGCAGGGCTCGCAACGCCGCGTGCTCGGGAAGGTGCCGCACGACGTCCGGCACGGCGGGCGCCGCCGCCTCCCCCAGCCCGCCCAGCGCGAGCACCAGGCCGGCGTGCGCGGAGTCGGGGGTCCACCGGTCGCGCAGTCGACTCCGCACGAGCGGCACGAACCCGGCGCCGAGCGGGCCGAGGGCGCGCAAGACGTGACCGATGTCGGTGGGTGGTTCCCGGCGGTCGAGCGCCCACCCCACCGGCTCCACCGCACGCGGGTCGCGCAACCCGGCCAGCGCGCGCACCGTCGGCCCGGTCGTGGACGAGCCGGAGGGCCAGGTCGTGACCCAGGCCGGCGGTCCGGTCACGGCGGTGTGCGGCGCTTCCCGCGGTGCGGCGTCGAGGCTGCCCGCGAGCGCGTCGGCGGCGGGCGCGGCGACCGGGCCGAGGTGGCGCAGCGCGGTCGCGGCGGCCGGAGGCAGGCGTGGTGGCGGGGCCAGGAGCTGGTCCCCGATCAACCGGACCAGTTCCCCGTGGTCACCGCGCCAGTGCTGGATCAGGGGCTCCGCGACCCGGACGGCGTCGAGCCGCGGTTCCCAGCCGGCCGACCCCAGCAGCCCGACGAGCAACCGGGCGCGGTCCTCGACCCGGTCACCGAGCCGGCCCGTGAGCGTCGCCAGCAGGCGGTACGCGCGGGGTGCGCGCCGACCGGCCGCTTCCTGCTCGGCGTGCTCGCGGAGCCCGCCGACCAGCGTGGGCGTGGCGAAGCCTGCGGGTCCGGCGGTCGGGCCGCCCTCGGCGTAGAGCCGGTCGAACCCCTCCAGCGCGACGGCCGTGACGTCGTCGGGCAGCGCGTCGGGGGCGAACTCGGCCAGCTCCGCCAGCGCGGCCAGGCGCACCGCCGGGTCTGCGTGCCCGACGGCCACCCCGGTGAGCAGCCCGAACAGGCGTGACGCGACCTCGTCCCCGAGCCACCGACGAGCGCCGATCGTGCCGAGCGCGACCACGATCGCGCCCCGCACGTCGGCGTCGGTCTCGACCGGCAGCCGCTCGCCCAGTGCCCCGACCGCCCGCGCGGCGTCAGGGCGGCACACCGCCAGCGCCGCGCACGCGGCGGCCCGGACAGCCGGCTCCGGGTCGTGCACCAGGCTCGCGAACACCGGGAACGCGGCCTGGACCGCGTCCACGGCCATGCGCTTGCCCTGCCCCGGCTCGCCGTCCTCCTCACCGAGGCTCGCCAGCAGCTCCACCACCTCGGCCCGCCCGGGCAGGTCGGCGCGCCCCGCCACCTCCAGCAGGAACGGGAGCGCGGCGACGGTGCTGTCGAAGACCGCTCCCTGGTGGTGCACGGCCCCGTAGACGCCGTCCAAGGCCGACTCCCGCACCGCCGGGTCGTCGGACACCAGGCCGCGCAGCAGGTCCGGTACGTCGGTCGCCGGACCGTACGCGTGCGTCAGCGAGCCCCAGTCGACGTCGTCCAGCGAAGCGGGGAGATCCACCCGGCGAGGTTAGCCAACCGAAGAGGTCGGCCGACCCCGTCCGGTGGCGGTCAGAAGTCGAAGTCGTCGATGTTGCCCGCGTTGAACGTCGTGGGCGGGCCGAGGACGACCTCGCCGTTCCCGCCGATGGTCCGCTCGCCCAGCTTGCCCGCGTCGAACCTCTCCCCCGCCGCACCGGTGATCCGGCCGGACGCGAGCGCGGCGGCGGCCTGACCGGCCAGGTAGCCGAGCTGACCCGGGTCCCACAGCGCGAACTCGGTCACCGTGCCGTCCTTGACGAACTGCCGCATCTGGTTCGGCGTGCCGAGGCCGGTCAACGCCACCTTGCCCTTGTAGGGCGACGACGACAGGTACCGCGCGGCGGCGGAGATGCCGACCGTCGTCGGCGACACTATCCCCTTGAGGTCCGGGATGGACTGGAGCAGCGCCTGCGTCTCCTGGAACGACTTCTGGTCGTCGTCGTCCCCGTACACCACCTTCACCAGCTCCAGCCCCTTGTGCTCGGGCTTGGCGAGCTCGTCCTCCATGAACCCGATCCACGTGTTCTGGTTGGTGGCGTTCGGCGTCGCGGACAGGATGGCGATCTTGCCCTGCCCGCCGACCTGAGCCGAGATCAACCGGATCTGCGACCGCCCGATCTCCTCGGAGTCCGCCTGGTTCACGAACACCTGCCGCGCGTCGGGCGCGGCGTCCGAGTCGACCGTCACCACGGCGATGCCCTTGGCCATGGCGTCCTTCAACGCGGGCGCGACGGCGTTCGGGTCGTTCGCCGCGATCACGATCGCGTCCTGCCGCTGCTGCACGAGCGTGTTGATGTAGGACACCTGGGACGACGCGGAGGCGTCCGACGGGCCGACCTCCTTGCCCTCGCCCTTCAGCTCGGTGACCGCCTCGATGCCGCCCCTGTCCATGATGATCTCGTACGGGTTGTCGACCTCCTTGGGCAGGAACGCGACCTTCAGCCCCTCCTTGATCGGCGCGTTCGGATCGGCCGTCCTCCCCGTCCCGGTCGCGCCGCCCGCGGTCGTGCCGGCCGTGGAATCCTTGGTCGTGCCGCCGCACGCGCCGACCAGCAGGAGCGCGAGCAGGGCGCCGGCCGCTCTCGTCGCTGACGCGGAACGGATCATCGTCGGTCCTCCTCATCCGAGCCGCGGGCGACGTCGTCCCCGCAGCGTGTTGGCGGCCACCGGCACGAGCACGGACACGATCAGCAGCAGGCCGTTGACGACGTTCTGCACCTCGTTGGTCACGTCGTTGAGGAACAGCACGTTGCGCAGCCCGGCCATGAGCAGCAACGCGCTCGCCACCCCCAGCACGGTCCCCCGCCCGCCGAAGATCGACACCCCGCCGAGCAGCACGGCCGTGACCGCGATCAGCTCCAGGCCGTTGGCGTTGTCGGCGCGGGCGCTGTTGTACCGCAACGTGTAGATCAGCGACGCCACCGCGCACAGCAGCCCCGACACGACGAACAGCGCGAACTTGACGCGGCGCACCCGGATGCCGGAGAACCGCGCGGTCTGCTCGCCCAGGCCGATGGCGTACAGCGAGCGGCCGACCGGCGTGTGGTGCACGACCACCGCGGCCAGGACCCCGACCACGAGCACCGGGATCATCGCGTAGGGCAGGAACGTGCCGGGGACCAGGTCCGTGGCGAAAGGGCGGTAGTTCTCCGGGAACCCGGTCACCGCGCCGTCGCCGAGCACGCCGTAGGCCAGCCCCCGGTACAGGCCCAGCGTGCCGATGGTGACGGCGAGCGCGGGCAACCCGAACCCCACGACCAACGTCGCGTTGACCGATCCCAGCACCGCGCCCGCGACCAGCACGAGCGGCACGATCGTCTCGAACGGCACGCCCGCGTCCCACAGCACGCCGGTCAACGCCGAGCAGAAGCCCAGGACCGACGCCACCGACAGGTCGATCTCCCCGGTGAGCACGATCGGCAGCAGCGCCATCGCCAGCAGCGCCACCTCGGAGAAGTCCTGGAGCAGGAAGCCGACGTTGCCCGCGTCGGCGAAGCCGGGCGTGCCGGAGGCGCCGAACACGAACACCGCACCGCACAGCAGGAGCAGCACCGCTTCCCAGCGCACCACCTTCTCACGCACGGCTGTGGTTCCTCTCCCGGCGCAGTCGGGCGGCCAGGCGCGCCATCACGGCCCGGTCCAGCGAGATGGCCAGCAGCAGCGCGGCCCCGTCGACCGCGCGCTGCCAGAACGCGGGCACGCCCAGGACCGGCAGCGCGCCGGTGATCGTGGTCAGCAGCAACGCGCCGAGCACCGCGCCCAGGACCGACCCGCTGCCACCGAAGATCGCCACGCCGCCCACCACGACCGCGGCCACCACCGCCAGCTCGCGGCCGGTGCCGACGGAGGCGTTGACGGTGCCGAAGTACGCCGCGTGCAGCACGCCCGCCAACCCGACCAGCGCACCCGACACGACGAACGCGGTGAACACCCGCCGGCCCGCCGGGATGCCCGCCAGCCGCGCGGCCTCCGGGTTCGACCCGATCGCGTACAGCTCGCGGCCGGACCGCCAGTTGTGCAGCGCGTACCCCGTCACCAGCAGCGCCGCCAGCGCGATCAGCGTGAGGTTCGGGATGCCGAGCACGGCGCCGCTGCCGAACGCCAGGAACTCCGGCGCCATCCGGTCGGCGTTGACCTGCCGCACGCCCGTGGCACCGGCCCAGCCGTAGTCCAGACCCCGGAACACGTACAGCGTGCCGAGCGTGACGACCAGCGCGGGCACCTTCGCCACCGCGACCAGCGCCCCGTTCACCGCGCCGCACACCGCGCCCAGCACCATGCCCGCCGCCAGCACCAGCGCGACCGGCGCGCTCGCGTCGGCCAGGTACACCTGACCCGACAGGAACGCGGTCAGCCCCATCACCGAGCCCACCGACAGGTCGATGTTGCGGGTGATCACCAGCAGCGCCTGCCCGATCGCCAGCAGCGCGATGACGGAGGCGTTGAGGAACAGGTCGTGCAGGCCCTGCGCGTCGAGGAACGCGGGCCGCACGGCCGCGGTCACCGCGACCACGACGACGAGCGCGACCACGACGCCCACCTCGCGGCCGGACAGCAGCGCGCGCAGCCTCATGCCGTGCTCCCCGTCGCCGCCCGCATCACGGCCTCCTCGGTGGCGTCGACCCCCGCCAGTTCCGCGGTGATCCGGCCCTCGTGCACCACCAGCACCCGGTCGGCCATGCCCAGCACCTCGGGCAGCTCGGAGGAGATCAGCAGCACGGCCAGCCCTTGCCCGGCCAGGTCGGACAGCAGGGCGTGCACCTCGACCTTCGTGCCGATGTCGATGCCCCGGGTCGGCTCGTCCACGATCAGCACGGACGGCTCGGTGGCCAACCACTTGCCCAGCACGACCTTCTGCTGGTTGCCGCCGGACAGCGTGGCCGCCGGGTCGGCGAGGCGGGCGGCCTTCACCGACAGCCGCCGGGCCCACCGCGCCGCCAGCGCCCGTTCCCGCGAGCGGCGCGTGATCCAGCCGGGCGAGACCTCCCGCAGCCGGGCGAGGCTCGCGTTGCGCTCGATCGACAGCTCCAGCACCAGGCCCTGCTCGCGGCGGTCCTCCGGCACGAGCGCCACACCGCGGTCGATGGCCGCACGAGGGTCGCCCGCGGGCAGCCCGACGCCGTCCACCGACACCGTGCCCGCGTCGGGCCGGTCCACCCCGAACACCGCCCGCGCCACCTCCGTGCGGCCGGAGCCGATCAGCCCGGCCAGGCCGACGATCTCCCCGCGCCGCACGGTGAACGAGACGTCGTGGAACACCCCGGTGCGCGTCAGGCCCTCGACTACCAGGCGCGGCTCGCCGATCTCCGTGCGCCGCTCCGGGAACAACTGCTCGACCTCGCGGCCGACCATGCGCCGCACCAGCGCGTCGCGCGGCACCTCCGCCATCGGGTCGGTCGACACCGGCGCGCCGTCGCGCAGCACCGTGACGCGGTCGCACAGCCGGTACATCTCCTCCAGCCGGTGCGAGATGAACAGCAGCGCCGCGCCGCGCTCGGCCAGGCCGCGCGCCACCCGGAACAGCCGTTCGGCCTCGACCGCGGACAGCGCGGCGGTCGGCTCGTCCATCACGATCACCCGCGCGTCGGCCGACAGCGCCTTGGCGATCTCGATGATCTGCTGGTCGGCGATCGACAGGCCCCTGGTCGGCCGGTCCGGGTCGAGCGGGACGCCGAGGCGGTCGAACAGCTCCGCCGTGCGGCGGCGCAGCTCCCGCCGGTCGATCCGCCGGCCGCGGCGCAGCGGCTGCCTGCCCATGAACACGTTCTCGGCGGCGCTGAGATCGGGGAACTGGACGGGTTCCTGGTGGATGACCGCGACGCCGCGCTGCCGGGCGTCGCGCGGCGAGGAGAACCGCACCGGCTCGCCGTCGAGCAGCACCTCGCCCGCGTCCGGCCGGTGCTCGCCGCCGATGATCCGCACCACGGTCGACTTCCCGGCGCCGTTCTCGCCGGCCAGCGCGTGCACCTCGCCCGCGTGCAGGGACAGCGAGACGCCCCGCAGCGCCCGGACCGCCTGGAACGACTTGGCGACGTCGCGGAGTTCCAGCAGTGGGCGCACGCGGACCTCGCTCTCCCGAGGCGTCGTGAAACGTTTCATTCCACGTCGGCGACGTTATCCAGGTCACTGGGACCCGTCAAGGCACCCGGTACGGCTGATACGTTTCAGACCATTGCGCCCCGGGACCCGGCCTGTGTACGGTCCCCATCCAGGCCGTCACGCAGAGTCGCGGCTGATCGTGAGTTTCGCCGCCGAACGTGTTCGACAACAACGTCGTTCTCGCACATGTGGAGGTAGCGTGCGCGCAAGAACCCTGGGTCGCGGCCTGGCCGCGATCGTGCTCGCGGCGGCGTCGGTGACGACGTCGGCCGCCATGACGGCCCCGGCCGCGTCGTCGGCGCCCAGCCCGCAGGTGGAGCGCCTCAACCGCGGCCTGGTCGCGGTGCACACCGGTGGCGGCAACTACGTCAGCTGGCGGGTCCTGGCCGAGGACGCGCCGGGCACCGCCTTCAACCTCTACCGCGGCGGGGTGAAGGTCAACCCGGCCCCGATCTCGGGCTCGTCCAACTACGTCGACGAGGGCGCGCCGTCGAGCGCCGAGTACGTCGTCCGGCCGGTCGTCGGCGGCGTCGAGCAGGTGTCCGCGGCGGCCGAGGACCGGTCGCTGCGGTTCACCGCGACGTCGGGTGACGTCGGCACCGCGGCGAGCACGCGGGACGTGCCGCTGCAAATCCCGGCCGGCGGTCGCACGCCGTCCGGGGAGGACTACACCTACACCGCGAACGACGCGAGCGTCGGCGACCTCGACGGTGACGGCCAGTACGAGATCGTGCTGAAGTGGGACCCGACCAACGCCAAGGACAACTCGCAGTCCGGCTACACGGGCAACGTCTTCCTCGACGCCTACCGGCTCGACGGCACCCGGTTGTGGCGGATCGACCTGGGCCGCAACATCCGCGCCGGCGCGCACTACACGCAGTTCCAGGTGTTCGACTACGACGGCGACGGCCGGGCCGAGGTGGTCGTGAAGACCGCGGACGGCACCAGGTCGGGCACGGGCCAGGTGATCGGCAACGCGAGCGCCGACCACCGCAACTCGTCGGGCTACGTCCTGACCGGGCCGGAGTACCTGACGGTGTTCCGGGGCAGCGACGGCGCGGTGCTCGCGAGCGCGGACTACGTGCCGCCGCGCGGGACCGTGTCCAGCTGGGGCGATTCCTACGGCAACCGGGTCGACCGGTTCCTGGCCGGCACGGCGTACGTGGACGGGTCGCGGCCGAGCATCATCATGGCGCGCGGCTACTACACGCGGTCCGTGATCAGCGCGTGGGACTGGCGCAACGGGCAGTTGACCCGGCGGTGGACGTTCGACAGCAACAGCTCCACCAACGGCTCGGCGTGGGCGGGCCAGGGCAACCACAACCTGTCCGTCGCCGACGTCGACGCCGACGGCCGGGACGAGATCATCTACGGCGCGATGACCGTGGACGACAACGGCGCGGGCCTGTACACCACGCGGCTCGGGCACGGCGACGCGCTGCACGTGAGCGACTTCGTGCCGAGCCGGGCGGGCCTGGAGGTCTTCGACATCCACGAGAGCGGCACCACCGGGTTCGAGCTGCACGACGCCCGGACCGGCGCGATCATCTTCTCCAAGCCCAACAACACGGGCGGCGAGGGGCCGGGTCGCGGTGTGGCCGCGGACATCTACGCGGGCAACGCGGGCGCGGAGTTCTGGGCGACCGGCGGTGGCGCGCCGTCGAACCTGCTCAACGCCTCGGGCAACAGCGTGGGCCGGCTGCCGTCGTCGGCGAACTTCGTGATCTGGTGGGACGGTGACGCGCAGCGCGAGCTGCTCAACGGCACGACCATCGACAAGTACGGCACCAGCGGCGACACGCGGCTGCTGACCGGGTCGGGCGTGGCGTCCAACAACGGCACCAAGTCCACCCCCGCGCTGTCGGCCGACATCCTCGGCGACTGGCGCGAGGAGGTCATCTGGCGCACGTCGGACAACACCAAGCTGCGCATCTACGCGACCACCGACTCGACGAGCATCTCCCGCCCGTCCCTGATGCAGGACCGCCAGTACCGGGTCGCCGTGGCCTGGCAGAACACCGCCTACAACCAGCCGCCGCACCCGAGCTTCCGCATCGGCTAGGCGTGCTCGTCCCGCCGGGTCCGGCACTCGGGCCGGACCCGGCGGGGCGTCGTCGCACCTCGGCGCGCGCCAGGCAGCAGGTGCTCAGTCGGCCGTGGCCGTGTAGCGGTGGCCGGCGCGGGCGGTGAAGGTGGTGGAATCGCCGTCGCGGCGGTGTGGCACCGGCTTTCCGGTCCGGGTGTCGACGAGCCGGAAGTCGCCGCCGAACAGGGTGCCGCGGACGGTGAGGGTGCCGTCCCGGCCGGTGGCCAGGGTGATCTCGCGGGGCGTGCCGTCGGACCACCGCGCGTCGACCGTGACGTCACCGCGGGCCCGCAGCCCGGTGTACGAGCCGTCCGGCCACTCCGCCGGCAGCGCGGGCAGCACGTGCACCACGCCGTCCTGGCTCTGCAACAGCATTTCCGCCACGCCGGCGGTCGCGCCGAAGTTGCCGTCGATCTGGAACGGCGGGTGGGTGTCCCACAGGTTCGGCAGGGTGCTGCCGACGAGCTGCTCGGCCAGCATCCGGTGCGCGTGGTCGCCGTCGTGGAGCCGCGCCCAGAAGTTGATCTTCCAAGCCTTGCTCCACCCGGTGCCGCCGTCGCCGCGCGCGGTGAGCGAGGTCTTCGCGGCGGCGGCGAGGTCCGGTGTCGTGCGCGGGCTGATCGCGTTGCCGGGGAACAGGGCGAACAGGTGCGACACGTGCCGGTGGGTGTTCGCCGGGTCGTCCCGGTCCTCCTTCCACTCCTGGAGCTGGCCCCAGGAGCCGATCCGCGTGCCGGGGTCGAGGCGGTCCAGCGCCTCGCGAACCTCGGCGCCGAACGCGGCGTCGCCCACGTCGTCGGCGGTGGAGACGACGTGGGCGAACAACTGGCGGACGATCTGCTGCGACATGGCCGCGCCCGCGGAGAAGTCGCCGTGCTCGGGCGAGTAGGAGGGCGTGACGACGAGCGTGCCGTCACGCGGGTCGACCGCCAGCCCGTCGAGCCAGAACCGGGCGAGCTCCTTCAGCACGGGATAGGCCCGTTCGCGCAGGAACCGCTCGTCCTTGGTGAACAGGTAGTGCTCGACGTAGTGGTGCGCGAGCCACGCGCCGGCTTCGGGGAACCAGAACGCGGTGGGCCAGTCGTGCACGCCGGTGAAGCCGAACGGGTTGGTCTCGTTGTTGACGACCCAGCCGCGGCTGCCGTGCAGCTCGCGGGCCGTGACGGCGCCCGGTTCGCGCAGCGCGTCCACGAAGTCGAACAGCGGCCCGGCGGTCTCGGCGAGGTTGGTCGTCTCGGCGGGCCAGTAGTTCATCTGGAGGTTGATGTTGACGTGGTAGTCGCCGCTCCACGGCGGCGTGACCGAGTTGTTCCAGACGCCTTGCAGGTTGGCGGGCAGGGTGCCGGGGCGGGACGAGGCGATCAGCAGGTAGCGGCCGTACTGGAAGTAGAGGGCTTCCAGCGCCCGGCGGGCCGGGGCGGGCGCGGTGGCGTAACCGCGCAGCAGCTCGTCGGTGGGCACGTCGACCGGTTGTTGCCCGAGGTCGAGCCGCACGCGGTCGAACAACGCGCGGTGGTCGCGCAGGTGGGCGTCGAGCAGCGCCTGCCAGCCCTTCGCCGAGGCGGCGTCGACGGTTCGCCGGACGCGCTCGTGCGGGTCCGGACCGCGGTAGGTCGGGTGGTCCGGGGCGTAGTCGGTGCCCGCGGCGAACACCAGGACCGCGCTGTCGGCGTCGGCCACGGTGACGGTGCCGTCGGGGTTGTCGGTGCACGTGCCCCCGTGGTGGAGCAAGTGGAGCTGCGATTCGAAGCGCATCCCGTTGTCGTGCAGAGCTCCGGTGAAAACCGCACGTCCGCGATTCGCGGTGAAGTGTTGCGAGCGGTTGTCCGGCGCGGTGATCGAGGCGGTGAAGCCGATCCGGCCGGGGTGGTCGGCGGACAGCCGGGCGACGATCACCCCGTCGGCGGCACTGGCGAAGTACTCCCTGGTGTACCGCACGCCGTCCGCCCGGTACGTCACCGAGGCGACCGCGCGGGACAGGTCGAGGGCCCGCCGGTAGTCCGCGACCTCGGCGGGCGGGTCGGTGAGCGCCAGGACCAGCTCGCCGAACGGCTGGTGCGCCCCGAACCCCCGTCGCGGCTGCCCCAACGCCGCCGCGACGGTGTCCGGCGACACCCGGTGATCCCGTTCGACCAGCTCCCGCACCTCGTGGAGCGCACGGGGCCGGGGGCTGGTCCAGTTGCCGGAGTCGTAGCCCTCCGCGGAGCCGGGCCCGCCGGTCCACAACGTCTTCTCGTTGAGCTGGACGCGCTCCCGCGCCACCCCGCCGAACACACCGCCGCCGAGCGCGCCGTTGCCGATGGGCAGCGACCCGGTCTCCCAGTCGGTCGCCGGCCCGTCGTACCAGAGCGTGAGCGTCCGCTGGTCCACCCGGCCTCCCCTTCGTCCGCGCTTCGGCATGCCGTTCCTGACGGTAACAATACATCCGAAGTATCGGTAGCCCGACGCTCGACTTTTGCCTAATGACCGGCCATCACCCCACATACATCGGAGGACTGAACCGTTCGGTGGATCGCGGGTTGGCCCGCCGGAGCCCGGGAAGCCCAGGGGGACGCCGAGTCGGAGGAGCCGGGCCGTGGACGCTGGGATCGAGCTGCGCGTGGACGGGCGGCGGAAGCGGTTGCGGGTGGACACCAGGACGACGCTGTTGGACGCGCTCCGGGACGGGGTCGGGGCCACCGCGCCCAAGAAGGGCTGCGACCACGGCCAGTGCGGCGCCTGCACGGTCCTGCTGGACGGCCGGCGCGTGATCAGCTGCCTCACGCCCGCCGTGGCGCACGACGGGGCGGACGTCACGACCGCCGAAGGGCTCGCGGACGGCGAGCGGTTGCACCCGGTGCAGGAGGCGTTCCTCGAACGGGACGCCTTGCAGTGCGGTTTCTGCACGCCGGGGCAGGTCTGCTCGGCGATCGGCGTGCTGGACGAGGTGGCGGCCGGGCACCCGAGCGCGGTCACCGAAGACCTGACCGGGCCGGTGGAGCTGACCGACGACGAGATCCGCGAGCGGATGAGCGGGAACCTGTGCCGGTGCGGCGCGTACGTCGCCATCGTGGCCGCGGTGCGGGACGGTGCGCGGTGATGCCGTTCGACTACCGGCGCGCACCCGACCCCGAAGCCGCCGTGGCCGCCGCGACCGGGTTGGCGGGTGTCGCGTTCCTCGCGGGCGGCACCAACCTGGTCGACCACATGAAGCTCGGCCTCGCCGCACCCGAAGTCCTGGTCGACATCACCCGGCTGCCGCTGGACACCGTGGACGGGCTGCCGGACGGCGGCCTGCGGATCGGGGCGACCGTGCGCAACGCCGACCTTGCCGCGCACCCCGCGGTCCGGCGGGACTACCCGGTGCTGGCGCGGGCGCTGCTGTCGGGCGCGTCGGGGCAGATCCGCAACCTCGCCACCACCGGCGGCAACCTGCTGCAACGGACCCGGTGCGTGTACTTCCGGGACCGGTCCACACCGTGCAACAAGCGCGAACCCGGCACGGGGTGCTCGGCGATCGGCGGCTACACGCGGCACCACGCGATCCTGGGCGCCTCCGCCCACTGCGTGGCCACGCACCCGTCGGACATGGCGGTGGCGATGGCGGCGCTGGACGCGCAGGTGGCCGTGCTGGGCCCGAGCGGACGGCGGGTGATCCCGCTGGTCGAGCTGCACCGGTTGCCCGGCGACGAGCCGCACCGCGACACGGTGCTGTCCCCCGGCGAGCTGATCACGTCGGTGGACCTGCCCCCGCCGCCGCCGGGTGCGCGCTCCCACTACCGGAAGGTGCGCGACCGGGCGTCGTTCGCGTTCGCGCTGGTGTCCGTCGCGGCCGTGCTGCGGGTCGAGGGCGGTGTCGTGCGGGACGTGCGGATCGCGTTGGGCGGTGTGGCGCACAAGCCGTGGCGCGCGCGGCGGGCGGAGGACGTCCTGCTCGGCCAACGGGCAGGCGACGAGGTGTTCGGGCGGGCGGTCGACGCGGAGCTGGCGGGCGCGGCGCCGTTGGGGGGCAACGGTTTCAAGGGGCCGCTGACCCGCAACCTGGTGGTGTCGGCGTTGCGCGAGCTGAGCCGGGAGGAACGATGACGGGCCTGCGGCGGCCACGCGTGCTCGGCCGGTCGCCACGTCGGGTCGACGGTCCGGCCAAGGTGACCGGGACCGCGCGGTACGCGGGCGACCAGCACGTGGTGGACCCCGCACACGTGCACCTGGTGCAAGCCGAGGTCGCCCGAGGCGGGTTGTCCGAAGTGGACACCAGGGCGGCGCGGGCGTTGGACGGCGTGCTGACCGTGCTGACACCCGACAACGCGCCGCGCCTGGCGTCCACGGAGGACGCCGAGCTGGCCGCGTTCCAGTCGCACGGCGTGGCGTTCCGCGGCCAGGTCGTCGCGGCGGTCGTCGCACGCACCCGGGAAACCGCACGGCAGGCGGCGGCACTGGTCCGCGTGACGATCGACCGACGGCCGCACGACGTGCACCTGAGCGCCAACCGCGGCGACCTGTACGCGCCGGAGAAGGTCAACGGGGGCGCGGAGACCGACACCACGCAAGGGGACCTGGGCACGGGTCTGGCGCACTCGCCGTTCACGCTCGACCAGACTTACACCACCGCCTGGTACAACAACAACCCGATGGAGCCGCACACCACCACGGCTCTGTGGCTCGACGGGGACCTGGTGCTCTACGAGTCGACGCAGGGCGTGCACACCACGCGCGCGGCGGTGGCGGAAGTCCTCGGTCTCGCACCGGAACGCGTGCACGTGATCTGCCCGCACGTCGGCGGCGGCTTCGGCTCCAAAGGCACCCCGCACGTGCATTCGATCATCGCCGCGATGGCCGCGCGGGAGGTGCCGGGCACGCCGGTCAAGCTCGCGCTCACCCGGCAGCAGATGTTCTCCCTGGTCGGCTACCGCACGCCGACCGTCCAACGGGTCCGCCTGGGGTGCGACGCGGACGGGCGGCTGGCCGCGGTCGCCCTCGACGCGGTGTCCCAGACCTCCCGCGTCAAGGAGTTCGCCGAGCAGACGTGCCTGCCCACCCGGATGATGTACGCCGCGCCGAACCGCCGCACGACCCACCGGCTGGCCGCGTTGGACGTCCCGGTCCCGGCGTGGATGCGCGCGCCCGGCGAGTGCCCCGGCATGTTCGGGCCCGAGGTGGCGGTGGACGAGCTCGCGCACGCGTGCGGCATCGACCCGGTGGAGTTCCGCGTCCGCAACGAGCCGGACGTGGAGCCGGAGTCGGGCAAGCCGTTCTCCAGCCGCAACCTGGTCGCGTGCCTGCGCGAGGGCGCCCGCCGCTTCGGCTGGGCGGATCGCGACCCGACGCCGCGCGGCCGTGCGGAGGACGGGTGGCTCGTCGGCACGGGTGTGGCGGCGTCGACCTACCCGGTGGGCCGGATGCCGGGTTCGTCCGCCACGATCCGCTGCACCGGACCGGGCCGCTACCTGGTGCGGATCGGCGCGGCCGACCTCGGCACCGGGGCGTGGACGTCCCTGGCGCAGATCGCGGCCGACGCGCTGGGCGTGGACTTCGGCGACGTGGAGCTGAGGATCGGCGACACCGCGCTGCCCCCGGCCTCGGTGGCGGGCGGGTCGTCCGGCACCACGTCGTGGGGTTCGACCGTGGTGGCCGCGGCGGAGGCGTTCCGCGAGGAGTTCGGCGACGACCCCGCGGAGGGCGCCGAGGTCCGTGCGGCGATGCCGGAGAACCCCGCGAGCGGGACGTACGCGATGCACGCGTTCGGCGCCCAGTTCGCGGAGGTCCGGGTGCACGAGGACACCGGCGAGGTGCGGGTGCCCCGGCTGCTCGGCGTGTTCGCGGTCGGCCGGGTGGTGAACCCGCGCCTGGCCCGGTCGCAGCTCGTCGGCGGCATGACCATGGGGTTGTCCATGGCGCTGCACGAGCACAGCGTCCTGGACGAGCGGTTCGGGCACGTCGTCAACCACGACTTCGCCGAGTACCACATCGCCACGAACGCCGACGTGCCGCACGTCGAGGCGCACTGGGTCGAGGAGCACGACCCGCACACCAACCCCATGGGCACCAAGGGCGTCGGCGAGATCGGCATCGTCGGCACCGCCGCCGCCATCGCCAACGCGGCCCACCACGCGACCGGCCTCCGCGTCCGCGACCTGCCGCTGACACTGGACCACTTCCTCGGCCCACCCTGACCCCGCCATCACCCACTCGGGTCGACTTCCCGCCCAGGCCGTCGATCCAGGGCCACGATGGGGTGATGCGCGAACACCAGGAACCCGTGGACGGCCACCACGAGGACAACCCCGTCCGCTGCCCTCCCGCAGTCGGCCTGCTCGGCCTGCAACAGGCCGCGGGGAACCAGGCCGTCACCCTCGTCGTCCAGCGGATGAGGCGGAAGTGGCAGGCCGAAGCCGAACGTGACCGACAGGGCATACCTTTCGCGCCCTCCTCACCCTTCTCGTCAGTGCCACCGGTCCCGTCGGGACAGCAGGCGCCCGCGTGGCCGACGCCAACCCCGACACCGACACCCGCGACCGCACCGACACCCGGCCCGGCCCCGAAGCGGCCGAGACTCCAACCTCCTGCTCCTGCCACCGTGACGACCACGACCACGACCACGACCACCGTCACCGCACCCCCGATCCCGCCCAGGTCGAACGCGCCCGCCGATGTCGTCGACGACATCTGGGCGGCAGCCGTCCCCGAGGGGAAGAGGCCACGCACGATCGAGGTGGTCCCAAGGGCCACCAACCCGTCCCTCGTCCAGCTCCTCACCGCGGCGGAACGGCAGGATGCGGCCGACGAGGTGAAGAGGCTCTTCGACGGCACGATGGAGAAAATCCTGGAGGAGGTGCCGAACCGGCACTCGACCGAGCAGGACGCGACGCTCCACAGGTGCGGCGCCTGCGGGCAGTACGCCACTGCGCACTACCTCACCGCGGACCACAGGACACCGTGGTCGAAGGTGGTGGAATCGGACTTCGACGGATACGTGAAGCCGAGGAACAGGCACGAGATCCGCCTCATCTACAACGACCTGGACAACCTGCGTCCGGTCTGCGCCAGGTGCAACTCCATGCGCAACGCGGACCGCAGGACCGACGAGGACATCGCCGAGGAAGTGGCGTCGAGCCGACAGACCGGTGGGTCCTCCCCTACCCGGGCGATCGCGGAGTTGGCGTCGACCATGACGCCGACGCAGCTGGCGTTGGCCTACCGGTACATGGTGGCGATCAAGGCAGGCGTGATCACGGCCGAGCCCCCGACGACGCCCGACCCGGGCACGTGAGCCGTTGCGCCGAGCGCGTCAGGGCAGCAGCACGTCGAGGAACGGGTTGCTGAACACCCGGTGCGGGTCGAAGGCGTTCAGGGTGGCGCGCGCGGCGTCCCAGGTCGGGTTCGGGCCCTGGCGGTAGGTGTCGGGCACGGTGGAGGTGAGCACGGTGTGGTCGGCCCAGGCGGCCTGGTCGGTGTAGGCCCAGCCCTTGGACCACTCGGCCCGCGTGAACGCGTAGGAGCCCGCGTACCGGGTGAAGAAGAACTGCTCCAGCTCGCGGTAGAACGCCGCCGCGCCGGGGGCGGTCGGGAAGGTCAGCACGTCGAACCACACCGCCACGTCCCACTCGGGGTGGTCCTCGCGCGGCCGCACGGCCGACAGCGCGGGGGTCTGGGCGCCGGGCACGCCGACGTGCGCCGGGTCGTCCAGGCCGCCGACGCGGATCTCCACCTGGCCGGTCACCGGGAACAGCCCCCGGTCCTTGTAGGCCAGCAGCAGGTCCTCGTAGAACGCGGCGAAGTCGCTGACCACGCGCTGCACCTCGGCGCGGCTGGTCAGCACCGCGTACCCGTTCGCCGTCTCGCGCAGGGTGGTCGGCTTGACGTAGAGCAGGAGGTTCTTCGACGCGCCCCACAGGTCGGTGGTGAGCGTGGCGGTCAGCCCGGTGGCCGCGGTCGTGTACTGCAACTGCCCGAACGTCGGGGTGAGCGCCCACGCGCCGGTGATGAGCAGGTCGGCGAGGTCGGATACCGCCTTGGGCACGTTGTCGGAGAACACGTAGTTGTACGGCGTGACGACGTGCCGCGAGGTGGGCGGCTTGGTCGGCGCGACGCTCCACGTCTTGAGCCACGGGCGGTCGGTGAACGCGAACCAGATCGCCTCGACCCGGCCCGCCTGGTCGAGGAAGCTCGCGAACGTGCGGGTCGCGCCGCTGCCCGGCGGCGCGAACAGCTCACCGGTCGGGATGTCGACCCGGCTGACGCAGCGCAGGTTCTGGTTCGCGCCGACCCGCAGGGTCACCTCGGTCACGAACGCGCGGCCCACGTGGGTCAGCAGCGCGGCGCACTCGGGCTCGTCGCGCCCGAACGTGCGCAACCGGTACTCGCCGCCGTCCCACACGACGGCGGTCAGCGAGACGATCAGGTTGCTCAGCGAGCCGTAGGTGTGGCCCGGCACCCGCGCCTCCCCCACCGCGGGGACGGACGTGCCGTGCCCGTTGATCGCCAGCACGCCGCCGACGGTCAGGTCACCCGGCGCGGGGGTGTTGGTCACGCCGAGGCCCGCGTCCTCCAGGAACGCCAGCAGGTCGTCCATCGACGCGCCGGTCTGCGTCCGCACCGCGCCGGGCAGCACGGTCATCGCCTTGAGGTGCTTGGTGGTGTCGACCAGCACGACGCGGTCCGCGCCGGTGGTGCCCGCGGTGACGGTGAGCGGTGCCCAGCCGTGCCGGAAACCCTGCGGCCGCAACGCGAACCCCTGGCCGTGCGCCCAGTTCGCGAGGAGCACCACGTCGGCCGGGGTGCGGGGCGCGCACGTCCACAGCTCGTCGGTGCGGATCTCCCCCGCCCAGTTCCGGTAGGTCTGCCGGTACAGCTCGATCCCCGCCGGGAACGAGGGCGGCGGGTCGGCCGACACCTGCCCCGGCAGGAGCGCGCCGACGGGTAACCAGGCGGCGGCTCCGAGGAAGCCGCGGCGGGAGAAGGCGGGGCTCATGACCCGACCCTAAGTCGACCTCGCGCGGCATCGCGCGCCGGCGGCGCGAGGTTGGGCCGAACAGCGCAGCCGGAGCGTCCGGGTCGGCGCGGGTCGGGCAAGCACGAGGTCGCTGCGGTCGGGCAAGCACGAAGTCGGCACGGGTCGTCGGGCAAGCACGAGGTCGCCGCGCGCCCTCCGCCCGCGTTACGTTCAGCCGGTGGCGGAGATCCGTGGCACGTGCGACGAGCGGTTCACCAGGGTGCGCGAGACCTTCGCGGCGTCGTTGGCGCAGCACGACGTCGGGGCGTCGGTCGCCGTGTACGTGGACGGGGAGGCGGTGGTCGACCTCTGGGGCGGTCACGTCGACGCGGCCCGCACGACGCCGTGGGAACGCGACACGATCGTCAACGTCTGGTCCACCACCAAGACGATGGCGGCGCTGTGCGCGCTGATCCTCGCCGACCGGGGCGTGCTCGACCTGGACGCGCCGGTGGCCGACTACTGGCCGGAGTTCGCGGCGGCGGGCAAGGGCGGTGTGCGGGTGCGGCACGTGCTCGGCCACACGGCCGGCCTGCCGACGTGGGCCGAGCCGATCACCGTGCCGGAGCTGTTCGACCGGGAGGGCGCGACCGCGCGGCTCGCCGCGCAGCCCGCGCGGTGGGAGCCGGGCGCGGTCGGCTGCTACCACCCGTTGACGCAGGGCTTCCTGATCGGCGAGGTGGTCCGCCGGGTCACCGGCCGGAGCCTGGGCGCGTTCTTCGCCGAGGAGGTCGCCGGGCCGCTGGGCGCGGACTTCCACATCGGCCTGCCCGTCGAGCACGACCACCGCGTGGCACCGGTGATCCCGCCGTCGGGCGGGTCGGGCGGCGCCGCGCCGGGGTTGCCCGGGGAGGCGCCGAACCCGGCCATCGTGGCGCGGGACGCGAACAGCGCGGCGTGGCGTCGGGCGGGGATCCCGTCGGCGGGCGGGCACGGCAACGCGCGTTCGGTGGGCCTGGTGCAGTCGGTGCCGGCGTGCGGCGGCGCGGTCGGCGGTGTGCGGCTGCTGTCGGAGGCCGGGTGCCTTCGCGTGCTGGAGGAGCAGTTCCGGGGTGTGGACCACTACCTGGGCGTGCCGATCCGGTACGGCATGGGATATCGGGTCGAGGGACGGACGTGCTCGTGGGGCGGGTGGGGCGGTTCGGTGGTGGTGGTCGACCTCGACATCCGCATGACGGTGGCGTACGTGATGAACCGGATGCTGGAGCAGGGCGTGTTGGGTGACGGCCGGGGCCTCGGGATCGTGCTGGCCGCCTACCAGGGGTTGGCTACCGCAGCCTGACCGGCAGCGTGCGGTGGCCGTTGGAGATGAACGAGGGGACCGGTTCCAGCCCGTCGGCGGGCGCCGCGAGCGAGAGGGCGGGGAACCGGCCGAACAACGCGGGCAACGCCACCTCGGCCTCGATGCGGGCCAGCGGCGCGCCCAGGCAGTAGTGCACGCCGTGGCCGAACGACAGGTGGGTCTTGTCCGCGCGGGTGATGTCGAACTCCCCCGCCGTGGCGCCGTGGTGGTCCGGGTCGCGGCCGGCGGCGGCGTAGCCCGCGAGGATCGCGTCGCCGCGGCGGATCGTCACGCCGTCCAGTTCCAGGTCCTCGACGGCGTAGCGCAGCGGCAGGTTCGCCACCGGCGCCTGCCACCGCAACGACTCCTCGATCACGTCGGCCCACGCGCGGTCGCCGGAGGTGACCAGGCGCAGCTGGTCGGGGTGGGTGAGCAGCGCGGTGACGGCCTGGTCGAGCAGGTTGACCGTCGTCTCGTGGCCGGCGGCGATCAGCATGATCAGCGTGTCGACCAGCTCCGCCTCGGTCAGCCGGGCGTCGTCCTCGTCGCGGGCGGCGATGAGGCCGCTGGTCAGGTCGTCGCCCGGCGCGGCCCGCTTGGCGGCGACCAGGTCGTTGAGGATCTCGTAGAGCAGGCCCTGGTTCGCGATCGCCTCCTCGGGCGTGGTCGTGGTGACGAACAGGCTGTCGACGATCCGGCGCAGCTCGGGGCGGGCGTCGTCGGGCACGCCCATCAGCCGGCAGATGACCTCGATCGGCAGCGGGTGGGCGAACTCGGCGCGCGCGTCCACCACGTCCGGTCCGGCGGCGAGCCGGTCGACGAGGTCGGCCACGATGCGCTCCACCTCCGGCCGCAGCGCCTCGGTGCGGCGGGCGGTGAAGCCCTTGGAGATCAACCTGCGCAGCCTGCGGTGCTCGGCGCCGTAGGCGGTGAACATGTTGTGCGCCGCGACCCAGAGGTAGAGCGGCCAGTCCGGCGTGATGCCCGCGAGGCCGGGCCAGTGCCGGCGGGCGTCCTTGGAGACGCGCGGGTCGGAGAGCAGGCGGCGCAACCGGTCCAGGTCGCCGACCACCCAAGCCTCCACCCCGCCGGGGAGAGCGACCCGGGCCGCGGGGCCGCGGGCGCGCAACGCCGCCGCCTCCGCCTGGATGTCCCGGCCGGTCGGGTCCAGCACATGTATCTCCATGTACTCATCGTTACCGCATGACCACGTTGCGTACAAGGCGCTGTGCGGGTTGTGCAGCGGTCGTGTCCGCGTGGGCAAAGGGCGCGTAATGGGCGATCCGCACCTCGTCGGCACGCACGACGACGAGTGGCACCACGCCGTCTGGCGGGTGGGCGACCGCCTGGTGGTCCTCGCGCAGGGCGAGAACTTCGACACCTACGGCATGGCCGACGACGCGTGCCTGTGGGTCGTGCGCCACGACCCGACCAGCCGGTGCCGACCGGTGATGCCCTGGACGCGTTCCTGTGCGGCGACACGGCCCCCGCCTGACCCGACCCGGGCGCAGCGGGGGTGTCAACGCCTGACAGCCGGGACGCGCACGCCGGCCCGGCAGCCTTGTCTGCCGCCACGCAGCGGCGAACGGCGCACGGGCCGGTCGAGCCGCACCACGCCGGAGCGAGACCCCGGGTCAGCGCCGGTCGCCCGGCCACGCGGCGCACGGCACGACCTCGAACCCCCGGCTGGGGAAGACGGCGTCCACGAAGAAGTCGTGCATGGCCTCGTCGGCGTCGGCGCACCCGTCGCGCAGCACGGTCACCCGGTAGCCGCGGTCCGCCGCGTCGTAGCACGTGGCGGCCACCATCGCGCTGGTCGCGACGCCGGCGACCGCGATCGAGCCGACGCCGGCCGCGCGGAGCACGAGGTCGAGGTCCGTGCCGGCGAACGCGCCGGCACGGCGTTTCACCACGACCACGTCCTCGTCGGCGACGGGCAGTGCGAGGTCGGTGCCGGCCGCCCCCTCGTGGAACGCGTCACCGGCCTCGAAGAACGACCGGTACAGCGCGTTCCCCGGCGGCAGGTCGGCCCCGTTGGCGCGGAAGGCGATGCGCACGAAGACGACGAGCACGCCGGCTGCGCGGGCACGGGGCAGCAGCCCGGTGAGCGGCGGCACGACCCGCGCCGCGAACGGATAGCCGCCCGTGATGCCCTGCTGGACGTCCCCGATGATCAGCGCGGTGGTCACGACAGGCTCCCGGCCATCCCCCGTCAGGCGTCCCGCGGCCACCAGGACGACCATTCCGACGGGCTTGATCGTACGTCGGCGCGGCGCGGCCGGACCGGCTCAGCCAGGTTCCCAGGCCACCAAACGGTCGAACACGCGCCGGTCGCCGTCGAGCTCCAGGGCGTCCATCGGAACGCGGCCGTAGAAGGCCAGGACCAGGTCGCGGGCCGAGGAGCGGGCGGACGCGTCGACCGCGTCACCGGGCGTGGCGAGCCGGTCGACCCGCGCGCCGTCGGCGGAGAGCCACACCCGCCAGGAGCGACCTTCGCTGACGTAGTACTCGACGGTGGCGGGCTCGTGCGGCCAGGCGTGCGTCGTCGCGCAGCAGGTGGACAGAAAGTCCTCGACGCCGTCCAGCGCCACGTCGTCCGGCAGCGGCTCGGGGACGCCGGCGGTGAGCTGGGCGTCGTAGGTGTGCACCGCGATCTCCTGGAGCTGGTGCCGGGCGACGGCGCCGCACGTCCGCGGCGACTGCGACACGCCCCACCACGTCCAGCACCCGCGGTCCGGGCCCGCTTCCCGCAACGCGTCCAGCAGCTGCCGCGTCGAGTCGGCCAGCCAGGCGACCAGCGCCTCGCGCTCCCGGGGCGCGGCCGGGGCGCCGACCGGCACGGCCTTGGCGGTGGCGTCCGGGCCGGCGGTGACGGTGGCGGCCCAGGCCCGGCGACCCTCGCCCAGGTGCCGCGCCAGGTCGAACAGCGTCCAGTCGGGGCAGGTCGGCACCTGCACGTCGAGGCTGGGCGCGGCGGCGATGGCGGCGCGGAACGCGGCCGACCGCTCGTCGATCAGCCGCAGCAGGTCGGGGAAGCCGAGGTTGCTGTGCACCGCGGCTGTCTACCACCGCGACCCGACGTCCGGACAGCGGATTTATCCGCCGGACCGGGCGCGGTCGGGCGGCGCGGGACCGCGCGTGATGCTTGACAGGGGGGCGGTAAGCGTTTTCCATACGGCGGTGACCGGAGCTCCCGCCGACGACCGGCCGTTCGACCGCACCCGCTTCGACTACAGCCCCTGGTCGTTCTGGGACGAGGCCGACGAGCAGGCGCGGCAACGCCAGCTCCACCTCCGGCGGGTCCTGGTCGACCAGCGCGGGTACGAGATCGGTGAGCGCTGCTTCCTGTCCGAGCTCGCTTCCGTGCAGAACGACGAGCTCCGGCTCGGCCACGGCGGCTACGTCGCCGCGGGGGCGTACCTGAGCGGGTCGCTGCACGCCGGGCGCGACTGCTCGATCAACCCCTACGCGGTCGTGCGCGGCGACGTCCGGCTGGGTGACGCGGTGCGGATCGGCGCGCACACCTCGATCCTCGGGTTCGACCACACCGTCGACGACCCCGACACCGAGGTGTTCCGGCAGCCCCTGCGCTCGCTCGGCATCACGATCGGCGACGACGTGTGGATCGGCTCGCACGTCGTGGTCCTGGACGGGGTGGCGGTCGGCGACCGGTCCGTCCTCGCCGCGGGCGCGGTGGTCACCAGGGACGTCCCGGCCGGCGCGATCGTCGGGGGCAACCCGGCCCGGGTCCTGAAGTGGCGCGTGCCGGCCCTCCGGTCGGACGACCTCGTGGGCGCGCTGACCGCGTTCACCGAGACCGCCCACGCCTCCGCGCAGCGGGTGCTGGAGCGCTGCTGGAACCCCGACCTCGGCCTGTTCACGGACGAGCCGGGCTCGCCGCCGACCGTCCGGGCCCAGTGCGACGCGATCGAGGTCGCCGACCTGCTGCTGGGCCGCGCGCCCGACCAGCTGCCCGCCCGGACCCAGGTCGACCGGTTGCGCGGCTGGCAGGACCCGGAGACCGGCCTGGTCGGCCGGCTCGGCCCGGACGGCGTCGTGCGACCGCCCCGCGACGGCCTGGCCGACCCGGACGCGGCGTACCACGTGCTGTCCGTCGGGTACGCGCTCGACCTGCTGGGCAGCGGTCTCCCGGAGCCGGTCCGCGCCGCGGCCCGGCTGCGCGCCGACGAGCTGGTCGCCGACCTGGAACGGCTGCCGTGGACCACCGACGCCTGGTCGGCGGGCGCCCGGGTGGACGCGGTGGGCACGGCGCTGCACTGGAACCGGCGGCGCGGGACGCCCAACGCGCCGGGCACGACCGAGGCGCTGTTCGGCTGGCTGGTCACCGCCGTCGACCCGCGCACCGGGATGTGGGGCCGCCCGTCGCCCGACGACGGCCTGCTCCCGGTCGTCAACGGCTTCTACCGGGCGTCACGCGGCACGTTCGCCCAGTTCGGCCTACCGGTCCCCCATCCGCGGCGGGTGGTCGACACGGTCCTGGAACACGCGCACGACCCCCGTTTCTTCCGGCCGGAGCGGCAGAACGCCTGCAACGTCCTCGACGTCGCACACCCGCTCTGGCTGACCCGCCACACGGGCCACCGCACCGACGAGGTCCTGACCGTCGCCCGCCGACTGCTCACCGACGCGGTGGGCCACTGGACCGACGGCGCGGGCTTCGGCTTCCAGGCCCCGCACCCCACGACCATCGGCCTGCCCGCCACCGCGCCGGGCCTTCAGGGCACCGAGATGTGGCTGGCGGTGATCTGGCTGCTCGCCGACTTGCTGGGCCTGTCCGCCCTCCTGCGCTACCGTCCCCGCGGCGTCCACCGCCCGGCTCCCGCCCCGTGCTGAGCGGGGGCCGGGGCGGGGCGAACCCCCGCTCCGGCCCACGGGCCGGTCAGATGTGCGGCAGCTCGACGTGGACCGTGCGGCCGTTGAGCGGCTGCACGGGACGCGCGTTGCCCGCGTAGAACATGCTCTGGAAGCGGGTCACGGTGGCCTGGGTGACCGTCTTCTCGCTCATCAGGAACCACTGCACGCCCTCGGTGAACGGCGCGGTGGTGAGGGAGCCGTTGTAGCGGGCCGTGGCGCGGTTGACCGGCAGCAGCGTGTTCAGGTCGATGTCGGACAGGTGCACCTCCTCGCCGCACTCGGGCGCGAGGTGCGCCAGCACCGAGTCCACAGTGGACGCCGGGCCGACGCGCAGCGGCACGCCGATCACCAGCAGGGCGCCCGCGGCGCTGCGGTGCACCAGGTGCATCTCCAGCGGGTCGGCGTGGCCGGCGAACCGGTGCTCCGACGGCGTGTGGAAGTGGAACTGCACGAGGTCGTAGCGGACGCCCGACAGCGTGACGTGGCCGGCGCCGGGCTCGACCTCGAACTCCTCGGTCTCCTCGTGGTCGCGCACGGCGCAGCCGTCGGTCTTGACGGCGTCCTTGCGGACGTAGTGCAGGTCACCGGCGACGTGGTGGCCGTACGAGATCTCCAGCTGCGGCAGGTGCGGGTCGATGCGGAGGGCCGACGGCGTGATGTCGATCGGGCTCTGGAGCGGCACCTGCGACTCGGCGGGCGAGACGCCGGCGGTCAGCAACGCGCTGAGGACGACGGGGACGGCTACGGCGACAATGCCTTTTCTTGCCACAGGGGTGCAGCCCTTCGAAGAGCGGAACCCGGGCGGGGGCGACCCGCCGGGGCGGACCATCCCATTTCACCCGTTCGAGTGACGCGCGTCAGGACGACAAATCACCCGAAGGGAGCGGACAAGACATAACTGTCTGTGCCGTTGCTCACACGAGCTGTCACCCGACAGGACGAGCCGGTCCCACCCCCTGGTCGGGACCGGCTCGTCCCGTGACGATTCGCCCGGCGGACGGGGGAACCGTCACCCCCACCGCCACCCCTCCCGCACGCGGCACGGGCCCCCCGGGGTGGCGGGCGACTTCGCGGATCGGCGGCTAGCGCGGCGCGTCGGCCCGGCTCGATCCGGTGCCCTCCTCGAGCCCGATCACGGCCGGCGCCCCGATGACGTCGTCGACGACCAGCCCGCCGTCCGGCGACGGAGCGCGGTGGCGCCGCTCGGGGTCGGTGCGCGGGCCTGCGCCCAGGCACCACGCCGTGGCGATCATCGTGAACAGCAGCGCCATGAGCATGACGACGATCACCTGCTGCCCGGCCGGCCAGCCGCTGGCGAAGATCACCACGGCGGCGGTCAGCCCGGTCGCCACCAGGACGGTCGCCATGGCCAGCACGGGCCGGGCCAGGCCGGTCAACAGCGGGACGACGACCTCGCGGATGGTCAGCGCCTCGTCCGGGTCGGGTTCTTCGGGGGTCGGCGCCGCGGCCTCGTGCGGCGCGGGCTCCGGGTGCGTCGCGGGCGGGCTCGCGGCCACCGGCGCGCCCTGCAACTCGCACCACACCACCATGACCTTCTCGACCTGCGCGTCGGGCAGGCCGCACGCGACGGCGAACGCGCGCACCTGCTCCATCTTCGTGGGCAGAGAGGTGTTCTTCTGGTCGTTGACGAACCGGTAGGCGGTGCTGCGCGGGATGCCGCCACGCGCGGCGACCTCGGCCGGGGTCAGCCCGGACCGCACCTGGATCCGGCGCAGCAGCGAGATGAACTCCGCCGGGGTGCCGGCCGCCAGCTCGTCGTCGCGGACCGGCACGGCCCGCGGCTCGTCCTTGCGCGCCTCGGCAACGTACCGGGACATCGGCACGACGTTCGCGGGTCTCGACGTGCCGGCGCGGCCCGCGGTGTCCAGGCCCCGCCACAGGCCGTGCAGGTGCTCGACCGCGGCGGTGTCGGCCGCGCAGGCGGTGAGGACCCGCCGGTAGAACGACCACTCGCGGACCCGCCGCTGCACGCCGTCGCGCACGCTCTCGGCGGAGCGGCCGAGGTCCTGGGCCAGGTCCGGCACCGACAGGCCCGCGCGGCGCATCTCGACGCGGACGGCGCCGAGGAACGCCGCCGCGGACGGCCGGTGCTCGCGATCCGGCGCCGTCACGACGCGCACCCCCGGTGATCGGGCGCGCGGCGCGCGTCGGTCGTGGTCCGGACGTCGGGTAAGCAGGACTGGTCCATGAGTCGCCCTCCGGGGATCGAGGACGTCGTCGCGTGCCCGGTGTTGCGGTACCGGCAGGCGACGACGCCGTGCAGCCGAGCCTTGGTGCCCGCCGACGGATCGGCGCCCGCGCGGCCAGTTGGCCCTGCCCGCGCGGGGTCCGGCGGCCTGGTCGCCGGACGTGACCACGCTTACCACCGCCACCTCGTCGTTTCCATCGCTCTCGACGGGTTCCCTGGTTGGGGCGGTGGGCCGCGCGGCGGAGGTGGTGCGCCCGGCGCGTCCCACCGCATCCCGCGCCGTCCACCCGCCGCCTTCAAGCCGGTCCCGCCGCCCGGCCGCGCCACCCGGCCCGACCACCGGAGGGTCCGGTGTTTGCGCAGTTGACAGCGATCCCACGGCGTCCAACGGCTTGATCCCACGCCCTCGTGCGCCGGTATGGTGGCCCGGCAGTCGCGGTTCGACCCCGAACGCCGCCGTGCAGCCGACGTCCGGGGGTCAGGCGGCCTCCTGTTGGCCCAGGAGTCCGCCCGCCGCCGTCACGCGCGCCTGCCCGGCTTGGCGCCCAGCGCGAGGGCGAGCAGCGCGCCGCCGACCATGCACGCCCCGACGAGCCACATGCCGGCGCGCTGCGTGCCGGTGAGGTCGCGCAGCCAGCCGGTGATGTAGGGAGCGGCGAACCCGCTGGTGTTGCCCAGCGAGTTGATCAGCGCGATGCCGCCCGCCGCCGCGGTGCCGGTGAGGAAGTTCGACGGCAGCGCCCAGAACGTCGGCAGCGCGCAGCACACGCCGACCGCGCACACCGTCACCGCGACCATCGCCGCGTACGGGTTGCCCAGGTAGAGCGCGACCGGGATGGCGCACCCGCCGACGAGCATCGGCAGCGCCACATGCCACTTGCGCTCGTTCGTGCGGTCGCCGTGACGCGCCCAGAACACCATCACCGCCGCCGCGACCACGTACGGGACGGCGGTCACCAGCCCGGCTTCCAGCACCGACAGCTTCGTGCCGAACTGCCGGCCGAACCCGGCGATGATGGTCGGCAGGAAGAACCCCAGCGCGTACAGGCCGTAGGCGATGGCGAAGTACACGAACGCCAGCCCGAGGACGCGCGGGTGCGCCAGCGCCTTGCGCAGCGGCCAGTGGTGCTCGGCCTCCGTGCTGCGGCGCTCCGCCTCCAGCTCCTCGGCGAGCCAGCGGCGCTCGTCCTCGGCCAGCCAGGTCGCCTGGTCCGGGCGGTCGGTGAGGTAGAACCAGGTGACGAACGCGAGCAGGATCGCGGGGACGCCCTCGACCAGGAACATGAACCGCCAGCCGGACAGCCCGAACAGGCCGTCGCCGTGCGCGATGAGCAGGCTCGACACGGTGGACCCGATGGCCGAGGAGACGGGGACGGCGGCCATGAACAGCGCGACCGCCTTCGCGCGCTGCGCGGCCGGGAACCAGTAGGTCAGGTAGAGGATGATGCCGGGGAAGAACCCGGCCTCCGCGACGCCGAGCAGGAACCGCAGGACGACCAGCGCCGTCGCGTTGGGCACGAACGCCATCGCCGTGGCCACCACGCCCCACGTGATCATGATGCGGGCCATCCAGCGGCGGGCGCCGAACCGGTGCAGCGCGAGGTTGCTCGGCACTTCGAGGATCAGGTAGCCGAGGAAGAAGATGCCGGAGGCGAACCCGAAGGCGGTCGCGCTGAGCCCGAGCTCGTCGTTCATGCCGTTCGGGCCGGCGAACCCGATGTTGACGCGGTCCAGGTAGTTGACGAAGTACAGCAGGCCCAGGAACGGCAGGATGCGGACGGCGACCTTGGCGAGCACGCGGTCACCCGCGCTGGTTGACCCCTTCGGCATGATCGGATCCAAGTCCCGGCGCGCGGGGTTCGTCAATCCCGCGGCGGCCGGCGGGCGCGTTCTCACCGATTGCCGCACGGCTCCGATTTCATAGCGTTCCGGTCTCGTTCGGGTCACACTGGGGAAGGCGAGAGCACGGGCCCCCGACGCGGAAGTGGAGTGGCAGATGGGACTGACGGACCAGGAAGCACGTGCGCTGGCGCAGATCGAGCGGCACCTGAACGACGACGACCCCCGCTTCGCCGCCCGCCTCGGCCGCGCCCGCTCGTGGTTGCGCATCCCGCGGCGCGTGCTGGTCGCGGTGGCGTTGTGCCTGACCTACTCGGTGGGCCTGGTGACCGTGATCGCCGGGGTGACCGCGTCGTCGGCGCTGTGGTCGGCGGTGCTGGTCACGATCGGCTCCGCGATCACCGCCGCGATCCCGACCGTCGTGGCGGTGCGGGCCTGGCGCCGGCGCTGACCTCCGGGCGCGGGAGGCGTGCCGGGACTTGATCGTTAGCCCAACGTTGGCGCGGCGTTGGCGGCGATCACTTGACTGCGGCGGGTCAGTCGTCCCGGCACGAACCCCAGCGCTTCGAGGAAGGTCCGGCTCATGGCAACAGGCGTCCCCGCGCAGACGATGCTCAGGAAAGCCGCGGTCAGGGCTGATGTCGACCAGCGGATCCAGGCGATCGGCCAGGAGGCGCAGGCCGAGCCGGACTCCGTGGTGGGCCGGCCGACCGGTGGCCAGGTGCCCGCGGACCCGTTCGCGAGCCTGCGGGGTGTGGCGGGCTGGGCGGTCGACTACGTGGCGTTCCTGCGGGAGCCGGTCGACCGGTTGGAGGGCGACCGGCAGAGCGTGCAGGCGACCGTCGACGCGATCCGGGCCGCGGCGGAGCGGATGCGGGAGCTGGCGCGGGGGCAGCAGGAGACGCTCGCGCGGCCGGAGAGGTGGACCGGCACGGCCGCGGACGCGTACCGGGCCAGCATGGAGAAGCTCGGCGAGGAGCTGGGTTCGCTGGCCGAGGCGGTGGCCGTGAAGGGCGTGATCGTCGAGAACACCGGGGCGATGGTGCAGGCGTTGCGCGAAGCCCTGCTGCACACGCTCGGGCAGTACTCCGATTCGCTGGTGCCGGGCGCGATCCAAGCCTACGTGTTCGCGCCGGTCACGTTCGGGGCGTCGATCGCGGTGTTCCTGGGTTCGGTGGTGGGCAGCGCGACGCAGCTCGGGTCGAGCATCGCGGCCAAGATGGACGACCTGAACGCGGCGTTGACGCGTCAGGTGGACCGGATGAAGCAGCTCGACGGCATTTCCGACGACATCGGGCGGGAGTGGGAGCGGTTCGAGTCGGTCGCGGGCGGGGAGACGACCGCGACGATGGCGCGCACGGCCTCCAGGCCGCTCGCGGCGGAGCGCGGGACCGAGGCCCTGAGGCCGATGGAGAGCAGGCGGATGCTCGCCGTCGAGGAGACCGAGGCGTTGAGGCCGATGCAGGCCGTGGCACGGGAGCACGAAGCGCTGCGACCCATGGGCGTCGCTGCACGGGAACACGAAGCGTTGCAGCCGATGCAGGCAACTGCACGGGAATACGAAGCTTTGCGTCCGATGCAGGCCGTTGCAGCAGAAAACGCAACGTTGCAGCCGATGCGGGTCGCCGCGGCGGAACCCGTCCACCACGCCCTCGCGGAGGAGCCGGTCCAAGCGCGTCACGCCGTCCGCGCCGAGCCGATGATGCAGGCGATGCGCGTGGAGGCACCCGTCCACGAGGCGCAGCCGACGATGCGCGCCACCGAGCCCGTCACCGCATACCGCGTCGCCGAACACCAGGTCGCCGCACACCCGGTCACCGAGCACCAAGTCGCCGCCCACCGGGTCGCCGAGCCGTTGCAGGCGCGCGCCGTGACCGCCACCCACGAGGCGACCGTCCGCCGGGTCGAGGCGACCGAGTAGGCCGCGAGCGGTCGCCGAACGCCTCCCTCCTCGTCCACTTCCTGCCGTTCCGCGGAGAAAACGCCATGGTCACCAACCTGACACCGACCACGCTCAGCACGCCCCCTCCCGGCGGCGGCTCGGGCTTCACGATGGACGAGTCCGCGATCGACTCGCTCCAGCAGCAGGCCGACACCTTGCGCACCGGCTACCAGGAGGTGTCGTCGACCCTGTCCGGCCAGACCTTGGCGGGCAACGCCTTCGGCACCGTCGGGACGTTCGCCGCGGAAGCGTTCAACGCCGCCCACGGCAAGTCGGTCGAGCTGGCGGGCAAGGCCGCCTCGACGTTGGGGCTCGTCGGCGAAGGTCTGAAGGCCACCGCGCGAACCCACCTGGAAGCCGACCGCGCCAACGGCGAGCAGTTCACCTCCCTCGAACGCGCCGAGATCACCGACGGTCCCCAGGGCGCTCCTTCGGGCGGCCCCACCGGCACCCCGACCCCTCAGGGCCCGCCGGTCACCCCGACCGAACAACTCCCCGGCGCGTCCGGCGGCGGCAACCCCTCCCAACCGGCGAGTCCCCCACCGGAGACTTCCGGCACCACCACGGGCCAGAACAGCACCCCACCTCCCACCACTCAACCCGCCCCGGTCCCCGACTTCCCGGAAGTCCCCGACCCCCAAGCAGCGACCCCGACCGGTTCCACCGGCGGCGGCAACCCCTCCCAACCGGCGAGTCCCCCACCGGAGACTTCCGGCACCACCACGGGCCAGAACAGCACCCCACCTCCCACCACCCAGCCGGCCCCGGTCCCCGACTTCCCGGAAGTCCCCGACCCCCAGGCGGCGATCCCCACCGGCTCCGCCGGAGGCGGCACGGCGAGCGGCGGCTCCCCCACCACACCGCCCGCCGGCACGACGCCTCCGCCGATGCCGCCCATCCCCGAGGCGCCGAACGACCTCTTCAAGCAACCCGGCATCCCCGACTCCGGCACGGGCGGCAGCTCGGCGGGCACGACCCCGCCGCCGACTCCCTCCATCCCCGAAGTGCCCAAGGAGATGTTCAACCAGCCCGGCATGCCGGACCTCGGCACGGGCGGCGGCACGGGTGGCCCGTCCGGCGGCGGCACCGCGACCTCACCATCGGCCGGCACGACGCCGCCCCCGATGCCGCCCATTCCCGAGGTGCCGAAAGACCTCTTCAAGCAACCCGGCATCCCGGACCTCGGCACGGCCACCGGCTCGGGTTCGAGCGGCAGCGGCTCCGGAACGCCGGCCGGCACCGCGACCTCACCGTCCACCGGCACGACCCCGCCCCCGATGCCACCCATTCCCGAGGTGCCGAAAGACCTCTTCAAGCAACCGGGCATCCCCGACCTCGGCACGGGCGGTTCGAGCGGCGGTGGTGCCGCGACCTCACCGTCCACCGGCACCACCCCGCCCACCACGCCACCCATCCCCGAGGTGCCCAAGGACCTGTTCGAACGGCCCGGCATGCCGGAGCCCGGCGCGGGTCTGCCGTCGACCGGCGGCGGAGCCGACACACCGGCGCGTCCGGACACCCCCGGCATCGAGGACGGTGACCGCAAGCCCGGGGAGTCGGACGATCGGGAGCGCACGGGTGAGGAACGTCCCGACCGCGACGCGCTGCGCGAAGTCCGGCACGAGCGTGACGAGCACGGCTTCCCGATCACCTCGGTGGACGGCAAGCCCTGTCTCGACCTGCGCGACCTCCCGGCCGAGGAGGGCGAGCGGTGGCAGGAGAACATCCGCGACATCCTGGCCACCAAGGGCGAGGGGTCCTTCTTCTGGGCCGGCGACACCATCGACGCCGAGGGCCGACGCCACTCCCTCATGGACCTCGCCGAGTTCATGACCAATCTCGACAGCCGCCCCGACACGACCGACCAGGCACCACGGGAACTGTCGGACACCGTCACGGACAGCCCGGCCCGCAGCGCCAACGGCGACGTCTACGTCCTCCTGGGCCCCAACCGCGCCGAAGACGGCCCGGTCGACCTGGCGGACTTCCCGACGCTGCAGGGCAACCCGCGCATCGAGCGGGTGTTCGCGATCGACGCCGTCACCGGCCGCGAAACCCAGATCCACCCGAAGGTCACCTGATCACGCGGGGGGCGCGGGAGGTCCACCCTCCCGCGCCCCCACCCGATCACACGTCACCGGCCCGGCACCTCCGGGCCGCGGTGGCCCGTCCAATCGACCCCGGCGGACTCGGTGACCTGTTCGGGTGAGGGGCGGCGTTTGGGCGCTGGTGCTCGTCGTGGTGGTGACGGCTCGGTCAGAGCGGCACGCGGTCGAAGTCCGGTGACACCAGCGACGCGCGCAGGTGGTCGCGGCGCACCACCGCCAGCACCGCCATCAGGGCCGCGACCAGCGCGAAGCCCGACGCGACGGTCAGCGCCGCCAGCGGACCCGCCGCGCTGACGACCGCGCCCGCCACCACGATGCCGACCGCGCCCGAGCACGCGGTGATCGCGCCGACGGTGGCGAGCACGCGGCCCCGGACCGCGTCCGACGTCCGGGCCTGCACCAGGCCGTTCAGCGTCACGCTCTGCACCGAGCCGCACGCGCCGGCGACCAGCCACGCGACCGCGTTGACCACGAGGTGCGGCAGCTGCGCGGGCGCGGCCAGCGCCAACGCCAGCACCAGGTTGCCCCCGGCGAACGCCACGACCAGCGCCCGCGGGGTGGTGAACCGGCGGGTCAGCTTCGGGCCGAGCAGCAGGCCCGCGGTCCAGCAGGCGAGCACCGCGCTGTAGGTGAACGGGGTGCCGCCGATCGGGCCGAGGACCAGGAACACCTCGTTGACCAGCGCGATCGCCACCGCCACCCCGACCACGGCCTGCGCGACCACCCGCCCGAGCAGCAACCGGTCGCTGCGCAGCAGCACCCACCCGCTCCACTGGCCGCTCGACGGGGCGCCGGCGTCGTCCTGCCCGGGGGCGCGGTCCACCCGCAGCCACAGCACCACCAGCGCCAGGTGCGCGAACGCGCACACCGCGTCCAGCATCACGGCCCACTCGACGCCCGGACCGGCCGCGATCACGCCGCCGAGCACGATGCCCGCGACGGCCGCGGTGTTCTGCGCCGACGACAGCGCCGCGTGCCCGGCCGCCGCGCCGGCCGCGCCGGTCGCGACCGGGACCAGCGCGGACGCGCACGTCCGCACCACCCCGCCGGCCACGCCCAGCACCGCCACCAGCCCGTACAGCACCGCCGGCCGCTCGTGCCCGAACAGCAGCCCGATCAGCAGCAGCACCTGCGCGAACACCGCCACGGTCAGCAGCAGCCGGTGCGGGAACCGGTCGACGGCCCACCCGGCGACGGGCGCGCCGAGCAGCGCCCCGACCGCGACGGCCACGAACAGCCCGGCCACGGCGAACGCGCCGGACCCGGCCAGCGCGGTGGTGAACCCGATCAGCGTGAGCTGCGCGCCGAGGCCCGCCACGCCGGACCCGCCCACCAGCACCGCCAGGTCGCGGTTACCCCGCAGACCGCCGAGCACTGCGACCATTCCGCTCCCCCGCCGCGTCGCCGGTACGGACCGAGGCGTTCACCTCGCGGTGCCGATCATGCCCGAAGATCACCCCGGCCGGCGTGCGCGGTCGGGGGTCAATCCGCCGAACGGTCCGGTCGGACGACCGCCAGCGGGCACGACGCGTGGTAGACCAGCGCCTGGCTGGTGGAGCCGAGGAGCATGCCCGCGATGCCGCCGCGCCCCCGGCTGCCGACGACGAGCAGCTGCGCGTCGCGGGACGCGTCGAGCAGGGCTTTCGTCGAGCGCTCGCGCACCACCCGCCGGTCGACCGCCACGTCCGGGTACTCCTCCTGCCACCCGGCCAGCCGCTGGGCGAGCAACTGCCGCTGCTGCTCCTCCATCTCGTCCCAGTGCACCCGCATCTTGTCGGCGTAAGGGGTGCCCACGAGCAACGGCGTCCACGCGATCAGCGCGACCAGCGTGGCGTTCCGCGCCGACGCCTCCTCGAACGCCAGCCCGATCGCCGCCTCCCCCGCCGGCGAGCCGTCCACGCCGAGCACGACCGGGCCGGTCGCCGGGTACGGGCCGCGGACGACGACCACCGGGCTGCGGCCGTGCGCGGCGACCGACACCGCCACCGACCCCACGACCATGCCGAGGAACCCGCCCAGCCCCTGCGAGCCGAGGACGACCAGCCGGGCGTTCCCGGAGGCGGCGATCATCGCAGCGGCGGGCTGAGCGGCCACCACCGCCGTGCCCACGTCCGGCACCAGGTCGCGCACGCTCGCCGCCGCCGTCTCCAGCCACTGCCTGCCCTGCTCCTCGAACGCCTCCCGCACCTGGCTGCTGGTCACCACGACGTCCGGGTAGCCGCGCTTGGGCAGCAGGTAGGCGTGCACGAGGTGGAGCGGCACGCGGTGCCGCGCGGCTTCCTCCGCCGCCCACCGCACGGCCGTCAGCGCCGACTCCGAGCCGTCCACTCCGACCACGATCGGGCCACTCATCCCACGTTCCCTCCAGCCAACGTCAGCGACACCCCCACCATCCGACGACCGGCGGCCGGCCGCACGTCGACCACCCCTTCCGATGTCGTGCCCGGCCGATACGATCCTGGGCGTGGACCCCGCCGACGACCTCCGGGCTTGGGCGCCGCCGCCCGGCCGGAGCGGCGCGGGGCAGCCGGTCGCCCTGCCCGGCTACAGCGACTTCCGGCTCGTCGCGCACGGCGGCGAGGGCACCGTGTACCGGGCCACGCAGGACGGGCTGGGCCGTGACGTCGCGGTGAAGGTGCTGGACGTGACCGACCAGGACACGGTCAGCCGGTTCCACCGCGAGCTGGAGATCACCGTCCGGCTGGGCCGCCAGCACCCGCACATCGTGACCGTGCTGGACACCGGCGTGATCGCCGGCCGGCCGTGCATCGTGATGGAGTACCACGACCTGGGGTCGCTGCACGACCGGCTGCAACAGCGCGGGCCGTTGCCGGTGCACGAGGTGGTCGCGGCCGGGATCGCGGTGGCCGACGCGCTGGCGTTCGCGCACGGGCAGGGCATCCTGCACCGGGACGTGAAGCCGCAGAACATCCTGGTGCTGCCCACGTCGTACGTGCTGGCCGACTTCGGCATCGCGCGCGGCGCGGACGCGGCGCACACCGCGTCGCTGGGGATGGTGAGCTACCGGCACGCCGCGCCGCAGATGGTGGACGGCCGGCCGCCCGCCGCGGCCGACGACCTGTGGTCGTTGGGCTCGACGCTGTTCACCCTGCTGGACGGGCAGCCGCCGTTCGCGTCGGACAACCCCGGCGAGGACACGATGCTCGCCTACCTGGGCCGGGTGCGGGAGGCGTCGCCGAGGTCGTTGCTGCGCCGGGACGTGCCGGTGGAGCTGGTCGCGATCATCCTGCGGTGCCTGCGCAAGGAGCGGGAGGAGCGGTTCGCGGACGCGGCGGCGCTGCGGGCCGCGCTGGCGTCGGTGCCGACGTGGAGCCCGCAGTCCACTGTGGACCCGGATCGCACGGCGGCGGTGCGGCACGAGGTGCCGGAGCGCTACCCGGAGGGTCCGACGGAGCTGCCGGACTTCGGGCCGAAGCCGGTGGCCGAGGCCGCACCGGAACCGGTCGCCGCCGCCGCGCCCGAGCCGGTGCGGACGTGGACCGAGGACCTGGCCGACCTGACCGTGCGGCACCACACCGAACGCCGCGCGCCTGTGCCGCCGCCCCCGCCGCCGGTGGTGGAGCTGCCGGAACCGCCGCCGTCCCGGCCGCGCCGGTCGTGGAAGTCGGCCGCGGTGAGCGCGGTGTTCGTGGGCGTGGCGGTGGGGGTGGCGTTGAGCCTGCCCGGTCGGTCGCCGGAGGTGGCGTCCGCGCCGTCCACGACGACCACGCCGTCCACCGCGGTCACGACGAGCACCCCGGTGGCCACGACGACGTCCGCGAGCCTGCCGGAGGGCGGTGATCCGCGGTTCACGCCGGTGCTCAAGCGGGTGGAGGACGACGGTGACCGGATCGAGCTGATCTGGACGGATCCGAGCGGTGGGAAGGCGCAGTTCGTGGTGGTGGACGTGACGGGCTCGTCGGCCAAGCCGTTGGTGACGGTGGCGGCCGGTGCGACGTCGCACGTGCTGGAGGGCTTGGAACCGAAGGCGCCGCAGTACTGCTTCCAGGTGCTCGCCATCGGTCTGGACGACCCGGCCACGCAACGGGGCGCGTCCGCCCGCACGTGCGCCGTGCGCAACGGCTGACGCCTGCACGCCTAGCGTCGCCGGAGGGGTCGCGGGTCAATCGTCCAGAAGACCCTGCGGTACCATGGAATCCCGCGCCGCAACCCGGCCCGGACCTGCCGCGCGAGCCGCCACGCTGCCTCGTCGTGCACCCCCGGCCCGTGCGCGTGCATCCCCTGCCTGTGCGGGAGGCTTCCCGCTGTCGGCGCGAAGGCCGCGTAGTCCGCCATCCGGGCCAACTCCCGCGCGGCCGGTGACGCGAGCCCGGCGGCGATGTCGGGCGCGGTCCGGTCGGCGGGCGGCGTTCGACCGGCCAGCAGGAGACCGTCCAGCACGTAGGTCCACGCGCCGGTCGCACCGGCCGCGCGCAGGCGTCCGCGCCGCACGAGCCGGGCCAGGCCGAGCACCACCAGCAGCAGCACCGGCACACCGCCCAGCACCGCGTACCCGATCCACCGCTGCGACCCACCCGACGTGGCCTGCGTGGCGACGGCGCTCGACGGCGTCACCAACGGCGGTGGCGGCGCGGACAGCGGCGTGCTGGTCGGCGTGGCCGTGATCGACGCCAGCCGGTCCAGCACCTCGCGCTTCTGCGCTGCGCTCGAACCACCCGACGACACGCCGGCCACCGGGTCGAACGGCACCCAGCCCCACCCGGCGAAGTACACCTCGGGCCACGCGGTCGCGTCGCTGCCGCGCACCACGCGTTCCCCACCTTGCTCGTCACCGGCGGGCTGGAACCCGACCACCACCCGGGTCGGCAACCCCACCACCCGGGCCAGCACGGCGAACGCCGACGCGAACTGCTCGGCCGTCCCGGCGTTCGCGCCCGGCTCACCGGGGTTGCCGAACAGGAACCGCTCCAGCCGCGCGTACGACGACCCGACAGGCGCCTGCGCGTCCGGCGTGCGCCCCTGCTTGACCACCTGCTCGATCGCCACGGCACGTTCGTAGGGCGTGCGGGCGTTCTGCACGATCTGCCGCGCGTACTCGGCCAACGAGTACGGCAGGCCCGGCAGCTCCAGGTAGCGACCCGCGTCGGTGGGCACGGTCGCGGTGAGCAGGTCCGTGTCGTCGGGGACGTCGAGGACACCGCGCACCCGGTACGACAGGCCCGGCGTCACTTCGGTGCGCAGCACCAACGATCCCGAGTCCGGGTCGACCATCGCGCCGTCCAACGTCACCGCCGTGGGCCGCCCGACCGTCGGCAACCACCGACCGCCCAGCTCCCCGACCGTGATCTCCACCTCGGCCTCGTCCACCCGCGCCCCGGCCGGCAGGTCGGGCTCCGCCACCGCGCCGATCGGCCCGTACAACGACGCCGCCCGCCACGCCGCACCCGAGTAGTCCGACAACGCCACCAACCGCACCGCCCGCTCGGGCCCGCGCACCCGGAACAGCTCGGTGTCTCCCGCATTCGCCCACGACGCCAACTGCGGCAGCGGACTGGCCACCCCCAGGTCGCTGACGGGCGGCTCCACCAACTCCCGCGGCTCGAACGCGTCCCCCCTGGGCAACACCACCGCCACCAACGCCACCACCGCCACCGGCAGGGCGGGCAACCCCAGCAGCACCCGACCACCGGCCTCCACCCGATCGAGCACCAACCACCCGACCGCCACCAACGCCACCAATCCGACCGCCACCACCCCGTGCCGATCGGCCCGCCCCGCGGTCAACAGCGCCGTGGCCGTGTACAACACCGCCACCCCACCGACGGGCCCGATCAACGACCGCCCGCGCCCGATCGCCAGCACCACCACCAGCGACACCCCGAACACCAGCAAAGCGCCCGGCACCAGCAACTCGGGCGTCGCCGGCGCGGGCCGGGCTGCGGTCAGCAGGCGCGGCACCAGGTCCAGCAGCACGGACGCCGGATCGGCCACCCCGACCGCCGAGTCCCGCGCCACCCAGTACCCGCCGACCAACGCCAGCACCACGAGCGAGAACACCACCAACCCCACCGGCATCCGCCGCCACCGCAACAACGGCAAACACGCGAACCCGACCACCGCCGCGCCCGCGAACACCAGCGACGCCACATATCCCTGCCACCCCGAGCCGAGGTGCAACGCCGCCACCACGACCAGCGACGCCGCCCACGCCACGCGGGCACTCGTCACACGCGCACTCACCACACCCGCGCTCGTCACGCCCGCGCTCGCAGCCCGCGCACTCGGGCCCGGCCACTCGCGGCCTGACCACTCACACTCGCACTTCCGCCACCGACGCCAGCCTCAGCGGTTCCAGCACCGCCACCAGCACCCGCACCGGCTCCGTCACGGCCACGACCCGCACCGAGGCCCGCTCCGCCACGAGCGGCACGGGCACGGGCAGGGGCGGCTGCACGGGTGGGGGCGGGACGGGCAGGCGTGGCCCTGTCGGCGGCGGGCGTCTCCTTACCGGCGGGCGTCCCCTCACCGGTGTCGGTGTCGGTGTCGGCGGTCGTGTGGGTGGGGGTTGGGTGGTGGGGTTTCACGGGGCCACCGCCAGGAGACACCCAGGGCCGGGGCGCCGCGCCTCCATACTTCCGGCAACAAAACCGGCGCTTCCATTCATCCCCCGGGCCACGATCACGATCGGGTGATCTCCCTGGGGCAGACCAGCGGCAGGTGGTGGGGTCATCGGGACACCGCCGTGTTCCAGGCGTCCAGCAAACCCTCTGCCTTGGCGTTGCGCAACACCAGGACCGAGCCCACCGCCGAGATCGGCTGGGCAGGATCGGGGTCGACGGCCAGCACGACGCCCACCGAGGCGCGGCCCGCCTCCAGCATCAGAGCGGGCAGGTCGGCTCGGGCCCCGCACACCACGGCCACCACGTCGAGGTCCCGGATCGGCAACGTCCGGGAGGCCGCAAGTCCTTCCGCCGCACGCAGATCCGCCAACGCCGCCAGCACCACCGACGCGTCGGCGTCCACCGCACCCGCCGGCAGCTCCACGTCCACCGCACCGGACGACGACACCAGCCGCACCGGGTGGCCCTCGGCGATCGCCACCGTCACCAGGGACGCCGCCACCTCCACGGCGTCCTCCAAGTCACCCGCCTCCGCGTACGACCCCACGTGGTCGTCCAGCACGACCGCCAGGTGCGGCCGGGCCGGGTCGGCGTCCTCGCGGATCATCAACGTGCCGGTGCGGGCCGAAGTCGCCCAGTGCAACCGCCGCAGGTCGTCACCCGGCACGTACTCCCGCAGCCCCACCAGGTCCGTGCCACCGCGCTCCACCCGCTCGTCCGCGCCGACGTGCCCGCGCCGCACCCCGCCGGGCAGGCCGCGAACCGGCAGCACGCGCGGCACCACGCGGACCTCCACCACGTCACCCACGACGGTGCGGGCGTGGGCCAGGCCGGCCAGGCCGCGCCGGCTCAACGTCAACGGACCCACCCGCAGCAGGCCGCGCGTGTGCGTCGGGATCGGGTACTCGACCTTGACCCGCTGACCGGGCGCGAGCAGCGGGATGTCCACCGGCACGGCCTCGCCCGCCACCTGGTCGGTCGCGTCGAACACCACGGGGAACCGCCGGCTGGTGCCCGTCAGCTCGACCACGCCGGTGCACGCGCCCAGCCGCTGCACGGTCCGCGGCCGCACGGTCCGCTTCGGCGCGACCTGCGCCCGCGACAGCACCGACACCACGCCCGCAACCACCAGGGCCACCAGCGCGACGCCCATCCCGGCCACACCCGGGTAACGCCACCACAGCCCGAACCCCGCCAGCGGCACGCCCACCAGCACCGCGCCCCACCCGCGCGCGGTCAGCCGGACGCCGGTCACCGCGCGGTCGGTCGCGGCACCGCCACGCCCGCCAGGACGTCGGCCAGGACCTCCTCGGTGGTCGTGCCCGCCAACTGGGCCTCCCGCGTGAGCACCAGCCGGTGCGCCAGCACCGGCACGGCCAACGCCTGCACGTCGCCCGGCACCACGAAGTGCCTGCCCTGCGCCGCCGCGTACACCTGCACGCACCGCACCAGGGCACGCAGCCCGCGCGTGCTCGCGCCCAACCGCAACCGGCTGTCCTCGCGCGAGGCGACGCCGATGTCGCTGATGTAGCGCAGCAACGGGTCCGCGACGTGCAGCGTGGCCAGTCGACGCCCCTGCTCCGCGATCACGTGCGGGTTGCTCACCGTCGGCACCGCGCCGACCTGGCCCGCGCCGCTGCCGGGCCGCAGCACGTCGATCTCGTGCTCCACCGCCGGGTAGCCGATGGACGTGCGCAGCATGAACCGGTCGAGCTGCGCCTCGGGCAGCCGGTACGTGCCGTCCAGGTCGATCGGGTTCTGCGTGGCCACCACCAGGAACGGCGCGGGCACGGCGTGCGCGACGCCGTCCACCGTGACCGTCCGCTCCTCCATGACCTCCAGCAGCGCCGACTGGGTCTTGGCCGCCGCGCGGTTGATCTCGTCCGCCAGCACGATGTTCGCGAACACCGGCCCCGGCCGGAACCGCACCTCGCCGGTCTGCGGGTCGTACACCGACGTGCCCGTGACGTCCGAGGGCAGCAGGTCGGGCGTGAACTGCACCCGCCGCGACACCCCGCCCAACGCGCCCGCGACCGCGCGGGCCAGCGTCGTCTTGCCCGTGCCCGGCACGTCCTCCAGCAGCACGTGCCCGCCGGCGAACAGAGCCACCAGCACGAGGTCGACCACGTCCCGCTTGCCCCGCACCGCCGACTCGACCGCGTCGCCGAGGCGCGCGTGCAGGGCGCGGAACACCGCGATCTCGTCCTCGCCGATCGCCGGCACCGCCGTTGTCGTCACGCCACGTCCTTCATCACTCGCCCGACCCGTCCGACTCGCGCCGCATGCGCCGGTTGCGCAACGTCAACAGCCACGCCGTGGCCAACAACCCGATGCCGCCGCCGACGAGCTGGTTGTCCTCGTCGGACGCGGGCAGGCTCTTCGGCTGGCAGATCCGGCCGCCGCCGCAGTTCTCGACCGGTTCGCGGACGAGCGTGGTCCACACCGCCGACTCCGCGTATCCCGACCCGGACGCCGCGTAGGCCCGCACCACCAACGCGTTCGAGCCGTAGTCGACCGCGATCGTCGCCGTGCCTCCGGCGCAGGCGATCGGCGCGGTGGCGTCCAAGGTCAGGTTGACGACCTGGCACTGCCCGCCGTGGCTCGCCCAGTCCGCCGGAGGTGCCGTCGTCACCCGCTTCTCGAACACGTGCGAACCCGCACCGACCGTGCTGATCACGACGGCCCCGTTGCTCGGCAACGACGGAGGCGGCGGTGGCGGAGGCGTCGTGGTCGTCGTGGTGATCACGACCGGTGGCTGGGTCGTCGTGGTCGTGGTGGTCACCACGACCGGCGGCTGGGTGGTCGTGGTCGTCGTCGTCACGGCGGCGGGCCGGACCGTCCACGACGCCGTGCCCGCGTCACCCGCGCCGAACCGGTTGTACGCCGCCACCGCGACGTCCAGCTTCCCGCTCGCGCAGAACGTGGAACCCGCGCACGGCAGCACCAACTCCGCCGACGTGCCCGCCACCCGGGTCTCCTGGGAGCCGCCCGAGAACGCGCCGGTCGCCGTCACCGCGTACCCGGTGATCGGCTCGCCGCCGTCCGGCACCGCGCTCCAGCTCACCGCCACGACCACCGACGTGCCGTTGTTGCTGCGCTGCGTCACGGTCACACCGGCCGGACGTCCCGGCGCGCCACCCGACACACCGGCGCTCGGCGTCGTGGTCGTGACCGGAGCGGCGGACGTCGTCCCGTCGCGCGGCTGCGTGTGCTGGCCGTTGCCCCGGTTGTCGCGCGTCGGCGGGTCCGGGCGCGGCGGGGGCGGGCTGGGCACGCTCGGCATCGGGGACCGCTCCGGGTCCAGCACCGGCAGCTCGGGGCTGCGGATCACGACCTCGCGGGTGCGCCCGTCGGCGTCCACGATCACGCCCGACTCCGCGCCCGGCGCGTTGATGAACAGCTTGCCGTCGTCGAACACCAGCGCCGGGTCGCCCGACCCGGCCGTGCGCACGTCGGCCGCGCCGCGCCGGCCCGACCGGTCCAGCACCACGACCTTGCCCGAACCGAGGCACGGCACGTAGACCCGGTCGCGGAACACCGCGGGCCGGCCCGGCCTGGGGCAGTCGAGCTGCCGCATGTCGACCTGGACCACCTCGTCGCCGACGACCAGCACGACCACCGCCGCGTCCGGGACTGACGCGGGAGCCAGGCCCGTCGGGCTCGTCTGCGCGGCCAGCACCTCGCCGCCGAACGTCTTCGTGCTCGCGGTGAGGTCGCGGCCGGTGCCGTCGCGCACCACCACGCCGCCCTCCAACCCGAGCAGCGTCACGCCGCGCTCGTGCGGCACCAGCGCCGTGCGGGGACCCGCGCCGGCGACCGCCTTGTCGGACCGCTCCAGGAACTTCAGCTCCTCGTCGGACCACTCCAGCGCGTGCAGGTTGCCGCCGTGGTCGACGGCCCAGATCACGCCGTCGTCGTCGGCCACCACGTCGGCCAGCGGCTGCCCCGCGAACCACGGCGAGCCGATGTCGGCCAGCGTCACCGGGTCCGCGTTGTGCACCGAGCCCGCGGCGCGGTCGACCACGAACACCCTGTCCCAGGCGATGAGCACCTTCGCCGACGGCCCGGGAGCAGCCTGCCGGCGACCGGAGGACAGCAGCGTGGCGAGGTCGATCACCGTGATCTGGCCCGTGCGGCGGTCGAGCACGATCAGCTTGTCGTCGGACTGCGCGATCTCCAGCTGCGCGTCGGCGCCGCTGACCTGCAAGCGGGTCTGCGGTTTCCCGGAGCTCGGGTTGACCTGCACGACCTCGCCGCGCTGGTCGTCGTTCAACCACGTGAGGCCGTCGGACACCTCGACGGCGGTGCGCGAGATGCCGTCGCCGAGAGCGGCGCCGACCAGCAACAACAGCCCCAACGCGGCGGCGCTGACACTGGCCGACTCGCGCCGGCCCGCGCCGATGGCCCGACGCGCGATCCTGCCCAGCTTCGCTCCCACGGGCGGGATGCTAACGGCCCCGTATGACAATTCCGCGACAACCGGCGAGCCTGCTCCGCTCGGCCCACGCCCGCTGCGCCGGATGCGTCCACATCGGACTCGACCTCCCCCGCACGTGGGATGTCCGGCGGTGTGGGACCGGGGCCGGACCTACAGGTCGGCGAACTCCTCGCGGCGCACCTTCGCGCACTCGGCGGTCAACCCGGCGTCCACGGCCCGGCTGATCTCCGCCAGCGACCGCAGCTGTTCCGGCGTCAGCACGTCGAACAGGTGCTCGCGCACCGCCGTCACGTGCCCGGCCGCCGCCTGCTCCAGCACCCGGAAGCCGATGTCGGTGAGCGCGGCGATGGAACCGCGGCGGTCCGAAGGGCAGGCGCGGCGTTCCACCCAGCCCTCCTTCTCCAACCGGGCCACGGCGTGCGAGAGTCTTGACCGTGACGAGTGGCACACCGACGCCAGCTCACTCATCCTCAGCGAGCGCTCCGGGGCCTCCGAGAGGGCGACCAGGATCTCGTAGTACGCCATGGGCATCCCGGAGTCGCGCTGCAACTGCCGGTCCAGGTGCTCGGTGAACTTGGTCACGGCGGTCATGAAGGCACGCCACACCTGCTGCTCTTCGGCGCTCAGCCACCGCACGTCGCTCATGCCCCCATCATACGTCCGTTGTTGAACCTTCAACCAGGATGCGCTATGTTCGGTTGAGAGTTCAACCAGACCAACCCAGAAGGACCATCCATGACCTCGCAGACTGTGCAGATCCCCGGCTACCTCGCGGGCACGTGGGCGATCGACCCGGTGCACTCGGACATCTCCTTCGTGGTCCGCCACCTCGGCGTGTCCAAGGTCCGCGGCCACTTCGGGACGTTCGAGGGCACCGTCGTCACCGCCGAGAACCCCCTGGAGTCCACGGTCACCGCGAAGATCGACGCGGGTTCGGTCAACACCCGCAACGACCAGCGCGACGCCCACGTCAGGGGCGAGGACTTCCTGGACGTCGAGAAGTTCCCCGAGCTCACCTTCACCTCCACCGGCGTGCGCGCGCACGGCGAGGGCTTCCTCGTCGACGGCGAGCTGTCGCTGCACGGTGTGACCAAGGCCGTGACGCTGGAGCTGGAGATCAACGGCTTCGGCGACGGGTTCGAGGGCTCGAAGGTCGTCGGCTTCTCCGCCTCGACCGAGATCAACCGCCGCGAGTTCGGCGTGACCGGCGGCCCGGCCGGCGCCGTGGTCGGCGACAAGATCACCATCCTGCTGGAGATCGAGGCCGTCAAGCAGGGCTGACCCCTGTCCCGCCGAAGGGCCCGCCGACTCGCCGGCGGGCCCTTCGCGCTGTCCAGGGCCCCCTACGCTGCGTAGGTCAAGTCCCTGGACCGGGCGAACGCGGGCCGTCATTCCATTTCACAGCGCCTTTCGGTAGTTTCGTCCGCGCCGGCGCAACCTGTCTGAACCGCGCACCGCCTCCACCCGTAGTAGGTCGTGAAGCCAGGGTTTTGCTTCGGTCAGCACTGAAGCTGTAGAACTCGATGCGGACACAGTCCGCTCACGGTCGTAGACCGCGTGGGTGACATCGGACGCAGTCATGGCACCATCTGGCGCAGCACGCGCCGGACGCAGGCGAGGAGGATCGGTGTGAACGCCCAGACCGAACAGGTCGACGACCTTCGACTCGTCGCGCTGCCCACCGCGGTGAACGTGGCGGACATGTTCGTGCGCTTCTCGCTGGGCGAGTGGCGCCTGCGCGCGATGCAGGACGAGGCCGCGCAGACCGTCCGCCGCCTGGTCGGCGCCGCGGTCGAGGTGGCCGACCGGCGCGCGCCCGGCTTCCTGCTCGTGCGCCTGCGGCTGACCGGCACGTACCTGGTGGTCGAGGTCGAGGGCAACCGCGTCGCGCTGCCGCCGGAGCTGGCCGGGACCCGCGCGGGCCTGGTCGACCTCACGGCGGGCGGCCACCTGGCGTGGTGCGAGCTGGCGCTGCCGTCGGGCATGAACGCCTCCGCCGTGCCGCTGCCGCGCCGCGAACCCCGCCGCTCCCCCGCCGCCGAGGCGCTGGGCGACGAGCCGGACGTGGACCCCGAGGTCATCCAGCGCATCCTCTACGGCCTGGGCGGCGGGGCCCACCGGCCCGACTAGTACCCACCGGGAGGCCGGCGTCCGGTGTGGACGCCGGCCGACCCGGTCACCTCCGGGCGAGCGCGACCAGCGCGACCGCCAGCACGGCCATCCCGCACCACGACGCGAGCGGCAGCCGTTCGCCCAGCACGACCACGCCCAGCACCGCCGCCACGGCCGGCTCGGCGAGGGTCAGCGTGGTCGCCGCCGCCGCGCCGGTGTGCCGCAGCCCGCGGGCGAACAGCAGGTAGGCGGCGAACGTGGTGAACACCGCGAGGTGCGCGGTCACCGCCAGCCCGGACGGGCTCGCCACCCACGTGACGCCGAGCGCGAGCAGCACCGGCGCCGTCAACGCCGAGGCGCCGCCGAACACCACGCCCACCACGGCGCGGGACGGGTGCCCGCGGCCGATCAGGTGCGCGCAGACCACCGAGTACACGGCGTACGACAGGCCCGCGACGAGCGCCAGCGCCACGCCGAGCAGGTCGACGTGGGCGTTGCCGTCACCCAGCACGAGGGCCGTGCAGCCGACCACGGCGGCCGACGTGAGCAGCGGCCGGGACCGCAGCCCGAGCACGATCGGCGCGACGGCCAGCGCGACCGTGGTGCCCACCGCCACGCCGGTGCGGGCGACCGCCGGGTAGAACGCGAGCACGTAGCCCGCCGCGGTCACGGCGCCGAGCAGCAGCAGCCGCCGGTCGGCGGTCCGCAGCACGGCGCGCGTGCCTCTCGACGTGGCGAAGAGCAGGAAGCCGCCGAGCACGAGGCCCGCCGCGCCGACGGCCGGGGCCGGTGCGGAGGCGGGCGCGAGCGAGCTGACGGTGCCGGTGGTGCCCCACAGGACGCACGCGGCCAGGATCGGCAGCGGTCCGCGGGAGGAACGAGGGCGTGTTTCCACGGCAAGGGTCGACACGGGGTCTCCGTTCGCGAGACGGGGGAAGAGGACGCGAACGGGCGCACCGCGGGACCGGACCGGACCGCCGGGCGGTCGGGTCGGATCAGGCAGGCGTGGAGGCGTGCGTCAGCGTGTGCGCCCGGTCAGGCGCACGGCGGCGGGAGGACCACGTGCCAGTGGGTGTTCACGCCCGGCATCCTAGCGCCGGCGCGCCCGGTATCGTGGGGATCATGGACATCGGCGTCGCGGATGACCTGCTGCGGCGGTCCCTCGTGGTCTACAAGTTCGCGGTCGACGAGCTGATGACGAAGCTGCGGATCCTCAGCGAGGAGTTCGACCTCGTCCACCGGCACGACCCGATCGAGCACGTGACGCACCGCGTGAAGCGGCCCGACGCGATCCTCGACAAGCTGCGCCGCAAGGGGTTGCCGGCGGACCTGTCGCTGGCCGCCGAGCACCTGGACGACGTGGCGGGCGTGCGGGTGGTGTGCCCCTTCGTGTCCGATGTGTACCGGGTGCGCGACATGCTGGCCCGGCAGAGCGACGTGGAGATCCTGCGCACCAAGGACTACGTCGCCGCACCCAAGCCCAACGGCTACCGCAGCCTGCACCTGATCGTGCGCATCCCGGTGTTCCTGTCCGACCGGGTCGAGCACGTCAAGGTCGAGGTCCAGCTGCGGACCATCGCGATGGACTTCTGGGCCACGCTGGAGCACAAGCTGTACTACAAGTACGACGACCAGGTGCCCGCGGGCTTCGTCGAGGAGCTGACCGCCACCGCCGCGATCGCGGCCGAGCTGGACGCCCGGATGGAAGCCCTGCACCACGAGGTCCAGCGGGACTAGCCGCGACCCACCCCCACCACCCCGCGCGGGAGATGCCGTGCGGCGCGTGCCCGCGCGCCCGAACGTTGAACTCGGGTGTCCTGAACGCAGGACACGCGCGACGTGAACGTAGGACACGCGCGTGCTGAACGTAGGACACACGCGTTCCAGGGGTAGGACTCGCGGTTACGGGCGGGTAGCGTCAAACGAGGCGGACGAGCAAAGGTTACGGCCGTCTCACAATATCGTCGAAATCTTTACGGGCGGAGCACGAAGACATTTCATGCTCCGTTGATGGACAGCCTACGACGGCCCGCAAGGGTGTTGACACGCGACTGCGAATAACCCTCGCGTACTGGGGATCTTTACGAAACGGGCCGGTCCAAACCAGCCGAACGAGTGAATCGTGGAAGTCACACTTCTAACACGGGGTTACACTTCCCTCAAAATAGGGAATGCCCATTCGGTGAATGCTCCGTTCGGCGGTCGCGACGATCTCCCGGTGACCGTCAACGTTGTGCCCGCAGCCGCGGCCTCATAACCACTGTGGCTCATTCTCAGAGGATCACGCATGGACACCGACCGGATCTCCACCCGATTAGCTGCGCTGACCCGTGCGCACCTCGTGCCCGGCGCGCAGCTCGCCGTGCACCACGCGGGACGCACGTGGACGCACGAGGTGGGCCTGGCCGCCGACGCGGCCGTGCCCATCGGCTCGATCACCAAGACGTTCACCGCGACCGTCGCCATGGCCCTGGTCTCCGACGGGGACCTGGAGCTGGACGCGCCGCTGTCCGACCACCTGCCCGGCGTGGCCGACGAGCTCACGCTGCGCCACCTGCTCAGCCACACCGGCGGGCTGCCGTCGGACCCGGAGGACGTGCGCACCACGTCCCTGCGCCACCACGTGCGGCAGGCGCTGCGCGAGCTGCACCCGCTGCACGAGCCCGGCGCCGGCTTCTCCTACTCCAACATCGGCTACTGCCTCGTCGGCCACCTGATCGAGGTGAGCACCGGCATGACCTGGGCGGAAGCGGTGGAAGCGGTCCTGCTGCGCCCGCTCGGGGTGCGCGCCAGGTTCACCACGACCCCGGACGCCGACGTGGTCGCGGGTCACGCGGTCAACGCCGCCACGGGTCGGGTCGTGCCGGTGGCGCAGTCGCTGGCCCCGGTCGAGGCGCCCGCCGGCGCCCTGGCCGCCAGCGCGACCGACCTGGTGGCGTTCGGCCGGATGCTCGGCGGCGCGCCGCCGCACCTGATGGGGCCCGACGAGCTGGCCCTGATGCGCGAGCCGGTCCGGCACGCCGAGCCGTTCGGCATGGCCGACGGCTGGGGCCTGGGCCTGGCGCTGTTCCAGCGCGACGGCGTGCGCTGGGTCGGCCACGACGGCACCGCCGACGGCACGTCGTGCCACCTGCGGATCAACCCGGCCGACGGCACCGCGGTCGCCCTGACGACCAACGGGAGCAGCGGCTTCGCGCTGTGGCGCGAGCTCGTGCCCGAATTGGTCGCGGCCGGGCTGCCGGTGGCCGATTACGACGGAATGCGCGGCCTGGACCACCCCATCGCCCCTCCGCCGGACTGCACCGGCAGGTTCCGCAACGGCGACGTCGAATACGCCGTGCGGGCCGTGGACCGGGAGCGGCTGGCCCTGACGGTGGACGGCGAGCCGTTCGCGGACCTGTCGCTGTTCGACGGCCTCGTGTTCGCGATGCGCGATTCCGACACCGGCGACACCAACCAGACCGGGCGTTTCCTGCGCGACCCGGGCGACGGCGGGATCAGGTGGATCCAGATCGGCGGTCGACTGGCCCGCAGGCAGGTCGCGACAATGGCCTGAAAATCACGTTTGAACCCCTGCGGAATTGGGTAAGCCGCGCCCCCGAGCCAGAAAGGCACCTCTCGCGATGACGCACGCCCGCACACTGCCGGAATTGATCGCCGCGCAGGCGCTGCGCACTCCCGACGCCCCCGCCGTCATCTCCGCGGACGGCGTGGTCGACCACCGTGAACTCGACGAGCGCGCGAACCGGCTCGCGCACCTGCTCCTCGCCAAGGGGGCGCGGCGGGAGCGGGTCGTGGCGGTGGCCATGCCGCGCTCGGTGGACAACGTGGTGGCCCGGCTCGCGGTGCTCAGGACCGGCGCCGCGTACCTGCCGATCGACCCGGAGTACCCGGCCGACCGGATCGCGTTCATGGTCGCCGACGCCGAGCCGCTGCTCGTGCTCGACGCCCTGCCGGACCTCGCCGACCAGCCCGTCACCGCGCCGGACGTCGCGATCCACCCGGAGGACCCCGCGTACGTGATCTACACGTCCGGGTCGACCGGCCGGCCGAAGGGGGTGGTGGTGCCGCACAGAGGCTTACCCGCGTTCTCCGCCGCCGAGATCGACCACTTCGACGTGCGCCCCGGCGACCGGGTCCTCCAGTTCTCCTCCCCCAGCTTCGACGCCTCCGTGCTGGAGCTGTGCATGGCCCTGCCCGCCGGCGCGGCCCTCGTCGTGCCGCCGCCCGGCCCGCTGCTCGGCGACCAGCTCGCCGACGTGATCCGCACCTTCGGCGTCACCCACGCCCTCATCCCGCCGGTCGCCCTGGCGACGATGCCCGACGAGGAGCTGCCCACGTTCCGCACGCTCATCGTCGGCGGTGACGCGTGCCCCCCGGATCTGGTGGCGAAGTGGGCGCCCGGTCGGCGCATGGTCAACGCCTACGGGCCGACCGAGTCCACCGTGGTCACGTCGTGGAGCGAGCCGCTGGAGCCCGGCGGCACGCCCCCGATCGGCCGGCCGATCCCCGGCACGGCGGTCCGCGTGCTGGACGCGGACCTGCGGCCGGGCGCCGAGGGCGAGCTGTACGTGACCGGCGTCGGCCTGGCCCGCGGCTACCTGGACCGGCCGGGGCTGACCGCGCAGCGGTTCGTCGCCGACCCGTTCGGGCCGCCCGGCTCCCGCATGTACCGCACCGGCGACGTGGTGCGCACCCGCGCCGACGGCCAGCTGGAGTTCGTCGGGCGCGCCGACCACCAGGTGAAGATCCGGGGCTTCCGGGTCGAGCCCGGCGAGATCGAGTCGGTGCTGCGCGAGCAGCCGGGCGTCGAGCACGCCGTGGTCGTCGCCCGCGGCGAGCCGAAGCGGCTGGTCGCGTACGTGGTCGGCGAGACCGGGGGGCTGCGCGAGCGCCTGGCCGGGAGACTGCCCGACTACCTCGTGCCGTCGGCCTTCGTGGCGCTGGAAGCGTTCCCGCTCACCCCCAACGGGAAGCTGGACCGCGACGCGCTGCCGGAGCCGGTCGTCGGCGACGCCGTGCCGGAGGACCACGTCGAGCCGCGCACGGCGGCCGAGCGCCGGGTCGCCGAGGTGTGGTCGGAGGTGCTGGGCGTGCCGCGGGTCGGCGCGCACGACGACTTCTTCGCCCTGGGCGGCGACTCGATCCTGGCCGTGCGGGCGCTGTCGCGGCTGGGCGGGCTGCCGGTGCGCGCGATGTTCGACCACCGCACGGTCGCCGCGCTCGCCGCCGCCCTGCCCGAGCGGGACAGCGCGCCGATCGCGCGCGTGCCGCGGATCACGCCGCTGCCGCTGTCGTCGGCGCAGCGCCGGCTGTTCTCGCTCGACGGCACCGCCGAGCAGAACACCGCCGTGGGCGTCCGGCTGACCGGTCCGCTGGACGTGGCCCGGCTGGAGCGGGCGCTGGACGCGCTGGCCCGCCGGCACGACGCGCTGCGCACCACGTTCGACGTGGTGGGCGACGAGCCGGTGCAGGTCGTCGCGCCGCACGGCACGATCCCGCTGCGCGTCCTGCCCGCCCGCGACGGCGAGCCCGATGCCGCCGACCTGGGCCTGGACGAGCCGTTCGACCTGCGGCGCGGCCCGTTGTCCCGGGCCGTGCTCAGCCCGCTGGGGCCGGACCGGCACCTGCTGGTCCTGGTGCAGCACCACATCGTCACCGACGGCTGGTCGGTGCAGGTGCTGCTGGAGGAGCTGGCCGAGCTGTACGCGGGCGGGCAGCCCGGCGAGCCCGCCGTGCAGTACCCCGACTTCACCGTGTGGGACCGGGCCCGGCCCCAGGGCGACCCCGCGTACTGGCGGGCCCGGCTGGACGGCATCGAGGCGCTGGACCTGCCCACCGACCGGCCCCGGCCGCCGCTGCGCACGACGTCCGGCGCGGTGCTGCGCCGCCCGCTGCCCGCCGACCTGGTCCGCCGGCTCGCGGGCGTCGGGCGGGCGCACGACGCCACCTTGTTCATGACGCTCACCGCCGCCGTGCAGGTGCTGCTGTCGGCGCGCGCCCGGCAGCGGGACGTCGCGGTCGGCACGGTGAGCTCCGGGCGCGACCGCGCCGACCTCGAACGCGCGGTCGGGTTCTTCGTCCGCACGCTCGTGCTGCGCTCGTGGGTGGACCCGGACCTGCCGTTCACCGCGTTCCTGGACCAGGTGCGGGACACCGCGCTGGAGGCGTTCGCGCACGACGACGTGCCGTTCGACCGGGTGGTGGAGGAGCTGCGGCCCGACCCGGACCCCGGCCGCACGCCGCTCGTGCAGGCCGTCGTGGCGCTGCACCAACCGCTGCTGCGCGACCCGGCGTTCGGGGAGCTGACCGCCGCCGAGCACGACCTGCCCCGGCCGGTGGCCCGGTTCGACCTGGTGGTGGAGTTCTGGCCGCGCGGCGACGACCTCGCGCTGACCGTCGAGTACAACACCGACCTGTTCGACGCGGCCACGATCGAGTCGCTGAGCGACGACCTGGAAGCGCTGCTGCGCCTGGTGGTGGACGACCCGGACCGCCCGCTGCGCGGTCTGGCGCCGCTCGACTTCGCGCCCGACGACGCGGTGCGCGTCCGCGGGTTCCGGGTCGACCCCGCCGAGGTCGAGCGAGCGATCCGGCGGCACCACGAGGTGACCGACGCGGTCGTCAAGGCCGTCGGCCGGCGGCTGGTCGCCTACGTGACGCCCCCGGTGGGCGCCGCCGCGCTGCAAGGCTTCCTCGGCCAGGTGCTGCCCGCGCACGCCGTGCCCACGACGGTCGTCGGCCTGGACCACCTCGACCGCGACGCGCTGCCCGAACCGCCCGAAGAACGCACCGAAGTCCGTTACGTGGCACCGCGCACGCCCGTGGAGGCCGTGCTGGCGGACGTGTTCGCCGAGGTGCTGGGCGCGGCGCGGGTGGGCGTGCGGGACAATTTCTTCGCGCTGGGCGGCGACTCGATCCTGGGCATCCAGGTGGTCACCCGCGCCCGCCGCGCCGGGCTCGTGCTCACCTCGCGGGACATCTTCGCGCACCAGACCATCGCCGCGATCGCGCCGCACGTCACCCGCGACCTGCCGCCCGCCGCGGACCAGGGCGCGGTCACCGGCGACGCGCCGCTCACCCCGATCCAGCGCTGGTTCTTCGACAGCCACACCGTGCGGCCCGAGCACTTCGACCAGTCCGTGGTCGTGGACCTCGACGCCGACCCGGACGTGCCCGCGCTGCGCACCGCCCTGGCCGCGCTGGTCGAGCACCACGACGCGCTGCGCACCCGGTTCGAGGGCGACCGGCAGGTGGTCGGCCCCGTCGCGGACGCCGACCCGCTCGCCTTGGAGCACTTCGACCTCGCCCGCGGGCCGCTGCTGCGGGCCGAGGTGCTCGACGGCGGCGCGGTGCGCCTGACCGCGCACCACCTCGTGGTCGACGGCGTGTCGTGGCGGGTGCTGGTCGAGGACCTGACCACGGCCTACCGCCAGGCCCGGGCGGGCGAGACCGTCCACCTCGGGCGCAAGACCACGTCGTTCCGCGACTGGGCGACCCGGCTCGCCGACCACGCCCGGCACGGCTTCGACGCCGAGCTGGACCACTGGGCAGCCGTGGCCGCCACGCCGACCGGCATCCCGGTCGACCGGACCGGCCCGAACACGGTCGGCTCCCAGCGCGAGGTGACCGTGCGGCTCACCGCTCGGGAGACCGACGCGCTGCTGCGCGACGTGCCCGGCGTGTACCGCACGCAGGTCAACGACGTGCTGCTGACCGCGCTGGGCCGGGTGCTGGCCGACTGGACGGGCCGGCCGCGGGTGCTGGTGGACCTGGAGGGCCACGGCCGCGAGGAGCTGTTCGCCGACGTCGACCTGTCCCGCACGGTCGGCTGGTTCACCACCGTCTTCCCGGTCGCCCTCGACCTGCCCGCCGGCGGGCGGGCGGCCGGAGGTGACTGGGGCACGGCGCTGAAATCGGTGAAGGAGCAGCTGCGGTCCGTGCCCGGCCGCGGCATCGGCTACGGCGCACTGCGCCACCTCGCCCGCACCGCCCCCGCCTGCGACCCCCGGGTGTCGTTCAACTACCTGGGCCGGTTCGACGCCGACCAGCGCGACCTGGAGCTGTCCGCCGACCCGCGCGCGCCCCGGCCGCACCTGCTCGACGTGGTCGGCCAGGTCCGCGGCGACCGGCTGGAGTTCACCTTCCACTACAGCGAGAACGCCCACGACGCCGACACCGTCACGCGCCTCGCCGACGGGTTCGCCGCCGCGCTGCGCGGCATCGTGGCCCACTGCGCCGAGCCGGGCGCGGGCGGGCGCACCCCGTCGGACTTCCCGCTGGCCGACCTGACGCAGGCCGAGGTGGACCGGATCACCGGCGAGGACGCCTACCCGCTCACGCCGATGCAGGCCGGCATGGTGTTCCACGGCCTGGGCGACAAGGGCGTGTACTTCCAGCAGACGACGTTCGTGGTCGACGGCGTCACGGACCCGGCCGCGTTCGCCGCCGCCTGGCAGCGGGTGGTCGACCGGACGCCGGTGCTGCGCAGCAGCGTGCTGTGGGAGGGCGTGCGGCAGCCGTTGCAGGTGGTGCACGAGCACGTCCGCGTGCCGTTCACGTTCCTGGACTGGAGCCACCTCGACGCCGACGCCCGCGCCGAGCGGCTGCGCGAGCTGCTGGCCGAGGACCGGGCCGAGGGCATCGACCTGGCCGTGCCGCCGCTGATGCGGGTCGCCATCGCGCGCCTGTCGCCCACCAGCGTGCAGGTGCTGTGGACGTTCCACCACGTGCTGCTCGACGGCTGGAGCGTCTTCCACGTGCTCTCCGACGTGCTCGGCGCCGGTGAGCCGGAGGAGCGTCGACCGTTCCGCGACTACGTGGCGTGGCTGGCCGAGCAGGACGAGGCCGCGGCGGAGGCGCACTGGCGGCGCGTGCTGGGCGACTTCGACTCGCCCACGCCGCTGCCCGCCGACCGCCCGGCCGACCACGGCACGTCGTCGCGGCGGCTGCCGGTCGAGCTGACCGTCGAGGAGTCCGAGGCGCTGTACGGGTTCGCCCGCCGGCACCGCGTCACGCCCAGCGCGATCGTGCAGGGCGCGTGGGCGCTGCTGCTGGCCCGCTCCAGCGGGCGGCGGGACGTGTGCTTCGGCGCGACGGTGTCCGGCCGGCCCGCCGAGCTGCCCGGCGTCGACTCGATCACCGGCATCTTCATCAACACCCTGCCGGTGCGCGTCCGGGTCGACGGCGCCACGCCCGTCGCCGAGTGGCTGCGCGGGTTGCAGGACGCGCAGGTGGAGTCGCGGCGGTTCGAGCACGTGCCGCTCAACGACATCCAGGGCTGGAGCGGCGTCGAGCGCGGCACCGCCCTGTTCGACAGCGTGGTCGTGTTCGAGAACTACCCGGCCGACGTCGCCGAGGGCATGGGGCTGCGCGAGCTGGCCGCGGTCGAGACCACGAGCTTCCCGCTCAGCGCCACCGTCTACCCCGAGGAACGGCTCGCCGTGCTGCTGAGCTACGAGCCCGCCATGTTCGAGCACGACACCGTGGCCCGGCTCGGCGAGCGGCTGCGGCGGCTGCTGGTCGGCCTCGTCGCCGACCCCGACCGGCCGGTGGCCGACGTGCCGTGGCTGTCCGACGCCGAGGTCCGGCAGGTGCTGGTCGACTGGAACGGCACGGTGGTCAGCGAGCCGACCGCCACGATCCCGGAGCTGTTCGCCGCGCAGGCGGCCCGCACGCCCGACGCGGTCGCGGTGACCTGCGAGGGCGCGCACCTGACCTACCGCGAGCTGGACGAGCGGACCAACCGGCTCGCGCACCACCTCGTCGGGCTCGGCGCCGGCCCGGAGCGGATCGTCGCCCTGCGGTTCCCGCGCTCGCTGGACCAGGTGGTCGCGGTGCTGGCGGTGCTCAAGTCGGGCGCGGCCTACCTGCCGCTGGACGCCGCCTACCCCGAGGACCGGATCGCGGCCACCGTCGCCGACGCCCGCCCGGTCGCCGTGCTGTCGGAGGTCCCCGACCTGACCGGACTGCCCGCGACCCCGCCGACCCCGGCGCTGCGCCCCGACCACGCCGCGTACGTGATCTACACCTCCGGCTCCACCGGACGGCCCAAGGGCGTGGTGATCCCGCACGGCAACGTGGTGCGGCTGTTCTCCGCCACCGACCACTGGTTCCGGCTCGGGCCCGACGACGTGGTGTCGATGTTCCACAGCTACGCCTTCGACGTCTCGGTGTTCGAGCTGTGGGCGGCCCTGCTGCACGGCGGCCGGCTGGTGGTCGTGCCGCACGCGGTGTCCCGCTCGCCGCGCGACTTCGCCCGGCTGCTCGCCGACGAGGGCGTGACGATCCTCAGCCAGACGCCGTCGGCGTTCTACCAGCTCATCCCGGAGAAACCCGCGGGGCTCAAGCTGCGCTGCGTCATCTTCGCGGGCGAGGCGCTGGAGCTGCGCAAGCTGGAGGGCTGGGACGGGCCCGGCGCGCTGATCAACATGTACGGCATCACCGAGACCACCGTGCACGTCACCTACACCGAGGCCGACGGCAGCATCGGCGTGGCCATGCCGGACCTGCGGATCTACGTGCTGGACGAGGACCTCAACCCCGTGCCGCCGCACGTGCCGGGCGAGATGTACGTGGCCGGGCCCGGCCTGGCCCGCGGCTACCTCGACCGGCCCGGCCTGACCGCGTCGCGGTTCGTGGCGAACCCGTTCGGCCCACCCGGTTCCCGCATGTACCGCAGTGGGGACCTGGCCCGTTGGGAGGACGGCGTGCTGCACTACCTGGGCCGCGCCGACCAGCAGGTGAAGATCCGCGGGTTCCGGGTGGAACTCGGCGAGGTGGAATCGGTGCTCGCCGCGCATCCTGCCGTCGCCCAGGTCGTTGTAGTGGCGAACGAGCACCGCTTGGTGGCGTACTACGTGCCGGACAAGCCGACTACGGCGACGGAGCTGCGCGACCACACGGCCAGGGTCCTGCCCGACCACATGGTTCCCGCGGCGTTCGTCGCACTGGAAAGCCTGCCGTTGACCGTGAACGGCAAGCTCGACCGCGTCGCGCTCCCCGCGCCCGAGCGCGACGCGGTCACGTCCGGCGAGTACGTCGCGCCCCGGACGGAGACCGAAGAGGCGATCGCGGCCATCTGGGCCGACGTCCTCGGCGTCGGCCAGGTCGGCGTGCAGGACAGCTTCTTCACCCTGGGCGGCGACTCGATCCGCAGCCTGCACATCACGTCCCGGACCAAGGCGGCGTTCGGCGTCGACCTGTCACCGCGCGACGTCCTCACCGCGCGCACCGTCTCCGCCCTGGCCGACCTGGTCGAGGAGCTGGTGCTCGCGGATCTCGAAGCTCTCGCTGCCGACACGGAGGCGTGACCCGTCATGACCGCGTCCAAGAACGACCGCATCTCCGCGTTGCCGGAGCACCTCCGCGACAAGCTCCGCGCGCGGCTGGCCGGCCGCGCCGCGCCCCCGGTCGACGTGATCCCGCCCGCGCCGCGCGACGAGCCGCTGCCGCTGTCGGCGGGCCAGCAGCGGCTGTGGTTCCTGGCCCAGTTCCAGCCCGGCAGCACCGAGTACACCAGCGCGATCGCGCTGCGGCTCACCGGCGCGCTCGACGTGCCCCGGCTGACCGGGGCCGTGCGCGGGCTGGTGCGCCGGCACGAGTCGCTGCGCACCACGTTCGACCAGGTCGACGGCCGCCCGGTGCAGGTCGTGCACGACGACGTCGAGCTCGACCTGCAGGCCGTCGACGACCTGGACGAGGTGCTGGACGAGCCGTTCGACCTGCGGCGCGGCCCGCTGTTCCGGGCCGCCCTGCTGACCGGGTCCGCCGACGCGCACGTGCTGCTGCTGGCCTCGCACCACATCGTGGTCGACGGCTGGTCGCTCGGCCTGCTGGCGGACGAGCTCGGCGCGCTGTACCGCGGCGAGACCCTGCCCGAGCCCTCGTTGCAGTACGCCGACTACGCCGTCTGGCAGCGCGGGCGGCCGGTGGACACCGGGTTCTGGGTGGACCGGCTGGCCGGCGTCGTGCCGCTGGAGCTGCCCACCGACCGGCCCCGGCCCGCGGAGCGCACGTCGGCGGGCGCGACGCACGAGTTCACCGTGCCCGCCCGGCTGGCGGGCGACCTGGCCGAGCTGGCCCGGGTGCACGAGACCACGGTGTTCACCGCGCTGATGGCCGCGTGCCAACTGCTGCTGGCCCGCTACACCGGCCAGGACGACATCGCGGTCGGCACGGTCACCAGCGGCCGCAACCGGCCCGAGCTGGCCGGCCTGGTCGGCTTCCTGGTCGGCACCGTCGTGCTGCGGTCCACTGTGGACAGCTCGCGGTCGTTCGTCGAGTTCCTGGCCGAGGCGAACCGGACCGCGCTGGACGCGTTCGCGCACGACGACGTGCCGTTCGACCGGGTGGTGGAGGCCGTCGGCGCGTCCCGCGACCCGAGCCGCACCCCGCTGTTCGACGTCATGGTGGTGCTCCAGAACGCGGGCCGCTCGCTGCCCGAGCTGCCGGGCCTGCTCGTCGAGGAGCACCCGCTCAGCCGCGCGTGGTCGAACTTCGACCTGACCTTCGAGTTCACCGGCACCCCGGACGGCCTGCTCGGGTCGGTCGAGTACAGCACCGACCTGTTCGACGCGGACACCGTCGACCGGATGGCCCGGCACCTGCTGGCGCTGCTGTCGGCGGTCACCGCCGACCCGTACCGGCCGATGGCCGAGCTGCCGATGCTGCTCGGCGACGAGCCGGACGGCCGCGGGCCCGCGCTGGACGTGCCGGCGACGACGTTCCCGGCGCTGTTCGAGGCGCAGGCCCGCCGCACGGCCGACGCCACGGCGCTGGTGTGCGACGGCGAGGCGCTCACGTTCGCCGAGGTGGACGCCCGCGCCAACCGGCTCGCGCACCACCTGCTCGCCGAGGGCGTCGAGCCGGAGCGGATCGTGGCGCTGTCGCTGCCGCGCGGCGTCGACTGGGTCGTGGCCGTGCTCGGCATCCTCAAGGCCGGCGCGGTGTACCTGCCGGTCGACCCCGGGCTGCCCGACGCGCGGCGGGAGTACCTGCTGGCCGACTCCGGCGCGGTGCGGGTCGTCGACGCGCCGGTGGACACCTCCGGCCTGCCCGACACCCCGCCGGACGTGGCCGTGCGGCCCGACCAGGCCGCCTACGTGATCTACACGTCCGGCTCGACCGGCCTGCCCAAGGGCGTGGTGGTCGAGCACCGGCACCTGGCGAACCTGCTGCACAACCACCGCGAGACGTTCGCCGGCGACCGGATGCGGGTCGCGCTCAGCGCCGTGTTCTCGTTCGACACGTCGTGGGAGGGCATGCTGCTCATGGCCGACGGCCACGAGCTGCACGTGCTCACCGACGACGTGCGGCTGGACGCCGCCGCGCTGCTCTCCTACGCCCGCGAGCACCGGATCGACCTGCTCGACCTGCCGCCGTCCTACGTCCGGCAACTGCTCGCCGACGGGTCGCTCACCGCCGGGAACGGGCCCAAGGCGCTGGTGCTCGGCGGTGAGGCGCTGGGCACGGCGCTCTGGCGCGACCTGGTCGCGTCCGGCCTGCGGGCGTACAACTACTACGGCCCCACCGAGGCCACCGTGGACGCGGTGTCGTGCCGCATCACCGGCGACCGGCCCGTCATCGGCACGCCGCTGGGCAACGTCACCGCGCACGTGCTGGACGACGACCTGCGGCCGGTGCCGGTCGGCGTGCCGGGCGAGCTGTTCATCGCGGGCGCCCAGGTGGCCCGCGGCTACCTGGACCGGCCCGGCCTGACCGCGCAGCGCTTCCTGCCCGACCCGTTCGGCGAGCCGGGCGAGCGCATGTACCGCACGGGTGACCGGGTGCGGTGGCTGGCCGGGGGGACTCTGGAGTACCTCGGCCGGACCGACGACCAGGTCAAGATCCGCGGGTTCCGGGTCGAGCCCGGCGAGGTGGAGGCCGCGCTGGCCACCCACCCGGAGGTCACCGAGGCCGCCGTCGTGGCCCGCACCGACAGCGGGCACACCCGGCTGGTCGCGTACGTCGTCACGACCGGGTCCGCCGACCTGCGGGCGCACCTGCGCGAGTCGTTGCCCGACTACGCGATCCCGTCGGCGTTCGTCGTGCTGGACCGGCTGCCGCTGACGCCCAACGGCAAGCTGGACCGGGCCGCGCTGCCCGCGCCGCAGGCGGTCGCCGGGGGCGGGTTCGTCGCGCCCCGCACGCCCGTGGAGGCCGAGCTGGCCCGGCTGTGGGCCGAGGTGCTGGGCGTCGAGCGGGTCGGCGTCGAGGACAACTTCTTCGCCGTCGGCGGCGACTCGATCCTGTCGATCCAGCTCGTGTCCCGGGCCCGGCAGGCGGGGCTCCACCTGACGTCGCGGGACGTGTTCCGGCACCAGACCGTGGCCGAGCTGGCGCTGGTCGTGTCGCGGGCCGCCGAGACCGCGGCCGAGCCGGTGTTCACCGGACCCGCGCCGCTCACGCCCATCCAGCGGTGGTTCTTCACCGAGTACGGCCCGCTGGCGCACTTCACCATGTCGCTGCTGGTCGAGCTGGAGCCCGGGGCGGACGCCGAGGCGCTGCGCACCGCCGTGCGGACCGTCGTCGGGCACCACGACGCGCTGCGGCTGCGGTTCCGCGAGGTCGACGGCCGGTGGGCGCAGGAGGTCGCGGACACCGAGGTCGACGTGTTCCGGGTCGAGGCCGACGCGGACGTGGAGGCGGTGGCGCGGGACGCGCAGCGCGGCCTGGACCTCGACGCGGGGCCGTTGCTGCGCGCGGTGTTCCTCCCCGGCGCGCGGCCGGAGCTGCTGCTCACCGTGCACCACCTGGCGATGGACGGCGTGTCGTGGCGGGTCCTGCTCGGCGACCTGGAGCGGGCCTACCGGGGCGTGCCGCTGGAACCCGTCGGCACGTCGTTCACGCAGTGGGCGCACCGGCTGGACGAGCACGTGCGGTCCGGCGCGCTGGACGGCGCGCGGGAGCACTGGGACGCGCTGCCCGAGCCCGAGGCCCTGCCGGTCGACCGCGACGGCGCGAACACCGCCGGGTCGGCGCGGGTGGTGTCGGTGCGGCTGGACCGGGCGACCACGGACGCGGTGCTCACCGCCGTGCCGCCGGTGTACCGCACGCAGGTCAACGACGTGCTGCTCAGCGCGCTCGGCAAGGCGTTGGCGGAGTGGACCGGGCGGGACGAGGTCGGCGTCACGCTGGAGGGCCACGGCCGCGAGGAGCTCGTGCCCGGCGTGGACCTCACCCGCACGCTCGGCTGGTTCACCACGCAGTTCCCGGTGGTGCTGCCGGTCGGTGACGAGTGGGGCCGGACCCTGAAGTCGGTCAAGGAGGCGCTGCGCGCGCTCCCGCACCGCGGGGTGAGCTTCGGAGCCCTCGACATCGGGCGACCGGGTGGCGGGCCGCTGCCGCAGGTCTCGTTCAACTACCACGGCCGGTTCGACGTGGCCGACGGCGGCCTCTACCGCGCCCGGCGCGACGGGGTGGGCGAGGACCTGCCCGGGGACGCCCCGCGCACCCACCTGCTCGAGGTGACCGGGCTGGTCGAGCGCGGCGAGCTGGAGCTGAGCTGGCAGTACTCCGAGCACGTGCACGACGAGGGCACCGTGCGGCGGCTGGCCGAGCGGACGCTGGAGGCGTTGCGGGAGATCGTGGCGCACTGCGCCCGGCCCGGCGTCGGCGGTCGCACGCCCTCGGACTTCCCGCTCGCCCGGCTCACCCAGGAGCAGGTCGACGCGCTCGCCGGGCCGGACGTGGAGGACATCCTCCCGCTCACCCCGTTGCAGGCGGGCATGGTGTTCCACAGCCTGGTCGAACCGGGCACGTACGTGGACCGGATGCGACTGGTGCTCGACGGCGTGCGCGACCCGGAGGCGCTGCGCGAGGCGTGGCAGCGGGTCGTGGACCGCACGCCCGTGCTGCGGTCGAGCGTGGTGTGGGACGGGGTGGCCGAACCGGTGCAGGTCGTGCACCGGCACGTGGAGCTGCCCGGCGGTGACGTGGACGCGCCGTTCGACCTGGGCGTCGCGCCGCTGCTGCGGGTCGCCGTCACGCCGCTGGGCGAGGACCGGGTCGAGCTGGTCTGGTCGTCGCACCACGTGATCCTGGACGGCTGGAGCACCGCGCAGGTGTTCGGCGAGGTGCTGGAGCAGTACCGGGCGATCACCACGGGCACGCCCGCGCAGCTGCCCGCGCGGCGGCCGTTCCGCGACTACCTGCGTTGGCTGGCCGAGCAGGACAAGGCCGCGGCCGAGGCGCACTGGCGGACCGTTCTGTCCGATGTGGACGGACCGACGCCGCTGCCGTTCGACCGCACGCCGACGCGTGCGCACCGGTCGGAGGCGTCGGCGTCGGTGAAGTTCTCGCTGGACCTGGGCGACGCCGTGCAGCGCGCCGGGCTGACCGTGAACACGGTGGTGCAGGGCGCGTGGGCGTTGCTGCTGGCCCGCGCGAGCGGCGAGACCGACGTGGTGTTCGGCAGCACGGTGTCCGGCCGCCCGGCGGAGCTGCCCGGGGTCGAGTCGATGATCGGAATGCTGATCAACACCGTGCCGACCCGGGCGGTGGTGGACGGCGCGGCCGAGGTGGGCGCGTGGCTGCGCGGGTTCCAGGCGGCGCAGAGCGAGTCGCGGCGGTTCGAGCACACGTCGTTGGCCGAGATCCAGTCGTGGGTCGGCACGAAGCTGTTCGACTCCGTCGTGGTGTTCGAGAACTACCCGTACGAGCGCGAGGGTTCCGGGCCGCGCGTGGTGGAGGTCGACGCGGTCGACAACGCCACGCTGCCGTTGACGGTGAGCGCGTCGGTGACCGACCGGCTCGACCTGGACCTGGCCTACGACCCCGAGCTGTTCGACGCCGCCACCGCCGAGCGGCTGGCCGGGTGGCTGCGCGAGCTGGTCAGGGCCATCGCGGCCGACCCGACCACGCGCGTCGCGGACCTGCCGTGGCTGACCGACGCCGAACGGCACCGGGTGCTGGTGGAGTGGAACCGCACCGGGCAGGACACGCCCCGGGAGCTGTTCCCGGAGGTGTTCGCCGAGCAGGCCCGCCGCACGCCGGACGCGACCGCGCTGGTGTTCCACGACCGCGCGGGGACGCGGACCGCGTTCACGTTCGCCGAGCTGGACGCCCGCGCGAACCGGCTGGCGCACCACCTGCTCGCCCGCGGCGCGGGCCCGGAGCGCACGGTCGCGGTCGTGCTGCCGCGCTCGGCCGACCTGGTGGTGGCCGTGCTCGCCGTGCTCAAGGCGGGCTCGGTGTACCTGCCGATCGACCCGGAGCTGCCCGCCGAGCGCATCGACTTCCTGCTGCGCGACGCGAGACCGGCCGTGGTGCTGGACGCCGTGCCCGACCTGACCGGGCTGCCCGACGCCCCGCCGGCCGCGGCGGTGCGCCCCGAGCAGGCCGCCTACCTGATCTACACGTCCGGGTCGACCGGCACGCCGAAGGGCGTCGTGGTCGAGCACCGGCAACTGGCGAACCTGTACTACGCCAACAAGGCCGCCCTGATGGGCGAACCGACCCGGTTCGCGGTCACCGCCACGTTCTCGTTCGACACGTCGTGGGAGGGCCTGCTGTTCCTGGCGGCGGGCAACGAGCTGCACGTCGTCAACGAGGAGCTGCGGCTCGACCCGCCCGCGCTGGTCCGGTACATCACCGAGCACGGCATCGGCACGGTCGACCTCACCCCGTCCTACGCGCGGCAGCTCGTGCAGGCCGGCCTGCTGGAGTCCGGGTTGCGCGTGGTCATGCTCGGCGGCGAGGCGGTCGACGCGGCGCTGTGGCGCGAGATCGCCGCCTCCCCCGTGCGGGGCTTCAACCAGTACGGGCCCACCGAGGTCGCGGTCGACTCGGTCGCCACGCCGGTGGTCGGCGACCGGCCGGTCATCGGGCGACCGCTGGCCAACCTGTCGGCGTACGTGCTGGACGCCGACCTGCGGCCGGTGCCGCCGGGCGTGCCCGGCGAGCTGTTCCTGGGCGGCCCGCAGGTGGCGCGCGGGTACCTGGACCGGCCCGGCCTGACCGCCCAGCGGTTCGTCGCCGACCCGTTCGGCCCGCCCGGCGCGCGCATGTACCGCACCGGTGACCGGGTGCGGTGGCTGGCCGACGACGAGGCACAGCCGGGACTCCTCGACTACCTCGGTCGGGCCGACGACCAGGTCAAGCTGCGCGGGTTCCGGATCGAGCCCGGCGAGGTCGAAGCGGCCCTGCTGGACGTGCCCGGCGTGCGGGAGTCCGCCGTGGTGGTCCGGGACAACCGGCTGATCGGGTACGTGACCGGCACGCCGGAGACCGACCCGCGGGACGCGCTCGCCCGCGCCCTGCCCGACTACCTGGTGCCGACGGCCGTCGTCGTGCTGGCGGAGCTGCCGCTGTCGCCCAGCGGCAAGCTCGACCGGCGGGCGCTGCCCGAGCCCGACCTGACCGGCGGGTACGTCGCGCCGCGCACCGACGCCGAGCGCGTGGTGGCCGACGTGCTGGCCGACGTGCTCGGCCTGGACCGGGTCGGCGCGCTCGACGACTTCTTCCGCCTCGGCGGTGACTCGATCCTCAGCATCCGCGTGACCTCGCGGTTGCGCGCGGCGTTCGGCGTGCAGCTGTCGCCGCGCGCGGTGTTCGAACACCCCACGGTGTCCGGCCTCGCCTCCGCCATCAGCACCGGGGCGGGTTCCGGCCAGGATGAGGTGGACGCCATCCCGGTGATCCCGCGCGATGGCGTCCACCCTCCGCTCACCCACCCGCAGTCGCCCGCGCAGCGGCGGCTGTGGTTCCTGGACCAGTTCGAGCCGGGCAGCACGGAGTACGTCACGCCCACCGCGCTGCGGCTGCGCGGACCGCTCGACCTGGACGCGCTGCGCCGGGCCCTCGACGGCCTGGTGGCGCGGCACGAGTCGCTGCGCACGACGTTCGACGACGACGTGCAGCTCGTGCACGAGCCGTACGAGGTGCCGCTCGCGGTCGAGGACGGCGCGTGGGACGCGGTGCTGCTGGAAGAGGTCGGCACGCCGTTCGACCTGCGCGAGGGGCCGCTGTTCCGGGCCCGGCTGGTGCGGGTCGCGCCCGACGAGCACGTGCTGGTGCTGACGCTGCACCACATCGTCACCGACGGCTGGTCGACCGGGGTGCTGGCCCGCGACCTCGGCGCGTTGTACGCGGGGCGGGAGCTGCCGCCGCCGGCCCTCCAGTACGTGGACTACACGGCGTGGCTGCCCGAGCCCTCGGTCGAGTACTGGGCGCGGCACCTGGCCGGCGTGGCGCCGCTGGAGCTGCCGACCGACCGGCCGCGCGCGGCGGTGCGCGGCACGACGGGCGCGATGCGCGAGTTCACCGTGCCCGCGCCGGTCGCCCGGGCGGTGCGGGCGCTGGCGGCCGAGCACGGCGACACCCTGTTCACCGCGCTGCTGGCGGCGACGAAGGTGCTCCTGGCCCGCTACACCGGGCAGGACGACATCGCGGTCGGCACGGCCGTGTCCGGGCGCGGGCGGGCCGAGCTGGACGACGTGGTCGGCCTGTTCGTCAACACCGTCGTGCTGCGGTCCCCGGTGGACCTGCGGCGGTCGTTCACCGACGTGCTGGCCGACGTGCGGACCACCGTGCGCGACGGCTTCGCGCACCAGGACGTGCCGTTCGAGCGGGTGGTGGACGCCGTCCGGCCCGACCGCGACCCGTCCCGCAACGCGCTGTTCGACGTCATGGTGCTGATGCAGAACTTCGGTGCCGACGTGCCCGACCTGCCCGGCCTGCGGGTGGAGGACGTGCAGCTGCCGCTGCTGACCTCGACGTGCGATGTGTCGTTCGAGTTCGGCGAGGTCGACGGCGAGCTGCGCGGCGCGGTCGAGTACAGCACCGACCTGTTCGACGCCGACACGATCGACCGGATGGCCCGGCACCTGGTCACGCTGCTGGAGGGCGTCACCGCGGCGCCGGACCGGCCCCTGGTCGAGGTGCCGCTGCTGCTCGGTGACGAGCCGGACGGTCACGGCGTGCGGCTGGAGGTCCCCGAGGTCACCTTCGCCGAGGCGTTCGAGGCGCAGGCGCGGCTCACGCCCGACGCGGGCGCGGTGGTGTGCGGCGGCACGCGGCTCACGTTCGCCGAGGCCGACGCGCGGGCCAACCGGCTCGCGCACCACCTGCTGGCGCACGGCGCGGGCCCGGAGCGGGTGGTCGCGGTGTCGCTGCCGCGCTCGGCCGACTCCGTGGTGGCGATCCTGGCCGTGCACAAGGCGGGCGCGGTGTACCTGCCGGTGGACCGGGACCTGCCGCGCGAGCGGGTCGACTTCCTGCTCCGCGACGCCCGCCCGGCGCTGGTGCTGGACGAGGTGCCCGACCTGTCCGCCTGCCCCGACACGCGGCCGGACGTGGTCGTGCGGCCGGACCAGGCCGCCTACGTCATCTACACGTCCGGCTCGACCGGCGTGCCCAAGGGCGTCGTGGTCGAGCACCGGCAGCTCACCAACCTGATGCACAACCACCACCGGGCGTTCGACGGCGAACCGCCCCTGCGGGTCGCGCTGACGGCCGTGTTCTCGTTCGACACGTCGTGGGAGGGCCTGCTGTTCATGGCCGACGGCCACGAGCTGCACGTGCTGGTCGACGACGTCCGCCTCGAACCGCACGTCCTGGTCGAGCACGTACGCGAGCACCGGATCGACCTGCTCGACCTCACCCCGGCCCACGTGCAGCAGCTCCTGCCGCTCGGCCTGCTCGACGGCGAGCACGTGCCGAGGCACCTGCTGCTCGGCGGCGAGGCGCTGCCGCCCGCGCTGTGGCGGACGCTGGCCGACTCCCGCGTCACCGCGCACAACTACTACGGCCCCACCGAGGTCACGGTGGACTCGGTGTCCGCCGTGGTCACCGGTGACCGCGCGCTGATCGGCCGGCCGCTGACCAACCTGGTCGCCCGCGTGCTGGACGAGGACCTGCGCCCGGTCCCCGTGGGCGTGCCGGGCGAGCTGTTCCTCGGCGGCGCGCAGGTGGCGCGCGGCTACCACGACCGGCCCGGCCTGACCGCCCAGCGGTTCGTCGCCGACCCGTACGGGCCGCCCGGCGCGCGCATGTACCGCACCGGCGACCGCGTGCGCTGGGTCTCCGTCGGCGGAGCCGACGACCAGGCGCCGCAGGCTGCCCTCGTGTACCTGGGCCGCAACGACGACCAGGTGAAGATCCGCGGCTTCCGGGTCGAGCTGGGCGAGGTGGAGACGGCGCTGCTGCGGCACCCGGACGTGACGCAGGCCGCCGTGGTGGCCCGCGAGCACCACGGCCACCAGCGGCTCGTCGCCTACACCGTCGGCCCGGCCGACGACCTGGCCGGCTGGCTCAAGCAGCGGCTGCCCGACTACCTGGTGCCGTCGGCGTTCGTGGCGCTGGAGGCGTTGCCGGTCACGCCGGCGGGCAAGGTGGACCGGCGGGCGCTGCCCGCGCCGACGTTCACCGAGACCGGGTACGTGGCGCCGGAGCCCGGCGTGGCGACCGCGCTCGCCGCCATCTGGGCCGAGGTGCTCGGCGTCGACCGGGTCGGCGCGCGGGACAACTTCTTCGCCCTGGGCGGCGACTCGATCCTGAGCATGCAGGTCGTCTCGCGGGCCCGGCAGGCCGGGCTGAAGCTGACGTCCAAGGACGTGTTCCTGCGCCAGACCGTCGCCGACCTCGCCCTCGCCGTCACCGACGACACCCCGGCGGCGCACGAGACCGTCGCCGGGCCCGCGCCGCTCACCCCGATCCAGCGCTGGTTCTTCGCCGAGCAGGGTCCGCTGGCGCACTTCACCATGTCGGTCGTGGTGGAGCTCGGCGACGTCGAGCCGGCCGCGGTGCGCGACGCCGTGCGGGCCGTGGTCGCGCACCACGACGCGCTGCGGCTGCGGTTCACGCAGGTCGACGGCGTCTGGTGGCAGGAGGTGGCGGAGGCGGAGACCGCCGAGGTGTTCCGCGTCGCCTCGGACGACCTCGCCGCCGAGGCCCACCTGGCCCGCACGAGCCTGGACCTGCGGCACGGCCCGCTGCTGCGCGCGGTGCTGTTCGACGACGGCAGGCTGTTCGTCACCGCGCACCACCTGGTGGTCGACGCGGTGTCGTGGCGGATCGTGCTGGAAGACCTCCAGACCGTGCTGGCCGGCCGCGACCTCGGGCCGAAGAGCACGGCGTTCACCGACTGGGCGCACCGGCTCGACCGGCACGTCCGCGAAGGCCGGTTCGACCACGCCCTGCCGCACTGGGCCGCCGTGCCGGTGGAGGAGCCCGTGCCGACGTCGGCGGGCAGCGCGCGCACGGTGTCCGTGCGGCTGGGCCGGGCCGAGACCGACGCCCTGCTGCACGCCGTGCCCGACGCCTACCGCACGCAGGTCAACGACGTGCTGCTCACCGCGCTGACCGCGGCGTTCCGCGGGCGGGCGCTGGTGGCGCTGGAGGGGCACGGCCGGGAGGAGCTCGTCGACGGCGTGGACCTGTCCCGCACGGTCGGCTGGTTCACCGCCGAGTTCCCGGTCGCGCTGGAGCTGCCCGGGAACGGCGACCGGGTGCCCGGCGACGATTGGGGCACCGCGCTGAAGTCGGTCAAGGAGCAGTTGCGCGCCGTTCCGGACAAGGGGCTGGGCTACGAAGCCCTGAAGTACTGGGACCGGGGCGTCACGGGCGCGTTGCCGCGCGTGTGCTTCAACTACCTGGGCCAGTACGACGACGAAGGCCCCGATGTCGACCACGGCCGCGAGGTGCCCGACGACGCCACCCGCCCGCACCTGCTCGACATCACCGCCGCCGTGTCGGCGGGCGAGCTGGTGCTGGAGTGGGAGTACTCCACCGAGGCGCACGACGAGGCCGCGGTGCGGGCGCTGGCCGACCGGATGGCCGACGCGCTGCGCGGGATCGTCGCGTTCTGCGCCCGGCCCGACGCGTGGGGCCGCACGCCCTCGGACTTCCCGCTGGCGAAGCTCACCGCCGAGCAGGTGGACCGGATCGCCGACCGGGACGTGGAGGACGTCTACCCGCTCACGCCGTTGCAGGCCGGCATGCTGTTCCACAGCCTGATGGACGACGGCACGGCCTACGTGAACCAGCTCCGGGTGCGGCTGTCCGGTGTGGACGACCCGGCGCGGTTCGCGCGGGCGTGGCAGCGGGTGGTCGACCGGACGCCCGTCCTGCGCACCGAGGTCGTGTGGGAGGGCCTGGACGAGCCGGTGCAGGTGGTGCGGCGCGACGTGACCGTGCCGGTGACCTTCGCCGACGTCACCGACGAGCTGGTGGCGGCCGACGCCGCCGCCGGCATCGACCTGACCTCCGCGCCGCTGATGCGGCTGGCGGTCGGGCGCGTGTCGGACACCGAGGTCGACCTGCTGTGGACCTCGCACCACCTGCTGCTGGACGGCTGGAGCACGGCCCAGGTGTTCGGTGAGGTGCTGACCGAGTACGCGGGCGGCCCGGCCCCGGCGCGTCGGCCGTTCCGCGACTACCTGGCCTGGCTCGCCGAGGCCGACCAGTCGGCCGCCGAGTCCCACTGGCGGGGCGTGCTGGCCGGGTTCGAGACGCCCACCCCCCTGCCGTTCGACCGGCCGCCCGCCGAGGCGCACCGCGCCGAGTCGTCCGCGCAGGTGGTGCTGGACCTGCCCGCCGACCGGCTGGACGCGGTCGCCCGCGCGCACGGCCTCACGGTGAACACGCTGGTGCAGGGCGCGTGGGCGCTGCTGCTGGCCCGCACCTCGGGCCGGCGGGACGTGGTGTTCGGCAGCACGGTGTCCGGCCGGCCGGCCGAGCTGCCCGGCGTCGAGTCGATCGTCGGCATGTTCATCAACACCGTGCCGACCAGGGTGGCGGTGGAGCCCGACGCCGAGGTCGTCGCCTGGCTGCGCCGGCTCCAGGACTCCCAGACCGAGGCGCGGCAGTTCGAGCACGTGTCGCTGGCCCAGGTGCAGGGCTGGGCCGGGATCGGGTCGGACTCGGGCGGGCGGCTGTTCGACAGCCTGCTGGCGTTCGAGAACTACCCCGTCGAGAAGGACGCGCCCGACGGCGCGCCCGGCATCGGCGAGGTCGACGGCCTGGACACCACGTCGTTCCCGCTCACCGTCCGCGCGCACGTGGACGACGCGCTGCACGTGGAGCTGACCTACGACCCGCGGTTGTTCGACGCGGGCACGATCACCGCGCTCGGCGACCGGCTGGCCCGGCTGCTCGACGCGATCGGCGCGGACCCCCGCCGGCGGGTGTTCGAGCTGCCGTGGCTGTCCGACGAGGACCGCGAGCGGGTGCTGGTGACGTGGAACGGCACGTCGTCCGGCGCGGTGGTCGAGGACACCATCCCGTCGCTGTTCGCCGCCCAGGCCGCGCGCACGCCGGACGCGGTGGCGGCCACGTGCGAGGGCGTGAACCTGACCTACCGCGAGCTCGACGAGCGGTCCAACCGGCTGGCGCACCACCTCGTCGCGGCGGGCGCGGGACCGGAGTCGCTGGTGGCGCTGCGGTTCCCGCGCTCGCTGGACCTCGTGGTGGCGGTGCTGGGCGTGCTGAAGTCGGGCGCGGCTTACCTGCCGCTGGACGTGTCGTACCCGGCCGACCGGGTCGCGCACATGGTCGAGGACGCCCGGCCGGCGGTGACGCTGGAGGCCCTGCCCGACCTGTCCGGGATGCCGACGCACGCGCCGGACGTGCCGCTGCGGCCGGAGAACACCGCGTACGTGATCTACACGTCCGGCTCGACCGGCCGGCCCAAGGGCGTCGTGGTGCCCCACTCGAACGTGGTGCGGCTGTTCGCCGAGACCGACCACTGGTTCGGCTTCGGGCCCGACGACGTGTGGACGCTGTTCCACAGCTACGCGTTCGACTTCTCGGTGTGGGAGCTGTGGGGCCCGCTGCTGCACGGCGGCCGGCTCGTCGTGGTGCCCTACGAGGTGTCGCGGTCGCCGCGCGAGTTCGCCCGGCTCGTCGCCGACGAGGGCGTCACGGTGCTCAACCAGACGCCGTCGGCGTTCTACCAGCTGCTGGAGGAGGCCCCCGACCTCGACGTCCGGTACGTGATCTTCGGCGGCGAGGCGCTGGACGTGCGCAAGCTGGCGCCGTGGCGCGGCACCGGCGCGTTGATCAACATGTACGGCATCACCGAGACCACGGTCCACGTCACGTGGACGCCCGCGGACGGCTCGATCGGCGTGCCCATCCCCGACCTGCGCGTCTACGTGCTGGACGAGGAGCTGCACCCGGTCCCGCCCGGCGTGGTCGGCGAGATGTTCGTGGCCGGGCCCGGTGTGGCGCGCGGCTACCTCAACCGGCCGGGCCTGACCGCGCAGCGGTTCCCCGCCGACCCGTTCGGCGCGCCGGGCTCGCGGATGTACCGCACCGGCGACCTGGCCCGCTGGGTGGACGGGCGGCTGGAGTACTTCGGCCGCGCGGACCAGCAGGTGAAGATCCGCGGGTTCCGGATCGAGCTGGGTGAGATCGAGGCGGTGCTCGCCGCCCACGACGCCGTGGCGCAGGTCGCGGTCGTCGTGCGCGAGGACCGGCTGGTCGCCTACTACGTGCCCGCCGGGACGGCGGACGCCGTCGGGCTGCGCGAGCACGTCGAGCGCTCGTTGCCCGACTACATGGTGCCGACCGCGTACGTGGCGCTGGAGCGGTTGCCGCTCAACGCCAACGGCAAGCTGGACCGGGCCGCGCTGCCCGCGCCGGAGCGCGAGGCGTCCGCGGCGGGCGGGTTCGTCGCGCCGCGCACCGAGGCCGAACGCCTGGTCGCGGGGGTGTGGGCGGACGTGCTGGGCCTGGCCGAGGTGGGCGTCGAGGACAACTTCTTCACCCTCGGCGGCGACTCGATCTCCAGCATCCGGGTGGTGTCGCGGCTGCGGTCGTCGTTCGACGTCTCGCCGCGCGACCTGTTCGACCACCCGACCGTGGCCGCGCTGGCGGCCCGGCTGTCCGGGTCCTCGCCAGGAGGATCGGACGCCGCGCGACCCGGCTCCGGTGGCGGCGCCATCACGCGCGTCGAGGGTGACGGGCCGTTGTCGTTCGCGCAGCAGCGGCTGTGGTTCCTCGACCAGTTCCAGCCCGGCGGCACGGAGTACGTGACGCCGCTGGCCGTGCGGCTGCGCGGCGCGCTGGACGTGCCGAGGCTGGAGCGGGCGCTGACCGCGCTGGTCGAGCGGCACGAGGCGCTGCGGACCGCGTTCCCGGCGGTGGACGGGCTGCCGGTGGCGGTGGTGCGGCCGGCCGCACCGGTGACGCTGCCGGTGGTGGACGCGCTGCCCGTGCCGGAGCCGTTCGACCTGGCCGAGGGGCCGCTGTTCCGGCCGGCGCTGGTGCGCCGCGGTCCCGACGACCACGTGCTGGCGCTGACGATGCACCACATCATCACCGACGGCTGGTCGGGCGGGGTGCTGATGTCCGACCTGGCCGCGCTGTACGGCGGCGAGGAGCTGCCGCCGCTGCCCATCCGGTACGGCGACTTCGCCGCCTGGCAGCGGGAGCAGCCGCTGGACGCGCAGCTGGAGTACTGGCGCGACCAGCTCGCCGCCGTGCCCGCGCTGGAGCTGCCGACCGACCGGCCCCGGCCGCCCGTGCAGACGACGGCGGGCGCGCAGACCGAGTTCGCCGTGCCCCCCGCGGTCGCGCACCGGCTGCGGGAGCTGGCCCGGGCCGTGGACGGCACGCTGTTCATGGCACTGGTCGCGGCCTGCGAGGTGCTGTTCCACCGGTGGTCCGGGCAGGACGACTTCGCGATCGGCACGGTGGCGTCCGGGCGGGACCGGACGGAAACGCAGGACCTGGTCGGGTTCTTCGTCAACACGGTCGCGCTGCGGGCCCGGATCGAGCCGTCGGCGACGTTCCCCGAGTTCCTGGCCCGCACCCGGCGGACCGTGCTGGACGCGTTCGCGCACCAGGACGTGCCGTTCGAGCGGGTGGTCGACGCGGTGCAGCCCGACCGCGACACCAGCCGCACGCCGCTGTTCCAGGCCGTGGTCGCGCTGCAGAACGCGCCGCAGGCGCCGGGCTTCCCCGGCCTGGACGCGGAGGACGTCGCCCAGCCGACGGTCAGCAGCAGCTTCGACGTGACGCTGGAGTTCACCGAGGCCGAGGACGGCGGGCTGCACGGGTCGGTCGAGTACAACACCGACCTGTTCGACGCGGGCACGGTCGAGCGGCTGGTCGAGCACCTGGGCGTGCTGCTGGCCGGCATCGCGGCCGACGCCGACCGCCCGCTGTGGGCGCTGCCGGTCCTGCCCGAGGCGGAACGGGAGCTGCTGGCGGCGTGGGGCGGCACCGCCCCGGCCGTCGACGGCCCCGGGTTCGTGGAGCTGGTGGAGGCCCGGGTCGCCCGCACGCCGGACGCCTTGGCGCTGACCGGCGCGGCGGACGTGACCTACGCCGAGCTGAACGCCCGCGCGAACCGGCTGGCGCACCACCTGGTCGGGCTGGGCGCGGGACCGGAGCGGATCGTCGCGCTGCGGCTGCCCCGCTCGGTCGACCTGCTGGTGGCCGAGCTCGCGGTGCTCAAGGCGGGCGCGGCGTTCCTGCCGGTGGACCCGGAGTACCCGGCCGAGCGGATCGCGTTCATGCTCGACGACGCCCGGCCGCTGGTCGTGCTCGACGGTCCGGTGGACGTGTCCGGGCAACCCGACACGAACCCCGGTGTGGCGGTGCGGCCGGAGCACCCGGCGTACGTGATCTACACGTCCGGGTCGACCGGGCGGCCGAAGGGCGTGGTGGTGTCGCACGCCGGCCTGGCCACGTTCTCGGCGGCCGAGGTCGAGCACTTCGACGTCCGCCCCGGCGACCGGGTGCTGGAGTTCTCCTCCCCCAGCTTCGACGCCTCCGTGCTGGAGCTGTGCATGGCCCTGCCCGCCGGCGCGGCCCTCGTCGTGCCGCCACCCGGCCCGCTGCTCGGCGACCAGCTCGCCGACGTGATCCGCACCTTCGGCGTCACCCACGCCCTCATCCCACCGGTCGCCCTGGCGACGATGCCCGACGAGGAGCTGCCCACGTTCCGCACGCTCGTGGTGGGCGGTGACGCCTGCTCGGCGGACCTGGTGCGGCGGTGGGCCCCCGGTCGGCGGATGATCAACGCCTACGGGCCGACCGAGTCCACCGTGGTCACGTCGTGGAGCGAGCCGCTGGAGCCCGGCGGCGTGCCGCCCATCGGCCGGCCCATCCCCGGCACGCGGGTGCACGTGCTCGACGCCGAGCTGCGGCCCGTGCCGGTCGGGGTGCCGGGTGAGCTGTACGTCTCCGGCGTCGGCCTGGCCCGCGGCTACCTGGACCGGCCGGGGCTGACCGCGCAGCGGTTCGTCGCCGACCCGTTCGGGCCGCCCGGCTCCCGCATGTACCGCACCGGCGACGTGGTGCGGTGGACCTCGCGGGGCGTGCTGGAGTTCGTCGGCCGGGCCGACGAGCAGGTCAAGATCCGCGGCTTCCGGATCGAGCTCGGCGAGATCGAGACGGCCCTGCTGGCGCACCCGGACGTGCGCGAGGCGGTCGTGGTGGCGCGGGCGGACGCGGGGGGCCACAAGCGGCTCGTCGCGTACGTCGTGGGCGAGGTGGCGAAGCTCCGCGAGTTCCTGGGCGGGTCGCTGCCCGACTACCTGGTGCCGTCGGCGTTCGTGCCGGTGGACGCGCTGCCGATCAGCCCCAACGGCAAGGTGGACCGGGCCCGGCTGCCCGAACCGGACTTCGGCGCGCTGGCCGGAGCCGGGTACGTCCCGCCGACCGGGCCGGTGGAGGAGGCGCTGGCGGCGGTCTGGGCGGACGTGCTCACCCTGCCGAGGGTCGGCGCGCAGGACAACTTCTTCACCCTCGGCGGCGACTCGATCCTGAGCATGCAGGTGGTGGCGCGGGCGCGGCAGGCCGGCTACCGGTTCAGCACCCGCGACCTGTTCGTGCACCAGACCGTCGCGTCGCTCGCCCCGCACGTCACGGTCGAGGTCGCGTCGACGGCCGACCGGGCGGCCGTGGTGGGCGACGTGCCGCTGACCCCGATCCAGCACTGGTTCCTCACCTCGGGGCGGCGCAGCCCGCACCACTTCAACCAGTCGCACCTGGTGGAGCTGGACCCGGCGGTGGACGTGACCGCGCTGCGGCGGGCGCTGGGCGTGCTGGTGGCGCACCACGACGCGTTGCGGCTGCGGTTCACGCAGGTCGACGGGGCGTGGCGGCAGCACAACGACGGCGTGCGCGATGTCGACGTGCTGACCGTCGTGGACGGGGTCGACCGGTTGGAGGAGGTCGCCGACGAGGTGCACGCCTCGTTCGACCTGGCCGCCGGGCCGCTGTTCAAGGCGGTGCTGTTCCGCGCCGCCGAGGAGTCCGGGAACGAGGAGTCCGGGAACGACCGGCCGCTGCTGCTGCTCGTCGCGCACCACCTGGTGGTCGACGGGGTGTCGTGGCGGATCCTGCTGGACGACCTGGACAGCGCGTACCGGGGCGAGGACCTGGGCGCCAAGACCACCTCCTACCAGGAGTGGTCGCGGCGGTTGGAGGCCCACGTGCTCGGCGGCGCGCTGGACGACGAGGTCGAGCACTGGCGGCAGTCGTTCCCGCCGTTCCCGACGCCGAGCGGCACGCCGGACGCGGTGACCGTGGAGCTGTCCGAGCAGGACACGGACGCGTTGCTGCGCGGCGCGCCCGCCGCCTACCGGACCCGCATCAACGACGTGCTGCTGGCCGCGCTGGCGTGGGCGCTGTCCCGCTGGACGGGGTCGCCGCGGGTCGCGGTGGACCTGGAGGGCCACGGGCGCGAGGACGTGCTGGACGTGGACCTCTCCCGCACCGTCGGCTGGTTCACCACCGTGTTCCCGGTGACGCTGGAGGTGCCGGACGGCGGGTGGCGCGACCGGGTGAAGGCGGTGCGGCGGCAGTTGCGGGCCGTGCCGGGCAACGGGTTCGGGTACGGGGCGCTGCGGCAGCACGGCCTGGTGCCCGACGACGGGCGGCCCGCGGTGTCGTTCAACTACCTGGGCCAGTTCGACATGGGCCAGTCCTCCGGGGGAACGGCCGAGGCGACCGGTCTGTACCGGGCGGTGCGGCCGTCGGTCGGCGCGGAGCACGACCCGGCCGACGCCGGGGAGCACGCCCTCGACGTGGTCGGCGAAGCCGGGAAGACGCTCGGCTTCACGTTCTACTACTACGCGTCGGCGCACTCGGAGGCGGAGATCGGAGCGGTGGCCGCCGACTTCGCCGCCGCGCTGCGGGCGATCGCCGCGGATTGCCGGGGTGCGCTGTGACGACGTCGTTGGCGCGCAACCGGAACTACACGCTGCTGTGGGGCGGCCAGGCGCTGGCCGAGGTGGGGTTCAGCGCCTCCATGCTGGCCCTGCCGGTGCTGGTGCTGTTCCTGACCGGGTCGCCGGTGCTGGCGGCGCTGGTGCTGACCGTGGACGCCACCGCGCAGCTCGTGGTCGGGCTGCCGGCCGGCGCGCTGGTCGACCGGTGGGACCGCCGCCGGATCATGCTGTGCTGCGAGGCCGCCCAGGTGCTCACCCTGGGCGGGCTCGTGGCCGCGGTGCTGGCCGACGCGGTCACGATCCCGCACGTCATGGCGGTCGCCGCGGTCCTCGGCGTGTGCCGGGCGCTGTTCGAACCGGCCGAGGACGCGTGCCTGCCCCGGCTCGTGCCGGACTCGCAGCTCGCCACGGCCGTGGCGATGAACAGCGCGCGGTCGTCGTTGGGGCAGATGGCGGGGACGGCGCTGGGCGGCGTGCTGCTGGCCGTGGCGCGCTGGCTGCCGTTCCTGGTGGACATGGTCACGCACGTGGTGGCGTTCGTGGCGCTGCTGTTCCTGCGGGTGCCGCCGTCCGCTCCGGTCGAGTCGCACCCGCACCTGCTGCGCTCGATCGGCGAGGGCCTGCGGTGGGTGTGGAGCCGGCGCGAGATCCGGGTGACGGCGCTGTGCGCGGTGGTGCTGAACCTGTTCTTCACCGCGTTCTACGTCATCGTCCTCGTGCTGGTGGAGGGTCGGGGCGCGTCCGGGGCCGAGATCGGCGTGATGGCGGCGATGCTCGGCGTCGGCGGCGTGCTCGGCGCGCTGGCCGCGCCCCGCCTGCACCACGCGCTCGGCCCGCACCGGTCGATCGCGTCGGTGTTCTGGGTGCTGGCCGTGCTGGTGCCGTGCGCGCTGCTGGTGGAGTCGCCGTACCTGATCGGGGTGCTGTTCGCGCTGATGAGCTTCCTGGCGCCGACGGCCAACACCACCATCAGCACCCACCAGCTGCTCCTGACCCCCGACGAGCTGCGCGGGCGGCTCAGCGGGGTGATGGGTGTCGTCGTCGGCGGCGCGGGCGCGGTCGGCCCGATGGTCGGCGGCGTGCTGACCGAAGCGCTGTCGGCCCGCACCGCCGTTCTGGTGTGCGCGGCGGGCATTTTGTTGATCACGGTTTTCGTCACGGTGAGCCCGACTCTGCGCGGGTACGCGAAGTCAGAAGAGGAGAACAAGGCATGAGGGACGACATCACCTACCAGGTCCTGGTCAACGACGAGGGCCAGTACTCGTTGTGGCCCGCGCACCACGACGTGCCCGCCGGCTGGCGGTTCGAGGGCACCAAGGGCACCAAGGACGAGTGCTCGGCGCACGTCGACCAGGTGTGGACCGACATGCGGCCGGCGTCCTTGCGGGCGGCGATGGACTGAGGTCGGCCCCGCGCGGCCCGCGGGCGTGCTCCCGCGGGCCGCGCGGCGACGGTGGGGCCGGGTGGCGCTCCGGCGGCCGGCCGCTACCGTCACGGTCGTGAGCGCACCCGACTGGCTGGCCGACACCAGGACGTCCTACGACACCGTGGCGGAGAGCTACACCGACTTCACCCGCGAGTCGTTGGCGAAGCTGCCGCTGATGCGCGGTGCCCTGGCGATGTTCGCCGAGGCGGCCCGCGAGGTCGGCGGCCCGGTGGCCGACGTGGGCTGCGGTCCCGGGCACATCACCGCCCACCTGCGCGGGCTGGGGCTGGACGCGTTCGGCATCGACCTCTCGCCCCGGATGGTGGAGATCGCCCGCCGCGACCACCCCGGCGCTCGGTTCGAGGTCGGTTCGATGACCGACCTGCCCCTGGCCGACGGCTCGGTGGGCGGCGTGCTGGCGTTCTACTCGGTCATCCACGTCCCCGACGCCGAGGTCCCGGCGGTGTTCGCGCACTTCCACCGCGTGCTGCGGCCCGGCGGCGTGGTCCTGCTCGGCTTCCACGTCGGCGACCGCGACCACCTCAAGACCGAGGGGTACGGCGGCCACCCGATGTCGCTGCACGTGCACCGCCGCCCGGTGGAGCGGGTCGCCGGCTGGCTGCGCGACGCGGGGTTCGCCCTCGCGGCACAGGTCCTGCTCGACCCGGACGACGAGGTGCCGGGCGGGATGCTCGTCGCCCGCACCCCGGCCTGATCGGAGGTCGGCGTGCCCGAGCTGATCGCGCCCACCACCCGCCTGCACGCCGCCTGGCTGGCCGCGCGGGACGACTGGGGTCCCGGCGTCCACGAGGACGGCTTCGGGCTGCGGCCCGACGACGAGGTCGACTCGCCGGAGGGGTTCGCCGCCTGGGTGGCCCGGCTGACCGCCGAGCCGGGGTCGGTGTGCCGGTGGATCGTGGAGGACGGGCAGGTGCTCGGCGGGATCGCGCTGCGCCACGGACCCGAGGACTACGTGCGCGTGTTCGGCCACATCGGCTACGGCATCCGCCCGTCCGCGCGCCGCCGCGGGCTGGCCACGTGGGCGTTGGGGCGCATGGTGGCCGAGGCGCACGACCTGGAGCAGGTGCTGGTGGTCTGCGAGGACGGCAACACCGCGTCGATGAAGGCGATCGAGCGCAACGGCGGCGTGTTCGACGGCATGTACGGCACCCTGCGGCGGTACTTGATCAAAACCCGGTAGCCGGTCCGCCGATGCGCCTCGGCGCTCGACTTCGGACACCCCGGGCCGAGGTCGGTGGCCGGCCAAGGACCGCACGCCCCGCCTCGGCGCGGACCGGTGGTCAGCCGTGGCCGCGGGTACACCTTGGCGCAGGTCTTCGAGCCGGCGTTCGACGCGGGCGGCGTCGTCGGTGCGGTGCTGTGCGCCAAGCTGACCTTCTCCAGCAAGCGGACTTCCGGCACAGCCACCCCCGCATCCACCCGGTGGTGCTGCGAAGGAGGTGCGCTTGTTCACGTCACGGGCACGATCCGCGCGGACCGCAGCTCCCCGTCCTCGATGTCGAGCAGGCCGATCGTGCCGTGCGGTTGCCGGCGCCGGTCGGTGGGCGAGCCCGGGTTGAACACGCGCACGCCGTCACCGGTGACGTCCATGGGGATGTGGGAGTGGCCGAACACCACCAGGTCCGCGCCGGGGAACCGGCGGCGCATCCGCGCGGTGCGGCCGGTCGCCTGGCCGCTGTCGTGGATCATCGCCACGCGCAGCCCGGCGAGGTCGAGCTCGACGGTCTCCGGCGCGCCCCACGCGACCACGTCCGGCCCGTCGTTGTTGCCGCACACGGCGGTCACCGGCGCGTACTGCGCCAGTTCGTCCAGCACGGACGCCACGCAGACGTCACCCGCGTGCAGGATGACGTCCGCGTGGCGCAGGTGTTCCGCCACCGCCGGGGGACACGACTTCCACCGCCGCGGCGCGTGGGTGTCGGACAGCACTGCTACCCGCATGGTGCGGAACCCGCCGTTCGCGCGCTCAGGTCAGGGCCGGGCCGGAGTCGCCGGTTCCGGACAGCTCCTTGAGGAACTCGTGGCACTGCCTGGCGCGCGCCGAGTCCTCCTCCATCACGCGGCGGAAGAAGTCGGCGATCTCCTGCTTGCCCGCGTTCTCCGCGTCCCGGACGTACTGGCCGTAGTCGTGGCCCGCCTTGAGCGCGTGGTACTGCACGGAGATCAGGTCGTAGCTGACGTCGTCGAAGCCGGTCTCCCCGGTGGCCATGGGCCCCTCCTCGGTTGGTCGGTCGGTCGCCTGTGCCATACCCGGCAGCCGCGCCGCCAACCACCCGGACGTGGTTGCTCTGAGTGGCAGGGGTCCCGGGTTGCTTGTAGCGTTCGACGCGGGTTGAGACGACAGCCTTGGACTGGCGCGAGCTGGGCTCGCCGGCTGGAGGAACCCATGAGAATCGCGGTCGTCTCGGCGCACGCGAACCCGTTGCCCGTGCTCGGCGATGCCGAGGAGGGCGGTCAGGACGTCCAGGTCGCCGACCTGGCGGCGGCCCTGGCCGCGGCGGGGCACGACGTGGTGGTGCACACGCGGCGTGACTCCCCCCGCACCCCCGAGGTGGTGCGCGCCCGGCCCGGTTACGACGTGGTGCACGTTCCGGCGGGGCCGCCGAGCCCTGTTCACCCGGACGAGTTGCTCCCGCACCTGGACGAGTTCACCCGGTCCCTGCGCGCGCAGTGGCGCGCCGACCGGCCCGACGTCGTGCACGCCCACTACTGGACGTCCGGGGTGGCGTCGGTGCTGGCCGCCAACGGGCTGGACGTGCCGGTGGTGCAGACGTTCCACTCGTTGGGCGCGGTGGCGCAGCAGGCCGGTGACGAGGGCGTGCCGGAGGCGCGGCTGTCCACCGAACGCCTGATCGGGCGCGAGGCGTGCCGGGTCGTGGCGCAGTCGACGGAGGAGAAGGCGCAGCTGGTCGGCCTGGGCGTGGCGCGGGCCCGGGTCGCGGTCGTGCCGCCGGGGGTGGACGTCGGCCGGTTCAAGCCGGAGGGCCCGACCCTCAACCGCCCGCTCCCGCACCGCATGGTCTCGCCCGCGGCCGGCGCGGACGACGTGATCACGGCGCTGCGGTCGGTGTGGGACACGGAGCTGGTGGTCGTGGGCGGTCGGGCGGAGGACGTGCGCCGGCTGCGCGAGCACGCGCGGGCCTCGGGCGTCGGCGACCGGGTCCGCCTGGTCGGCCGCGTGCCGCGGGTGGCGATGCCGGCGCTGCTGAGGTCGTCCGACGTGGTGGTGTGCGGCGGGGCGGACGGCTCCGTCACGCCGTTGGAGGCGATGGCGTGCGGCGTGCCGGTGGTGGCCGCGACGGTCGGCGGCGCGACGGACACGGTCGTGGACGGCGTCACGGGGCTCCTGGTGCCGCCGGAGGACCCGCGCACCCTGGCCCGGGTGCTGCGTCCCCTGCTGGCCGACGAAGCCCGCCGTGACGCTTACGGCATCGCCGCCGCGGACCGCGTCGAGGCGAGGTACAGCACCACCCGCATCGCGACCGAGACCGTCCGGGTGTACGTGCAGGCGACCGGCCTGCCGGAGACGGTGGAGGCATCGGCGCACGAGGTGTGACCGCACGGTTCGCGGGACCGCCCGGTCGCCGCACGAGGTCGCGTCCCGAGGTGCCCGGTCAGGTCGTCCGGTAGGTGCGGAGGCGGTCGGTCAGGTCGTCGGGGGTGCCGTAGGCGCGCAAGCGGATCGGGCGGGGGTCGCCCGGGTGGTCGCCGCGCCGGAGCGCGGCCACGTAGCCGGCCACCTCCCAGGCCGGCGGCAGCACGTCGTCGCCCCGGTAGGCGATCACCACCGGCGGCTCGCCGGGTGCGGGGCGCACGGCGGCGGCCCAGCCGTACTCCTCGTCCCACAGCAGCACGAACTCGCGGTTCGGGAACGTGGGCAGCGCGCCGGTCACCGGCACGTACGCCGTCGCCGGCGGGCCGGGGTCGGCGTGCCAGCGGCCCGCCGACCCCAGCTCTACCGCCACGGCCCGCACGTACCGGTGCAGGCCGCTCGTCGGCGTGTCCTCGGAACCGTGGTCCACCGCGCTCAGGTCACCGTCCGCCGCGCGGGACGGCCCAGGGCGAAGCCGAGCGCGATCATGCCGACGGCCAGCAGCAGGTGCAGCCAGTTGTCGGCGGTGTTCACCGGCACGAAGTTCGCCGCGCTGTCGTGGTCGATGAGCAAGCCGTACAGCCACAGCACCAGGTAGACGACGCCGCCCGCGACGAGGTACAGGAACGCGTTGCGCGCGGTCTTCGCCATCACCAGGCCGGCGACGCCGAAGGCCAGGTGCACGATGTTGTGCAGGATGGACACGGCGAACACGCCGAGGAGCTTGGCCTGCGACTCGTGCCCGGCGAACTGCAGCGTGTCGTAGTCGGTGGTGATCCCGGGGATGAACCCGGCGATCCCGACCAACAGGAACACCGCTCCCACGACCGTCGCGGCCCGTTGGACCGGGGTGCGTGCCGTTGCTGTGTCGGGTCTGGACATGTCGACTCCAGTCGCCTCGAAGAACCCTCTTCGGTTGGGCATCGACTACCCCGCGTGGGTGAGGGCAAACGACTCCTCACCTCGGCGGTTCGAACCGGGCCAGCCAGGTGGTGAGGATCCGCTCCAGCAGCCGGGCGTCCTCGGGGTCGAGGGCGTCGAGCAGCTGCCGCTCGTTGGCCATGTGCTCGGCGAACGCCCGGTCGATCACGCGCCTGCCCGCCTCGGTCAGCGCGACCACGCGCCGCCGGCCGTCCTCCTGCCCCGGCCGGCGCGTCACCAGGCCGTCGCGCTCCAGCCGGTCGATGCGCTTGCTGATCGCGCCCGTGGTCACCATCGTGTGCTGCGCCAGCTCCCCCGGCGCGCGTTCGTAGGGCGCACCCGCCCGGCGCAGCGCCGCGAGCACGTCGAACTCCCCCTCCCCCAGCCCGTGCCGCCGGTAGACCACGGCCAACTGCTCGGTGAGCACGGCGGCGAGCCGGTGCAGCCTGCCGATGACGCCCTGGGGCGTGACGTCGACGTCCGGTCGTTCGCGGGCCCACTCGGCCTGGATGCGGGCCACGCGGTCGGGTTCCATGACGCCGCAGCATAGCTTCCACGGAAGCTACAATGTCTTCCGTGGAAACTATCCGGTGGGGCCTGGTCACCGCGATCGCCCCGGTCGCGTGGGGTTCGACCTACTACGTGACGCACCACTTCCTGCCCGCCGGGCACCCGCTCTGGGGCGCGGCCCTGCGCGCCCTCCCCGCCGGGGCGCTGCTGCTCCTGCTGTGCCGCACCCGCCCGCGCGGCCGGTGGTGGTGGCGGTCGCTCGTGCTGGGCACGTTGAACATGGGCGCGTTCTTCGCGCTCGTCTACCTCGCCGCGCAACTGCTGCCGACCAGCCTGGCCGCGACGATCATGGCCACGTCACCGGTCGCGATGATCGCCCTGGCCTGGCCCCTGCTCGGCCAGCGGCCACGCGGCCGGGCGGTGCTGGGCGCGCTGACCGGCATCGCCGGCGTGGTGCTCATGCTCGCCTCGGGCGTGACCGCCGTCGACCCGCTCGGGGTGGCGGTGTCGGTCGCCGCGATGGCGATGTCGGCGTTCGGGCACGTCCTCACGCAGCGCTGGGGCGCGGGCGCGGACGTGCTGTCGGTGACGGCGTGGCAGCTCGTCGCGGGCGGCGGGGTGCTCGTCGTGGCGGCGTTCGCGGTCGAGGGCGCTCCCCCACCGCTCACCGGGGTCGGCCTGGCCGGCTTCGCGTTCGTGTCGGTGGTGGCCACCGCGGTCGCGTTCGTCGCCTGGTTCACCGGCCTGCGCCACCTCGACGCGGGCGCGGTCGGCCTGATCGGCCTGCTCAACCCCGTCACGGGAGTCCTGCTGGGACTGGTGCTGGCGGGCGAGTCGCTGGCCGCGCACCAGGTGCTCGGCCTGGTGCTGGTCCTGTCGGGCGTGCTGCTCGGCCGGCCCACCCGACCGAGGACACCGCCGCCCCCGACCCGCGCCCCGGACCGCGACCGCTGCGCCGTGATCTGATTCGCGCGGTACCTCGTGCCCGGCCGCACGGCGCCTCGGGGATGATCGTCGGCGCCACGACGGGTTCGGTCGTGTGGTCGAGGGGCCACGCGGCGCAGGGGGAGGGCAGGACTGTGCGTTACGGGCGTTCCGACGACGAGTGGGACCGGTTGGTCGAGGCGGGCAGGGCTTTCCTGGTCGAGCAGGCGGCCTTGCGGCGCACCACCTCGTACACCGAGCTGAACGCGGTGCTGGCGCGCCGCACGGGGGTGAAGGGCTTCGACTTCGACCAGGGGCCCGAGCGGGCCGCGCTCGGCGAGCTGCTCGGGCAGATCGCGGACGACTCCTTCGCGGAGACCGGCGGTCTGCTCATCAGCGCGTTGGTCCAGTACGTCGACACCAACGACGCCGGTCCGGGCTTCTACGCCCTGGCCAGGGCCAAGGGACTCCCCGTTCCGACCAACGCCGGCGACCGCCAGTTGTTCTGGGCGGGCCACGTCGGAGCACTGCACCGCCACTACGCCCGGCCGGCCCGAAGCCACCGTCGAGCCGTGACGCCGTGAGCAACGGCTGAGGCCGGGTCGACCTCGGCGCGCACCGGATCCACGGCACGGACGGCAACCCGATCACCGAGCTGGTCGAGGACCTGGGCATCCCGTACAGCCACGTGGGCGGGGACAGCGCGTACACCGGCGGCTTTGACAGCCTGGACCTGTTCGGCGCGGACCACCGGCCGGCCGGGCACCGGCGCGAGAGCCGCACCCGGGAACTGGCCGACGACGTGCCGCACGAGGTGGAGCACCGGGCCGAGGCCGCGCGCAAGGGGCACCTGCCGGACCTACCGCTGGGCGACGCCGCCCGCGAGGCCCTCGCCGACCGCCGGTTCGCGCCCGAGGACGAGCAGGCGACCACGTCCGTGACCGCGCTGGGCTACGCGACCCTGCCCACCGCGCGGCGGGGTGACACCGGATCGGCCGTGACGGGGCCCGCGCGTCCCGGCGGCGTCGGCGCGGGCCCCGCGTCACCTCAGCAGTAGCCGTTCACGGGGCCGCTGAGCCCGGTCCACATGAACGCGTCGGTCACCCACGTGCCGTCCGACAGCCGGTTCCACAGGCTCGTGGTGCCCCACCGCCCGGTGTGCGAGGTGCCGTTGGCGGAACAGGACACGGTGACCGTGGCCCCGTCGGCGACGCTGCCCGCCAGGGCGTAACCCGTGCCGGGTCCGGTGCGCTTGTTGACGGTGCCGCCGCCGTTGGCGTCGATCACGCCCTGGGTGAAGCCGAGCGCGCCGTAGTTGTAGACGGAACCGCCGGCGTACACGCGGGTGCTGCCGTGCAGCGCCGAACCCTGGTAGGCCGACGCGCCGTTCTGCGGCACCCACTTGCCGACGTTGTGCTCGGCGATGCCGACGTAGGCGTTGTTCTGGCGCAACCCGAAGTGCACGTGCCGGCCGGACGCCGACCCGCCGCACGTCACGTCCGTGCCGGTGTTGCCGAGGAACGTGCCCTGGCTGACGGCGGCGCCGTTGACGGCGATGTTGTTCCACAGGTGGTAGTAGTCGGTGGCGTAGCCCCGGTCGTGGATGACGCGGATCCAGCCCGTGCACATCGTGTACGCGGTGCCGGCGCGGGCGGCGAGCACGCGCTGGTCGCCGCCCGCGAGGTCGACGGAGCTCCACGGCGCGGCGGCGCCGGACCAGCCGTGCGGCCCGCCCGGCATCCCCCACGTCTGCCCGACGGCGAACGGCAGCGCCATGCCGGTGCGCAGGTCGCCTCCGGCGGTGGTCGACACCTGGCGGCCGTCCTGCCGGACGAGAAGGGCGCGCTCGCCCTCGTCGACGACCGGGGCGCGGCCGGCCAGCTCGGCGAACCGGGGTTCGCCCTCCAGCGCCACGCTCCACCCGCCGTCGGCGCGGTGGGCGACGAACAGCCAGCCGTCGGGGAACTCCGGCGAACCGGGCCGGGTGGTCAGCACCGCGGTGCCGAACGCCCAGTCGCCGTTCCGCCGTGCCGGTGTCACCACGGTGGAGCGGTCCGCGGCGACCACCCCGGCCGCGCGGTGGTGGATCTCGGCCACCACGGCCGAGGTGAGGTCGCCCGACGCGGGCGCGGCGGTGGCCGGGGCCGCGACGATCGCGGTGGAGAGCACGGCGGCGAGGGTCGCCGCGGCTCGGGGTCGAACGGTCATGACGCCTCCGCAGGGAAGAGGTGCAAGACCACCAGTATCGCGATCTTCGTCGGTAAATCACCCTCTAGATGGGCGATAAGCGGACCATTCACGTACCGTCGGGCCGGTCCGCGGCCGGTGGCCGGGCGACCAGCGACCACAGGTAGCTCAACGGCTCGCCGTCAGGCTCGTCGCGTTCGGCGAACTCGCCGATCACCGCGTGCACCCGGGCGGTCAGCTCCGCCTGCGAGGCCGCGCCCAGCCGCAGCACGCCCCGGGCGCTCTCCCGGCCGGCGTCCGGGCCCGCCTCCAGCACCTCGGCCCGGTGCGCGGCGAGCACCGCCAGGTCGACTCGCTGCGCCAGGCCCTCGCCCCCGACGTCGACCAGGCCGAGCCGCCACGTTCGGCCGGTCGCCCGGTACGGGCGCTCCAGCGCGCCGCGCGTGCCGCTGCGCACCGGGTCGGCGGCCAGGAAGTCGTGGCGCACCAACGCCCGCACGTGCCGCAGCACGGTCGCGGGCGCGACGCCGAGCCGGTCCGACAGCTCCTTGTTCGTCAGCGCCCGGTCCCAGCACAACCGCAGGATGCGCCAGCGCAACGGGTGCGCGAGCGCCTTCAACTCCTCGACCGTCGCGTCACGGGCGGGGTGATCGGGTGGGGCCGGCACGCGGGAGAGGCTAGCCCACACCGCCTTGCCGCGCCCGCCAGTGATTTGATTGACTGCAACCGATTGCACTTCACGAAATCACTCAGGGGGGCGACGGGGTGGGCTGGACCGACTTCGAGTGGTTGGCCGGGGCGGAACCGAGCCCCGGCGGAGAGACCGTGGTGTACCTCGGCGACGCCTCCGGCCGTCGACAGCCGTGGGTGCTGACGCCGGGCGGAACCCCGCGGCACGTGGAGGTGCCGGGGTCGGTGGGCCGGTGCGTGTGGCGGCCGGACGGCGCGCGCCTGCTGGTGCTCACCGACCTCGACGGCGGCGAGGACCACCGGCTGGCCGAGGTGGACCCCGGGACCGGGGACGTGCGGTGGCTGGTCGCCGAGGAGGGCGTGCGGTGCGAGATCGGCACGCCCTACGGCAGCGACGGCCGGCCCTACAGCCCGGACTCCACGCTCCTGGCCTACGCGAGCAACGCCCGTGATCGCGAGGTGTTCGACGTGCGGGTGCGCGACCTGCGCACCGGCGCCGAGCGGATCGTGCTGCGCGGCGACGACCGCTACCTGCCGATCGGCTTCTCCCCCGACGGAGCGCTGCTGCTCGTGCTGCGGCTGCACCAGAACACCGAGCAGGACCTGTTCGCGTGCGACCTCGCCACCGGCGACGTCCGGCTGCTCACGCCGCACGACGGCCCGGCGAAGCACCACCCGGTCGCGTGGTTGCCCGACTCGTCCGGCGTGTACCTGTGCACGACCCGGGGCCGTGACTTCCTCGGCCTGGCCGCGCTGTCCCTGGACGGCCGGCTGACGTGGATCGACACCCCGGAGGCCGACGTGGAGGGCGCCGCGCTGAGCCCGGACGGCACGCGGCTCGCGTGGGGCGTCAACGAAGGCGGCTACACCCGGCTGCGGTGGACGGACGTCGACGGCGGCACGCCGCGCGACGTCACCGCGCTGCCCCGCGGCGTCGCGGTCACCGAGTTCGGGCTCGACGGCTACGCCCCGCGGTTCACCGCGGCGGGCGAGCTGCTGGTGCAGCTCGGCCGGCCGGACGCGGCGACCGACCTGTACCTGGTGGACCTGGACCGTGACGCGGCCCGGCGGCTCACCGACTGCGGGGCCCGGCTGCCGGTCCCGGTCGTGCCACCGACCGTCGTCCACGCGACCAGCGCCGACGGCGAAACCGTGCCCTGCCTGCTGTACCGGCCGCCGTCGGCGGGCGCGGACCGGAAGGCGCCGGTGGTGGTGACCGTCCACGGTGGACCGGAGTTCCAGGCGAAGCCGCTGTACGACCCCTTGGTGCAGGCCCTGCTGGCGCACGGGATCGGTGTGCTCGCGCCCAACGTGCGCGGCTCGTCCGGGTACGGGTGGCGCTACCAGCGGCTGATCTACCGCGACTGGGGCGGTGGCGACCTGGCCGACCTGGAGGCGTCGGTCCGGCTGCTCGACGAGGTGCCGTGGGCCGACACGGCCCGGTTGGGCGTGCACGGCGCGTCGTACGGCGGGTTCGCCGCGCTGACGTGCCTGACCCGGTTGCCGCACCGGTGGCGGGCCGGGGTGAGCGAGTGCGGGCCCTCGGACCTGCTCAGCGACATCCGGACGTTCCCGCCGACCTGGCGCAGGCGGGCCGTCGACTGGATCGGCGACCCCGACGACCCGGCCGACGTGGCCGTCCTCACCGAGCGCAGCCCGCTCGCGAACGCGCACCGGCTCACCGCGCCGGTGCTGATCCTGCACGGCGAGAACGACACCAGGGTGGACCCGGCGGAGTCCGAGCGGATGTACCGCAGGCTGCGCGAGCTGGGCAAACCGGCCCGGCTCGTGCTGCACCCCGGCGTCGGGCACGACTGGACCCGGGCCGGGCTCGCCGAGACGATCGACCTGATCGTGTCCTGGTTCGCCGACCACCTCCGCCGACAACCGGACAGCGTCCCCACAGGCGACGCACAGGAACCGGGGTCATCGTGGACGGCATGACGCCCATCCACGACCGCGGTCTCGCCTTCGACCTGGCCACGCTGACCCGCCGGCGGGCCCTCGCGCTGGTCGGCGGCGCGGGGCTCGCCTCACTGGCCGCGTGCGGCACCGGGACCACCGCTTCCACCACCACTGGCTCGGGTTCGAATTCGGCCTCGCCCTCCGCCTCCGCCCGATGCGGGGCCGTGATCCCACCGGAGACCGCGGGCCCCTACCCCGGCGACGGGTCCAACGGCCCGAACGTGCTCACCCGGTCGGGCATCGTGCGCGGCGACATCCGCACCAGCTTCGGCACGGGCTCGCGCACCGCCGAGGGCGTGCCGCTGCGCATCGAGCTCACCGTGCTGGACGCCGGGTCGGGCTGCGCGCCGTACGCGGGCGCGGCGGTGTACCTGTGGCACTGCGACATGGACGGCAAGTACTCGCTGTACTCGGAGGGCGTCACGGGGGAGAACTACCTGCGCGGCGTGCAGGAGGCCGACGCGTCCGGGCGGCTCGCCTTCACCAGCGTCTTCCCCGCCGCGTATTCAGGCCGGTGGCCGCACGTCCACTTCGAGATCTACCCGAGCCTGGCCGAGGCGACCCGGGCCGGCACGAAGATCACCACGTCCCAGCTCGCCCTGCCGGAACAGGTCTGCGAGACCGTCTACGGCACCGCCGGGTACGTGCAGAGCGTGCGCAACATGGGCCGGACCTCCCTGGAGGACGACACCGTGTTCCGCGACGGCCACGACGAACAACTGGCCGACGTCACCGGCGACGTCACCACCGGCTACACCGCCGCGCTCATCGTCAGGGTGTGAGGGGCCGGGCTACAACTGCCGGAGGTAGTCCTCGCACAGCCGCTCGTACTCCCTGAGCCGAGCGTGGTCCTCCGCCGTGGAGTAGTACGCCCCTCGGGACGGGCGGGGCCGGGGCGGCAGGGGGTCGACGAGTTCGTACGGCGCCCACTCGGCGTGCCGCCGCTGTCGGCGCGCGATGGCCCGGAGCTCTTCCAGCAGCTCGGTCTTCGACGGGTTGGAGCGGAGGAAGCGGACGCGGAACGGGCGGACCAACGCGTCGAGGGCGGGCACCGTCAGCGCCTCGGGGTCCTCGGGGATGCGCACGTGCTTCTCGGTCTCGTACTCGACCCGGGACGCGGCCGCCGCCTTGACCGCCGCGATCAGCTTGTCCGCGAAACCACCCGGCTCGGCGTCGAACGCCTGCTCGGCAGCCGCCATGTCACCTTCGGCCACGGTCTCCGCGGCGACCTCGGCGAGGTTGCGGGCGTACTCGTTGCGGGTCCACGCGCGGTCGTAGCTCACGCCGACAGTGTGCCGGGCGCCGCCGCGGATCAGGGTGTGAGGGTCAGCAGCAGGTGCAGGCCGACCAGCAGGCCGCACGTCACCGCGTGCACCACCGGGTTCTGGGCGAGCAGCGCGGCGAACTCGCGCAGGAACGCGCTGGGCAGGAAGTACCACGCCGTGGGCGCGCCGATGATCTGCATGCGCAGCCGCAGCCGGCGGGCCAGCACGGCGGCGCGGAAGACGTGGAAGTTGTTGGTCACCGCGACCGCGCGGCCGGTCCAGCCGCGTTCGGCCAGCAGGCGCGCGCTGTACTGGAGGTTCTGCGCGGTGGTGGTGGCGCGGTCCTCCAGGACGATCACCTCGTCCGGCACGTCGCGACGCACCAGGTAGTCGCGCATCGCCTCCGCCTCGGACACCGCTTCGTCCGACCCCTGGCCGCCCGAGACGACGAGCAGCGGCGTGCGGCCGGCGGCGACCTCCCGCCGGTACAGGTGCAGCCCGCGGTCCAGGCGCGACGCCAGCAGCGGCGGCACGCGGTCGCCGATCAGGCCCGCGCCGAGCACCACCACCGCGTCGAAACCGGTGCGGCGGCCGAGGCTGCCGTACACGATCGAGTACAGCAGCAGGCTGACGAACAGGAACGCGACGTAGGCCGCGACGATCAGCAGCGACCCGATCACCGCGTCCACCGCCGGTCCGGTGTAGGCGGTGGCGAAGCCGAACGCCAGCACGACGCCGAAGATGGCGAGCCCGGCGAGCAGCGACAGCAGGTTCGCCAGGCGGAACCCCTCGCGGCGCAGCATCAGCACGCCGTTGGCGATCAACGCGATCGGCAGCACGAACCCCAGTCCGAGCAGCACGACCACGACCGCGTACCCGAAGAGCGCGGCGGACAGCCCGCCCCGCACCGAGGCCCGGAACGCCAGCCACAGCACCAGGAACACCAGCGTCACGCCCAGCCACACGGCGTTGGCGAGCCGCCGCCGGTCGCGGATCACGCCGACCACGAGGAACAACGCGGTCACCAGCGCCGCGATCCCGAAGATCATGCGGGTCAATCTAGGCGGGTGGCCGGGCCGGCACCGAACGGCGTCCGCCCTGGGACGCCGACACCGGTCTCAGACGAAGTCGTCCTCGTCCGGGAGCTCGGCGTCCCGCTCCGACGCCGCCCGGTCCGGCAGCACGGTGGCGAGGTAGGAGCGCAGCGCCGCGGTGGTGCCCACGTCGCGGCCCGCGTTCTCGGACAGGAACCAGCGGTGCACCAGCACCTCGTGGAACAGCTCCGCCGGCGCGAGCACGCCCAGCAGGTCCGGCGGCACGGCGGCCACGACCGGGTCGTAGACCTCGTTGCGCCACAGGTGGCCCGCGGTCGTCTCGGGCACGGGAGCGCCGTCGCGCTGCTCCAGGTAGGCGCGGAACGAGCGCAGGTCGTTGAGCAGCCGCCGGGCTTGGCCCTCCTGCACCTCCAGGCCGGTGAGCTTGAACAGCTCGCGGCGGCTCTGGCCGATCTCGGCCACCCGGATGTCGACCCGAAGCCGCGCGCCGCTCTCGGAGGTGACCAGCTCGACCTCGCCGACGTCGAAGCCGAGGTCGTTGAGCCGGCGCAGCCGCTCGGCCACCCGGTAGCGCTGCTCGTCGAGCCGGAAGAACTCCTCGCGGGTCACCTCGTCCCACAGCGCCGCGTACCGCCGCGGCACGCTGTCGGCCACCTCGACCGGGTCGATGTCGGCCGGCAGCAGGCCGCCCGCCTCCAGGTCCATCAGCTCGCCGCCGATGCGCTCCCGGGCCAGGTCGACGTCGTAGGTGCGCTGCCCGTCGGACAGCTGCGGGTGGCGCTCGACGGTCTCCGCGTCGACCAGGTACGCGGCCAGGCTGCCCGCGTCGAGCCGGAACAGCGTGTTCGACAGCGAGCAGTCGCCCCAGAACGTGCCGGACAGGTGCAGCCGCACGAGCAGTTCGACCAGGGTGTCCACCAGGCGGTCGGCGGAGTGCTCGCCGCGCGGGGTGGAGAACAGGTAGCGGTAGGACATCGAGTGCTCGAGGTAGCGGGTGACCAGGATGGCCTGCTGGTCGTCCGGCCGGTCGACGCACAGCCCGAGCACGGACACCGACGGCATGCCCTCGCGCTCCAGCTCGCCCAGCACCGCGTACTCGTGCCGGGCCAGCGACTCGGCGATCTCCTTGAGCGCGTACACGCGGCCCTCACTGGCCACGAACCGCACGACGTGCCGCGAGATGCCCCGCTGCGGCACGGTCAGCAGCAGCTTCTCGTCCCACTCCTCCAACGGCTGGGACCACGGCAGGGCGAGCAGTCCACCGGCCTCGGTGGCGGGTGGGCGGAACAGGAATCGCATGTGCTCCCCGTGGCTGGTGCGCGGACGACGCCGAAGCTACCCCGTCGCGGCGTCGTCCAGCCACGGGATGTGGCCTGGTCGTCACGATCAAGAAGGCGCGGTCCGCGGCCGACCCCCCGGGTGCGGCCGCGGACCGCGGGACACGGGTCAGGCGTTCTCCAGGCGCTCGATCCGCTCGAGCACCGGCTGGAGCTCCTGGCGGACGACGGCGGCGATCAGGGCGGACGGGTCGGCTTGTGCGGCCGTGGCCGCCTGAAGGTGCGCGAGGCCGCTCAACGCCGCCACCGCGGTCTGCCGCGTGGCGCGCGGCTCGACGCCCAGACCGCGCAGCACCTCCCCCGCCACGCCGTCGGGCTCCGCGACCAGGCCGATCAGCAGGTGCTCGCAACCGACGTGGTTGTGGCCGAGCGTGAGCGCCTCGGTGACGGCCAGCTCCAGCGCGACGGCCGCCGCCTGCCCGTACGCGACGGGCGCGTCGGAGCCGGACCGCTCGGGCAGCCTGATCCGCGCGGGGTCGACGTCCATCGCCCGCAGCACCCGCAGCGCGAGGTTGCCGCCCTCCGCCAGCACGCCGGCCAGCAGGTGCTCGGTGTCCACCGTCGCCGAACCGTCCTCGCGGGCGCGGTCGGCGGCCAGCCGCAGCGCGGCGCGCACCCGGTCGGTGAACCTCGACTGGCGCGCCGCCACCTCCTCCGACGCCGGATCGTCGAACCGGATCGCCCGGATCGTGCCGAGCCGCCGCACGGCCTGCTCCAGCGCGCGCTGGCACACGGCCGACACCGGCACACCGGCCTCCTTGACCTGCTCGGCCAGGTCGTCGGGCAGGTACACGTTGATCTTCGGCATGAGACACATCCCCCCTCGACAACGTCGACTAACCCCATGTATACCCCCTTAAGGGGTTATGAGCATAGGTGATGCAGGTCACACCCAAGTGGTGCAACGTGGCGCGTCCTCCCAAGGGTTTCCCGACCGCAACGCGACACCGACGAGCGGCAGAAGGGGGCGACGTGCCGGCCGACTACGACCAGTTCGTCACCGATCGACTTGATCGACTACTGCGGTACGCCACCGCGCTGACCTGCGACAAGCACCTCGCCCAGGACATCGTCCAGGACGTGCTGCTGCGCGCGCGGCAGAAGTGGGCTCGGATCGGGGCGGTGGACGTGCCCTACCTCTACGTCAAGCGGATGGTGACCAACGAGTACCTGTCGTGGCGCCGGCGCCGGGCGGCGCGGGACGTCTCCGCCACCCACGTCGCGCTCGACGACGTGGCGCCCGCGGTCGCCGACCCGGCCATCCACCACGCCGAGCGCGACGCCATGCGGGTCCGGATCGCCGTGCTGCCGCGCAAGCAGCGCGCCGCGCTGGTGCTGCGCTACTACGAGGACAGCACCGACGCCGAGATCGCCGAAATCCTGGGCTGCGCGGAAGGCACCGTGCGCAGCCACATCTCCCGCGCGCTGCACACGCTGCGGGTCAACGAGAACACGCCTTCGGAGGTGCTGCGATGACCGACACCCGGCAGGAAGCCCTCATCCGCGAGGCGATCGCGGCGGAGGCGGACCAGGCCGTCGACCACCGGACCGTGCTGGCGAACCTGCACGGCAAGCGCTCGCGCCGGCGGCCGATCGCGCTGTTCGCCGCGGCCACGCTGACCGCCGCGGCGGTGGCCGTCGCGGTGATCGTGCCGCTGGCCGTGGACCGCGACGCGACGCCGGCCGGCGTCGACCCGGCCGCGCCGCCCGCCACCCCGACCGCGCAGACCGTGCTGCTGATCGGCCTGGACGGCGCGGCGCACACCGACTCCGTCGTGCTGGCGAGGGTCGGCGTGGACGGCGCGGTCAGCGCGGCGTCGCTGCCCCGGGACGCGGTGGTCGACATCCCCGGTGTCGGCGAGGGCAAGCTGAACTCGGTCTACGCGCAGGCCCACGACACCGCGGAGGCCGAGGGCCGGGACGGCGCCGCGGCCGGCGTGGACGCGCTCAAGCGGACCGTCGAGGCGCTGACCGGCGTGGCGGTCGACCACTACGCGGCGGTCGAGATGGACGCGTTCAGCGCGCTGTCCGAGGCCGTCGGCGGGGTCCCGGTGTGCCTGAAGCGCCGGGTCAAGGACGAGCTCTCCGGCGTCGACCTGCCCACCGGGCCGCAGACGCTGTCCGGCGCGCAGGCCCTGGCGTTCCTGCGGCAGCGCCACGGGCTCCCCAACGGCGACCTGGACCGGATCGTGCGGCAGCAGGTGTTCCTGCACGCCCTGGCGGCCAAGGTCCTCAATGGCGACCCGGCGACGCTGCCCGAGCTGGCCCGGGTGGCGGCGACCCACCTGCGCGTCGACCCGGGCTGGAACCTGGCGGAGTTCGCCGCGCGGCTCACCCCGACCGTGCGGACCGCGATCATCCCGCTCGGCGAGCCGGTCACCACGGAACAGGGCCAAGGTCTCCCGGTCGACCCGGCGGCGGTGCGGGCGTTCCTGGCGGGGTTCTTCGCCGACGGCGCCACCGGCACGCCCACCGGCGGGTTCACCATCCCGCTCCCGGCCACGGAGACGCAGAAACCGGGCAGGCAGCCGTCCGAGCGCGACTGCGTGAACTAGCTACAGCGGCAGAGGATCGGTGATCTGCAGGCCGGCGTCCACGCTCGCCACCAGGAGTTCCGCCTGGTGGGGTGAGTGGACGCCGGCCCAGCTGCGCAGCGGGCCGAGGAAGTCGACCAGGTCGCGCTGGGCGGCGCGCAGCATGGCGGGCAACGCGCTCCTGGGCACGTCGACGTGCGGTCCGCCGCGCCCCTCGCCCACCCACACCCGGATCAGGTCCTCGGTGACGCGCTCGACCCACGGCGAGGGCGGGTGGCCGAGGACGACCGGCGCGCCGTGCAGCGCGTCCAGCCACGTGCGCCACTCGAACAGGTCGCTGCCGCCGGGTTCGGCGCGCACGCCGTCGCCGCCGTCGAGCAGCAGTCCGCCGCGCCCGTACAGGACGTCGAACCCGATCAGCTCGTGCACGGCCGCCGCCGCGGTCCGCGCGTCCTTGCCGCCGCTGTCCAGGTACAGCGTGCACAGCACGGCGCCGACGTCGTCCGGGCCCGCCGCGCCGTCGAGGTGCAGCCAGCCGCCGTCGCCGCGGGACACCGGCCACAGGTCGAAGTTCTCCGGCGCGTACCTGGTGATGACTGGCGAGAACCGGGCCACGTTCCCGAGGCTAGTGGCGCAGCGCCCCGGCGGCAGGGGCCGCCGGGGCGATCGTGGTTCTCCAACTGCCGGTAGGGCTGGCCCTACCCCTGGTCGGCCCGCCACACCTGGTACTCGCGCATCCCGTAGAGCAACGGCAGGTGACCGTGCTCCTGCGCGACCTGGACAGCCTGGCCGAACACCACCGTGTGGTCGCCGACGGCCTCCGTCCGGCTGACCGCGCAGTCGGCCACCGCGTGCGCGTCCCGCACCAGGTGGGGGCCGCCCGCGTGCGGCGGCAGGCCCCACGGGACCAGGTCGAAGCGGTCGGGCGCGCCGGAGGCGAACAGCTCCGCCACGGGCCGGGCGTCGCCGTGCAGGAAGTTCACCGCGAACGCGCCGCGGGCCAGCACGGCGTCCAGCGTGGGGCTGCCGTTGCGCAGGCACACCAGCAGCGTCGGCGGCGACAGCGTGACGCTGCACACCGACGAGACCGTCATGCCGCGCGGCGAGCCGTCGTCGCCGGTCGTGGTGATCACCGCGACACCGGTCGGGAAGTGCGACATCAGGGTGCGGAACTCCGCGATCTCGATCGCGGGCAGCGACTGCGTCATGGCGTGCTCCCGGGCAACTCGGGGACCGGCACGGGCTTCGGGGCGCGGGTGCGCTCGATGAGGGACAGCAGCGGGCCGGTCATGCCGGTGGTCACCAGCGCCATCACCACCAGCGCCAGGAACAGCTGCACGGACAGCAGCCCGGCGCTGTACCCGGCTTGCAGCACCACGATCTCGGTCAGGCCGCGGGTGTTCACCAGCACGCCGACCGTCACCGACGTGCGCCGGTCCTGGCCGGCCAGCCGCCCGCCGAGGTAGCCGCCGCCGACCTTGCCGAGCACGGCGAGGCCGATCGCGAGGGCGATGGCGGTCCACGGCACGGCGCCGCGCGGCGCGGTGGCCACGCCCATGCCCGCCACCACGAAGAACACCGGCACCAGCAGCCGGCCGAACACCATGACCGGGCGCACGGCCGCAGACCACGCGCCGCCGGGGACCGCGAGGCCCACCACGAACGCGCCGAACACGGCGGTCAGGCCCCAGTGCTCGAACTGGAACGCCGCCAGCAGCGCCAGCGCGGCGATGGCGGCGCCGGTGGCGCGGGGGAACCGCTCGGCGACCGACAGCGGGACCCGGCCGCGCAGCAGGATGCGCCCGACGGCGGTCGTCGTGACGCCGAGGGCGATCAGGACCAGGGACACCACGATGCCGCCGGAGATGCCGACGGCGACCACGAGCAGCACCCACGCCGCCGAGTCGGTGACCACGGCGGCGGCCATGGAGAGCCGGCCCGCCGGGCTGTCCACCATGCCGCGGTCCTCCAGCACGCGAGCCAGCACGGGCACGGCGGTGACGCTCAGCGCGACCGCGACCATCAGCACCAGGGCGGGCACCGGCGCGTCGCCGCGCACGTCCGGGTCGGCCACCCAGACCACCCACGCGGCCATCACCAGGCCGGTCAGCAGGGCGGGCAGGAACGAGCCGGCGGTCACCCAGCCGATCGCGCGGGCGCCCAGGCCGGAGCCGCCGTGCCGCAGGTCGTAGGCCACGCCGACCAGGAACAGCACCAGGCCGACCTCGCCGATCACCTTCAGCGGGCTCACCACGTCGGTGGGCAGCACCGCGGTGAGGGCCGGCGCCCCGCCGACCGCGAGCACGGCGGGCACGACCAGGATGCCCGCCAGGATCTCGCCGATGACCTCGGGCTGGCGGGCGGCGCGCGCCGCGAGCCGACCCAGGTGCGCCGCGACCAGCACGACCGCCAGGACGGCGACCACGTGCCCCGCGCGCAACAGGACGTCGGTCATGGTCTGGCCCCCGTCCGCCCGAGGATGTCGTGCCTGGTCATCGACAGCGCGCGGCTGCCCGCGAAGTTGGGGATGCGCAGGTGCACGGCCAGATCCCTTCTCGAGCGGTGGCGGTTCTCAGTTCTCGGGTTGGTGCCCGACGAGGTTGAAGAAGACGTCGTCGAGGGTCGGGCGGCGCAGCGCGAAGTCCGCGACGTCCACCCCCGCGTCCCGGAGGGCGACGGCGGCGGCGGCGATGCCGTCCATGCCGTCGCGCAGTTGCAGCTTCACCAGGCCCTTGGCCGGGTCGGTGGTCGGTTCGTCCACGGCCAGCGGCGCGAGCACGCCCACCGCGGCGGGCACCCGGTCGGGCAGCGCGACGGCCACCTCCAGCCACTCCTGGCCGACCTTGCGCTTGAGCTCGTCCGGCGTGCCGTCGGCGATCACCTGACCGGCCGCGATGACCACGATCTGGTCGGCCAGGTAGTCGGCCTCCTCCAGGTACTGGGTGGTCAGCAGCACGGTCATGCCGTCGGCGACCAGGCCGCGCACGGTGTTCCACAGCGACTGCCTGCTGGCCGGGTCCAGCCCGGTGGTCGGCTCGTCCAGGAACAGCACCTGCGGGTGGCCGACCAGGCAGCTGGCCAGGTCGAGCCGGCGGCGCATGCCGCCCGAGTAGGTGCCCACCGGCCGGTCGCCCGCGTCGACGAGGTCGAAGCGCTCCAGCAGCTCCTGGGCGCGGCGACGCGCGCCCGCGCCGCCCAGGTGCAGCAGCCTGCCCAGCAGCACCAGGTTCTCCCGGCCGGTCAGCAGCTCGTCCACGGCCGCGTTCTGCCCGGCCAGGCCGATCCGGCGGCGCACCTCGCGCGGCTGCGCGACCACGTCGAACCCGGCGACCCTGGCCTGCCCGCCGTCCGGCACGAGCAGCGTGGCCAGGGCGCGGACCGCGGTGGTCTTGCCCGCGCCGTTGGGGCCGAGCAGCCCGAGCACCGAACCCGTGCGGACGGACAGGTCGACGCCGCGCAGCGCCTCGGTCCTGTCGTAGGTCTTGCGCAGTCCGGTGACTTCGATCGCGAGGTCCATCAGCTCGCCCTGCTCTCACCGGCGGCGGACTCGCGCAGGCTGCGGGGGCGCATGTCGGTCCAGTTGTCCTCCACGTAGGACAGGGCGGCCTCGCGCGTCGACTCCTCGAGCGCGACGGCCCACCCCGTGGGGACCTCGGCGAACGAGGGCCACAGGCAGTGCTGGCCCTCGTCGTTCACCAGCACGAGGAACCTGCCGTCCTGGTCGTCGAAGGGGTTCGTCATTCGGTTCTCCGTACCCTCGGGCGGATGGGGGACCCCAGTTGCTCCATGCTTTCGGCCCGCGCTGACCGGGCGCTGACGGATCGGTGATGCCGTGACGACTTCAGCCGATCCCCGGTGCTACTGCGTGAGGTTCACGCCGGCGACAGCCGCACGGGCAGGCTGCTGTAGCCGTGGACGAAGTTGGAGTACAGGCGGGTGGGCGGTCCCTCGACGTGGATCTCCGACACCAGGTCGCGCAGGCCCTCCAGCACCGACGACACGTGCGCGCGGCCCAGGTAGGCGCCGAGGCAGAAGTGCGGCCCGAACCCGAACGCGATGTGCCGGTTGGGCGTGCGGCCCAGGTCGAACCGCGCCGGGTCGGCGAACACGTCCTCGTCGAAGTTCGCCGAGCTGTTCCACAGGGTGACCACGTCACCGTCGCGGATGAGCTGCCCGCCCAGCTCCACGTCGGCCGCGGCGCGGCGGCCGAAGTGCATCGCGGGCGTGGTCCAGCGCAGGACCTCCTCGGTCGCGGAGGCGATGGACACGTCGCCGTCCTTGAGCGCCCGCCACTGCCCGGTGTTCTCGGCGAGCGCCAGGATCGCGCCGATGGACGACATCCGGCTCGACTCGTCCGCGCCCAGGATCAGGCTGTAGGAGTTGAACACCACCTCGTCCTCGGGCAGCGGTCGTCCGTCCACCAGGCCGTTGGCCAGCGCGCTGAGCACGTCGTCGCCGGGGTTGCGGCGGCGCTGGTCGGCCAGCTCGGTGAAGTAGAGCAGGATCTCGTTGCGGGCCAGCCACTCGTCGAGCTGGCTGTCCTCGGAGCTGATCCGGCTGAGCGTGCGGTTGTTCCAGTCGACGAGCTTCGGCCGGTCCGCGGCGGGCACGTCCATCAGGTCGCCGATGGTGTTGATCGGGATGTGGTCGGCCACGTCGGTGGCGAAGTCGCACGACCCGCGCTCGATCACCTCCGCCAGCAGCGCCCGGGTGCGCGCCTTCACCTGCTCGGCCACGGACTCCAGGAACCGCGGCGAGAACGACTTGAGCATCAGGTTGCGCACCGCGCGGTGGTGCTCGCCGTCGGTGACGGCGAGCATCTTGCCCGACGCGGAGTCGTGGCCCTGCAACAACGTGGTGAGCACGTTGCCGCGCTCGGAGGTGAAGTTCTTGTTGTCCTTGTAGGCGGTGACGCAGTCGGCGTGGCGGGTCACCACCCAGAAGCCGGGGTTGTCGCCGCGCGGCTCGTTCCAGTGCACCGGGCTCTCGGCGCGCAGCCGGCGCCACAGCTCGGGCAGGTCGACGTCCAGGAACGTCTGCGGGTCGGCGAGGTCGAGGGTGGCCGGATCGGCGATCATCACGCGGTGCCGTCCCTTCAGGAGTTGCGGTAGCGGCGGACGCTCAGCACGGACGTGACGAGGAACAGCAGCCCCAGCGACACGAGGATCACCAGGCTCGGGTTCTCGGCCGGGAACCCGGTGCCGGTGGGCGCGCCGTTGCCCCACAGGTCCCGGCAGGCGCTGATCACCGAGCTGACCGGGTTCCACTGGGCGATCGGCTGGATCCAGCCGGGCAGCTTGTCCACCGACAGGAAACCGGTGGACAGGAACGAGAACACCACCGCGACCAGGCCGCCGACCGACTCGATGGTCTCCAGGTTGCTCATCGCCATGCCCAGCAGCACGCCCAGCCACAGCACGGTGAAGGTGAACACCGCGACCAGGCCGAACCCGGCCAGCGTGGGCAGCACGCCGTTGTGCGGCCGCCAGCCGAACAGCAGCCCGAACGCCACCACGACCACCAGGCCGATCATGCTGATCAGCAGGTCCGCGATGACGTGCCCGATGAGCACCGCCGACCGCGAGATCGGCAGCGACCGGAACCGGTCGACCAGCCCGCCCTGCACGTCCAGCGCCACCGCGATCGCGGTCGGGCCGACGGCGGCCAGCGCGCCCTGCATGACCACGCCCGCGAAGATGAACTCGATGTAGTTGGTGCTGCCCGGGATCTGGATGGCGCTGGAGAACAGGTAGCCCAGCGCCACCATGGTGATCAGCGGGTTGAGCGTGATGCCGATCAGCCGGCCGGGGTTGCGGCGCAGCCGCCGCAACCTCCTGCCCGCGATGGCCAGCACCTCGGTCACGGACGCCAGCGGCGGTGCCGCAGACGGCGGGATGTCCAACGTGGTCACGGTCGTGCCTCCCCGGAGTGGTTGCCCTGCACCCGGCGGAGCTCGTCCGCGACCGCCGCGCCGATCAGCGCCTGCGGTTCGGGGTGCATCATGTACTCGTGCCCGCACGGGACGCGGTGCACGCGGACCCGTCCGTCCACGTGGGACGTCCAGGCGTCGGCCAGCTCGGCGATCTCGTCCTCGGTCCGGTCGGCGGTGGCGGAGAACAGCACCAGGTCGCCGCGCAGGGTGGACGGCGCGAAGCTCTCCATGATGCGGCCGTGGTTGCGCACCACGGCGAGCATGGCCAGCAACCGCTCCTCGCCCAGCTCCGCCAACGGGTGCCGGTCGCGGCGCAGCACCTCGACCACGTCGCCCGGCTTGAGCTCGCGGCCGGCGAACTCGCGCCGGTCGTGCCCGATCTGCTCCATCACGCGCAGCAGCAGCTCGTCGTCGACCTCCGTCGGGTTCCCGGCTCCCGCCGGGACCTCGTCCGCTGTGCTCGTCCCTCCGGCCACGGGCCGGTGCGGGTAGCCGTCGAGGTTGGCGACCAGCGCCACCTCGTCGCCCTCCGCCTGCAACCGCACGGCCATCTCGTGCGCCAGCACGCCGCCGAACGACCAGCCGAGCAGGTGGTACGGCCCTTCCGGCTGCACGGCCTTGACGTGGCCGACGTACAGCGCGGCCACCTCCTCGATCGACCCCGGCAGCGGCGCGAGCTGCCCCACGCTGGGCGACTGGATGCCGTAGATCGGCACGTCCGGGTCGATGGCGCGGGCCAGGCCGACGTACGGCAGGCTCGACCCCAGCCCGCTGTGCAGCACGAACAGCGGCGGCTTGGACCCCGACGGCCGGATCGGCAGCACGACCGCGAACGGGTCGAGCGTGTCGTCGCCCTGCTCCAGGGCGCGGACCTCGTCGAACACCCGGGCCACCGCCGAAGCGCCCGCCGACGGCGCGTCCTGCTCCTCGGCGATCGACGCGAGCCCGGCCGCGGTCTTGTGCACGAAGACGTCCGCGATGGTGAACCGCAGCCCGGCCTTGCGCGCCCGGCTCACCACGCCGGTGGCCAGCAGCGAGTGCCCGCCCAGCTCGAAGAAGTCGTCGTCCACCCGCACCGACGGCACGCCGAGCACGTCGGCGAACACGTCGCACAGCAGCCGTTCGGCGGCGGTGGCCGGTTCCCGCGACGGGGTGCGGTCGACGAAGTCCGGCGCGGGCAGGGCTGCCCGGTCCACCTTCCCGTTGGTGTTGAGCGGGAACCGCTCCAGCGCCACCAGCGCGGACGGGACCATGTAGTCCGGCAGCGACTCGCCGACGCGGCGGCGCACCACCGCCGGTTCCGGCACCCGCGCGCCCGCGACCGGCACCAGGTACCCGACGAGCCGGCCCCGGGCGGCCACCACGACCGCGTCCGCGACCTCCGGCACGGCCCGCAGCGCCGCCTCGACCTCGCCCAGCTCGATCCGGAACCCGCGCACCTTGACCTGGTGGTCGCGGCGGCCCAGGAACTCGATCTCGCCCTCGGCGTCCCACCGGACCACGTCGCCGGTGCGGTACATCCGGTCCCCCGGCCCGGCGAACGGGTCGGCCGGGAACCGGTCGGCGGTCAGCGCGGTGCGGCCGAGGTAGCCGCGCGCCAGGCCGTCGCCGCCGATGTAGAGCTCACCCGGCACGCCGACCGGCACCGGCCGCAGCGCGTGGTCGAGCACGTACACCTTGGTGTTGCCGATCGGCTTGCCGATGGTCGGCCTGCCGCCGTCCACCGCGGCCACCGTGGACCAGATCGTGGTCTCCGTCGGCCCGTACATGTTGCGCACGTCGTGCGCGTGCTCGCGCAGCGACGCGGCCAGCGCCTCGCTCAGCGCCTCGCCGCCGGTGAGCACCACGCGGAGCCGGCGCAGCGCGGCCGGGTCGTGCTCGATCAGCGCCTGCCACAGGCTCGGCGTGGCCTGCATGACGGTGGTGCGGGTGTCGACCACGGCCGCGCCGAGCGCCACCGGGTCGCGCACCACCTCCCGGTCGGCCACGACGAGCGTCGCGCCGGAGACGAGCGGCACGAAGACCTCCAGGATGGAGATGTCGAAGCCGAACGTGGTCACCGCGAGCAGCCGGTCGTCCCGGCTCATCGCCAGGCGCAGCCGCATGTCCGCGATCAGGTTGCGCAACGCGCGGTGCGGCACCACGACGCCCTTGGGCTTGCCGGTCGAGCCGGACGTGTAGATGACGTAGGCCGGGTGCTCGGGCCGCAGCGGCGCGAGCCGGTCCCGGTCGGTCAGCTCGGCCGCGCCCCCGCGACCGCGCAGCACCTTGTCCACCTCGGGCGCGTCCAGGAGCAGCCGCGGCGTGCCGTCGTCGGGCAGGTCGACGCCGGAGGTGGTGACGACCAGGATCGGCGCGGCGTCCGCCAGCGTGAGCCGGACGCGGTCGGCCGGGTGGTCGGGGTCGACCGGCAGGAACGCGGCCCCGGACTTGAGCACCGCCAGCGCCGCCACCACCAGGTCACCCGACCGGGGTACGGCGATGGCCACGATCTTCTCCGGCCCGGCGCCGCGCCGGATCAGCTCCCGCGCCAGCCGGTTCGAGCGCGCCCCGAGCTGCCGGTAGGTCAGCTCGCCGTCGTGGCCGGCCAGCGCGGTGACGCCGGGGATCTGCCTCGTGCGGTTGGCCACCATGTCCGGCACCAGCGCGCGGTCGAACCGGCGCGCGGTGTCGTTCCACTCGACCAGGATGCGGTGCCGCTCGGCCGGGCTGAGCACGTCCACGTCGCTCAGCGGCGCGTCCGGGTCGGCCACCACGGCGGTGAGCACCCGGACGAGCCGCTGCGCGATCGAGTCCGCGGTCGCGCGGCGGAACAGGTCCGTGCGGTAGGCCAGCACGCCGTCCATGCCCGCGGGCACGCCGTCGACGTGCCGCTCCACCAGGTCGAACGTGAGGTCGAACTTGGACCGCTCGGCCTTCATCGGTTCCACGGCCGCCCGCACGCCCGGCAGCGCCTCGGTGGCGTCGTCGTCGTTCTGGAACGCGAGCATCACCTGGAACAGCGGGTGGCGGGCCAGCGACCGGGTCGGGTTCAGCGCCTCCACCAGGTACTCGAACGGCAGGTCCTGGTGGGCGTAGGCGGCCAGGTCGGTCTCCCGGACCCGGCGCACCAGCTCGCGGAACGTCGGGTCGCCGCCGGTGTCGGTGCGCAGCACCAGCGTGTTGACGAAGAAGCCGACCATGTCGTGCAGCGCCTCGTCGGTGCGTCCCGCGATGGGGCTGCCCAGCGGGATGTCGGTGCCCGCGCCGAGCTTGGTCAGCAACGCCGACACCGCGGCCTGCATGAGCATGAACACGCTGGCGCCGGTTTCGCGGGACAGCGCGAGCAGGCCCGCGTGCAGCTCGGGTGACACGGCGAACTGCCGCACGTCGCCCTCGTGGTCGCTGACCGCGGGCCGGGGGAAGTCCGTGGGCAGGTCCAGTTCCTCGGGCAGGTCGGCCAGCGCGCGCGTCCAGTACGCCAGCTGCTCGGCCAGCACGCTCTTCGGGTCGTGCTCGTCGCCCAGCCACTCCCGCTGCCACACCGCGTAGTCCGCGTACTGGGCGGGCAGCGGCTGCCACGACGGCGCCTCGCCCGTGCGGCGGGCCGCGTAGGCGGTGGCGAGGTCGCGGGCCAGCGGCGCGGTGGACCAGCCGTCGAACGCGATGTGGTGGAACACCAGGAGCAGCACGTGCTCCCGCTCCCCCACCTCGTACAGCCGGGCCCGCAGGGCGGGTTCCGCGCCGAGGTCGAAGCCCCGGTCCACCTCTTCGGCGAGGGCGGCCGCGAGGTCGGCCGCGCGGCCGGTGACCAGCGCGCCGGGCCGGGCGGGCAGCACCCGCTGGTACGGCACGCCGTCCACGTCCGGGAAGACCGTCCGCAGGATCTCGTTGCGCGCCACCACGTCGTCCACGGCCGCGGCGAGCGCCGGCACGTCCAGCGCGCCGGTCAGCCGCACCGCGAGCGGGATGTTGTACGTGCCGGTCGAGCCCTCTTCGAGCTGGTTGAGGAACCACAGCCGGCGTTGCGCGAACGACAGCGGCAGGCCCTCGTCACCGGAGCGCTCGACCGGGCGCAGCGCGGGCCGGGCCCGGTCCGCGCCCACGACCAGCCGGGCCAGGCCCGCGACCGTGCGCGCCTCGAACAGCGCCCGCACCGGCAGCTCCACGTCCAGCACCGTGCGCACCCGGCTGACGACCCGGGTGGCCAGCAGCGAGTGGCCGCCCAGCTCGAAGAAGTCGTCCTCCACGCCGACCTCGGCGGTGCCCAGCACCTCACCGAACACACCGCACAGGATCTCCTCGACGGGCGTGCGCGGACCGCGGCCCTTGGCGCCCGCCGCCACGTCCGGCTCGGGCAGCGCCTTGCGGTCCACCTTCCCGTTCGGCGTCAGCGGCAGCGCGTCGAGCACCACCATCGCGGCCGGGACCATGTAGTCGGGCAGCGCACCGCCCACCGCCTCCCGCACCGCCGCGACGTCCAGCACCGCGCCGGGCGCGGCCACGACGTACCCGACGAGCCGCTTGTGGCCGCCCTGGTCGCCGCCGACCGCCACGGCCGCGTCGCCGATCTCGGGCACGGCGCGCAGCGCGGCCTCGACCTCGCCCAGCTCGATGCGGTGGCCGCGGATCTTGACCTGGTGGTCGCGGCGCTCCAGGAACTCCAGCTGCCCGTCCGGCCGCAGCACCACGCGGTCGCCCGTGCGGTACATGCGGGTCCCGGGCTCGCCGAACGGGTCACCGAGGAACGTGACCGCGGTCTTGGCCCGGTCGCCGAGGTAGCCGCGGCCGACGCCGATGCCCCCGACGTACAGCTCGCCGGCCACGCCCGGGGGCACCGGGCGCAGGTCGTCGCCCAGCACGTACAGCCGGGTGTTGCGGACCGGGCGGCCGATCGGCACCCGAGCGCCGCCCAACGGGTCACCCTGTCGGATGATCGCGTGCGTGACGTCGTCGGAGCACTCGGTCGGCCCGTAGGCGTTGACCAGCGGGATGTCGGGGTAGCGGGCGAACCAGCGGTGGCACAGGTCGGGCGGAAGCGCCTCGCCGGTGACCACCAGCCACCGCAGGCCGGGCAGCGCGGGCGTCTCCTCGGTGATGTCCCACGCGTCCAGCGCCGCGCGCAGCAGCGACGGCACGACTTCGAGGATCGTCACGCCCTCGTCCGGGACGGTGGCGAACAACGCGTTGGGGTCCACGGCGGTGTCGCGGCCGGTCACCCGGACCTGCCCGCCCGCCATCAGCGCGGTGAGCATCTGCCACACCGAGATGTCGAACGTGACCGGCGCGTTGTGCACGACCTTGTCCGAAGAGGACACTTCGAGGTCGTCCACCTTGCACCACAGGTGGTTCACCATGCCCCGGCGGTGCACCATCGCGCCCTTGGGCTTGCCGGTCGAGCCGGACGTGAAGATCACGTACGCGAGGTCGTCGGGCGCGCCGAGGGCAGGGGCCGGCTCGGCGTCCACCGCGCCGTCGAGCACGACGACCTCGACGTCGCCCGCGACCTCCCGGGCCAGCTCCAGGTGCGCCTCGTCCACCGCGAGCCGCCGCGCGCCGCAGTCGGCCAGCAGCGCGGCGATGCGGGCGACCGGCGCCTGCACGTCCAGCGGCACGTACGCGCCGCCCGCGCCCAGCACCCCGAGCACGGCGGTGACGAACCCGACGCCCGGTGCGGCCAGCACGGCGGTCAGCCCGTCGCCGACCTGCCGGGAGAACGCGCTCGCCCGCCCCACCAGCTCGGCGTAGGTGACGCTGCCGGCGTCGTCCGTCACGGCCACCGCGTCCGGCCGCTCCAGCGCGAGCCGGCGCACGCGCTCGACCACGCCCTCGTACGCCTGCGGTCGGACCGGACCGGTGCCGGCGGCCAGCACGTGCGCCCGCTCGGCGTCGTCGAGCACGTCGATCCGGCTCAGCGGCGCGGTCGGGTCGGTCACCACCGCGCGCAGGAACGCGACCAGCCGTTCGGCGAGCCGACGCGCCGAGGCCCCGGTGAACAGCTCGGTGCTGTACTCCAGCACGCCGTGCATCCCGGTCGGGACGCCCTCGGCGTAGCGCTCCTCCAGCAGCACGGTGAAGTCGAACTTCGCCCGCTGCGACCGCACCGGCTCGACCCGCCCGGACAGCCCCGGCAGGTGCAGCGGGACGTCGTCGCTGCTGTTGAGCGCGAGCATGACCTGGAACAGCGGCTGCTTGTTCAGCGACCGCTCCGGGTTGAGCCTGTCCACCAGGTGCTCGAACGGCACGTCCTGGTGCTGGTAGGCGGCCAGGTTCGTGTCGCGGACGCGGTGCAGCAGCTCGGAGAACGTCGGGTCGCCGCCGGTGTCCGTGCGCAGCACCAGCGTGTTGACGAAGAACCCGATCAGCTCGCCCAGCTCGTCGTCCGTGCGGCCCGCGGTGGGCGTGCCCAGCGGGATGTCCGTGCCCGCGCCGAGCTTGGTCAGCAACGCCGACAGCGCGGCCTGGAACACCATGAACACGCTCGCGCCCGTCTCCCGGGCCAGCGACACCACCCGGTGGTACAGCTCGGCGTCGACCTCGAACCGCAGCTCGTCGCCGTCGTAGGTGCTCACGGCGGGCCGGGGGAAGTCGGTGGGCAGCTCCAGCTCCTCCGGCACGCCGGCCAGCGCCTGCGTCCAGTAGGCGAGCTGGCGCGACAGCAGGCTCCCGGTGTCGCGCTCGTCGCCCAGCAGGTCCTGCTGCCACAGCGCGTAGTCCGCGTACTGCACGGCCAGCGGCGACCAGTCCGGGCGCGTGCCCGCGACCCGGGCCCGGTAGGCCGTGGCCAGGTCCCGCACGAGCGGCGCGATCGACCAGCCGTCGAAGGCGATGTGGTGGAACACCAGCAGCAGCACGTGCTCCGACGGCCCGACGCCGAACAGGCGCGCCCGCACCACCGGCTCGGTGGCCAGGTCGAAGCCGCGGTCGGCCTCGGCGGTGAGCACGTCGGACAGCTCCGCCTCCGGCAGCCGGGTCAGCGGCAGGTCCGGGTAGTCCGCGGGCACGTCCACCACCCGCTGGTACGGCGTGCCCTCGACGTCGGGGAACACCGACCGCAGGATCTCGTGCCGCTGCACGAGGTCGCGCAGCGCGCCGCGCAGCGCGGGCAGGTCCAGGTCACCGGACAGCCGCACGGCCATCGGCACGTTGTAGGTGCCGGTCGCGCCGTCCTCGAACCGGTCCAGGAACCACAGCCGGCGCTGCGCGAACGACAGCGGGATGCGCTCCTCGCGGGCGTAGGGCCGCAGCGGCGGGCGGGCGTCGGACGCGCCGACGACCTGCTCGGCCACGCCCGCGACCGTCCGGGCCTCGAACAGCGCCCGGATCGGCAGCTCGATGCCCAGCGCGGCCCGCGCCCGGCTGATCACCTTGGTGGCCAGCAGCGAGTGCCCGCCCAGCGCGAAGAAGTCGTCGTCGATGCCGACCTGCGGCAGTTGCAGCACGTCGGCGAAGACGCCGCAGAGGATCTCCTCGACCGGGTTGCGGGGGCCGCGACCGCGGGCCTGGCCCGCGAAGTCGGGGGCCGGCCCAGCAGGAGAACTCAGGAACTTGCGGTCCAGCTTGCCCTGCGTGGTCAGCGGCAGCTCGTCCAGCACGACGATCGCCGACGGCACCATGTACTCGGGCAGCGCCTCGACCAGCCGCTCGCGCAGACCGCCCGGCACCGTCTTGCCGTCGTCGGTGACGATGTAGGCGACCAGCTTCCGGTCCCCTTCTCCGTCCTCCCTGACCACGGCCACGGCGAGGGTGACGGCGTCGTGCGCGAGCAACGCGGACTCGATCTCGCCCAGCTCGATCCGGAACCCGCGCAGCTGCACCTGGTCATCGGCCCGGCCCAGGTAGTCGAGCTGGCCGTCCGGGTGCCACCGCACCAGGTCGCCGGTGCGGTACATGCGGTCACCGGGGCCGCCGAACGGGTCGGCGACGAACCGCTCCGCGGTCAGGCCGGGCCGGTTGAGGTAGCCGCGGGCGAGGCCGCCGCTGACGTACAGCTCGCCCGTGACGCCGACCGGGACCGGCTGGAGCAGCGGGTCCAGCACGTACACCCGGTGCGCCGCGGTGGGCCTGCCGATCGGGGGACGCCCGCCCGGCGACAGCGGCCCGCCGACGGTAGCGGCCAGCACCGACTCCGTCGGCCCGTAGCCGTTGAACATGCGGTGGGTGACCGACCAGCGCGCCACCACCTCCGGCGGGCACGCCTCACCGGCCACGACCATGGTCAGGTCGGCGGGCAGCACCGTGCCCTCGGGCATGCCGCCCGCCACCACCGGCGGCAGCGCGGCCAGGTTCACGCCCTGGTCGTTGATCAGGTCGATCAGCGCCTGGCCGGGTCCGCGCGCGTCGTCGCCCGCGACCACGACCGTGCCGCCGCCGCACAGCGCCAGCCCCATCTCCCACACCGTGGCGTCGAAGCTGTAGGAGGCGAACTGGAGCACCCGGGTGTCCGGCGTGACGTCGAACTTGGCGATCAGGCTGAGCACCATCGCGACGAAACCGGCGTGGTCGACCACGACGCCCTTGGGCTTGCCGGTCGACCCGGACGTGTGGATGACGTAGGCCGGGTGGTGCGGGCGCAGCGGTGCCACCCGGTGGTCGTCGGTGAGGTCGCCGTCCGGGTAGCCGGACAGGTCGAGCGCGTCGATGGCGACGACCTCGACGTCCACCTCCAACGTGGCCGCCACGTCCACTGTGGACAGCAGCACGCCCGGTGTGGCGTCGGTGATCAGGTAGTCGACCCGGTCGGCCGGGTACTTGGCGTCGATCGGCAGGTAGGCCGCGCCCGCCTTGAGCACCGCGAGGACGGCGACCAGCATCTCCAGCGAGCGCGGCATGGCCAGCGCGACCACGCCCTCCGGTCCGACGCCGCGGGTCACGAGCACCCGGGCGAGCCGGTTGGCGCGGGCGTTCAGCTCGGCGTAGGTCAGGCGCTCGCCCCGGAACACGGCGGCGGTCGAGTCGGGCGCGGCGGACGCGCGGGCCTCGAACAGGTCGGTGACCACGACGTCCGGGACGGGCTCGATCGTGCCGCCCCACTCGTGCAGGACGCGGGCGCGCTCGTCGGGCGCGAGCAGGTCGATCCGGCCCACGCGGACGTCCGGGTCCTCGACCAGGGTGCGCAGCAGGCGCGTGAAGCGGTCGACCACGGACCGGATGTGGTCCTCGCCGAAGAGGTCGGACCGGTACTGCGCCAGCAGCCGCACTTCCCGGCCCGGGTACACCGACAGCGCGAACGGGTACTCGGCGACCAGCCTGCCCTCGGCGCCGGTCAGCCGGACGCCCGGGATGATCCCGGACAGGCCGTCGGTGTCCATCGGGTAGTTGTGGAAGCTGACCACGGTGTCGAACAGCTCGCCGACCCCGGTCAGCTGCTGCACCTCGGCCAGGCCGAGGAAGTGGTGCGGCGCCAGGTCGAACTGCTCGTCCTGCACGCGGGCCAGCAGGTCGGACACCGGCGCCGCCGGGTCCAGCCGCACCCGCACCGGCAGCGTGTTGAGGAACAGGCCGACCATCGACTCCATGCCCGGCAGGTCCACCGGGCGGCCCGAGTGCACCGCGCCGAACACCACGTCGTGCCGCCCGGTGAGGCGGCCGAGCAGGATCGCCCACGCGCCCTGCATGACGGTGTTCAAGGTCAGGCCGCGGGCCCGCGCCCAGGTCGACAGCGTGCGGGTGAAGTCCTCCGGCAGGTCCACCACCAGCGAGGCGGGCGGCTCGGTGACGCGGGGCCGCTCGGCCGGGCCGATCCGGGTCGCCTCGTCGACGCCGTCCAGCGCGGTCCGCCACGCCTCGCGCGCGGCCTGCTCGTCCTGCCGCGCCAGCCACTCCAGGTAGCCGCGCGAGGGCGCGACGGGCGACAGCGCGGTCACGTCCGCGCCGTTGGCGGTGAGGGCGAACAGCTCGCGGGCGAAGATCGGCATCGACCAGCCGTCCACCAGGATGTGGTGCACGGCCCAGATCAGCCGGAACCGGTCGTCGGCCAGCCGCACGGCGGTGAACCGCAGCAGCGGCGGGTCGGCCATGTCGAAGCGGCGCACCCAGTCGGCGTCGGTCAGCCGCGCCAGCTCGCGCGCCGCGTCGTCCGGGTCCATGCCGGTGAGGTCCACCTCCTCCCACGGCAGGGCCGCCGACACCGGGATGACCTGCACCGCGTCGCCCGACGGGCGGGAGTGGAACGACGCGCGCAGGTTCGGGTGCCGGCGCAGCAGCGCCTCGGCCGCCGCGCGGAACGCCGCGACGTCCAGCGCGCCCTCGACGTCCACGACGACCTGGAGGGTGTAGACGTCCGCGCCGTCGCGGTCGAACTCGGCCTGGAACAGCAGGCCCTTCTGCAACGGCGACAGCGGCAGCACGTCCAGCACCGAGCCGGTCTCGCGCTCGATGTCGGCGATCTCGGCCTCGGTCAGGTCGACCAGGTCGAAGTCGGACGGGCTGTGGCCGCCCGCGCCGGGCAGCGCGGCGTGCTCGACGAACGCCTCCAGGGCGCGGAACCACGTGCGCGCGACGTCCTCGACGTCGGACTCGGTCAGCAGGCCGTCGGCCCACAGCCAGTCGGCGACCAGGGTCGGTCCGTGCGGGCCGTCCTCGGTGACCGGCGTGACGGCGAGGGCGTGCCGCAGCGGCATGTCCGGGTGCACGCCGGTGCCGATGGCCGTGGCGGCGTCCAGCGACCAGGCGCCGTCACCCGTCGTCCGGTTCCCGGCTCCGCCGAGGGTCGCGAACCGGCCCAGGTAGTTGAACCCGATCGACGGCGTGCCGAACCGGGCCAGCGCGCCGACGGTCTGCGGGTTGAGGTAGCGCAGCAGGCCGAAGCCGATGCCGTGGTCGGGCAGGGCCCGCAGCTGCTCCTTGACCCGCTTGATGGCCGTGCCCGCGCTCGCGCCGCCCGCCCACAGGTCGGCGCGGTCCAGCTCGCCCGGGTCGACGCGCAGCGGGAACACGCTGGTGAACCAGCCCGCCGTGCGGGACAGGTCCAGCTCGTCGGCGACCTGCTCGCGGCCGTGGCCCTCGACCTCGACCAGCACCGCCGGGTCGGTCGCGCCGAGCCGCCTGCGCCGCCAGTCGGCGACCGCGACCGCGAGGCCCGCCAGCAGCACGTCGTTGATCTCGGCGTGGAAGGCGGCGGGCACCTTGGTCAGCAGGGCGGCGGTCCGCTCGGTCGGCAGCACGAGCCGCATCGACCGGGCCGTGCCGTACGTGTCCCGAGCGGGGTCGAGCGGGCGGCTGCCCAGCGGCACGTCGCCGCGCCGGAGCTGGTCGACCCACAGCGGCAGCTCGGTGACGCGGGCGCCGGCGCGGGCGTGCTCGGCGAGCACCTTCGACCAGCGCCGGTAGGACGTGCCCACGGGCTGCAACGGCGTGCCCGCCAGGGCGTCGGCCAGGTCGGGCACGATGATCCGCCACGTGACGCCGTCCACCACGAGGTGGTGGACCACGAGCACCAGCCGCGCCTCGACGCCGGAGTCCACCAGCACCGCCTGGACCACGCGGCCCTCTTCGGGCGCGAGCGCGGCGCGGGCGCGGGCGACCTCCTCGGCCACCGCCTCGTCCAGGTCGTCGGTCTCGGCGACCTGGGCGCGGCGGACGAGCTTGGTGGCGCGGATCGAGCCGACCGGCAGGACCTCCATCGACCACAGGCCCGGCAGCGGTACCGACAGCTTGCCGCGCAACGCGTCGTGGTGGTCGACCACGGTCTGCACCGCGCCGGCGAGCTTGACCGCGTCGAGCCCGGTGGGCACGTGCAGCACGACGTACTGGCTGTACTGGCGGGTGACGTCGGTCAGGTCCGACAAGTCCTCGCGGAGCTGGTGCGCGATGGGCGTCAGCTCGATCTCGCCGACACCGTCGTCCGCGACCGCGGTGTGCCCGTCCGCGTCGGCGGCCATCGCGGCGATCGCGGCCGGGGTGCGGTGCTTGAGCACGTCCCGCGAGGTGAACACGACCCCGGCCCGGCGCGCCCGGCTGACCACCTGGATGGAGCTGATGCTGTCGCCGCCCAGGGTGAAGAAGTCGTCGTCGGGGCCGACGTCGCGCAGGCCGAGCACCTCGGCGACGACCTCGCACAGCACCCGTTCGCGCGGGGTGCGCGGCGCGCGTCCCCGGACCCCGGCGGCGGGGTCGGGCTCCGGCAGCGCCTTGCGGTCGACCTTGCCGTGCGGGGTCAGCGGCATCTCCGGCAGCTCCACGAACACCGACGGCACCAGGTACTCGGGCAGCACCTCGGCGAGCCGGGCGCGCAGGTCGCCCGGCGGCCGGCCGTTCGACGCCACGACGTACCCGACGAGCCGCTTGCCGCCGGAGGCGTCCGGCGCGACCCGCACGGCGGCGTCGGCGATGCCGGACAGGCCGCGCAGGGTCGTCTCGATCTCGCCCAGCTCGATCCGGTGGCCGCGCACCTTCACCTGGTGGTCGCGCCGCTCCAGGAACTCCAGTTGGCCGTCCTCGCGGCGCACCACCCGGTCGCCGGTGCGGTACATGCGTCCGCCCGAGAACGGGTCGGCCATGAAGGTCGACGCGGTGCGCTTCGGGTCGCCCAGGTAGCCGCGGCCGACGCCGACGCCGCCGACGTACAGCTCGCCGGGCACACCGGTGGGCACCGGGCCCAGGTCGTCGCCCAGCACGTACAGGCTCGTGTTGCGGACCGCGCGGCCGATCGGCACCCGCGTGGTGCCCGCCGCGTCCTCGACCGTGACGAACGCGTGCGTGACGTCGTCCGAGCACTCGGTCGGCCCGTAGGCGTTGACCAGCGGCACGGTCGGGAAGCGGGCGAACCAGCGCAGGCACAGGTCCGGCGGCAACGCCTCCCCGGTCACCACGAGGTGCCGCAGCGACGGCAGCTTCGGCCGCGCCTCGACCACGTCCCACGCGTCCAGCGCGGCCCGCAGCAGCGACGGCACCAGCTCCAGCACGCTGATCCGCTCGTCGGCGACCAGGCCGAACAGCTGGTCCGGGTCGGCCGCGGTCTCCCGGCCGACGACCCGCACCCGGCCGCCCGCGACCAGCGGCGCGAGCATCTGCCACACCGAGATGTCGAACGTCAGCGGCGCGTTCTGCACCACGCTGTCGCGGTCGGTCAGGCCCAAGTCCTCGACCTTGGCCAGCAGGTGGTTCACCATGCCGCGCCGGTGCACCATCGCGCCCTTGGGCTTGCCCGTCGAGCCGGACGTGAAGATCACGTACGCCAGGTCGTCCGGTCCGCCGAGCACGGGCGCGAGGTCGGTGTCCTCCGCGCCGTCCAGCACGACGGCCTCAACGCCGATCTCCCGCGCCGGCGCGCAGTGCGCCGGGTCGACCACCAGGAGCGAGATCCCGTTGTCGCGCACCAGCTCCGCCGTGCGGGCGGCGGGCGCGCGCGTGTCCAGCGGGACGTAGGCGGCGCCGGCGCCCAGCACGCCGAGCACCGCCGAGACGAACCCGGCGCCGGGCGCGGCCAGCACGCCGACCAGGTCGGCCCCGACCAGCTTGCGCGACAGCGCGCTGGCCCGTGCGACGAGCGCGGTGTACGTGACGTCGAAATCGTCCTCCACCACCGCGACGGCGTGCGGGCGCAGCGCGGCGAACGAGCGCACCTGCTCCACCACGTCGGTGAACGCGTCGGGCCGGGTCGCGCCGGTCGTCGCGCCCAGCCACGCGGACCGCTCGGCCGGGTCCAGGACCTCCAGCCGCGCCAGCGGCTCGTCGTCGTCCGCGCGGGCGAACCGCTCCAGGAACGCGGTGAAGCGGGCCAGGTGCGCCCGCGCCTCCTCGTCGGTGTAGAGCTCGGGGTTGCCGTTGAGGTGGACCTCCAGCCCGCCGTCGGGCGCGTCCACCACGGTCAGCATCAGGTCTTCGATGAGGCCGGTCGACAGGTTGTTGACCTCGACCTCGCACTCGCCGAGAGCGAACGTCGTCTGCTGCGGCAGGATGTTGACGAACGGCCCGAACGGCCGCCGGTCGTCGGTCGCCAGCCCCATGCCCCGGCGGATCCGGCTGACCCGGTGCCGCTGGTGCTTGAGCGCCTTGGCCAGCGCGCGCGACGTGCGGCGCAGCAGGTCGGACCGGGTCTCGCGCGGGCGCACGGGCACCCGCAGCGGCAGGTAGTTCGCCACCATCCCGGGCACCGCGCGCATCGTCGCGCCCATCCGGGCGGTCGCGGGCAGGGTCAGCAGCACGTCGCCGACGCCGGTCAGCCGCTGGGTGTAGACGGCGACCGCGGACAGCACGACGGCGGGCCAGGTCGACGCCGACCGGCTCGCCAGCTCGCGCAGCGCCTGCGCGGTGTCCTTCGACAGCACGTCGGTGCGGCGCAGGAAGCCCCGCACCTCGGGGCCGGACGCGGTGCGGGTGGACAGGCTCACCAGGTCCGGCGTCTCCTCGAACGCGGCGGCCCAGAAGTCCTTGTCCTTCACCGCCGCCGCGGACTCCTCGTACGCCCGCTCACCGTCCAGCAGCGCGCTCAGCGGCGGGATCGGCGTCCCGTCCACCCCGGCGTACAGCTCGGCCAGCCGACGCCAGAACACCACCTGGCTGTACCCGTCGCACAGCAGGTGGTGGATGCGCATGTAGAAGAAGTGCCGGTCCTCGGCCACCGTGATCACGGCGAGCCGGAACAGCGGGAACTCGTCCAGCGAGAACGGCGTGGCCAGGTCGGCGCGCATCCAGTCGGCCGCCTCGTCCGCGGTCAGCGCGAGCTCGGTCAGCGGCAGCTCCGGCAGTGGCGTCACGACCTGCCGCGGCGCGCCGTCCACCTCGACGTACCGGGTGCGGGTGCACTCGGCCTCGTCGACCATGCCCCGGGCGGCGGCGATCAGGGCGGGCACGTCGAGCGGCCCGCGGATGTCGAGGTAGCCCGCCGAGTTGTAAGCGACGCCCCGCCCGTTGAGCTTCTCGTCGAACCAGATCTCGGCCTGTCCGGCGGAGAGGGGCAGGTCCACCGCTTCGGTCATGGCATTCTCCTCGCAAGCGTCGCGGGATCGGCTGCGGCGAGCTGGTCGCCGAGCAGGTCCGCGCCGTAGATGTCCGCGATCCACTGGTCGTGGTAGACGGTGTCCAGGTAGCGGTCGCCCAGGTCCGGCGCGATCGCGACCGCGGTCACGTCGCCGTCGGGCCGGTGGCGCGCGAGCCAGTCGGTGGCGCCGGACAGCACCGTGCCGGTCGAGCCGCCGAACAGGAACCCGTGCCGCAGCAGCGTCCGGCAGGCGCGCACGGTGTCCCGCTCCGCCACGTGCAGCACCTCGTCCACGAAGGACTCGTCCAGCAGCGGCGGGCGGACGCTCGTGCCCAGGCCCGGCACCATCCGGGGCTCGGCGGGCGTGCCGAAGGTGACCGAGCCGACCGCGTCCACCGCGACGATCCGCACTGACGGCTTGTTCTCCTTGAAGTACCGCGCGCAGCCCATCAGCGTGCCGGTGCTGCCCGCGCCGATGAACACCACGTCGACCTCGGGGAAGCTCTTGAGGATCTCCGGGCCGGTGGTCTGGTAGTGCGCCAGCCAGTTGGCCGGGTTGGCGTACTGGTTGAGCCACACGTGGTTCTCGTTCTCGCACAGCTGCCGCACGTGGCGGATGCGGGCGCCGAGGTACCCGGTCTCCGGGTCGGGCTCGGTGATGACGTGCACCCGGGCGCCCAGCGCCTCCATGAGCTGCCGGGTGGCGAGGTTGCACCGCGCGTCGGTTACGCACACGAACCGGTAGCCGCGGCTCGCCGCCACCAGGGCCAGCGCCACCCCGAGGTTGCCCGACGAGCTCTCCACCAGCGTGGCGCCTTCGCGCAGGGTGCCGGCGCGCACCGCCGCGGACACCATCTCGTTGGCGGCCTTGAGCTTGATGGACCCGGCGAAGTTGAACCCTTCGCACTTGAGGTACAGCGGGTGGCCCGAGAGCCGCCGGAGGTCGACGTAGAGGTCGTCCACGTTGAACTCCTGGGGCGTCGATATCACTGGCATGCGCCGACTCCTAGGCGAGGTGCACGGTCAGGCGGCTCAGCGCTTGCCGTAGCGGTCGAGGTCGAAGAAGAAGTCCGGGACCACGGCCAGCTCGCCCGCCCGCGACACCTCGTCGTAGACGTGCTTGCCGACCGCCAGGTCCAGCACGCCGAGTCCGAACGGGGAGAACACCAGCGGCCGGTCCGCCGGTGGCGTCACCGCGCCGGTCATGACGTCGTGCAACGTGCCGGACAGGAAGTCGCGGTTGCCGGTGAGCTGCTCGGCCAGGTGCGGCGAGGTGTTCGCCTTCAGGCAGTGCTCGACGTCGTCCACCAGGTTGGTGGAGGCGAGGATCACCTCGGGCGACAGGTCGCGCAGCGACACGTGCAGCACCAGCGGGTTGTGGTCGAACCACGTCGGGTCGGAGACGTGCGGCGTGCCCGCGACGGTGGCGAACACGACCAGGTCGCTCGACCGGATCAGGCTCTCCGCGCTGTCGTGGACCCGCACCGCGGCGTCGCCCGCGGACTCGGCGTACTCGCGGAAGCCGTTCGCCGAGTCGGCGCTCAGGTCGTGCACGCCGACCTCGTCGAAGCTCCACCCCGTCGCGGTCAGGTAGGTGTGGATGTAGCGGGCGATCAGGCCGGTGCCGACGAACCCGACCCGCGTCGGCCGGCTCCGGTCGCGGCTGAGCCAGTCAGCGGCCAGGGCGGCGGACGCGGCGGTGCGCACCGCGCTGACGATGGAGCTCTCCAGGCAGGCGAGCGGGTAGCCGGTCTCCCGGTCGTTGAGGATCAGCACGGCGGACGCGCGCGGCAGGCCCGCGGCGACGTTCGCGGGGAAGCTGGAGATCCACTTCACCCCGTGCACGCCGATGTCGCCGCCGAGGGACGCGGGCAGCGCGATGATGCGCGACGAGGGGTCTTCGGGGAACCGGAGGAAATAGGACGGCGGATTGACCGAGTCACCTTCACCGTGCCACCGGTAGGCGGCCTCGATCAGTTCGAGAACGTGCTTCTCCCGCCCTCGCAATACCTGGTTCACCTGAGCGCCGGAAATCACCGCGAAGGCAGGTGCCACGTTACCGTCCCTTTCTCGTGCAGGTCCCCGAGCAGCGCCGACCCGATCGGGCGGCGATCACCACCACATCGTGGCGAACACGGCTGACAACCCGCTGACACGTGACTGACGGCGGTGGATATAGATGTTCTATAGCTATTTGCGTTCAGGTTGTCCCACACGAAAATCCCGGGCAATCGCCCTTCGAACACCGGCAGCACTGCGACGATCGTCGGTTCCGCGGCCTTTGTCGTGATCATGACGGGAGGACAACCCTCGATGGAAGATCGTAGGATCAAGAAGGTCGTGGTGCTCGGTGGCGGCACCGCGGGCTGGATGGCCGCGGCGTACCTCGGCAAGGCGCTGGGCCCCGGTGTGACCATCACCGTGCTGGAGGCGCCCTCCATCCCCAAGATCGGCGTGGGCGAGGCGACGGTCCCCAACCTGCACAAGACGTTCTTCGAGTTCCTCGGCATCGCCGAAGAGGACTGGATGCGCGAGTGCAATGCCAGCTACAAGATGGGCATCAAGTTCACCAACTGGCGCACGCCTGGCCGCGGTGAGGCGAACCCGCGGCCGTACGGCGACGGGACCGACCACTACTACCACCTGTTCGGCCTGCTGCCCAACCACGAGAACCAGCCGCTGTCGCACTACTGGGCGCACAAGAAGCTCGCCGGCCAGACCGACGAGCCGTTCGACTACGCCTGCTACCGCGAGCCCCCGATCCTGGACGCGAAGCTGTCGCCGCGGTTCATGGACGGCACGAAGTGGACCAACTACGCGTGGCACTTCGACACCAACCTGATCTCGCCGTTCCTGCGCAAGTGGTCGATCGAGAACCAGAACGCGATCCACATCCAGGACCTGATGACCGAGGCGGTCATCGACCAGCGCGGTCACGTCTCGGCGCTCAAGACCGAGGGCGGGCTCACCATCGAGGGTGACCTGTTCATCGACTGCTCGGGCTTCCGCGGCCTGCTCATCAACCAGGCGATGAAGGAACCGTTCCTGGACATGAGCGACCACCTGCTCAACGACAGCGCGGTGGCGACCCAGGTGCCGCACGACGACGCGGCCAACGGCGTGGAGCCGTACACGTCCTCGATCGCGATGTCGAGCGGGTGGGCGTGGAAGATCCCGATGCTGGGCCGCTTCGGCACCGGCTACGTCTTCTCCAGCCGCTTCCAGTCGCGCGACGACGCGACGCTGGAATTCTGCACCATGTGGGGCCTCGACCCGGAGACGGCGAACCTCAACCAGATCAAGTTCCGCGTGGGCCGCAACCGCCGCGCGTGGGTGAAGAACGTCGTCTCGATCGGCCTGGCCTCCTGCTTCCTGGAGCCGCTGGAGTCGACCGGCATCTACTTCGTGTACGCGGCGCTGTACCAGCTGGCGAAGTACTTCCCGGACAAGAACTTCGACTCGATCCTGCAGGACCGCTTCAACGCGGAGATCGAGACGATGTTCGACGACTCGCGCGACTTCGTGCAGGGCCACTTCAGCTTCGCGCCGCGCAACGACACCGCGTTCTGGCAGGCGTGCAAGGAGCTGCGGCTGGCGGACGACTTCCAGGAGAAGGTCCGCATGTACAAGGCGGGCCTGGCGGTGAACATGCCGATCACCGACGAGTCGACCTACTACGCGAACTTCGACGCGGAGTTCCGCAACTTCTGGAACAACTCCAACTACTACTGCATCTTCGCGGGCCTGGACTACCTGCCCGACCACAGCCTGCCCGCGCTGGCCGCGCGCCAGGACGTGCTGGACTCGGCGGAGCCGGTGTTCGCGCAGATCAAGCAGACCCAGAAGGAACTGCTGACCACGCTGCCGAGCACCTACGAGTACCTCAAGCAGCTGCACGGCAAGTAGGACTTCCCTCCCCCCGGGAAAGACACGAGCCCCACCGGTCCCCCGGCCCGGTGGGGCTCGTCGCCGCGTGCCCGCGAGTCCTCGGTGGACACTCGCGCCGCTGATTCTCGTTGGACACGTCCGCGGTGGTGTGGTCGAGTGGGGTGGTGGAGCAGTCATCCGTGCGCCGGATCGTCGTGCTCGGGGTGAGCGGCGCGGGCAAGTCGACGTTGGCGCGGGAGCTGGCCCGGGTGGTCGGCGGCCCGCACGTCGAGCTGGACGCGATCCAGCACGGCCCGAACTGGGTCACGCCACCGGACGACGAGTTCCGGGCCCGGCTCGCGGCGGCGACCGAGGGGCCCGCCTGGGTGGTCGACGGCAACCTCGCCAAGCTGACCGCGGACGTGCTGTGGCACCGGGCCGACCTGATCGTGTGGCTGGACCTGCCCCTGCGGGTGGCACTGCCGCGGCTGGCGCGGCGCAGCGCGTCCCGGATCGCCCGCCGGGCCGAGCTGTGGAACGGCAACCGGGAGACGCCCGCGTTCCTGTTCGGCCGGAACTCGGTGCTGGTGTGGGCGGTGAAGGCCCGGCGCAGGCACCTCGCCGAGTACCCCGGCCGGCTGGCGCGGGCCGGGGTGCCCTGGGTGCGCTTGCGCTCGACCGCCGCGGTGGCGCGGTGGTCCGCGGGGTTCAGCGCGGTGAGCCGACGCCCACCCGGAACGGGTCGTCGCGGTCCAGCTTCCCGGTGAACAGGCCCTGGAACAGGTTCAGCTTCTGCATGTTCGACGTGCCCTCGATGAACTCCAGCCCGCGCGCGTCGCGGACGAGCTTGTCCAGCTGCGGGTGGTCGAAGCGGGCGCCGACGCCGAAGAACTCGCAGGCCGCCCGGGTCGCGTCGAGCGCGAGCCGGGACGCGCGGGCCTTCGCCGCCGACGCCAGGTAGCCGTCGGACGTGCGGGCGTCGACCGCGCGGGCGGCCAGGTGCACGAGCGCGCGGGCCGCCGTGATGCGCCGGCCCAGCTCGTCGAGCCGGTCGCGCTCGTCGCGGCGCAACGTCGTGCGGTTGTCGCGGACGTACTCGTGCGCCGCCCGCGCGATGCCCAGCGCGATCGCCGCGACACCGGGCCGGAGCAGGTTGAACGTCTGCACGAACGCCCACATGCCGCGCCGCGACGGCGAGAGGTGCCGACCGACGAAGCGGGACGCGGGCACGTGCACGTCGTCCAGCGTGATCGCGCTGATCCGCGCGCCGCGCAGGCCGATGCTGTCCAGCGCGGTCGCGGAGAACCCCGGCGTCGGCGTCTCCACCAGCACCGCGTTGATGCCGAGCGGGCCGGAGCCGACGCGGGCGAACACGACCCCGAGCTGCGCCCGGCAGGCGTTGCCGACGTAGCGCTTCGCGCCGGAGAGCACCGCGCCCCCGTCGACCGGCGTCAACGTCGAGGTGAGGCCGCCCGCGTCGGACCCGCGGTCGGGTTCGGTGAGCGCGAAGAACGTCCACAGCGGCTCGGCGAGCATCCGGCCGTAGAACCACTCCTTCTGCTCGCGGTCGGCGAGCAGGTCGACCAGGACCCCGGCCAGCAGCGGGCCGGGCGAGGCGACCAGCATGCCGACGTCGGCGCAGGCCAGCTCCTCCATGATGATCGCCCGTTCGAGGGCCAACGTGCCGTAGAACCGGTTGCCCGCGATGGGGATGGGCACGTTGCCGTACTCCGGCGGGATGCCCATCGTCGACAGGTACCGCACGGCGGGCAGGTCGAAGTGCGCCCGGATCAGCTCGGGGTCGCGGTCGAGCGCGAGCCCGAGGCGGCGGAAGTCCGCACCCCACTCGCGCACCTGGTCGCGCAACGCCACGAGCCGCGCGTCCAACCCGCTCACGCCACGCCACCCGCGGACCGCGCGCCCCCGGACGGTCCGGCGTCCTCGGCACGACCGACGGCCGGCCCGGCGGCGGTCGGGGCGGTGTCGGCGGTCGGGTCGGTGTCGGCGGCCGGGGCGGGGACGTAAGCCTCGGCCAGCAGCTCCGACAGGTGCGCCACCTGCCCCGGGCCGCCGACCAGGTACCCGCTCGCGCCGAGCAGGTTCACCAGCCACCGGTCGGCCGCGGTGATCCGGGCGTGCAGGTGGGACAGGATCACGGCGGGCAGGTGGCCCGCGTCGACGCCCGTCAGGACCGCCCGCACCTCCAGGTGCTCGATCAGCCCGTCGGCGACGGTCTCCTTCACCATCTGCTGCTGGAGCAGCGTGGTGCTGCCGGTGCGCCGGCCGTTCAGGTAGCGCATGCACGTCTCGCGCAGCGCCTCCGACAGCCCGAGCCGCAGCCACACCAGGCCCAGTGCCCAGGCGGACCGCTGGTCGGACGCGTCGTGGTCGGTCTCGGCGTCCGCTTCTCTCAACCGAGGTACGAGAACACCGTTTCCGTACATGTCCGGGCCGACTTCACCCGTTCGTGTACCCAGACCCCGCAGCAGCACGACCGCGCCGCCCGGCAGGTCGACCGCATCGACGGTGGACTCGTCCAGTGCCGAGCGCGCCACCACGACGCCGTCCAGCCACACCCGGTCCGCCGACGCCGCGACCTCCTGCGGCACGACCGCGTGCCCACCGGGCCCGGCCGGCAGCAGGCCCGGCACGACCAGCGAACCCAGCACCGTCAACGCCGGCGCCAACCCCTCGTCCCGCGCCGCCAGGTGGCACCGCGACAGCGCCTCCGCGCCCAACCGCACCGACGTCGTCACCGGACCTCACCCACCGCGGCCATGCCCAGGTCACCGGTCGCCGCGTCGTGCTCCACGAGCACCACGCGCCCCAGCGAGTCGGCCAGCCCCTCCCACAGCGCCGTGCACGGGTACCCGGCAGGCGCGGTCCGCACGGTCCCGCCGTGCCGCACCAGCTCCGGGTCGATCCCCGCGCCCGCGACCACTGCCACCCGCTCGTCCGCGCCCACCAGAGACGCCAGCCCGGCGGCCACCGCCCCCGGCAGCTCGGCGACCGACACACCGGGCGTGTGCACCAGAGACAGCGGCGCGCCCCCGGTCTCCAGCAGCAACGCCACCCCGGCGTCACCGGTCGGCCTGTCGTCCACCTCGTAGGGCAGCGTGGCCTGGTCGGCGATCACCACCAGCGCCCGCGAGTACCCGTGCCGCGCCGCGTAGTCCGACGCGATCCGCAGCGCCGCGAACGGCGCGCACCGGCCGACGTCGGACACCGAGAACGACAGCGGCGCGCCGGGCACCGCCTCGGCCAGGTACGTCGCCGCGGCCAGCCGGCAGTCCAGGTCCGGTGTCGCGTGGGCGACGATCGCCAGCTCCACCGGGCCCAACGGCTCCAGCTCGGCGTGCAGCGACCGGGTCAGCGCGGTGAACGTGGTGCCCGGCTCGGCCAGCACCTCCGGCCGCAGCGCGACGCCGTAGCCGGACGTGAGGTCGGTGAAGTGGCGCGACGAGAACTCGTCGTCGAGCGCGCGGTCGGGGGCGACGCGGGTCCGCACGACCCGCGCCAGCCCCAACGTCCGCGCGCCCGCCGGGCGGGACGACGTGGGCGCGGTGGTCCGGTACACGGCTAGCGGTCCATTTCCGCGGCGACGAAGTCGGCCAGCGAGCGGACCGTCTCGAAGTGCGCCATCTCCAGGTTGTCGGTGTCGAACTCGACCTCCAGCGCCTCCTCCAGCTGCATCAGCAGCTCGAAGACACCGGTCGAGTCGAGGCCGAGCTCGTCGAACAGCCGGGACTGCTCGGTCAGCTCCGGCAGGTCGTAGTCCAGCACCTGGGCCAGGACGGCGGTGATGGCGCCGACGATCCGCTCCCGGGGGGCGACGGTGGTGGATTCGCTCATGATGCGGTTCCTTCGGTGAGAGCCGTGGCGGCGGCGCGGTCGGGGAGGTGTTGGTGGCGCAGCAGGTCCTCGGTCTCGTCGCGGGAGCGCACCAGGTGCGCGCGACCGCCGTGGACGAGCACTTCCGCCGGGTAGCCGTGGCTGAGGAACAGCACCGGCGAGGCGGTCGGGCCGTACGCGCCGGAGCGCAGCACGCCGACGAGGTCGCCGGGTCGCACGGGCGGCAGCTCGACCTTCTTGCCGAGGGTGTCGTTGGGGGTGCACAGCGGCCCGGTGACGTGCCAGCTCTCGGTGGCGGGCTCGTCGACCCGGTTGAGCACCCGCATGGGGAAGTTGCGCTTGACGAACGACCCGATGCCCACCGCCGCCATGTGGTGGTTCGTGCCGCCGTCGGCCACCGCGAACCGCTCCCCCATCGACTCCTTCACGTACCGCACGCGCACGACGTACGTGCCGGACGTGGCGGTGAGGTAGCGGCCGAGCTCCATCACCAGGCGCGTGCCGGGGTGCCGGTCGGCGAACTCCGCGATGATCGGGTTGACCCGGGCGGCGAGCAGCCCGAGGTCGAGGTCGCGCTCGCCGTCGAAGTAGGCCACGCCGAGGCCGCCGCCGATGTCGACCAGGTCCAGCGGGATGCCGAGGTGGTCGGCGAGCCGGTCGGCCAGCTCGAAGATCCGCTCGGTGTTCTCGGCGACCGCCTCCTCGGACAGGATGCGGGTGCCCATGTAGACCTGCACGCCCAGGAACCGGACGTTCGGGTGCCGGGCCACGAGGTCGTCGGCGGCGAACAGCTGCGACTCGTCGATGCCGAACTGGCGCGGCTTGCCGCCCATGGTGAGGCCGGAGCCCTTGACCGAGAAGCTGGGGTTGACGCGCAGCGCGACCGGGGCGCGCAGCCCGCGCAGGCCGGCGAACTCGTCGATCAGCGCCAGCTCGCCGAACGACTCGCACACGATCGCGTAGACGCCCTCGTCCAGGCACGCGGCCAGCTCGTCGGCGCTCTTGCCCGGTCCGAGGAAGATGATGTCGGCCGGGTCGACGCCCGCGCGGCGCGCGGTGACCAGCTCGGCCATCGAGGACACCTCGGCCCGCGCGCCCCGGCCGTGCAGCACGGACAGCACGCCGATGTTGGGGTTGGACTTGAGGGAGAAGAAGAACTCCAACCGCGGGTGCAGCAGCTCCTTGAGCCCGTCCACCCGCGCTTCCAGCTCGTCGCCGTCGTAGAGGTACAGCGGTGTGCCGTACCGCTCGGCGATCTCGGTGATCCCGATGCCCTGGACCTCGAACTCAGCGGTCACGGTCGCGCCTCCAATCGGGCGGTGATGTCGTCGTCCACGGCGCGCAGCTGCTCGTCCGACGACGCCACGAGCAGGCCGTAGAGCCGCCCGTCGAACGCCGAGTCGGCGCGGTGGCCCGCGTTCACCGTGGCGAAGTTGTTGACCAGCAGGCCCGTGCCGCCGGCCCGGTCGAGCAGCAGGCCGCGCAGCAGCTCGCGGACCTCGGCGAACGGCAGCCTGCGGTGCAGCCGCACGGGGTAGTGCCGCGCCAGCGCGACCTGCCCGGGGCCGACGAACCGCTCCTGCACGCGGGCCTGGTAGGTGGACATGTTGTTGCGGGCGTTGATCTCGACGACGGGGTACAGGCCGTCCTCGGGGTCGACCATCGCGTCCACGCCGACCACGCCGAAGTAGCCGTCCGCGGCGAGCTTCTTGCCCAGCCGGTGGGCGGTCTCGACGAGCTCGACGACCTGACCGTCGGACAGCCGGGCGGGCATGCGATGTCCTTTGTGGACCCCGCCTTCGGTGTGCAGCTCCTTGACGAAGTCGAACCGCACGTCGCCGTCGCGGGCCACGGTGAACTGGTAGTTGAGGTCCGCGCGCTTGGCGACCCACTCCTCCACCACGAACGCGAGCCGCGGCTGCCCGGACCTGGCCACCTGCTTGGCGACCATGCCGAGCAGGCGGTCCATCCGGCGTTCGCCCTCCAGCACCGCGATGCCCTTGCCGGAGACGCCGAGCGCCTCCTTCACCACGACCTTGCGGCCCTCGGCGACCAGCGCGCGGGCCCGGTCGAACGCCTCGCGCAGCTCGTCGACCGTCTCGCAGGCCCACCCGGTGGGCTGGCGCAACCCCAGCTCGTCGGCGGCGCGGCGGCTGTAGACCTTGCTGTTGACGGACTTGCACGTCACGGCGTCCGGCGCGGCCAGCGCCATGCCGGTGCGTTCGGCCAGCTCGACCTCGAGGTCGGACACGCCGTGCGCGGTCAGCCGCACGCCGTCCTCGGCGAGCTTCGCCAGGGTCGCGACCGTGGCCGGGTCGGCGAGGGCGTCGGCGGTGACCGTGCGGCGCGGGTCGGAGTCGGCGACGACGTGCACGGTCGGCAGGTCGATGCCCAGCTCGGTCAGGTAGGCCAGGTAGACCGGGTCGGGCGCCGCCTTGAGCACCACGTGGTCGTCGCCGCCCGCGAGCAGCAGCGCGAACTCGTCCATGTGGTTGACCACGGCCGCGCCGCTCTCGGCGGAGAGCCGGGGCAGGGTGTGCTCGCCCAGCGCCCAGCGTTCCTCGACCTCGAAGTTGCCGAGGAACGCGAGCGAGGCGTCCGGCGTGCCGAGCAGCGCCGTCTTGAGCCTGCGGGTGAAGTCCGGTTCGTCCATGTCAGTGCTCCAGGACCATCGCGGCGAACGTCTGACCGAGGCCGGCGGCCGTCATCAGGTACTTGTCGCCGGGCTTGAGCAGGCCGAGCTCGGTCACCGTCTGGTAGTTGATGAACGGGTCGGCGCAGAAGCAGTGGCCGGTGGCGCCGAGGTTGTCCAGGAAGAACCGGTCGTTGGGCAGGCCCAGGTTCTTCGCCGCGACCGTCCACGACACGCGGTTGACGTTGTGCGGCAGCACCAGGTCGATGTCCGCGACGCCGATGCCGGCTTCCTCGGTGGCCGCGCCGACGACCTCGGCCAGCGCGTCCTGGTAGATGCGGCGGGCGTCCTTGGCGATCTCCGGGGTCAGGTCGATCACGCCGTCGTCGCGGCCGTGGATGCGACTGGCGTAGCCGCGCACGTGGTCGCGGTCGCCGTCGGCGGCCACCAGGACGGCGGCCATGCCCTCGCCCATGATCGACGTGTCGCGGACCCACTGGGTGAACGGCGTGAACGTCTTGTCGCCCGCCAGGATCAGGGCCAGCGCGTCGGGGTCGCCGTCGGCGGCCAGCAGCGTGCCGGCGACGTCCATGGCGAGCAGCCCGGTGGCGCAGCCGTGGTCGGCGACGGCGAGGGTCTTGGCGTGCCGGAGGTTGAGCGCCTCGCGGACCTCGTGCAGCGGGGTGACGGGGTAGGGCGCGGTGGTGCGCATGCCCTTGGCGCGGATGAGGTAGCGGACCCGCTCCTCCTGGCCGCGCAGCCCGTCGAGCTTCTCGGCGGCCGCGATGAGCAGCTGCGCCTCGGAGAGGTCGGACTTGCAGATCCGGTCCAGGCCGTAGAGCCGGGTGAACCGGCGCACCTGCTGGTCGTCGAGGCCGAGCGGCTCCTGCAGGTCCGCGACGGCCACCGTCTCCGGCAGGTGACTCGACACCGCCACCAACGCCGTCATGTGCGTCCTCCTCGCTCGCCCTGGTCCGTTGCCGGATCAAGGTTCGCAAGGCGCGCTGACACCGTGCTGACACACCACTGACCGCGCGAGTCGAACCTCCAGGTCCCGAGAGTCGAACACTCAAGTCCCGTGAGTCCTACGTTCGCGTCGCGTGAGTCCTACGTTCAGGGCCCCTGAGTTCAACGCTCAGGTACCCCGTGTCCGGACCTGAGCGTTGAACTCGGGGGTCGCGAACGTAGGACTCTCGGGACCTGAACGTAGGACTCTCGGGGCCTGGAGGTTCGACTCTCGGGGCTTGGAGGTTCGACTCGCGCGCGAAGAAGGCCACCCCGACCGCGGTCGAGGTGGCCCTTCATCCCCAGTGGACCCGTCAGGTGGCGGCGGTGCGGGACGCCGAGCCCGGTTGCTGGTCGCCGGCCGAGTCGCGCGGCCACCACCGGCTCGGGCGCGGCAGGAACGCGGCCAGCTCCGGGAAGTCGGTCGGCCGCTCGGTCATCCAGTTCCAGTAGCGCGGGATCGTGCGGGCGTACTCGCAGTAGTACCGGCGCAGCGCGTCGATCAGCTGCCGCAACGTGTTCGGGTGGATCGACCCCGGCCGCCACACGAGCAGCATCCTGCTGCGCAACGGCTCGGTCATCGCCACGAGGCTCACGTCCGACGTGGACCCGGTCGGCGTGGCGAGCGCCGCGGCCCCCGCGTCACGCACCCAGCTCATCGCCTCGGCGTGCCCGCCCGCGTAGTGCATGACCTCCGGCGTGGGGTGGTCGAGCTTGCGGAACAGGTGCTCCTCGACGACGTGGAACCAGTGCCCCGGCACGTGGTGCACCCAGCTCAGCGACAGCATGTGCCTTCGGCTCACCGTAGTCCTGCGCGCCAGCGCGTGGTCGCGGGGCAGCGCCAGCCAGATCGGCTCGCGCACGATGACCTCCTTGGCCAGCGACGGGTCCAGCTCCCGCACCCCGTCCACCGCCTCCGGGCTGGGCACGAGCGCCGCGGTGAGCTCGCCGCGGCTGACCGCGTCCACGCCCAGGGCCGGGTCCAGCGTCACGGTCTGCACCTCGACCGAGGGCAGCGACGACTGCAACGCCCGCCGCAGCGTCACGGGCGTCCATTCGGCGTTGCCGATCCGCAGAATTCCGGACGACAGCGAGGACGCCTCCGCGACCACCGCGTCGGCCCGCGTGGCGAGATCGGCCAGCATCGGGATTAATCGTTCTCCGAGTGGCGTCGGAGTAATCCCGAAGGCCGAACGCACGAACAGATCGCCGCCAACCGCCTTCTCGATCCGTCTCAATTGGGCGGTGAGGCTCGGTTGGGGCAGGGACAGCTTCGCCGCGGCCTTCGAGATGCTGCCGGCCTCGGCGAGGGTGGTGACCACCCTGGCGTGACGTATCTCCAGGTGCATGCATCCAACCCCTTCGCGTCGTTACTCGGGGTCCACTAACTTCGGCGGGTTCGGGGATTTCCCGCCCCCGCCTCGTTCGTGCCGGGCGGCCGTGCCAACCTACCCCACGGATGTGCGCGAGAGGAGTAGTTCACGCTACCGCCAACCATTCGTTGAGTTCTCAACAGAAATTATGGAAACGGTGGCTACGATCCCCGGCACGTACCTACTCAAAGGTCGGTTACGCGTTGTCTCCGCACCGATGCGGAGAGGAACTCCACCGGCAGGCCCGACGGCCGATGCGGGGGACAGCACCAGTGCCGCCCGCGTGATCACATCCGTATGGTCTGCGGCGCGTGCACACACCGATAGGTCCCACGTGGGGAGCAAGAACGTGAATCTATCTCCGATTCAAGGCGTGGATGACGTCGTCCGACTGCATTCCGTCCGCAAGGTTTACGGCAATGAGCGGAACGGCGTAGTGGCCCTTGACGGAGTCACGCTCGGCATCGCGCGTGGCACCTTCACCGCGGTGATGGGGCCATCCGGCTCGGGCAAGAGCACCGCGCTGCACTGCGCGGCCGGCCTCGACCGACCCACGTCGGGCTCCGTGCTGCTCGACGGCCAGGAGATCACCGACCTGAGCGAGCGCGAGCTGACCCGCTTGCGCCGCGAGCGCATCGGCTTCGTCTTCCAGTCCTTCAACCTGCTCCCCGCGCTGACCGTGGTGGAGAACGTCGGCCTGCCGCTGCGCCTGGCGGGCCGCCGCCCGAAGAGGTCCCAAGTGGACGCCGTCATCGCCCGGGTCGGCCTGGCCGAACGCCGCCACCACCGGCCCGGCGAGCTGTCCGGCGGCCAGCAGCAGCGGGTGGCCATCGCCCGCGCGCTGATCACCGAGCCCGCCGTGGTCTTCGGCGACGAGCCGACCGGCGCGCTCGACACCCGCACCGCGCTGGAAGTCCTCGCCCTGCTGCGCCAGGCCGTGCGCGAGGTCGGCCAGACCGTGGTGATCGTGACGCACGACCCGGTGGCCGCCGCGCACGCCGACCGCGTCGTGTTCCTCGCCGACGGGCAGATCGCCGGGGAGCTCACGGCACCCACCGCGCACGCCGTCAGCGAGCGGATGACCCAGCTCGGCGCCTGGGCCGACGCGCCCGCGGGCGACCTGACCGGTGGGGTGCGCTGATGCTGCGCCTCGCGCTGCGCACCCTGCGCTACCGGATCGGCGGTTTCGCCGCCTCGTTCATCGCGCTGTTCCTGGGCGCGGCGATCGTGATGGCGTGCGGCGGCCTGATGGAGACCGGCATCCGCGACGCCGTGCCGCCGCAACGGCTCGCGGCCGCGCCGCTGGTCGTCACCGGTGACCCGTCCTACCTGGAACGCTCCCCGGTCGACGCCGCGCTGGCGGCGAAGGCGGCGGACGTGGACGGTGTCGCCGAGGTCGTCCCCGACGTGGCGTTCCCGGTGACCCTGCCCGACGGCGCGGAGGCGACCGGCCACACGTGGTCCGGCGCGCGGCTCGCGCCGTACGCGGTGGACCAGGGCCGTGCGCCCCGAGGTCCGGGCGAGGTCGTGGTGGACGCGAACTCCGGGGTCGGCCTCGGCGGCGCGGTCGCGCTGCGCATCGGGTCGGAGGTCGTCGACTACCGGGTGGTGGGCGTCGCGAAGGCGGCGGTCGACGCGAAGGCCGTGTTCTTCGCCGACGACGAGGCCCGGCGGCTCTACGGCAAGCCCGGCGAGGTGGACCTGATCGGCGTGCTGCTCGAACCGGGCGCGACGGCCGACGGCGTGCGCGACGCGCTCACGGCCGCCGTCGCCGACCGGGACGTGAGCGTGCTCGCGGGCGACGAGCGCGGGCGCGCCGAGTTCCCGGACACGCAGGGCGGCGGCGAGGCGATCATCACGCTGTCCGCGGTCTTCGGCGGTCTGGCGATCATGGTCGCGATGTTCGTCGTGGCGGGCACCCTCGGCCTGTCCGTGCAGCAGCGGCACCGCGAGATGGCGTTGCTGCGCGCGATCGGCACGACGCCGGGCCAGCTGCGCCGGCTGGTGCTGGGCGAGACGGCCTTCGTGGCGGTGCTCGCGACCGCGCTCGGCTGGCCGGTGAGCGGGTACCTCGGCGAGTGGCTGCTGGGGCAGCTGTCCGCCGCGGGCGTCGCGCCGCAGCAGATGGCGTACCGGCAGGGCTGGGTGCCCGTGGTCGCCGGGGTCGGCATCTCGCTGCTCAGCGCCCTGGTCGCGGCGTTCGTCGCGGGCCGCGGCGCGGCGGTGGCCCGGCCGACCGAGGCGTTGACGGCGGCCAGCCTGCAGACGCGCTGGTTCAGCGTGCCGCGGCTGGTATTCGCGCTGCTGTGCCTGGGCGGCGGCACGGCGTTGAGCATCATCACCGCGCTGGTCATGGACGGTCCGGTGGCGGCGAGCACGGCCGGTCCCACGGCGATGCTGTGGGCGTCGGGCATCGCCCTGCTCTCCCCCGCCGCGGCACGCGTGCTGATCGCGGTCCTGCGGTGGCCCGTGCGCGCGCTCTCCGGCCTGTCCGGGTACCTCGCGGTCCTCAACACCCGGGCACGGCGGGTGCGCGTGGCCGGCGCCATCACGCCCGTCATGCTCGCCACGGGCCTGGCCACCGCGCTGATCTACCTTCAGACCACGCAGGCGAGCGCGGCGTCCGGCGCGTTCGCGGAGAGCCTGCGGGCCGACGCCGTGGTGACGAGCTCGACCGGCGGCGTGCCGCTGGAGCTGGTGGACGAGGTACGCGCGCTGCCCGGCGTGGAGGCGGCGTCCGCCGTGGTCGACACCGAGGCGTACTTCCCCCACCACGGGGACGGCGACGACGAGATCACCGTGCTCGGCGTGACGCCCGACGGTGTCACGCGGACGATGGGCGTGGACGTCACGTCCGGCTCGCTGGACGACCTGCGCGGCGAGTCGGTGGCGTTGCCGTCCGGCTGGGCGGACGAGCTGGGCGCTTCGGTCGGCGACTCGGTGCGGATGAAGCTCGGCGACGGCGCGGAGGTCGACCTGGAGGTCGCGGCCGTGCACACGGGCTCGTTCGACGCGGCGCTGATGCCCGCGGAGCTGGTCGTCGCGCACACCACCGGCGGGCAGGCGTCCCAGGTGCTGGTGAAGGGCCCCGAGTCGGCGCTGGCGCCGTTGGCCGAACGGCACCCGGACCTGGAGGTGGCCGACCGCGAGCAGGCGCTGGCCGCGGGCGGCGGCGGTGAGCAGACCGGCGCGTGGGTGAACTACCTGCTGGTCGGCATGATCCTCGCGTACACGGTGATCTCGCTGGTGAACACGCTGGTGATCGCGACCGGTGAACGGCGGCGCGAGTTCGCGCTGCAACGGCTGATCGGCGCCACGCACGGGCAGATCCTGCGCATGGTGGGCGTCGAGTCGGTGGTGATCTCGCTGGGGGGCGTCATCCTGGGCGCGATCGTGTCCCTGGTGACGCTCGTGCCGTTCGCCATCGCGTTGAACGGCACGTACTGGCCGCAGGGCCCGATCGGGATCTACCTGGTCGTGGTGGGGTCGGCGACCGGGCTGACGCTGCTGTCCACCGTGCTGTCCACGGCGTACGTGCTGCGCACTCCCCCGGTGGAAGCCGCGGCGGCGCTGGACTGACAGGTCACGGCCGGCGTCGGAGGTCCACTTCGACGCCGGTCGCGGCCGACCGCACCAGCGCCTCGCCGACCCGGGCGGTGCGCGCGGAGTGGGCGAGCGACACCAGCGGCGGGACCTTCTCGCGCACGGCGTCGGCGAACGCGACGGCCTGGTGCTCGTAGGCGTCGGAGGCCGGCACGACCTCTTCGCGCACGCCGTCCAGCGTGACGACCGTGATCACGCCTTCCTCGTCGGGCCGGGTCCACGCGTTGCGGACCGAGATCGAGCCGCGCGTGCCCTGGAACTCGTAGGCGGCGCGCGGCCCGTACTCCAGGCTGTAGTCCAGCACGGCCGAGCGCCCGTCGCCGAAGTCGAGCACGGCCACCGCGCTCACGTCGACCTCGCGCGAGTGGAACCGGGCCCGCACGGCGCGCGGCGCGGCGTCGAACGCCCACAGCGGCACGTCGAAGGCGTAGCAGCCGACGTCCCACGTCGCGCCGCCGCCGAGCGCCGGGTCGAACCGGATGTTGCCCTCGACGGCGGTCGGGTACGCGAACGCCGACCGCACCACCCGCAGCTCGCCGATCTCACCGGAGGCCAGCAGTTCGGCGGCACGGCGTTGCTGGGGGTGGAAGCGGTACATGTACGCCTCCACGACGACGAGGTCGGCGGCGGCGCGCTCGACGCGCACGCAGTCCTCTTCGGACAGCGCCATCGGCTTCTCCACCAGCACGTGCTTGCCGGCGTCCAGCGCGCGCAACGTCCACGGCACGTGCTGCGTGTTGGGCAGGGCGATGTAGACGGCGTCCACGTCCGGATCGGCCAGCAGCGCGTCGTACCCGTCGCGGACGCGTGCCCCGAACGGCCGCGCCACCGCCTCGGCCGCCTCCCGCCTGCCTTCCCGACCGGCCACGGCGACCACCGCGTTGCCCACCGTCCGGTGGATCGCGGGCAGCACCCGACCGGCGATGTGGGCCGTGGCCCCGAGGACACCCCAACGCAGCGGCTGCACCCCACCAGCTTAACCGCTTCACCACGGCCGCCCCCACCACGGGGGCCTCGACTCCCATCCCTAACCCGAGAGTCGAACCTCCAGGTCCCGAGAGTCGAACGCTCAGGTCCCGAGAGTCCTACGTTCAGGACCCCTGAATTCAACGCTCAGGACACCCGCGAGGTCACCCGCAGCCACCCGCGTGCCCCTCGTCGGACGAACGTCCCAGCCCCACCGCGCTCGACGACGCGGGCAGCGCCGCCGCCGGCGCGAGCTTCGACCGCACGTGCGCCACGAAGTCCGGCACCCGGTCCACTCCCCAGAACCGGGTGAACCGGTGCACGAAGAACGGCACGCCGAACGCCCCGTCCTCGCACACCTCCATCAGCAGCTCCACGCCCCGCGCCCGCAGCTCCGGGTCCTCGCTCGCCCCCGCCACCTCGGCCGGGTTCAACCCCAGCTCCGCGGCGATCCCGGCGACCGTGTCCCGGGAGCAGATGTCCCGCCCCTGCTCCCACCGCGCCCGGTACGCCGCCGCGATGTACTCCGGCCCGACGCCCTCGCGCAACGCCACCAGGTACCCCAGGTGCGGGATCTCCCAGACGGGCTCGCGGTCCACCGGCCACTTCAGCGCCAACCCGCGCGCCGCCGCTAAGCGGGCCACGTCCTGAAGGATGTAGAAGTGCTTCGCGCGCGACATCGCCGCGTACGGGAACTGCTCGCCCCGTTCCGCCAACGCCCGCTCGTTGCGCGGGTCTGGCTCCCAGAACGGCGACCACTCGATCGCGTCCGCCACGTCCGGGTACGACCCCAGCAGGTCGTGGTAGGCCAGCCACGAGTACGGGCTGCGCAGCGAGAAGTAGAACCGGGGACCGCGCGCCACCTCAGATCACCAGCCCGCCGTCGACCCCGAACACCTGACCGGTCACGTAGGAAGCCTGGTCCGACACCAGGAACGACACCAGGTCGGCCACCTCCTCCGGCCGGCCGAACCGCCCCAGCGGGATCTGCGCCGCCATGCGGGCCGCGAAGTCCTCGCCCAGGCCGGTGACCATGTCGGTTTCGATGAACCCCGGCGCCACCGCGTTGACCCGGATGCCGTACTTGCCGACCTCCTTGGCCAGCGCCTTGCTGAACCCGATGATCCCGGCCTTGGACGCCGAGTAGTTCGTCTGCGTCGCGTTGCCGTACACGCCGGCCACCGACGACAGCGTCACGACCGAGCCCGCCTTGCGCTTCATCATCGCGAACACCGCGGCCTTGGCCAGGTGGAACGTGCCGTCGAGGTTGACCCGCAGCACCCGCTGCCAGTCGTCGGACTTCAGCAGCACCAACGGGTTGTCCCGCACGATCCCCGCGCACGACACCACCGCGTGCAACGGCCCGAGCGCACGCTCCGCGTCCTTGACGAACCGGTCCACCTCGGCCTTCTCGGCCACGTCCACCTGCGCGGTGAACACGGCCGCACCGGCCGCGGCGGCCTCCTTCTCCACCACCTCGGCGGCGTCGCGGTTCGACTGGTAGCAGAACGCCACGTCGAACCCGTCCCGCGCGAGCCGGGCCACCACCTGGTGCCCGATGCCCCGCGACCCGCCGGTCACCAGCGCCACGCGCCTCATGCCAGTTCCTCCGCCCTGCGCCGTGCCATCGTGAACGAGCCGATCTCGAGCACCTTGCGCCCGGCGACCAGGCTGTGGCCCGCGAGGATCGCCGCGTCGGCCACCTCCCGGACCAGCCGGACGTGGTGCTCCACCACGTCGCCGGGCACCACGTCGCCGTGCACGACGACGTCGCGGATGCCGCTGATCAGCTCGACCTTGTCGGCCAGCACGTCCGGGTTCGGGTTCTCCCACCGGGTCAGCAGCACCGCGGACTGCGCCCACGACTCCATCAGCAGCCCCAGCGGGTACGCGTCGCGCGCGTCGGGGTCGGCGTAGCACGGCTCACGGCCGCTGACCGCCTTCAGCGTCACGATGGCGCTGCCGGGGTCCACTTCGGACACCCGGTCGACCAGCAGCACCGGGAACCGGTGCGGGATGATCCGCCGGATGCCCTTGAGGCCGGTCACGACGCCACCAGCCGCAGCTTGAACTCCGCCACCGCGCCCGCGCCGGTGGACACCTTCGCCGCGCACCGCACGTGGTCCTCCTCCGCGGTCAGGTCCGACTCGACGGTCACCGTGTCGCCGGGGAACACCGGCCGCACGAACTTCGCCCGGTCCAGCGCGACCACCCGGTGACCGGGCAGCGCGGCCAGCACGTGGTCGAGCAGGAACAGCCCCGGCATGATCGGGAAGCCCGGGTAGTGCCCGGCGAACACGGGGTCCGCCGGGTCCGCGTGCACGGTGCTCACGGCAGGTCCAGCACGACGCAGCCGACCGTGCCGTCCCGCTCGACGCCGGTCACCAGCGCGACGCCCGAGCGGCCGGACGCGACCGCCGCCGCGAGCTGGAAGCTCGCCACCGCCGCCGACGTGTCGCCGACCAGCGGCACGCACCGCAGCCACTCGGGCGTGCGGCCCAACGCCTGCGCCACGGCCTGCTCCTCGACGCCGTCGGTGGACACGAACGCGATGTCCGCCGGGTCGACACCGGCCTCCGCCACCGCGGTCCGCACGCACTCGCGCAACGCCTCGGCCGCGCCGTCGGGCTCGAAGAACCCGCGGAACCGGGTGGTGACGACGCGGGCCAGCACCGGCCGTCCGGCCCGGGTCGACTCGCGTTCCAGCAGGAACACCGCGCCGCCCTCGCCGAGCGGACCGGCCGCGCCCCCGCTGCCGCGCCACTCCAGCCACGCGCGCTGCTCGGAGTACTCCTCCGCCGCGCCGACCAGCACCCGGTCCGCGTGCCCGCCGCGCAGCAGCCGCGCCGCGTAGCTCAACGCCAGCAGCCCGGTCAGCGCGCCGCCCGCGATGGTGGTGTTGGGGCCCTTGATCTTGTGCCAGATGGCGCTCTGCCCGGCCGCGCGGTTCATCACCGTGTTCGGGAACAGCGCCGGGTCGACGTGGTAGGGCTTCTCGCCGGTCAGCCCGTCCCGGGTGAAGTCCATGATGGACTGCACGCTGCCGGAGCCGGTGCCCAGCACGACACCGACCCGGTCGGGGTGCTCCAGCAACGCCGGTCCGCACTCCTCCAGCAGCCGGCCGACGGTGCTGACGGCCAGCGCCGTGACCCGGTCCATGGTGCGGGTGCCCTTCTTGCCCAGCGCGCCCGCCGCGCTGAAGTCCGGCACCAGCGCCGCCTGCTCGAACGGCCCGCCGGGAGCGGGGGCGAGCGCCGGGACGCCCGCCCGCACACCGCTCGTGAACGCCTCCGAGCCCATCCCGAACGGCGACACCGCCGACCACGCCGAGATGACCAGCGTGTCCACCAGGGGGGCCGTCACGACGCACCACGCCCGCTCAGCGACCCGGCCTTGCCGGTGATGGCGCCGATGAGGCGGTCGTCGAAGTCGACCAGGCTCCAGTCCTTGCGGTTCTCGATCACGGCCCAGCCGTGGGTGATGCGGCCGGTCGCGGTCGGCACCAGCTCGCCGTCGCGCAGCACGTAGCAGTCCATCCGGGCGGTGAAGGTGTACCGCTTGAAGACCTCCTCCACGGTGAACACCGTGTAGAGCGTCTCCTCCATGTTCGCCTCGCCCAGGAACGTGATCCGGGACTTCGGCACGACCGGGATCCAGTTCTGCTCGTCCAGCAGCGTCTTGATCGACGCGCCGCGGTCCTCCACGAACAGGTCGAGGATCTCCTCCATCTGGCGGAGGTAGCCCGACATCTGCACGCGCTCGGTGAAGTGGCAGTAGAAGTAGGGGATGCGCCAGGCCCAGCCAAACGCGTTCCTGCCGGCCGTGAGCACGTCCAGCGGGTCGGCGTCACCGACCGCGATCGGCTCCAGGGCGCCGACCTTGTCCAGCACGGCCGCGGCGGGCGCGCCGATCTCGTCGACCACGTGCGGCCGCAGCTCGGCGGGCACGGGCTCGGCGTCGAAGCCGTGCGGGTCGAGCCGGAACGACACGGACACCTTCGACTTGACCGCCTTCACGGTCTTGCCTTCCCGCTCCACGGTCAGCTTCACGACGAGGTGCAGCGGCCCGTCGCCGTCGACCCGCTTCACCGTGGCCCGCGCGAGGTCGTCGATGTGGAAGGCGGTGAGGATCTTGGTGTCCAGGTCGGTGATGTCGGTGCACAGCCCGAACCGCTCGTACAGCGCGCCCGCCGGGAACCCGCTCTGCCGCAGGTGGTCCAGCACCGCTTCCTCGACCATGTAGTTGACGTGCTTGAAGCCGATCCAGGTGCAGATGTTCGAGCCCTCGTAGCGGGGCCGCAGCGAGACGGTCGTGGTGGTCACGTCAGCTCCAGGTGTTCGTCGAAGAAGTCGCGGACCAGGGCCGCGAGGCGGTCGGGCTGTTCGATCATCGGGAAGTGGCCGCACCCGTCCAGCAGCTCGAACCGGCCGCGGGGCAGGCCCTTGGCCAGGGCGCGGCCGTCGTCGGGCCGGGCGGCGATGTCGTCCACGCCGCTCACCACGAGCACCGGCGCGTCGACCCGGGACAGGTCCAGGAACGGGGTGCGCAGGTAGGTCTGGAACCACCGGGTCCAGCCGTACGGGCCCACCTGGTCGCGCAGCGCCCGGGCCAGCCACTCGCGCTTGGCCTCGGGGAAGCGGGCGGTCCCGCCGACGCGCAGCGCCTCGGTGAACGTGCGGTGGAAGTCGTTGAGGTAGTAGGAGATCGTCGGCCAGTCGAAGTCGGCCGGTTCGGGCCGGTAGAACGGGCACACCAGCACCGTGGGCCGCGGCGGCACGCGGCCGTCGGCGTAGCACTCCAGCAGCAGGTTCGCGCCGAGCGAGTGCGCCACCACCACGTCGTGCCCGGCGGTCACGACGTCCACCAGGAGCCGACCGGGGTCGGGCTCGTGGCTCCACGCCGGGTCGGCCATCCCGTGCCACGGCAGGTCCGGCGCGACCGCCTCGAAGCGGGGCGGCAGGTCCAGGGCGTCCCACGCCGCCGCCCTGCCCGCCAGGCCGTGCAGGAACAGCCCGCTCACCCGCCGGGCCGCGACCATCACACCGCGTCCCGGTACCGGCCCAGGATCAGCACGGAGTTGTTGCCCGCGAACGCCAGCGCGTTGTTCTGCACCACGTCCAGCGTGGCGGGCCGCGCCTGGTTGGGCACGCAGTCCAGCCCCACCTCGGGATCGGTCTCGGTGTGGTTGATGGTGGGCGGGATGAAGCCCTCGGTGATGGCCAGCGCGCACGCCGCGGACGCCAGCGCCGACGCCGCGCCCATCGAGTGGCCGAGCATCGACTTGATCGACACGGTGGGCGGCGGCGCGTCGAACACCTGCCGGATCGCGCCGGACTCGGTGACGTCGTTGGCCTTGGTGCCGGTGCCGTGCGCGGAGATGAAGTCGACGTCCTCGGGCTTGACGCCCGCGTTGCGGTGCGCCAGCTCGATGCACCGGGCCAGGCTGTCCCGGTCCGGCGCGACGGGGTGGTTGGCGTCGCAGTTGAGGCCGTAGCCGAGCACCTCGGCGTAGATCCGGGCGCCGCGGGCCAGCGCGGACTCCAGCGACTCCAGCACCAGGATGCCGCCGCCCTCGCCGGTGAGGATGCCCTTGCGGTCCTTGTCGAACGGCGCGCACACCTCCGGCGCGATCGTGCCGAGGCGGTAGAAGCCGGTGAACGTCTTGCGGCACACCGCGTCCGCGCCGCCGACCAGCGCGACCTCCACCTCGCCCTCGCGGATGGCGTCGAAGCCGTTGCCGATGGCGTAGTTGCCCGCGGCGCACGCGGTGGGGATGGTCACCGCCTCCACGTCGGTCAGCGCCAGCTCGCGCACGATGCTCGACGACAGCCGGCCCGCGGTGGAGCGGCGCGCGACGACCGGGTTCCAGGACTCGGGGCCGTGCTCGAGCTGCTGCGCCACGAGGTTGTCCAGGTCGCGGGACTCGGCGTCGGTCGTGCCGACGGACACCAGTGCCCGCTTGCCGCGCAGCTCGTCGAGCGTGAGGCCCGCGTCGGCGACGGCCATCCGCGCCGCGGCGGCGGAGAACTGCCCGGCCCGGCCGAGCTCCTCGGGGTCCACCCGCTCCAACCACGCGGCCGGGTCGAAGTCGGTGACCTCGGCGCCGTTGGCGTGGCTGAAGCCGGTGGTGTCGAACGAGGTGATGGGCTTGATCCCGCTGCGGCCCTCGCGCAGGCCCGCCAGGAACTCGGTGACGCCGATGCCGATGCTGGTGACCACGCCCAGACCCGTGATCACCACCCGGCGCGGCTGCCGCCCTCCGTCGTGCATCGTGTCCTCCAAGTCCGGTGCCGGACCTCTCGCGGGTGGCGAACCGGTTACTTGGCGGCCTGCGCTTCGGCGACGACCGCGATGACGCCCTCGAGGTTGACCATCCGGGTCAGCTCGGCCTGGTCGATCTCCACGCCGAACGTGCGCTCCAACGCGGACAGGATCTCGATGGCGCCGAGCGAGTCGGCGTCGTGGTCCTCCTTGAAAAGGCTCGTGTCGGTCATCTCCTCGGCGTCGATCTCGAGGATTTCCGACACGATCTCCTTGATCTTCGCCTTGCCGTCCGCGTCGATCTGCACCGAACTGGTCACTGCGCACCTCCGGGAACACGGGTTTCTGCCTACCGGTTCCCAGAATGCTTTTCGGGGCTATATCCGGCCTATGCGGCGGGCTATACGGCCGCCGGCCGCGCTACACCGCGACGCGGCGCGGCGAGGCCAGCACGGGATCCGCGGTGAGGATCGCCAGGTGCACCTCGCGCAGCAGCGAGCCGGGGTCGATGCCCAGCTCGTCGGCGAGCATGCGGCGGCCCTCCTCGTACAGCACGAGCGCGTCGGCCTGCCGGTCGCAGCGGTAGAACGTGGTCATGAGCTGGGCGCGGAACCGCTCCTGCAACGGGTGCTGGTGCACGAGCTTGGTCAGCTCGGGCAGCAGCTGGGCGTGCCGGCCCAGCGCCAGGTCGGCCTCGATGCGGCTCTCCAGCGCGGCGATCCGCGCCTCCTCCAGCCGCGGCGCCTCGGCGTCGGCCAGGTGCTCCGACACCCCGGTCAACGCCGGCCCGCGCCACTGCCGCAACGCCGAGCGCAGCAGCCGCGCCGCCTCCTCGTACTGGCCCGCGGCGAGCGCCGACTGGCCCCGCGCCGCGTCCTCCTCGAAGTCACGCAGGTCGAACGCGCACTCGGTGAGCCGCAATTCGTAACCGCGCGAGCGGCGGGTGATGCCGACTTCCCGGCGCAGCGTTTTGCGCAATCGCGAGACGTAGGTGTAGATCTGCGCGTTGAACGTGGCGGGCGGGTGGTCGCCCCACAGGAAATCGCTCATCTGGGTGTCGGAGACAGCGCCGTTGTCGGCGAGGAGCAGCGCCGTGAGCACGGTGCGCGGTTTCGACCCGTCCAGCGGCACCTCCTGCCCGTCGTAGAGCACTTCGACCGGCCCCAAGACCCGGAACTCCAGCACTTCGCCTCCTACAGCAGTACCTGGTCGTGGACGAGGATCGCCTGGTAGAGCCGTCGCATCGCGCGGCCGGGCTCCAACCCGAGCTCGCTCGCCAGGCGCCTGCGCGTGTGGTGGAAGACGTCCAGCGCCTCCGTCTGCCTGCCGTTGCGGTACAGCGCGACCATCAGCTGCTCGCTGAACCGCTCCCGTTCCGGGTACTCCGCCGCGAGCTGCTTGAGCTCCGACACGACGCCGCGGTCCTCGCCGTTGGCGAGCTTGGCGGCGATGAGGTCCTCGCGGGCGCTGAGCCTGCGCTCGTCGAGCCGGGCGGCCTCGATGCGGAACCGCAGGCCGTCGCTCACGTCGAACAGCGCCGGGCCGTGCCACAGCCGCAGCGCCCGTTCCAGCAGGTCGATCGCCTCACCGGGTCGGTGCAGCACGAGCGCGGAGCCGCGGTCGGCCAGATCGCGGAACAGGTGCGCGTCGACCGCCTCGCCGGGCAGGTCGAGCACGTAGCCGCTGCTCACCGTGCGGACCAGGCAGTCGCCCGGCACGTCGGCGAACTGCTCCAGCAGTTTGCGCAGCCGCACCACATTCGCCTGGAGCGCGTTGCGGGCGTTTCCCATCTGTTTACCCGCCCACAATTCCTCGACCAGCTGGTCGAACGGAACGGGGGTGCCCGGTGAAAGCGCCAGCAGCGCGAGCAGGGTGCGCACCTGACGAGCGGCGACACCCATCCGACGATCCTCACGTGCGAGGGCGACAGCACCGAGAATCTGCACCTGCATGGTCACGACCCCCAGTCTCTAGACGACGCAGAGCGCGCTGTAGCCGGCCGCCGAACCCGAAATCTCCCGACTAAAGCGTTTGACATGGTGCCCAGCCCGCCCCGATGGGGGGAAATATCATTTGAACCATCTGGAACGCGCCGTCGCGGTATGCCTCCGATCGGGCCAGCGCCGGACTCCGCCTGCTGGTACCGCGCTCACCGAACTTGGACCCGTCGGCGGTGGCGACTACAGCGCGTCACCACCACCTAGTGCTTCGGGTGATCACGGGTCACACGCGTGCCGTCCGGTCGCCGGCCGCCGGGGTGCGCCCGGTCGTAGGCTTCCAGCACGATCGCGGACAGCCTGCCGCGGTCGGAGATCCGGTAGCCGTGCTCGCGCGCCCACCGCCGCACAGCCTGCGCCACATGCGCGTCCACGCTGCGTACCGGCACCGGAGGGGTGCCCGGAACCCGGCGCGCGGCGCGCACGAACCGGTCGAGCGCGGCCCGCAGCCGGGCCGCGTTGGCGGCGCCGAGGCGGATCTCGAACCACACCCCGTCCAGGCCGAAGGACACCGACCGGACGTCGTGCCCGGTGTGCCCGTCCAGGTCGTCCACCGCCACGCGCACCACTCCCCCAGGTCGGACACTCACGCTCGGTGTCGATCCCGCGGCACGCTACCGGTGAGTTGACCATGGTGGGGATGCGGATCGCGAAGTATAGGAGAGGTATAGCGGACGGCCGCAGTGTTGACTTCGGGTGAATCCCCGGTTCCGGCCGCCGCCCGCACCACCTTCCCGGTCCGTCGACCGGACGCGGCACATCCCCGGCCCGCCTGGCTTGAAAAGAGTTCACGTCACCGCGATGGGCGTGATTTCCGATTTGTCCACTACGACCGCCACCGCCGCGACACCGCCGGTCGACCGCATATCCACCACTGCGGAAACCCGGACCCGGCACCGAATCGTCACGGCGTTACAGGAAGCGCCGACGCGGGGCTGCAAAATTTTTCGGGACCGCGGCCACCGAATGCGCGCGACGGCCCGGCGCACCGGTTCCGCACCGCTGGACCTTCGGGACCACGCGCTCGGCCCACCCCCCTCACCGAGCGGTTCAGGGGCGATCAGCGAGACTTGACGGCATGAACGACGAGCCCGACGACCGGACCAGCTTCGCCGACCTCGGGTTGCGCCCCGAACTGCTCCGGGCGCTGTCCGGCCTCGGCTACGAGGAGCCCACCCCCATCCAACGGGAAGCCATCCCGCCGCTGAGCGAGGGCCGCGACCTGCTCGGACAGGCCGCCACCGGCACCGGCAAGACGGCGGCGTTCGCGCTGCCCGTGCTGGAGCGCATGGCGGGCGGCGAGCGCGGGCGGCGGGAGCCGTTCGCGCTGGTGCTGGTGCCGACGCGGGAACTGGCGGTGCAGGTCTCGGAAGCGGTGCACCGCTACGGCCGGGAACTGGGCGCGCGGGTGCTGCCGATCTACGGCGGCCAGCCCATCGGCCGGCAGCTGCGCGTGCTGGAGCAGGGCGTCGACGTCGTCGTGGCCACGCCGGGCCGCGCGGTCGACCACCTCAGCCGGGGCACGCTGAAGCTGGAGCACCTGGAAGTCGTCGTGCTGGACGAGGCCGACGAGATGCTGGACATGGGCTTCGCCGAGGACCTGGACACGATCCTGGCCGAGACGCCCGCCGAGCGGCAGACCGTGCTGTTCTCCGCGACCATGCCCGGCCGCATCGACCGGCTGGCCCGCCGGCACCTGTCCGACCCGGTGCGCATCACCATCGGCCGCGAGCAGGCCGAACCGGGCGAGGCGCCGCGCGTGCGGCAGAGCGCGTACGTCGTGCCGCGCGCGCACAAGCCCGCCGCGCTGGGCCGGGTGCTGGACGTGGAGGCGCCGACCGCGGCGATCGTGTTCTGCCGCACCCGCGACGAGGTCGACCAGCTCACCGAGACGTTGAACGGGCGCGGCTACCGGGCCGAGTCGCTGCACGGCGGCATCAGCCAGGAGCAGCGCGACCGGGTGATGGCCCGGCTGCGCAACGGCACGGCCGACCTGCTGGTGGCCACCGACGTGGCGGCCCGCGGCCTGGACATCGAGCAGCTGACGCACGTGGTGAACTACAACGTGCCGTCCGCGCCGGAGTCCTACGTGCACCGCATCGGCCGGATCGGGCGCGCGGGCCGCGAGGGCGTGGCGATCACCCTGGCCGAGCCGCGCGAGCACGGCATGCTCAAGACCATCGAGCGCGTCACCAAGCAGCGCATCCACATGGAGAAGGTCCCCACGATCGCGGACCTGCGGGCGCGCCGGCTGGAGCTGACCCGGGCCGCGCTGCACGAGAGCCTGCTGGAGGACGACCTGGAGAGCTTCCGGGTCGTGGTGGAGACGCTGACCGACCAGTTCGACGTCATGGAGGTGGCGCTGGCGGCGGTCAAGCTCGCGCACGAGGCCACCGGCGCGGCGGCGGACGAGGAGGAGATCCCGGAGTACGTGCCGAGGACGGGCTCCGGCGAGCGCCGCGGTGGCGGCGAGCGCCGCGAGCCGCGCCGCCCGCGCCGCCCGTCCGCGGGCATGACCAGGCTGTTCGTCGGGGCGGGCCGCAGCTCGGGCATCCGGCCGCAGGACCTGGTCGGCGCGATCGCGGGCGAGGCGCGCCTCAACGGCCGCGACATCGGCGCGATCGAGATCGCCGACCGGTTCTCGCTGGTGGAGGTGCCGGACTCGGCGGCGCAGCAGGTCATCGCGTCGCTGCGGGGCGCGACCATCAAGGGCCGCAAGGTCACCGTGCGGCGGGAGCGCGACGACCCGCGCTGACCACGATCCGGGACAACGCCCCCAGCGGTTTGTCAGTTCGTCCTACGAACTAGTATGGTTCGTAGGACGAACTACAGATCGCTGGGGTGTGTTCGAGATGAGTCGTGTGGTCGTGGTGGGCGGTGGCTACGGTGGCGCCGCGGTCGCCAAGGCGCTGGACGAGGACGTCGACGTGGTCCTCGTGGAGCCGAAGGACGCGTTCGTGCACGCCGCCGGGTCGTTGCGAGCCCTGGTGCGGCCGGACTGGGCGCACAACATCTTCTTCCCGTACGACCGGTTGCTGTCCCGGGGTCGCGTGGTCCGGGACCGCGCCGCCTCGGTCGAACCGGACGGCGTCACTTCGGCCTCGGGCGAGCGGATCGCCGCCGACTACGTGGTGCCGGCCACCGGGTCCGGCTACCCGTACCCGGCGAAGACGGACACCGATTCGTCCGCCGAGGCGCTGGAGCGGTTGCACGCCACGCACAAGGAGCTGGCCGACGCGCCGCGCGTGCTGGTCGTCGGCGCGGGACCGGTCGGCCTGGAGCTGGCCGGGGAGGTCAAGGCGGTGTGGCCGGACAAGCGGGTGACCGTGGTCGACCCCGCCGGGCAGTTGGTGCCCGGGTTCGAGCCCGCGCTCCGCGAGGCGCTGCACCGCCGGCTCGACGCCCTGGACATCGACCTGCGGCTGGGCACGGCGCTGACCGAGGAGCCGCCGACCGGACCCGCGCAGGGCGGGACGTTCACCGTGGGCACGACCGGCGGCCCGATCACCGCCGACATCTGGTTCCGCTGCCACGGGGTGCGGGTCCACGGCGGGTTCCTGGGCGACGCGCTGGCCACCGCCCTGACGCCGCAGGGCCGGGTCGGGGTGACCGAGGCGCTCACCGTCGAGGGCCACGAGCGCGTGTACGCGGTGGGCGACATCACCGACCTGGCCGAGGCGAAGATGGCCGGGTACGCGTTGCAGCACGCCGAGGTGGTGGCGAAGAACATCATCGCGCAGGTGCGGGGCGAGCGGCCCGCGGCGACCTACCGCCCGTCGCCGGTGCCGTCGATCCTGCTGCCGCTCGGCCCCGACGCCGGGTGGGCCAGTTCCCCACCCCGGACGGCCCGACGCTGCTGCCGCCGGAGACCGTCGCCCGGTACAAGGGCGCGGACCTGTTCACCGGCCGGTTCGTCGAGCTGTTCGGTGTGGACCGTCAGCCCTGATCCTCGTTGAGCACCATGAACACCGGCGGCACCTCGTTGTCCCGCACCACGCGGGACAACAGGTCCGCGAGGGCTTCGCGCTCGCCGGCGGCCAGGCCGGACGGCAGCCGTTCGATCCGGCGGCACGTCTCGGCGTAGAACTCGTCGGCGAGCCGGCCGCCCTCCTCGGTCAGCTCGACCCGGACCGCGCGGTTGTCCGACGGGTCCGCCTCGCGGCGGACCAGCCCGCGCTTCGCGGTCCGGTCGACCAGGCCGCTCAGGCTCGACTTCGCCAGGCCCAGCACCTCGCCCAACTCGCTCATGCCGTAGGGCCGCGGCATGAGCACGCACAACAACTGCCCCTGCTGCTGGGTCAGGCCGTACTCGCGGGCGGAGTCGGCGTAGACGGCGTCCACCAGGAACGTGGCGCGCACCAGCGCGGTGACGATGCCCATCCGCTCACCCACAGCCTTGGCCATGCGCGCCACGATACTCGTTCGTGCCGCGAACCAACTATCGGGAAGGAATCCCCGATGTCGTCACGCAAGCCGCTGTTCGGGGTCGGGATCAGCACGGCCGTCCACCGGGCCGCGGACAGCCTGCGGCAGGCCGTCGACGCCGACCGCGCCGGGCTGGACCTGGTCAGCGCCTCCGACCACCCGTACTTCGGCGACCGGCTGGACGCGTACGCGCTGGTGGGCGTCGCGCTCGGCCGCACGACCGGCATCACGGGCCTCGTCAGCGTGACCAACCTGCCGAACCGGCCCGCGCCGGTGCTCGCCCGCACGGTGACGTCGCTGTCGGAGCTGACCGGCGGCCGGATCGTGCTGGGCGTGGGCGCGGGAGGGCTGTGGGACGACATCGCCCGGATGGGCGTGACCCGGCTGACCCCCGGCGCGGCCATCCGCGCGCTGGAGGAGGCGATCACGCTGGTCCGGGCGTTGTCCGGCGGCGGTGACCCGGTGACGTTCGACGGCGAGTTCTACCGGGTCGAGGCGCTGCACCCGGCCCGCACGCCCGCGCCGCCGGTGTGGACGGGCTCGGTGGGGCCGAAGTCGCTGGCGGTCACCGGCAAGCTCGCCGACGGCTGGATCCCGGGCCACGCGGCGGACTGGCTCAGCGAGCGCTACCGCACGTCCCGGCCCGTCATCGACGAGGCGGCGGTGGCGGCGGGACGCGACCCGCGGGACGTGGCCACGATCTACAACCTGCCGGGCGCGATCTCGCCGACCCCGCTCGCCGCGACCCGCGACGCGGACGGCAAGTGGGTCGGCGGCTCGGTCGCCCAGTGGGTCGAGGAGCTGACCGGCGCGGTGCTGGAGCACGACGCGGCCGGGTTCGTGTACTTCCCGGTCCGCGAGCCGCTGACCGACGTCGCGCTCGGGACGTGGGCGAACGAGATCGTGCCCGCGGTGCGCGAAGCGGTCAGCTGACCGGCCGCACGGGGTGGTCGACCGGCGCGGAGAGGTCCACGCCGCGCCACGGCTCGCGCCGGGACCCCACCTCGTCGCCCCAGTGCCGCACACCGGTCCAGCCCGGGTCGCCGGTGGCGCGGAAGTCGACCCACGCCCGAAGCATCCGCCGCGACAGCGCGCTCGTCGTCACCGGCCGGTCCGCCGATCAGGCTGAACCCACCGTCCTGGCCGGCGCTGTCGAGGTTGCCGAACGAGAACGGCACGTCCGCGGTGTGCCAGGCGGGCGGCCGGGTGAACCGCGCCAGGAACGCCCGGCCGTGCGCCTCGGCGATCCTGGTGGTGGGCTCGCCGAACACGAAGTCGCCCGCGAGCCGCACGGCGGCGTCCTCGAAGTGCTCGTACGCGGCCACGACGTGGTCCGGGATGCCCCACTCGCGGCCGAACTCACGCAGGTCGGCGGGCGGCCGGAACGTGCCCACCGCCTCGAACAGGGCGTACTCGACGTCCGTGTGGCACAGCAGGGCGTCGACGTCGGGCGCCACCGCGGGCAGCGCGTCGGCGACCGGCCCGAACAGCACGGGGTCGTGGCTCAACGGCCCGGTGCGCTGCGCGGCGGCGAGCGCGTCGGCCGACGCCACCGCCGACTCGGGCGTGCGCGGGTCTATCCACTCCGCGACGCGGCGCGCGAACCCCGGGGTGTAGACGCGGTTCGGCACGCTGTGCGCGATGAGCCGCCGCACCGGCTCCGACGCCGCGAGGAACAACGCCGACCCGGCGCCCGCCGACTGGCCGCCGACCGTGACGTTGCCCGGGTCGCCGCCGAACACCGCGATGTGCTCCCGCACCCACCGCAGCGCGGCCCGCTGGTCGAGCAGCCCCCGGTTGTCGGGGTGGCCGTCCACGTGCCCGAACCCCTCGAACCCGAGCCGGTAGTCGCACGTCACCACGACCAGCCCGGCGCGGGCGAGCGCGGTCCCGTCGTAGTCGGGCTGCGCCGACGAGCCGAACGTGTAAGCCCCGCCGTGCACGTAGAACAGCACCGGCCGCGGCCCGTCCGGTGTGGACGGGGCCCACACGTCGAGGGACAGCACGTCCTCGTCGCCGGGCCGCCACACCGGGGCGCCCGGCAGCCGCGCCGACTGCGGCGCGATCGGGCCGAACTCCCGGCAGTCGCCCGCGCCCTCGACCGGGACGGGCGCGGCGAACCGCCGCGCGCCGAACGGCGGCTCCGCGTACCGGATGCCGAGGAAGGCGTCCACCCCGGCGTCGACCGCCCGGCCCCTGAACTGTCCACGTCGCGTCATCAGCGCCTACCCTGCCATGATGGGTGATCCGCTGAACGCTCGAGAGGACGCCGCCGAGGCGTTGGGGATGGTGGCGCGGGCCGCCGGGCCGTACCTCGACGCGCTGCCGCACCTGCCGGTGCGCGACGCCACGCACGCCCACCTGGTCGACGACCTGGACGGACCGCTGCCCGGGGCCGGTGACGGGACCATCGCCGCCGTCGCGGACCTGCTGCGGATCGGGACCAGGGCCGCCACGCACTCGTCCGGGCCCCGGTTCTTCCACTTCGTGGTCGGCGGCGCCACCCCGGCCGCGCAGGCGGCGGACTGGGTGACGTCGCTGCTGGACCAGGCCACCGGCCTGTGGCTGACCTCCCCGCTGGCCGCGCGCGCCGAGACGGTGGTGCTGCGGTGGTTGAAGGAGCTGTTCGGGCTGCCCGCGTCGCACGGCGGGGTGCTGACGCCGAGCGCGACGGCCGCGAACCTCACCGGGTTGGCGTGCGCGCGGCACTGGTGGGCCGGGCGGCACGGGGTGGACGTGGCCGCGGCCGGCCTGGCCGGGCTGCCGCCGATGCCGGTGTTCTCCAGCGGGTACGTGCACCCGAGCAGCCGCAAGGCGCTGCAACTGCTGGGGTTGGGCCGGGACGTGGTGCGGACGCTGACCCGGGACGACGCGGGCCGGCTCGACGTGGCCGCCCTGGACCGCGAGCTGGCGTCGTCGGGCCCGGCCGTGCTGATCGGCAACGCGGGCGAGGTCAACGGCGGCGACTTCGACCCGCTGGACGAGCTGGCCGACCTGGCCGAGCGGCACGGGGCGTGGCTGCACGTGGACGGCGCGTTCGGCCTGTTCGCCGCCGTGTCCCCGCGCACCGCCGGGCTGGTGCGCGGCGTGGAGCGGGCCGACTCGGTGGCCGCGGACGCCCACAAGTGGCTCAACGTGCCCTACGACAGCGGCATGGCGTTCGTGCGGGACCCGGCGGCCCTCGAACGCACCTTCGGCGGCTGGAACACCGCCTACCTGCCCGACCCGGACGACGAGTTCGTCAACTACAACACCCGCGGCCCGGAGTCCTCCCGCCGCGCCCGCGCGTTCCCCATCTGGGCCACCCTGCGCGCCTACGGCCGCGACGGCCACCGCGCCATGGTCGAACGCCACCAGGACCTGGCCCTGCGCCTGGGCCGCCGCATCTCCGAATCGCCCGACCTGGAACTGCTGGCCCCGATCACCGTCTTCATCGTCTGCTTCCGCTACCGCCCGCCCGGCGTGCCCGAGTCCGAACTGGACGACCTGAACCGCCGCCTGGGCGAAGCCCTGGTCGAGGACGGCCGGGTCTACGCGGGCACCACGGTCTACCGGGGCATGGTCGCCCTGCGCCCGGCGATCGTGAACTGGCGGACCACGGAGGAGGACGTCGACCTCCTGGCCTCCGTGGTCCGCGAACTGGGCGCCGGTCTGCCTCGCACGTCCTGACCCCGGGTTGGCGACTCCCGAGGTCGCCGCTGCCGCCCTCCGACCTCGGCCGGCCCACTGCTCCGCCCAACGGACCATCCGGCCGTACGACCGGAGCACGGTCGGATCGGGCGGTCACGGCCCACCCCACTCGGGTTCACCGGCACGACGCCGGGACGGCTGAGGATCCGCGGTGGGCCCGCGAGTCCGCCGGTGCGTGCCGGTCGTAGCATCGACGGCGTGCGGAACGCGATCACCGATGTGCCGGGAGTGCTGGTCGGGCACGCCACGCGGGTCGGTGGCGGTGCGTTGACCGGTGTCACGGCCGTGCTGTTCCCGACCGGGTCGCTGTCCACTGTGGACGTCCGGGGTGGCGCGCCGGCGACGCGGGACACCGCCGCGCTCGATCCCCGGTACGGCGGGCACGCGGTGCGCGGTGTCGTGTTGACCGGTGGCAGCGCGTACGGGTTGGCGGTGGCGGACGGGGCGGCGCGGGAGTTGGGGGCGTTCGTGCCCGCGGCGGCGTTGTTCGACCTCGGGCGCGGTGGTGACTTCCTGGCCCGGCCGGGGGCCGACGAGGGTGCCGAGGCGGTGCGGAACGCGGGGGTCGAGGTGGCCCAGGGCAACGTCGGCGCGGGCACCGGCGCGCTGAACGCCGCGGTGAAGGGCGGCCTGGGCACGGCGAGCGCCGTGCTGCCCGGTGGCGTCGTCGTCGGCGCGGTCGCGGCGCTCAACGCGGTCGGCCCGTCGGTCGACGTGGGCACCGGCCTGCCGTTCGCCGCGCACCTCGGCCTGCCCGGCGAGTTCCCCACCTACCAGGGTGACGACCTGGAGGCGGCCCGGGTCGAGGGCCACGCCCAGCCGTTCAACACCGTCATCGGCGTGGTCGCCACGAACGCCCGCCTTCCGCACCTGTTCGCCCTGGCCAACGCCGCGCAGGACGGCCTCGCGACCGCCGTCCGGCCGGCGCACGGCCTGACCGACGGCGACACGGTGTTCGCCACCTCGACCGGCACCCACGACGCGGGCGACGTCGACCTGCTGCTCGCCGCCGCACGGGCGGTGTTCGCGCGGGCGCTGGTCCACGGCCTGCTCCGCGCCCAGTCCGTCACCACGCCGTGGGGTCACCTCCCGGCGTACCGGGAGCTCTACCCGCGCACCGCCGCCACCTACCGGGGGAACTGACCATGCACGCCATGCACTACGAGATCACCCTGCCCGCCGACTACGACATGGGCATCATCCGCACCAGGGTCGCCACGCGCGGCTCGGCGCTGGACGCGTTCCCCGGGCTGGGGTTGAAGGCTTACTGCGTGCGGGAACGCGGTGTCGACGGGTCGCCGGTGAACCAGTACGCCCCGTTCTACCTGTGGCGCGCCGTCGAGGGCATGAACAGCTTCCTGTGGGGTCCGGGGTTCCGGGGCATCATCACCGACTTCGGCCGTCCCACCGTGCAGCACTGGACCGGCCTCGCCTTCGAGCGCGGCACGGCCGCCGAACCGACGGCGGCGACCAAGCGCACGTGGCGGCTGCCCGCGTTCAGCGACCCGACCGAGGCGATCGACGAGGCCCTCGACGAGCTCGCGCGCCTCAAGGACGACCCCGCGCTGCACTGCACCGCGCTGGCCGTCGACCCCCGGAACTGGGAGCTGGTGCACTTCAGCCTGTGGAGCGCGGCGCCGGAGGCGGAGGTCCGCTTCCGGGTGCTGCACCTGTCCCGGCCGGAGCTGGACGACCTCAGCGCGGGCCGCCACTGGTAGCCCGCGTCCGGCCCGTCCCGGGGTCGCGGGCCCGGTCGGCGTAGGGCACGGACAGGTAGCCGACCAGGTCGAGCACGCCGCCGCTGGTGCGGTCCAGCTCGCGGGCGAACGCCAGGATGTGCCCGTCGACGCGGTCCATCAGCCACGCCAGCAGCACGACCACCACGTCGGCGAGCAGCCCCACCTGGAACGGCATGTCCTCGCGCCGTCCCGCGGTGACCGCGCTGGCGAAGTCGGTCATGCCGCGCTGGGTCAGCTCCAGCGGCCCGGTCTCGATCGCCCGCTTCATCGAGTCGACCACCAGCGGCAGCACCGACGCCCACACCTCGCGCGGCGCGACCTCGCAGATCAGCCCGCCGCTCAGCGCCGCGGTCCACAGCGCCTCCGGGTCGCGCGCCCGCACCGCGCCGACGGCCAGGTGCGGCAGCAGCTCCGCGCCGCGCTCCCACGCGCCGGTGGCGACGAGCTTCGACACGGCGTGCCGGTAATGCCCCAACGCCGGCCCGTGCTCGCCGCGCGCGGTGAGAACGCCGCCCAGGTCGTCGTGGAACGACGCCACCTCGGCCGCCGCGCCGACCTGCTCGGCGCGGGCCAGGCCGACTGCGGCGTAGTGCTGCGCGGTCTCCAGGTCGCCCCGGTCCCGGTGGCACGCGCCGAGCCGGCGCAGCGCGGCCAGCTCCTGCCGGTCGTCACCGAGGTCGCGGAACAGCTCCACGGCCCGCGACCCCGCCTCGATCGCCTCGGCCAGCTCGCCCCGCTCGCGGCGGCGGTCGCACTCGGCGAGCTTGAACGCGGCCTGCCGGGCCCGTTCGCCCAGCTCCTCGGCCAGGTCGTGGCCCTCGACCGCGTAGCGCAGGGCGGTGTCGGGGTCGGCGTCGCCGAGGCCGTCGAGCAGGGTGATCGACTCCAGCTGCCCGGGTCGGTCCCGTCGGGTGCGGTGGTCGTCGTACGCCAACCGCGCCGCCTGGCCGGCTTCGTCGGTTCTGCCTTCGCGCATCAGCAGCCTCGCCATCCGCAGCAGGACGTCCGCTCGGTCGCGGCACGCGTCGCCCAAGCCCACACACCGTTCGAAGTCCGCGAGCGCGGCCCCGTATTCCCCGCGCCGCTCGGACCGGGCGCCGGTCAGCTCGAACCTGGTCGCCCACAGGGCTTCCAGCTCGTCGTCGGGCAGGTCCAGCCCGGTCAGCAGGGCGTCGACCCGCTCGACCAGGGCGGCGGCCCGCTCGTCGTCGTCCTCGAGCCTCAGCTCGGCCAGCAGCACGTCCGCGTAGGACGGGCTGTCGGCGACCGCGCCGGTCTCGGCGACCTCGCGCAGCGCCGTGAGCTCCCGGTGCAGCACGGGTGCGAGCGGGTCGGCGCAGTCGCGGGCGGCGGCGGCCAGCAGCTCGCACCCGGTCAGCGCGGCCTCGGCGTCGGTGGTGGACCGGTCGCGCCACTCGTCCAGCCTGCCGTTGACCGTGCCGACGTACAGGTAGGACCGCTCGATGCCGCCGGGCGTGCCGGTGTTGACGATGGCGCGGGCGGCGGGCGTCTCCTCGGCGGTGAGCCGCCGCACGACGGTGCGGGCGAACCCGGCGGCGAGGTTGGGCGGGATGGTCCACAGGGTGCCGATGTAGCCGCGCGCGCCGGCGCGGACGAACTCGCGGCCCAGCCGCGTCCACGAGCGGCACGAGTTGTTGAACACGATCGGCCGGTGCCGCAGCGTCACGGGCAGGTCGTCGTCCGGCAGCGTGTCCTCGCCCAGCACGATCGCGTCGTCGGCGTCGTGGCAGTTGAAGAACACCAGCTCGACCGGCAGGTCCGCGACGAGGTCGCGCACCACCTGCGGCGAGGCGTCCTGGTGGGACAGCACGATCGGGTGCGTGTGGTGGCCCGGCGACGCGGCCGTGCCCGGCAGTTCGCGGAACGCCCCGGCGTCGACCACCAGGCTGAACGCGCCGGGCTCGCGCGCCGCGCCCGCCCGGTGCAGCTCGGTGAGCACGACCAGCGTCGGGTCGGCCACCACGTGCCCGATGGGCTTGCGCGCCCAGTTCACGTCCTCGGTGTGCACGAACGAGTAGGGCAGGCCCGTGGTGAACGCGGTCAGCCGGCGGTCGCCGACGCGGGCGACGACCTCGGCGGGCACCTGCGCGGTGACCACCGCCTCGACCGCCGCGTACGGGTCGTGGCCGCCGGAGGACAGGTACCGCCACAGCGCCTCGACGAACCCGATGCCCTTCACCGCGTCGCCGATCGCCCCGGCCGCCGCGGTGACCCGCTCCTGCTCCTCGGCCACCACCGAGCCCACCTCGACCAGGTCCGGCTCGGGCGTGATCACCAGCCGCGCGCCGCGGTGGTGCGCGTACACCGCGGCCACCAGGTCGTCCACCCCGCCGGTGCGCTCGACCAGCACGGCTTCGTCGCCGTCGTCCGGGTTGTGCCCCTCGAACGGCACGGGCGGCGCGTCGTCGTCCACGCGCAGCGCCGCGCCCGTGCGAAGGGCGGTGAACAGGGCGGCGACGAAGTCGGCGTCGGGCGCGACGTCCAGCGTGCGCTCGGGCTCGCCGCCGCGCAGCACCTCCCACGCCTTGGCGGTCAGCCCGACGGGGTCCTCGCACGGCAGGTGCAGGCGTTCGGGCAGGTCGGGGAACACGTCGGTGTCGGGTTCGGCGAGGAACACCGCGCGGCGCACGCCCGTGGCGCCGAGCAGGGAGGCCAGCAGCCGGTCGTGCCGGTGCGAGGAGGAGTCCGGGGGCCGCAGCGCGACGACGGGCGTGACGCGGTCCGCGGGCAGGCACGACACCACCACCGCGGCTTCGCGCACCTGGTCCGGCCGGCACACCACGACCGTGTCGCCGACCTGGAACACGGGTTCGCTGATCACGGTGACGTCCAGGTCGGACCGGCCCGCGGGCAGCCGCACGGCCACCCCGCCGTCCTCGACCTCGCACGGCTCGGAGCCGGACACGCGCAGCGTCACCGAGTGCGACAGGGCGAACGACACCCCGTCGTCGGTGGCGGTGGCGGGCGCGTCCACGGCGAGCCGCCAGCGGGCGGGCGCGGGCAGGTCGAACCGCAGCCGCAGCACCGCGCGCACGTCGGCGTCCCGGGTCTCCTCGACCAGCAGGTCCCGCGCGCCCGCCTCGGCGGTCAGCTCCTCGCCCGCGTCGACGGGCGCTTTGCCGTGCACGTCGAGCAGGACGGCACGCAGCAGCCCCGCTTCGAAGCGGAAGCGGATTCCGTGCGGAGCACCGAGGTCCACTGGCTCACGACCCTTGCAAGCGAGGAGTGTCCACCGGGTAAAGGAGGTGGCGGGCAGAAACTACGCCACCGGAGGGCCCGACCTGTAGCAGATCCGCCGGGTAGTCGCGGTTGTTACACCCCGGGGCGTTCAGAGCGGGCCGCGGGCGTCCACCGGGCGCGGCGGTGCCTGCCCGCCGCCTGCACCTGGTCGCGGCCGAGCCGCTTGGCCTCGTACAGCGCCGCGTCCGCCGCGGCGAGCAGTCCGGACACGGTGTCCTCGGCGACCTCGGGCCACACCGCGATGCCGATGCTGACGGTGAGCCCGGCGACCACGCCGCCGTCGCCGACGTCCACGAGCACCCGGTGCACCTCCGAGCGCATCCGCTCGGCGATGGCCACGGCCTCCTCGTGGTCGACGCCGGGCAGCAGCACGGCGAACTCCTCGCCGCCGAAGCGGCCGACCGAGTCGCCGCGCCGGACCGCGCCCTCCAGCGCCGTCGCGATGCGCCGCAGCACCAGGTCGCCGGTCTGGTGGCCGTGGGTGTCGTTGATGTCCTTGAAGTGGTCGACGTCGATCATGAACAGGCCGACGCGCGCGCCGGGCGGCTGCTGGCGGGTGCGCTGCAGCTCCAGCGTGGCCTGGAGGTGCCAAGCCTCGGCGTTGAGCAGGCCGGTCTTGGTGTCGGTGCGGGCGGCCAGCTCCAACTGGTGGATGAGCACGGTGCGGTGCAGGGCGACGGCGGCGACGACCATCGGCAGCGCGAACCCGGGCCACCACGCCACGGCGAGGGCGACGAAGCCGCCCAGCGCGAGCTGGCCCGCTTCGAGCAGGTTGTCCGCGCCGCTGCCGAGGGCGTCGCGCACCGGGCGGGGCCGGACGGTCAGCAGGATCACGCCGGCCACCAGGGCGGTGTTGACCAGCCACTGCGCCGCGCCCGCGCCGACCAGGCCGACGAGGTCGAGCGGGCCGTCGGGCCGCCCGGCGCGCAGGTGGTCGCGCAGGCCGGTGAGGTCCGCCGCGGTGCTCGCGGCGAGCGTGGCCAGCACCATCATCGACGTGGTGAACACGTTGCGGTGCGGTGGGCGTGAGGCGTCCCAGCGGCCGACGACCCACCACCGGTGCGCGTACATCAGCACGACGAGCGCGACGGCGAGCGCGGGCGGCAGCACGATCGCGCCGGCCAGCATCCAGATGCTGCACAGGTCGACGTGCGGCAGGTGGCTGTGGTCGCGGCGGATGCGCTCGATCCAGCGGGAGCTGTGCAGGTGCAGCGCGGCGCAGCCGAGCAGGACGGCGAACGGGGTCCAGGAGTCGGCGGGCACGGGCCGGGCAGCGGTGGCGGCGATCGCGAGGACGGCGAGCAGATCCACCGACAGCACGTACACCAGGGCCTGCCCCGGCAGGGACCATAGTGACCAGCGTCGATCGCCCGACGACGTCGAACGCGCTCTGCCCATGGTTCCTCACGACCGTCTGCCCCGGACCGCCCTGGCGTCCGGACGGAGGGTCACAGTAATGGTGACCTGTGTCGATGTCAGCCGCTACCGGGGTGACGCACCCCGCGGGGAGGTGAGCGCGGTGCGCGACAAGATCTGGTGAAACCGCAGGTCGGCGAGGTGTCGAGACGGGAGTGAGGTGTGGTTGTGCGCGACAAGATCTGGTGATCCCCCGGATGCCCGGTTCCGCGGGCCGATCGCGAGCCACGTCGAGGGGAGGTGCGCCGCCATGCGCGACAAGATCTGGTGAAGACCCGGAGCCCTGACCGACGACAACGCCCTGGAGCACGTGCGGGCCGCGGTGAGCACTGCCACTCCCGCGGCCGGCGCGGTCAGCCGACGCGCGCCCGCACCAGCCACAGGCACGCCGTCGCGGCGCCGATGCCGCTGAGCACGAGCGTGGCGCGCAGGCCGACGGCGTCGCCGAGCAGGCCGCCCACCAGCGCCCCCGCGGGCGCGGTGCCCCAGACGGCGGTGCGGATGGTCGCGTTGACCCGGCCGTGCAGCGCGGCGGGCGTCGCCTCGTACCGCACCGGCACCTGGTGCACGTTGTAGAGCTGGAGCGCGAACCACATCACCGCCACCGCGCCGATCACGAGCTGGTCCACCGCGACCAGCGCCTGCCCCGCGCCGGTGGCCACGACGGCGCCGGCCATCGTCCGCCGCCGGCCCCACCGCTCACCCAACCGGGCCGCGACGAGAGCGCCGAGCAGCCCTCCGACCGCGCCGACGGACAGCGTCACCCCGGCTTGCGCCGCGGACAGCCCCAACGCCGAGACCAGGTGCAGGAGCACCACGACGGTGAAGGCGTTGAACCAGAAGACGTGGGTCGCCGTGCACAACGTGACCCGCCGCAGCCCCTGGTGCCCGAACACGGCCCGCACCCCGGCCCACACGCCCGCGCCGGCCTGCGGCCGTTCCACCACCCGCACCCACAGCAACGTCACGGCCGCGACGAGGAAGCTGACCGCGTCGGCCACCAGCGCGCCGGCCGCCGTGATCGCCCCGACCAGCCACCCGCCCAACGCGGGTCCCGCGACCTGCGCCGTGGCCTGCCCCACCTCGACCACGCCCTGGGCGCGCGTCAACTGCGCGGCCGGCACCACCATGGGCACCAGCGCCAGCCCGGCGATGTCCCCGAACACCGCGAACGTCCCCGCCAGCGCCGCCACCGCGGCCAGCACCCCGACCGTCAGGACCCCGAGCCCGGCGGCCACCGGCACGACCGCGAGGCTCACCGCCTGCCCGACCGCGCACACCCCGGCCACCACCCGCCGCGGCAACCGGTCCACCCACACCCCGGCCGGCAACCCGAACACGAGGTACGGCAACCGCCCGCACGCCGCCACCAGCCCGACCTCGAACGCCCCCGCGCCCAGCGTCAGCGCCGCCACCAGCGGCACCGCCACCACGGTGACCTGCGACCCGACGAGCGACACCGACTGCCCGGCCCACAGCAGCAGGAACGACCGGTTGCGCCTGAGCACCGTCAGGCGACCGCGGCGGGAGCGACGCGGGACCACGCGGTGGTGGCGGTGAGCGCCAGGACGGTGCCCGCGACGCCCGCGACGGCGATGGCGGTGGTCGCGGAGCCCGTGGCGGAGGCCAGCAGGCCGCCCGCGGCGACGCCGAGGCCCTGCGCGGCGACCAGGCCGCTGCGGGCGAAGCCCAGCGCCTGGCCGCGCTGCTCGTCGGGCACCAGGCGGACGAACGTCGCGCCCGCCGTCACCTGGTAGGCGCTGAACACCCCGCTCACCGCCAGCAGCGCCACCGCGCCCACGAGGTTCGGCGCGAACAGGTACCCGACCAGCGGCAACGCGGTGGCGACGGCCAGCAGGCCGAGCAGCCGCACGCGCGTGGACGCGGGCAGGAACCGCAGCAGCACGGTGCCCAGCACCATGCCGGCCGGGTCGGCGGCCAGCAGCAGGCCGACACCCGCCGCACCCGCCCCGACCTCCGCCGAGAACGGCGCGGCCAGCCCTTCCGGCACCACGGTGAACAGCGCCAACCACCCCAGGCCCACCAGCAGCCGCAGCCTCCGGTCCCGCCACACCAGCGCGGCCCCGGCCCGGATGCGCACGTGCGCGGCGGGCACGAACGCCGGCGCGGGGCGTTTCCGCAAGCCGAACCGCAGCAGCAGCGCCGACAGCGCGAACGTCAGCGCGTCCGCCAGCAGCGCCCCGGACGTGCCCAGCCACGCCACCACCAGCCCGCCGCCGACGAACCCGAGCAGCAGCCCCGCCTGGTGCGTGATCAGGTGCACGGACTGCCCGGCCTCGTACCGCTCCCCCAGCACGGTCGGCAGCAGCGCGCCCTGGGCGGCGGCGAAAGGCGGTTCGGCGAGCTGCGCGACCACCAGCAGCGCGGCGACCAGGGGCAGCGGCACGCCCGGCACCGCCATCACGGCCAGCAGCACGGCCCGCACCGCGTCGGCGACCACCATCACGGTCCGCCGCGGGTACCGGTCGGCCAGGCCGGTCAGCAGCACGCCCGACACCAGCGCGGGCAGCATCGTCAACGCGTAGGTCAGCGCCGTCCACGCGGCCGACCCGGTGCGCTGGAACACCAGCACCGACAACGCCACCCGGGCCAACTGGTCGCCGACGGTCGACAGCACCGCCGCCGACCACAGCACCCGGAACTCCGGCACCGCGAACACCGCGCGGAACCCCGTGCCCCCGACCACCGCTCCCCCGATCCGACGCGACCGATGAGTTCCCCGGGCGCGCGCCGTCTCAAGTTGTGCGGCGTGCGACCGGCACGTCACCGTACAAGCCCGGAGGGTGAGCATGAGCGAGGTTGCGCGGATGACGGTGGCCTTCACGCAAGAGGCCGAACGGCACCGGCACGAGCTGCGGGTGCACTGCTACCGGCTGCTCGGCTCGTTCGACGAGGCCGAGGACCTGGTGCAGGAGACGTTCCTCAAGGCGTGGCGGGCCCGCGACACGTTCGAAGGGCGGTCGTCGTTCCGCGCGTGGCTGTACCGGATCGCCACGAACGCGTGCCTCGACGTGATCGACCGCCGTCCCGCGCACGCCACCACCGACGGGATGCCGGTGGCGGACGTGCCGTGGTTGCAGCCGTTCCCGGACGCCCTGCTGGACGCCGAGCCGGACGCGGAGGTGGTGGCGCGGGAGACGATCGAGCTGGCGTTCCTGGCCGCGGTGCAGCACCTGCCCGCCAAGCAGCGGGCGGTGCTGGTGCTGCGGGACGTGCTGGGCTGGCCGGCGAGCGAGACGGCGGCGTTGCTGGAGGAGACGGTGCCCGCGGTGAACAGCGCGCTGCAACGCGCCCGCGTCACCATGCGCAAGCACCTGCCGCAACGGCGGTCCGACTGGTCGGGCGAGCCGAACCCGCGCGAGAAGGCCGTGGTGCGCAAGCTGGTCGAGGCCACCGAGAGCTGCGACATGGCGCTGATGGCCTCCGCGTTGCGCGAGGACGTCACGTGGACGATGCCGCCGCAGCCCGAGTGGCACCGGGGCCGGGACACCGTGATCGACATCTGGACGCCGGTCATGGTGGGCCCGGAGGCGTTCGGCGAGTGGAAGGTGCTGGTGACGTGGGCGAACCGGCAGCCGGCGCTGGCCAACTACGCCCGCAGGCCCGGTGCCGAGCACTTCACGCCGGTGGCGCTGGACGTGCTGCGCGTCGAGGGCGACGAGATCGCGGAGGTCGTCACGTTCCCGTCGGACCGGTTCCCGCTCTTCGGCCTGCCCGCGACGCTGTGACCTTCGACGTCAGGCTGGTCACCGTGGCCGACGAGCGGCCCTACGACCCCGGCGAGTGGCGTGACGCGCTGGTGGTCGTGCTCAGCGGCACGCTCGACCTGGACGGCGAGCTGTTCGCCGAGGGCTCGGTGCTGGCGCTGGCGGGCCTGCCGCTGCGGGTCCTGCGCCGGCACGGCGGGCGGCCCGCCGTGCTGGTCGCGATAACCCGGTCAGCGCCCGGCGAACACGCCCCTGGCGAAGGCGACGAGGTCGGCGGGCGGCTCCGCGGGCACCTCGACCTCGTGGGGCGGCTCGGGGTCGTACTCGATGAACAGCTGGGTGAACCGGGCCCGCTCGTCGCCCCAGAGCAGGCCGACGAGGGTGAGCGCCAAGTCGATCCCGGCCGAGACCCCGGCGCCGGTGACCACGGACCCGTCGACGACCACCCGGTCGGTGCGCACCACCGCGCCGCGGGCGGCCAGCTCGTCGCGCAACGCCCAGTGCGTGGTCGCGGGCCGGCCGTCGAGGACGCCCGCCTGCGCCAGCAGCGTCGACCCGCTGCACACCGACGTGGTCCAGGTCGCGGTCGGGTGCACCTCCCGCAGCCACGCCGCCACCACGCCCTCGGCCAGCACCTCCGCCCAGCCACCGCCGCCGGGCACGACGATCACGTCCGCGCGGCGCAGCTCGGCGAACGTCGTCGTCGGCACGACCACCAGCCCCGCGTCGGTGGTCACCGGGTCGGGCGAGGCGGCCACGAAGTGCGCGGTCACCTCCGGCTGGTGGGCCAGCACCTCGTACGGCCCGACCAGGTCGAGCGCGGTCATCCTCGGGTAGAGCACGAAAGCCACGTCCACGTCGATCCCCCTCCTAAGCCGCACCGGTGGTGCGGAACCTGTCGCGGTACCCGCCCGGCGTCACGCCGAGCACCCGCACGAAAGCCCGGCGCAGCGTCTCCGCCGAGCCGAACCCGGCGCGCCTGGCCACGACGTCCAGCCCCTCGTCGCCGGACTCCAGCGCGGTCGCCGCCGCCTCCACGCGCACCCGCTCCACGTACCGGGCGGGTGACACGCCGACGCGGCGCGGGAACACGCGCGCGAAGTGGCGCGGGCTCATCGCGGCCCGGCGCGCCATCCCCTCGACCGTCCACCCGGCGGCCGGGTCGTCGGTGATCGCGTCCAGCACGGCCCGCAGGCCGGGCTCCCGCACGGGCGGCACCCGCGACCGGACGCTGAACTGCGACTGGCCGCCGGGGCGCTGCAGGAACACCACCATCCAGCGGGCGATCAGCCGGGCCAGCGCGGCGTCGTGGTCCTGCTCCACCAGGGCCAGCGCGAGGTCGATGCCCGCGGTGACGCCGGCGGACGTGACCAGCCGCCCGTGCCGCACGTAGATCGCGTCCGGCACCACGTCCACCGACGGGTGCTCGGCGGCGAGCCGGTCGCAGTACGCCCAGTGCGTGGTGGCGCGGGCGCCGTCCAGCAGCCCGGACGCGGCCAGCACGAACGCGCCCGTGCACACGCTGGCCACCCGCCGCGCGCCGGCCGCGACGCGCCGCAGGTGGTGGCGCAGCTCGGCGTCACGGGCGGCGTCGGCGAACGTGAAGCCGCCGACGACCAGGACCGTGTCCACCCCTCCGGACACCTCCCGCAGGTCCTCGGCCTCCATCCGCAGCCCGCCGGTCACCTCGAACCCGCCACCACCCATCGCCGCCAACCGCACGCGGTAGCCGTCGGGCGTCCCCCGGCCGTCGCGCGGCGGGTCGGCGGTGCACGCCCGGTTCGCGCCGGCGAACACGTCCGCCGGACCCGCGATGTCGGTCAGCGCCGCGCCGTCGTACCCGACCACCAGGACCTCGCGTTCCACACCACTCACCCTCTCCCCCTCCGATGAGGGCGGCAACGACCGGCGACCCTCGATTCCGGCCACGCTACGGTCGGCGACCGTGCTGAGGATCGAGATCGACGGCGGACCGCCGACCACCGACCGGCTGGCGGCCGGCCTGCTGGCCAACTACGGGCACTTCACCGCGATGCAGGTCCGCGACCGCCGGGTGAAGGGTCTGGACCTGCACCTGCGGCGGCTCGACGCGGCCAACCGCGAGCTGTACGGCGCGGGCCTGGCGGGCGACCACGTCCGCGCCCTGATCGCCCACGCGCTGGGCGACGTGCGCGACGCGGCCGTGCGGGTCGTCGTGTTCGGCCTGGGCGAGCCGTCGGTGCTGGTCGCGGTGCGCCCGCCGACCACGCCCCCGGTGACGCCGCAGCGCCTCGTGCCGGTCACCTACACCCGCCCGTTGCCGCACGTGAAGCACGTCGGCGGCTTCGGCCAGATCCACCACGGCAAGCGCGCCGAGCAGGCCGGTTACGACGACGCGCTGCTCACCACGTCCGACGGCGTGGTGGTGGAGGGCGCGATCGCCAACATCGGGTTCTTCGACCACGACGGCGGCGTGGTGTGGCCGCGGGCCGACTGGCTGCACGGCATCACGATGCAGCTGCTGGAACGGGAGCTGCCGACACGCCGCGAGGTGGTGCGGCTGGCCGACGTGGGCCGTTACCGCGGCGCGTTCCTGGCCAACTCGATCGGCCTGGTGGGCGTGTCGCGGATCGACGACGTCGAGTACCCGGTGGACGACCCGGCGCTGGACCGCGTCCGGGCCGCCTACGACGCGGTCCCCGCCGACCCGGTTGAGTAGATCCACCGATGCCGCCACGCCCCGGTCGCGGGAGCGTGGGCGCGTGATCGACTACCGGGTGCCGTCGCAGATCGCCGCGGTGTGGGTCGTGACGGGGCTGTCCGCGGCGTTCGTGGGCTGGCTGGTGCTGTTCGGGTTCTTCGTCGGGAGCGCCGCGCTGGTCGGCGTCGGCATGCTCGGCCCGTTCGTCGTGGTGTACCTGGTCGGCACGCTCGTCCCGGCCGGCAGCCCCTTGACGGCCGGGCCGCTGCGCCGGGTCGGCTGGGCGGCGCTGGTGACCGTGCTCGGGCTGGTCGGGGCCGTGTTCTACCACGCGGTGGTCGAGGCGAGCACGCCCGCCAAGCCGCCGACGTGGCTCGTGCTGCCCGCCGTCGGGACGCCGTTCGCGCTGGTCGCGGCGATGCTGGCGCACGGCCTGGCGGTGCGGCTCGCGGCCGTCGCGGTGACCGTCGCCGCCGTGGCCTTCGGCCTGTGGTTCCCCACGACGATGCCCGCCGACGACCCGGCGTCCCGCATCCGGAACGCCGGGGTTCCCGGTGGTGTGCTGCTGATCGCCACGCCGGAGGGGTACCTGTTCCCGTCGTTGAGCGTCGACCAGGACCGGGTGACCTACCGGTACACGCCATCGGCCCCGGTCGGCGCGTTCGACGCGTCCCCGCGGCTCGTGGTGCGGCCCGCGACCGACGAGGAGGTCGAACGCTTCCTGCCGGCCGCGCCCGGCCGCCGCGACCGCGACGTGCTGCGCCCGTTCGCGGACACGTGGGCGCGCCTGTTCTGATCAGACCGCCGGCGGCCGGTCCTCGTACGGGGTGGACAGCACCACGGTGGTGCGGGTGGACACGTTCGCCACCTCGCGGATCTGCCGGAGCAGCTCCTCCAACGCGTGCGGCGACGCGACCCGCACCCGCAGCACGTACGACGCGTCCCCGGCCACCGAGTAGCACGCCTCGATCTGCGGCAGGTGCTCCAGCCGTTTCGGGTAGTCGTCGGGAGCCGCCGGGTCGATCGGGGTCAGCGAGATGAACGCGGTCAGCGGCAGGCCGATCTCGTCGCCGTCCAGCCGCGCCGCGTAGCCGCGCACCACGCCGCGCTGCTCCAGCCGCCGCACCCGCTGGTGCACGGCCGACACGCTCAGCCCCACCCGTTCGGCGAGGTCGGTGAAGCTGCACCGGCCGTCGGCGGCCAGTTCGCGCAGGATCGCCCGGTCTATCGGCTCCAGGTTCGTCACGCGGGCAACACCACCAGCTCGTGCGGTCGGTTGTTGACGCTCTCCACGCCGTCGGCGGTCGCGATCACGATGTCCTCGATCCGCGCGCCCCACCGGCCGGGCAGGTAGATGCCGGGTTCGACGCTGAACGCCATGCCCGGCTCCACCGGCAGGTCGTTGCCGCTGACGATGTAGGGGTCCTCGTGCACGTCCAGCCCGATGCCGTGGCCCGTGCGGTGGACGAAGTACTCGCCGAAACCCGCGTCGGCGATGATGTCGCGCGCCGCCGCGTCGACCGCTTCGCACGTGACACCGGGCCGCACGGCCTCGACGGCCGCCTGCTGCGCCGCCTGAAGAACCGCGTAGGTCTCCCACACGTCCGCGTCACGCGGCTCGCCGAGCACGTAGTTGCGGGTGGAGTCGGAGTTGTAGCCCTCTGCCACAGGACCGCCGATGTCGACCACCACCACGTCGCCCGCCTCGATCACGCGGTCGGAAAGGTCGTGGTGCGGCGACGCGCCGTTCGGGCCGGAGGCGACGATGACGAACTCCGCCAGCACGTGCCCCTCGGCCACGATCGCCGCCGCGATGTCCGCACCCACCTCGGCCTCCGTGCGCCCGGGGCGCAGCCACTCGGCCATGCGGGCGTGCACCCGGTCGATCGCCGCGCCCGCCTTGCGCAACGCGGCCACCTCGGCGGGGTCCTTGCGCATCCGCAGCTCTCGCAACACGGGCCCGGCCAACACCTGGTCCCCGCCCACCACGTCGCGCAACCGCAACGTGTGCAGCGCGGGCATCATGTCGGAGACGGCCGTCCGAGTACCCTTCAACGCCCGCTTGACCAGCGCGTACGGATCTTCGCCGTCGACCCACGTGGCCACTTCGACCCCGAGCGCGTCGGTGGGGATGTCGACGTAACCGGGCTGCTCCAACTTGGGCACCACCAGGACCGGCGTCCCCCCGACCGGCACCACCAGACAGGTCAACCGCTCGAACGACGTCCCACCGGCACCGAGGAGGTAGCGCAGATCCGAACCGGGCGCGATGAGCAACGCGTCAACGCCCGCGATGGAGGCGGCGGCAGCGGCTCGGTCGAGCCGCGCCCTCAGCGCGTCCACGTCCACGGGCCCAACTTGGGTCGACATAGGAGGAAGCCTAGTCGTGCGAGCCCCATCCCACGCCACAAGCCACCACACCCCACCGTTCTCCCCCGTTCGAGCCACTTCCACCCCGACCAGCCTTTTTCTTCCCCCGCCCTCCCCCAACGGGTGAACCTCAGAAACCCGATCCCCCAAAACGCCGTTACCGAACCTGTCAAACGTCGGTTGAAACAACGAGGCCGCCGGCAACCACCCCCACACCCGAACCCCGCCACCCCTCCCCAACCCCACCCGCCATCCCCCTCCCCAATCCCAATCCCACCCGCACCCCCTACCCCCCACCCGCACTCAACGGAGTTATCCACCAGCCCGGAACGACAGACCACCGGAAGCGCACCGCCCAAAGAACCTGCCGCCGGGAGTTATCCACAGGACCAGAGCGGGCGACCCGCGATGTCGGAGGTCTCTGGCAAGCTGTCCCAGGTGAGCAATCCGCTGGTCCTGATGGACGCCGCCAGCCTGTACTTCCGGGCGTTCTACGCGCTGCCCGAGTCGATGACCGCCCCGGACGGCACCCCGGTCAACGCGGTGCGCGGGTTCGTCGACACGATCGCGAAGGTCATCACCGAGCGGAAGGCGAGCCGCCTGGTCGCCTGCCTGGACGCCGACTGGCGCCCGGAGTTCCGCGTCGCCGCCCTCCCGTCCTACAAGGCCCACCGCGTCGCCGAAGGCGCCGTCGACGGCGAGGAAGAGGTGCCCGACACCCTCACCCCGCAGGTGCCGATCATCCTCGACGTGCTGGACGCCGTGGGCATCGCGACCGCCGAGGCCGCCGGCTACGAAGCCGACGACGTCATCGGCACCCTCGCCGCCCGCGAGACCACCGACCCGGTAGAGGTCATCACCGGCGACCGCGACCTGTTCCAGGTCGTGCGCGACGAACCGACCCCGGTCCGCGTCCTCTACCTCGGCCGCGGCTGGGCGAAGGCGGAGCTGCTCGGGCCGCAGGAGTTGGCCGCCAAGTACGCGCTGCCGGTGCACGACGCCGGGCGCGCGTACGCCGGGATGGCCGTGCTGCGCGGCGACCCGTCCGACGGCCTGCCCGGCGTCGCCGGCATCGGCGAGAAGACCGCGGCGAAGCTGATCAGCGAGTTCGGCTCCCTGCAAGCCGTCCTCGACGCAGTCCACGACGGCCGCGACCGCAAGCTCACCACCCGCGCCCGCACCGCCCTGCTCAACGCCCAGGACTACCTCGCCGTCGCACCGACCGTGGTCAACGTGGCAACCGACGCCGACATCGTCATGGACCGCCCGGACCTCGTGCCCGCCGCCCCCGTCGACCCGGACCGCGTCGCCGAGCTGACCCGGCGCTGGGGCCTGGGCAGCTCCCTGCCACGGCTGCTGTCCGCGCTGGAGCGCCGCTGAGCCGCCATCACGAAGCGGTCGGCGGCGAGCAGACGACTGCCACCGGCCAACCACTGAGCCCAACCATCGAGGCCGACCGCTGACTTCGGCGACCGTCGACTGGCCGCCGGTCGAGCGGCGGCTGGTGGCTGGTGGCTGGTGGCTGGTGGCTGGTGGCTGGTGGCTGGTGATGGTCGGTCGACAGTGGACGGTCGGCGGTGTGGCGACGGTCGAAGTTGGCCGAGCCGGGTCGGGCCGGGTCGGTGGTGGCGGCTGTAGCGTGCGCCGGGTGTGCGTTTCGACTGACGATGCCGAGTTCGACGGCACGATCCTCTACGCGGGCCGGTGTGGTCATCGGTTGCACGGGCGCGTTGAAGTGCTCGGGTATCAGAACCGGGCGGTGAATTTGGCCGCTGGACCCAACGCGATGGTGCTCCACGTGCCCGCGGTAGGGGTGACGCGGGAGAACTTCCTGTCGGCCGGGCGCGACGGTGAGGTGCTCACCAGGATGGTGGAAGCGGTGCGTTCGCACGTCGTGCCGGTGGATTCGCCGATGTCGATGGACTGGACGGACGGCGGCGTGGAGGTGTTCGCGCACGACATCTACACGGTGGTGTTGGCGTCGGATCCGACGCGGATTCCGCAGGCGTTGGAGCAGGTGCCGCCGAACCGGAGGCCCCGGGTGGCGGCGGAGTTGTTCCGGTTTTACGGCGATGTGTTTCCGGGGCACACGATCGTGTTGTGTTGCTTTGAGGTTGTCCCCTTGAACCGGACACCTTGATCCCAGACAGCGCTCTGGGGGAAGGATGTCCTCCGTGTCAGGCAAGTCGAAGTACCCCGAGCAG
>NZ_JBIVUG010000007.1:39612-369528 GCF_044757065.1 Actinosynnema sp. NPDC091369 | reverse complement strand
TCGTCCGTCAACACCACCGCGGCCACCGGCCGACCCCTACGAGCCACCCGACAACCCTACAATTCATCAACGAACTTCAGGCGCAGGACACTAGCCGCCCGGTCCTCGCCACCACACGACAGGAGCACCGTGATCTCGTTGGAGTCCGCCACGACCGTGGTCTGGGGCCACTCGGCGCTGGAACTCGTCGTGGACGTGTCCCCGGACGGCCCGGTCGGCGTCCGCACGCTCGCCACCGGTCCGCGACCCGACCACCCCAGGGCCACCCAGCCGCTGGTGGAGGTGCTGGTGGCCGGGGAGGGGCGGGCCCGTGCCTCGCACCGGTTCTCCGAGACCGCCCTCGGCACCCGCATGACCTACGCCGGTTCGGCCCGCACGCGGGACGGCGGGTGGAGCGAGCTGCACGTCGACCTGCGCGACGAGCGGACCGGGCTGGTCGCGCGCACGTCGTTCCGGTCGGTGGAGGGCGTCGCGGCCTGCCAGGTCCGCACGACGGTGACGAACCGCGGCCCGGCGCCGGTGCTGGTGCAGGGCGTCACGTCGTTCGCCGCCGGGTTCCCGGGAGCCCGGGTCGAGGACGTGGACCTGCTGCGCGGCGAGAGCGAGTGGTTGGGGGAGGGGCGGTGGACGCGCCACCCGCTGCGCGACGGCGTCACCCCCGACCTCAACCTCGGGCTGCACGGGCAGGACGGCCGGGGCCGGTTCGCCGCCGTCAGCACGGGCACGTGGTCCACCGGCACGCACCTGCCGACCGCCGGGCTGGTGGACCGCGCCGGCGGGCAGTCGTGGCTGTGGCAGGTCGAGCACAACGGCGCGTGGCGGTGGGAGGTCGGCGAACGGCTCGGCGGCGCGTACCTCGCGCTGCTCGGGCCGACCGACGTCGACCACCAGTGGCAGCACTCCCTGCCGCCGGGCGGGTCGTTCACCACCGTCCCGGTCTCGGTGGCCGTGTCGGAGTCCGGTGTGGACGGCGCGGTCGCCGCGCTCACCGCGCACCGGCGCGAGCTCGTCCGACCGCACCGCGACCGGACCGCGTTGCCGGTGGTGTTCAACGACTACATGAACACGCTGATGGGCGACCCGACCACGGCCAAGCTGCTGCCGCTGGTCGACGCCGCGGCCGACGTCGGCGCGGAGGTGTTCTGCGTCGACGCCGGCTGGTACGACGACGGCACGGGCTGGTGGGACGGCGTGGGCGCGTGGCAGCCGTCGCGGACCCGGTTCCCGAGCGGGATCGCCGAGGTGCTCACCCGCATCCGCGAGCGCGGCATGGTGCCCGGCCTGTGGCTGGAGCCCGAGGTGATCGGGGTGCGCAGCCCGGTGGCCGACGAGCTCCCGGCCGCCGCGTTCCTCCAGCGGGGCGGCGTCCGGCTGGTCGAGCACGGCCGGTACGTGCTGGACCTGCGCCACCCGGACGCCGTCGCGCACCTGGACGGCGTGGTCGACCGGCTGGTCGGGGACCTGGGCGTCGGCTACCTGAAGCTGGACTACAACGTCGACCCGGGTCCGGGCACGGACTTCGCCGCCGACAGCGCCGGGGCGGGCCTGCTCGCGCACAACCGGGCCCACCTGCGGTGGGTGGACCGGCTCCTGGACCGCCACCCCGACCTGGTCCTGGAGAACTGCGCGTCCGGGGCGATGCGGATGGATTACGCGCTGCTGTCCCGGATGCAGCTCCAGTCCACCAGCGACCAGCAGGACCCGCTGCGCTACCCGCCGATCGCGGTCGCCGCCCCGCTGTCGGTGCTGCCGGAGCAGTCGGCGAGCTGGGCCTACCCGCAGCCGGACATGGCGGACGAGCTGGTCGCCCACACCCTGTGCACCGGGATGCTCGGCCGGCTGTACCTGTCCGGTCGGCTGGACCTGATGACCGCCGACCAGCTGCGGTCGGTGCGCGACGCCGTGCGCGTGTTCCGGGACATCCGGGCCGACCTGGCGACCTCGGTCCCGGTGTGGCCGCTGGGCCTGCCCGGGTGGAGCGACCCGTGGCTGAGCCTGGGCCTGCGCTCCGGCGACGTCACGCACGTGGCCGTGTGGCGGCGCGAGGGCGCGGGCCCGGACGTGCCGCTGTCGCTGCCCCACCTGCGCGGGCGGCACGTCGACGTGGACGTGCTCTACCCGCGCCACCTGCCCGCGTGGACCCGCACCTGGGACCGCGCTGCGGGGGTGCTGACGCTGGCGCCCACCCGGCACGACACCGCTTCCGCGCGGCTCTTCCGGATCACCGCCACCCCACCCACGGGAGGATCAGCACGATGAACCGATGGATCCGGGTCGCCACCGCCGCGGCGCTCGCGCTGGGCCTCGCCGCGTGCAGCGACCCGGCCGCGGACGCGCCCGCCGGCGGTGCGGTCGGCTGGGCCGACCCCACCGCGTCGCTCGACGGCGTGCGGCTGACCGTCTGGGCGGCGCAGAACAGCACCGCGGTGCCGGAGCGGGTCGTGGCCGCGTTCGAGCAGGCCACCGGCGCGACCGTGGACGTGGTGACCATCCTCGACCCCTACGAGCAGGGCGTGCAGACCAAGGTCGCCACCGGCGACAAGCCGGACCTGGCGTTCTGGCGGCCCACCGCCTCCATGCTCACCGCCGTCAACGCCAAGGCCAACCTCCAGCCGCTCGACGACGCGCCCTGGCTGCCGAAGGTGGCGCCGGAGCTGCGCGACCTCACCGGCATCCTCGACGGCACGCGGTACGCGGCGCTCGTCACCAGCCCCGCCGTCGAAGGCGTCTACTACAACAAGGAGGTCTTGGCGGCGCACGGCGTCACCGAACTGCCGAAGAACTTCGACGACATGGTCACCCTGGCCCGCACGCTCAAGGGCAGGGGCGTCAGGCCGTTCTTCGAGATGGCCGCCGACCGGTGGGCCACCCAGTGGTGGGTGCACGTCCAGCTCGCCGACGCCGCGGCGGACGGCCTCTGGGACCGGATCAACACCAAGCAGGAGACGTTCTCCGGCCCGGTCGTGCTCGACGCGATCAAGGAGTACGAGTCGCTGATCGACGAGGGCCTGTTCAACGCCGACATCAAGACCGCGAAGTTCACCGACCAGGGCACCGCGCTGCTCGACGGCGAGGCCGCCATGGTGGTGCAGGTCGACTCGTTCTTCGGCCAGCTCCAGGCCAAGGCCGACACCGCCACGCTGGACCGCCGGATCGGGTTCTTCCCGATCTCGCCGTCCGGCCGGGTCGGCACGTTCATCCCGGACCAGTCCAACGCCCTGGTCGGGTTCCGCACCGGTGACGCCCGGCGGGAGGCCGCCGCGCGGCAGCTGCTGGCGTTCTGGATGGGGCCCGGCTACCCGGACTTCATCGCCTCCCGCAACACGGTGTCGCTCCAGCCGGAAATCCCCAACCCGCCCGGTGTGCCGCGGGCCCTGCTCGACGTGCACGCCGCCCTGCCGACCGCGGTCGGGTCCATGCAGGTCCACGCGGTCGCCAACCCGGACCTGTACCTCAACCTCGCCGACATGGTCGTCGGCACGATGTCACCGGAAGAGGTGGCCGAGGCGACCCAGGACCCCGCGATGAGCCTGGTGCTGTTCCTGCTCGTCGCGCTGCTCGCCTTCCCGCTGATCCGCCTGCTGCGCGGGCGAGAGGAGGTCCTGTGAGCGACGCGCGCGTCTGGACCAGGCTGCAACCGTTCGTCGCGACAATGCTCGCCCTGGGCGTGATCGGCGTTCCGCTGTGGCTCGTGGTGGTGCCCGCGGTGTTCGCGCTGCTCGTGTTCGGGTCGATGGCCGCGTGGGTGCTGGCCCGGCGCACCACCCGGCTCACCGCCGCGCTGTACGCGTTGGGCATCAGCGGCATCGTGCTGCCGCCCGCCGTCGTCACGGTCGTGCTGCTGCTGCGCCACCTCGGTCTGGCGGGCAGCGCGATCGGCATGATCGGCGTCTACACGGGCATCTACATGTCCACGGTCATCTTCTTCGTCACTGGGTTCGTGCGGACGATCCCGGTGGCGCTGGAGGAGGCCGCCCGGATCGACGGCGCGGGGCCGTTCACCGTGTTCCGGCGGGTGGTCCTGCCGATGCTGCGGCCGGTGCTGGCCACCGCCACGATCCTCATCTGCCTCTACGTGTGGAACGACGTGTTCTACGCGTTCTTCGTGATCGGCGGGCGGCTGGACACGTTGCCGCTCAACCTGTTCCGCGTCGCCGGCGCGGGGCTGCACCTCGACAACTGGCACCTCGTCTTCGCCTACGTGACCGTGATGAGCCTGCCGCTGGTCACCGTTCTGGTGATCGCGCAGCGGCGGATCATCGCCGGCATCACCAGCGGCGCGGTCAAGTGAGAACGGGAGCACCGATGCGACACCGACCCCCGGCGTGCACACCGGCCGTCCCGGCGGTCCCCACCGCTGCCACCGCCTGGTCGGCGACAGCCGCGGCCACCGAGACGCTGCGGGTCGACCTGGGTTCGCCCACGGGCGCGTTCCACGGCGGCGCGACCGGCATCCTCTACGGCCTCGGCGACCCCGGCGTGCCGTCGCACGACCTGATCGCCGGCATGCGCCCGCGCACGGTCTCCCAGAAGGCGCCGGGCGGCGAGCAGCACCCCAACGGCGACGCGCTGGAGGTGGCGGACGGCTTCTTCGCCGCCGGCGGCACCGACCTGCACGTCTACGCGCAGGACGTCTACAGCGGTTGGCCGTACCAGGACCTGGGCATCGACGACTACGTCGCACGGCTGCGGCCCCAGCTGGAGGCGGTCGCCGCGCGGCCGGACCGCGACCGGTTCGCGTGGACGATCTTCAACGAGCCGGACTGGATCTGGTACGGCGACTGGGCCGCGGGGAAGGACCGGTTCCTCGCCGACTGGACGCGGGTGTACCGGGTGGTGAAGTCCGTGCTGCCCGACGCCCGCATCACCGGTCCGGGCGAGACGCGGTACCGCCACGACCACCTGCGCGACCTGCTCACCCACGCCAAGGCCCACGACGTGCTGCCCGACATCGTCACCTGGCACGAGCTGGGGCCGGACTCCCTGACCACCTACCGCGAGCACCACCGGGACTACCGGGCGCTGGAGCGGGAACTGGGCATCGAGCCGCGGCCGATCACCGTCAACGAGTACTCCAACCGGCGTGACACCTCCGTGCCCGGCCGACTCGTCCAGTGGATCGCCATGCTGGAGGAGACCAAGGTCGACGGGCAGATGGCGTTTTGGACCATGGCGGGCAACCTCAGCGACCACGCCGTGCGCGCGAGCCGGGCCAACGGCGGCTGGTGGCTGACCAAGTGGTACGCCGACCTGTCCGGCGACACGGTCCGCGTCACGCCGCCGCGGCCGAGCACCAGGGACACGGTGCAGGGGCTGGCCGCGCTCGACCGTGACGACGCCAAGGCGACCGTTCTGCTCGGCGGCACCGCGAACCCGGTGGACGTCGCCGTGACGGGCCTGGACCGGCGGGTGTTCGGCGACCACGTCGACGTGCGGGTCTCCAAGACCACCTGGTCGGGCTACGAGGGTGACGCGGGGCAGCCGCCGGTAATCGCGGCGGCCAGGGTCCGGGTGGTCGGTGGCCGGGCGACGATCGCGGTGCCCGGCGGTGACCCGCTGGCCGCCTACCAGGTGGTGATCACCCGGGCGGGCCTCGGTGCCCCGCCCGCGGCCGACGCGCCGTGGCAGGCGGGCTACGAGGCCGAGTCGGGCGCGGTTGAGCACGCCGTCGTGGTCACGCAGGACGACGGCTCGGGCTCGCACGACATGGCCCAGCGCTACACCACGTCGGGCGGCAAGGACGTCGGGTTCATGCAGGACCCGGGCTCCCGCGTCACGGTCGACGTGGACGTGCCGCGGGACGGGACGTACCGGCTGGGCGTGTTCTACGGGACCGACGGGTTCGTGGGCAGGCAGGCGCTGTACGTGGACGACGCGCACGTGGCCGACCTGACCTTCCCGGCCACGTTGGACCGGGTGTACCGCGGTCGGCTCGACACACCGGTCACGCTGGCCGCGGGCCGGCACCGCGTCTCGCTGCGCACCAGCGGACCCGGCGGCTTCCTGGGCGCGCCGTCCGACGTGACGCTGGACCGGTTCGACCTGACCGAGGTCACCGGCCCGGAGCGGGCGGTGTACCCGCTCACCGAGGCGCGCCGGTCGGGCGGCACGGTCGACCGCGGCGCACGCGCGCTCCGGCTCGCCGTGCCCGGTGCGGTCGTCCTGGGCCCGGGTGACGCCGTGACCACGTACGTGTCGGCCGCCGAGGACGGCTACTACGCGTTGTCCACCACCTGGCTCGGCGCCGGGCGCGACGCGCTCGGCCTCGCCCTGTCCGGACGCCGGGTGGACGACCTGACCACCGACCGCGCCGGCACGTGGTCGGGTCGCGTGACGGCGCACCTCAAGGCCGGCGTCACGGAGGTCGTGCTGTCCAACCAGGGCCGCACGCCGCTGGTGCTCGGCACGCTGACCTCCGTGCGCGACGCCGCGTCGGACCGGCGGGCGGTCCGCGTGGAAGCCGAGGTGGGCAGGCTGGACGGGGGAGCGGTGGTGGTCCCCGGGCCGTGGGCCTCCGGCGGCGAGTACGTCGGCCGGCTGGGCCACGGCGGCACGCTGACCGTCCCGCGGCCGGCCGGGTTCGGCGCCGGCCGGTACAACCTCACGGTGGCCTACGCCCAGGCGGAGAAGAACACCGGCCACCCGTACAACACGGACACCATCACCCGGACGCTCGTCGCCACCGAGGAAGGGGGTCGCGCGACCAGCGCGCCGTACCGCCACAACTACACCTGGGACGGCTTCTGGCCGGAGACCTCGCCGCTCGACCTGGTCACCGAGGACGGCGCGCTCACGTTCGGCAACCCGGCCGCGTGGGGCCCGAACGTCGACTGGGTCCAGCTCGCACCGCTCGTCGTGGCGTCCTCGGTGACGCCGGGACGGTGAGGGTTCAGCCCAGGGCGATGGCGATGCCGGCGAGGACCGGCACCGAGAGGACGGTGGTGATCAGCACGGCGTCCCGCGCCAGTTCGGTGCCCTGGTCGTAGGCCGTGGCGTAGACGAACACGTTCTGCGCGGTGGGCAGCGCCGAGGCGATGGTGACGGCCAGCAGCGCCGGGTCGTCCAGGTGGAGCACCCAGCGGCCCAGCGCGCAGGCCAGCGCGGGCTGCGCCGCGGTCTTCAGCGCGACCACCAGCCACACCTGCCCGGCCGTGCCGCCGGAGGCGGGACGCGGCGCGCCGTGCAGGCTCGCGCCGTAGGCGAGCAGGGCGGCCGGGACGGCGAGGTCGGCGAGCAGCTCGACCGGCCGCAGCACCGGGGCGGGCGGCATCCAGTCGAGCGCGGACAGCGCCAGCCCCAGCGCGCAGCCGATCACCAGCGGTGTGCGGAAGGGCTGCGTCAGCAGGTGGGCGCGGGACGGCCCGTCCGGGCCCGCGTCGCGTGACGCGGCCAGCACGGTCAGCCCGATCGGCGCCAGCACCAGCACCTGGAACAGCAGCACGGGCGCGACCAGGGAGGCATCGCCGAGCACGTACACCGCGATGGCGATGCCGAGGTTGCCCGCGTTGACGTAGGACGTGGCGAGGGCGCCGGTGGCCAGGTGGCCGGCGCGCGGCCGCCACCGCCACCACGCGACGACGAGGTAGACCAGCGCGCACAGCACCGCGCTGCCCGCCGTGGCCACCAGGGTGGGGGACAGCATCGTGGACGGGTCCGCGTCGGCGAGGGTGAGCAGCAGCAGCGCCGGCGTCGCGATGAAGTACGAGAGCCGGGACAGCACGACGGCCGCGCCCTCGCCGAGCACGCGGGCGCGGCCGGCGATCCAGCCGACCGCGATCACCGCGACGAGGGTCGCGAAACCGGACAGGACCGCGTTCACCCGCGGGCCCCCGTCACCGGGGTGAGCCCACCTTCGCGGTCTCGACGGTCCAGGCCCGGGCCTGGTCGGTGAGCGTGATGCCGAGGCCGGGCCGGTCGGACAGGTGCATCCGGCCGTCGCGGGTCTCCAGCCGCTCCTCGAACAGCGGGTGCAGCCAGTCGAAGTGCTCGACCCACGGTTCGCGCGGGTAGGCCGCGGCGAGGTGGACGTGGATCTCCATGGCGAAGTGGGGCGCGAGCTGGAGGTGGTGGTGGTCGGCGAGCGCGGCGAGCTTGAGGAACTGGGTGATGCCGCCGATGCGCGGCGCGTCCGGTTGCAGGACGTCGACGGCCCCGGCGCGGATCAGCTCGTAGTGCTCGCCGACGCTGGTCAGCATCTCGCCGGAGGCGACGGCGGTGGTCAGCGACCGGGTCAGCTCGGCGTGGCCCTCGACGTCGTAGGCGTCCAGGGGCTCCTCGATCCACACCAGGTCGAACTCGTCCAGCGCCCGGCCGACCCGCATCGCGGTGGGGCGGTCCCACTGCTGGTTGGCGTCGACCATCAGCGGCACGCCGTCGCCGAGGTGCTCGCGGACGGCCGCGACCCGGCGCAGGTCCTCCGCCCGGTCCGGCAGGCCCACCTTGATCTTGATGCCGCCGACGCCGGACTCCAGCGTGCGGGTCGCGTTGTCCTTGATCTGCTCGACGGTCTCGTGCAGGAACCCGCCGGAGGTGTTGTAGCAGCGCACCGAGTCGCGGTGCGCGCCGAGCAGCTTGGCCAGCGGCAGGTCGGCCCGCTTGGCCTTGAGGTCCCACAGCGCGATGTCGAACGCGGCCAGCGCCTGCGTGGCCGCGCCGCTGCGCCCGACCGACGCGCCCGCCCAGACCAGCTTGGTCCACAGCCGGCCGATGTCGTTGGGGTCCTCGCCGATCAGGTCGGGCGCGACCTCGCGGGCGTGCGCGAACTGGGCGGGCCCGCCCGCGCGCTTGCTGTAGCCGAACCCGACGCCCTCCAGCCCGGCCTCGGTGCGGATCTCGGCGAACAGCACCGCGACCTCGGTCATCGGCCGCTGCCTTCCGGTGAACACCTTGGCGTCGCTGACTGCGGTGGGCAGCGGCAGGGTCACCGACGACAGCGCGACCTCGCTGATCCGGTCGGAACTGGCGGACATCGGACTCCTTCGCTCAGGCGACGCGCTGGACCAGGGTGGTGAGCCGGGCCAGCTCGTCGTCGGTCAGGTCGCTCAACGGCGGGCGCACGGGGCCGCCGTCCCGGCCCACGGCGGTCAGGCCGGCCTTCACGATCGACACCGCGTACCCGCGGGCGCGGTCGCGGATGTCCAGGTAGGGGATGACGAAGTCGCGCAGCATCCCGTACACGGCGGCCCGGTCCTGCGCGCGGACGGCGGCGTAGAACCGCAGCGCGAACGCGGGCGCGAAGTTGAACAGCGCCGACGAGTACGTGGTCGCGCCGAGCTGGAGCAGCGGCAGGGCGAACGTCTCCGCGGTCGGCAGGCCGCCGATGTAGATCAGCCGGTCGCCGACGCGGGCGTAGGTGCGGGTCAGCTGCTCGACGTCGCCGACCCCGTCCTTGAGGCCGATCAGGTTGGGGTTGCGGTCGGCCAGCTCGGCCACGGTCGCGTCGGTCAGCACGGCGTTGGCGCGGCTGTAGACGATCACGCCCAGCCCGGTGGCCCGGCACACCGCGGAGACGTGCTCGACCAGCCCGCGCTGGCTGGCCTCGGTGAGGTAGGGCGGGAACAGCAGCACGCCGGACGCGCCCGCGGCCTCGGCGGCACGCGCCTGCGCCACCGACACGGCGGTGGCCCCGGTCGCCGGCGCGATCACGGGCACCTTGCCGCCCACCTCGTCCACGGCGACGCGCACGACCCGGTCCACCTCGTCGGGGGTCATCGAGAACCCCTCGCCGGTGCCGCCGGCGGCGAACAGGCCGGCCACGTCGAAGCTCGACTGCCAGGCCAGGTGCTCGCGGTAGCGGGCCTCGTCGAAGCGCAGCTCGGCGTCGAAGTGGGTGACCGGGAAGGACAGCAACCCGGAGGCGAGTCGGTCGGCGAGAGCGGCGGGGTTCGTCACGACCACACCGTATGGACCAGCGGTGATGCATGTCCAAGAGTTCTTTGGCATGGCGTGATGCTCGGCGTGCATCACTCGAAGGGCGTGCGGTCCTCCAGGACGCGCAACGTCCGCCACAGCGCCGGGTTCGCGCAGGCCCGCAGCCACACCAGGTGCAGCTCCACCGGCCGGGCCACCGCGGTCTCCAGCCGGACGAATTCGACGCCGTCGATGCGCAGCCGGGCCGCGGACTCCGGCACGAACGCGACCCCGCGGCCCGCCGCGACCAGCCAGAGCATGGTGAGCACCTGGCCGACCGTGTGCACGACGTGCTCCGGGGCCACCGGCACGGTCCGCACGACCAGGTCGTAGAAGTACCGCGCGTCCGTGGGCGAGTGCATGATCACGCGCTCGCGGACCACGTCGGCGGCGGTCGCGTCCCGCCCGAGCGCCGCCAGCGGGTGCCCGCCGGGCACGGCGACCAGCAGCCCCTCCCGGTGCAGCAGCCGGGAGCCGAACGTCGCCTCGTCGAACGGCGGCCGGCCCAGCCCCAGGTCGATCTCCTCGTTCACCAGCGCGGCGACCTGCTCGCGGGTCACCAGCTCGGCCAGCTCCACGTCCACGTCCGGCAGGTGCCCGGCCAGCTCGTCCAGCAGCCGGCCGAGCACGCCGTAGGTCGCCGCGGCGGTGAAGCCGACGCGCACCACGCCGCTGGACCCCGAGGACACCCGCCGGGCCAGCTCGGGCGCGGTGTCGGCCAGCGACAGCAGCCGCCGCGCCTCGACCAGGAACACCTCGCCCGCCGCGGTGAGCGTGACGCGGCGGTTGTCCCGGACCAGCAGCTGCGCGCCGACGGCCCGTTCCAGCTTCTGGATCTGCCTGCTCAGCGGCGGCTGCGTCATCGCCAGCCGGGCGGCGGCACGGCTGAAGTGCAGCTCCTCGGCGACGGCTACGAAACCCCGTAGCTGCTCCAGCGTGAACGCCATGCGGGGAAGGTATCAACCCTGGTCACGGCCGGTGGGGTGGGCGAGGATGGTCGGCATGGGCCTTCTCCGTTCCCGCCGGGCCGCCGGCGCCGCCCTGGCCGTCCTCCTGCTCTGCGGGCTGGTGACGCCGCCCGCCACCGCCGCCACCGCGTTCAAGGTGTTGCAGCTGAACCTGTGCAACAGCGGTGTCGCCGGCTGCTACCAGGGCGGGCAGGCCGTGGGCGAGGCCGTGACGATGATCCAGCGCCGACTGCCGGACGTGGTGTCGGTGAACGAGGTGTGCCTGTCCGACCTGCCCCGGCTGACCGCCGCCGTGGGCACGACCGCCGAGTACCGGTTCGCGTTCGCGCTGCGGAAGACCACGGGCGCGAACATCGAGTGCACCGACGGCCGCGGCGCGTACGGCAGCGCGATCATCGTCAAGGAGGGCATCCGTTCCGGCGGCCAGGGCGTCTACACCGCGCAGGACAGCGGCACCGAGGTCCGGGCCTGGGCGTGCGCGCTGAGCGAGGTGCGCGCGTTCACCGCCTGCACCACGCACCTGAGCACGACCGCGACGACGGCGCTGGCGCAGTGCAAGGAGCTCGTGCCCGCGATCGTGCTGGGCCACGACCCGACCGGCTCCGCCACGACCCGGCACGTCGTGGCGGGCGACCTGAACCTGAGGTACAGCCCGGGTTCGGCGACCAGCGCGCAGAACTGCGTGCCGTCGGGGTGGTTCCGCAAGGGCGACGGCGACGTGCAGCACGTCATCGCCCGCACGCTGACGTTCGTGTCGACGCAGGAGTACGCCATGTTCCGCACGGACCACCCGGCGTTCGTGGTCAACTACACGTTCTGAGGCCGGCCGTTCAGCGGTCGAGCGCTTCGCGGAGCACCCGGACGGCCTTCGGGCCGACGCCGTGCACGGCGAGCAGCTCGGCGTCGCTCAGCTCGGCGACCTGGGCGAGCGTGGTGACGCCGAGGGCGGTGAGCGCCCGGGTGGCGGGTCGCCCGATGCCCTGGGGCAGGTCGCCGACCTCTCCCGGCTCGGCGGTCTCGGCCGCGACGGTCCGCGCGGCGAGGTCCTGCGGGACCCGCGACAGCCACGCCCGCCGCACCCAGTGGTCGAGCCGCTGACCGTCGACGTCGCCGAGCGGGACGCGCACGCCACCGGTCAGCCGCTCGGCGGTCGGGTGGGCCGCGAGCACCGCGTCCACCTCCGCGGCGGGCAGGTGGAGGTGGACGCGGTCGTGCTCGTCCGCCGAGGCGAACCGCTCGCCCCGCACGGTGAACGCCCCGTCGTGCGCGGCCACCTCGGGCAGCGACAGCGCGGTCTTCTGGAGCTGGTCGAAGGTCGTCACGCCGTGATTGCACCACGGCTCGGTCACGCGGGCAGCAACCGCCACAGGTGGTCGGGGGTGCCCGTGTCGCCGAACTGCACCACCTGGGCCGAGTCGGCGTAGGACATGCCGTCGACCCCGAGCACCTTGCCCGAGTGCCCGTTCTGGATCCGCCACAGCCCGTCCGTGCCGGCCCGCAGTTGCCACAGGTGGTCGGCCGTGCCGGTGTCGGAGAACTGCACGACGATCGCCGAGTCGGCGGTCGACATCCGGTCCACGCCGAGCACCTTGCCGGAGTGGGCGTTGCGGATGCGGAAGCACCCGTCGGCGTCGGGCAGGAACTGCCAGCGGTGGTCGGCGGTCCCCACGTCGGCGAACTGGACGACGCGCGCGGAGTCCGCGGTGGACATCCGGTCCACCGCGAGGACCTTGGTGGAGTTCAGGTTCTGGATCTTCACCGGGCCTCCGGGGTCACCCGCCACAGGTGGTCGGCGGTGCCGTTGTCGTCGAACTGCACGACCTGCGCGGAGTTCGCGGTGTCCTCCGTGATCGTGATCGCGGTGCCGTGGGCGACCTTCACCCGTGACCGCGGACGGGCCGTACAACGCGGCGGCCACCCCGCCGTCATCCGTGGCCAGCCACATCTCCTCGACGACGTACGGCCAGCCCTGGCCGTAGTTGTGGGGGCAGCAGCGGTACTGGTCGACGCCCGGCTTGTAGGCCAGCATCGCGAAGCCGTTCTGGAACTGGCGGCGGCGCTTGGGCGCGTCGTCCAGCCGCACCGCGTTGGCGGGCGTGACGTAGTGCGCCACCCGCCCGGACGGGTCCAGCGCGGCGGGCAGGAGGTTGAACGCCAGGTCCTCGGTGCGGTCGGCCCACACCGCGTCGCCGGTCAACCGGGTGAGCAGCTCGTGGCTGCCCATGTACTCGACCACGCCGCAGGTCTCGAAGCCCTGCCTCGGGTCGCCGTAACCGGGGCGGGCGTTCTCGTCGCCCGCGAACCCGCCGCCCGGGAACTGGCCGTACCGGGCCATCACGGTGTCGTAGTTGCGGTAGGACGCCGCCCGGTGGGCGTCGTCGCCGGAGAGCACCGAGAACTGCGCCGGCTCGCGGAAGCCCTGGGCGATGTTCACGTTGTGCAGGCTCGGCAGGCCGCCGGTCCAGTCCGCGGAGAGCCGGTGGATGCGCCGGGTCAGGTCGAGCAGCGCGGTGTCACCCGTGCGGTTGTAGAGCCACAGCACCACGTCCATCGCGTCGCCCCAGCGCGTGGCGCCCCACCCGTCGGAGAACACCGCGTCGGGCTGACGTGCGGTGAAGGCGAAGAACCGGGTCAGCGCCCGGTCGACCCGGTGTCGTCGTGGAACTCCGCCCACGACCGCAGGGCGTGCAGCATCGGCATGTGCGGCCACAGGTCGGCGTGGCCGTTGAGCGAGCCGCGCAGCGCCGACGGGCCGAAGAACCCGTCCGCCGCCTGGGTCGCCAGCACCGCCTCGACCCACCGCTGCGTGTCGTCCAGGACGCGGGCGTCCCCGGTGACGTAACCGAGGTCCCCGTAGCCGCGCAGCCAGTACGGCACCTCCTCCCAGCCGCCCAGCTCGGGCCGGACCCACCCGGTGGCGTCGAAGCGCAGGAAGTGCGAGATCTCCGGCAGGCGCCCGTTCAGGCCGTTGAGGTGCTTGTCCGGCTGCGTCGCCAACCAGCCCCGCGCCCGCACCGCGCCGGGCGGCAACCGGAGGAACGCGGCGGGCCGCAACGGCGCCCGGTGCGGGGCGTAGTGCGGACCGGGCTGCGCGGCCGCGTCGGCGGGGCGCAGGGTCGCGCCGAGCGCCGTCGCCGTGGTTGCGGTGAGGAACGTGCGGCGTCGCATCGCCATTGCTCGGCTCCCGTCGTCGACGACCTGGGCTCCAGTCAGTTTTACAACGTTGTATTCAACGAGGTAAATCGGCCACCCGACGGTGTGCGCGTGCGGCAGGCACCGCCGGCGCACGGCGCGCACCGGGTCGGCCAGTTGAGACTCGAAACATCCGCGAAACGTCTGGTAGCGGCTTGATCCCGCGCTGATAGTGGCAAGCGCTCGTCCGACGGAAGGGGTTCCGCGATGCGGTGGAGAACGGTGTTGTTGACCACGGGGCTGGTGCTCGGCCTGAGCTCGGCGCCGGCGGGCGCGGCCGGCGAACCGGTCATCGTCGACTCCACCAAGCACGGTGGCCGCACGGTCGCGTTCACCTTCGACGACGGCCCCAACCCGGCCGACACGCCGCGCCTGCTCGAAGTCCTGCGCCGCCACCACGTCAAGGCCGTGTTCTGCCTGTGGGGCGACTACGTCGAGGCCAACCCGGAGCTCGTGCGCAGGATCGTCGCCGGCGGGCACACCCTGTGCAACCACAGCATGCACCACGACGACATGGGCCAGTGGACGCCCGAGCAGATCGAGGCGGACCTGCGGCAGACCAGCGCCGCCATCCACCGCGCCGCGCCGGGCGTGCCGATCCGCTACTTCCGCGCGCCCTACGGCAGCTGGGGGCAGACCCCGCAGGTCGCGGCGAAGCTGGGGATGACCTCCTTGGGCTGGAAGCTCGCCATCGGCGACTGGGAACCGCCGGGCGTGGACGAGCTGGTGCGCCGGGTCAAGGACGGCCTCACCGAGGGCGCGGTGGTGCTGATGCACGACGGCCCGAACGAGCGCGGCCAGACCGTGGACGCGGTGGCCAGGCTCATCCCCGAACTGCGCGCCGACGGCTGGCGCTTCGACCGTCCCGCCCGTCGCTGAAGGGTTCGAACGTGAAGCGCACCACGACGGCGGCGTTGGCCGCCCTGCTGCTCCTGCTGCCGACCGCGGCGTCCGCGTCACCGCGCGCCACGTGGGTCGGCGCGTGGGCGACCTCGCCCACCACCGTGCCCGCCTCGGACACCACGTCGTTCGAGGACCAGACGCTGCGCCAGGTCGTGCACCTCAGCGTGGGCGGCAGCACGGTCCGCGTGCGGCTGTCCAACGAGTTCGGCACCGCGCCGCTGGTGGTCGGCGAGGCCCGGGTGGCCCGACGGGCGGGCGCGGCGTCGGCGATCGAGCCGGGCAGCGACCGGCGGCTGACCTTCGGCGGGCGGCCGTCGGCGACCCTGCCGCCCGGCACGCCGCTGCTCAGCGACCCCGTGACGCTGCCCGTGGCGGCCGACTCGGACCTGGTGGTCAGCATCCACCTGCCGCAGCGCACGCCCGGGAACACCGTGCACGCCTTCCCGTACCAGGACGGGTGGGTCGCGGCGGGCAACGTCACGGGCCGGGCGGACATCACCCCGACCGCCGTGCTCGGCAAGTGGCACTTCCTCACCGGCGTCAGCGTCACGGGCGGCAAGCGCGGGTCGACCGTGGTGGCGTTCGGCGACTCCATCACCGACGGCGCGGAGACCACGCGCGGCGCGAACCGGCGCTGGCCCGACGTCCTGGCCCGCCGCTTCCAGGCCGACCGCGGCCTGCGGCACCTGGGCGTGGTCAACGAGGGCATCAGCGGCAACCGGCTGCTGCACGACCCGAACCCGCCGGTCGGCCACCCGGCGGAGGGCTACGCGGCGTACTTCGGGCAGGCCGCGCTGCGCCGCTTCGACCGCGACGTGCTGGCCCAGCCGGGCGTCGGGCACGTGGTCGTGCTGCTGGGAGTGAACGACCTCGGCCACCCCGGCACGAGCGCGCCGCTGTCGGAGAAGGTGACCGCGCAGGACATCATCGGCGCGCACCGGCAGCTCATCGCCCGTGCCCACGCGGCGGGCCTGCGCATCCACGGCGGCACGATCACGCCGTTCCGCGGCGACACGTTCGGCTACTTCAGCCCGGAGAACGAGGCCGCGCGCCAGACCGTGAACCAGTGGATCCGCACCGGCGGCGAGTACGACGGCGTGATCGACTTCGACCGCGCCGTCCGCGACCCGCACCAACCGGACCGCCTGCTGGCCGCCTACGACAGCGGCGACCACCTCCACCCGAACGACGCGGGGATGGCCGCGATGGCCGCCGCCGTGCCGCTGCGCCTGTTCCGCTGACCACCCGAGTGTCCTACGTCCAGACCGCGTGAGTCCTACGTCCAGAACGCGTGAGTCCTACGTTCAGAACAGGCGAGTTGAACGCTCAGCCCTAACGCCGTTCGTCATGAGCGTTCAACTCGGGGTGCCTGAACGTAGGACTCACGCGACGCGAACGTAGGACTCTCGGGGTTGGTGTTCATGTGCTGGACCACTGGCCGTTGATGACGAACTTTCGCGATCTTGGCTAGGTTGGGTGAGGAGTTTCGTCTGAGCCCGACCGGGGGAGTGCCCAGATGTCGCTGTCGCGGATCTTCGCCGTGCTCGTCGTGGTGGCAGCCGCCACCGCCGCGCCCGTGTCGGGGCCGCCCGAGGCGAGCGCGGCGGCGCAGTCCCACTCCGAGAAGATCATCTTCGACGGCGGTGGCGACGACGTGCTCAACGGGCTGCGCTACCACTCGTTCCGCATCCCGTCGCTGATCCGCACGAACACCGACCGGCTCATCGCGTTCGTCGAGGGGCGGGCCGCGGACAACGCCGACTTCGGCAACATCAACCTCGTCTACAAGGTCTCCGACGACAACGGCGCGACCTGGTCGAACCTCCGCGAGGTGGTCGGCGCGGGCCAGGGCACGTGGGGCAACCCGACCGCCGCGGTCGACCGGTCGAACAACCGGATCTGGCTGTTCCTCAACTTCCAGCCCGAGGGCCACTCGCCGGTCGACTCGTGGGACGACCGGCAGGTCTGGCTGACCTCCAGCGCCGACAACGGCACCACCTGGGCCGCACCGGTGAACATGTCCGACACCCTGAAGCCGCGCACGCTGGCCAACGGCCGCAGCTGGAACTGGGACGCGGTCGGCCCCGGCGTCGGCATCCAGACCACGTACCGCGACCCCGGCCGCCTGGTGATCCCCGCGCAGCACCGCAACATCTACAGCGACGACCACGGCGTGACGTGGAAGTCGGCAACACTGCGCACCACCGCGGGTGCGGCGATGGAGGAGACCGGCGAGTCCACCGTGCTGGAGCTGGCCAACGGCGAGCTCTACCGCAACGACCGGCCGACCTCCGCCACCGCGCAGGTCCGGGAACGGCGCTGGGTCACCCGCGGCACGATCGAGAACGGCTTCCGGGCGTTCGCCCCGGCGAGCTGCCTGCTCGACCCGGTGAACGAGGGCTCGACCATGCGCTACAACGCCGACGCCCCCGCGCGGCTGGCGTTCGTGAACTCCGCCAGCACCGAGACGCGCACCAGGATGCGCATCCGGATGAGCGAGGACGAGGGCCGCACCTGGGCCTACAGCCGGCCGTTCTCGGACGCGCCGCTGCCGGACGAGGGCGGCAGCTACCGCGAGGGCGGCTACTCCAGCATCGTCAAGACCGCCGACTACCACGTGGGCGCGCTGGTCGAGGTCAACGAGAACACCTCGTCCAGCTCGACCTCGCACCGCTCGATCGCGTTCCGCAAGGTGAACCTGCCCTGGATCCAGGGCGGCGTCCGGGACGCGGGCTGCGACGGCGGCATCTCCTGACGGTGGTCGCCGCACCACCGTGCGGCGACCACCGATCGGCCCTCAGCGCAGGCCGCGGAAGAATCCCCGGATGTCGTCGGCCAGCAGCCCCGTCTCGAGGTGCGCGGCGTAGTGCCCGCCGGGCGCGTCGTAGGTGTGCCACTGGACGATGTTGTGGTGGTCGCGCTCGGCGAAGCGGCGGATCGACCGGAAGTCGCCGTCGAACGCCGCCAGCCCGATCGGCACGGTGGTCGGCTCGGTCGGGGGCTGCGCCTTGGCGTTGTCGTAGTAGAAGCGGATCGACGAGCCCGCCGTGTTGGTCAGCCAGTAGAGCGCCACGTTGGTCAGCACGAAATCGTCGTCCAGCTGCTTGCTGTCCATCGAGTCCTCGCCGAAGAGCTGGGCGTTCCAGCCGAGCAGCCCGGCGGGCGAGTCGGCCAGCGCGTGCGCCAGGGTCTGCGGCTGCTGCGAGTGCAGGGTGTTGAACGAGAACTTGTTCTCGTAGAACCACTTCAGCGTCTCCAACGCCGCCACGTCCTCGGCCGACAGGCCCTCGAACTCGGCCGGGTCGCCGGACGGGAACGAGAAGAGCTGCGTCACGTGCACGCCGACAACGTGCTCGCCGTCGACGCGGCCCAGCTCGGGCGAGACCATCGAGCCGCCGTCGTTGCCGTGCGCCCCGTAGCGCTCGTACCCGAGCCGACCCATCAGCTCGGCCCACGCGCGGGCGACGCGGGCGGTGTCCCAGCCGGGGGAGGTGGTGGGGCCGGAGAACGCGAACCCGGGCAGGGACGGGATGACGAGGTCGAACGCGTCGGCCGGGTCGCCGTGGTGCGACCGGGGGTCGGTCAGCGGGCCGATCAGCTCCAGGAACTCCACCACCGAGCCGGGCCACCCGTGCGTCAGGACCAGCGGGAACGCGTCCGGCTCGGGGGAGCGCACGTGCAGGAAGTGGACCCGCTGCCCGTCGATCTCGGTGACGAACTGCGGGTGCGCGTTGAGCCGGTCCTCCCACGCGCGCCAGTCGTAACCGCCGCGCCAGTGGTCGACCAACCGCCGCACGTAGTCGACGCCGACGCCGTACTGGCCGTCGCCGGGCGTGTCGTCGGTCCACCGGGTGCGGTCCAGCCGGTCGCGCAGGTCGTCCAGGACCTCCTGCGGAATATCGATCTTGTACGGGTGGATCGTCTCGTGCATCGTCGTTCCCTCTGTCGCTCGGCGTGTGGTGCCCAGCCTGGTCGGAGGAGGTCGCGCGGGGCAGACGCCGATGTGGACGGATAGTCGTGACATCCGCATCTGGCGCGGCCGCTACGGTGATCGCCAGTGGCACGGTCAGCGGTGAGGGTGGAATCGGACGGCGACGGCGGATCGCTCCGCTCGGCCGCACGGGGTGTCGTCACGGCCAGTGCGTCCCTGGTCGCCCTCGGTGTCTTCCGGGTCGCGCTGGCCCAACCGGACGCCGTGGCGACCGCCGTGGCGGCGACGTGCGCGTACCTGCCGCTGCACCTCTGGCACATCCACCACGCCATGCGCGGACGACGCCCGGCGGGCACGGGCTGGAGCCTGGCCGCGATGGCGGTGATCGTCTTCGCCACGCTGCCCCTGGTCGGCGTGCAGTGGTTCGGCGCGCTGTACCCGCTGGGCGCGTCGGTCCTGGTCCTGCTGCGCCCGCGGTGGTCCGTGCCGCTGTTCGGGGCGCTGGTCGCGTTGCCGAGCGCGGCCTCGTTGGTGGTGGGCGGGGAGGACTGGGGCGTCTACTTCTCCTCGGGCGTGCTGCTGTACGGGCTGGTGCTGGCCGTCCCGGTGTGGCTCATCGCGACCGTGCGCGAGCTGCGCGCCGCCTCCGCCGCGGTGGCGGGTCAGGCGATCGTCCGGGAACGGGTGCGGGTCGAGCAGGAGCTGCGCCGCACGCTCGGCGTGGCGCTGACCTCGATCGTGCACGACGGCGAGCTGGCCGCGCGCCAGGCGGTGACCGCACCCGAGCTGGCGGAGCACCGGGTGCGCACGATGATCGGCACCGCCCGCGGAGCGCTGGCCGACGGACGCGCGCTGGCCGCCCGGTTCCAGTCCGGCGGGTTGCGCGCGGAGCTGGCGTCGGCGGCGGCCGTGCTCGGCACTGCGGGCATCGACGTGCGGCTGGTGCTGCCGCCCGACGGGCCGGCCGGGCCGCCCGCCGACACGCTGCTGCCGGCGTTGCGCGCCGAGGTCGTGCGCTTGTTGCAGGACGACGACGTCCGGGCGTGCACGATCAGCCTCGTCGGGCCGGGTGTCCGGGTGGAGATCCGCTCCGAGGGCGGTGCCGGCGCGCGGGAGGTGGTCGCGTCGTGACCGCCCCTCAGCCGCCGACCGCCCGGCAGGCCGCCTGGCTGCTGGTCGTGCTGCACGTGCCGATGCTCGCCGTGCCGGTGCTGTTCACCTCCTTGGGCACGGCCGGGTTGCCGCGTGCGCCGCACTCGTTCGCCGCGGTCCCGTTGGGCTTGGCGCTCGGGGCCCTGCAACTGCGGCACAGCACGGCGGCGGCGAGGGAACGGCGTCCGGCGGGGTGGAAGTGGACGCTGGCGGCGGTCACCGCGCTGGCCTACGGGCCGTTCCTGCTGCCGGGGTGGGCCTACTTCTGGCTGTCGGCGTCGTGGTGCGCGATGGCGTCCGCGCTCCTGCTGCTGCGTGGCGGGCTCCGCATCGGCGTCTTCGGCGTGTTCTTCGCCGTGGACCTCGCGTTGTACCTGCTGGACGCGACCTCGGGCATCGGGGTGGCCTACGCCGTGCTGTACGCGGTGACCAGCGTCGTCCCGCCGCTGGTGCTCGTCGGCGCGGTGCGGTTGGCGCGCGCGTTGGACCAGCTCCACGCCAAGCGGGAGGAGCTGGCCTCGCTCGCCGTCGCACGGGAGCGGTTGCGGCTGTCGCAGGACCTGCACGACGTGCTGGGCCAGAACCTCGCGGCCGTCTCGCTCCAAGGCGAGCTGGCCCTGCGGCTGCTGCACAAGGACCCGCTCGCGGCCCGCGCCCGGGTGGAGGAGCTGACGGCGTTGGCCCGGACCACGCTGCACGGCGTCCGTGCCGTCACCTACGACCGGCACCGCGTGACGCTGCCCGCCGAGGTGGAGGGCGCGGAGGCGCTGCTGACCGCCGCCGGGATCGAGGTGGCGGTGGACGTGGACGACGCCGGTGTGGCCGCGGGTGACGCGGAGGTGTTCGCGTGGGCCGTGCGCGAAGGCGCGACGAACGTGTTGCGGCACAGCGACGCCCGGTGGTGCTCCATCACCGCGCGGGTAGGGGACGACGGCGGGGCGCGCCTGGTCGTCCGCAACGACGGCGCGCACCCGCCGGCGGGCGACGCCGGCAACGGCCTCACCGGGCTCGCCGCGCGGGCGGGAGAGCGGCGCGGCCACGCGCACGGCGCGCGACTGGACGGCGACGTGTTCGAGCTCGTCGTGGACCTGCCGGGGGAGGACCGATGATCACCGTGCTGATCGCCGAGGACATGCACCTGATCCGCCGCGCGCTGGTGGCGCTGATCGAGCTGGAGGACGACATGCGGGTGGTCGCGGAACTGGACCGCGGCGACGGGGTCGTGGACGCCGCGCTGCGCACCCGCCCGGACGTCGCCGTGCTGGACATCGACCTGCCCGGCCTCGACGGGCTCACCGCGGCGGAGCGGCTGCACGAAGCGCTGCCGGGGTGCCGGGTGCTGGTGCTCACCGGGCACGGCAAGCCGGGCAACCTGCTGCGCGCGTTGCAGGCGCACGTGCGCGGCTACATCGTCAAGGACGCTCCGGGCGACGCCCTCACCGACGGCATCCGGCAGGTGGCGGCGGGCAAGCGCGTGGTGGACCCGGTGCTCGTGGCCAACGCCCTGGAGACGGGCGGCAGCCCGCTCACCCCGCGGGAGACCGACGTGCTGCGCGTCGCGGCCGACGGCCTGGCGGTGGACGCGATCGCGGCCCGCCTGTCGCTGTCGCCCGCGACCGTGCGCAACTACCTGTCGAACGCGATCGGCAAGGTCGGCGGGCGCAACCGCATCGACGCGATCCGCATCGCGCGCAACGCCGGGTGGATGTGACCGCGCCCGCCGACAGGGCAATCTGCGAGAGGTCCGGCCGCGACGCGCGTCGTTAGGCTCCGCTCATACCCCTGGCGGGTAGGGAACCGGAGGGTGGGAACCGCATGTCCGACAGGAATGGCGCGCCGTCCGACCAGGAGCAGCAGGCCGGGCTGGAGTTCGTGGTCAAGGGCATGACCTGCGAGGGGTGTGCGGCCACCGTGACCAACGCGGCCCGCCGCGTCTCCGGTGTCACCCGGGTCAGGCTCGACCTCGACGCCGCCACGCTGCGCGTGGTGGGCTCGGCCGACGTGGAGGCGATCACCGCGGCGGTCGAGGGCGCCGGCTACGTCCTCGAACGCGCGTGACGCCGGCCGGTGCCTTCGTCGGCCGGGATGGGAGGCCGGACAACCCGTCGGGTGCCCGGGACGTCCCCTGGACATGAGCCTCCTCGACGGTCCACCGGTCGACCGGGAACAGCTGGACTTCGCGGTGCGCCTGGTCGAACGGGCCGGTCGGCTGGCCCGCGACCGGTTCTTCAGCGGTGACACGGTTGCCTCGCTCAAGGCGGACGGCAGCGAGGTCACCGCCGCCGACCGGGCCGTCGAGGAGTTCGTCCGCGCGGAGCTCGCCCGGCACGCGCCCGACGACGAGGTCCACGGCGAGGAGGGCGGCACCACCGGCGGCACCTCGGGTCGGCGCTGGGTGGTCGACCCGATCGACGGCACCTACCACTTCGCCCGCGGGATCCCGCTGTTCACCACGACCCTGGCCGTCGAGGACGAGCACGGCCCGGCCATCGGCGTGATCCACGAACCGGTCACCGGCCGGACCGTCTTCGCCGGTCGCGGACGCGGCTGCCGGCAGTCGACCGGCGGGCGCTCGACGCCCGTGCGGGTCAACGGCCAGGACCGGGTCGGCGGTGCCGTGACCGGCGTGGCCAACCCCGGCACGTGGTCCGGGGAACTGCTGGCGGCACTGCACCGCAGGGTGTTCCTGTTCCCCAGCGGTGACGTCGTCGGCCTGGTCTCGGGGCAGGTCGACGCGTTCGTGGTCGCCGGGGCGCCGATGGGCTACGAGGACCTCGCCCCGCTGCCGGTCATCGTGCACGAGGCCGGCGGGCGCGTCACGGACCTCGACGGCGACCCGCTGCTCACCGGCAACGGCACGGTGCTCGCCACCAACGGCCTGCTGCACGACGCCCTGCTGGACGTGACGCGCGGCCTCCCGCACGCCCGCGACTGGAAGGCGCTGCGCGCGGCCGATCCCCGTTGACCACCGCGGCACCTGCCTAGACCGACATCGACGGCACGAGCGGGCGGCGGGTCGACTCGGCGCCGAACGCGCGCCACGCGGCGGCGAGAGCGGCGACGGCGGTGCTGATCACCGGTGGCGTGGCGGTGAACGGCACCCGCAGCCGGTCCGCGCTGCCGCCGGTCGGGTCGAGCGAACCGCCGGGCAGCACCGCCACCCCGTGCCGCAACGCCACCTGGGCGTAGGACGCGGCGTCCGCGTCGGGCAGCCGCACCCACAGCGTCTGGCCGCCCTCGGCGGGCGTGAACTCCCACTCGGGCAGCTCCGCGCGCAGCCGCGCGCACAGGTGGTCGTGCTGCCGCCGCAACACCGCCACCCGCTCCGACCGCACGGCGGCGTAGTCGGCCAGCAACTCCACCGCCGCCAGTTGGTCCAGCACCGCGCTGCCGAGGTCGTGCACCGCCTTGAACCGCGCCAGCCGCGCGACGAACGCCGCGTCGGCCCGCACCCAGCCGACCCGCAGCCCGCCCCACACCACCTTGCTCAACGACCCCACCGTGATCGCGCCGGGTTCGGACGCCGGCACGGGCGCACCGGCCAGGTCCAGGTCGGCCAGCACCTCGTCGAACACCAGCGGCACGGTCCCGGCCGCCCGCACCAGCCGGGCGCGCTCCAACGGGCTCAGGGACGACCCGGTCGGGTTGCGGAACGCGGGCATCGCGTAGACCAGCGCCGGGGTGGACCGGGCCAGCGCGCCCGCCAGGTCGCCCGCCGCCCGCACCACCGCGCCGACCTCCCGGAACAGGTCCAGCGCCCCCGGGTACGTCGGCGCCTCCACCAGCACCTCGTCACCCGGCCGCACCAGCGCGCGGGTGATCAGCGCCAACGCCTGCTGCGCCCCGGTCGTGACCAGGACCTGGTCCCGGGTCGTCGGCACGCCGCGGTCGCGGTACCGGGCGGCGAGCGCCGCGCGCAGCGCCGGGTGCCCGGACGGGTGGTAGCCCAGGTCGTCGACCGCGAGCCGGTCGACCGCCCGCCGGTGGGCTTCGACCACCCGCGCGGGTAGCGCCATCGGCCCGGCGCAGGCGAACTGGAGCACGCCGTCCGGCGGCTCCAGCAGGTTCACGAACATGGGGTTCGCGGTCTCGACGCGGGCCGCCGGCGCCCGCCCGCCCGGCGACACCCACGTGCCGCTGCCGCGCCGGCGGGTCAACCGGCCCTCCTCGCGCAGCAGGTCGTACGCGGCGATCACGGTCGTGCGGCCGACGGCGAGACCGGCGGCCAGCGACCGGTCCGGCGGCAGGGCCGTCCCCGCCGGCAGCGACCCCTCGTCGATCAGCTGGCGCAGCCGCGCGGCCAGCAGCAGGTACAGCGAGCCGCGGCCGGCCGACCAGCGCCCGAGCCGCCCCGCCAGGTCGTCCACGGAGATTGGCTTCATGATAAGACCAATCTAGTCGAATTGGATCTCCCAGCGGACCGCTTGATGACAGATGCTCGGTTCATGCAGCCTGACACCCGCGTTGTGCACACCGAGATCCCCGTGTTGACCAGCAGGCCCCTGTCCGTGCCGCTGTACCAGACCTCCGGCTTCTCGTTCGACGACCCGGAGGCGTTCGCGGACGGCATGACCAGGCCGGACGGCCCGTTCGTCTACACGCGGTTGGGCAACCCCACGGTCCGGGCCCTGGAGGACGCCGTGGCGTCCCTCGAAGGCGGCACGGCGGCGTTGGCCACGGCGTCGGGCATGGGCGCGATCAACGCGGCGCTGCTCGCGACTCTGCGGCCGGGCGACCACGTGATCGCCCAGCGCGCGCTCTACGGCGGCACTCTCGCCCTGCTGCGCGACCTGGAGGAGCGCTGGGGCATCGCGGTCACGTACGTCGGCGGCCACGAGCCGGACGAGGTCCGCGCGGCGCTGCGGTCGGAGACGAAGGTGCTGTACCTGGAGACCATCGCCAACCCCACCGGGCACGTCAGCGACCTGCCCGCGGTGAGCGCGGTCGTGGGCGACGACGTCCTGGTGGTCGTGGACAACACGTTCGCGTCACCGCTGCTGTGCCGCCCGATCGAGCACGGCGCGGACGTCGTGATCCACTCGACCACCAAGTACCTCAGCGGGCACAGCGACGTGACCGGCGGCGTGGCCGTGTTCGCCGACGACGCGCGCTACCGCGCGGTGTGGCACCACGCGATCGAACTGGGCGTCACCCCGGACCCGTTCGCGGCCTGGCTGACCCTCCGCGGCCTGCGCACCCTGGCGCTGCGGGTCCGCAGGCACGAGGAGAACGCCGCAGTCCTGGCCCGTCGGCTGGCCGAGCACCCGGCGGTGCGCGTGGTGCACTGGCCCGGCCTGGACACCCACCCCAGCCACGCCGTCGCGACCCGCGTCCTCGACGGCTTCGGCAGCTCCTTCTCGTTCGACCTCGCGGACGTGGAAGCGGGCCGGAAGTTCGTCACCGCCGTGGAGCTGGTCCGGCTCGCGCCGTCGCTGGGCGGCACGGAGACGTTGGTCCTGCACCCCGCCAGCACCTCGCACCGCCAGCTGGACGAGGAGCAGCTGACCGCGAGCGGCATCACCGGCGGCACGATCCGGTTGTCCGTGGGCATCGAGGACGTCGACGACCTGTGGCACGACATCGCCCAGGCCCTGGCACGCTGACGGGTGGCCGCCGAACGCGGCGGCCACCCGTCCCGTGACGCGATCAGCGGATCAGCAGGTGCCCTCGTCCCGCCACACGGCCCACGAACCGGGCGCACCCGGCTCGGCGCCGGTGGAGTACCACGTCGACGTCCACTTGTGCGCGTTGTGCGACACCACGTCGTTCGGCGCGTACGCCCGGGTCGCGCTCCAGGCGGGCATCCCGGCGCACCCGCCCGGCGTCCCCTCCTCGACGGTCAGGGTGAACGTCGCCGAGTGCGACACCGCCGGGCCCGCACCGGTCACCGTGACGCTGTACGTGCCCGCCGGGGTGGTGGCGGACGTGGTGACCGTCAACCGGGACGACTCACCCGACGCGACCGTGGCCGGGTCGAACGTCGCCGTCGCGCCCGCCGGCAGGCCGGAAGCCGACAGCGACACCTTCTGCGCGTCGCCCGCCGTGGTCGTGGTGCCGACGGTGGAGGTCACCGCGCCGCCGGGCCGGGTGGAGCCTGCGGTCGGGTCGAGCGCCAGGGCGAAGTCGTCGGCCGGTGGTTCGCCGCCCACGGTGAGGGTGTAGGTCACCGTGTGGTTGGCGGACCCCGCGCCCTGGACGGTGATCGGGTACGTGCCCGGCGCGACGTCCGAGGTGGTGGACACGGTCATGGTCGACGACCCGCCCGAGGTCACCGACGACGGCGTGAACTGCACCGCCACGCCCGAGGGCTGGCCCGTGGCGCTCAACGCGACCGCCTGCGGCTCACCGGACGTGGTGGTCGTGCGGACGGTCGACTGCGCCTTCCCACCCGGCTCCACGGTGCCCGAGGCCGGGTCGAGCGCGAGGGTGAAGTCGTCGTCCGGCACGCCGACGCACGTCGGCTCACCGGCCTGGGCGGGCAGGCTGATCGCGTTCCACGCCGCCTTCACCGCGGTGAACTGCCGGCACGTCGGGTCGAGGTTCTTCGCCGCGGTGAGGGTCGCGACGCGGTAGCGGAAGTGCGTCATGCCGGAGGTCTTGAGCAGCATGGCGTTGTAGAACACCCGGCCCGCGGCCTGGATGCCGATGCCCGTCACGGTCGAGCCGTCGCACGTCGGGCTCGCCTTCGACCCCTCGGCCAGCAGGTGGAACCAGTGGTTGAGCGGACCGGCCGCGGCGTGCACCTCGGTGCCCGGGATGGCGCTGGACCAGCAGTTGGGGTGACCGCTGACCGCGGACGGGTTCGCCATGTTCCGGATGGGACCGCGCCCCACCAGGTTGACCGACTCGCCGACCAGGTAGTCCGGTGTGTCGAACGGCGTCGGCTCGTTGGCGTAGGTCTCGGTCAGCACGCCGAAGATGTCACCGGTGGCCTCGCCCAGGCCGGCTTCGCGCGCCGCGCCGCCGGGGGTGTACTGGTCGATGGCGTGCCCGTGCTCGTGGGCCACCACGTCCATGGACGCGATCCACTGGTTGGCGTTGTTGCGGCCGATCTCGATGTGCTGGCCGGTCCAGTAGGCGTTGACCGCGTTGAGCCCGACCTTGACCGTGACGCCGCGGCCGTTGCCGTCGATCCCGTTGCGACCCAGCCAGGTCTTCATCATCTCCCACTGCTTCTGGGTGGACCAGAGCACGTCGGCGCAGCCGGTCTCCTTGCTGGTCGCGTTGCCGTTGCCGAAGGAGTTGGTGGCCTTGGTGAACGGTGCGTTGGTCGCGTAGTCCACGCACCGCAGGCCGGGGCGGGTGTCGTCGACCGTGCTGTTGTTGCTCGTGTCGATGGACAGCGGGTTCGGCCCGTTCCACTGGCTCGTGCCGGTGCCCGCCCGCGCGTCGTCCCGGCTGCCCTCGACCGCGCCGGTGCGGGCGTTGACGTAGACGTGCAGGCGGCTGGGCGCGCCGTCCCTGCGACCGGAGACGACGGTCTCGTAGACGAGCGTGCCGTGCCCGCCGGCGAGGACGGACAGCGTCGTGCTCCCCACTTCGTCCACAGAGGACAGCTGTGCCCTGGCGACGGCCGCGGCCCGCGCGGGGGTGATGGTCGGCTTCGGGTCGACCGCGAGGCCGCCCAGGGGGGCGGCGACGGTGTCCAGCACCGCGCCGGCCGCGTCGGTCGCCACCACGGCGTCACCGCCGATGACCGGCAGGCCCTCGTAGCTGCGGTCGTAGGAGACGTAGAACAGGTCCTTCCGGCCGGGGACGCCGCCCTGGTAGACCGCCCGCCGGTGGAACTGCTCGCGCGGGCCCTTGGCCAGCGCGTCCAGCCCGGACGCGGCGGCCTGGTCGGCCGACCGCACGGCGAGCGTCAGGGGGCTCGCCGGTGCGGCGGGTGCTGCTTGCGCCGTGGCCATTTCGACGGACAGGGCCGTCAGGCACACGGCGAGGTATATGCCGAATCTGCGTTTCACGCCAGCTCCTCAGGCATGCAGGGGAATCCCGAGTGGCGGCCTCGATGACAACTCAGTGTCTAGCGCCTCGACGGCCTCGTCATCGAGGATTGACCGTTGCCAGAGGAATTTCGGCGAATTTTTCCGGCTATATCGCGGATATCATCTGTTTTTTGTTATACCGCCGTTCGCCCGGCATTCCCGGCGACGGTCAGCGGGTCGAGTCGGCCTGGGCCGGCAAGCGGAGCCGCCAGGGCAGCCGGTTGTGGTCACCGCCCGCGTTGGGTCCATGCCCTGGCTGAGGAACCGCAGGTGGCACTCGGCGGCGTCGCAGATGACCCAGAAGTTGATTCGGTAACCGTCGCCGATGTGGTCGCGGATAATGTGCGGCATCCCATTGGAGTGGAACTTCTTCGCGGTGCGGACGCTGCCGGGGTCAGGCGGGTGGGGCGGTGCTCTCGCGCACTACGAGCGCAGTGGCCAATTCGACCCGCGGCTGGTCGGGTACGCCGCCGCCGGCGAGGGTGAGCAGCATCCGGGCCGCGGTCGTGCCCATCTCGGCCAACGGCTGCCGCACGGTCGTCATCGGCGGGCAGCACCACCGCGTGTTGTCGATGTCGTCGAAGCCGACCACGCTCAGGTCGTGCGGGATGCGCAGGCCGAGCCGCCACGCCGCCGCGTACACGCCGAGCGCCTGGAGGTCGTTGCCGCACAGCACGGCGGTCGGCCGGTCGGGCTGTTCCAGCAGCTCGCGGCCCAGCTCCTGGCCCTGTTCGAAGGTGAACCCGCCGGTGCGCACGAGCCGGTCGTCCAGCCGCACGCCGGCAGCGTCCAGCGCGGCGCGGCAGCCTTCCAGCCGGGCGCGGGCGCCCAGGGAGTCGGGCGGCCCGCCGACCACGCCGATCCGGCGGTGACCCAGGTCGAGCAGGTGGCGCGCGGCCGCGATGCCGCCGCTCCAGTTCGTCGCGCCGACCGACGGGATGGCGTGCAGCGGCTCCCCGGACGGGTCCAGCGCCACCAGCGGGATCGCGCTGGCGGCGAGCAGGGCGTGCTGCTCGGGGGCGTGAACGCCGAGTACACCGCGATCACCCCGAGCGGGTGGCGGGCGAGCAGCTGCTCGGCCCACGACCGGCCCGGTGACGTCGGCTCCACCACCTCGGTGAACGCCACGGCCAGCTCGTGCTCGCGCGCCACCGGTTCGATCCCGCGCATGATCTCGACCGCCATGTGGCGTTCGAGCCCGTAGAAGACCACTTCGAGCAGGGCGGCGGGCGCGATGGCGTCCGGTCGGCGGTAGCCGTGCTCGCGCAGCAGGGCCTCGACCCGCTGCCGCGTCTCCGACGCCACACCCGCCCGACCGTTGAGCACCTTCGACACGGTGGGCTTCGAAACACCGGCGAGCTCGGCGATGGTGCCGACCGTCAACTCGCCGCGTCGCCGCCCACGCCGTTGACCGTCCGCGATGCTCCCCGCCACGGCCCGAAGTGTACGGAGGCGGCGGGCACGGGCCGATCTTGCTCCACCCGGACACGCCCGCGCGCCCACCCTTCGGGTTACCGAAGCGGCGTCCCGGTGGAAACGGTTCGGGTTCGCGACCGAAACGCGCAAACGATGAGGTCGGATCGGCTCGCCCGGAGTGGCGTGGCGGTGCGAACGGTGATCGGGCGTTCAGTATGGTCCGCAGGGAATCGCTCACATACCGTGCTGGGAGGTAGACGTCCGGTGATCGGACATCCCGACGAGCGCGACCTGGAGCGGTGGGCGACCGCGGACCTGGCCGCGTTGCGCGACGACCTCGATCACGTGCTCAACGCCGACTCCGCCTCGTCGGGCGCGTCGGGCGTGCCGGCGTCCTCCCGGCCGCCGTCGGACGCCGAGCTGATCGAAGCCGTGCGCGGCGGGGAGATCGAGGCTTACGGCCAGCTGTTCGAACGGCACGTGCGTGCGGCGCGCAACCTGGCCCGGCACCTGGCCCGGTCGGGCGCGGAGGCCGACGACCTGGTGTCGGACGCCTTCGCCAAGGTGCTGGACACGCTGCGCGCCGGTGGCGGTCCCGAATCGGCGTTCCGCGCGTACCTGCTGACCGCGTTGCGGCACACCGCGTACGACAAGACTCGGCGGGACAAGAAGCTCAAGCTCGCCGACGACGTGGAAGCCGTGTCGGGCGTGGAGAAGGTCACCACGGTGCCGTTCCACGACCCGGCCCTGGCGACGCTGGAGCGGTCGCTGGCCACCCGGGCGTTCGCCAGCCTGCCCGAGCGGTGGCAGACGGTGTTGTGGCAGACCGAGATCGAGGGCCAGTCGGCGTCCGAGCTGGCGAAGTTGCTGGGGTTGACCGCCAACGGCGCGTCGGCGTTGGCCTACCGGGCGCGCGAGGGCCTCAAGACCGCCTACCTCCAGGCGCACCTGGCGGACAACCCCACGAACCGCTGCCGCGCCACCGTCGCGAAGCTGGCCGCGTGGACCAGGGGCGGGCTCACCAAGCGGGAGACCGCGCAGGTCGAGGCGCACCTGGACGAGTGCGGGACGTGCCGCGCCATGGCCGCCGAACTGGCCGACGTGAACGGCACGCTGCGCGCCGTCGTCGCGCCGCTGGTGCTCGGCGCGGGCGTGTCCGGTTACCTGGCCGCGACGGCGGGCACGGCCAAGGCGGGCGCGGTGGCGGCGGGCGCGGGGGCGGCGGTCAACTCCGTGACCACGACGGCGCAGTGGCTCGGCGTGGCGGCGTCGGCCACGGCGGTGGTCGCGGCCGTCGTGCTCGGGGTGAACGCGGGGCAGCAGGCGGGCGTGCCGCCGGTCGACGCCCAACCGCCCGCCACGGCAGCGGACCCCGGGACGTCGGTGGTCGTGTCGGGGACGTCGGTGGTCCCCGAGTCGGGAGCCGACGTGCCGTCCGCCGGCAGCACGGCCACCGAACCCGGTGCCCAGCCGTCGCCGTCGGTCCTGTCGGGCGAGGCGCCGACGACCACGACCGCCGCACCGGTGGGACAACCGCTGACCCCGGTCGTGCCGGACGGGTTCGCCGTGCCCACCGGTGGGCCGCCCGTCGACCTGCCGGTCATCGTCCGCAACACCGGCTCGACGCCCCTCGCTCCCACCGCGGTGGTGCTGTCCCTGCCCGACGGTGTGCAGGTGGTGGGGAAGGGCAACAAGCTGCGGGGCCGGGACCTGGTGCGGTTCGACGGCGCGGCGCAGCAGACGACCGGGTGTCCCGCGGGCAGGGGAACGGTCACGTGCACGGCGGACGCGGAGATCCCCGTCGGCGGGTCGGTGACGTTCGTGTTCCGGCTGTTGGCCGGGCCGAAGGCGGTCGCCGGCACGATCCGCGGCACGGTCAGCAGCGGCTCCGAGCAACCCGTACCGGTCGAGGTGCCGTTCGCGGTCACGCCGAAGTGAGTGCGTGCGGATGGCCGCTCGCCCTGCGCGGCCGGTGCTCTGAATCGTTCACGTCCGACACGGCAGGCCCCATGAGGTCGGGGTCACTGTTTGGCGCCGGGGGTGTGGGGAACCCGGCACCTACGCCCTGGGCCCGAGAGGGAGTGCCGATTGCTGGAAGGCTCGTGTTGTGGACGTCGTCGAACGGTCCGCTGACCCCGTCGACTTCGATCTGGAGGACACCGTTCCACCGGTGCGTCGCGCACGCAGGTGGATCATTGAGAACGTCCCGGAACTGGACCAGTACAAACTGCTCGACCTGCTGCTGATCGCCGACGCGTTGCTGACCAACGCGTTCGAGCACGCCATCGCGCCACGTCGGCTGCGGTTGAGCCACCACCGCGACAGTCACATCGTCCGGGTGGAAGTGCACGACTCCAGCCCCGAACTGCTGCCCGTGCTCGGCAAGCCGGGTGGGCGCGGGCTGCGCCACCGGGGACTGCTGCTGGTGAACCGGTTGGCCTTCCGGTGGGGCGTGGACCCCGAGCACAGCTACAAGGCGGTGTGGGGCGAAGTCGTCGCGTGAGCCGGGTGCTCAGCCTTCGCCGTTCTTGCCACCACCGCGTTTCCGGTCGTCCTTCTTGTCCTCGTCGTCCTTGTCGCCGTGTTCCTTGTCGAGGCGTTGTGACGACAGCACTTCGTCGGAGTCGATCAACGGCGTCCCGTCGCGGACGACGAGCCGCAGCCGGTGCGCTGTGCGGAGCCTCTTGCCGTCCGCTCCGGTGACGTCGACGCCGACCGTCACGGCGTCCGGTCCGGCGGCGGTGGGTGGTGAGCTGACGGCGAGGTCTTTGACGTTCCGCCAGTACCTCTCGTACTCCTGGCGGCCCTGCGCCCGCAGGCCGGGTCCGAGCCGTTCCCACGCCCGGGCGACATCCTTCGGCAACAACGCGTAGTACTCCGCCACCGCTTGCTCCAGCTGTGCGGGGGAGGGTGCGGTGGTGGACGTCGTGGTGGTGGTCGTCGTCACCGCGCCGGCCGCGCTGTCGGTGGGCTTGCTGCCGTTCGTCAGCACCAGCACCAGGACGACCGAACCGACCACGGCTGCCGCTGCCACCGCGACGAGCCCGGCCCGCGTGCCGTGAGCCGGACGGGGTGCGAGGGCGGTCGGGTGTGGTGCCACGGTGGTGGGGTGCCCGTGCCCGGCGGGTGGTGTCGGGGTGTGGCCGGGTGGCCAGGGCGTCGCAGGTCCCGGCGTCTGACCGACTGGTGGGGGTGTCGGATCGGTCGGCGGTGGTGGCGTGGTCCGGGAGCCGGTCGGTGCGGGCGGGAGGTCCGCCGGGTGCAGGTCCAGCCTGGTGGCCGGGGGGCGGGCCGCATGGGATTGCTCGCGGAGTCGGTCGGCGGCCTGCGTCATGGTCGGCCGGGTGGCCGGGTCGGTGCGCAGCAGGTCCAGCAGCACGTCGGTCAGCGGTCCGGCCTGGGTCGGCGGGGCGAAGCGGCCCGCCGCGACGGCGTGCAGCAGGGCGATGGCGTTGTCCCCGTCGCCGAACGGCGGCCGTCCCTCCACCGCCGCGTACAGCGTCGCGCCGAGCGCGAACACGTCGGAGGCCGGTCCCGGCTCACCGCCGCGCGCCACCTCCGGCGACAGGAACGCGGGGGTGCCCGCGAGCAGGCCGGTCCTGGTCACGGTGACGTCCCCGACGGCGCGGGCGATGCCGAAGTCCGTGATCTTGGCGGTGCTGTCCTCGGTCAGCAGGATGTTGCCCGGCTTGACGTCCCGGTGCACCACGCCCGCCGCGTGCGCCGCCGCCAACGCGCCGGCGACCTGCGCCCCGATGCGCAGCACGTGCTCGGCGGGCAACGGGCCCTGTGCGATGCGGTCGGCCAGGGTTCGCGCGGGCAGGTACTCCATCACCAGCACCGGCTTGCCGTCGTCCTCCACGACGTCGTGGACGGTCACCGCGTTGGGGTGCTGCAACCGGGCGGCGATGCGGCCTTCCCGCGCCGCCCGCGCCACGGCCGCGACCGGGTCGGCGCCCTCGGGCACCACGAGTTGCTTGAGCGCCACCACGCGGTCCAGGCGCTCGTCCAGCGCCTGCCACACCACGCCCATGGCCCCCGCACCCACACGCCCGCGCAGCCGGTACCGACCGGCCACCAAGCGCCCCACGTCCATCACCAGCGAACCCCGCCCCTGTCCGGCACCGACCGGACAACCATACGGACCGGGCGGTGCGGCGTGAGGCACTGGTCGTCGCGGGGCCTAGGCCGGTTGATCTTTCCCGGTCGGGCGGTCGGGCGTGGGCAGGTGGTCGCGGACCCACCGGAGCAGACCGGGCACGGTGGCCTCGATCACGGCGAGGACTTCCCGGAACGCCTCCGGTCCGCGGTGGTAGGGGTCGGGCACGTCGAGGTCGTCACCCGCGGTCGGGTCGAAGCAGCGCAGGGGTCGGACGAGGTCGGCCGACCCGACGAGTCTCAGCAGCGCCGGCGGTGGGACGGCGTCCAGCACCAGCACCAGGTCGGCGGTCGACTGCGGCGCTCCGATCGGGGTCGCGATGTGGCCGGTGGGGTAGCCGTGCTCGGCGAGGACCCGCACCGCGCGCCGGTCCGCGGGCTGCCCCACCCGCCACGGCTCGGTCCCGGCGGTGCTCACCCGCACCCGGTCGGCCAGGGCGTTGCGCCGCAGGTGCTCCCGCACCACCAGCGCCGCCATCGGCGAGCGGCAGACGTTGTCACGCCCCACGAACGTCAGGTGCAGCCCCGTCATCGCAACAGTCCTTCACACGCCGACAGGACGATCGCCTCGGTGCTGTCGGGCGTGGGCGGGTGGACGCCGACCGGCGATCCGCGCAGCGGCGCGGGCCAGCCGTAGGCCAGCATGTTGCTGCCCGCGCCGGTGATGTGGGGGTCGCCGTCGCCCCAGCCCGCCTCGTACCCGCCGCGCCACGACGTCTCGTCGGCGGGCACGTACCCCTGCGTCTCGTTGGCGTAGGCCATGATCCACAGGTTCCCGGTGCCCACCCGGTCGGCCATCCGCTTGAGCAGCACGTGGTAGGTGCTGAGCACTTCGTGCGCCAGCGCGAGCACGGTCAACCCGCCCCACTTCCAACACTGGATCGGCATCGGGAAGTCGCGGGGGAAACCGCCCTCGGCGAGCTTCCGGAGCACGACCTCCGCGTGCCGCACCTCCGCCTGCCCGAGGTGACCGTCCAGACGTGACCGGTACTTGCGCTCCAGCTCCGCCACCGCGCCGGGATCGCCGAGGTCGACCGAGAACGGCAGCCGCACCTCGACGAGCTCGCCGCGCACCGGTCCCGTCACGGGGGTGAACTCGTCGCGCCGCACCACCGCCAGCACGGCGTCGGCGAGCACCTGCCCCAGCTCGGCCGGCCGGTGCGGGCCCTGGCCGCCGACCGGGTCGTGGTCGCCCGCGGTGCCCTGGAAGAACATCGCCACGACGCCCAGCTCCCGCCCGACCACCTCGGCCGCGGCGCCCGCGAAGTCGCTGTCGAAGACCTCGTCACGGCCTCGGCACACCGGGTGGCAGGTCGCGCCGAACAGCACGGCCAGCGGCGCGCCGTCGTCGGTGTCGCGGACCAGCAGCACCGGCACGTCGGTGATCACGTGCGCGAGCCCGGCCCGGTTGAAGCCGATCTCCGCCGCGCCCTCGGCGTAGTGCAGGGTGGCGGCGAGGGGCTGCTCCCGCACGGTGCGGCGGACCAGTTCGACCACCAGGTCGACGAACAGGGCAGTGGAGCCGTTGACCGCGCCGATGTCGGCCGCGTCCAGCCCCATGAGCACGTACGGGTCCGGGTGGGTGTCGCCGAGGAACGGGCCGCTGTGCGTGTGGCTGGCCACGATGAGGAAGTCCGGCGAGGCGACCAGCCGCTCCTGCTCGCACACCCGGCGCCGGATCTCCTGGTGCACGTCGCGCGGGATGCCGACCACGTCGACGCGCACCAGCACCCGGACGCCGCGGTCGCCGTCGTGCAGGGCCAGGCAGTGCGCGTGCAGGTCGCGTGCCACGTCGCCGCGGCTGCCGCGCTTCACCCAGCCGTAGCCGCCCATCCACAGGCTCGGCCACGGCGGCGCGTGCGGCGTGATGACGAGGTCGTTGTAGGCCACCGCGAACCCGTCCGGGCGGGGACCGGCGGCGGTCGTGCCCGCCAGGCGGGTGGTGATGACGCCGGTGGCGGCGAGCAGCCCGCCCCGCAGCAGGGCACGTCGGGTGATGGTGGGCATGAACGCACCCTTCTCGATGCTCTGGGCGGCGCGGGGCCGCGATTGCCGGCGGACTTGTTGTGGAGAGGTGGCCGGTGACCGCTCCGCCGGCTGTTCCGACGCCGCCGCGCCGGCCGGCAAGCACCGCGCGGGGCCCCTTCCGCGGCACCGCCCGCCGGTTCGCGGTTCACTGCGGCTTGGCCCCGGTCCGGGGGCGACCTCGAAGTCACATGGCCGGTCCTCGGTGCGGGTCAGAGCGGGTCGGCGGCCAGGTCGGCGGCGATCCGGGCGGCGACGGCGTAAGGCTCGCCGGTCGGCCGGGCGGTGTGCGGCTCCCGGCCGCGGCTCCAAGCGTCACCGTGCTCGGCCCAGTCGTCGAACACCGGCGGCTCGCCCGACGCCGTGGTGGCGGGCAGCGCGTCCAGGAAGCGCCGCCAGCGCGACCGGTAGTAGCCGCCCACCAGCCCGTGCCAGTCGCGGTTGGCGTACTCGCGCAGCGTCGGCGCGGCGTGGACGCTCCACGTGGTGATGATCGTGCGGGCGTTCCACTCCAGGGCGACGCGTTCCTCCTCGGTGGCGCCCCAACTCCTCGCCTGCGCCAACCACCGGCCCAACAACCAGTCCTCGTGCGTGCCCAGCACTTCGTCGCAGAGGTCCAAGGCCCTCAGGAACCGCGCGCCGTGCCGCACCACGGCCTCACGATCACCGGCCTCGTACGCGCCGCGCAGTCGGTCGAGCAGCATCCGCCCGCGGTTGGCCAGCACCTGCCGCGTCACGTCGACCAGGTCGTACCGGTACGTCGCGGTCGCGCGCAGAGCGGGCGCGACCGCGAGGAGTTCGGTCAGGCAGGGCGCGAACTCGGCCGGGTCGTAACGCCAGTTCGCCGGGCCCCACTGCGACACCGAGCCCACGGTCAGCGCGGGCTCCGCGGCGAACGGCGTCTCGTGCGGGCCTTCACCGCTCGTGTGGCCGGTGGAGGCGTAGGAGTAGGCGGTGCGGAGCAGGATCTCCCACGCTCGCGCGGCGTGCGGGTCGTCGCCGCCGTACCGCCGCCGGGCGTAGGCGCGCACCCAGACCGCCAGGTCGACCGGGTCACGCCGCCACGGCGTCTCGCTCAGCAGGTCGAACACGACCGGGTTGTGGCGGATGCCCTCCGGCACGACCGCGGTGCCGACGAGCCTGCGGCGGGCCGGGTCGGCGCGCACGGCGGGCAGCGTGCGGCCCGGTTCGAGCAGCGTGCCGAACATGCCCAGCCGGCCGCCGAAGTTCCCGATCGTGCCCCAGCACCACGGCGCACCCCAGTAGGCGTCGGTCTCCTGCCACTTGCGGGAGTCGTCGGAGTCGAGGTCGAGCACCACGACGCGCTCCTCGTCCACCGCGTCGAGCAGCGCGCGGCGCGGGTTGGCCTGCCAGCCCTGCACCAGCCACCGCGCGTCGGGCACGGCCCGCGCCAACGCCCCCTGCACGGCGACCGCCGCCGCGCCCAGGTCGGCGCCGTCGAGCAAGGAGGGCAGCTCGTCGTCGCCCACCTCGTGGAACAGGTCGTTCGAGTAGTGGGTGGTGGTGCCGAAGTGCTCGGCCTGCGCGCGGTAGAACCGCTCCGCCACGGCCGGGTAGAGCGGATCGGTGCAGTCCAGCCAGCGCGGCCGGGGGTGGCCCGCGTAGTCGGCCTGCGCGACGACGTGGGCGCGGGGGTGCCGCTCGGCGAACACCCCGTCCGGCACGTGCCCGACGAACGCCGGGAAGACCGGCGTGATACCGAGCTCCCGCATCCGCTCGACGATGCGCACGCCCAGGTCGCGCCGCCGGTGCAGCAGCCCGACGCTCACCGGCCCGCTGTGGGCGGACGCGCCCTCGTCGTACCCGGTGATCTCGCCGTACCACTGCCACGGCTGGTGGGCCGGCTGCGCGATCCACTGCCGGACCTCCGACTCGGACAGCCCGAAGTCCTGGAACGTCTCGTACCAGGCGATCTCCTGGCCGGTCAGCGCGAGCGCCCGGTTGACGCCCGCCGCGGCCAGCAGGTCGAGCTCCCGCTCCCACTCCGGCCACCCCCAGAACGGCGTGGTGTAACCGAAGACGGTGAAGTTGTACGCATAGCGCTCGACCAGCTCGGTCGACTGCCGGCTCGGGCCCTCCGGCGCGGGCAGCCGCGCGGGCAGCGCGACGCGGTCGCCGTTGCCGGACAGGTGGCCGCCCGCGACGTGCTTGAGCCACCAGTGCACGCCCGACAGCAGGGCGACCGGACCGCTGCCCGCGACCCGCACCGCGCCCGTCGAGCCGCTGATCTCGAACGCGTCCGCCTCGCCGGGCTCCGGGACCAGCCCGTCGAGGACGAACCCGGCGGCGGCGCCCGCACCGAGCAGCCTGGCGATCGCGTCGCGCGCCGCGACGAGGTCCCGCGGCCCGGGAACGGCCGCGGCGGCCGGGCCGGACCCGCGTCCGGCCGCGGCGCCGACGCCGGCGAGCGCGACCACCGCCAGCGAGCCGCGCACGAACGTGCGCCGGGGAAAGCCGGACATGGTGCGGTCCTCTCGTCAGGGGGCGGTCCGCTGCACACCCTCCGGGAGGTTGTTGACGTCTGGTTGACGCCGTGATGACTCCACCCGGTGGAGCAGCAACGCCAGCTCGGTGACCTCCTCGACGCCGATCCGCCGCATCAGGCCGAGGGCGGCCCGCCACAGCGCCGCGGCCTCCTCCGGTCGCCGGGCCAGCGAACCGAGCAGGCGCAACGCCTGCGCCTGGCCGAACGGGTCACCGATCTCCCGGTGCAGCCGCAGCGCCTCCTCGGCCAGCTCGCGGGCGGCGTCGTGGTGGCGCAGGTCCAGTTCCAGCAGCGACGCCTCCACCAGGGCCTGCGCCTCCCGCAGCCGGAAACCGGACTCCCGGGCGAGCGCCAGCGCCGCCTGCAACTCGAACAGCCCCATGTCGGCCTGCCCGGCGGCGCGCAGCTCCCGGCCCAGCCCGATCCGGGCCGTGATCTGCCCCTGCGCGTACCCGGCGTGCGCGCAGAGCACCAACGCCTCGTGGTGCCTGCGCCGGGCGGTGGCCCGGTCGCCCGAGCGCAGCGCCGTCGAGCCGAGCGTGTTCAACGCGTCCGCCTCGTAGCGCATGTTCCCGGTCCGCCGGGCCAGCTCCAGCGCCTGCGTGCCGCACTCGACCGCCTCGTCGTAGCGCCCGGCCTCCCGGTGCGTGGCAGCCAGGTTCTGCAGCACCTCCGCCTCGTCGTGCCGGGCGTGCAGGCGTCGGTACGTCTCCAGGGCGGCCGTGTGGTGCGCCAGGGCCTCCTTCAACCTGCCCTGCCGCAGCCGCACCCCGCCGAGGTTGTTGCGCGCTGTCGCGCCCGTGTGCGCCAGGTCGAGCCTCTCGCACAACGTGAGCGCCAGTCGGAGGTGCTCCTCGGCGCGGTCCAGCTCGCCGCGTTCGAGGTGCATGAAGCCGAGGTTCACCAGCGTGGCGGCCTCGGTGCGCCGTTGGCCCAGTTCCCGGCACAGCTCCAGGGCCCGCGAGGTGTGCTCCACGGCCTTGTCGACCTCGCCCAGCTCCAGGCGCACGATGCCGAGGTTGCTGAGCACCACGGCCTCACCCGTCCGGGACCCGACGGCCCGGTGGCCTTCCAGCGCCGCGTCGAGGTCGTGCATCGCCGAGTCGTAGTCACCGCGGCTCCAGTGCAGCATCCCGCGGCTGTTGCGCAGGAACGGCACCACGTCGCGCTGCCCGTGCCCGTGCGCGGCGGCCAGCGCGATCTCGGTGACGGCGAGCAGGTCGGCGTCCAGGCGGCGGGAGTACAGGTATCCGCGCACCGCGTCGGCCAGGTGCCAGCACAGCTCGGGCTCGGCCGTCGCGGCGTGCTCGATGGCGGCCACCAGGTTGGCGTGCTCGGCCGCGAACCAGGCCGCGGCCTCGGCGCCGTTGCCCAGGTAGGGCACCACGGGCTCGCTGCTCGGCGCGGGGCGGGGCAGCCTGCTCAACGTCGGGTTGAGCAGCTCCGCCGCCGCGTCCGCGGTGTGCAGGCAGTGCTCCAGCCAGCGGCGCAGCGCGGCCCTCCGCTCCGGCTCGGGCTCCTCCTCGGCGGCGCGCGTGCGCGCGTACAGCCGCAGCAGGTCGTGGAACTGGTAGCGGCGGGGCGCGTGCTGCTGCACCAGGCTCGCCGCGGCCAGGGCCTCCAGCAGCCGCGTGGCCGTGCCGAACGGCACCCCGAGCAGCGCGGCGGCGGCGGGCGCGGTGAAGTCCGCGCCCGGCAGCAGGCCGAGCCGGCGGAACAGCACCCGCGCCTGCGCCGTCAACGCCGCGTAGGACGCGCTGAACGCGCTGCGCACCGCGGCGCTGTCGTCGCCCTCCACGGCCAGGGCCGCCAACCGGTCGTCCTGCCGCAGCTCGGCGACGTAGTCGGCGATGTCGGGCCGCGGGCGGGCGGACAGGTTGGCCGCGGCGATCCGCAACGCCAGCGGCAGCCGCGCGCACAGCCCGGCCAGCAGCCCGCTCGCCGCCGGCTGCGCCGCGACCGCGTCCGGGCCGAGGATCGCGACCAGCAGGTCCCGGGCCTCGTCCTCGGTCAGCACGTCGAGCGACAGCCGGCGGGCGCCCTGCAACGCGGTGAGGCCGCGCAGCTCGCTGCGGCTGGTCACCAGCGCCGCGCAGGCCGCGTCGGCGGGCAGCAGCGGCCGCACCTGGTCGGCGTCCGCCGCGTTGTCCAGCACCACGAGCATCCGCCGACCGCTCAGCATCGCCCGGTAGTGGGACTCCAGCTCGTCCTGCGCCAACGGCACCTGCTCGGCGGGCATGCCGAGCACCCGCACGAAGTAGCCCAGCGCCTGTGCCACCGACGCGGGGCGGGTGTTGGAGTACCCGTGCAGGTTGACGTGCAGGACGCCGTCGGGGAACTCGGCGTTCAACCGGTGCGCCAGGTGGATCGCCAACGCCGACTTGCCCACCCCCGGCGGCCCGGACAGCACCACGATCGGTGCCGCCGACCCGCCGGTGGCGCGCAACCGGTCCTCGGCCTCGCGGATCAGCTCGTCCCGGCCGACGAAGTCGCCGATGTCCGGCGGCACGGCGGGCCGCACGCGCACCACCCGGCCCGCCGGCGCGGCCAGTGCCGGGTCCTCCTTGAGGATCGCCTCCTGGAGGGCGCGCACCTCCTCGCCGGGCCGCAAGCCCAGCTCCTCGACCAGCGTGCGGTCGAGTTCCTGGTAGACGTGCAGCGCGTCGGCCTGCCGGTTGCACCGGTGCAGCGCCAGCATGAGCTGCGCCCAGAACCGCTCCTGGAACGGGTGCTCGGCGGTCAGCGCGGTCAGCTCGCCGACCAGCTCCTCGTGCCTGCCCAGCGCGAGGTCGGCGTCGACGCGGTGCGCCAGCGCGCGCAGCCGCTGCTCGGTCAGGGCGGGTGCGACGTCGCGGTGCAGGGACTCCGAGGGCACGTCGACCAGCGCCGGTCCCCGCCACAGCGCCAGCGCGCGGTGCAGGAGTTCGGCGCGGTCCTCCGGCCGGGTGGCGACGCCCGCCTCCTTGGTGAGCGCGGTGAACCGGCCGACGTCGACCTGCTCGGGCGTGACGTCCAGGAGGTACCCGCCGGGGCAGGTGCGCACCACCGCGCCGTCGCCGAGGGCCTGCCGCAGCCGCATCACGTACGCCTGGCAGGTGCTGCGGGCCCGGTCGGGTGGTTCGTCGCCCCACAACGCCGTGACCAGCGCGTCCACCGGCACGACCGTGCCCGGGCGCACCAGCAGCGCGGCCAGGACCACGCGGTGCTTGGCCGCGGACAGCGTGACCGCGGTCCCGTCCCGTCGCGCGATCATCGGCCCCAGCACACCGAACTCCCACATCGCCGCCGCCCCACCCTGATACGCCATTCGGAGTAGTCGAATGGTACGGGTGCCGTCGACCGGGTTTCCGGTTCCGCGTCATCGCGCCGTCACTGAAAGTCAACGAGCCGTCATCACCACTTGCGACGGTTCCCCCGACATCGCGGAAGAGGGGGAACACCATGTCGCGCACTTCGCGCACTTCGCGCACTTCGCGCACTCGAACGGGCCTCTCGCTGGTCGTGGCGGCACTGGCGCTGGTCGGGACGGCGGTTCCGGCGGCTGCGGCGCGCGACCGCCCCACGGGTGGGCGGATGGCCGTGCTCCAGGGGGACCGGTTGTACGCCAACGAGGGGGACATAGCGGCGCCGTGGGTGCTGCAAGAGGAAGGGGTCGAGGGCTACGACCTGTTCGGCGACCGGATCGGCGTGGTCAAGGGCGGCGCGCTGCTGGTCAAGGAGGGGGACCTGGAACCGGGCTGGCACACCGTGAATCCGGACTCGGTGACCGGGTTCCAGTTGGAGGACAACCGGATCGGCTACCTCGACCACGGCGAGCTGTGGGTGGCCGAGGGCGCGTTGGACGCCGAGCCGGTGCTCCAGGAGCGGGACGTGAAGGAGTTCCAGCTCCACGGTGACCGGATCGGAGTGCTCAAGAACGACGGCTCGCTGCTGGTGAAAGAGGGCGACCTGGGGCCGGGCTGGGAGGTGATCAACCCCGATTCGGTGACGGATTTCCAACTGTCGGGTGACCGCATCGCCTTCGCGGAGGGTCCTGAGCTGTGGGTCAAGGAAGGCGACCTGAGCGCGGACCCGGTGTTCCAGGAGCGGGACGTGCGGAAGTTCCAACTCTCGGGTGACCGGATCGGGGTGCTGAAAGCCGACGGGTCGCTGCTGGTGAAGGGCGGCGACCTGGAGCCGGGCTGGTTCACCGTGAACCCGGACTCGGTGACGGACTTCCAGCTCGACTACGACCGCATCGCGTTCACCGAGGGCGGCTCGCTGTGGGCGAAGGAGGGGCCGCTCGACGCCGAGCTGGTGCACCAGGAGGACGGCGTGTCCGCGTTCCTGCTCGCCGGCGACCGGGTCGCGGCGGTGAAGGGCGGCGCCCTGCTGGTCAAGGCGGGCGACCTGGGCCCGGGCTGGCACACCGCCGCACCCGCCGACGTCACCGGTTTCCGGCTCGTGCTGCCGCCGCGCGGCTCCGGGCTGGTGTCGTTGGCGGACCTGAAGGCGATCTTCGGCTACCTCGGCGACGAGCGCCTGATCGAGGAGGGGCTGCCCAAGCTGAACGAGGAGATGCGCGAAGGCCGCATCGACAACCCCGCGCGCATCGCCGCGTTCGTCGCCACCCTGCGCCGGGAGAGCGGGTTCCGCTACAACGCCCAGGAAGCGGGCAACCCGAGCAACTACCGCGGTCGCGGCTACATCCAGCTCACCGGCGTCGCCAACTACCGCGGCGCGGGCGACCACCTGGGCCACGACTTCGTCAGCGCACCGGACGACGTCGCCACTCTGGCCTGGAGCGCCCCGGTCGCCCGCTACTACTGGACCGTCGCCCGGCCGAACACCAACGACTACGCCGACGCCCTGGACATGGGCGGCGTCAGCAAGAACATCGGCTACGCCAACCCGGCCCAGGAAGACCCACGCCGCTGCGCCGACTTCAAGGAAGCCCTGCGCCACTTCAACGGCGGCGAACTCCCCCCAACCCGAATCAACTGCAACCGCCGTTGACCGGTGACACCACGACAACCCACTGCGCCCTTGCCGAACGGCCCCGACCTACTCCCCGCCACGTGCGAGGCGCCCGTCCTGGGCCCACCCCCCACCGCCCGCCGGTGCCGGGCCGCAAGCAACACAACCGGGCCACCGCGTCCGATGCCCGGTCTCCGGTCACGGCCCTGCCCTGCGCCGCCACTGCCCGCACGGACAGGCCGACCTCGACGCGTTGGGGCGTCGGCTGGGTTCGGATTTCGTTCGGCGGGGCTGGGGCGGGGCGCGAGCATCGCTGCGTTCCAGCCACCGCGTTCCGTGCGTGGTCTCGATGGCGGGTCGGGGGCAACGCAGCGTTCCGGCCGGCGCACAGCTGTTTCGGACTCGGCGGAAGGGCTTGGTTGGCGGCGCTCGGATGGACGAGGCCACGTTGTCGCCTAGGTGGGAGGCGTTCGGTGTCGCCGAGTCCGAGGAACTCGTCCGCAGGTCCCGAGGAGCGGACGACGCAGTGGTCCGGTCGGCCCACCTGATGTTCGGTCTTCGCGGGGATGTCGCGGTGGTGGGGGGAGTTGGTTGGCGACAGGGCTTGGTGGGCGGTGTAGGCGCGGCCCGTCGTGGCCGGTGTTGGGGCTTGCCGGTGGTGCCGAGGGCGCGGGCAAGTCGTCGTGGATGTAGGTAGCCCCGGTGAAGGGATGCGGAATAGCGGTCCGTTGGGTTGAAACACAAGGGAGGACTACATGTTCAACGCAGTGGTGAGGTTGTTGCTCGCGGCTGTCGTCGTGATCGGGGTCGCGCCGAGTGCGCAAGCCGGGCGGGCGACGCGGGCCGCGCCGGATTGTGGTGTGCTCGCCGGCGGTGGGGCGGTTGAGGCGGAGCGGGCCGTGGTGGAGGCTTGCGGGTTGGTTGGCACGCCCTATTCGTGGGGTGGCGGGCACGGCCCGGAGCCGGGGATCACCTACGGCATCTGCGATCCGGACCACGGGGCACCCAACGACTGCAACGTGCGGGGCCTCGACTGCTCCGGGTTCGTCCGGCTCGCGTACGCGTTGGCGGTGGGGGAGGACATCATCAACGGGACCACGCGGATCCAGTGGCAGAGTTCGCGGGCGGTCGAGAGGTTCTCGCGGGAGGACGGGTTGGGGCCGCTCGTGCCGGGCGACCTGCTGTTCTACGGTGCGACGGCGGGCCGGATCCACCACGTCTCGCTGTACCTCGGTGACGGGTGGATCGTGGAGGCACCGCAGTCCGGGCAACTGGTGAAGGTCTCCGAGCACTCCCGGCACCGCGACTACTTCGGTGCGCTGAGGCTGTTCCCCGGCGGCACCGGTAGTGGGCCGACGCCTGGCGCGGACCGGGTCGGGTACGTCGACCACGGCGAGCTGTGGGTGGCCGAGGGCGAGCTGGGGTCGGACCCCGTGTTGCAGGAGGGTGGTGTCCGGCAATTCCGGATGTCCGGCAACCGGATCGCCGTGCTGAACGACCAGGGGGCGTTGCTGGCGAAGGAAGGTGACCTGGGGCCCGGCTGGGAGGTGGTGAACCCGGACTCGGTGACGGACTTCGAGCTGTCGGGCGATCGGATCGGCTACCTGGACCACGGTGAGCTGTGGGTCAGGCAAGGCGGTCTGGACGCCGAGCCGGTGTTGCAGGAAGCCGACGTGCGCGAGTTCCACCTGCACGGCGACCGGATCGGTGTGCTCAAGCAGGACGGCACGCTGCTGGTGAAGGAGGGCGACCTCGGGCCGGGGTGGGTCACCGTCGAGACCGGCGTGACGGACTTCCAGCTCTTCGGCGCGCGGATCGGTGCGCTGAAGAACGGCGAGCTGCTGGTGAAGGACGAGGAGCTGACCTCGCCCTGGGTGTCGCAGGAGCACGGCGTGACCCGGTTCCAGCTGTCCGGCGACCGCATCGCCGCCCTCGTCGGTGAGGCGCTGCTGGTGAAGGAAGGTGACCTCGGTCCCGGCTGGGAAACCGTGGCCGCCGATTCCGCGGTCGACTTCCAGCTCGACACCGATCGGATCGCCGTGCTGCGGAAATCCGGCGAACTGGTCGTCAAAGAGGGCGACCTGACTGCGTCCTGGGTTTCCCAGGAAATGGGTGTCGGTGCTTTTCAGCTCGACGGTGTGCGCATCGCGGTGCTGCGGGACGGCGGGTTGCTCGTCAAGCACGGCGACCTCGGCCCGGGGTGGCTGACGGTCAACCCGGATTCGGTGACGGCATTCCAGATCGGCGCGGACCTGAACATCCCGACACGTGCGTGACGATCCGCCTCGCCGATGAGGCGATAACGGGATGTGCCCCGGTCGCGGCAGCGACCGGGGCACACCGTCGGGTTGTGGTCAGCAGATCTGGATGCCCGGCGTCTGGAAGCGCCGCTGGCCGCGCACGTCCATCCAGCCGACGATGTCCTGGCCGCAGTGCAACGTCTGATTCGACCAGTTCTCGCCCTTGGCCTCGTCGGGGTAGATCTCGACCTCGGTCGCCGCCGGGTGCGACACACCCGCGTGGTCGTAGCCGAAGCGCACCCAGATCGACGCGCCCGACGTCTTGGCGTACGCGACGCCGACGTCCCGGCCCTCGACTCCCAGGCACAGCAGACCGCTGTCCAACTGGTTGCACCTCACCCCCGATTCCCGGGGTGAGGCCGAAGCCGGTGTCACCACCACTCCGACGCTGAGCGCGGCGGCGACCAACAAAGCTGGCACAGACTTCTTCACGGTGAAACCCCCAGTGTCGATTCCTGACGGAGTGTCGATTCGTGCGGATCGGGCGTTTATCCGATCCGGTTACCACGGTATGTTCCGGGGGTATTGGTGTCGATTACACGATGGTGTGATGAGAGGGGAGGGATGGTCGGTATCCGGCGATGTCGAACATTGTTCGCACCAATGCGCCCGCGCGGACGAAAAGGCATTGACGGCGGGCACCGCCCTGGGCCGGGCGGGAGTTCACCCGGCCGTCCGGGCCAAGTAGACGGTGGCGGTCGCCTCGCGCTGTTGCAGCGGGTTGGGGAAGCGCACGACTTCCGCGCCGGCCCGGTCGAACGAGTCGGTGAGCGCGGCGGTGTAGTCGTCGTCCGGCGGTTCGTTGGACCACAGGGCGAACACGCCGCCGGGGTGCAGCCGGTCGGCCAGCCGACGCAGGCCCTCGGGCTCGTAGAAGTCGGCGTTGCCGGGGTGCAGCAGGTGGCGGGGCGAGTGGTCGATGTCGACGATGATCGCGTGGAACCGGCGTCCGGGCTGGTCCGGGTCGAGCCCGTCGGCCGACCGCGCGAGGGCGAAGAAGTCCTCGTGCAGCAGGCGGCAGCGCGGGTCGCCGGCCAGCTCCCGGCCGCCCGGCAGCAGCCCGTCGCGGTGCCACTCGATGACCTCGCCGAGCGCGTCGACGACGAGCATGGAGCGCACGGTCGGGTGCTCCAGCACGGTCCGGGCGGTGTAGCCGAGGCCGAGGCCGCCCACGACGACGTCCAGCGGCCCGGGCAGGTCGGCGAGGGCCAGCCGCGCCAGCTCCACTTCGGACACCGTGAACAGGCTCGACATCAGGAACTCGTCGTTCAGCTTGATCTCGTGGACCTCGCGGTCGAACACGGGGTCCCACCGGCGGCGCAGGACGAGTTCGCCCAGCGGTGTCCGACGCCAGTCGAGTTCCTGGAAGCGTGCGCTCATCCGGACAATCTACGCGGGTGCCCCGTCGAGCAGTTCGGCGAGCAGGGCGCGGACGCGGCGGTCGATGTCGTCGCGGATGGGGCGGACCGCGTCGACGCCTTGGCCGGCCGGGTCGTCGAGCTCCCAGTCGAGGTAGCGCTTGCCGGGGAAGACGGGGCACGTGTCGCCGCAGCCCATGGTGATGACGACGTCGGAGGCTTCGACGTCGTCGGTGGTGAGCTTGGACGGCACCTCGGCGGTGATGTCCAGGCCGAGCTCGGCCAACGCCTCGGCGGCGGCCGGGTTGACCCGGTCGGCGGGCGCGGAGCCGGCCGAGCGGACCGTGACGCGGCCCAGCGCGTAGTGCTCCAGCAACGCGGCGGCCATCTGCGAGCGGCCGGCGTTGTGGACGCAGACGAACAGGACTTCAGGCTTGCGGTTCAACGGACTCGCCCTTCGGTGACGGGTGCGGTGCGGTCGGCGGTGGTCGGGGTGGGGTAGAGCAGGCGCAGCAGCGGGATGGCCACCGCGACGCCGACGAGCTGGGCCAGCACGTAGACCGGCGCGGACGCGGGCGCGATCCCGGCGAACGTGTCGCTGAACACCCGCCCCGCGGTGATGGCGGGGTTGGCGAAGCTGGTGGAGCTGGTGAAGAAGTACGCCGCGCCGATGTACGCGCCCACGGCGGCCGGTGCGAGGGCGGCCCGGCCCGACCGCGCCAGCGAGAAGACGACCAGGAGCAGGCCGGCCGTGGCCACGACCTCGGAGACGGCGTGGGCGGAGGTCGCGCGGTCGGTGGTGCTGATGCTGACCGGGGCGGCTTCGAACATCACGTTGGCCAGCACCGCGCCGGTGACGCAGCCGAGCACCTGGACGAGCGCGTAGGCGGGGACGTCGCGCCAGGCCAGCCCGCCGAACACCGCGTCGGTGACGGACACGGCGGGGTTGAAGTGGGCGCCGCTGACCGGGCCGAAGACCAGGATGAGGGCGTAGAGGCCGACGGCGGTGGCCGCGGCGTTCTCCAGCAGTTGCAGGCCGACGTCGCCGGGGGACAGTCGTTGCGCGGCGATGCCGGAACCGATCACCAGGGCGGCGAGCAGCAGGCTGCCGAGGTACTCGGCGACCAGCCGGTGGGGCAGCGGGCGGGGCATGCGGGATTCCCTCTTCAGGCGGGGTGGACGGCGGGCGCGAGGCGTTCGACGCGGTCGGCGAGGTCGCGGTAGGCGGCGTCGAACGCGTCCGGCGTGCCGACCGCGGCCGGGTCGGGCACGGACCAGTGCAGCCGGTCGTCGTGGTGGTCGAGCTCCTCGTGGGCGTTGTCGCACACCGCCACCACCAGGTCGTCCGCTCGCAGCACGTCGTCGAGGTGGTGGGGGCGGGCGTGGGCCAGGGAGAGCCCGTGGGTGCGGGCGGTGGCGACGGCCAACGGGTGCACGCGCTCGGCGGGCCGGGTGCCCGCGCTCGCGGCGGGCACCTCGCTGCGCCGCTGCCACAGGGCGGCGGCGAGCTGCGACCGGGCCGAGTTGTGGCTGCACACGAACACGACGCGGGGAGCCTGCCGCAGCCCGCTGGGCACGAGGTCGGCGAGCGCGGCGGTGCGCAGGCGCAGGTAGGTGCGCCGGTGGTCGCCCTCGGACCGCGACCTCTCCACGATCCCCGCCTGCTCCAGCAGCTTCACGTGGTGCGCGAGCAGGTTGCTGGGCAGCCCGAGCGCGCGACCGACCTCGCCGGGGGAGGCGTCGCCGAGCACGAGCAGGTCGACCACCGCGAGCCGGGCGGGCTCGCCGAGGGCCGCGTGCACGCGCGCCCGCGCCAGCGTGTCCGGAGACCAGTCAGTACTCATTGACTCAATCATGCTTGAGCTGTCTTCCCGGGTCAACTCGACCGCCCGGTCCGCTCGCCGCCGCGATCACGGCCGGTGGTCTGGATACGCTGCCGGGATGGCGGAAGGCGGTCGGCGGGTCGTGGGTGTGGACGGCAGGGTGGCCCGGTGGGCAGGCCACCGGGAGAAGCGCCGCGCCGAGGTCGTGACCGCCGCCCTGGCGGCGATCGTCGAGCACGGCCCGTGGGTGTCCACCGAGCGGATCGCGGACCGGGCGGGCGTGTCCCGGCCGCAGCTGTACCGGCACTTCGCCGACGCCGACGACCTGCACGACGCGGTCGCGCACCGGGTCGCGGAGCTGTTCGCCGCCGCGGTCCTGCCCGCGCTGACCCGGCCGACCGGCAGCCCCCGCCGGATCATCGGCCGGGTCGTGGGGACCTTCGTGGCGTGGATGGTCGACAACGCCTCGTTGTACGACTACATGGTGGTGCGCGCGGTGGGGCTCGCTTCCGGTCGTGGGCGGGCGGCCGACCTGCGCGTGCAGGTCGCCGACCGGCTGCGCGAGCTGCTCGGCGGGTACGTGCGGCTGCTCGGCGGGGACCCGGAGCCCGCGGACCTGGCGGCCTTCGGGGTGGCGGGGATGGTGGAGTCGGCGACCGTGCGGTGGTTGGCCGTGCCCGGCGCGCTCGACCAGGCGGGGCTCGTGCGGCGGCTGACGTCCGCGGTGTGGGCGCTGCTCGACGACGTGCTGCGGGAGGTCGGCGTCGAGCTCGACCCGGACGTGCCGCTGCCCGAGCTGCCCGGGTGAGGCGCGGTGCACGCCGGGCGACACGCCGTCGCTCTGCGTGGCCGACACCCGGGTCGGGTGATACGTTGCTGTACCTGTTACACCAGTGTCCGGATACCCGGTGCGTCCACTGTGGAGCGTGGTGACCGATCTCAAGCCGTGGCAACGCCAACTGCCCGACGAGGACCGGGAGGAGTTCCTGTACCGCTTGACGCACTCGTGCTACCGCTGCGGCCACCAGGAGGGCGACCTCGACGCGTTGGCGGACCACGAGGACCGGTGCGCCGGCGCCGGGAACTGACCGCCGATCGGTGGACACCGCGTGACCACCCGATCGAGTTGTCCGGGAACCCGTTCGGACGTTGTCCGGGCGCGTCCGTCCGGCCCATCCTGTGTGCCGTCCGCGTCACCCGACCATGTGCGTACGGAGGGTTCGTGCCGGTCAACGACCTGCTCAAGGCAAAGATCAACCGCGGCTTCGCTCACCTGGACGTCGACGGCGACGGGCTGCTCACCGAGCAGGACCACGTCCTGATGGGCCGGCGGGCGGCCGAAGCCCTCGGGCACGCGCCCGGTTCGCCGGAGGAGCAGCGCATCGTCGAGGCGTACCTGCGGATCTGGCACGACCTGCACCTGCCGCACCTCCCCGACGGCGACACGGCCATCTCCCGCGAGCGGTTCCTGGAGTCCACCGGCTCGCTCGCCGACGACCCGCAGGCCGCGCGGGCCAGCGTCGGCGCACTCGCCGAGGCGTTCCTGGGCATCGCCGACATCGACGCGGACGGGCGCGTGAGCCCGGAGGAGTACCTCGTCTTCCAGCGCGGGCACTTCCCCGGCCTGACCGAGGCCGAGGCCGCCGAGGCGTTCGAGCACCTCGACGGCGACGGGGACGGCCACCTCACGTCGGAGGAGTTCATCACCGCGTGCGTGCAGTTCTGGTCCAGCTCCGACCCCGAGTCGCCGGGCAACTGGTGGATGGGCCGACCGGTGGCGTGAGCCGTCAGCCCACCGCGCCGGTGAACCGGGGCGGGGCGGCGCGTTCGGCGCGGACGGTGGTGACCAGCGCGTCGAGCGCGGCGGCGAGCCAGTCGTCCAGGCGGGGCGCGGGGAAGCCGGCGGGGCCGGTCAACCGGACGGTGACGGCGCTGCGCCCCGGTCCGAGGCGCAGGACCCGCAGCGCGCCGTAGCAGGTGGTCGCCGACCGGCCGCCCCAGTCGATGCGCAGCTTGTCCCAGTCGACCGCGATGCGGCGCTCGACCACGTCCTCGCCGAGCCACAGCCGGACCAGGTCGGGGCCGTACCGCTCCACCTCGACGCCCGCGGGCAGCCAGGCGGACAGGTGCTCCAGGTCGGTGACGACGTCGAACACCGCTTCGGCGTCCGCCGGCACCGACGTCGTCCGCTCCGCGGCCACCGCGCTCACGACCGCGCCGGGATCAGGGCGTCGAGCCGGTGCCTGGCCAGGTGGTGCAGCATCTCGGCGAGCGCTTCGGGCTGGATGCGGCCTTCCAGGTCGTGCCGCGCTTCGGCGACGGCCCGGGACACGACCTTTGTGGACAGACGTCCGCCGAAGTGCGCTGCCAGTGCCGCGGCGGTCGTACGGCACAGCGGGTCCTGCGTGGGGGTGTCTGCGGCCACGGCTGCTCCCGTTCTTCTCGGTTCGCCGTCCATCCTGCGGGAATCCGCAGGTGGTCGACCTGACAAGTACCTGACGAATCGTCACGTCCCGATCGCAAGCTGACCGCAAGGTGCACCGGGGCCGTTCCGGGCGAGAGTGGTGCGGGCGTTCGGGAGCACCGTTCCCGCGCACGACCAGGCGTCGGCCGCACCGTCGCGGCCGACGCCTGCCCTCCCGTCCGCCGGGGAAGGCCGGTTCCGGCAGCGTGGCCGTGGCCGGGTCGGACTCGTGTCCGCACCGCGCCGGCTGACCCCGGAGGTCATCGTCGACCACGAACCGGACCACCCGTTCCGCGTCGCCGGCGCCGGACCGCCCCGCCCGCCGCGGCGTCACGCGGTCTCCGCCTGGCTGAGCTCGGCGGCCTTCCTGCTCGGCCTGTGGCTGGTCGTGTCACCGTTCGCGCTCGGCTACGGCGTCGTCGGGGCGTGGTTCACCGGGCACGGCAACGAGGTGGTCACCGGGGTGGCGGTCGGCTGCGCCGTGGCCGCGCTCGGTGGCACGATCGCCCTGCTCGTCCGTCCACAGAGGACTGCTGGTTCGCACGACCGGTGAGCCGAGGGGCTCGGAGCCGTCAAGATCGCGTCAAGGGACGTGGACCGGGCTGAACGAGTGTTCAAAGATCTGTTCATGCGTTCAGCGACGTCCGACCTCACCGCTCGCGCGCGCATCCGCGACGCCGCGCTGGCCCGTTTCGGGACCGACGGCATCGCGGGCGCCTCGCTGCGGGCCATCGCCGCCGACGCCGGCGTGTCGCCCGCCCTGGTCGTGCACCACTTCGGCTCCAAGGAAGGGCTCCGGCAGGCGTGCGACGAGCACGTCCTGGCGGCCGTGGAGGTCGACGACGACCTCGACGTCACGGCGCTGGCCGACCTGGTCGCCGGGGCCACGCCGGTCCGCCGCTACCTGGCCCGCGCGCTGCTCGACGGCACCGACAGCGCGGCGGCGCTGTTCGCGCGGATCGTCGACCGCACCGAGAAGTGGCTGGCAGCCGGCGAGGAAGCGGGTCGGGTGCGCCCGTCCGGCGACGCGAGGGCACGTGCGGTCGTCTACGTGTCCTGGCAGTTCGCGCCGCTGCTGCTCGGCGAGCACGTCGGTCGTCTGCTCGGCGGCGATCCCGCGGAGGCGGACACGGCTGCCCGGGGCGCCCGCGCGGGGCTGGAGATGCTGACCGGGGGAGTGTTCACCGACGAGCGCTGGTTGACCGCGTTCAGCGCGTTGCGGACCGGGCGATGAGGGCGCTGCTGGTCACCCACGGCACGCGCGGCGATGTGCAGCCGATGCTCGCCCTGGCCGTGGCGCTGCGCCGGGCGGGCCACGAGGCGCTGCTGGCCGCGCCGGAGTCGTTCACCGCGAGCGCGGCCGAGCACGACGTGGAGTTCGCGGCCCTGGACGAGGGGCCGAACCGGTTGCTGGACGACCCGGTGGTCAAGCAGGCGATCGAGGGCGGGTACAGGGGCGTGCGCGGCAAGGTCACCGCCGTGCGCACCGCGCGCCGCATCAAGCCGCTGATGGCACGGGTGCTGCACGACCTGGCCGACATCGCCCGCGGCTGCCGCGCCGACGTCGTGGTGCACACGCCGGCCGTGCCCGCCCAGCACGTCGCCGAACTGCTCGACGTGCCCGCCGCCGTGGCGACCTTCCAGCCGGGCTGGGTGCCCACCGGCCTGTTCCCGTGCCCGATGGTGCCGCTGCCGCGCCTGCCCCGGGCCCTCAACCGCGCCACCTACCTGACCGTCACGGCGACGTTGCGGAGCTTCGCCGGCACCGCCGACCGCTGGCGCGTCGACGAACTCGGCCTGCCGCGCCGGCGCGCCGGCCACGACCTGCTGCGCGCGCCCGACGGACGGCACCGGCTGGTGCTCCAGGCGTTCAGCCCGCACGTCACCCCGGTCGACCCCGACTGGCCCGCGCAGGTGCGCACCACCGGGTTCTGGTACCTGCCGAGCCTGCCCTGGTCGCCGCCGCCCGCGGTGGAGCGGTTCCTGGACGACGGTCCCGCGCCGGTCTACCTGGGGTTCGGCAGCATGGCGGGCCGTGACGCCGAACGCAGCGGCCGCACCGTCGTCGAGGCGGTGCGGCGGGCCGGCGTGCGCGCGGTGCTGGCCACCGGGTGGGGCGGGCCGGCGTCCACCGGGTCGGCCGACGTGCTCGTGATCGACCAGGCGCCGCACGACCGGTTGTTCCCGCGCATGGCGGCGGTGGCGCACCACGGCGGTGGCGGCACGACCGGTGCCGCGCTGGCCGCCGGCGTGCCGCAGGTGGTGTGCCCGTTCGTCGCCGACCAGCCGCACTGGGCGCAGCGCGCGCACGCGATCGGCGTCGCCCCACCGCCGGTGCGGCAACGACGACTCACCGTCGACACGCTCGCCGACGCGCTCGCCACCGCCGTGAACGACCCGGCGATGCGCCGTAGGGCCACGGAGATCGGTGACGTCGTCCGAGCGGAGAACGGCGTCGCGCTTGCGGTCGCCGCGCTGGAGCAAGCCGTCCGCTAGCCGGCCCGCTCGGCCCGCTTGAGCGCCAGGACCACGCCGATCACCGCGAACACCAGCACCACGTCGACCCACAACGCCCACCGCATGGCCGACGCGTGCGCCGCGCCGCCGGTGTCGTGCCCGACCACGCCGAAGTAGAGCGCGCCGATCACCGCCACGCCGCCGGACACCGCGAACTGCTGCGAGGTCGCCAGCACACCGGATGCCACGCCGGCGGACTCCGGCCGCACGCGCGTCAACGACGCGCCCATCAACGACGGCAGCACCACGCCGTTGCCCAGACCCACCAGCGCCAGGCAGAAGAGCATCCACGCCACACCGACGTCCGCGCCGAAGACGTGGAGCCCCGCGGCCAGCAGCGCCAACCCGGCGGCGGTGACCAGGCTTCCCCAGACCAGCGATTCCAGCCCGAACCTGGTGAAGAGCCGGCCGCCGAGCAGGGCGGTGAGCGAGAAGCAGACCCCCATCGGGGAGAACACCAGGCCCGCCGCGAACGGGCTGAGGTCCAGACCCGCCTGGAGCAGCAGGGAGAGGGTGAACATCAGGCTGCCGAAGTACGTGTTGAACGCGACACCCGCGACGAGGCCCAGGCGGAACGACGGCACCCGGAACAGGCGCAGGTCGAGCACCGGGCTCCGGCCGCGCCGGCCGAGCACCTGCTCCCAGCGCGCGGTCGCCACCGCCACCGGCACGGCCAGCCCCAGGCAGACCCAGGTCCACGCGGGCCACCCCGCGGTCTGGCCCATGCCCAGCGGCACCAGGAGCAGCGCCAGCGCACCGGACAGGCCGAGCGTGCCGAGCGGGTCCAGGCCGGTGCGCGGGCCGTCCCGCCGGTCCGACAGCACCCTGGCCGCCACGACCGCGGTGACGACGCCGATCGGCACGTTGACCAGGAAGATCAGCCGCCACCCGAGCCCCGCCACGTCGGCCTGCACCAGCGCGCCACCCAGCACCTGGCCGGCGATCGAGCCCAGCCCGGAGGCGATGCCGTAGCCCGCGAACGCCCGGCCCCGCGCGTGCGGCGGGAAGTCGGAGGTCATCACGGCGAGCACCTGCGGCACCATCAGCGCGGCCGCCAGCCCCTGGGCCAGCCGGGCGAGCACGAGCTGCTCGGCGGTGACCGCGACGCCGCACAGCAACGAGGTGACCGTGAAGGCGATCACGCCGATCACGAAGAGCCTGCGGTGGCCGTGCAGGTCGCCCAGCCGGCCGCCGGTGATCATGCCCGCGGCGTAGGCGAACGCGTACCCGCCGACGACGAGCTCCAGCGCCGTGGCGCTCGCCCCGAGGTCCGTGCCGAGGCTGAGCGCCGCCACGTTCACCACGAAGAAGTCGAACCGCACCAGGAACGTCGCCGCCAGCAGCACCAGGAGCATCGCCGCGTGGTTGCCGGGGGACTTGCGCGCCTCCGCCGACCCCTGGGAGACGGCTTCGCTCACCAGCGCGAGGCGGGGCAGGGCCGCGCGCGTCGCGCCGGCGTCCGGTGGTCGGGCAACGATTCGGAGCACTCGCGCAGCTCGGACCACGACATGCCGACCTGCTGGGCGATCCGACTCGCCGCCGCCCGCCGCGCGGTCTCCCGGCGGTCCCGAGTCGGTGGTCGCATGATCGCATGATGGCACAAGCCTGGTGCGAGAAGTCCCGCGCGACGGGGGTGGGACCGGGCCGCGTTCCTCGACCGGCCGGGGTCAGGTGTCCTGCCCCAGCACGCTCGGTTCGTCCTGCGCCCTCTGCTCCGCCTCGTTCGACGGCGGGACGTGGCGGAGCATGACGGCGATCAGCACCGCGGTGGCGGCCAGCACGGCGATGCTGATCCCGGCGATCAGGTGCAGCCCCTCGGTGAAGGCCGAGCGGGCGGCGTCGAGCAGCTGGTCGCCCACCGGGCCACCGGCCTGCTCGGCGGCCGACACGGCGCCGCCCAGTGTTTCCGCCGCGGCACGCGCCGAGTCCCCCGGCAGGCCGTCGGGTACCGCGTCGGCCACCCGGGCGCGGTAGACGGCCGTGCCGACGCTGCCGAGGATCGCGATGCCCAGCGCACCGCCCAGTTCCGGCGCCGTCTCCGACAGCGCGGACGCCTCACCGGCCCGCTCCGGCGGCGCGGAGGCGACCACGAGCGCGGTGGTGAGGGTCATCATCGGCCCCAGGCCGAGCGAGACGACGATCGAGCCGATCACCAGCGGCGCGAGCCCGGTGCCCGGCGCGACCAGGGTCAGTACCGCGAACCCGACCGCGGAGAGCACCAACCCGGCCGCGACCACGAACCCCGGGCGGACGCGGCGCACGAGCACCGGCGCGACCGTGGAGCCCACGATGACGCCGCACGCCGACGGCGCGGTCCACAGGCCCGCGTGCAGCGGCGAGAGCCCGAACACCAGCTGGAGGTACTGGGCGAGGAAGAAGTTCGCGCCGAAGAGCACGAAGACGCCGAACAGCAGCGTGCCCAGCGAGACGCTGAACGAGGGGGAGCGGAACAGCCGCAGGTCGATCAGCGGGTCGGGGCGGTGCTGCCGGCGGACGAACCAGGAGCCGATGAGCAGACCGGCCGCGATCGACGCGATCGGCACCACGCCGGGACCGCTGACGGCCATGTGCTTGAGCCCGTAGATCACCGCCAGCACCGCGGCCAGCGACAGCACGGCGCTCACCAGGTCCATCCGGCCGACGCGCGCCTCGCGGTGCTCCGGCAGCAGGAGCGGGCACAGGACGAGGACCAGCGCGGCCACCGGCGCCGCGATCAGGAACACCGCGCCCCACCAGAAGTGCTGGAGGAGCCAGCCGCCGATCAGCGGGCCGATGGCCGTGCCGCCCGCGACGCCGGCGATGACGGTGCTGATCGCCACCGTGCGCCGACGGGGGTCCCGGAACAGCGACGCGGCCAGCGACAGCGCCGCCGGCATGAGCGTCGCGCCGGCGATGCCGAGCAGGGCTCGCGTCACGATCAGCATCTCGGCGTTGACCGAGCAGGCGGCGAGCACGGACGCGATGCCGAAGAGCGCCGACCCGATCATCAGCAGCCTGCGGCGCCCGATGCGGTCGCCCAGCGTGCCCGTCGTGATCAACGAGCCGGCGAGGACGAAGCCGTAGATGTCGACGATCCACAGCGACTGCGCGCCGGTCAGGGCCAGGTCTTGGGAGATCGCGGGCAGGGCGAGGTTGGGGATGGTCAGTTCCAACGAGGCCAGCGAGGTCGGCAGGGTGAGCACGGCGAGCCCGGCCCACTCGCGTCGCCCGGCACGAGACGCACCAGTCGGGTTCATGCGACGACGCTAAAACCTCGACAAAGGTTCAGGTCAAGGCGAGGAGGGGGACCGACACCGCGTCAACCGGAAGACCCGCGGGACGAGGGGACCGCCTACTCCGCGTGCAGCACGAAGAACAGGAAGCTCGGGAACGTGTCGAGGAGGTGGAACTCCTCGGGGAACAGCTCGCGCGCGGCCGGCACCGGCCGGGGTTCGTGGACGACCGAGATCCGGAAGCCCGCCTCGGTGAACGCGTCGGTCATCGCGTGCAGCGGACGGTCCCAGAAGGTCAGCTCGGCGGTCTGGCCGCCCATCGTCCACCGCTCGACCCGGTTGGCCGTGGCGAAGTAGTCCGGCCTGGGCCCGGTCATGCGCCGGATCACGTTGATCAGGACGGGGTGGTCGACCGAGGCGATCAGCCGCCCGCCCGGCTTGAGCACGCGGTGCAGCTCGGCCAGCGGCGGACCCCAGTCCCGCAGGTAGTGCAGCACCAGGGACGCCATCACGTCGTCGAACTCGCCGTCGGGGTAGGGCAGGGGACCGGCCAGGTCGACCACGCGCAGGTCCGCGTCGAGGCCGAGCCTGCGCCGGGCCTGGGCCAGCATCCCGGCGCTGCCGTCGAAGCCGCTCACCACGGCGCCCCGCTCGCGCAGCGCCGCGAACAGCGGCCCGGAGCCGCACCCGGCGTCCAGGACCCGCCTGCCGGCCACGTCACCGGCCAGCGCGAGGGCCGCCGGCCGTTCGTAGTGGGCGTTGATGATGCTGGTCTCGTTCTCGGCCGCGTACCCCTCGGCCAAGCCGTCGTAGTCGCCCGCTCGCGACGGAACGGCGGTGAAGGCGTCTTCCTCGGCAGCGCGGGACATGCACCCCATCGTGGCACGGCGCGAGCCGGGGATCAGCCGAAGTAGCCGTCGAACATGATCCGGCTGATCCCGGTGGTGGTCTCCATGCCGACGGCGTAGCCGTTCTCGACGACCTGGGTGTTGTTCATGATGGCGAGCGTGTAGCGCTCCTCGGGGCCGACGAAGCCGACCGAGTTCATCAGCCACGAACCGTCGTCGTTGTCGTCGGACCACCCGTTCTTGTTGCCCGGTCGGGCCGCGGCGCCCGCACCCCACACGCCCCACTGCTGGTTGGCGTCGACCGAGCGCATCTCGGTGACGATGTAGTCGCGGTGCCGGGCCGGCAGCTTCGTCAGCACGTAGTTGATCAGCCGGTCCAGGTCGTCCGCCGTGGTGAGGATCCAGCCCCAGTGGTGCGGGTGCTGGTCGGTGAACCGCATGTCGGTCATGCCGTAGGACGGGAAGCGCGCGGCGAACTCCGCCTCGCCGCCGTAGCGGGTCCACAGCGTGTGCGCCGCGTTGTCGTCGCTGGAGTTCAGCATGCGGTGCATGAGGTCGCGGTCTTCGGCCGTGAGGGTGACGGTGCCCGCGTCGTTGCGCAGGAGCAGGTCCACGACCATGGCGAGCTTGGGCGTGGAGCAGGCCCAGATCAGCACGTCCGAGTGGGCGCTGCGCCAGACCGCGCCGGTCTTGCGGTCGCGCACCACGATCCCGGCGAAACCGGGGCGGCTCTCGGCGTAGGCGTTCGCGTGGCGGATCCGGTTGAGCAGCGGCCAGTCGAAGTGGGCCGCCGCGGTGACCTGGTTGGCGCGCGCCACGACGCCGGTGGCCGCCGCGGGCTCGGCGCCGGCCGCCGGGGCGACCAGTGACGTGGCGAAGGTGGCCGCGAGCAGCGCGGTCGCGACCAGCCGTCGAGTGATCAGGCTCATACCGACGGAAGTTAGCAGGGCGCTTCCCGAAGCGGCCGATAAACGCCCGTGACCATCCTCATGACAACGGGGCATGATCCTGGACAACCTTTTCTCGCGCACGTCGCTCACGAGCGCGAACACCCGTTCCGCGGCCCGCCTGCGGAACCGGTCGCCGGCCGGAGACCACGCCCGCGGCGGCGGTTCCGGCGAGGCGTCCGCCGTCGAACTGGCCCTTGACCGCCTGCCGGACGCCCTCGATGCCGACGTCTACCAGCACGAGGTCCGACGGCGAGTGGACGCCCGCGTTCGGCGCACCGTCCAGGTAGGACTCCGGTGCCGGGTCCGGGCTCTGCCAGAGCTGCGTGCGCGGGTCGTAGTAGCGCGCCCCGAAGTAGTACAGGCCGGTCTCGGAATCGACCTCCTTGCCGGTGCACCGGTGCGGCACCGGCTGCGACGGCGGCGCGCAGACCGAGCAGCCGTGGCATGGCGACGGGGGAGGGGCCCGTTGCACTGCTTCACCGGGATGGCGCAGACCTGGCACCGGGGGAGTCTGCCGCGATGCGGAGGGCACCTCGTTTCAGTGGTCGTGGCCCGTGGGCCCGGACGTCGGCACCGTCTGTGACAGAGCGTGACGAGTCCGCCACGCGTGCTCGCGCCGGTGCGGCACCCCGAACGGGTGGGGCACGCCACCGGTGGGCCGGTGTCGACGCCCGGCCGCACCGCGTAGGGTGGGGCCACCCCCGCGGGAGCCCTGCGCGTCCGGGCTGAGAGGACGGCACGATCGGCCGTCGACCGTTCGCACCTGACCCGGTTCGTACCGGCGTAGGGAGGATTTTGCATGCGCACGTCCACCAGGTTCGGCGTCACGGCCGTGATCGCGCTCGTCGCCGTCGCACTGACGGCCTGCGGCAGCGGTGACGGCGGCGGAGCGGAGGGCGGGCAGGACCGCCCGAAGGTCCGCCTGGCCCTCGACTGGACGCCCAACGTCAACCACACCGGCATCTTCATCGCCCAGAAGCAGGGGTGGTTCGAGGAGGCCGGGCTGGACGTGGAACTGCTGCCCTACAACAACACCTCGCCGGACACGCTGGTCTCCTCCGGCGCGGCCGACTTCGGCATCAGCTTCCAGGACTCGTTCAGCTTCTCGAAGGCGTCCGGCGCGGACATCACGTCGGTGATGGCGATCGTGCAGCACTGGGCCACCGCGATCGCGGTCCGCGGCGACCGCACCGACGTCAAGACCCCCGCCGACCTCGACGGCAAGGTCTACGGCGGCTTCGGCGCGGCCTATGAGGTGCCGAAGATGCGAGAGGTCATCAAGAACGCGGGCGGCAAGGGCGAGTTCGAGACCATCGTGCTGGGCACCGCCGCGTACGAGGCCGTCTACGCGGGCGAAGCGGACTTCACCGAGCCGTTCATGAACGTCGAGGGCGTGCAGGCCGAGCTGCGCGGCACCCCGTTCAAGACGTTCTCCTACACCGACTACGGCTTCCCCGACTCCTACAACGTCATCCTGGTCGGCAGGACGCCGTGGCTGGCCGAGAACAGCGACACGGCCAAGAAGTTCGTCCAGGCCGTCCAGCGCGGCTACCAGTTCGCCGCCGAGGACCCGGCGCGCGGCGCCGCGCTGCTCGCGGAGGCCGACCCGGCCGCGTTCGGCGAGCAGGAGATGGTGTCGCGGGGCGTGCGGATGATGGCGGAGAAGTACCTGCTCGACGCCAACGGCGTGGTGGGGCCGCAGACGGCCGAGATCTGGACGGGCCTGTCCGGCTTCCTGTTCGACTCCGGCGTGCTGGCCGGGCCGGACGGCTCGCCGCTGACCCAGCGGCCGGACTTCTCGACCTGGTTCACCAACGACTACCTGGCGCCCTCCCCGTGACCGCACCCGCGCGCGGGCGGGCCCGGCGCACGCTGACCGCGGTCCTCCCGCCGCTGGTGCTCGTGGTGGTGGGCCTGGTCGTCTGGCAGTGGGCGGTGACGTCCACCGGCGTCCGCCCGCAGGTGCTGCCCTCACCGCTGCGCGTGCTGGAGCAGGGGTGGCGCAACCGCGAGCTGATCTGGACCCACACGGTGCCCACGCTCCAGGTCACCGCCATCGGGTTCGCCTGCTCGCTGGCGCTGAGCTGGGCGCTGGCCATCGCGGTCGACTTCTCCCGGTGGCTGCGCCGCGCCCTGACCCCGCTGCTGGTGGCGTCGCAGACGATCCCGATCATCGTCATCGCGCCGCTGCTGATCATCTGGTTCGGGTTCGGGTTGCTGCCCAAGGTGGTGGTGATCGCGCTGGTGACGTTCTTCCCGATCGCGATCGGCCTGATCGAGGGCTTCGCCGCCACCGACCGCAAGGCCACCGACCTGCTGCGCAGCATGGGCGCCTCGCGCTGGCAGCGGTTCCGCTACGTGCGGCTGCCGGGCGCGCTGCCGTCGTTCTTCACGGCGCTGCGCATCGGCATCACCTACGCGGTGACCGGGGCGGTCTTCGCCGAGTACGCGGGGGCCAAGGAGGGCCTGGGCATCTTCATGAGCCTGCAGAAGAACTCGTTCCGCACCGACCTGGTGCTGGCGGCGGTGGTGGTCACCGCGCTGCTGTCGATCGGCTTGTTCGGGCTGACCCACCTCGTCGAGCGGCTGGTCATCCCGTGGCACGTGAAGAGGCGCCGTGGGTGAGGTCAAGCTGTCCGTGGAGGACCTGCACAAGTCGTTCCGGACCGACGCGGGCGTGCTGCCGGTGCTCGACGGCGTCCGGTTCGACATCGCGCCCGGCGAGTTCGTCTCGGTGATCGGGCCGAGCGGCTGCGGCAAGTCCACGCTGTTCAACGTCATCGCCGGGCTGGAGCGGCCGGACGCGGGCCGGGTCGTGGTGGACGGGCGGGACACCACCGGGCGCAGCGACCCGTTCGCGTACATGCCGCAGCAGGACCTGCTGTTCCCGTGGCGGACCGTGCTGGACAACACCACGTTGGGGCTGGAGGTGGCGGGCGTGCCGCGGCGGGTCGCGCGGGAACGGGCCCGCGCGCTGTTCGGGCCGTTCGGCCTGGCGGGGTTCGAGTCGGCGCACCCGCAGGAGCTGTCGGGCGGCATGCGGCAGCGGGCGGCCCTGCTGCGGACCGTCGTGCAGGACCGGGCCGTGCTGCTGCTGGACGAGCCGTTCGGCGCGCTGGACTCGATGACCCGCGCCGACATGCAGGAGTGGCTGGAGGGCGTCCGCACCGGGTTCGAGTGGACCGTGCTGCTGATCACCCACGACATCCGGGAAGCGGTGCTGCTGTCGGACCGGGTCCTGGTGCTCGCGCCCCGGCCCACGCGCGTGCACCTGGAGGTGGAGGTCGACCTGCCGCACCCCCGACGCCTGGACGTGATCACCCAGCCGCGGTTCGCGCAGTTGGAGGACGTGCTGCTCAACGCGTTGCGGGGGCGGCACCCGGAGGCGTGAGCGCGTCGGTCGACGGGGGAGGCGGTTGCCGGTGGGGCGGGCCAGGTTCTGCGTCGCGGTGGTGTTCTTCGTCAACGGGGCGGTGTTCTCCAGCTGGGCCTCGCGCGTGCCCGCGATCGCGGACCGGGTGGGCGCGGGTCCGGCGGCCGTCGCGGTCGCGGTCTTCGGGCTGAGCGCGGGTGCGGTGGTCGGCCTGCCGCTGTCCGGTGTGCTGGTGTCCCGCTTCGGCAGCACGGCGGTCGTGCGGGCGGTGCTGGTCGGGTACGCCGCGGCGCTCGTCGCGGTGGGGGTGGCGCCGGACCTCGTGCTGCTCACGGCGGCGTTGGCGGGTCTGGGTGTCGGCAACGGGATGCTGGACGTGGCGATGAACACCGCCGCGGTCGAGGTGGAGCGCCGGTACGCCCGGCAGGTCATGGCGGCGTTCCACGCGCAGTTCAGCTTCGGCGGCCTGGCGGGTGCGCTGGTCGGGGCGGGAGCCGCCGGGATCGGCGCGTCACCGGCGGTGCACCTGCCGGTGATCGCCCTGGTGCTGCTGGTGGCGGGGATGGTCGCGACCTTCGGGCTGCTGCCCTCGTCACCGGACCGCGACGTCGGGCGTCGCGGGTCGCCGCGCCGCGACCGCCGGCTGGTGCTGCTGGGCTCGCTGGTCCTGTGCAGCCTGCTGTGCGAGGGCGCGGTGTACGACTGGAGCGCGGTCTACCTGCGGGACGAGGTCGGTGGCAGCCCGGCGGTCGCCGCTCTGGGGTTCGCCGCGTTCTCGCTCTCCATGGCGTGCTGCCGGCTGGTGGCGGACCGGTTCGTCGACCGGGTGGGGCGGGTGCGGTACGTGCGGGCGGCGGGCGTGCTGGCGGCGGCGGGGCTCGGGCTGGCAGTGCTGGGTCCCGGCGTGGTGGCGGGCGTGGTCGGGTTCGGGCTGGTGGGGCTCGCGCTGGCCGGGGTCGTGCCGACCTTGTTCAGCGCCGCCGCCGACGGGCACGACAACCCGGCGGGCGCGATCGCCGTGGTGTCCACGATCGGCTACCTGGGCTTCCTCGCCGGGCCGGCGGCGATCGGCGGGATCGCCGCGGCGTCGTCGCTGCGGCTCGCGGTGGCGGCGCTGGTCGTGCTGGCGTTGGCGGTCTCGGCGGGGGCGGGGGCGCTGCGCGGCCGGCCGGACCACGCGGCCGGTGCCGGGTCGTGAAGGTCGGCGAGGTGGTCGAGCCCCAGCGGTCAGTCGAGCAGCGCGGCGCGCAGGCGGTCGAGCGTGGCGGGGGACAGGCCCAGGCCGGCCGCGAAGCCCGCCGGTGAGCCGTGCTCGTCCTCGACCGCCCGCAGGAACGCCAGCATGGTCCCCCGGTTCGCGGTCAGCATCGACGGGGGGACGTCCGACCAGTGGGCCTGCGTGTCGTCCTCACCGCCCGCCGTCACCGACGCCTGCCAGCGGGCGGTGGCGGTTTCGCTCAGGGCGTAGTCGTCGGCGACGTCCTCGGCCGGGACGCCGAGCAGGCGCAGCACCAACGCGGCCAGCACGCCGGTCCGGTCCTTGCCCGCCGCGCAGTGGAACACCGCGGGCAGCGCGTCCGGCGCGGCCAGCGCCTCGACCGCCGCCTTCAGCCCGGCCGCGCCCTCGGCCGCGATCTCCCGGTAGTGGTCGACCGCGAAGTCCGGGCGCGCCGAGTCCTCCGGCGGCAACGCCGACCAGTCCGGCACGCGGCGCAGCAGCGGCAGGTGCAGCAGGCGGCCCGGCCAGTCCGCGGGCGGCTCCCACGTCCGCTCGGCCAGTTCCGCGGCGGTGCGCAGGTCCAGCACGGTGGCCGCGCCCAGCGCCAGGAACGCCGCCACGCCGTGCTCGGTGAGCCGGTGCAGGCCGTCGGAGCGGTACAGCCGCCCCCACGCCACCGAGCGCCCGTCCCCCGTGCGGTAGCCGCCCAGGTCGCGGAAGTTGAACAGGCCGTCGATGTCGAGGAACCGCGACGGCACGTCCATCAGTCCACCGCCGGCGACGACGCCTGCGCCCAGTACCGCTTGGGGATGCGGCCCGCCAACCGGGCGTTGAACCCCGCCGTCACCGCGTCGGCCATCGCCCGCGCCATCCGCTCGGGCTCGGTGGCCCGGGTGACCGCCGTGGCCAGCAGCACGGCCGCGCACCCCAGCTCCATGGCCAGCGCGGCGTCGCTGGCGGTGCCGATCCCCGCGTCCAGGATCACCGGGACGCCCGCCTGCTCGGCGATCATCTCGATGTTGTGCGGGTTGGCGATGCCCCGCCCGGTGCCGATCGGGGAACCCAGCGGCATCACGGCCGCGCAGCCCACGTCCTCCAACCGCCGCGCCACGACCGGGTCGTCGGTGGTGTAGGGCAGCACGGTGAAGCCGTCGTCCACCAGCTGCTCGGCCGCGACCACCAGCTCGGTCACGTCGGGCAGCAGGGTCCGCTCGTCCGCGATCACCTCCAGCTTGACCCAGTCGGTCTCCAGCGCCTCGCGCGCGAGCCGCGCGGTCAGCACCGCCTCCGCCGCGCCGCGACAGCCGGCGGTGTTGGGCAGCACGCCGATCTTCAGGCGCTCCAACAGGTCCAGCACGCCGCCGCCGGACGGGTTGACCCGGCGCATCGCCACGGTGGTCAGCTCCGTGCCCGACGCCACCAGCGCGCGTTCCAGCACGGCGAGGTTCGTCGCGCCGCCGGTGCCCATGATCAGCCGGGAACCCAGCTCCCGGTCGGCGATCCGCAGCGGCTCATCCACCCTGCACCGCCGTGAGCACCTCGACCGCCGCGCCGTCGTGCAGCGCGGTGTTCCACGCGTGGCGGGGCAGGACCTCGCCGTCCACGGCGACCGCTATCCCGGTGCGCCGGGCGGACAGCCGCTCGACCAGCTGGGCGGCGGTGCACCCGTCCGCCACTTCGGTCGCCTGTCCGTTGACCACGAGGTTCACCAGCGCCTCCCCGAGCGTGGGCATCGACATGGTGTCGGTTCCGGTGCGCCCACCGGATCTTCGACGGTAGTGCTGATCTCCGTGCGCGCCATACCGCCACTCGTGCGGGTCTGCCCTCCCCGAACCGGAGGAGTGCCGCGCGGCGCGGGATGTCGCTAGCGTCGCGGACATGCGACTGCACGACCGCCTGATGGCCGCCCGGCTCTACCTGTGCACGGACGCCCGCCGCGACACCGACGACCTGGCCGGGTTCGCCGACGCCGCGCTGGCCGGCGGGGTCGACGTGATCCAGTTGCGGGACAAGGGGTCCGAGGGCGAACGCCGGTTCGGTCCGCTGGAGGCGGGGCAGGCGCTGGCCGCGCTGGAGGTGCTGCGCGAGGCGTGCGCGCGCCACGGCGCCCTGCTGGCGGTCAACGACCGCGTCGACCTCGCGTCGGCCGCCGGTGCGCACGTGGTGCACCTGGGGCAGGACGACCTGCCGGTGGCGCACGCCCGCCGTTTCCTCGGGCCGGACGTGCTGATCGGTCGGTCCACGCACACCCCCGAGCAGGTGGCGGAGGCGGCGGGGAACCCGGAGGTGGACTACTTCAGCGTGGGGCCCTGCTGGGCCACGCCGACCAAACCGGGACGCGCGCCGACGGGCCTGGACCTGGTGCGCCACGCGGCCGAGGTCGCCGGGGACAAGCCGTGGTTCCCCATCGGCGGCATCGACGCGGCGCGCCTGCCGGAAGTCCTGGCGGCGGGCGCGCGTCGCGTCGCGGTGGTGCGCGCGGTCGGCGCGGCGGCCGACCCCCGGCGGGCCGCGGCGGAACTCAGGTCGGCCGTCGCGGGTTGATCCGCCGGCATGTTGCCAGTGAGCGAGGGTGCGGCTACGGTCGGTGAGGAACTCGCATCTCGCCGTGGCGGGCACCGGTCATCACCGCCGGTGCTGCAGTGCTTGCGCGACAGCGGTGTCGACGGGGTGGAGGGCCAATGGGGGAGCGGGCTGTCGGTGTTGCGCCGCCCAGGGTGATGACCGTGGCGGGCACCGATTCCGGCGGTGGCGCGGGCGCGGCGGCCGACCTCCGGGCGTTCGCCGCCTGCGGGGTGCACGGGTGCCTGGCCGTGTGCGCGGTCACCGCGCAGAACTCGCTGGGCGTGAACGCGGTGCACGGCGTGCCGCCGGAGCTGGTGGCCGCCCAGATCACCGCGGTGGTCGAGGACATCGGCCTGGACGCGGCCAAGACCGGGATGCTCGGCACCGGCGAGGTCGTCGCCGAGGTCGTCCGGACCTGCTCCGCGCTGGGCATCGGCGGTGACGGTTCGGTGCCGCTCGTGGTCGACCCGGTGCTGGCCTCGATGCACGGCCACGCGCTGGCCACGACCGCCGCCGTGGAGTCCTACCGGACGCTGCTGCTGCCGGTGGCCACGGTCACCACGCCCAACCTGGACGAGGTCCGCCTGCTCGTCGGCGTCGACGTGCGGGACCGCGCGGGCCAGCACGAGGCGGCGAAGGCGTTGCACGACCTGGGCGCGCGGCACGTGCTGGTGAAGGGCGGGCACCTGGCCGGCGACACCGACGTGAGCGTGGACGTGCTCTACGACGGCCACACCTTCACCGAGTTCCCGGGCCCGAGGTTCGACACCGACAACACCCACGGCGGCGGCGACTCGTTCGCCGCGGCGATCACCGCGGGACTGGCCCGCGGGCTGTCCGTGCCGGAGGCGGTGGGGTTCGGCAAGCGCTACGTCGTGGAGGCGGTGCGCCACTCGTTCGCCCTGGGCGCCGGGTACGGCCCCGTGTCCGCGCTGTGGGCGACCAGGCGCTGGTGGGAAGAACCCGCCGGATAGCCGACGACACCGGCGGGCCGTGCGCGAGGGCCCGCGGGAGCAGCCGACCGCTCTGGAGGAGACACCGCCGTGGGATCCGACACCGTGGACTTCGACACCGTGGAGTTCGACACCTTCCACCACGCCTACACCGCGGTGTTGAGATCGCTGGTGGACGAGCCGTCCTACCGCAACGCGCCGCGCGGTCAGCCCAGCAGCGAACGGCTCGGCGTGCAGTACCGGCTGCGCCGCCCGAGCCAGCGCGTGCCGCTGGTGCCCGCCCGTCGGCTCAACATCGCGTTCAACCTCGCCGAGGCGCTGTGGTACCTGTCCGGTCGGGACGACCTGGACTTCATCGGCTACTACGCGCCCGGCATGCGCAAGTACTCCGCCGACGGCGTGCGGCTGACCGGCACCGCCTACGGGCGCGCGATCTTCGGCGGCGACGGGCGGCCGGACCAGTGGCGCGCGGTGGTGGACCAGTTGCGCGACGACCCCGACAGCAAGCGCGCCGTGTTGCAGATCTTCCGCGGCGAGGAGCTGGCCGTGCCCGGCAACCCGGACGTGTCGTGCACGCTGGGAGTGCAGTTCCTGGTCCGCGAAGGCGCGTTGCACGCCGTGGCTTTCATGCGTGCCAACGACGCTTACCGGGGCATGTCCAGCGACGTGTTCTCGTTCACGTTCCTCCAGGAGCTGATGGCGCGCGAACTCGGCCTGCGCCTCGGCGGGTACGTCCACAGCGTGGGCTCGATGCACGTCTACGACAGCGACGCCCGGCGCGCGCGGGAGGTGTTGGCCGACCCGGCCGCGGCGGCGGACCCGGAGCTGTCGTTCCCGGAGATGCCCGAGGGCGACAACTGGCCGTTCGTGCGTCGAGTGCTCGACCTGGAAGAGCGGATGCGCCTCAACCGGCACCGCCTGGACCCGGACGTGGACCTGGCGGGGCTGCCGGACTACTGGGCGCAGGTCCTGCTGGTGCTGGAGCTGCACCGCGCGTTCCGCCACGGGGAAGCGCCGGACGTGGGCACGGCCGCCGCGTTGTGGCCCTGCTACCGGTGGTTGGTGGGCCGGTGGCGGCCCGACCTGGTGGCCGACCCGGTCACGCTGCCCTGCTGACGGCCGGCACGAGGACCGACGGAGGAGGAGTCGCATGGGGACGGACTGGCAGGCCGGTGGCGCCGTGGCGACCGGGTTCGACGACTACGACGACCTGCCCGAGCGGGTGCTGGGCTATCCGACGGTGTTCTCCGCGCTGCGGCTGGGCGACCCGGACGTGCGCACCGTGCTGGACTACGGGTGCGGGCCGGGCAAGGTCTCGCTGCGGGTGGCGGAGAACCACCCCGTGGCGGTCGAGGCCGTGGACATCTCGCCCGGGATGCTGGAGATCGCGCGCACCCGGCGCGCCCACCCGGGCATCCGCTACCACCGGCTCACCGGGCCGCGCCTGGACTTCCTGGCCGACGACTCGGTGGACGCCGCGATGTGCTGCTACGTGTTCATCAACATCGGCGACCTGGACCGCATCCGCGCCATCGCCGCCGAGGTGCACCGGGTGCTGCGGCCGGGCGGCCGGTTCGCGGTGCTGGACACGAACCCCGACACCACCGGCGTCCGGTTCTCCACGTTCGTCAGCGGCGAGCCCGGTGTCCGCTACGAGGCGGGCCAGCCGCGCCGGGTGCTGCTGCACCTGCCCGGCGGCGGGATCCTCGAACTGCGCGACCACCACTGGCCGCGCGACACTTACGTGGACGTGCTGACCGACGCGGGTTTCCGCGACGTCACCACCGCGGCGCCGCTGCTGGGCGACGTGGCCGACACCGCGGGAGCCGTGCCCGGCTCGCCGCTGGACGTCGACCGGCCGGCCGAGGCCGACCATCCGCCGTTCCTCGTCACCACAGGGGAGAAGTGAAGTGACCGCACGACGGATCTTCCTCGGCGGACCGTTCAAGGCGTCGGTCGACCCGGCCACGGGCACGCTGCGCGCCGCGGAACGGACCCGGCTGGAGTCGGTGATCGCCCGGCTCGAACGCGACGGCCACGAGGTGCACAACGCCCACCGCCGGGAGGGGTGGGGCGCGGCGTTCCTGACGCCGGAGGAGTGCACCCGGCTGGACTTCGAGGAGATCTCGGCGAGCGACGTCTTCGTCGCCTTCCCCGGCGCGCCCGCGTCACCGGGCACGCACGTGGAGATCGGCTGGGCGTCGGCCCTGGGCAAGCCGGTCGTGCTGCTGCTGGAGGACGGAGCCGAGTACGCGTTCCTGGTGCGCGGGCTGCACACCGTCGCCGACGTCGTGTTCGTGCCCGTCGGCCCGGACTCCGACGTGGCCGAGCTGGTGGCCGGGGCGCTGCGGGACATCGAGGCGCGAACGCCGGTCGGGGAGGGGTGATGGCCGTCCTGGCGGACCGGTTCGACGGGTTCATCGTGGACCTGGACGGCGTGGTGCACGTGGGCGGGCACCCGCTGCCCGGCGCGGTGGAGACGTTGTCCGCGCTGGCCGGGGACGACAAGGGGATCGTGTACCTGACCAACGACCCGCGCCACGCCCGCGCCACCGTCGCGGCGCGCCTGACCGGGTGGGGGCTGCCGACTTCGCCGGAGGCCGTGGTCACCTCGGGGTGGTTCGCCGCGGCCGAGGTCGCGGCCGGCGGCGCGCGCGTGTTCGTGATCGGCACGGACGAGCTGCGCGCCGAGGCGGCCGAGGCGGGCGCGGTGGTGCTCACGGCCGACGAGGCGGGACGCGCCGAGCGCATCCTGGTCGCCGGCCACGACGGGTTCGACTACGCCGAGCTGCGCGCCGCGTGCCGGGCCGGCGCGAACGGGGCGGAGCTGTTCGCCACCAACCGGGACGCCACCTTCCCGATGCCCGACGGGGTCTGGCCGGGCACCGGCGCGGTGCTCGCCGCCGTGGAGACCGCGCTGGGCAGGCGGGCCACCGCGCTGGGCAAACCGGAACCGGCGATCTTCCGGGTCGCGCACGGGCTGGTCGGCGGCGGTCGGGTGGCGGTGGTCGGCGACCGGGTCCAGACCGACGTGGAGGGCGGCAGGCGTGCCGGCCTGCCCACCGTGCTGGTGGGGCCCGACCCTGTGCCGGAGGGCACCGGACCGCGCCCGGACCACGTGGTGCCCGACCTGACCGGGCTGCTCGCCCCCGGCTGAGCCTCAGACGGGCCAGGACTCGCGGCGGTACCCGGCGTCCCAGAACATCCACTCGTACCGGGCCGCCGTGCGCATCCGCGTGCCGACCAGCAGCCGGTCGTCGGGGGACAGCAGCTCGCCGAGCCGGTTCGTCGCCGCCAGCACCTCGTCCACCAGGCCCTGGAACGCGGTGTCGCCGTAGGCGTTGATCCAGCGGTCGTACAGCGGGTCCGGCGAGCCCTGCACGCGCAGCACCGAGCCCACCCGCGCGTAGATCCAGTAGCAGGGCAGCACCGCGCCCACCGCCTCGGCGTAACCACCGCGCGCGCTCGCGAACAGGAAGTCCAGGTACGCCTGCGTGGTCGGGGAGACCGGCTCGGCCGCGGCCTGCTCCGGGGTGGTGCCCAGCTCGGCCAGCAGCGACTCGTGCAGGCCGCGTTCGACGGCCACGGTGTTGGCCGCGTGCCGGGCGAACATGGCGGTGTCCTCGTCGCGCGTCGCCATGGCCGCGCACAGCGCGAGCACCTTGGCGTACCCGCTCAGGTAGTGGGCGTCCTGGACGATGTAGTGCCGGAACGACTCGCGCGGCAGCGTGCCGTCCAGCAGGCCGGTGAGGAACGGGTGCGCGATCACGCTCGCGTAGATGTCCTCGACGCCGGACCACAGCGTGTCGGTGAAGGGCGCCGTGACGGCGTGCGGAGTGGCCACCCGAGCAGGCTAACCCGCACGCCGCCGTCGCGGACAGGGCCGCGCGACCCGCCGCTGCGGTCAGGCGCGGATGCGGTCGAGCACGCGCAGGAAGGCTTCGTTCGCCTTGGCCAGCACCTCGTCCTCGTCGATCGTGGTGAACACGCCGTCGTCCAGCACCACCACGCCGTCCACGATCGTGGTGTCGACGCTGCTGCCGTTGGCCGCGAACACCAGGTGCGAGTAGAGGTGGTCGGCGTTGCCCGGCTCCAGCGGGGTGAACATCTGGTTGCGCAGGCCGACCAGCGCCAGGTCGGCCTTGCGGCCCACCTCGATCCGGCCGGTCCGGTGGCCCAGCGCGTCGGCGCCGTCGCGGGTGGCCATGGCGAGGACGTCCGGCGCTTGGAACAGGCCCGCGTCCACGCGGTTGGCGCGGTGGATCAACGAGGCGTACTTCATCACCTCGAACAGGTCGCGGCTGTTGTTGCACTCGGCCGCGTCGTGGCCGAGCCCGACGGTGAGGCCGGCGGCCAGCATCTCGGGCACCCGGGCGATGCCGTTGCCGAGCTTGGCGTTGGAGACCGGGTTGTGCGAGATCCGCGTGCCGGTCTCGCGCATCAGGGCGATCTCGGTGTCGTTCAGCCACACGCAGTGGGCGGCGATGCAGTCCGGGCCGAGCAGCCCGGTGTCGAAGGCCAGTTCGGTGGGACGCCGGCCGAACTTCTCCAGCACGGTCTGCACCTCGCCCAAGGACTCGTTGAGGTGCACGTGGATGCCGGTGCCCAGGTCGTCGGCCAGGCCCCTGGCGTCGCGCAACAGCTCGGGCGAGGCCAGCGGCAGCCACTCGATGCCCACGTAGACCTCGATGCGGCCGTTCGCCTTGCCGTGCCACTCCCGGTAAGCGCGCTCGTTGTCGGCCAGGGTGTCCAGCCGGTGCTCGTCGGTGGCGACGTCGTTGGACAGCACGGCCCGGATGCCGATCCGCTCGGCCGCGGGCGCCAGCGCGTCCAGCCGCCGGTACATGTCGTTGACCGTGGTCACCCCGCAGCGCAACGACTCGCTGTAGCTCGCCAGCGCGGCCCAGTAGGCCGCCTCGTGGTCCAGCGCCCGGATGATCGGGTACCAGCACGTCTCCAGGTACTCCAGCAGCGGCAGGTGGTCGCTGTACCCCTTGCCCAGCGCGGTGTGGTAGTGCAGGTCCACGAGCCCGGGTAAGACCGCCTTGTCGGTGGCGTCGATGACCCGGCTCGCGCCGTCGCGGGCGGCGTCCGCCTCCGGGCCGCGCGGGTGGACCGCCACCACCCGGTCCCCTTCGACCACCACGGTCCCGCCGTGGTGCACCTCGCGGGCGTCGTTCATGGTCACCACGATCCCGTTGGCGATTACCAGCCGATCAGCCATGACAGCTCCTCACCCAGTCGATCCGACCCCCGAAGCGTAGTGATCCACCTCACTGCCCGGCCGGGCTCGGCGAGGCGTCCCGGCCGGCGCTGCGCCATCCCGAACGCCCGCGACAGCGCGCCGCCGTCCCGGCCTCAGGCCCGCTCGAGGTTGTCGACGATGGTGGTCGCGATCCGCATCGCGCCCGAGCGGGGATCGGCCGCGTGGGGACCTTCTGGCAGACCGGTGCTCACGTTCACCGCCACGCCGTCGTACCACGAGTTCGCGGAGGGCTACTTCCTGCGGCGTGACGCGATGCGGTGATTCTGGGACCAGTACACGACTTCGGAGGCGGAGCGAGGGGAGATCACGGCGTCACCGCTGCGGGCGAGCACCGAGGAGCTGACCGGGCGTCCAGCTGAGGTCGTGCGGCCGGTTGAGGTCGTTGAGCATCAGGTCGGTCGGGCCGACGAGCTGCTGCTCGCCCTCCAGCTCGAACCGGCCCTGGCCCAGCGGCTGGACGGCGAGGGCGACGAGTGGACTGCTCTCCTGCCGCACGTGCCGCGGCGTGCGCACCAGGCGGAACCCGGTGTTCTGCGAGGTGAACACGTCGGGCAGCCGATCTGCACGCCCTCCATGCGGCCGTGCAGCCCTTCCGGCGGCTCCTCGTGGACGACCCGGTGGTTCCTGGTGGAACCGTTGGTCAAGACCTCCCGGAACGCCTCCACGCGGTCGCGGGCCGGCAACATCGAGGTATCCAGCAGCACCATGCTCCACCGCCCGCAGTGCGAGTCCCCGGACCCGCGGTGCGGCCTGATGGAGCATCAGTCCCACCAGAACGTCCACGAGTGGTCGTTCAGCAGGCGGTCGGCGTAGGCGGACAGGGTGTTCGGGGCCGGGCCCTGCCAGACGTTGTCCGGGCAGAACGCGAAGTGCTCGGCGGCGACGGCCAGCGCCGCCTCGCGGGTGGTCGGTGGGGTGGCGACGCTCAGGACCAGGGTGGCGGACCCGAGGCCGACGACGCGCGCGCCGAACCGGTCCTCCCAGCTGCGCACCACGGCGGAGATCTCGGCGGTGTCCCCGGTGTGGTTCGTCGGACCGGTCCAGCCGGCCACCGTCAGGGCGTCCGCGCCGCGGCCGGCCGCGACCAGGCCGAGGCGCAGCGACGGGTGACCCGCCAGCAGGTGCTCCGCGAGGCCGTCGGCGATGGGGCCGGGATCGGCGGCCGGCCGAGGCGGGGGCGCCGACCCCGGCCACGTGCGGCCGAACGGGGCCGTGACCGCCGCGCGTTCGGCCGGTGACAGCTCGTCGTCCGGGTCGTGCGAGGTGCAGTCGGCCCACCAGCGGGCCAGCAGCGCGTCGGGGGCGTACCCGTCCGGCGACGACATCTCGCCGGGCAGGACGTCGCCGTTGCCCCACGGCCGGTAGTCGGCGTCCTCGTCGTCCAGCGAGTCCAGCAGCAACGGCCACAGCCCCGACGTGGCGTGCTCGGCCCTCAGCCGGGCCCACATGCCCGCGGGCGCCAGCGCGTCCCCGAGCCAGAACGCGGGCCTGCCGGAGGCGTCGTCCTCGCCCACGACGGGACGGCCGGGCGGCAGCGGGACCGACAGCGCCCGACCGGCGTCGGCGCCGTCGGCGAACAGCGACCGGAGCTCGGCGGGCAGCGGTGCGGAGATCATGAAACGGATCGTAGGCCGCCCCGGGCGTCCCGGCTTGGACAGGCGGGGGACGGGGTACTGGACGGCATGGTCTCCTCGCTGAAGCGGGCGGTGAGCACGCCGCTGCTGTACTTCTTCATCCTGGGCGACATCCTCGGCGCCGGGGTGTACGTGCTCGTCGGCTCGGTCGCGGGCGAGTCCGGCGGCGCGGTGTGGCTGCCCCTGGTGACGGCGCTGCTGCTCGCCGCGCTGACCGCCGGTTCCTACGCTGAGCTGGCCACCAAGTACCCGCGGGCGGGTGGGTCGGCCCACTACGCGACCAGGGCGTTCGGCCCGGCCGCCGGGTCGTTGATCGGGTTCTGCATGCTCGCGGCGGGCGTGGTGTCGGTGGGCGCGCTGGCGCGGGCGTTCGCGGGGGACTACCTCGGCGCGCTGGTGTCGTTGCCGACGGTGGCCGTCGTGGTGGTGTTCCTGGGCGCGCTGGCGCTGCTCAACATCCGCGGCATCAAGGAGTCCCTGGGCGCGAACGTCGTGGCCACGATCGTCGAGGTGGGCGGCCTGGTGCTGATCATCGGCCTGGGGGCCTGGGTGCTCCTGCGCGGTGACGGCGACGTCGGCCGGCTGACCGAGTTCGGCGGCGGCGGGCACGGGGTCGTCGGCGCGACGCTCGCGGGCGCCGTGCTGGCCTACTACTCGTTCGTCGGGTTCGAGACGTCGGTGAACCTGGCCGAGGAGGTCGAGGACCCGCGCCGGTCGTACCCCAGGGCGTTGTTCGGCGCGCTGCTCACCGCCGGTGTCGTGTACCTGCTGATCGGCGTGGTGGCGTCGGCCGCCGTGCCGACCGACCGGTTGGCGGCCTCGACCGGTCCGCTGCTGGAGGTCGTGCGCCTGGCGGGTGGCGTGCCGGAAGGGCTGTTCAGCCTGGTCGCGCTGGTCGCGGTGGCCAACGGCGCGCTGCTCACCGGCATCATGTCCTCCCGGCTGGCCTACGGCATGGCCCGCGACGGCCTGCTGCCCTCGGCGCTGGCCCGCGTGCTGCCGGGCCGGCGGACCCCGTGGGTGGCGGTCCTGGCCACGTCGGCGGTGTCGCTCGTGCTGGCGTTGACCGGGGAGGTCGCCGCGCTGGCCGAGACGTTGGTGCTGTTGCTGCTGGTGGTGTTCGTGGCGGTGAACGCGGCCGTGCTGGTCCTGCGCCGCGACGAGGGCGAGGGGGAGCACTTCCGGGTGCCCGCGGTCGTCCCGTGGCTGGGCCTGGCGTCCTGCGTGCTGCTGTTCACCCGGATCGACGGCGCGGTGTGGGTGCGCGGCCTGGTCCTGGTCGGGCTGGGGGTGGTGCTCGGCGCGGTGAACCTGGTGCGCGCCAAGCGGACCGGGCGGGCCGAACCCACCCCGGTCGGGTAGGTCAGGCGACCGGCGCGTCCGCGCCCGCCCAGGCCGGTCCGGTGCTGGAGCGGACGGTGAGCCGGGGCGCCAGCACCGTCGTCCCGGACTCCTCGGCCAGGGCGAGGCCCATCGCGGCACGTCCCAGCTCGGCGGCCGACGTGCCGACCGACGTCACGCTCGGGCCCAGGGCTTCGGCGGTCTCGTCCGCGCACAGCGCCACCACCGAGATGTCCCGCGGCACGCGCAGGTGGCGTCGGCCGAGGTGGGCCAGCACGGGGGCGACCAGGTGGTCGTCGGTTGCGATCACCGCCGTCAACGGCGTGGCCCCCGCGAACAGGTCGTCCGGCGTCACGGGCCAGGTGTGGCACCGCACCGCCATGCCCCGCCGTTCCGCGACCCCGCGGACGCCGTGGTGGACCGCGTCCGGCCCGCCGCCGTGCACGACCGCGATCGTGCGGTGCCCGAGGTCGGCCAGGTACTCCGCGCACCGGACGCCCGCCTCGGCGCGGTCGACGTCGACCGTCCCGTGCCCGCCCCGGTCGGGTGGCGCGCCGACCCGCACCACCGGCACCGCCACGTCGAGCGGCGGGGGAGTGGGCGCGACGACGATCACGGCGTCGGGGTTGCGCAGCCGCACCGACTCGGCCGAGGGGCAGAGCACCAGGTCCGCCCCGGCCCGCCTGGCGAGGGTGCCCGCGGCGGAGAGGAACGCGCCGAGCCAGCCGTCCGCCCGGTCCGGCAGCACCAGCGCGACCAGCTTGACGTTCGGCAGCGACCGGGGCGCGTACCCCAGTTGCCGGACGCTCTCCTCGACGCGCCTGCGGGTCGCCGGCGAGATCGACCTCTTGCCGCTCAGCACGTACGACGCGGTGCTCGTCGCGACACCGGCGTGCCGGGCGACCTGGGCGAGGGTGACCACGTCGGATCCCTCCATCAGCCACAGCTCCTCTCCCCGCGCGCCGTCGCGCGAGTTGCTGACACTGAAGACGAGCACCCGGCGGCACGCAAGCCTTTATCGCTTAAGTTTCGCGTTCGCGAACAGTCGACCAAGATGGTGTGCGATGGCGAGTGGTTCGCATATGTGGACAAGGCGAGAAAGTCTAGACCATTCAGACCTCATGCGAGGCTTGGCCACTTGACCTGCCCTGTCTTGATTGACCGTCATCACTCAACTATTTCTGTGCAGGTCAGCTGGATGCGTCAACTTGACCGCTTAAGCAAGAATGCCGACCGGGTTCATCCTTGTGAACGATTCCGGTGTCCGATCAGGGTCTTGCCTTTCTCGGAACCAGAGCGTTGACCGCAGTCGCGGAACGCGCAAGCCGTGGACCCCGGCCAACGGAGGCCGGGGTCCACGGTTGCGCGGTGCGCCGTCGTCAGAAGGTCGCGACCCTCAGCAGCGGTTCGTGGGCGGAGTCGGGGTCGGAGGAGGTGGTCCAGTCCGAGGTGCCCGCGGCTTGCAGGGCCGACTTGACCGCGGCGGGTGAGGCGGACGGGTGGGTGGCCTTGTAGAGCGCCGCCGCGCCGGCGACGTGCGGGCTCGCCATCGACGTGCCGGAGATGGTGTTGTAGCCGCCGTCCTTCCAGGTCGACAGGATGCACACGCCGGGTGCGATCAGGTCGACGTCCGCGCCGTGGTTGGAGAAGTCGGCGAACGTCTCGTCCACGTCGGACCGGCACGTCGAAGCCGCGCCGCCGCCCGGCTGACCGTTGAAGTCGGCGAGCGCGCTGACCGCGATCACCTCGCCGTAGGTGGCCGGCACGAACGACGCGGAATCGGCCGCGCTGTTGCCCGCGGCCACGACGTAGGTGACGCCGGCGGCGACGGAGCGGCAGATCGCCTCGTGCATGGCGTCCTGGTTGCTGCCGCAGGCGCTGTCGGTGCCCGAGCCGCCGAGGCTCATGTTGGCGACCTCGATCTCGTTCGCGTGCGCCGTCACGAAGTCGATGCCGCAGATGATGTCCGACCAGCTGCCGCTGCCGTTGTTGTTCAGCACGCGCACCGGCCAGACGCGCGCGCCCGGCGCGACACCGACGACGCCGTTGGTGTCGTCCTTGGCGCCGATGGTGCCGGCGACGTGGGTGCCGTGCCCGTTGCCGTCGTCCGCGGAACGCCCGGTGGAGCAGTTCTTCGCGCCCGCGGTGTGCACGTTGAGGTCCGGGTGGTCGAGGTCGATGCCGGTGTCGATGACGGCGACGTCGACGTTCACCCGCTCGTCGACGCCGTTGATGCGGGCCGTGGGGCTGCTCTCGGCGTCGATCCGGTCGATGCCGGTCGGCACCGACTGGGCGGCGATGGTGGCCACGCCGTCGCGCTGCACCAGCGCCACGCGCGGGTCGGCGGCGAGGCGTGCGGCGGCGGCCGGGGTCATGCGTGCGGAGTAACCGCGCACCGCCGACTCGTAGCGGTGCGTGACCGCGACGGCGGGGTCGGCGGCGAGCGACGACAACGCGGAACCGTCCGCGAGCAGCACGACGTACGACACCGCGCCCGCGGCGGAGGCGGGTGCGGGAACGACGGCGACACCGAGCAGCAAGGCGGCGAACAGGGCTGTGCCAGGCAGTTTTCGCATGGTTCTCCCTTGGCGGCGGAGCAGGGACCACGATGCTGCACCCGCCCGGACCCGTCCGTGTTCCACCATTCGGGTGTATTGGTTGACCGCCCGGAACGGACTGTCAACGACGAGTGCCGCAATGCCCCCCCCATCGCACCTTGTGATCAAGCACCTCCGCCCACCGCAGGGGTGACCTCGTCACTCGTGCTGGTCGCTCCACGCGCGGGCGTAGCGGTTGGTGTCGGGCCGTTTCGGGTCACGGCGGCGGTAGACCACGTAAGGGCGGACCAGGTAGCCGACCGGGGCGCTGAACACGTGCACCAGGCGGGTGTACGGCCAGATGCCCAGCAGCACGAGGACGATCACGTTGTGCACCTGGAAGCTGAGCGGGGTGCCCGCCATCAGCTCCGGTCGGGCGGAGAAGGTGAACAGGCCCCGGAACCAGACCGAGACCGTGGCGCGGTAGTCGTAGCCGCCGCCGATCAGGTTCTCGCCCACCGTGTTGACCATGCCGGTCGCGATGGCCGCCGCGAGCAGCGCGTACATGACCTTGTCGCCCCGCGTGGTGGCCTTGCGCACGGCGGGTACGGCGAACCGGCGGTACAGCAGGACCACCATGCCCGCCACCGTGGCCGCGCCCGCGAGCGAGCCGGCGGTCACCGAGACCAGGTGGTACATCCCGTCCGTGACGCCGACGAACTCGGTCCAGCTCTTGGGGATCACCAGGCCCAGCACGTGACCGCCGATCACGGCGAGCAGCCCGAAGTGGAACAGCGGGCTGCCCAGGCGCAGCAACCTGCTCTCGTACAGCTGCGAGGACCGGGTCGTCCAGCCGAACTGGTCGTGCCGGTAGCGCCAGACGTGCCCGAGCAGGAACGAGGTCAGCGCGATGTAGGGCAGCGCCAGCCACAGCAGCGTGGTCATCGTCGTCCTCCCGACTCGGCGTGCGCGTGCAGGCTGGGGTCCATCGCGAACGGCTCCAGCCCGACGTCCTCCTCCGGCGGCCCCTCCGCGGCCAGCGTCGCGATCTTGCGGCGGTCGGCGGCGCTGAGCTCCGGCAACGTGGCGCACACCGCGTCCAGCACGGCCAGGTACGGCGAGCCGCCGTCGGCGAGGGACAGCCGGACCATCTCCAGCACCGGCCGGTGCTCCACCAGCAGCCGCCGCCCGGCTTCGTGATCGGCGGTGGCGGCGAACTCCAGCACGACCGAGAGGTGGTCGGGCAGCTCGTGCTCGCCCAGCTCGACCCCGGCCGCGCGGTAGGCGTGCTTGAACCGCAGCAGCGCCATGCCGCGCTTGCGGGTGTCTCCGTAGGCGTAGTACGACAGGTGCAGGCAGTTGCGCTTGCGCAGGTCGAACGTCTCGACGTAGTGCTGCGCGAGCGCGCTCCCGGTCGAGGACAGGGCGTGGTCGACGAACGACACGAGGGCCGGTCCGGCGGGCGCGGGCAGCGCCGCGGCCGCCTCGCGCAGTTCGGGCAGCATCTTGGCCAGCCGCGCGTCGGGGTAGTCGATCAGGAGCGCGGCGATCCGCCACACCAGCCTGCTGTCCCGGTCCGGCGGTGCGACGACCTTGTCCCGCTTGCGCAGCACGCTCATCCGATGGCCTCGGGTTCGTGAGCGGAACCGGCACCGGCACCCGTACCGGCACCGTTGCCATTCGCTGAGCCGTTGCCGTTCGCGGTGCCGTTGCCGGCGCCGTTGCTCTTGCCCGAGGTCGGGAAGAGGCCCGCGGTGCTGGTGCCGTCCCAGTCGAGCAGGTTGATGCGCTTGGCCTTGTCGGGCGGCGCCGCGCCGTTGGTGTCGCTCAGCCGGAACTTCTCGTCCATCACCTCGAACGCGGTCATGCCGGGACCGCCGTCGCCGTCCAGGCTGCACCCCGTGGTCAGGGCCTCCAGCCGGTGCGCGTCGGACCCCGCGCCGGCCGGGATCACGTAGCGGTCCTCGTACTTGGCGATGGCGAGCAGCCGGTACATCGACTCGATCTCGCCCGGCGCCAGCCGCACCGACGCGGCGATCGAGTCGTCCACCTCCTCACCCAGGTTGACCTTGCGCATGTGCGCCCGCATCGCGGCCAACCGCTGCAACGAGGCGCGCACCGGCCCCACGTCCCCGGCGGTGAACAGCTCGGCCAGGTACTCCACCGGGATGCGCAGCGCGTCGATCGCGCCGAACAGGTTGCCCACCGCCTCGCCGTCGTGCCCGGTCTGGCTGAGCACGTCCACCACCGGTGACAGCGGCGGCACGTACCAGACCATCGGCATGGTGCGGTACTCCGGGTGCAGCGGCAGCGCCAGCTGGTAGTCGACGATCAGCCGGTACACCGGGGAGTTCTGCGCGGCCTCGATCCACTCCGCGGAGATGCCCGCCCGCTCGGCCTCGGCGACCACGCGCGGGTCGTGCGGGTTGAGGAAGACGTCGAGCTGCGCGGGGTAGAGGTCCTTCTCGTCCCGGACCGACGCCGCCTCGCCGACCTTGTCCGCGTCGTAGAGCAGCACGCCGATGTAGCGCAGCCGCCCCACGCACGTCTCGGAGCACACCGTCGGGATGCCCACCTCGACCCGCGGGTAGCAGAACGTGCACTTCTCCGCTTTGCCCGTCTTGTGGTTGAAGTAGATCTTCTTGTACGGGCAGCCCGTGACGCACTGCCGCCAGCCGCGGCACTTGTCCTGGTCCACCAGCACGATGCCGTCCTCGGCGCGCTTGTAGATCGCGCCGGACGGGCAGGACGCCGCGCACGACGGGTTCAGGCAGTGCTCGCAGATGCGCGGCAGGTAGAACATGAACGTCTGCTCGAACTCGAGCTTGACCTGCTCGGACAGCTTGCCCAGCAGCGGGTCCTTGCCGATCTGCGCGGGTCCGCCGCCCAGGTCGTCGTCCCAGTTCGCGCCCCACGTGACCTTCGTGTCCTCGCCGGTGATCGCCGACTTCGGCTTCGCCGTCGGGGTCGTGTCCGACGGCGGCGCGGACAGCAGGTTCTGGTAGTCGTAGGTCCACGGCTCGTAGTAGTCGGCCACGGTGGGCATGTCCGGGTTGGCGAAGATGTTCGCCAACCGCCGCAGCCGCGAGCCGGTGCGCAGGGTCAGCTTGCCGCGCTTGGTGAGCGTCCAGCCGCCCTTCCACTTGTCCTGGTCCTGGTACTGGCGGGGGTAACCCTGCCCGGGTCGGGTCTCGACGTTGTTGAACCACGCGTACTCGACGCCGCCGCGGTTGGTCCACGCCTGCTTGCACGTGACGCTGCACGTGTGGCAGCCGATGCACTTGTCGAGGTTCATCACCATGGCGAGCTGTGCCATCACGCGCATCAGTACTGCACCTCCTGGCTGCGTCGACGGATGGTCGTGACCTCGTCGCGCTGGTTGCCGGTCGGACCGTGGTAGTTGAGCGCGAAGGACTGCTGGGCGTAGCCGCCGATCAGGTGCGACGGCTTGATCATCAGCCGGGTGAGCGCGTTGTGGATGCCGCCGCGCTTGCCGGTGGCCTCCGTCCGCGGCACGCCGACCGCCTTGTCCTGCGCGTGGTACATGAACACCGTGCCCTCGGGCATCCGGTGGGACACGATCGCGCGCGCCACCACGATCCCGTTGCGGTTGACCGCCTCGATCCAGTCGTTGTCCTCGACGCCGATCTTCGCGGCGTCCCGGTCGGACATCCAGATGGCCTGGCCGCCGCGCGACAGCGTGAGCATGTGCAGGTTGTCCTGGTAGGCCGAGTGGATCGACCACTTCGAGTGCGGCGTCAGGTACCGCACGGTCACGCCCCCGTTCAGCGCGCCGCCGTTCAGCGCACCGACGGCGGGCTCGTCGAACAGGGCCGTCATGTCGAGCGGCGGCCGGAAGACCGGCAGCTGCTCGCCCAGCTCGAACATCCAGTCGTGGTCGAGGAAGAAGTGCTGCCGACCGGTGAGCGTGTGCCACGGCTTGAGCCGCTCGGTGTTGATGGTGAACGGCGAGTACCGCCGGCCGCCGGCCTCGCTGCCCGACCACTCGGGCGAGGTGATCACGGGCACCGGCCGCGCCTGCGTGTCGGGGAATGTGATCCGCTTGCCCTCGCTCTCCGCGGCCAGGTCGGCGAGCTCGGTGCCGGTGCGGCGTTCCAGGGCGCGGAAGCCCTCCGTGGCCAGGCGGCCGTTGGTCGTGCCGGACAGGGCCAGGATCGCTTCGGCGGCGTGGGTGTCCTTGGCCAGCGACGGCCGTCCCGCCGCGACACCGGACGCGACCGTCCCGTTCGCGCCCTTGAGGTACTCGACCTCCTCGTCCGGGTGCACGGTGACGCCCTTGGTGGTCAGCCCGACCTGTTCCACCAGCGGGCCGAGGGCGGCCATCTTGTCGGCGACCGCCGGGTAGTCCCGCTCCACGACCACCAGCCGGGGCATGGTCTTGCCGGGGATCGGCTCGCACTCGCCGGCCTTCCAGTCCAGCACCCGGCCGCCCGGTTGGGCGGTGGCGTCGGCGGTGTCGTGGGTGAGCGCGACGGCCACGACGTCCTTGCGCTTGCCCAGGTGCTTCTCCGCCAGCCACGAGAAACCGCGGGCGATGCGGTGGAACGCCTCGAAGTCGGTCTTGGTCTCCCACGGCGGCGAGATCGCGGGCGAGAACGCGTGCACGTAGGGGTGCATGTCGGTGGAGGACAGGTCGTGCTTCTCGTACCACGTCGCCGCGGGCAGCACCACGTCGGAGAACAGCGTGGTCGACGTCATCCGGAAGTCCAGCGACAGCAGCAGGTCCAGCTTGCCGACCGGCGCCTCGTCGCGCCAGGTCACCTCCTGCGGCCGCACGCCGTCGGCGTCCTTGGCGCGCAGGTTGGTGTCGGTGCCGAGCAGGTGCTTGAGGAAGTACTCGTTGCCCTTGGCCGACGAGCCCAGCAGGTTCGCCCGCCACACCGTGAGCACGCGCGGGAAGTTCTCGGGCGCGTCGGGGTCCTCGCAGGCGAACCGCAGGTGCCCCGACTTGAGCCCGTCCACCACGTGGTCGGCGGCGGTCTTGCCCAGCCGCTCCGCTTCGTCGGCCAGGTCGAGCGGGTTGCGGTTGAACGTCGGGTAGCTCGGCATCCACCCCAGCCGGGACGCGAGCGCGATGTTGTCGGCCGCGGTGCGCCCGGCGAACCGGCCGGTGGCCAGCGGGGAGGACATGACCTCCGCGGTGAACGGGTCGTAGCGCCACTGGTCGGTGGCCAGGTACCAGAAGATCGTGCCCTGCATCTGGCGCGGCGGGCGCTGCCAGTCCAGCCCGAACGCCAGCGTGGACCACCCGGTGATCGGGCGGCACTTCTCCTGGCCGACGTAGTGCGCCCAGCCGCCGCCGTTGACGCCCTGGCAGCCGGTCAGCATGGTCAGCGCCAGGAACGAGCGGTAGATCTGGTCGGAGTGGAACCAGTGGTTGGTGCCCGCGCCCATCAGGATCATGGACCGGCCCTTGGAGCGCTCGGCGTTGTCGGCGAACTCCCGCCCGATCCGCTCGGCCGCGGCGGCGGGCACGCCCGTGATCGCCTCCTGCCAGGCGGGGGTGTAGGGCTGGGTGGCGTCGTCGTAGCCGGTGGGCCACTCGCCGGGCAGGCCGTCACGACCCACGCCGTACTGGGCCAGCAGCAGGTCGAACACGGTGGTCACGCGCCGGCCGGCGACGACCCGGGTCGGCACGCCCCGGCGCAGCACGCCCGGTTCGGCGGTGTCGAACCGGGGCAGCGCCACGGTGACCGGGTCGCCGCCGTGCACCGACAGCAGCGGGTCGACGCCGCCGAGGTCGAGGTTCCAGCTGCCCCGGCCCGAGTCGGTGAACCGGTGCCCGAGCGACCCCGCCGGCACCACGGGCTCGCCGTGCGCGCCGAGCAGGACCGTCTTGGACTCCGCGCCCTCGCCGGTGTCGCCGAGGTCGGCGGCGGTGAGGAACTTGCCCGGCACGTGGCCGTCCTCGGTCTCGGTCAGCGTCACGAGGAACGGCAGGTCGGTGTAGCGCTTGACGTAGTCGGTGAAGTAGGGCGTGGTCCGCTCGACGAAGAACTCCCGCAGGATCACGTGCCCCATCGCCATGGCGAGCGCGGCGTCCGTGCCGGGGCGGGCGGGCAGCCACTCGTCGGCGAACTTGGTGTTGTCGGCGTAGTCCGGGGACACCACGACGACCTTCTGGCCGCGGTACCGCGCCTCGGTCATGTAGTGCGCGTCGGGGGTGCGGGTGACCGGGACGTTGGAGCCCCACATGATCAGGTACCCGGCGTCGAACCAGTCCGCGGACTCCGGCACGTCGGTCTGGTCGCCGAACACCTGCGGGCTCGCCACCGGCAGGTCGGCGTACCAGTCGTAGAAGCTGAGCATGGAGCCGCCGACCAGTGACACGAACCGCGCGCCGGCCGCGTGGCTGACCATCGACATCGCCGGGATCGGCGAGAAGCCCGCGACCCGGTCCGGGCCGTACCGCTTGATCGTGTGCACGTGCGCGGCGGCGACCATCTCGGCCGCCTCCCACCACTCGGCGCGCACGAAGCCGCCCTTGCCGCGCTCGGCCTTGTAGCGGCGGGACTTCTCCGGGTCCTCGACGATGTCCGCCCAGGCGAGCACGGGGTCCTTCAGCCGCTCTTTCGCCTCGCGGTACAGCTCCAGCAGCACGCCTCGCACGTACGGGTAGCGCACCCGCGCGGGGGAGTAGGTGTACCAGGAGAAGGACGCGCCTCGCGGGCAGCCGCGCGGCTCGTACTCCGGCTTGTCCGGCCCGATGGACGGGTAGTCGGTCTGCTGCGCCTCCCAGGTGATCACGCCGTCCTTGACGTAGACCTTCCACGAGCACGACCCGGTGCAGTTCACGCCGTGGGTGGAGCGCACGACCTTGTCGTAGGCCCACCGGTCCCGGTAGAACACGTCGGCGCCGCGCCCGCCGATCTGGTGCAAGGTGCGCCCGTCCACCGAGGTCTCGCCCCGCTGGAAGTGCCTGGCCAGGCGCAGCAGCGAGTCGCCGGCCCCCGAATCTTCCCGCGCACCGTCCGGACGAACGTTGCCGGCAGAGAATTTCGACACGGCGATCACCTCCGAAGCAAATAGTGATTCGCTAAATCGACAGCCATCGTCATCGACCCTGCCGGGTCACCATAGGGGGCCGGGGCGGCGCCCACCAAGAAGGGATTTCGGTCCGCACGCTTTCCGCGCGGGGACGGTGAGCCGGACGTAACGTCGTGTTCACGGACCTTCCTTCGGTCATCCCGGAACCTGTTCGGTGAATCCTGCTCTGAGCTGCTGGAATTGTGGTTGGCGCAGTCGGATGGCAGGGTGTGCGGCACGCGGTGCCGCGCGGGCGACACGTATCTTTAACACCCGGGTCACACCATCCGGGATGGTCGGTAGCGCACTACCGGCGCGTAGGGATAGGAATCGGGTATTCCGGACGGGTGAATTCCTCGGCGGCGGGCGACCGGTCGTAATCCCGGGACGAGGTAGACCGCGCGGGAGTGCCGAAGGTGTCGTCGCGATTGATCCGGACCACCTGTGTCGAATGGGGGCCGGCGAGGGGCAACGGGGCCCGGCCCGGCGCGCCGCCGCCGGGCAGCGGGGTGTCGCGGTGGATCACGTCCGACGCCGCTTCGGGCGGAGCCTTCGGGGCCACGTCGATCCGCGAGCCCGGCGAGGGGTGGGAGTGCGTGGCGCACCGGTCCCGCCGGAACGCGTGCGCGGCGGTGGCGGTGCGGATCGCGCCCTGTTCGCGCAACGTCGACGTGCAGGCCGCCAAGCGGTCCGCCATGCCCATCGGGAGCCCCTCCTTCGACTTCCCGGCACCGTAGCGCGACGTGGGCACCCGGTCACGCGCCGCGACGGGGCCCCGCACCCGCCGCCGACGGTCGTGCCGGGCCGGAACCCGAGGGCCGCCGACCGCGTCGGACGGGCCATGGCAACCAGCCGGATGGCGACCCGGATCGCCGTGGTGCTCGCGCTCGCCCTCACCGCCGTGGCGCTCGACCCCGCGACGTCCGGGGCGTGCGCGTGCGGCGCGTTCGTGGCGAACGACCGGTTGCGCGCGCAGGACGAGACCGCGTTGGTCGAGCTGACCGGCCGCACCGAGTCGATCACCCTCTCGGTGCAGGCCCGGTCGGAGGCGACCCAGGCGGCGTTCCTGATGCCGGTGCCGGGCCGGGCCCGGTTCGAGGTGGCCGACGGCGGGCTGTTCGGCGAGCTCGACCGGATCACCCGCCCGGCCGTCGAGGTGCGCCGGGTGGTGGTGGACGGCGACGGGGCCGGCAGCGCGCCGGGGTCCGAGCGCGGCGCGACCGTCGTGGACCACGTCGAGGTGGGGCCGTACGAGGTGGCCCAGCTCGCCGGCACCGACGCGACCGCCGTGGCGCAGTGGCTGGACGAGCACGACTTCACCCTGCCCACCGTGCTCGGCGGCGCGCTGGAGCCGTACCTGGCCGAGGGTTGGCTCGTCGTCGCCGTCCGCCTGGCCCCGACGTCGGGCAGCCTCGCCGCCGGCCTGCCGCCGATGCGCCTGGCGTTCGAGACCGACACCCCGGTCTACCCGATGCGGCTGTCCGCCACCGCCGAGTCCGCGCAACCGCTGCGCCTGTACGTGCTGGCCGACCACCGGGTGGACATCACCAACCCCGCGCCGACCGGCAGCCCCGCCGACCTGACGTTCGCGGGCGAGGTGGCCCCGGACCCGGGGTACCCGTCGCTGTCCGCCACCTTGACCGGCCCCCGCTTCCTGACCCGCTACGACGGCCGGTTCCGCCCGGCGCAGATCACCGACGACATCCGCTTCACCCGCTCGGCGACCGACGACCCGTACCGGGCCACCGTGACCGTGACCGAGTACGTCCGCTCCTCCTGGCCGCTGCCGGGCGTCCCCCTGCTGCTCGGGGGACTGGCCCTGCTCGTCGGTGCCGGCTTCGCCGTGCGGCGCTTCACCACCCGCCGGCGGTCGACGGCCACGTGACTCGCCCCCGCCGTCCACGACGCGCTTGCCGACACCGGCCGAGAACACCCCTCCGGTTCCGGTGAGCGCCAACGCCGGGACGTCCGCGCGGTCGTTCGGTTCGCGCATCGATCACCGCGTTCCCCTTTCCCGTGCGGTCGGTTTCGTCCCGTCGTCGCCGCAGCGGGCGGCCAGCACGAGCAGGGGCGGACGCCGGAGGTGGTCGGACAGCTCGGGGTGCGCCGCGAGGGCGGCGGGGTCGGGGACGGGCTCGTCGACGTCGGTCAGCTCCAGGCCCGCGGCGAGCAGCGCGCCGATCAGCGTGGCCAACCGCCGGTGGTGCTTCCGCACGCCGTCGATGATCCAGCGCTGGGTCCGGGGACCTTCGGCCGCGTAGTCGTCGACCGGCCACACCGTGCCGCGCTCGGTCCGCACCCACCCGGTCATGGGGTCGGCGGCCGTGCACACGGGGTGCTCGACCGAGAACGCGAACCGGCCGCCGGGTCGCAGCCAGCGGGCGACCCGCCGGACGAGACCGGGGTAGTCGGCGACGTAGTGCAGGGCGAGGCTGCTGACCACCAGGTCGGCCGAACCCGGCGGCAGCGCCAGCTCTTCGAGGTCGGCCCGCAGGTGCCGCACCCGCGGGTGCGGCACGGCCAGTGCCAGCATCCGCCGGGACGAGTCCACCGCCAGGACGTGCGCCGCGCCGGCGTCGGCCAGCCGGCGGGCCAGTTCGCCGGCGCCGCAGCCCAGGTCGACGACCGAGGCTCCGACCACCGGGGGCAGCACGCGTTCCAGAGCGGGGATCTCGACGGCGTCGTTGAGCGCAATGCCCGAGTCCCGCAACGCCCGGTACCCGGCGAAGAACCGGGCGTCGTCGTAGAGGTCGCGCCCCGCCATCGTCACAGGTACTTCCGCAGGTCGTCGACATCCACCATGGGCAAACCCCAGCGCAGCGCGGCGAGCTCCAGGTCGGCGGCCTTCGCCATGGTCCCGTCCGGGTTCATGACCTCGCAGCACACCCCGACCGGCGGCAGCCCGGCCGCGACGCAGAGGGCGACGGTGGCCTCGGTGTGCCCGGCGCGCTCGGCGAGCCCGCCGGGACGGGCGGCCAGCGGGAACACGTGTCCCGGCCGGAGGAAGTCGTCCGGGGTGGCGTGCGGGGCGGCGAGCCGGCGCACGGTCGCCGCGCGTTCGGCCGCGGACACCCCGGTGCCGGTCCCGGCGGCCAGGTCCACCGGGACGTGCGGGAGGGTGCCGTGCCGGTCGCCCGGTCCGGGGATGGGGTCGATCTCCAGCCGTTCCAGGACCTCGGGCGCGCACGGGACGCTCGGGTGGCCGCACACCCGGGTGAGCAGGAACGTGAACGCCTCGGGACGCAGGTGCGCCCCCGCGAACACCACGTCGCCCTCGCCCTCGCGGTCGGGGTCCCACACCACCACCGCCCCACCGGCCGCGACCTGCGCGATCGCCTCCTGCACACCACGCGCGCCCGTGCGGCGGCCCGCCCACGGCAGCGCGGCGACCACCTCGGACACCGCCCGCGCCGGGTCGTCCGGCCAGCGCCGCGCCAAGCGGGTGACCAGGTCGGGTTCGAGGTTCACCCGGTCACCGACCGACAGGGCGGAGAGCGTGGTGTGCCGCAGCGTCACGGGCACCAGCGCCACCGAGAACCGGTCGCGCGCCACCTCGGCGACGGTCAGGCTGACGCCGTCGACGGCGATCTGCCCCTTCGCCACCACCAGGGGCAGGAACCGCTCCGGCGGCTTGATCCACAACCGCCTGGCGGTCGGCTCGTCGTCCACCCGGACGACCTTGCCGACGGCGTCCACGTTGCCCTGCACCAGGTGACCGCCCAACCGGTCGCCCAACGCGGGCGGCGCCTCCACGTTGACCCGCGTGCCGGGCGGCACCCCGTCCAGCGTCGACCGGCGCCGGGTCTCCGGCGACAGCACCGCGGTCAGGACGCCCGCGCCCCGCTCGCCGGGGATCACGGTCAGCCCCACGCCGTTCAGGCAGATCGAGCCCGGTTCGACGGCCGCCGTGCCGGGCGCGCTGACCTCGATGCGGCCCCCGTCGACGGCCACCACCGTGCCGACCTCGTGGATGTGTCCGGTGAACATGCGACTCCACCTCTCGACAGCGGGAGGACGTTCCTCCCGCGGGCAAGGACCAGGGGCCGGAACAGGCCCGAGAGGAGGCGGGGTCTCACCGCGTGGCCCCGGAATCGCACCGGGTCGTCCCGTCACGACGGGACCGGTGGGCTGTCACCACCGCACCTTGGAATCGCACCGATCCCTGTATACCACCACCGGAGGCCGGCGCACGACACCCGCTCGACGGGCCGGCGCGAACCGGCCGGTCAGCGGCCGGCGGTCATCGGGGCTCCCACCGAGGCGTCCTTGGTGTTGGTCAGGAACGCCGTCACGGGCAGCGAGCCGTCCGGCTGCCGCGGTCCCTCGGCGGTGGCGGGGTCGAGCTCCCGCAGCACGTCGGTGCCCCAGCCCGGCAGGTCCCAGGTGTTGCCCTCGTCCGGGTTGCGGCGGGTGGGCACGACCTGCGCCTTGTTGCCGAAGGAGAAGTTGCGGCGGACGACCGAGGAGGTGTCGCCGAGCGCGAAGCCGTCCTCGGCGTTGCGGAACGCGCTGTTGGCGGTGAACTGCTTGCCCGTGACGCCGCCGGTGGTGAAGCCGTGGCCCTTGTTCTTCCAGGCGGCGCTGCGGGTGACCACGTGCGCCCCGACCCGGCCCAGGTCGAAGCCGTGGCCGGAGCCGGTCGGCCGCGACGACGACCACCGGTCGACGCCGTTGCCGTAGGACCACGCCGAGTCGACCGCGACCGGGTCGACGAAGTCCTGCACGACCAGGCCGTCGTCGAGGTTGTGGAAGGTGCGGGTGCCGCGCACGACGTTGCCCGTGCCGTCGCCCGGACCGATCGCCAGCCCGTCGGCCTCGCGCCCGGCGGTGTCGGCGTTGCGGTGGAAGTCGCTGTCGAGGACCTGGTTGTCCGCCGTGCCGGGGCCGGACAGGTGCAGTCCGGTGCCGAGGTTGTCGTGCACCGACAACTGCTGGAACACCGTGCCGCGGCACGACCGGCAGGAGTAGGCCGTGCTCGGCGCACCGGTGATCTCCAGGCCGCGCACGGTCCAGTGGGCCGCGCCGTGCGCGATGAACGGCCGGTCGGCGGGTGCGCCGGCGGCGTCCAGGACGGCGTGCTCGCCGGGGAAGGAGGTGAGCGTGATGCGGCGGTCGGGCGTGCCGCTGGTGGTGATGTCGACGGACGCGGTGGCGCGGTGGGTGCCGCCGCGCAGGTAGATCGTCTGTCCCGGTTGGACGGCCGCCACGGCGCGACCCAGGGTGGCGAACGGCGCTTGTTCGCTGCCCTCGGCCGTGTCGTCGCCGGTCGGCGAGACGTAGTAGGCGCTGGGGATCGCGGGTGCGCTGGAGGCGACGGGGGCCGCGGAGGCGGGAGCGGCCGTGGAGGTGGCCGCCGGGATCGACGGGATCGCGACCGCGGCGGGCGGCTCGTCCGGCGGCGACGTCGTCCACACCGTGACGGCCACCGCCGCGGCCAGCGCCGGAGCGCCCACCGCGGCGGTCTTGACCGACAGGTGCCCGAGCACCCAGTGCGCGAACTCGGTGAAGGACCCCGCGGCCGGCAGCGCCTGCACCGCGGGGGGAGCGGCGAGCACGCCGATCGCCACGGCCAGGTGGTCCGAGGGGACGCGCGGCGCGCCGACCGCGCCGCACACCGGGCAGCCGCGCACGTGCCGGGCCAACCGCTTGAACCACTTGCTCTCCGCCGTTCCCGACCACCCGCGCCCCGCCTCGGTCAGGCCGGGGCAGCGGGGCGCGGCCCGCCACGCGCGCAGGACCGTGCGGGCCAGCAGCAGCCGTTCCCGCATCCGCTGCACCCGCACCGCGGTGTGCTGCGGGCTCAACTCCAGCGCCTGCGCGACCTCGGCCCGGGTCAGCTCGCCGTTGACCTCCTGCCACCACAGGGTCAGGACCCGCTGCTCGTCGGGGGTCAGCCAGCGCGTGGCGGCGAGCAGGTCGCGGCGCTCCCGCTCGAACTCCACCCGGTCGACGGCGTCCTCGGCCGCGGACGGCGTCGGGTCCGCCGCGTCGTCGAGCACGTCCAGCGGCAGCTTGCGCACCGACCACGCCCGCCGTTCCCGCGCGTGGTCGCGGACCTGGCGGATCGCCGTGGTGACGAGCCAGGCGCGGAACCGCTCGGGATCGCGCAGCCCGGGAAGGCCGCGCACGACCCGCAGCATCGTCTCCTGCACCACGTCGTCGGCTTCGGGGTCGTCCGGCAGGGCGCGGCGGACGACGTTGCGGACCAACGGCAGGCACCACGCCACCAGTTCGTCGCGAGCGCGCAGGTCGCCCGTCGCGGCGGCCCGGACCAACGCGGAATCAGCCGTTGTCCTCACGCCGTCGTCCCGCCTCCCGCGCTCGTCCTCCTCCGTGAGGCTTACACCAGCTCATTCCGAAGCGCAAAGCGCGCCTCGAATCCGTTCGACGGACCGTCGAACGAATTCGACACCGCGGTTCTCGTTATCCCCGAGCACGAGCGCGGGTCTGTGTCTGCGGACGCCCGCGCGCGTGGTGGTCGTCCGCACCGCCGCCGACGATGCCGGTAGTTCGAGGAGAGGTCCGACATGCGGAGCAGGACGATCGCGGGCACGACCGCCGTCATGGCCGTCGCCGCGGTGATGGGCGCCGTCGTGGCGTCGGCGCCACCGGCGGCAGCGGCCGTCGGTTGCCGGGTGGACTACCAGGTGAGCAGCCAGTGGTCGGGCGGGTTCACCGCGTCGGTCACCGTGCACAACCTGGGCGACCCGGTCAACGGGTGGAAGCTGGGGTGGACGTTCGCGGCGGGGCAGGGCGTGACCAGCGCGTGGGGGTTCACCGCCGACCCGGCCTCGGGGAACGTGGTGGCCACGAACGTCGAGTACAACGCGCCGATCCCCACCGGCGGCTCGGTCACCGTCGGCTTCAACGGGAGTTGGAACAACAGCGCCAACCCCGCGCCCACGAGCTTCACCCTCAACGGTGTCGCGTGCACCGGCACGACCGCACCCACCACCACGACCGCACCCACCACTACAACCACGACTGTGCCGACGACCACCACGTCACCGTCGACGACCAAGCCCACGGTGGCGGCTGACGGCACCGGCACCTACCGCACCGTGCAGGCCGCGATCGACGCCGCGCCCGCCAACAGCACGACGCGCCGGGTCATCACCATCAAGCCGGGCACCTATCGCGAGGTGGTGCGGGTGCCGTCCACCAAGACCGCCATCACCCTCCAGGGGCTGGGCACGTCGCCGTCGAACGTGGTGATCGTCTACAACAACCACGCCGTCACCAGCGGCACGTTCAACAGTGCCAGCATGTTCGTGGACGGCCGCGACTTCACCGCCACGAACCTGACGATCTCGAACGACTACAACGAGGACTGGAGCGCCGCCGACCAGCAGGCGGTGGCGCTGCACCTCAACGCCGACCGCGCCGTGTTCCGCAACGTCCGCCTGCTCGGCGACCAGGACACCTTCCTCGTCAACAACGACACCCGCGCCTACATGGCCGACTCCTACGTCGAAGGCACCGTCGACTTCATCTTCGGCGGCGGCACCATCGTGTTCGACCGCACCACCGTGCACGAGAAGCGCACCACCGGCGGCCCCATCACCGCCGCCAGCACCCCGGCCGACAAGAAGTACGGCTTCCTGTTCCACCGCTCCACCATCACCGGCACCACGAACAACACCACCCAGCTCGGCCGACCCTGGCGACCCGACGCCCAGGTCCTCTACCGCGAATCCACCCTCAACGCGACCATCAAAACCGCCCAACCCTGGACCGACATGTCCGGCAACTCGTGGAAGAACGCCCGATTCCTCGAATACCGCAACACCGGCACCGGCGCGGGCACCAACACCAACCGGCCACAACTGCCCGACACCCAGGCCGCCGACTACACCCCGCAGAAGTACCTGGCCGGCACCGACGGCTGGAACCCCGTCGGATGAGCCGCCCCGAGCCGGGAACCGGAGAGGAACACCGCGCATGAGCCTGAAACGCCTGACCATCGGCGCCGTGGTGGCCGTGTCGTTCGCCCCCTTGGCCGTCACGGGCACGGCCTCGGCGGCGCCGCCCGTCCACGTCTACATCGCGGGGGACTCCACCGCGTCGACCTACGTGTCCTCGCTGGCTCCCCGGACCGGCTGGGGGCAGGCGCTCCCGGCGTTCCTGACCCCCGGCGCCGTGGCGGTGAACGTGGCCAAGTCCGGGGCCAGTTCGAAGAGCTTCGTCGACCTGGGCCGGCTCGACCACATCCTGGCCCGCATCAAGCCCGGCGACTACCTGCTGATCTCGTTCGGGCACAACGACGAGAAGGTCGAGGACCCGGCCCGCTACACCGAGCCGTCCACGACCTACAAGTCCTACCTGTCGCAGTACGTCGACCGGAGCCGGGCCAAGGGTGCGATCCCGGTCCTGATCACGCCGGTGGAACGGCGTCGCTTCACCGGCGCGGGCGTCGCCGCGCCGTCGCACGGCGCCTACCCGGAGGCCATGCGGGAACTCGCGGCCGCCAAGCGGGTGCCGCTGGTCGACCTGACCGCGTCCAGCACGGCGCTGTGGAACCGCGCGGGCGTGGAGGGGACGAAGGAGCACTTCCTGCACCTGGCGGCCGGGGAATCGGCCAACTACCCCGACGGCGTCCAGGACAACACGCACTTCCGGGCGTTCGGCGCGATCGAGGTCGCCCGACTCGTCGCCACCGGCCTGCGCGACCGCGGAGCCGTCCCGCCCCACCGCTTCCGGAGGCTCACCGCACCCGTCCCGACCAGCTCGATCGTCTGGCCCGACACCCCGCCGTACTGACCGCTGCCGGACGCCTGTTGCCCTGCTGGACTTCCGCGACGGTCCCGGCCGAGGAGGTAAGCGTTCCCCCTCGGCCGGGACCATCGCCGCCGTCAGGCCGTCACGGGCTGGTGCAGGTGAGGGACGTGGGCGGGGAGCCGCCGCCGATGAAGCCGAACGTGGCCGACGCCCCGGCCGGTAGCGTGCCGTTGTACGAGGCGTTGCGCACGGACGCGGTCGACCCGTCGACCGTGAGCGTGCCGTTCCAGACCTGGCTGATGGTCTGGCCGCTGCCCAGCGTCCACCGGGTGGTCCAGCCGTTGACGCCCGAGCCGCCGGCGGTCACGGTCACCTCACCCTGGTAGCCGCCCTCCCACGAGTTGGCGGTCCGGTAGGTGGCGCTGCACGCGCCGACGGGCTGCGTGGTCGTGGTCGTGCTGGTGGTGGTCGACGTCGTCGTGCTGGTGCTGGTGCTGGTTGTGGTGCTGGTTGTGGTGCTGGTCGGCGGCGTCGAGGGCACCAGCGGGCAGGTGCTCTGGTAGGTCCGGATGCCGTTCCAGTTCGCCAGCGGGCACAGGAACTGCGTGTAGCGGGTGTCGCTGTCGACGAAGACCTTGAACCACGGGATGACGTTGCGCATCATCGTGGTGTTGTTCGAGGTCGGGAAGCCGTGGCCCGCGCCGGCGAGTTCCAGGTACGCCTTCTCCACCGACGCCGGGATGCCGTTGTAGAGCGTGAGCACGCTCGCCGGCGTGATCGTGGTGTCGTTCTGCCCGGAGAGCAGCATGGTGGGCACGCGGGTGGTCGTCAGGTTCTGCGAGAAGCTGGCCGGCGCCAGGCCGATCGAAGCCTTCAGCGAGGGCCGCTGCAACGACGCGGCCGCCGCACCGCCGCCGCCCATGGAGTGGCCCATGACCGCGGTCCGCGTGGCGTCCACCCGGTCCCGCACCGAGCTGCGCTGCGTCAGGTAGTCCAACGCGGCCAGCAGCTGGGTGCCCCGCGCGGTGTCCCAGTCGGTGCGGCTGTTGGTGTCGATCCCGATGACCACGAACCCGAACGACGCCAGCCAGTGGCCCATCCAGGCGCCCTCGGCAGCCCAGGTCGCGGTGTAGCCGGGCACGACCGCCACCGCGCCGAACCTGCCTTGGCTGGTGTCGGTGGGGTAGTAGATCACGCCGCCGCCGAAGCCGTTCCCGGCGCCGACGCCGACCTCCGCGGTCGCGAACGTGCCGCGGTTGGCGGAGACGCTGGCCGGGGTCGGGTCCGGTCCGCGCTGGTAGGGGTTGTCCGCCGCGCCCAACGCGGGACGCGTGACGCTCGTGGCGGTCAGCGCTCCGAGCACGGTCACCGCCGCGGCCACGGCGGCGGCGTACCTCCACCACCGTCCCGGGCGGGTGGTGCGGGGCTGCCCGGCTAACGCCCGGGGTGCCCGTTCTGGTTCTGCCACTGGATGTCCCTCCTACCACGTGACGTGGACAGGGTCGGGCGCGACACCGGCTGCCCGGCGTGCGCGGGGGGTGGGTGCGGTGGTGCGATCCGGTCGGTGGCGCCGACCCGTGCCGCGGCTGCGGCCGTCGTGGCGGCGTCCCGGCGAGCCCGAATATGTCAGGTAGTTTGTCTCCGGTCCGCAGAAGTGTCAATAAACGTCTCGATAGGGTCGGTGGACAACGCGGACCTGCGACGGGAGCACAGCGTGATCAGCCCGTTCAACGTGGAGGAGATCTTCCCCGACGTCGAAGCCGGCTCGGCGCGGTTGCCGCGCCGGCAGAGCGGCAGCTCACCGCAGGGCTTGGCGGTGACGCTGATCGCCGACTACACCATCGGCACCCGCGCCTGGTTGCCGACCACCGCGATCGTGGCGCTGCTGGGCGGGTTCGGCGTGACGGCCGGGGCCGCGCGCACCGCCGTCAGCAGGCTGGCCCGGCGCGGCGTGGTCGAGGGCAGCCGGCAGGGCCGGTCCAGCTCGTACCGCCTGACCGAGCCCGCCGCGGCGGAACTGCTCGGCGGTGGCATCTCCATCGCCACCTTCGCCACCGAGCCCGACGCGTGGGACGGCTCGTGGACGGTCGTCGTCTTCACCATGCCGAAGGAGGAGAAGACCCGGCGGAATTCGCTGCGGGCGCAGCTGCGGTGGCGCGGCTACGGGCCGCTCTACGACGGTGTCTGGGTCTCGCCGCACCCGTTGACCGAGCAGGCGCACGCGGAGCTGGTCGCGGCGACCCCGGGCTCGCTGACCACGTTCCGCGCGCGTCAGCTCGACTTCCGGGCGGACGTCACGCGCGACCCGATCGAGGCGTGGGACCTCACGGCCATCGCGGAGCGGTACCGGGCCTTCGTCCGGACCTGGGAGCCGCTGCTGCCCCGCATCCGGGCGGGCGGGGTTACGGGCGCGTCCGCCGTGCGGGCCCGCACCGAGGTGATGGACACCTACCGGCGCTTCCCGACGCTCGACCCGCTGCTGCCGGTCGACCTGCTGCCGGCCGACTGGCCGCGGGCCCGCGCGCGAGAGGTGTTCTGCGAGGTCTACGACGGCCTGATCGAACCGGCCCAGGACCACGTGCGGTCCGTCGCCGAGCAGGACGGACCGCGCCCCGACATCCGGGCGCACACCGTGGCCGAGATGAGCACCGGCGTGACGGCCCGGCCCGCGGTGCGCACGGCGTCACGCTGACCGGGCGCGGCGATCCCGCAGCGCGTGCATCGCGAGGGCCCCGGCGAGGGGACCGGGGGCCAGGAGGAGGAAGGCGTAGCGCCAGCCGACGGCGTCCGCGAGCAGGGGCGTGAGCTGGATGGTGACGACGGTGAGGGCGAACCCGATCGCGGTCTGGGCGGTCAGGGCCGTGCCGACGTAGCGCGGATCGGCGACCTCGCTCAGGGAGGTGGAGAACACCCCGGAGTCGGCGATCACGGCGGCGCCCCAGACCACGCAGAACGCCACCACGAGCGCGGGCGGCGCGGGGAAGAGCAGCGGGGAGGCCAGGCAGCACAGGCCGCTGACCAGCAGGGCCGCCATCGCGGCCGGAGGTCGGCCGAACCGGTCCGCGCCCCAGCCGCCGAGCAGGCAGCCGAGCGCACCGCCGACGCCCATGGTGAGGAACACGGTGATCCCGACCGATCCGGGCAGGCCCCCCGCCCCGTCCCCGGCGGCCAGGAACGCCGGGATCCAGGTCCACAGGGCGTAGAGCTCCCACATGTGCCCGAAGTAGCCGAGGTTGGCCAGGCGCGGGCGGCGCTGGGTGAACATGGTCAGGGCGTAGCGCGGGTTGCGGACGGGCGCGGACGCGGCGGCGTGCGGGCCCATCCGGATGAACGCCAGCGCGACCAGGGACGCGAGGAACCCGGCCCCCGCGGCGGCCAGCAGCACGCCGCGCCACGGCAGCGAGCCGAGGCCCGCGATGAGGTGGGGGAGCGTCGAGCCGAGCGTGAGCGCGCCGATGAGGACGCCCATCGTCCGGCCCCGTCCGGTGCTGGGCGCCCAGGACACCATGAGCTTCATGCCGACCGGGTAGACCGCGGCCAAGCACGTGCCGGTGAGGAAGCGCAGGGGCACGGCCGCGGCGAACCGGTCGACCACCAGGGCCAGCAGCACGGTGCACGCGGCGGCCGCGGCGGCGCCGGCGGCGAGCAGCCGCGGGGGCGGGACGCGGTCGGCGAGGTTGAGCGTGGTCGAGGCGAGCGCGCCGGTCACGAAGCCGAGCTGGACGGACGCGGTGAGCCACACCGCCTCGGCGGAGTCGAGCCCCCACTCGCCGCGCAGGCCGGGCGCCACCGCAGACATGGAGAACCACACGGCGAGCCCGAGCACCTGCACGGCGGCGATGGCGGCGCGCTGCGCACCGGCGTTGCCGGGTCCACTGGTCACGCGGGTCGTCCCCTCAGGTCCTCGTGCTGCGTCGCGGGTCATTCTGCGCCCGGTAGCGGGCCAGCACGTCCTCGCGCAGCAGCGCGCCGAAGCCCGCCCCGGCCAGGCGCAGGCCCAGCTGGTGCTCGGTGACGCCCGACGCGACCGCGGCGGTCGCCAGGTGCCAGTCGTGCGCGGCCAGGGTGGTCAGCAGGTGGCCGCGGCGGATCTGGGACTCGGAGAGGCGGAACGTCTTCAGGTAGGCCGTGCGGCCGTCGCGGTCGGTGATCAGCTCGCCGATGTGGTTCTCCTCCTTGAGCCGGAACGTCGGCAGGAACCGGGACAGCGTGTAGTCGCCCGCCCGGTACACGCGGCTCGTCGCGTAGGTCTCGCCCAGCAGCCCGGCGGCCATCGTCGTGTCGTGGAACCGCGCCCACTCCGCCTGCTCCCGCGCCGCCGCCGCACGCAGGTCCGCCACCGACGCCACGTCGTCGGGCAGCCGCACGTCGAACCGGGGCGAGGGCGATGCCAGGGTCGCGTAGTGGTGCACCAGCTCGCCGTACATGTCCTGGAGCAGCGTGGCGTGCAGCGCCCGGTAGTCGTCCGGGTGCGGCACGACGAACGCCGAGGCCGGCGCGTCGGCCACGTACACCAGCACGCCGCACTGGCCCGGGTGGATCTCGAAGTGCTTCAGCGCGTCCGCCAGGCCCTCGACCTCGGCGCCGAGGTACGCCTCCTCCACGCGCGGCGACAGGCCCCGGCGGATCGCGCGCTGCGACCACTCGTCCCACACGATCTCCGGGCCGCCGAAGTGCAGCGCCAGGTACCCCTCGACCGCCACGTGCAGGGGCAGGAACCGCAGCCTGTTGCGCTCGACGCGGCGCGCCATCCGGCGGTGGAAGCGCAGCCGCAGGCCGCGCGCCGGGCGGTCGTCGCCGGCGCCGCCGCGGTCGAGCTGCGTGCCGTAGGCCGCGACCGGGGTGTCGTCGTCGGACCACGTCGCCACGAAGCCGTGCGGGATGTAGGACGTGTAGTGCGTGCGCGGACCCACCTCGACCACGCCCGGCTCGTCGCCGTAGGCGCGCGCGTGCAGCCGCAGCCCGGTGATCGGCTCGTCCCGCGTCACGGGCACGAGCCGGACCCCGCCCCACACCTGCGCCGCCCTCGTGGTCAGCCCGGTCAGGTCGAGCTCCACCGTCACCCCTCCTCCAGGAACCGGGCCACCCGGTCGTCGAAGTGCGCGCGCAGGTCCGCGGACCCGGTCCGGCCCTCGGTGAACCGGGCGAACTCGACCAGGGCGGGCACGTCCTCCGCGTCGCGCACGCCGACGGTCGGCACCGCCGGGGCCAGCCGCTTCACGTCGAAGTCGGCCGCGTCGTACACCGGGTTGAGGTGCACCGCGACCACCCGGCGGTCCGGGTCGAGGCGCGCCCGCCACACCCGCAGCACCTCCGACGCGAGCCCGTACGGCGCGTTGTCCCAGCCGTCGGAGACGATCAGCAGCCGGTCCGGCGCGTGCTCCAGCGCGTCGAGCACCCGGTCGCCCAGCGGAGTCATCCCGTACGGGTAGGTCAGCAGGGCGTCGGTGCGTCCCGAGGTCCACAGCGGGACGTACTCGGTCGCCAGTTCGGCCAGCAGGTAGTGGCAGGCCAGCGCGACCGCCAGCGGCCGGCGGCGCTTCTGCCCGGAACCGGACGCCGAGAAGCTGTCGTCCAGCACCGCCGCGACCCGGCCCCACCCGCCCGCGACCCGCCCGGCGGCCCGCACCGCGGCGGCGCGCAGCGCCCCGGTCAGCTCGCCGCGCCGGTCGACCCGCTCGGGCACCGGCAGCGACAGGACGTAGGAGGCCAGCCGGGTCAGCGGCATCGACCCGAGGTCGACCGCCACCTCGGCCCCGTCCCGGCGCGCGGCCTGCTGCACCCGCAGCCGCTCCAGCCGGGTCATCCGGGGCGCGATGCGCCGCAGGAACGTCGCCCGGTCGATCCGGTGCCGGGCGGCGAACCCCTCGGCCACGGTGTAGGGCAGCTCGTACACCGACGCCTGCTCGTAGTGCGCCCGCCGCCACGTCTCCAGCAGCGGGGTCTCGTACCGGCGGTGCCGACCGGTGAACAGGAACGGGCCCAGCTCGCCGTCCGGCGCGACGTGCGCGTGCCGCAGCGCCCGCTTCAGGCCGGTGCGGTACTTCACCGCGTCGAACACCGGGTCGGGCCGGGCCGCGACCCACTCCCGGATGATCGCGCGGGTGCGCCGGTTGTTCACCCGTGCCCGGCGCAGCGCGCGGAACAGGTCGTACACCCGCTGCGGCGGCATCACCCGCAGGCGCCGCGCGATCAGCGCGCCCTCGACGCGCCGCTGGTCGCCGGTCGCCTCATTGGCGGTCTCCAGCAGCTTGCGGACCATCAGGGCGGCGTTGTGGTCGTTGATGTCCAGGGCCAGCGCGGCGGCGTACAGGTCTCGGTAGTTGCCGATCACGTAGTCGTGCAGGAAGTCCAGCGACAACCGCTGCTCCTCGGCCCCGCCGTGGAACTCGCGCTGCGCCGTGGACGTCGTCGCCGCGTTGATGAACATCAGCATGTCGTCGGCGGTGATGGCGTCCATGCGTGCACGCTCCGGGAGAGGGTTCGAGGCCGGCCGGGGAGTGGGGGCGCGATCAGCGAATCATCGCTTCAGAGGCGGGTTCCGGAAGTCGCACCGGAGTCCCGCGGCCGGCCGGCGAACTCTAGCAACGACGTGGCGGGCTCCGCCCCGACATCAAGGCGTAGCGCCGGGCGGGGTCCGACCGACACAGTGACTGCGAGGGGCGCCGCGCGGTGAGGTGGGACCGGGGTTGGAGTGGGACTTCTTCCTGGCGCACGCCGGCGCGGACAGCCCCGCCGCGGAACGGCTGCGGTCGCTGCTGGAGCCGCGCGCCACGGTCTTCGAGGACTCGATGCTACTAGGACCTCGCCGCCGCACCGGATCACCGACCCCGGTCTGGTCGGTGATCCGCCTGCGAGGAACCGCGAGTGACCACGAGGTCTCAAGCTCGGCGAGATCAGCGTCGTACACTGCAGGGCTCATGGCTGGAATGCTGTATTACCCGTTCATCCAGGCGCCGCGTCCGGTCCTGGTGCGAGCTCTTCTCTACAGCGATTCGTTGTCCACAATCGTTCCCGAGGTTGCCTCCCAAGAGGCCATCGACGCGCTCCCGGCTGTGGTGCGGGAACGGATGCCCGACTTCTACAGCCCCGTCTCATTTCTGGATAGCGGTGACGTGCACGATGCGTGGAGTTCCCCGCTTTCGGGAGATGAGACGGAAACCGTGCTGGACGTTCTGGAGAGAACGTTGCACGACCTTCCGTCGGATGACCTCCTGATTCCTGCTGATGCCCCGATGTCGATGACGATGCTGCTGACATCGAAGATCGGCCTCAGTCTCGCGCTTAGGTTGAAAAGACGCGGTGTGGCCGAGTTGATCGGCACCAGGGCGGTGCGGGTTTCCGCCACGGTTCAGCACCTTGTCCTGTCGGTGATGGCCAGCTACATCTCCGAGCTTCGCCCGGACCTCCGGCCCCATACCGACAGAGTCAGCGCGCACCAGCTGGCCACCGCCCACCGTCACGAGGATCTCCAGTGGTGCGGGGTGGTCGACCTCGGCGAGCTGTTCCCGGTCCCCGACCCGGACACCAGCCTCGAGTCGATTGTGGCGTTCCGGCAGCGGTACGACGACGAGCGCCGTCGGCTGATGGCCGGTGTCGACCGGCTCGTCGCCGAACTCAAGCGTGCCGCCCCGGACCGAGAGGCGCTGCTCAGGGATCTCGCGGATGAGGTTGCGGCCGCGATACGGGATTTCCGGCACGCGGGCGGACGGTTTCGGTGGCGCAGGCAGTCGCTGGCGGCGCTGATCGGGCTTGGCACCGCTGCGGGAGGCCAATACCTGTCTCCCGACTGGTCTTGGCTATCTCTGTTCGTCAGTGCGGTCGGGGTGAATCTTGCGACGACCCGGCCACGACTATCGACCAACTCACGGATCGACGTGGCTTACCTGCACAACGTTCGGAAAGTCATCAACCGATCATGAGTTAGCTGCCAGGGGAAACACTTCCTGACTTCTGATGGAGGATCTTTTACCAGAAGTGAGGAAGCAAGCAACTTTCTGGTCAGGCCGTCGCTTCCTTGTGCGGTGGCGCTGCCATGTTGCCGCAGGTCACCAGGTCATTCACCGAACATCCGCTTTCATCAGATGCGACTCCGCGCCCCAGGTGTACCAGCCGCCCGACCACCAGCCGTGGCTGTACGGGCTGGGCCAGGAGCCGCCGGAGGCCAGGGAGCTGTCCGCGGGGACCGGCTGACGGTCCACCGAGGACAGCTCCTCCGCGGACAGCTCCTCCGCCCGGGTCACTCGAAGAACTTCAGGCTCCACCCGGTGTCGGACGTGGGGCCCGGGACGTTGGCGCGGCGGTAGGTCGTGTTGCCCCACCACACGAACGTGCCGGTGTACCAGTAGCGGTTGTCCCAGTGGTACGGCGTGCCCTTGGGCACCCCGTGGTACATCATCGGGAACTTGGGGCCCGCCGGCGGGCTGGTCGCGATGTCCCCGTCGAGCAGCACGAACGTGTGGTGGCCCGGGCCGTTGACGTACAGCGTCGGGTCCCACCCGGTCATCATGGTCGCCCGGTTCGAGCCGAACAGGCAGCCGTTCGACTTGTACCAGTCCCACACGTAGGTCGGGTCGCCCCCGGCGCGCAGCCGCAGGTCCGCGATGCAGTACTGCTCGCTCCAACTGCCGTTGGCGGAGTAGGCGACGTGCAACTGGCCGTTGGGGTCCTTGATGACCTCCGGCGCCTCGTTGATGAACGGGTCGCCGACCACCCGCTCCCACGGCTCGCGCGGCTGCGAGATGACGTACCGCGCGCCGATCGGCGTGAGCGGGTCGGCCATGCGGGCGATGTAGAGGTTCTGCTCGACGTTGGTGGTGCACTCCCAGCCCGACCAGATGAAGTAGCGCTGACCGTTGAACGTCACGGGCACGCCGTCGATCGCCCACCGGTCACCCGGCAGGGCGAGCTCCACCGCGGTGGTGGTGTATCCGGTGTCCGGCGAGGTGGAGCTGATCGCGTACATGCGGTGCCCGGCGTCGTTGCCGGCGGTGAAGTAGATGTAGTAGCGACCGCCGTCGCGGACGATCTCCGGCGCCCACACCGAGCCGAGGTTGCCCGCGTCGCGCCACACCGTCCGCGCGGGCGCGGCCGCCAGGCCGTCGGGGGACGAGGCTTGGCGCACCCGGATCCCGCCGTCGCCGACGTGGGCCGCGATGTACGTGCCGCCGACGCGGATCACGCTCGGGTCGGCGGCACGCAGCCCCGTCCGCCCCAGGGTCGAGAACTGGCACTCGTCGGGTGCGGCCCGCTCGGCGGCGAAGGCGGGCTGCGCGGGGAGCAGGAGAGCGGCGATGCCCACGGCGGCCGTGAGGCGCCGCAGCCGCTGCGCGGTCTTGCGTCCGATGCCGGAGGTGGTGTTCACGGGACTCCTCAGCGGTAGCAGGGAACCACTCGTGCGACCGCACGCCCTCCGGCGGCTGTGGACGTGGCGGTGCACGTCCCGGCGAACGTAACACGCCTCCACCGCGCGGTTCGCGGTCGCGCCGACCGGATCACCCGCCCGTGGCAACCCCTTCCCCCCGCACGGTCATCGGCGTCAAGTGCAGGTGCGGCCACCCAGGTAGGTGGCGCCGTCCCCGGCCGCACCTTCCGGGTCCACGGCGTAGACGTGTACCGGGGTGCCCGGCGGGCAGCTCGGCACGGTGAAGCGGAAGCCGTGCACGCCGGTGGTGCCGAAGTAGGCGTTGACGTCCGGTCGGTCGGTGGTGGTCGGGAACTCGCCCAGGTAGGTGCCGGTCCCCGCCGGGCCGCCCCGGTACACGGAGACCGCCGACGAGGTGGCGGGCAGGTCGACGTCGGCCGCCCACCCCTCGACCGTCGTGCCGGTGAGCAGCTCGAAGTTGCCCCGCGGCGGCGAGGTCCAGCGGAACACCCGGGTGTCGCCCTCGTTGAACGCCTGGTTGGACAGCTCCGCGCAGTTGCGGCACATCTCGACGTCGTCGGGGTACAGGGCGGTCTCGTGCACGCGGGGCATGGAGCCGGGCAGGCGGACGGTCTTCGAGCCGGAGGTGCCCGCGTGGACGGCGACCACGTTGCCCTCGGCCTCCACCGAGTCGCCGACCGGCGCGAAGTGGTGGACGCCGGCGTCCTCGCTGATCCGGCGCAGCGCGACGAGCGGCAGCTTGGGCGCGGCGGCGTAGACGGAGGTGTAGCTGCCGCCGCTGACCGGGATGGTCTTGCGCGCCAACGACACCCCGCCCGCCTGGTAGGTGCCCAGGGTCGTCGCGGCCGGGTCGGTGACGGTGAACCACGGCGTCAGCGGGTAGCCGGGACCGCCGGTCTGGCCGACGAAAGAGTAGTTCTGGGTCAGCGCGGGAGTGCCCGAGCCCTTGGCGACGGTGATGCCGGTGAGCGCGGCCATCGACGCGGTCGAGGCGGCCTGGTCGTCCTGCACGTACCCGGCGGCGTAGAGGGTCAGCACGGTGCGGCCGGGCGTCTTGAGCCTGGTGTTGATCGCCGAGCGCACGGCGGACGGCACGACGTAGGCGTTGGGCAGCACGGCGAGCTTGATGGCACTCAGGTCGAGGGTGCCCTTGGCCAGGTCGCTGAGCAGGTAGTGCCGGACGGGCGTGCCCAGCCGGGTCAGGTCCTCCACGAGGTTGGGCAGCTGGTCGCCCGCGAACCCGTACGAGTTCTCGCCGGCCGGCGTGAGCGCGGCCTGGTAGTTGGGCGACACGTCGTCCACGAACACCGCCACCTGCGGTCGGTAGGCGTTCGCGCCGCCGTGCCGGATCTTGTCGACGGCCCGGAACACCGACTGGAGGTTGGCCCACAGCGCCTCGGAGTCGCCCGTCCGGTCGGGGCGGCCGAACCAGCCGACGCCCTGGAGGTCGAGCAGGTGCACGGCCCGGCCGCCGATCCCGGCCGCGATCAGGTTGCGCCGCAGCACCCGGATGCTGTCCCACAGGTTCGTGACGGTCTGGAACGGGACGGGTTGGCAGCTCACCTCGCACGCGAGGAACGTGCGGGTGTCGTCCTCGTCCATCCACAGCTTGTTGGACAGCCTCATCGTGTCGGTGATGCCCTGCGGCACGAACCCGCGGGGGAGCAGGCGGCTCTCGCGGTAGGAGTAGGGGCCGCTGATGATGTCCACGCTCGGGCTGTTGACCAGGGTCGTGAGGTCGTTGTGCCCGCTGACGGGCAGTTCGGTGCCCAGGCCGTACTGGTAGCCGTAGAAGGCCGCGGTGAGGACGCGGTTGCCGGTGACCTGCTTGGCCTTGGCGAGCAGCCGGGTGATCGCGGAGACCGTGCGCGACGACTGGTACTGGTTGTGCTTCGCCGCGCGCAGCGAGTTCGGGTCCGCCGGGTCGAGGATCGTGCCGCGGGACGCGCCGGAGACCGGGGGGACCTGGCCGGGGACGGCGTTGTTGCGCTCGGTCGGGGTGGCCGACCGGCACTGGGGGACCAGGCTCGCGGGCAGGCCGCTCCACGAGCAGAAGCCCGCCTCGGCACCGGCCGAGTAGTCGCCCAGGTAGAAGTGGTGGCGGCCGATCGCGCCGGGCTGGGAGCCGGAGTCGTTGGTCCACGGGAACATGCCGCACCGCGGGGCCGCGCCGGGCACGGGGCCGCACAGCCTCGGGTCGCCCCAGTCCAGCATCCTCCCGGCGGTGTCGTCGTAGCCGTACGGCCGGTAGAACCACTCGCCACCGTTGGCGTAGGCGATGAGCACCCCCATCACCCGCCCGGGGTAGCGGGTGTCCATGCGCGTCAGCACGCGGGAGATCTGCTCCTCCTGGTAGGCGAGCCACGCCTCGTTGAGCGACCACGGGTGGCCCGCGCCGTTCGTGTCGTCCCGCACGTTGCCCTGGAGGTCCTTCATCTTCACCGCTTCGCGGCCGAAGGCGGGCGCGTCCTGGAGGTACATCCGGACCATCAGGTACGGCCTGGGGTTGAGCGCGTTGAGCCGGCCCGCCAACTGGTCGATGAACGCGTCGCTGGTGCTCATCAGGTGCACCTGCAACATGGGCGCGACGTTCATGTCCGCCGCCGCCGTGTTGGCCGCCGCGAGCCGGGCCTGGTAGTCGAAGTACGACCAGTCACCGTTGCCGACCGGGACGCTCTGCGAGTTCAGGGCCATGAAGAACGGGGTCGTGGTGCGGCACGCCCCGCCCTGGTCGCAGAGCTGGATGACCTTGCGGCCGTTGCGGTTGGCGATCGTCGACGTCGGACCGGACCACGGTTCGGCCGAGGCGGTCGGGGGGATCGGCACCAGCGGGACCAGCACCAGTGCGAACAGGATCGCGAGCAGCCGTCGCATACGTCCTCCCGGGGAGGCGTCCGGGCGCCACCGGCCGGACACCGGGCCAGGATGCCACCGCCGCCGCCGGACACCACCCCGATGTCACCGTGCCGGCCCAGCGCCGTGAGCGGACCGGACGAGCGGGCGGTGCGGACCTCCGAACCTCTGCCCCCCAACGGTTACCGTCGGTGAGCCGGCCGGGCCGTGAGGCCGAAGAAGCGCGGTCCGCGCGGCGATCGGGGCGAGGTCGGCGTGGTCCTGCGACCGTAGGGACGGCGGCCGGTGCGGCTGCTCAGGCGAATTCGCGCGCTGTTCAGCCGCTTCCCGTCCGCGACCGGTGCGCTCGGCCGGGGTCCGTCCGTAGCGTCTGGCCGGTCCGTGATCCACTCCCCGATGCTTCAGGAGGGCAGCGTTGAGATCACGTCCCAGACCCACCAGGCTGGCACTCGTCACCACGGCCGTCGTCGCGGCCGCGACCGCGCTCACCCCGACCGCGTCCGCCGGCACGACCGGAGCAGTCGTCACCGTCGCCGGGGCCGAGGCCGTCCCGGGCAGCTACGTCGTCGTGCTCCACAACGGCGTGGCCGCCACGTCGGTCGTCGACGCCCACGGCGGCCGGATCCGCGACGTGTGGACCCACGCGCTGAACGGCTTCGCCGTCACCGCGACCCCCGAGCAGGCCGCGAAGCTCGCGGGCGACCCCCGCGTCGCGCTCGTGCAGCAGGACGTCGTGGTCACCGCCGACGCCACGCAGAGCCCCACGCCCTCCTGGGGCCTGGACCGCGTCGACCAGCGCAACCTGCCGCTGGACAACTCCTACACCTACCCGACCACGGCGTCCGGTGTCACCGCGTACATCATCGACACGGGCATCCGCACCACGCACGCCGACTTCGGCGGCCGGGCCACCTGGGGCGCCAACACCAGCGGTGACGGCAACGACTCCGACTGCCACGGCCACGGCACGCACGTCGCGGGCACGGTCGGCGGCGCGGCCCACGGCATCGCCAAGTCGGTCAAGCTGGTGGCGGTCAAGGTGCTCAACTGCGCCGGGTCCGGCACCACGGCCGGCGTCGTCGCGGGCGTCGACTGGGTGACCGCGAACCGCTCCGGCCCGGCGGTGGCCAACATGAGCCTCGGCGGCGGCGCGCAGCCCGCCCTGGACACCGCGGTCGCCAACTCCATCGCCTCCGGCGTCACCTACGCGGTGGCCTCGGGCAACTCCAACGCCGACGCGTGCGGCTTCTCCCCGGCCCGCGTCCCGGAGGCGCTGACCGTCAACGCCTCCGACCGCACCGACCCGCGTGCCACCTTCTCCAACTGGGGCACCTGCACCGACCTGTTCGCGCCCGGCGTCGGCATCACCAGCGCCTGGGCGACCAGCGACACCGCGACCAACACGATCAGCGGGACGTCGATGGCGTCGCCGCACGTCGCGGGCGTCGCGGCCCTGCACCTGGCGGCCAACCCCGCCGCCACCCCGGCCCAGGTCGCCGCGGCGATCGTGAACGCGGCCACGCCGAACGTCGTGCAGAACCCGGGCACGGGCTCGCCCAACCGCCTGCTGTTCGTCGACAACGGCGGCACCCAGCCGCCCGGCAAGGTGACCCTCAACCGCTACCGCAAGGGCGGTGACCACGCCAGCGGCACGTCCGCGCCCGCCGGCTACGCCCTCGAAGGCGGCCTCGGCACGGTCGCCACCGCGGCCGCGCCCGGCACCCACCCGATCTACCAGTGCCTGGTCGGCGGCTGGGACTACATGACCTCGCTCGCGGCCAACTGCGAGGGCACCACGGTCGTCGGCGTGATCGGCTACCTGCTCGACGCCCCGGCCTCCGGCGCCAACCACCCGATCCGCCGCTGCCTCGTGGCGGGCAACGGCAACCACTTCGACTCGTCCAGCGCCACCTGCGAGGGCCAGGTCGTCGAGGGCGTCCTCGGCTACTCGGTCTGACCGCGGACCCCGTCGACCGACGGACACCCCCCGGCGCCGGGCACGGTAGCCCGGCGCCGGGGGCGCGGTCACGTCGGGACGACCGTCAGACGGCCGTGCGCGACCACTGCTGGTTCGTGCCCGTGTTGCACGTGTACTGCTTGAGGACCACGCCGTCGGCGGTCGAGGCGGACGGCACGTCCACGCACTTGCCGCTGTGCCGCGCCCGGAGCTGGAACCAGCTGCCGTTCGCGACCATCTGGAACTGCTGGTTCGTGCCGCTGCCGCAGGTGTACTGGACGAGCTCGGCGCCGTCGGCGGTGGACGCGCTCACCACGTCCAGGCACTTGCCGCTGTGCCGGCTGACCAGCCGCCAGTAACCGCTGCCCGCGTCCTGGAACTCCCACTGCTGCCACGCGTTGCCGCCGTAGGCGTACTGGCCGACGCGCGCGCCGTTGTCGGTGTTGGGCTGCTGGACGTCCATGGCCTTGCCGCTGTGGCGCACGTCGACCCGGTAGTACGTGGCCGGCGGGTTCGTGGAGCCGTCACCCCAGGCGTACCGGATCCGGTCCGCGCCGGAGTTGTTGCGGATGGTCAGGTTGAGGTCGGTGCCGCTGCCGCTGAGGGCGTACATCGAGTAGTGGTCGTACCCGATGGTGCCGGGCTTGCCACCGATGGCGGGCCAGTAGGTGCCGCCCATCCGGTTGTCCCGCATGACCTGCGCCATGGCGCGGATGTGGCGGACGAAGTTGTCGGTGCTGTTCGCGTCGCTGTAGTTCAGGCCGGTGGACATGGGCGCGCCGAACTCGGTCGCGACGGCGCGGGAGGCGCAGTTGCCCAGCCGCGTCTGGATGTGGCTGCGGAACTGGTCGTAGGTCATGCTGCCGTAGAAGAAGGCGTAGTGGTGGAACGACAGCAGCGTGGAGTTGAAGCGGCTGTCGTTGCACACGTCGCGCAGGTCCTGGCTGTACCCGGTGCCGCCGATGAGCACCCGGCCGGGCACCGCGGAGGTGTGGTAGGCGAGCCAGTTGGCCGCGACGGTGCGCCAGTCGGCCGAGGAGTAGCCGTGCGGCTCGTTCATCGGCTCGAAGTAGACGTTGGGGTTCGAGCCGTAGGTGTTGGTCACGCTGGACCACATCGTGTTCCACGCGGCCAGGTTCGTGATCCTGCCGCCGGAGGCCGCGCCGTCCTCCCAGTAGGCGAGGATGACCTTGAACCCGCGCTCGGTGGCGGCGTCGATCGCGCCGCGGTAGGCGTTCCACCACGTCGTGTTGGCCACGGTGTGGGTGTTGATGGGCAGCCGGACGGTGTTGACCCCCATGGTGGCGGACATGTCGTCGTAGAGGGCGTTGGCCTTCGTCCGCACGGTCGCGTTGCTGTCGGAGATGCTCAGGCCCTGCACGACGAGCGTGCCGGTGCTGAAGTTGTCGCCCAGCACGGCCCAGTTCATGCCCCGGAACTGGTTGGTCGCCGCACTGGCGGGCGAGGTGAGGACGACGAGGCTCGCCGCCGCGGTGAACGCGGTCACCACCAGGGCGACCAGTGATCGGATGATCGGTGTCATCGGGTGTGTCCCATCGCTGGTTGCGGACCGGGCTCAGACCTGCGTGCGGCTCCACTGCTGGTTGGCGCCGCTGCCGCAGGTGTACTGCTGGATGTCGGCGCCGTCGCCGGTGCCGGAGCCGACGACGTCGAGGCACTTGCCGCTGTGCCGCGCCCGCAGCTGGAAGTAGCTGCCGCTCGTGACGAGCTGCCACTGCTGGTTGGTGCCGCCGCCGCACGAGTACTGGATGACGTTGGCCCCGTCGGCGGTGGAGGCGCTCGCCACGTCAAGGCACTTGCCGCTGTTCTGGTTGACCACGCGGACGTAGCCGCCGCCCGCGTCCTGGAACACCCACTTCTGGTTGCCGCCGCCGTTCCAGGTCCACTGCTTGACCTCGGCGTTGTCCGCGGTGGAGGCGGAGACGACGTCCATCACCCGGCCGCTGTTGCGGTTGGTCACCCGGTGGGCGGGCGCCGAGCCGGGCACGTCGGCCACCGGCAGGATCGTGCCGTGGCGGCACCCCGGGCAGGTGATCTGGCTCAGGCCGGACCAGGAGTCCAGGTTCGAGCTGGTGGCCGTCCAGATGCCGCCGTTGGTGTACTTGTCGACCCAGATGCGCCAGGAGCCGTCGCCCATGCGCAGCACGGCCGGGCCCTCGTAGCCCGAGCTCCACAACTGGCCCCGGTTGCTCCACCCGCCGGTGAGGCTCGCGCTGGTCCAGTGCTCGATGTACTTGGAGGTCTCGTTCTTGGCGAAGGCGTGGTAGGTGCTGCCCGACTTCACCACGTAGGTGTCGATGTAGTTGTAGCCGAGGCCACCCATCTGCACCGGTCCGCTCCAGGACGTCAACGCGCTGTTCTGGGCGGTGAAGACGTAGGGGCGGAAGCAGTTGGAGCACGTGGTCTGCGCGATGCTCACGATGACCCGGACGGTGCCGTCCTCGACGTAGAACTCGGGCGCCCAGGTGAACCGGGTGTCGGCGACCCCGGAGTTGACGCTGGCCACGTGCGTCCAGTTGACCAGGTCGGGGCTGGAGGCGATGTTGAAGTGCGTGGAGTTCGTGGTCCACGACTGGACGGTGTGGGCGATGTAGTACAGCCCGTTGTGCTGGATGACGCTCGGGTCGCGCAGCACGCCGGACGGGCCGCGGTAGTTCGTGTCGGCCAGCACGCTGAAGTTCGTGCCGTTGGTCGACGAGTAGACCCAGAGCTCCTGGTCGGCGGCGGCGTCGCCCTTGAACGTCGTGTAGACGTAGCCGGACGCGGCCTGGGCGGGCGGTGCGACGGCCACGGCGGCGCCGACGACCGTGAGCGCGGCCAGGCCGAGCCGGGCCAGCCAGTGCCCGACCTTCAGCTGTCTGTTCACGGGTGATCTCCCCGGGTCGGTGGAACGGGGGCGCGCTGCGCAGCCGCGACCGACGTCGATGCCGTGCAGGGTGGGGGAAGGGGTTTCGCGGGTTATTCGTCCGAAGTGGACGGACGGGGGGTCGCTGCCCCGCGGCCGACGCTCGGTGGCGCGGCGAGGCGTGCCCCGCGTGCGGGTGAAGAGTTCATCGTTGATCTCCTCGCGGTGCCGACGATGCGCCGGTGGTCGTGACGCGGGCGGCGGCCAAGCGTCGTCACGACAGCGCGCCGCAGGGCGAGAACGCCGACGGCCCATCGGCAGTTGCCCGGCGCGGCACCGCCGCCGACTGACGTCGGCGGCGCTCCGGCGGGTGAAGAGCCCCCGATGTTTGCGTTAACATCGGAAGCGGTCATAGTGTGCGAGGAAGCACACGACGGTGTCAAGGGTGTGACGCTCAGCCACTTCCGGCCGCGTCGCGGTGTCAGACCTCCAGCACCGGCAGACCCGCGACCAGTCGCTCGCGCAACGCCTCGCCGTCCACCTCGCCGCCGGCCGCGACCACCTCGGGCACGAGGAGGTCGGCCGGGGGAACGGCGGTGTCGCGCACCTCGGCCGCGTTCAGGTCGGCGTGGTCGGCGTAGGACGGCTGGACGATGCTGCCGGACAGCGTTCCGCCGACTTGGTCGGGGGCGCACTCGTCCTGCCACACCTGCACGGTGGCCCGCAGGTCCCCGCGGAACTCCAGGTACTTGTCGGTGTAGCGGCCGAAGACGACGCCCGCGGTCGTGTCACCGGTGACGACGATCTTCGGGTCGCACGTGGTGTGGATGCCGGCCGCCCGCAGGTCGCCGAGCACGACCAGTGCCGCCGCCCCGTCGTCCACGTCGTAGACGCCGCCGGACACGGTCAGGTCGCCGTCCACGATGAAACCGATGTCCCACGAGACGTCCCAGGGGTGCGGCTCGTCGTCGTTGAGGGGGAAGTTGCCGGTGACGGCGGCGTTCCCGGAGTGCAGGACGTACTCGCCCTCGTGCAGGTTCTCCCAGGTGGTTTCCGGCAGGCCGCGCCGCCGGAACAGCTCGACGGCTTCGTCCCAGGTGATCGTTCTCGTGCTCACCGCCGCACGGTACTCAAGCGAGGCGGGCAGCGGCTTCGGCGCGTGCGATCGGGGATGCGATCGGGTCGTCGGCCAGGTGGCGCAGCCGCTCCCGGGTCTGCGGGGTGAGCGGGATTCGAGGGCGCACCGGCCCGATGGCCTCCCGCCGCCGAGCGGTGCGGCAGTCGGGGAGGACACCGGGTGGGTGCGCGGTCAGGCGCGCACCAGGCGGTTGCCCAGGGTGGACATCGTGTACGTGCCGATGCCGAGGACCACCTCCAGCGCGTTGCGGGTGGTGAAGCCCGCGTCGAGGAACTCCGCCACCTCGTCCTCCGGCACCTCGCCGGCGGTGGCGAGCACGCGGAGGGTGAAGCGGCGCAGCGTCTCCAGCCGCGCGTCGGCCAGCGGTTGCCCGGTTCGGAGGGCGGCGATCTCCTCCGGCGTGGCGTCCAGGTCGCGGAGCCGGCCGGTGTGCATGGCGACGCAGACCCGGCAGTCGTTGCGGGTGGCGATCGTCATCACCACGACCTCCCGGGCGAGCGGGTCGAGCGTGCTCTTCTCGAACAGCCCGCTGGCGTGCAGGAAGCCGCCGAGCATCTCGGGTGATTCGGCGAGCAGTGCCACGGCCGGGGGCAGGTGGCCCAGGTGCGCGACCGTGGACTCCATGAGCCGCCGCGAGCCGGCGGGGGCGCTGTCGAGCGTGTGCTGAGCGAACACGGGGTACCTCCGGTAAAGTCGTCAACGTGGTTGTCGAAACCGTAAACCAGGTTGTCGAGTTTGTCGAGCGCCGGGACGGCCGTCGTGGTTGACCGGCCCGTTCGGGGTGCCGCCGAGCCGCCGGGCTTCGAGCTGCCGCTGCTGCTGTTCGCCGGGTTCCGGTCGCTGATCGACCAGCTGCACGCCGAGCTGGCCGAGCGCGGGCACCCCGACCTGCGGCCCGCGTACGGGTTCGCGATGCAGGCGATCGGGGTGCGCGGCGCGACCGCCAGCGAAATCGGACGCCGACTGGGCGTCTCCAAGCAGGCAGCCGGCAAGACCGTCGACCGGCTCGCGGCCCTCGGGTACGTCGAACGCGTCGACGACCCCGGCGACGGGCGGCGCAAGCTGATCCGGCTCACCCCCCGCGGGCTCGACTCCCTGGCCCAGGCGGCGGAGGTCTTCGACGAGCTGCGGGCCCGGTGGGTGGCGCAGCTCGGCGCGGACGGGGTCGCGCGACTGGAATCGTCCCTGCGCGTGGTCGTGCCCGACGCCGGGTTCCCGGTCGACGTGCCCGGCTGGTTCGGGTGACCACGGGCACCGCCGGGCGCTGGACCGCGGAGCGCACCGAGGCGTTCCGGGTCTGACGCGTCCCGCGCTCAGCGCCAGGGTTCGGCCGGTGTGCCCCACGTGGTCGGCGCGGCTGCGGCCAGCTCCGCCGCGGCGACCGGCCGTCGTTCGTCGTGCCAGACCGCGGTGAGGGGCGTGTCGAAGGGGAATTCGACGGTGGTCCCGTCCTCGAACGAGATCATCACGTGGGTGTCGGGGCCGGCGGGGTGGTTGTCCAACCACTGCACGTGCACCACGACCGGGGTCAGTGTCGCGCCGGGACCGACGATCCGGTAGCCCTCGTCGACGCGCTGGGAGAGCGTGGGGACGAGGGCGGGCTGCCGGTGCGCCGCACGCTCGTCGCGGTAGTACGTGGCCACGTCGCCGAGGCTAGCGCGAGCCCCGCAGCCGACGAGGGAATTGCGGAGCCCGCCGAACAGTCCCACCCATGATCAACCGGGGACGGAGCGGGCGACCTGTCACGGCTCGGCCAGGCAGGAAGCGCGGTGGCCGCCGGGCGTCGGCGGCCTGCTCGAACGCCGCCGCCATGCGCAGCACCCGGGCGTCGGCCACGAAGGACAGGCCCAGGCGATCCGACCACACCGGACGTCCGACGCCCGGGCTTCCACGTCCCGCGGGTCCGGTCGCCCGACCTGCTGCCGCTGAACCGGTCCGGCCGCACCGGCGCTACGCGGACTACGGCGGCTACCGGGAATCACCCGTCCACGCCTATCCGTGACGACACCGGAGCACGTGCGGGACCGCCTCGTCGTCCGCCTATTGTGGACGCCGTGACCAGCATCCAGGAGCGCCTGTACCCGACCCTGCCGTGCTTCGGCTGCGGCCACGCCAACCCCAACGGCCTGCGACTGCGCAGCTACCCGGCGGAGGACGGGTTGGTGACCGCGACGTTCATGCCGTGGCCGGAGCACGACAACGGACTCGGCTTCCTCAACGGCGGCATCATCTGCACCGTCCTGGACTGCCACAGTGCGGCTGCCGTGATGCTGGAGGCCGAGCAGAGGGGTTGGGAGCCGCTCGGCGACGCCGCGCTGTCCTACGTGACCGCCGGCCTGGACGTCCGCTACCTGCGGCCGTCCCCGCTGACCGATCCGGTGGAGCTGCGGGCCGTGGTCTCGGCGTCGTCCGAGGAGCGGATGACGGTGGACGTCTCGCTCGTGTGGGACGGCAAGACCCGTGCCGAGGCGACGGCGCTGTGGAAGCGGTGGCGGCCCCGGGTCGCGGTAGGCGGCTGAGCTCGGCCGCCGACCGGCGAGCAGACCACAGTGGACGAGGAACACCCGGATCGGGTTCGAGCACCTCGTCCTCCAAGCGAAGGCGCGGCCTCGCCCCTCGGTGTCGTCAACCCGAGCGGGTTGTGGTCGCGCGCGGACTCGCGGTCGGCTGCGCGATCGTCGTGATCGGCTCCGGCACGGGCCGGAGGGTCAGGAGAACTTGATCCAGTTGACGCTGACGTACTCGGAGGGTTGGCCGCTGGTGAACGTCACGTAGACGTCCTGGGTGCCGGTCATGCCCGCCATGTTGGCCGGGATCGTGCGCCAGGACTGCCAGCCGCCGGTGTTGGCGATGGCGAAGCCGCCCACGGGAGTCGCGGTCGGGCTGCCGATGCGCACCTCCACCAGCCCGCTGACCGATCCGCCCGCGCCCGACGCCGCCCGGGCGATGAACTGGGTGGCCGCGGTCGTGCCGAAGCGGACGCCGGAGAAGCGCAGCGAGTCGCCGTTCTCGAGCTTGCCGACGTCCTGGCCGCCGGCGGTGTCCGAGGTGGACTCGACCGTGCCGCCCGACCGCGAGGTGGCCCGCTCCGCCTCGATCTCGGTGTAGGCGCGACCTCCTTGTCACGGCGCGAGCGCTATGAGAGCGATCTCACAACGTCGATGAGAGCGCTCTCATGCAGGAGGCACACTAGGTCGCTCGGCCCTGGTTATACCTCTGTTCGGGTGAGCGGGACACGATCCGCCCTGGTGAGCGGCTTTATCGCTTAAGTGCAGGTGTGCGCGCCGGAGCGGGATGACAGCTTGAGTGCTTAAGTAGTCGAAAGCCTGGCGTCAGCAGCCGCTCGACCTCTGCGTGAGGCCCGCAGCACCCCGACGAGGTGCTGCGGGCCGGTACGTCACCTCTGCTGGTAGGTGATCCTCGGTCGGGGCGGCTGCGCCATGCCCGCGCCGATGAAGTAGTCGGCGTGGTGGGACTGGATGTAGCCCTTGAGCGTCATGGCGTTGCGGTAGGCGGGGTTGTGGGCCAGCGTGTAGAGCCTGGTGGCGGACGGGATGTTCGTGGTGAAGATGATCAGTTCGGTGAAGCTGCCGTTGGTGTAGAGGACTTCTTCACGCCAGTCGCCGAAGATGTCGCCCTGGAGGACGGGGGAGTTGCCCTGGGCGGCGTCGACCGCGCCGTACTGCGAGGTCGTCAGCAGGCGCGGGACCCTGCTGGTGGTCGTGGGGTTGTTCGGGTCCCACTTCTCGAATTTGCCGTCGTTGAGCAGTTCCATGGTGGTGTCGCCGTCCCAGTACAGGCCCAGCTGCGGCCACGGCTGCAACGTCGTGTCGGACTGGGTGAGGCGGTTGGTGGCCGCGTTGTAGAGGCCGTCGAACGACCAGACCTCCATGCCGGGGTGGCGCGGGTCGACGTCGCCCGCCATGCCGCGCCCCACGTCGGCGACGCCGGAGCCGGTGTGGCGCCAGATGATGCTGCCGTTGGCCGCGTTGTAGTAGTACTCGCGCAGGCCGCTGGGGTTGTCCTGCTGGACGGCGTAGCCCTCCAGGCCGGGGCGGTTCGGGTCGAGGTCGGTGATGTGGAAGCGGTCGCCGTGCACGACGCCGGCCGGGCCGAGGGAGTAGCGCAGGGTGCCGTCGCCGTTGAGCACGAACCCGATCTCGGCGACCTCGTCGCGGCCGTCGCCGTCCACGTCGATGATGCGGGTGTTGTGGCCGTCGGGCAGGTTCTGGTTGCCCCGCAGGAACTTCCACTGCATGGTCAGCGCGTTGCCGGTGAAGCGCCAGGCGGTGAACATGAGGTTGAAGTCGCCGCTGCCGATGCGGTTCTTCATGAACGCCACCAGGCTCGGGTTGACGCCGTCGAGGTAGCCCACGCCGAAGCGGGCGTACATCGGGCCGTCGGCCAGGTAGTCGGTGGGCACCTGGGCGGTGGCGCGGGGCGCGCCGGTCATGCCGTCGAGGATCGCGATGTGCTGGCGGTTGTTGTCGCTGTCGGTGAACCGCACGCCGTTGCCGAACGTGACTCCGTTGGCGATGCGCACCGCGACCTCGGCGCGTCCGTCGCCGTCGAGGTCCTGGACCGTGACACCGTCGTTGTGGCCGACGTCGATGGTGGCCGAACCACCCTCGATGTTGTTCTGGTCGGTGCTGTTCGGGCCCATGTCGACCTGCCAGAGAAACCGACCGTCACGGCGGTAGGCTTCGATCTTCTGCGGCGAGGTCTGCCGGTCCAGCACGTAGTCGTACTCGCCGTCGCCGTCGAGGTCGCCGACCCAGAGGAACTTGACCGCGCCGCCGCTGCGCAGCGGCACGCGGACCACCGGCTCGGTCGCGGCGTTGGCGCGCAGGGTGAACGCGCCGCTGGGCGACTGCTCCGCGCCGTTGACGACCGGGCGGACGCGGTAGGTGTTCGACTGCGCCAGGTTCGCCGTCGAGTCGACGTAGTTGGTGCCTCCGGTCAGCACCGATCCGTTGATCCTGACCTCGGCGCCCCCGCCGGTGGAGCGGTAGACGTTGAAGCCGATCCCGCTCGGGTCCAGGCCGAGCAGCCGCCACGAGACCAGCACCTGGTTGCTGCCCGAGCGCACCGCGACGACGCCGCGGCCGAGGCTCTCCATCCGCCGGGCCGTCGGGTCGCCGCTGCCGTCCGCGGTGGTGGCGTCCAGGTAGTCGACGTTGGGCAACCCGCCCGAGGTGGTCGCGGCGAGCCGGACGGTGTTGCCGCCGGCGTTCACCGGCACGGTCAACGTCCGGGTGGCCCAGGTGTTCCAGCCGCCGGTGCTGTCGAACGCCACGCCGGCGTGGCGCACCGTGCCGTTGACGCTGATGTCGGCCGGCCGGCCGACGGTGTTGCCGTTGGCGTAGCGGATGTCCAGGGTCGCGGTGCCGGCGCTCGCCGCGGTGACGGTGAACTGGGCCGAAGCGCCGACGGCGCCGGCGCTGTCGCAGAACCCGGTGCCGGAGTAGCCGGAGTGGTTCGACGCGATGGTCCCGTCGCACGTGGCGGACTCCGCCTCGTAGCGGACGGTCGCGGCGTGGGCCGGTGAGGTGGACACCGCGGTGATCGCGGCGACGGCGAAGGTCGCGACGGAAGCTGCGACGGACGCCCTTGTCAGTCGTTTCATTCGATGCCCTCGGGTGAGTGGTGGAGGCGGCGGAACGAGGCGCGCGTGGTCGTCGACCAACTGCCCGGTGATGACCGGATCAAGACGGAGCGAGGTGTCGAAGTCGCCCCGCACCGACCGCGTCCGGTCCCGGCGGAGCTGCCGGAGGCGACCCGGCCGAGGATAAAACGTTTACATGACGGCGTCAACGACTGGGGTTGCACCGTCGTGTGCCACGCTCTTTGTGCGATTGGAAACGTTTACAGCCACTTACCCGGCAACCGACTCTTGTGGACGGCGAAAAAGTTGCGCTACGGTGCCCTGGGAGCGCTCCCGGACGTGCCGACCCGGCACTCGACCGGTCGACGCTTCGGTCTTGTTCGCGCGGTGGTGACCAGGAGGTGGACGGACTCGAACCACGCTTGCGTCGTCGTTGCGGGGCCAGGAGTCGGCCCGCCGGGAGTGCGTGCGCGGTCGCCGGCTCTCAGCCGGTGAGACCGGGGTCGCTGAGGCTCGGTGCCCCGGTCTCGACGTGGCCGCGGAAGCGCAGCCGCGGCCGAGGGACGGCTCGGCGGTGACGGTGAGGTCGTACCAGCCCGTGCCGGGTTCGCAGGGCAGGTCGTGCGTGCTGGTCCGGTCGCGGGCCGGCGTCGTGGTCGTGACGCCGCCCGCGAGGGTGTCGGTGATGGTGATCGTCCGGGTGAAGGGCGAGGTGTCGGTGACGGTCAGGCGCACCTGGCGGGTGTCGGCGCGGTGCAGCGCGTGGACGCGGATGTCGGCGGCGTCGGTGAACTGGCGCAGGTAGCCGTTCGGCCCGTGGACGCGCACGTCGTGGCTGAGCCACCGGTCCGACAGGTGCTTGCCCGGCTCCACCGTGTAGGTCCGCGGCGGGCTGGGCGGGTTGGCGGCGGTGACGTGGAAGGTGGCGCCGGTGGTGCCGTGGTTGGCGAAGGTGACGGTCACGTGGTCGCGGTCGGCGTCGCAGTCGGAGGCCAGGTCGTGGGGCAGGGGACGGGCGTAGCGCCGGCCCGGTTCCTGCCGGGACAGCACCTGGTGCTCGGGGTGCTCGGGGAACACGTCGGGGTGCCGGTCCCGGTCGGGCGGCCGGTAGCCACTCGTGTCGGGCAGGGGCGGCAGGGCGGTGTCGGCGCGGGCGAAGTCGAAGGCGGAGGTGAGGTCGCCGCAGACCTGCCTGCGCCACGGCGTGATGTTGGGTTCGAGGACGCCGAAGCGGGTCTCCAGGAAGCGGATGATCGAGGTGTGGTCGACCACCTCCGAGCAGACCCAGCCGCCGGTGCTCCAGGGCGAGACGACCAGCAGGGGGATGCGGGGGCCGAGGCCGTACGGGCCGTCACCGTGCTCGCCGCGGTGGACCTCGCCCGTGGTGTCCACAGTGGACGCGCCGGCTGCCCGTCCCACGGTGACGGCGGCACGACGTGGTCGAAGAACCCGCCGTTCTCGTCGTAGGGAGTCACGTAGGCGACCTACCCGGCGGACGGTCAACCGCACGGCGGGGCGGACGTGCCGGGCACGTTCACCTTCACGCCTCCGCCCACCTGGTCGGAGGTCGCCGCGTACCGGTACTCCTTCGACTGGTCGGAGCCGCACACCGAGGTCGCCGCCGGTCCCGACGGCACCGCGACGATCACGTGGACGCCGCCGGCGGCCGGTTGGTACACCCTGAGCGTCTACGCGGTCCGGCCGGACGGGAGCGTCGGCACCTACGACGCCACGTACTCGTTCGGCGTCGCCTGGCCCCGATCGCGGATCAGGCTCCGGGCGGGGGCGGCGGGCTGCCGTCGTCCCCGCCCCGCGCGGCGTCGGCGATGGCCGTGACGATGGCGTGGTAGCCGGTGCAGCGGCAGAGGTTGCCGGCGATCGCCGTGCGGATCTCGGCCTCGGTCGGCGCCGGGTTGTCGCGCAGGAGTTCCGCGGCCACCGCGAGCATCCCCGGCGTGCAGAACCCGCATTGCAGGGCGTGGTGACGGCGGAAGGACTCCTGGAGGGGGTTCAGGGACGTGGTCGCCATGCCCTCCACCGTGGTGATGTCGGAACCCTCCGCCTGGACGGCCAGGACGCAGCACGACCGGGCCGTGGCGCCGTCCAGCAGGACCGTGCACGAGCCGCACGCGCCCTGCTCGCAGCCGACGTGCACGCCGGTGAGGCCCAGGTCGCGGCGGAGGAAGTCGGCGAGCGTGCGCCGCGGTTCGCAATCGCCCGACCGGGTCTGGCCGTTCACGGTCACGGTGATCCTCACCCGGCCACCGCCTCTCGCAACGCCCTGCGGGTGAGCACGGCCGCCATGTCACGGCGGTACGCGGCCGGCGCGTGCACGTCGTCGACCGGGTCCGTCGCGGCGGCTGCCGCCTCGGCCGCCGTCGCCAGCACGTCGGGCGTGGGTGCTCGGCCGCGCAGGAGGTCTTCCGCCGCACGGGCCCGGATCGGGGTGGGCCCCGCACCGGCCACGGCGATGCGGGCGTCGGTGACGACTCCGTCGGACAGCACGACCGACGTGAACACCGCCGTGATCGCCAGGTCGTTGGGGCGCCGGCTCAGCTCGGCCAGGCCGTGCCGGGCCGTCGACGGCGGCAGCGGGACGCGGATGCCGGTGAGGAGCTCGTCGGGCGCCAGGGCGGTGCGGTGGCGGCCGAGGAAGAAGTCACGCGCGGCCACGACCCTCGTCCCGTCCGGGCCCAGCACCGAGAAGACCGCGTCCAGGGCCAGGAAGACCGCGGGCAGCTCCGCTGCCGGGTCGGCGTGCGCGACGCTGCCGCCCACGGTGCCGCGGTTGCGCACGGACACGTGGCCGACGTGCGTCAGGGCCTCGGCCAGCAGCGGCACGGCCCGCCGCACGACCGGGGACGTCTCGGCGGCGCGCAACCGGGTCAGCGCGCCGAGCACCAGCGCCGGGCCGTCCTGCTCGATGCCGGTCAACGGCAGCCGGGACACGTCGACCACGACCTCCGGCCGCCGCGACCGCGCGTTCAGCAGCGGGACCAGGCTCTGGCCGCCCGCCAGCGCCACCGCGCCGTCCCGCAGCGCCTCCACGGCCGTCTCCGCGCTGGTCGCCCGGACGTAGTCGAAGGGCGCGGCCTTCACCGGGCGCTCCCGGCGCGGATCGCGGCCAGCAGGTCCGGCGGTGTGATCGGCAGCGACGTGATCCGCACGCCGAACTCCGAGAGCGCGTCCTCGACGGCGTGCGCGATGGCCGCCCCGCCGCCGATCACCCCGGCCTCCCCGGCGCCCTTGAAGCCGCCCGGGATGTGGTCGGCGGGTGTCTCCATGTGGCTGATCCCGAACGGCGGCACCACGGTCGCCGTCGGCAGCAGGTACTCGGCGAACGACCGGGTCAGCGCCTCGCCCGACGGGCTGTGGGTCAGCCGCTCGTACAGCGCGCCGCCGATGGCCTGCGCCGCGCCGCCCTGGAGCTGGCCGTCCACGATCATCGGGTTGATCACCGTGCCGCAGTCGTGCGCGATGAGGTAGCCCAGGAGGTCCACCGCGCCGGTCTCCACGTCGACGGAGGCGAGCACGGCCGTGCAGCCGAACGCCGTGGCGACGTTCACCGGGTCGTACACCTCCCGCTCGTGCAGCGTCGGCGCTTCGTCCTCGGGCAGCACGCCGTGGGGCCGCCGGTAGGCCGCGTCCCCGATGTCGGCGAAGCTCACGCTCCGCCCCGGCACGCCCTTGACCGACACCACCCCCTCGGAGATCACCAGGTCGTCCGGGGAAGCCTCGAACACGTGCGCGGCGATGCGCAGCACCTTGGCCCGCAGGCGGGTGGCGGCGTTGAGCACGGCCGCGCCACCCACGGCGGCGGCCCGGCTGGCCGCTGTGCCGTACCCCGTGTACGGGGCGGAGTCGGTGTCGCCGGAGACGACCGTGACGTGGTCCAGCGGCACGTCCAGGACGTGCGCCGCGACCTGCGCCAGCGCCGTGTGGATGCCCTGCCCCATGGACGTCTGCCCGGTGTGGACGCTGACGTGCCCGGTCGAGTCGATGCGCACCGCGGCCTCGTCGAACCCGGAGTGGTCCAGGCCCGACATGTTCACGATCCGGGACGGCGCGAACGCCGACACCTCGTTGTGGAAGGCGTAGCCGATGCCGATGTGCGCGCCCCGGGCCCGCGCGTCGGCCACCTGCCGCGCCCACCCGGCCCGGTGCACGGCGTCGCGGCACAGGTCGAGGCACTCGGCGTACCGACCGCTGTCGTAGACGAACACCGGGCTCTGGTGCGGGAAGTCGGTCACGAAGTTGCGCCGCCGCACGTCGTGCGGGTCCAGCCCCAGGTGCCGGGCGAGGGCTTCCACCATGTGCTCGTGCACGAAGTTCGCCTTGGGCAGCCCGTACCCGCGGTAGGCGCCGTAGGGGGTCTTGTTGGTGACGACGCCGACGACGTCCACCTCGACCGCGGGGATGGCGTACGGCCCGGCCAGCACGGCCGCCGTCGTCCAGACCGGGCTCAGGCCGACCATGCTGAAGTGCGCGCCCAGCACGCCGTGCACGGTGCCCCGCAGGCCGGTGATCGTGCCGTCCGCGCGGGCCGCCAGCTCGACGTCGATGCGCTGCTCCCGCGCGTGCACGGTGGCGACGAAGCTCTCCCGCCGGTCCTCGAGGTACTTCACCGGCCGCCCGGACACCCGCGACAGCACGGCGGCCACGACCTCGTCGCCGTAGAAGCCCGACTTGTTGCCGAAACCGCCGCCGATGTCGGGCACGCGCACCCGCACCCTGTCCACCGCCACGCCCAGCACCTCGGCGAACAGCTCGCGGACCAGGTGCGGGCTCTGGGTGTTGAGCCACACGTCCAGGTGCGAGGTGAACGGGTCCCACGTCGCGACCACGCCGCGCGTCTCCAGCGGCGCGCCCAGCTGCCGGGCGAAGCGGAACGTCTCCCGCAGCACCACGTCCGCCCGTGCGAACGCGGCCTCCACGTCGCCCTGCGCCACCACCGTGCGGCCCGCCACGTTGTCCGGCCAGTCCTCGTGCAGCCGGGGCGCGTCCGGCGCGAGCGCCTGCTCCAGCGTCGTCACGGCGGGCAGCGGCGCGTACTCGACGTCGATCAGCTCCAGCGCGTCCTCCGCCGTGGCCCGGTCGACCGCCGCGACGGCCGCGACCCCGTGGCCGCTGTAGAGCACCTTGTCGACGGCGAGCGGGTAGGCCACCGGTTCCGGCGCGCCGGGCGCGACCCGCCAGATCACCGGCTGCGGTCGCCGGACCAGCGACCGCACCTGCGCGCCCGTGACCACGGCGGCCACCCCGGGGTGCGCGGCCGCCGCCGCAGTGTCGACGCGCACGATCCGGGCGTGCGGGTGCGGGCTGCGCAGGATCGCCGCCTCCAGCAGCCCGGGCGGTCGCACGTCGTCGATGAACACGGCCCGCCCGGTGAGCAGCCGCACGTCCTCCGCACGGCTCACCCGCGCACCGATCAGCCCTCCGCCCACGGTCACCCCCCGGTCGTCCACCCCACCCTGGCACCGTCCGGTGGAGCGGGGAAGCGCTCAGTCGGGTTACAACGGGGACCGTCGCGGCCTGGCACGGGACGCGCCGAGCCCGCTCACACGTGCTGCGGGCGACTCCCGGACCCGCTCGGCCGGCCGTGCACCTTCCGCCGCCGCGCACCGCCGACCACCCCGGTGCGCGCTTTCCGCTGTTCGCGTGACATGAGCGGGCAAGGCTGGTGAGTCGTCGACCGATCGTGGAAAGCTGCCGGGCGTCTGAGGCACGGAAGGGGTCTCATGCGGCGACTTCTTCCGCTACTGCGGCCTGCCCACCTTCGCCCGGCACGTCCCGGTCGAGCTCGGCGCGATGCGGGGCCGAAGTCGTTCCGGGTGGCGGGTGAGCTGACTCAGCTATTCCCGGTCGGCCTACGAGTACATGGTGGACAACGCCCGCATCGGGGCCGAGCGCGCCGGCCGTGACGTGTCCACTTCGGACTGGGGAGGCATGGGTGGTGTTCGCGACCGGCCCGGACGGGCGTGCCGCGGAGAACGCCGCCAGGGCGGTGGTCGACCCCGCGTCCCTGACCGACATCGTCGCCTCGGTGGCCGCGGGCCGACTCGACCGGGCGTTCGAGCTGACCCCGCCCGAGCCGGCGGACCGGCTGTCGATCTCCGGCACGCCGGAGGAGTGCGCGGAGGAGCTCACCGACCGGCGTCGACCACCTGGTCTCGCCATCACCGACGCGGCGCCGGCGAAGGCGTTCTCCGGCACGGACCTGCCCGGTGTGGCCACGATGCGCGAGCAACTGCGCCTCGTGCACGACCACGTGATGCCGGTGCTCGGCGTCCACAGCTCCTGACCGGGCCCGGGTCGCCCGTCACAGGCCGCGGGCCACGATGTCGCCGTACGAGGTGGTGGCGCGGATGTCGAGTTCGGCGGGGCCGTCGTTCCCGAGCGTGTTGGTGATGCGCCCGCCGCCGGTGCCGGCGTCCAGGGTGGCCGAGACGCCGGCCGCGGCGCCGATCGTGATGTCGCCGCACCGGGTGCTCAGCTCGACGGTGCCGCGCACGGCCTCGGCGATCCGGATGTCACCCCTCGCCGTGCTGATCTCGGCGGGGCCCGCCAGGCGGCCGATCTCGACGTCGCCGTCCACCGCGGTGAGGCGGACGCGGGCGGCTTCGTCGAGCGTGATCCGGCGGTACGCGCCGTCGAAGGCGACGTCACCGAGCCGGCCTTCGCCGCGCAGCTCGCACCCGGCGGCCCTGGCCTCGACGCGGGACCCGGCGGGCAGTCCGACGGTGACGTCCACGGCCCCGGACGGGCCGAAGATCCGGTTCCCGGGCACCTCGGCGTCGATCCGCAGCACACCGTCGGCGTAGTCGACCCTGGTCCGCTCCGCCGCCTTCACGTCCCGGCTCCTCGACGGGTCCGCCGGGGAGATCCCGACCACGGTGTCCGGCCGGTCGGTGGCGATGAACCGGACGCGCCCGGCGGGGACGTCCAGGACGGCGGAGATCGGGGTGGGGGTGTCGAACTTCGGCATCGTGCTCTCCCGGCGGTCGTCGGTGGCTCCCGTGATCGGTGGTCGATCACGGGAACCACGATCGCCCGCCGTCCTGACAGGGCACCGCCACCGTGCTGACACCGCGGTCGCGGGCCGTGTCAGCCGGGGACGCGGGCCGCGATGCCGTCGAGGATGAGGTCCAGACCGGCGCGGAACATCTGGTCGGCGTCCAGGTGGGGGCCGTCGCGGACCATGGCGGCCAGCGCGGGGAACCGGCCGGTGGCGAAGGTCCGCTCCAGGTAGGGGCCGGAGGCGGCCTGCCACTGGCGCTCGTCCATCCCGGAGGTGCGTTCGGCGCGCCGCTCGGTGATCTCGCGCCGCACCGCGCCGATCACGTAGGCGTTGACCGCGGCGACCGCCGGGACGACGGTGGCCAGGTCGACGCCGTCCATCGCGGCCAGCACGGCCTCCCCGGTGGCCAGCGTGTTCGGTCCGAGCTGGGGTCGCCCGCCGATGAGGTCGGCGAGCCACTCGTGCTGCCGGACGACGTGCCGGGTGGTGTCGGCGAGGGAGCGCAGCACCTCCCGCCACCCGTCGCCGGTCGGCCGGACGTCGGCGTAGACCGCGTCGACCATCAGGTCGAGCAGCTCCTCCTTGGTGGCGATGTAGCCGTAGAGCCGCATCGGCCCGACGTCCAGCACCGCGGCGACCTTGCGCAGCGACACCGCGTCCAGGCCGTCCGCGTCGGCGAGCCGGATCGCCGCGCGCACGATCCGCTCCCGGCTCAGCGGGGCGGGCGTCGGTCGATCCGGCGGCTCCGGCCGCTCCCACACCAGCATGACGGTGACAATACAGCGTCGGCCGCTGATACAGTGTATCGACACGATACAGTGAATTGAGGCAGTCATGACCATCGCGATCATCGGAGCCGGACTGGGTGGGCTCACCCTCGCCCGGGTGCTGCACGTGCACGGCATCGACGCCGTGGTGCACGAACGCGAACCGTCACGCGACGCGCGCGGCCAGGGCGGCATGCTCGACATCCACTCCGGCCAGCGGGCGCTGCGCGAGGCCGGACTGATCGGCGGGTTCTTCCGGATCGCCCGCGGCGAGGGGCAGGACATGCGCCTGCTCGAACCGGACGGCACCCTGCTGCTCCAGGAGGACACACCCGACGACGCCCCGCTCACCCGGCTCGAGGTCGACCGCGCCGACCTGCGCGACCTGCTGCTGGACGCCCTCCCCGGCGGAACGGTGCGGTGGGGCCACGCGTTCCGGTCCGCCGCCGACGGCGTCGTGCGCTTCGCCGACGGCAGCACGGCGACGTACGACCTGCTGGTCGGCGCGGACGGCGCGCAGTCCCGGGTCCGCGCGCTGGTGACCGACGCCCGCCCGGCGCACATCGGCCAGCACGTCGTGGAGGTCGGCATCCCCGACGTCGACCGCACGCACCCCGACCTCGCCGCGATGGTCGGGCGCGGCAACTACTGGGTGCTCGGCGACGGGATGTCGCTGGCGGCGCAGCGCAACGGCGACGGCCGCGTGCGCATCGGCCTGAGCTTCTACCGCACCGACGAGGACTGGTTCGCCACCAGCGGGATCCCGTTCGACGACCCGCCCGCCGCCCGGGCGCGGCTGATCGACCTGCTCCGGGGCTGGGACCCGCGGTTCACCGCGTTGGTCGCGGCCTGCGACGACACGGTCCAGCCGCGGTCGATCAGCTCCCTCCCGGTCGGGTTGACCTGGCCGTCGAGGCCGGACGTCACGCTCGTCGGCGACGCCGCGCACCTGATGCCGCCGGTGGGGGAGGGCGCCAACATGGCGCTGCTCGACGGTGCGGTGCTCGGTCTCGCGCTGGCCGCCCACCGGGACGACTTCCCCGCCGCGGTCCGGGAGTACGAGCGCGAGATGTTCGAGCGCACCGGCGCGGCCGCCCGGATGTCCGCGGACATCCAGGAGCTGCTGACGGCCCCGAACGCCGCCCGGAGGATGCTCGCGTTCTTCCAACCCGGCTGACGCAGCCCGGACGGGCGGTGATCGGGGCGGGGAACCCGTCCCGCACGTCCGGCCGACCGGCCCTCCGGCCCGGTGTCCCTGCGGGCGACGCCGGCGCGATGGCAGAGAAGGCGGGTGCCGAGAAGCCGGAACGGGAGTCCGAACGCCACCGCCGCGTTCCGAACCCCGCCGCGAACCGGCTGTCCTCGGGCGGCCCTGCCGCGAGCCGGTTGTCCTCGGGCGACCTCGCCGCCACGACGAGTAGCCGCCCGCCTTCGCCGGCTGATGGCGACGACCTGCGCGGACGGGGGAGGACGGGTGCGCGAACCGAGTGCTGCTCACCGGGCGGGGCAACCCCGGCGGAACCACCGCGCCACACCCACCTCCGCCCCCGGCAGCCCGTTGGCCGGCCTGCAACGCCAGGCGGGTAACCTGGCGGTGACCGCGCTCGTGCGCGGCGAGGTGCCCGTCCAGCGCGCGGTGGTGGCGAACTACGCGGAGATCCGGAGCAGGCTGCGGCCCGGGACGTTCGGCTGGGTGAGCGACAGCGACGAGTACTGGATCACCAGGCAGCTCATCGGCATCCCGCCGGTCGACTTCCACGACACCGTCACCCGGATGCAGGCGTCCGACGCCTGCAGCGTCGCGGGGTCGCTCATCGCGCGGGTCGAGCGCTCAGGGACGGCCGGATGACCGCCGAGGAGCAGCTCACCCACCGGCGCAGGCTCGACTGGGTGCGCTCGCCCGGTGACGCCGACCAGGCGTTCACCGCCCTGCGGGGTCTGCCCGACGCCGACCCGAACGCGGTGCTGCGGGCGATCCCCGCCGCCGAGTACGAGACCCGGTCCCGACTGCTCGGACCGCGCACCGACCCGGGCGAGCTGCGGTTCCTCCAGACCGTCGAGGTCATCGCGCAGGGCACCTCGGAGGCCGACCTGGCCGCTCGGCAGCGCGCGTTCCTGCTCCGGCAGGCGCAGGCCCGGGGCACGACTCTGGAGCAGTTCCTGCGCGGCGAAGCGGCCACCCGGGGGGTACGGCGGGCGGCGCGCCCTGTGGTGGCCCTCGTCGCGGCCCGCCGAGCAGCAGCGCCGGCAGCGGCGGTTCACCGCGGCGCTCGGGCGGGTCCGCACCGCCGCACCGCCCGAGGTCCTGGCCGTCCTCACCGCGGCCGAGGGCGACCCCGCCAACGTCTTCGAGAACATCGCCCACGAACTGGGCGGGCACCGCGACTACGGCCGGGAACTGGCGTGGGACGTCATGCTCGACGCCACCACCCCGGCCGAACGCGCGGCCGCGACGGCCGGTGGCCAGGCCCTCTACTCGGCCTACGGGTACCTGGAGACGGAGCTGTACGCGGAACTGCGCGAGCTGCCGTTCCGGGTGCCGGGCAGCCGCGGCGACGAGCCCGAGCACGACGTGGAGGACCTCCTGCGCCAGCTCCACGCGTCCTACGAGGCGAGTGCGGGAGCCGTGGTCGTGCGGGCGTTCCGCCGCCGCGTCGCGCACGACCCGCGGATCGTCCCGGCCGCACTGGCCCTGTACGACCGCAGGGCCCGGCTGGTGTTCGGCATCGCGTTCTGACCCCGCCCCGTAACGGGATCGGGGCATCCCGGCAACCATGGGGTGTGAGCGAGACATTGGCAGACGCGGTGGCCGGCCACGTGGAACCACGACGGCACCCACCGCCCCGGGAACGAGCCGGCGCCGCCGCCGAGTTCGAGAAGGTCTACCGGGCGCACGTCGGCCCGATCACCGCCTACTTCGCGCGGCGCAGCTCGGACCCACAGACCGTGGCCGACCTGACCGCGGACACCTTCGTCCGGGCGATCACCTCGTTCGCCACGTTCGACCCGGTGAGGGGGAGCGCCCGGGCGTGGCTGTTCGGCATCGCGGGCCGGGTCTTCGCCGGGCACTGCGAGGCGCACAGCAGGCGTGGCGACAGCACGCGGCGGATCGCCGGGCTGCGCGCGCTCGACGCCGACGCGGTGGAGGACCTGGTGGATCGCATCGACGCCGAGCAGGCGGGGGGAGCGCTGCTCGCCAGACTGGCCGAACTGCCCCGGCTCGACCGCGAGGTCGTGGAGCTGGTGGATCTTGACGGCCTGAGCCCGAAGGAAGCCGCCGAGGCGCTGGGCGTCTCGGCGGGCGCGCTGCGCATCCGACTGTTCCGGGCCCGAGCGACACTGCGGAAGACGACAGGGATGGAACGATGATGGCCAAGTTCGAGGACCAGCTCTTCGACGACCTGATGCGCACCCACGGAGCCGCGCTGGACGCCGTGCCGGACCGCCCGACGACAGCGCGGCGCGGCGTCGGCCGCACGCTGGGCATCGGCGGCGCGGTGCTGGGCGCGGCGGGCGTGATCGCGCTGACCGGCACGGTGCTCACCGGCGGCGCCCCCGCCTACGCGGTCACCAAGGGAGCCGACGGCGTGGTGGAGGTGTCGATCAGCGACATCACCGGCGTGACCGGGGCGAACGAGGAGCTGCGCAGGCTGGGCGTGCGGGCGGTCGCCGTGCCGATGCGCGACGGGTGCGTCGACCTGGCGAGCCTGCCGGTGGACACCGCCAGTCGGGGCACCGGGATCACGTCGTCCACGGAGTCGGTGGACGGCGCGCAGACCGGCTCGATGAAGTTCGACGCCGACGAGATCCCCGAGGGTGACACGTTGCTGCTGGCGGCGACCCAGTCGGCCGACAGCCTCACCCTGGGAGCCGCGTTGATCCGGGGTGCGGCACCGGAGTGCGTGAGCGCCCCGCAGCCGCACGAGGGCGACCTGCCGAACGGGGAGCAGGGCCGGGAAGTCCGGCCGGACGCGCCCACCGGAAGCGCGGTCGAGCAGAGCGGCAGGTAGGTCCCGTGGAGAACGCCCTGGGAGCGCGCGTCGGCGCTCCCAGGGCGTTCCACCGTGCACCAGTGGTCACGCCACGCCGCAGTTCGGCCGGTACACCATGCGGTTGGCGCAGGTCGCGAGGTTCCAGTTGGTCGCCAGGAACGACCCGGCCGGCGGGTTCGGGTGGAAGTAGTCGTTGACGTTGCAGTCCCAGTAGTAGTCCAGGTTCCCGTTCGGGGACGGGCACACGTTCGAGCGGTAGTTGCCCGAACGGGGGCCGCCGTCCTTGTAGCACATGACATCGGCGTCGTCGTTGCAGTGCCCGGCGCCGGAGGTGTTGGGCGTGTTCGGGAGCACCGCGCCCATCGAGTGCCCCTGCTCGTGCAGCATGTAGGTGAAGGGGCAGCGCCCGTAGACCACCGCGATGCCGGGCGCGTTGTTGACGGAGTTCTCGACGCCGGGCCGCGTGTCGCCGCTGCCGTAGGCGACACCGCCGCCGCAACCGCCGTCGCCCCAGTACACGACGTTGTCCTGACCGGTGATCCGCTGGCCCTGGCGCGCGACCTCCTGGTCGATGGCGCTGATGTCGCTGTTGTTGTGGCTGCTGCGCAGGACCCGGACGGCGGGCTGGCCCGCGGAGTCGCACGCGACGCGCAGCGACAGGTCGCCGCCGTACTGCGCGGCGCGGTTCGACACCATCTCGTTGGACTGGACGAAGTGCTGCCGGATCAGGGGAACCATCGTCGCCGACGCGTCGGGCGCACCGGCGGGGATCATGTAGACGAGTTGGATCCGGTAAGAGTCCGGAGCGCAGTGGTGGGCACGCGCGGCGAGGGCCGTGATCGCCGGGGACACCACGTCCCGCGCACCCTTGTGCTCGGCGGTCGGGGCGTCGACGTGGGTCACCTGGTCGCCGTGCGCGGTGCGCACCTTGAACTGGCCGTTGCCCAACGCGCACACGCGTTCGCCCAACCCGGCCTCGGGCACGAACTCGTCGGCGCGGTGACAACGCGCCTGGGCTTGCGCCGACTGCCCGTGCGAATGCGGAGCAGTGCCCGCGGCGTGGGTGTGGTCATCGAGGGAATGACCGGGATCGGCGACGGGAAATGGTGCGCCGGCGGCGGGACCGCCGGGCAGTGCCAGGACGGCGGCGACGGTCACGGCGGACGCGATCACCGCGCAGAGCTTCCTCGTGGACACTCAGACCTCCGGGAAACGGGCAGGGTCGGGTGGGCCGGGCCGGATGGCGACGGCCGAAAAGGCGGCGGCTGAGCACTACGCGGAGTGGAGAAACCGCGCGATCACAAAAGGACGGCGTGGTGGGCCGGGAAGGACGGCAACGCCGTCCTGCTTATCGGGTCACGTATTCGGTCGCGACTTCAGGGAACGATCTCCTGCTGGGCGAGCGGTGTCGAGCATGGCCGACGAAAACCTTTTCGGCAAGAGGCCGCCGCGGCCGTCGAATTGAGGGCTCGCGTTCGACGAGGTCGCCATGCCCGGCCGGCGGACCGCGAGTGAATTCGACTGCGGCAGGTGGAGAACGGCATCACCACCGACGGCGCGGACTGGTTGCTGCGACGCCGACCACATGGACGCCCGCGGAGGTCGTGGACTCCGAAGGCCGGACCCGGATCCTGCTTTCGGCCCAACCCCCGCACCGTCGGCTGAACGACGAGGTCACGCCCGCCGGGCCCGGTCCCCGGCGGGCGGGCCCGCCCGGACGAGGTGATCGACTCGCCGGGGCCGCGGTGCGTTGGCTTGGGGCGGGCGCAGCAACTACCGTCTCCGGTACGACCGTCTGCTCGGCGCACCACCGTGGCTCTGTCACGCCCGTGCTGTTCACTCGGCGCAGCGGCCAACACCGGGAGACGGAGTCGTCGAATGACAGACGTGGGGAGGCTGACCCGACGCCTCCGCGTGCTCGAAGCGATCACCGACAGCGCGCTGCGCGAGCTGGAGCTGGACAAGCTGTTCGACGTCCTGCTGCGCCAGGTCCGGGACCTGTTCGAGGTCGACACCGTGACCGTGCTGCTGGCCGACTCCGGCGGCGGCCAGCTGGTGGCCCGCGCCACCGCCGGCCTCGAGGAGGAAGTCCTCCAGGGCGTGCGGGTGCCGATCGGGTCGGGCTTCGCCGGCACGGTGGCCCGGCGTCGCGAGCCGGTGCAGATCGACCACGTCGACGCCTCCACGGTGGTGAACCCGCTGCTCTGGCAGCGGGGGTTGAAGGTCATGCTCGGTGTGCCGATGGTGACCGACGGTGAGTTGATCGGCGTGCTGCACGTCGGCAGCACCGCCGCGCGCCGGTTCACCGACGAGGAGGTGGACCTGCTCCAGCTCGCCGGTGACCGGCTGGCGATGGCCGCGCACCTGCACCGCTCCCGGGCCGAGTTGACCGCGGCGGCGATGTTGCAGGACAGCCTGCTGCCGGGTCGGCTGCCGACCGCGCGGGAGTGGGAGTTCGCCGCGCGGTACGTGCCCGGCGCCGGCAGCGGCGTGGGCGGGGACTGGTACGACGCGTTCGAGCTGCCCGGCGACCGCATCGGATTGGTGATCGGCGACGTCGTCGGCAGCGGGCTGTCCGCCGCCGTGGTCATGGGTCGCTTGCGCAGCGCGCTGCGCGCGTACGCTCTGGAGTTCGACGACCCGGCGGTGGTGCTGGCCAAGCTGGACCGCAAGGCCAGCCACTTCGAGGCCAACACCATGGCCACGGTCGCCTACGCCGTCATCCACCCCGCCACCGCCCGGGTCGACCTCGCGCTGGCCGGCCACCTGCCGCCCGTCCTCGCCGTGCCCGGCGAGGTGTCCCGCTTCGTCGACGCCCCGGTCGGCCCTCCGGTGGGCCGCGACCTGGCCGTCTCCGGGCGCGTCGGCACGACCGTCGAGCTGCCGTGCGGCGCGCTGCTCGCGTTCTACACCGACGGGCTGGTGGAACGCCGGGAATCGGACCTGGACGTCGGGCTGGAGCGGCTGCGCGGGGCCGTCGCGCCGGCGGACGCCGAGACCGCCTGCATCCGGATCATGGCCACCCTGATCGGCAACCGGCCCGCGGCCGACGACATCGCCCTGCTCGTGGTCCGGCGCCGTCCCGAGGTGACCGAGCCGTGACGGACGGCCGCGGCGTGCGGTGATGGCACCGCGGGCGGGGTGGGCCCGGCGGTCGTGCCGGCCCCACCCCGCCGAACGTCACCCGCCGATGGCGGCTTGCGGGCCGGCGTAGGTGCGCACCAGGTTCGGCACGTCCGCGGCCGGGTCGAGCGCGTAGGCGTAGTGCGCACGCGGGTCGAACGCGTCGCCGCCGGTCTCCCGCTGCCCCGTGGAGTTCACCACGACGCTGCCGGACTGGCGCAGCTGGGCGGTGTCGTCGCGGTAGTACGGGTCCTTCACCCGGTCGTAGTAGCTGTTCTCGATGACCATCTTCGTGCTGCCCCGGGCGTAGTTGCCGTAGCCGGTGATGTTCTGGAGGTAGTTGTTCTACAGGTGGGCGTTGGCGACGTTGTCGGTGCTCAGGTTGCGCGAGTTGTTGTCGTGCATCCAGTTGTGGTGGATGGTCATGCGCGCGGTGACGTTGGTGGTCCACCCGATGCCGAACGCCTTGTTGTTCTCGCCGAGGCGGTTCCAGGACACCGTGACGTTCGTGCTGTCCTTGCGCAGGTCGATCAGGCCGTCGTTCATGCGCAGGATGGTGTTGTGGTCGATCCAGACGTTGCGCGAGGCGTCGACCTGGATGCCGTCGTAGTCGTACCCGTCGTCACCCGGGTCGTCGTCGGCCATCCTGGTGTCCCGGATGGTCAGGTTCCGGATGATCACGTTCGACACGCCGTTGAGGTTGAACCCGCCGTTGACGATCTGGCCCGCGGTGCCGACCCCGATGATCGTCTTGTTGGAGGCGACCTTGACCTCGGTGCCGTACGGCGTCACGGTGATCGCCCGGTCCACCCGGATGGTGTACGCGGCGCTCGCCGAGGCGTAGCGCACCAGGTCGGCGTAGGTCGTCGCGGTGACGGTCGTGCCGCCCGCGCCACCGGTGGTGCCCGCGGCGAACCCGTCGGCGGCGTTGGACCAGGACCGGCCGCCCACCGGCGTGAACAGCCACTGCTTGTTGCTGTTGGCGGTGCAGGTCTCCTGCACGACGGGGATGCCGTTGTCCGGCGCGGCGTCCTTGTTGGCGAGGCACAGGCCGGACTGGGCGTTGACGAGTTGGTAGGTGCCGGTGCCCGAGGGGGTGAGGCGCCATTTCTGCATCTGACCGTCCCAGCAGCGGTATTGCTGGGCCTGGAGGAACATCGTGGTGGCGCCGTGGGGGATGTCCAGGCACTTGCCGCTGGCCACGTTCGTCAGGGTGAACAGGCCGGACCTGGCGTCGCGCAGGGTCCACTCCTGCATGGTGCCGGAGGAGCAGGTCCACTGCTGGACCTTCAGCTCGTCGACAGCTCCGCCGTAGGGCACGTCCAGGCACTTGCCGCTGTTCTTCACCGCCACGGTGTACGTGGAGCCCGCGGCGGGGACGGCCGCGGTGGCGGTGGACGGCGCCAGGACCGCCACGCCGACGACCAACGACACGACCGCCGCGGCGGCCCGGAACCCGCTCGGCGGCCGCACCGGCCACCACCTCCGTCGAGCGGGATCGACTTCTCTTCTGCCGTGCACGGGGCGTTCCCTTCCTCAACCGGCGTCGATGACGGCGAGCCCGGCCGGGCAAGGGCGTGGCCGGGGCTGCGGGTACACAGACACCGGCGGTTGTTAGCGATAACACAACGGCGTGACGTTCACTCGTTCGGACTAGTCGGTCAGGGTCAAACCTGAGGGCTCTCTTCGGTAAACCGAAGGCGCCCGATGTTTAGCCGGTGGCCGACCGTGTTCTGCTCGATGTGACGGAGACCGGGAAATCCGGTGCCCGAAGCCTCTCCGCTACGGCGACCGGCAGCAGTCCGCCTGCGCCGAATAGTCCTACCGACCTGGAATCCACCGGTGTGCGAGTGGCCGGGCGTCACGGGCGGCGACCCCGGCGTGACGGGAAAGCTCTGGCCACGCCCCCGGTGTTCTGCTGAATTCTCAACAGGCAGTTATGCCTTTCGGTTACCCATGTACGCATCGGAGGACACCTGCATGCTCCGAAGATCACACAGGTGGGCGGGCACGGCGATCGCCGGGATGATGATGGCGAGCGCGATCGCGGCCATCCCGCCGAGCGCCACGGCCGCGACCGACCCCGAGTGGGCGGCGCCCCGTGAGAAGTCGATCGCCGTCACGAACGCGACCGCGCCGCCGGTGGGACCGGGCGCCGCGGAGGAGAAGGCCCTCAAGGGCTCGCCGAAGGTCTCCTGGCCCGGCCCGTCGACCACAGAAGTGCCACTGGGGGCACAACAACGTGCGGCCGCCCCTCCCGGACCGATCCGCGTCACGCGCGCGGGCGACGCCGGAGCGCGAGCCGCGGAGACCGGCGCGGTCCGGGTCGAGGTGCTCGACAGGCGGCTCGACGGCCCGCTGTTCCGGCTCGGCGGCGCGGACGCCAAGCCGCTCTCCGTCGAAGTCGACTACTCGGGCTTCCGCGACGCGTACGGCGGCGACTGGGCCAACCGGCTCAAGCTCGCCGTCCTCCCGGAGTGCGCCCTCACCACCCCGGACCGCGCGGACTGCCAGGGCAAGGCGCTGAGCACCCGCAACGACGGCTCGGGCACCCTGACCGCGGAGGTCACCCCCGCGCCGAACCAGGTGTTCGCGGTCACCGCCGCCGCCTCGTCGGGCGCGGGCGACTTCGGCGCGTCCTCGTTGTCGCCCGCGACCACGTGGACCACCGGCGCGTCGTCGGGCGACTTCAGCTGGCAGTACGAGATGGAGACCCCGCCCGCCCTGGAGGGCCCCGACCCCCAGCTGGAGCTGTCGTACAACTCCGGCAACGTCGACGCGCGGACCTCGGCCACCAACAACCAGCCGAGCTGGGTCGGCGAGGGCTTCGACTTCAGCCCCGGTGGCTACATCGAGCGGCGCTACGCCGGTTGCTCCACCGACACCAAGGACAGCAGCAGCACCCGCAAGACGGGCGACCTGTGCTGGCGCACCGACAACGCCACCCTCACGCTCAACGGCGGCGGCGGTGAGCTCGTGCGCGACGACGCCAGCGGCGCGTGGCGGCTGCGCAACGACGACGGCTCGCGCATCGAGCGGGTGACCGGCAAGGACAACGGCGACAACGACGGCGAGTCCTGGAAGGTCACCACCAAGGACGGCACGCAGTACTTCTTCGGCCTGAACAAGCTGCCGGGCTGGACGACCGGCAAGCAGGTGACGAACTCCGCGTGGACGGTGCCGGTCTTCGGCAACCACGCGAACGAACCGTGCCGCCAGAGCACGTTCGACGCGTCCTGGTGCCAGCAGGCGTGGCGCTGGAACCTCGACTACGTCGTCGACGTGCACGGCAACACGATGAGCTACTTCTACAAGACCGAGTCCAACAAGTACGCGCGCAACATGACCTCCACCAAGGTCAGCCCGTACGTGCGGGACGGCTACCCCGAGCGCATCGAGTACGGGCAGCGCGACGGCGAGGTCTACACCAAGCCCGCCGTGGCCCAGGTCGTGTTCACCGTGGCCGACCGGTGCGTCCCCGGCACGGACTGCGTCACCACCAAGCCGGAGAACTGGCCCGACACCCCGCTGGACCAGCTGTGCACCAGCACCACGAACTGCGGCACCCGGTACACGCCGACGTTCTGGACGCAGAAGCGGCTGGCGAAGGTCACCGCGAAGGTGTGGAACTCCACCGCCTACAAGGACGTCGACTCCTGGGCGCTGACGCACAGCTTCCCCTCGCCCGGTGACGGCACGCGGGCGGGCATGTGGCTGGCGTCGGTCCAGCGCACCGGGCACGTGGGCGGCACGCTGAGCCTGCCCGCGGTGACCTTCGACGGCATCCAGCTGGCCAACCGGGTGGACGGCATCGACGGCATCCCGCCGATGAACTGGTGGCGCATCAAGGCGATCCGCAGCGAGAGCGGCGGCGAGCTCGCGGTGAACTACCTGCCCAAGGAGTGCGTGGCGCCGACGAACCTGCCGGCCGAGGACGCCAACGCCAAGCGGTGCCACCCGCTGAAGTGGACGCCGGACTCGTTGGACGACCTGTCCAAGGAACGCCTCGACTGGTTCCACAAGTACGTCGTCTCCGACGTGACCGAGAAGGACATGGGCGCCACCGGCACCGTGCCCGAGGTCACGCAGGTGGAGTACGTCGGAACTCCGGCGTGGCACCACGACGACGAGGACGGCCTGGTCCCGGCCGAGCGCAAGACCTGGTCGCAGTGGCGCGGCTACGACCGCGTCCGCACCCGCAACGGTGCGGCCGGGGGCGTGCAGGAGATGACCGAGGTCCTCTACTTCCGCGGCATGGACGAGGACAAGACGGCCGCGGGCGGCGTCAAGGACGTCAAGGTCGTCGACTCCAACGGCGTCGCCGTGGAGGACCGCAACGACCTCGCCGGCGCCGAGCGGGAGCGGATCTCCTACGACAAGGCGGGCGGCGCGGTCACCCAGCGGTCCATCACCGACCCGTGGGTCTCCGCCCCGACCGCGACCCGGGTCCGCAGCTGGGGCACGACCAAGGCGTACAAGGTCGCCGAGGCGGCCGTGCGGCAGACCGAGGTCCGCCCCGGCGGCGCGCAGCTGAAGTCGGGGGCCAACAACGTCTACGACGCCGACGGCCTGCTGCTGCGCACCGAGAACCTGCACGACCTGGACAACCCGAACGACGACACCTGCACCAGGTACAGCTACGCGCACAACCCGACCACCCACGTCACCGACGTCGAGTTCCAGGAGGAGACGGTCCGGGTCGCGTGCGACAAGACGCCGAACCTCCCGGACGACCTCGTCGACGTCGAGCGCACCTACTACGACGAGAACGAGACCCTCGGCGCCGCGCCCGTGCGCGGCGACCCGACCCGCCGCGAGGAGCTGGCGGGGTGGGCCAACGGCGCGCCGACGTTCAAGACCGTCGGCCGGTCGAAGTACGACGCGTTCGGCCGCCAGGTCGAGAACTACGACGTCTTCGGCAAGAAGGCCACCACGACCTACGAGTCCTCGGTCGGCGGCCCGGTCACCAAGGTCACGACCACCAACCCGCTGGGGCACACGTCGTCCACGGAGTTCGAACCGGCCTGGGGCGAACCCACCGCGGCGGTCGACACCAACGGCAGGCGCTCCGAGGCGGCCTACGACCCGCTGGGCCGGGTCGTGAAGACCTGGCAGCCGGGCCGGGCCAGGTCGGAGAGCCCCACCACGGAGCACACCTACCTGGTGCGCACCACCGGGGCCAACGCCGTCGTCAACCGCACGCTGCAACCGGACGGCGCGTACGTCACCGACGTCGACCTGTACGACGGCCGGATGCGGCACCGGCAGAGCCAGGACCCCGCGCCGGGCGGCGGTCGCGTCGTCACCGACACGATCCACGACTCGCGCGGCCTGGAGATCAAGGAGAACGGGCCCTACTACAACGACGCCCCGCCCGGCACCGACGTGGTGATCCCGGACGAGGCGGTGCTCCCGGCCCAGACGGTGTTCGAGTACGACGGCGAGGACCGCCTGAAGGCCGAGATCTTCAAGGTCGAGGGCGTCGAGAAGTGGCGGACCACGCACGCGTACTCGCTCAACCGCGTGGACGTCGACCCGCCGGACGGCGCCACCCCGACAACCAAGATCATGGACGCCGAGGGCCGGCTCGTGGAGCTGCGCCAGTACAAGGGCAACGCCCCCACGGGCGAGTACGACTCGACGAAGTACACCTACACCCCGCACGGCCAGCTGGAGACCGTGACCGACCCGGCGGGCAACGTCTGGCGGCACCACTACGACCTGCTGGGCCGCGAGGTCAAGGTCGAGGACCCGGACCGCGGCGTCACCGAGTACACCTACAACGACGGCGACCAGGTCGCGACGAAGAAGGACGCCCAGGGCACGGTCCTGGCGTTCGCCTACGACGACATCGGCCGGCCGACCGCGGTGCACGAGGGGTCGCTGACCGGGCGCAAGCGGGTGGAGTGGACCTACGACAAGCTGGCCGACGGCACCGCGGTGCCCGGCGTCGCGGTCTCGACCACCCGGTACGTCGACGGCAACGCCTACACCCAGGCCGTCACCGGGGTGGACGCGGGCAACCGGCCGACCGGGTTGACGATCACCATCCCGGCGACCGAGGGCAAGCTGGCCGGGTCGTACTCGTTCACGACGTCCTACCGGGCCGACGGCGAGATCGACCGGGCGACCGTGCCGGCGGCGGGCGGGCTGGCCGGGGAGACGCTGACCTACGGCTACAACAGCCTGGGCCTGCCGACCACCCTGTCCGGCAAGTCGACCTACGTCACCAACACCAGCTACACGCCGTACTCCGAGCCGGAGCAGGTGACGCTGTCGGCGGGCGGCAAGTGGGTCAAGCGGTCCGCCGAGTACGAGATCGGCACCCGGCGGCTGACCCGCACGGTCACCGAGCGGGAGACACCGGGCCGCGTGGTGGCGAACGTGTCGTTCGGCTACGACAAGGGCGGCAACATCACCCGGATGCACAACCAGCCGGGCGTCGACACCGCCGAACCTGCCGACACGCAGTGCTTCCAGCACGACCACCTGCGCCGGATGACCGCCGCGTGGACGCCGCGCGACGGCAACTGCGCGGTCGGGCCGGTGGGCGCCGCGTCGCTGGGCGGCCCCGCGCCGTACTCGCACAGCTGGAGCTACGACGCGGTGGGCAACCGCACGTCGGAGACCCGGACCGGCGCGGACGGCAAGACCACGTCGAGCACCTACACCTACCCGCAGCCCGGTCAGGCCCGTCCGCACGGCGTGCAGAGGGTGACCACGACGGGGCCGTCCGGCACGAAGGTCGACGAGTTCGGCTACGACCCCAACGGCAACACCGCCAGTCGCAAGCTGGGCACGTCGCCGGAGCAGAAGCTGGAGTGGGACGCCGAGGGCCAGCTGACCAGAGTCACCGACGGCACCAAGACCACGTCGTACGTCTACGACGGGGAGGGCGAGCGCCTGCTCCGCCGGGACTCCAGCGGCACGACGCTGTACCTCGGCACGACCGAGGTGCTGCTCACGCCGACCGGCGAGGTCAAGGGCACGCGGTACTACGTCCACGACGACGAGACGATCGCGGTGCGCACGCCGGACGACCGGCTGCACTGGTTGGACCCCAACCACGTCGGCACAGCGGAGCTGACCATCGACGCGGACACCCAGGAGGTGACGCGGCGGCGGACCGACCCGTTCGGCGGCGCGCGGGGCACCCAGCCCGCGACGTGGCCGGGGCAGCAGGGCTTCGTCGGCGGCACGATCGACGCGGACACCGGGCTCACGCAGCTCGGTGAACGGGCGTACGACCCGGTCACCGGGCGGTTCCTGTCACCGGACCCCGAGGTCGACTTCGGCGAGCCGCAGCAGCTCAACGCCTTCGCCTACGCCAACAACAACCCGGTCACCTACGCCGACCCGGACGGTCGGTTCTGGGTGATCGTGGCGCGGGTGGTGGCCACCAAGGTCCTCGTGCCGGTGGCCAAGAAGGTCATCGTGCCCGTGGTCAAGCGGGTCGGCAGCTGGGTCGGCAAGAAGATCTGGTCCGGTCTGTCCTGGCTCGGGCGCAAGCTCGGCATCGCGTGGGTCTGGGTCGTGAAGAAGGTGCGGACCTTCGTGACCAAGACGGTCCGCGAGTGGGTCGCGAAGACCGTCAAGAAGATCAAGAAGTCCAAGGTCTGGAAGGAAGCCAAGAAACGGATAGCCAAGGCGATCGGCAAGAAGAACGTCGAGCGCATCAAGAAGGCCGTCCAGAAGGTCAAGAAGATCTGGAAGAAGTTCAAGGAACGGCAGAAGGAGCGGAAGAAACCGCGGAAGAAGCAGAAGGAGAAGAGCCGCGGTCCGACACCGGAGCTCGTCGCCATCGGCAAGAACACCACCGTCGGCCCGCGGGTCGAACGACCGGGTGACTTCGAGCGCGACGGGGACGACGTCCTGCCGCAGGGCGGCAAGGCGAACCCGAAGGGGACGTCCACCTACGACACCGAGGAGAACCTCAGGAAGAACGTCGGTGGCGCGATGTGGCGGCTCCCGAAGGGCACCCAACTCCCGGAGGGCCTGGACTGGGTCAACGACGACAACCCGAAGGGGCACCACACGATCTACGCGACTCGCCGGATGCCGTTCAGCGAGTACAAGGCGAAGATCGAAGGGCTGCCGTGGGAGTATGTGAAGAAGGTGAAGAAGGACAAGGGGGCGAATTGATGGCCGACAAGGCGTGGCGGGCACTGGAACGCGCGGAGGACGCCTACCACCGCGCGGGTGACGTGGTCGTGTCCGGGGCGAAGGCGGTCGAGACGTTGCGCGCCGTGTTCGCGTCCGGTCAGGGCCACCACACCGCGCTGCGCCTGATCGGCGATCGCGCGCCGGACCACCCGGAGCTGGTGCGGGAGCTGCTGCCGGAGCTGTTCGACGCGGCGCTGGACATCAACCCCTACGCGGCCCGGGCCAGGTTCGTCCTGGCCGGGCTGCCGTCCCACCTGCGCGACCCGCTGCTGGAGCCGCTGGCGGCCCGGGAGATCGCCGACCCGGACCCCGACCGCTGGGCGCAGCTGCGCGGCCTGGCGATGCTGCTGGAGCAGATCGGCAGGCTCGACATGCTGGAGTTCCTGAAGGACGCCGTCCGCGACTCGCCCGAGGAGGCCCTCCGCTGGATCGCGGAGGACTTCCCCGAGCACGGTTAGTCGGAGCACGGCCGGTCGAACACCCGGAGGGGGTGGCCACGCACCGCGTGGCCACCCCCTCCGCCGTGGTCAAGGCTCGATGCGCAGGACGTAGCGCTGGTGCGCCGCGCCCGAGCACGTCGCCTGCACGACCGCCGCGTTGTCCGCGGTGCTGCCGCCGGTCACGGTGACGCACTTGTCGCTGTGCACGATCCGCGGCTGCACCACCACGTCCATGCCGCTGCCGCCGACGTAGTCGAGCCGGAACTGCTGGTTCGGCTGCGGCACACCGGACGGGTCGCAGGTGAACTGGGCGATCGCCACGTTGTCCTCGTGCTTGGAACCGCCGATGTCCAGGCACTTCCCGGACGCCGCGACCTTGATCCGGTAGTACGGCGTGCTGCCGATCCGGTCCAGTTCGAACTGCTGGTGCGCGGCCGTCACGACGCACGCCTGCTGTTGCAGCGGGCCGCCGTTGGCCACGTTGCCCGCCGGCACCCCGGCGCACTTGTCGGTGTGGCTGGGGTGCAGCCGGTAGCGACGACCCGGTTCGACGTAGACGGACTCGGTCACGTCGGCGACCCTGCCCTGCCAGTCGGTGCGCTTGCCCGCGAAGGCCGCGCCGGTGGACAGGAACGTGTGCAGCTGCCGGTCGCCGCCGCCGGTGTCGTACAGGGTCGCGATGTCGCCCAGGCCGTCACCGTTGAAGTCGCCGGCGGCCAGCACGGTCCTGCTCGCGTCGAACGTGCCCGCAGCGCCGCTGTCCCAGCCCACCGACGGCGTCCACGTGCCCGTGCCGGCGGTGAACAGCACGACCTGCGTCGAGGCGTTGCCGCGGTCGTACTCGGCGACGATCTCGTCCTTGCCCGCCGCGTCACCGGTCACGTTCGTCGCCACGAACGTCGCCCGCGCCCGGTCGAACGCGAGGGTGCCGCTGTCCCACTGCTGTACCGGCGCGGCGAACGCGGTGCGGTCGGACGCGTGCAGCCACAGCTTGGTGTTCGTCGTGCCGCCCGCGCCGCGGAAGGCGGCGAGGTCGTCATCGCCGTCGCCGTCGAAGTCGCCCGCGACGGGGGAGAGGTGGTTCACGTCGAGACCGCCCACCCCGCTGTCCCACTGCACGACCGGCGCGGCGAACGAGCCGCCGCTCGCGCGGTGCAGCCACAGCTTGGTCTGCGCGCCGGTCAGGCCCTGGAACACCGCGAGGTCGTCGTCACCGTCGGCGTCGAAGTCGCCCGCCGCCAGCCGCAGGTGCGACAGGCGGTAGTCGCCGGTCCACCGCGGCTCGCTCTCCGCGTCGAACCGGTTGCTGTCCGACCGCAGCACGTACAGCCGCACCTTGCGGTCCGGGTCCTCGCGCAGCACGGCGATGTCGCCGCGGCCGTCGCCGTCGAAGTCCCCGTTGACGTGCTTGATCCGGTACATCGGGAAGCCGCCGCTGACGTCGGTGTCCCAGCCGACGTAGCCCGAGGCGAAGCCGTCGCCCCGGGACTGGAAGTTCCAGGCCGACGTGCGCCCGTTGCCCTGGTCGAACAGCGCGGCGAAGTCGGCCCGCCGGTCACCGTTGGTGTCGGCGCGCACCGCCGCGCCCGGCACGACCCGCAGCGTCGCCGTCAACGTCCACGCGGGCCCGGAGGGGCTGATGTTGCCCGCCCGGTCGACCGCACGGACGTACAGGGGACGGGTGGAGGAGTCCTCCCACAACGTGATCGGCACCGTGGCGGAGCCGTTCGCGTCGGCCGCCACCCACATCGTGGTCTTGTCCTGCTGGAACCCGTACCGGAACCCGGCGACGTCGGTGTCACCCGACGCGCGCGTGAACGTCACCGTGCCCAGTTCGCCCACGGCGCGGACGGCGGTGTAGTCGGGGAAGTCCGCCGAGGTGACGGTCGGCGTGCCCGGACGGGTCCGGTCCACGGTGAAGTAGCAGCGCGGCGAGTCGGTGCTGCTCGTGGTGTCGTCCCAGATCCGCGCCCGGTAGTTGAACACCTTCCCGGGCTGGTCCTCGGGCAGCACGCCCGCCGGCAGCGGCGACCACGTGAACGCGCCACCGGACTTGATCGTCGGCCCGTCCACGGTCTTGACGACCGCGTCGCCGTCCAGGATTTCCAGCTGGCCGCGCACGTTGTCGCTGTCCGGGTCGGACGCGATCGCGGAGAAGGTCGGTGACGCGGAGTTCAGCGCCGTGGGCGCGGCGGCGGTGCCGCACGGGGTCGGCGGCACGGTGGTGAAGTTCATCGGGGCGCGCGGCGCGTTGTTGTACTCCACCACGAGCCGGGCGGTGTTCGGGTGGAACTTCTTCCACTGCCCGGAGTTGGTCTCGCTGGGCGCGCGGAACCCGAACGTCAGCGAGCCGGCCTTGGCGTTGGCCGCGTTCTGCACCACCGTCTTCAACGCGGCCGAGCTGAACTCCATCGGCATGTCGGGCTGCGTCGTGCCGCACCCGCCCGCCTCGTTGGCGTTGCCCGACCGGGTGTCCAGCTTCTGCAACCACCACGTGGACGAGGTGTTGTTCCAGGTGACGGCGGTGGCGGGGTCGATGGCCCTGGTGTGCCAGAAGTCCACCGCCGTCGCCGTGCAGGCGCCGGAGTGGTCGAGCGTGATCGCGAACCAGGTGTTGACGATGTGGCTGCCCGCGAACGGGGCCGCGTTGACCTGGAAGAACGACCGGTAGCGCGACACGGGGGACTCGTAGGGCTGGTAGCCGACGCGCGCGGTGTCACGCTGGCTGGTCCAGTAGGACGTGTTCGGGCTGTACTCGTTCACCGAGGTCCACTGGTACTGCGTCGCGCTGTAGGACGGGTCGATGTAGAGCGGGAAGCCCGTGTCCGGGGCGGTGAGCATCGCCGCGTCCGGCACCACCGTCAGCTCGTCCCGGCCGACGTGCAGCCGCATGGGCCGGTGGTCGACCTCGGGCTCCCGAGCCGACCGCGCGGCCGCCGGGGTGTCCCACATGGTCGGCGTGCCGGACACGAACACGGCCCTGCCCTCGTCGTCGACCGCCGTGGTGGCGCCGTTCTCCCCGGCCTCGACGCGGACGCCCTCGGTCGAGGTGCGGTACTTGATCTCGCGCAGCGCCGGGTTCGCCGCCGCTTCCGCGTTGTGCACCACCAGCACCTGCGAGAACCCGTCCAGGTCGGCGCGCACCCGCAGGTCCACTCCCGACAGCACGTCCCGGTAGGTCGCCGTGTCGCCGTCCAGCTCGGGTTCGGGCAACGGGTCCGGCCAGGACAGCGCCAACCGCTTGCCGTCCCGCCGGATCGTGGCCAGCGCACCCGTGCCGCCACCGGTGAAGCTGAGGTCGACCGGCGTGGCCTTCGGCCGCACCGTCCCGTCCGCGGCGCGCACGAGGGTCGTGTCGACCGGCTCCCACCCGTTCGCGGTGCGCGCGCGGAACGGCCGCACGTACTGCTCCACGGTCTTGGTGCCCGACGGGTTGCGGAACACCCGCGTGGTCTCCGTGCCCAGCTCCACCAGCTCCACCCGCTGCTGCGGCGCGGGTTGCGCGACCGGTGCGGGTTCGGCGTGCGCCGGCGCCGTCGCCAACGCGCACACCAGCGCCGCGGTGCACGCGCTCGCGCGCACCGCTCTGCCTGATCTCATCCTTCGTCCTCCAGATGTGCCGGCGAGGACTGGGACAGCGCGCGCAAGCGCCCGTTGTGGCCCCCAGACCGAACGTCCTCGCACACCGGATCCTCGCAGGTCCCGGACGAAGAGGACATGCCTCGACGGACCAAAGGGGAGGGATCCGCCCGGAAGTCGGGGAAGGTGTGGCGTCCGGCGGTCAGGCCAGGTAGGTCAACAGGGTGCTCCTGACGAGGGACTGCCACTCCGGTGGCAGCGTCCTCGTCCCGAACCACGAGATGTTGCAGGTGGTGCTGTTGTAACCGATGTTCTGGGGCCTCTCGACCGGGTAGACCGCCCCGAAGCCGATGAACGTGTGCGGTATCTCGCCGAGCATGCCGCACATCTGCTTGTGCAGGGCGATGCTCCCGGGGCCGTTGTGCATCGGCTCGCGCGCGGCGCAGTTGATCGACGGGTCCGTGCCGTCCCAGGGCGGTCCGTACTCCTGCCGGATGCCGGGGAGCAGGAACACCGTGCCGGTCGGCACGGTGCCGTAGCAGCGGTTGCTGAACGGCAGGACCGACATCAGGCCGGTGACCCCGTAGCCGTCGGCGGTGTTGATCCCGGCCAGTGCCCGGTAGTTCCGGACGGAGTCGTCGGTGACGTCGGTCGTGTCCGGTATCGGCGGCCCGTCGCCCTCGTCGAGCCGTTCGGCCGGCTCCGGCAGCGGCTCCTCCTCGAACACCCGCAGGAAGTCGTGGGCCGGACCGGGCGCGGTCACCCGCCTCACCCCGCCGCGATGAACGAGAACGGCCGGTCGGCGGTGCCGCCGCTGTTGTCGTGCGTCCACACCGTGACGTGCTCGACGGCCGGGTCGGACACGCTGGTGACGTCCAACCCGCTGTACCGCCCGGTGAGCGTGGTGGTCGTCGTCACCACGGCGGGCGTGTTGGAGAACTTCGCCGCGAACGTGAGGTAGTACTGGCCGGTGCCCTTCTTGTCCACCTTGTACCCGATGCCCGAGTAGATGGACCCGTCCGCGTTGACCACACCGCAGATAATGTTCGTCATGCGGTCGAGTATCGGCAGGAAGCCGATCCCGGCTCCCGGGTGTCAGCCGGAGGAGCGAGGCGTTCATCCGGCCAGGTGACCGGGGGCGTCGCGGGCACACCGGTCACAGCAGCCGGGACACCGCGAACGGCGACTGGCCGCCCAGGCCCCTGACGGCCGGCTGGGCGGTCTCGACCGCCTCGACGCAGCCGGTGAACGGCTCGACGGTGCTCTTGCCGATCCGGCAGCCGACCGCGGTGGCCTTGATCGAGATGAAGTCCGCGATCTGCGCGCCGAACAGGATGGGCCGGCCGAGGATCCGGATGTCGCCCACCCCGTAGCCCGCACCGGGGGGCACCTCGAACACCGCCCGGACCGGGTGGTCGGCGTCGCCCCGGACGTAGGTCCAGAACGTCTTCGGGTCGGCGTTGTCCGGGGTCGCCCACCCGGCCGTGGACAGGTCGTCGAAGTACAGCCCGACGGGGTTCGCCAGGGCGAGGTCGGCCTTGAGGCGTGCCACGGAGTTCACCACCCCGCCGATGTGCGGGTCGCTGTTGCGCTGCGGCGCGCCGTACTCGCCGCAGGCGATCAGCTCCTGCTCGTCGGTGAGCACCTTCCCGTCGATGCGGCGCACGATGCTGGCGGCGGCGCACAGCTCGATCTCGGCGCCCAGCGTGTTCGACGCCTGGACCAGGTGCATCGCCCCGTTGACGGTGTCGGTGTTCCACCGGTTGCGCCTGATGTAGGCGCCGGAGCCGTCGAAGAGGTCCGCCTCCGCCACCCGGCCGTCCAGGTGCTCCCGGTACAGCGCCAGCACGGTCCCGGGAGAGGTCCGGGCCAGCACCTCCCAGTACTCCGGCCCCTCGCAGGTGAAGGTCACCCTGCTGATCCTGCCCGCCCCGTCGCGGACCACGCTCCACTCGCAGTACTCGTCCTGGACGTCGCGGGACCGGTCGGCGGCCGTCCAGCGCTGCCGGTCGGAGGTGGCGCGCACCTTGACCTGCCGGGGGAACGCCGTCCAGGTGACGTCTTGGAGCACCGCGTCGTCGGCCGTCCCGGTCCTGGTCAGGTTGTAGTACTGGGCCCGCGGGCTGTCGTTCGTGCGGTCGGTGTTGCCCTCGATCGCCCGGTCGGTGGCGTCGGAGATGAAGTCGTGCCAGGCGCGCCGGCCCTCCTCGTCGAGGTCGGTGAGGTGGCCCGGCGGGTCGAAGGCTCGCAGTGGTGGCATGGGAGGGCTCCTTGTGCGGTGGCGTCACGTCTTCGGGCGGACCGAGCCGTCCGGCGCCATCTCGAGCAGCGGGGCGTCGTCGGGGATGGAGGTCCGCGGCACGGTCAGGGTGAACTCGGCGAGCTTCGACCACCGGAACTCCCGGCGGCGGGACTCGGCCAGGCGGACGTAGTCGTCGGTGCCCTCCGGCGTGCCGAGGCGGGCGGTGACGGCCCGCACGTAGTCGTCGATCCGGGCGGCGAAGCGGTCCGGCCAGTCCGACACGGCCCAGTTCGCCGCGAATTCGGCCTCGGGCGACGCGTCGTCGTCGGCCGCCGCCGCGATGGCCGCCGCCAACCGGTCGTCCAGCCCGTCGCCCACCGCCGTCGGCGTGGTCGGGCAGTGCGCCATGAGCCGGGCCCGACGCCGGCTGAAGACCGGGTTGGGGAAGTCGACCATCAGCGCGCACGCGACGAACCGCGCGCCGAGGAGGCCGGTCTGGATCATCCGGTCGACCACGTGCAGGTCCTCGAAGGCGGCCTCGGGCACGACGAACGCGAAGAACGTGTCGCCCGGCCGGGAGAAGTCGCCCTCGGTCAGCCGGAAGTCGTAGTGCCGGAGGCGGTCCAGGTAGAGCGGCGCCGACATGGCCGGGATGCCGAAGCCGGCGGGTATCCCGAGGACGTCCAGCAGGGCCTCGTTGTGCAGCCAGAAGCTCAACGGCGGCTCGAACGCGTCGCGGTCGTCCAGGCTGGTGAACTCCGCCGTGCTGCTCGCCAGGTTGACCGTCGTGGTGGTGAACAGCTGGCGCAGCAACCAGTCCGGGTGCTCGATCGTCCCCGACGCGGTGGCCGCGCGCAGCCGTGCGGTGGTCCACCGGTCGACGGCGGCCCGGATCGTCGGCTCCAGCACCTCGGCGTTGGTGAGGAACGCGAACAGCGGGCTGCTCCGGACCGGGTCGTCGGGCGCGAGGTGGATCGCCGCGCTCATGGAGTGCCAGTGCAGCCACGGCTGCTTCAGCTCCTTCATCACCACGCTGCCGTTGACGTGGCTGTCGAAGCACGCCCGGCCGCGTGACTCGGGTCGCAGCGCGGTCCACGAGTCGCCGCACCACACCCAGGCCCGGTCGAGGCGCACGTAGTAGTGGAACCGGCCCGCTTGGTCGTCCCACGCCGCGACTTGGAGGAACGCGTTCGGGGTCTGGTCGGTGGCACTGGTGCTGATCATCAGGTCGGCGTCCGAGCCGCGTCCGCGCACGACCGCGAAGCGGAAGTCCTTGACCAGCCCCGGTGCGTCCCCGAGCTGCCCGGCCTCGCTGATCAGGTACGACCGGACCTCCGGCACCGCGCCGACGCGGTCGAGCCCGGCCATGACCTCCCCGGCGGTGAGCGGGAAGTGCCCGTGGCGGAAGAACGTCGTCGCCATGGGGTCCCCGAGCGCCTCGCGTTCGGCGGCACCCATCACCCGCGGACCACCGCCGTCCCCGACGTCGACGAACCGGTAGAGGGTGCCGGGCCGCAACTCGGCGTGCGCCGCCCCGTCGAGGGACCTGACGCCCCCGTACCGCGCCGTGGCGCGCCTGCGCTGTCTGAACTGCGCCATCTCACTCCTCGACCGGACGTGGCGCCCCTCGACCCCCGAGGTGGTCACCACGTCCGCGGCACACGGAACCCGGCCGAGAGATGCGCTGCTCTTCGCCGGCCCGGACCTCGCCCACCCGTATCCGGGACCACCGCGCGACCCCCCGGTTTCCCCGCCGGTTCAGGCTGCGCGCCGATGTGCCCTGATCACAAGGATTACCCGCCCGACAACTCGAAAGAGTGAACGTCGCCGCGCGTGGCGGACGTCCGACTAGGACTGTCCACGAGGGACTGTCGAGGGCGGACTCGGCCCCAGTCGGCTCACCACCAGACCGTGGAGTTGCCCGCCGTGCACGTGCCGTTGGCGTTGACCACGTAGCACGCCCGGAAGGCGCGGTTCGCGCTCGAACTCGTCGGGTAGGCTTGGGTGTAGTTGCGGTTGCCCGCGGTGTAGGTCGAGAAGTCGTCCGCGACGCGGTCGCCGTTCAGGTCGACCTCGAAGCGGATGTACTCGGGCCCGGTGTAGTCCAGGATCCGCCCCCAGCCGTACTGCGCGCCACCGCAGTTGCCGTAGCGGACCTGGACCACGCGGTTGTCGACCGTGCGCTGGACCGCCGTGAGCGGGTTGGCGCACGTCGCCGGATCGCTCCACCACGGCGCGGCCGCGCTCGCGGTCGCAGCCGTCGCGGTGATCAGCGCGCCGGTCGTGGCGGCGGTCGTGAGAACGGCCGCGACTTTCGCTGTCTTCTTCATCATTCCCCCTGGTGCCAGTGTCCAGGGCGGTGGAAAAACCCGAACTCGGCCCGTGCGCGATGTCCCCGAGCGAAGTCGTCACTTCCGGCGCAGTCCGTGTCGTCGCTCCCCAGTCGACGTGAGCGCCTCACCGCCCATCCCCATCGTCGCACCACTGGTGGGGGATGGGAACCAACTCGATCGGGTGAACACCTACCAGCGGTGCGTGCCTGACCGCACGGATCGGCTCACGGCTGGTGGGCGAACCAGTGGAGCTCGCGAGGTGCCGGCGTGTCGGTCACCGCCCCGTCGCGAACCGTCCACGCGATCGACCGCCGCCATGACCGTGCACGGCACCCGCACCCGCACCCGCACCGGCGACCGGTCTCGGCGCGGGTCACTTGTCGCGCGGGTAGGTCTTCTGGACCTCGCCCTGTAGGCTCGCCTGGAGGTAGGCGCCGCCGTAGTCGTCGGCCAGGTACACCCGCAGCGACGGGGTCTTGTCGATGATGTCGCAGTCCACGATCACGTAGCGCATGGTCGGCTTGGGCACGCCCAGCTCGGTGGTGGCCCGGTCGAACAACGCGGGCAGGGCGTCCCAGTTCACCGCGTTCAGGTCGAGCACTGCGCGGTCGGCGTCCACGCCGTCCGGGCCCTTCCGGGTGGCCTTGCCGGACCGGTACTCGAAGTCGTCGAAGCCGTGCGTGACCGCGGCGGTGGGGGCGACGGCCGACACGTGGTCCGACCACAGCGTCACCTCGGACACCTTCGTGCCGCCCATCGCCTCCACGAGCGCGGCCACGGCGGCACGCGCGCCGGCGGGGGTGAGCAGGTCGGTCTTCGCCGAGTCGGCCGCCGTGGTCGGCGAGCCGACCGGCACGCCGGTGTTCGGCCGGGCGGTCGACGACGTGGTCGACGGGCCCGCCGCGGAGTTCCCCGGGTCGTTCCCGCCCGTCAGCTTGACCACCAGGACGGTGGCCGCGACGACCAGCGCCACGCCGACCAGCGAGAGCACCACGGCCCCGGTCCGCTTGCGCGGCACCGGCACCGACATCGGCGGCGCCGTCGGGTAAGCCTGCTGGTAGCCGTGGTGCTGCGGCCCGCTCACCGGGATCCCGCCACCCGGGGTGGCGCCGACCGGCGTCCCACCGGCGGGCGTCGGCACGGGCTGCGCGTAGCGGTAGTGGGGCTGGGGACCGCTCGCCGGCTCCGGCGGCGCCGGGAACCCCACCGGGGTGGGCGGCCCCACCGGGGTCGCCGGGCCGTGCTCGGCCGCGGCGAACATCCGGTCCAGCACCTCGCCGGTCGGTCGTTCGGCGGGGTCGTTGCGGAGGGCCGCGTTGAGCGCGGGCGCGAGGGCGCCGGCACGGCGCGGCGGCGGGACCGGCTCGGTCATCACCGCGGCGAGGGTGGCCATCGTGCTCGCGCGGCGCATCGGGTGGTGGCCCTCGACCGCCACGTACAGCAGCATCGCCAGCGACCACAGGTCGGACGCGGTGTGCGTCTCGTCGCCGCGCAGCCGCTCCGGGGCGATGTACTCCGGCGACCCGATCACGTCGCCGGTCGCGGTGAGCTGGGTCGCGCCCTGCAACGCGGCGATGCCGAAGTCGGTCAGCACGGCGCTGCCGTCGGTGCGCAGCAGCACGTTGCCCGGCTTCACGTCGCGGTGCATCACGCCCGCGGAGTGGGCCGAGCGCAGCGCCGCGAGCACGTCCCGCCCGACCCTGGCCGCCTCGGCGGGGGAGAGCACGCCCTGGTCCAGCCGCGCGTCCAGCGACGTGCCGCGGACCAGCTCCATGACGATCCACGGGTACGGCGAGTCGGCCGAGTCGATGATCTGGTAGATCGACACGACGTTCGGGTGCTGCAACCGGGCGAGCGCGCGGGACTCGCGCAATACGCGTTCCCGCAGCTGCGCGGCCATCGCGGGGTTGGCCTCGACCTGGTCGGCGTCCGCCGGGCGGACCTCCTTGATGGCCACCTCGCGGTGCAGCCCCAGGTCGAGGGCGCGCCAGACCGTACCCATGCCGCCGCTGCCCAGCCGTTCCAGCAGCTCGAACCGGCCGTCCACGATCCGACCGGCGTGCTCTCTCTCAGACACCGCCCAACGCTAGCAATCGCCCTCCGGAGGTAGGAGAACCGGAGGTCACGTCGGGGGTCAGCGCGCCGCCGCCGGGCCGTCGGCGACCTCGCCGGTGATCGGGACGCGCGGCGAACCCGGGGTGCTGGTCCCGACGTCGAAGCGGATCAGCTCGACCTGCTCGACCTCCGCGTCGGCCACGGTCAGCACGGAGACCTCCTTGGTCACCTCGCCGCGGAAGAAGTAGGCCGTCACCTGCAACCCGGTGCTCGACAACGGCCGCGAGGGCAGCGGTTCCTCCCGGGAGACGCGTTGGCGGAACCACGTCTCGTCGACGTCCGTGGTGGACAGCTCGACCCCGTCCGGGGCGACCGGCCGACCGGTGACCGTGAAGTTCGAGTCGGTCGGCGAGGACAGCGTCAACCGCCAGGTCAGGGTGCCGCCCTCGGTGACCGCGCCGGTGACCGGGGTGGCGGTGATGGTGGGCTCCGGGTCGTCGTTCGGCACCGTCAACCGGTCCGTGTAGCGGCCGACGACCGCGCCCCGCACGGCCTTGGCCAGCACCACGCGCCGCAGGTCGAAGCTCCACCGGGTGTTGCCGTTGACCTCCACCGGCACCTCGACCTCGTGCTGCCCCGGCTCGATCGCCACCAGCCGCTCGGTGTACGAGCGCCCGTCCTCGCTCTGCACGAACACCCGCACGGAGGCCGTGCCGGCACCGGTCACCGAGACCGGGAACCGGACCGTCCGCGTGCCGGAGTCGCCCTCCTCGACGGTCAACGCCCCCACGTCGACGCGGGGCAGCGCCGCGGGCCGCGGTGCCGGCAGGCCGGGCGCCCAGCCGTGGGCGTCGATGAGCCACGCCTGGCCGGGGTCACCGCGCGGGACGAGTTCCAGCGCGGCGACGCGGCGCAGGTCGACCCCGCGCGCCGGCAGCGGCACGCGGACCTCCTGCGCCCAGCGGGCGGACAGCCGGTCGGTGGCGGGCAACCCGTCCAGGGTCACCGAACCCAGCTCGGCGCGCCGCCCGGCCGCGTCGGTGACGGCCACGTCGAACCGGGTGGCCGCGGTGTTCGGCGGCACGGCCAGCCGCAGCGCGAGGTGGCGCGACCCGGCCAGGGACACCGGCGTCGCCGGGCGCACGGTCGCGGCCTGCCCGGCCGCGGTCCAGCTCAGCGCCACGGCGGACCGGCCGGCTTCCGGCACCATCCGGTTGAACCGGACGAAGTGCGGTGACGGTCGGCTCGCGGCCGGGTCGACGCACGCCGCGGCCGGGTCGGCCGAGACCTGGGCGCACACCCGCGCGGACCCGGTCGCCGAGGTCGTCTCGTCGGGCACGACGAACGGGGAACGCGCGCCGCCCACGGCGTGGGAGAGCACGCGGGCCGGGTCCGCGGAGGGGGCGCGGACGCCGGAGCCGTCCAGCAGCGGCAGCACCCGCCGGTCGCCGGCCACGAACAGGCGCGCCGCCGCGGCGATGTAGGTCGCTCCCGCGGTCTGCTGCTGCGCGGCCGTGAGGCGGGTCGCGGTCCCCGGCGAGCACACCGCGTCGACCCACGAGGCGGGGAAGTCGTCGTTCGCCGGCGCCTCCGCCTGGCCGGGGGTCCACTCGGTGTTGAAGAAGTTGTGGTTGGCGCCGACGAGGTACAACGCGCTGTGCAGCGCCGTCCCCCGGCTCACGCCCCGAGTCGCGTCCACGAAGAGCTGGCCCTGGAGGTCGGACACGTCGCCGTCGCAGCCGGGCAGGACCGTCACCGACGGCACGTCCGGGGCGGGGTTGTGCCCGAAGATCGTCGGGCCGATGAGGAAGGTGCCCTTGATCGTCCAGCGCGCCGGGCTGTCGCCCGGGGGCGGGGAGAGGCTGTCGACGGCGGCCCGGTTGACGCCCTCGCCACCGCGGGAGTGCCCGACCAGCAGCACGTTGCCCAGGTCGGCGACGGGCGCGGCGCGCACCACCTCGGGCGCGGAGGCGCGATCGGCGCCCGCCCAGTCCGCCCACTTCGCCAGGTGGGCGCGGACCAGGGTCGACCGCGCGCCCGCGCCCGCCTCGACGTCCAGCGTGTCGTGGGCGTTGACCGCGTTGGCCGACACGGACACGGTCACGTAGCCCTGCGAGGCGAGCAGCTGTTGCGCCTGGAGGTAGCCGCGGTGGCTGGGCACCGGCTTGGCGGGCGCGGGGCACGGCCAGTCCAGCAGGACCTGGGTGCCGTTGAAGCAGGTGACGTGCCTGCCGTGCAGGAAGAGCGCCAGCGGGCGGGGGCCCGGCGCGTCGGTCGGCGCGACGACCACGGCCTGCATCTCCAGCGGCGCCGGGTAGCCGGGCACGGTGATCGGGTCGAGCGCGTACTCCCCGGTGCGGGTGGCGAACGGGCCGGGCCTGCCCGGATCGGTGTCCCCGGCGGGCCGCAACGCGGGCGGCGTGGCGCTCGCCGAGGTCGACGGGGGAGCGGGCTCTTCGACGTCCAGCCGCCGGCCCGACGCCCGGACCTGGAGGCGGTCGACGTCGTCGACCCCGGCCGCGTCCAGCGTGTAGGTGCGCAGGTCGGTGGACGGTCGCGGCACCCCCAGCAGCCGGCCCCCGTCCCAGAACTCGAGCGCGGCGCCGCCGGGCGGGACCGGGGCGGGCGCCGTCCACGTCAGCCGCGTGCCGGTGACCGCCCACCCGACCGGCGGCGGGGCTTCCGCCGCCGGCCGGGCCTGAGCGGTCGTCGCGGCCGGTGCGACTAGGGTCGCGACGACCAAAGCGGGTAACAAGAACCTCAACGCGCGCATGTGCGATCCCCCTGATCGACCGACGTCCCACCAGTTCTAGCGGTCGCGGACGCCGGGCCACAAGGTCGGCGAAACTCTTGCGCGCGTTGATCAGTCCACAGTGGACAGGCGCGGTCAGGCCGCGTTGCCGCCGTGGCTCCGGGTGTCGTTCGCCACCTCGCCGTGGTGGTGCCCGCCGCCGAAGCGGTGGACGTGGAAGCGCGCCGCCTCCGCGGGCATCACGACGAACGGCCGCATCATGCCCTCGTCCTCGTGGTCGAGGATGTGGCAGTGGTACATGAAGTTGCCCGTCGCGCCCGCGAAGTGGCCCGCGATGGTCAACCACTCGCCGGGGCCCACCAGGTAGGTGTCCTTCCAGCCCTCTTCCTGCGGGTCGAGCGGCCGGCCCGGACCGGGCGCGGGCAGCGGCGCGGTGGTGCCGCCGGTGGCGACGTCGAACCCCGTGACGTTGCCGGTGGCGGCGTCCCTCGGGTACTGGGCGCGGGACAGGGCCTGGAACTGGGTCATGTGCACGTGCATCGGGTGCGCCGGCCCGCCCAGGTGGATGAAGTTCCACACCGCCCAGCGGCCGTGGTCGATGAACACGCTCGTGGTGTCGTCGAAGAGGCTCGCGACCCGCTCGAACGTGCGCACCCGGCCGGTGTTCGGATCGGTGAGCTGGATGATCCCGGGCGCGGCCTGGTCGGCGGGCGGCCGGTCGTCGGTGAGCTCGCGCAGCTCCCACATCTGCGGGTGGCCCTCGCCCGCCGTGCCGGGCGGAACCAGCGCGATGAACACGTGGTCGTGGTCGTCGGGGATCGTGGTGCCGTGGTGCAGCCGCACGTAGGACGTCGACAGCACCTCCGGCAACCGGAAGCGGTCGTGCCGGTCGCGGTCCTCCACCCGGAACTGCATGACCGACGGCTCGGGCGCCGCGGTCGGGTGCGCGTTGGTCAGCCGCACCCGCCTGCCGCGCAGCCGCGAGAAGTCGACCAGCAGGTCGACCCGCTCGGCCGGGGCGACCACCAGACCGCCGGCCGGCAGCGCGGCGGGGGCGGGCAGCAGGCCGCCGTCCGTCCCGATCTGCCGCACGGCGTCGTCCAGCGGCTCGCCGGTCTCGTCGTCGACCAGGCGCAGCTGGTAGGTGCGCGCGTTCGAGGCGTTGACCAGCCGGAACCGGTACCAGCGCGCCTCCACGTCCAGGTGCGGCCAGATCACCCCGTTGACCAGCGTGAACGGCCCGGTGAACGGCAGGTGCAGCACCTGGCCCGTCGGCGTGGTCAGGTAGGGCACCTTGTAGAGCAGCTGCCCGGTCAGCGCGCCCGACGCGTCCGTGTCGAGGTTGCGGTCGGTGATGACCAGCGGCACCTCGTGCGCCCCCGAGGGCAGGTCGAGCGCGTCCTCCTCCTCGTCGCGGACGAGGTACATGCCCACCAGGCCCGCGTGCACGTTGAAGCGGGTGATCGCCATGGCGTGGTCGTGGTACCAGAGCGCGGTGGCCTGCTGGCGGTTCGGGTACTCCGTGAGCTGCGAGGCTTCCTTGAGCACCGCGTTGTGCGCCCACCCGTCGTTGCCGCCGCCGGTGAGCGCGCCGTGCAGGTGCACCACGGCCCACGACGGCAGGTCGGACACCCCGTCGACCGGCTCGACCCCCTCGGGCAGCGAACCGTCCGGTGCCCGGAACCCCGGGCTGTTCTGCGGCCCGGACGCGAGCGGCGCCCGCACCGCGACCAGCGGCATCTTCCCGTCGACCTCGTTGGTCCAGGTCACCCGCAACCGGCGGCCGCTGCGGACCTCGATGGTGGGCCCGGGGAAGTGGCCGTCGTAGGCCCACACGGCGGTGGGCGGCAGCTGCGAGTGCAGGCGCACGGCCGTGCGGACCATGGTCACGGTGAGCGCGTCCTGGTGCCACCACGAGTGGGGCCGGACCACCGGCGGCACCCGCAGCGGGTCCAGGAACCTGGTGAGGCCGAACGTGGGCCCCTCGGCGACGGACATGGGCGTGCTGATGAGATCGGTCATGAGAAATCGCCCCCCGGCATTGCGAACTGCGCGCTGCCCACCCGCCCCGAAGGGCGGGTGGTGCGCTATCCCCCTCGCACGGGCCCCCGCTCCCCAACCGGAACCCGTGACATTAGGAGAAGAGCGGGCTCCACGGCGCTGGATACGTCCCCGCGGAACTTTTCCACCGCATACTGGTCCGGGATCAAGGCCGCCCGAGGGGAGAGGGTCGCGGTGAACGTTCGCAAGGTCGATCGGGGTGCGCCCGCGGCGAGCTGCCCCGTGCACCGGACGCACGACGGGACGTGGCAGGTCGACGGCTACGCGGCCGCCCGCGCGTTCCTGCGCGACCACGACACCGTCCAGGCCGGTCTGGGCGTGGAGACCACGGAGAACTTCCCGCGCCGGATCCGCCGTCCCGTCCTCTACCGCGACGGGCCCGAGCACCGCGAGCACCGCAAGCAGACCGCGCGGTTCTTCACCCCCCGCCGGGTCGACGAGGTCTACCGCGCGGTGATGGAACGCGTCGCCGACGAGCAGGTGGCGCTGGTGCGCGGTGGGCGCGTGGTCGACCTCGCCGACCTGAGCTTCCAGGTGGCCGTGGACGTCACGTCGGCGGTGCTCGGGCTGACCGAGAGCAAACCCGGCATCAGGCGACGGCTCGACTACTTCTTCCCGGAGGAGTTCGGCACACCGGGTTTCACCAGCCTGCGCGGCCTGTACTGGGTGTGGCGGCAGCTCAGGGGCTGGTCGGCCATCTACCTCGGCGACGTCCGGCCCGCGGTGCGGGCGCGCCGGGCGCATCCCCGGGACGACCTGATCTCGCACCTGCTCGCCGAGGGCCTCACGTCGGCGGAGATCCTGGGCGAGTGCCTGACGTTCGCCGCGGCCGGCATGGTCACCACCCGCGAGTTCATCGTGGTGGCCGCGTGGCACCTGTTCACCGACGACGAGCTGCGGTCCCGCTACCTGGCCGCGGACGAACCCGAACGGCTGCTGGTCCTGCACGAGGTGCTGCGCCTGGAACCGGTGATCGGCCACCTGAAGCGCCGCACCACCCGCGACGTCCGGGTGGACGACGTCACCGTGCCGGCGGGCTCCCTGGTCCGGGTCCAACTCGACCACGCCAACCTGGACCCCGCCGTGGTGGGGGAAGCGCCCGCGTCCGTGTGCCCCGGCCGCCGCACGGCCGACGGCGGCAGCTCGACCGGCCTGTCCTTCGGCGACGGCCCGCACAAGTGCCCCGGCTCGCACGTCGCGATGCTGGAGTCGGACGTGTTCCTGCACAAGCTGTTGTCCCTGGAGGGCATCCGCATGGTCCGCCCGCCGCGGATCGCGTTCAAGGACGAGATCGCCGGGTACGAACTGCGCGGAATGCAGATCACCGCCCGCTGACCCGACCGTGCGCACCGACCGCTACGGGCGGCGGTCGAACGTTCTGGCCGATGTCCTGCGAACGGATTCGGCAGTCGACGCGTGCACCGACAACGGGCATCACGGGAAAAGCGCGTAGGTGTGGTGGGCGGTCTTCAAGACAACCCGAACGGCCGTGCGCGTGATGGGGAATCCGGATGTCGATCGTGCGCCGTGCTGCAGCGAGATGTAACGGCTACCACCAGCCAGTGGATTAGAGGGTACGCCCGCTGGGCGGTGACGTCGCACTCGGGAGGACCCCCATGAGCACCGAAGACGACAACGGACTCGTGCTGATCGACGAGGATGGCGTCAGCCTGTCCACCGCGATCGAGCTGCTGCGGGCCGAGCTGACCAAGGCGATGCGGGCGGGAGAGCACGAGCGGGTGCGATTCCTGCCGGAGAAGGTCGAGGTCGAGCTGGAGCTCACCGCGAAGGTCTCGAAGAAGGCCAACGGGAGCATCAGCCTGTGGAAGGTCGTCACGGCAGGGGGATCCCGGCAGGACGACCAGACCGCGAAGCACCTGCTGCGGCTCACCCTCAAGCCCCGTGACACGTCGCTGACCACCGAAGACGACATGCTCATCGGCGAGTGACATGACGGCACCGGGACTCGATGAGTGGTTACGCGCGCGAATGGTGCGCGTCCGCGGGAAGCACCGGGGCAGCGGTTTCGTCATCGGTCCGGGAGTGGTGCTCACCGCCGCGCACGTCGTGGGTGGGCCCAGTTCGGCGGTGGTGCTCACCGACGACGAAGGCGCGGAGCACGACGGCGTGGTCGCGTGGCGGCACCCCGCCGCTGATCACAAAGTCGACGTGGTCGACGTCGCGGTCGTCCGGTGCAGGGAGCCTTTCGTCGACGACTTCGTCCGGTGGGGGGAGGTCGGGGGGATCTCCGAGGTGCGATGCATCGCGTTGGGGTATCCGCGCGCCGGCGAGCAGGACCTGCGCCGGAAATTGGTGACCGCCAGGTGCACCGTGATGCCCATGAACGGCAGGGAGGACTTCCTGCTGGAGAGCTCGGGGAACACCTGGCCCGCGGACGGGGCCGATGGCTGGCCGGGCATGTCCGGTGGGCCGTTGGTCACTGAGGACGGTGTGCTGGTCGGCGTCGTGCGCGGCGTCCCGCGGTCCTGGACGAACGCCCTCCGCGCGGTCCGGATGACCGCGATCGTGGAAGATCCGCTCTTCGCCTTCGACTACGAGGACAAGCTCGGCGAGCGGGTGAAGGTCAACGGGACACCGACGCCGACGGTGGTCGCCGCACTCCCCGCGGTGTACGAGGCCGATCCGCTGCCCGTCGACTGGGATCCCGAGGCCACCCCGCTCCGGCTGGACCCCGCGGGCAGGTGCCGGCTGGACACCCTCGTCGCCACGTCGCTCCGGGGCTTCACCGCGGTGGTGGCCGACAGCGCCTCGGGCGCGGCTCGCCGGAGGGGGACGGCCGACGCGCTCGACGGACTAGGCGGCAGGCGGTGGATCACGGTTCCCGACCTCGACATCGGCGACCCGGGTTCGCCGGAGGCGTTGCGGACACTCGTCGGCGGCGACTGGCGGCCGAGCGGGCGGACCGGCGTCGTGGTGCCGCTGGTGCGCGGCGCGGTCGGCGGTGTCGGCGCGGCCACCTCCGCCACGGCTCAGCGGACCGTGCGGACGCTGAGGTCGCTGCTGCCCGACGCCGTGGTGCTCGTGCGCTCGATCGGACCGACGCCCTACGACGCGGCGCGCACGGCTGCCGAACTGGGCAAGCGGCTCGACTGCCGGGCGTTCCTGCTGCGACCCGACGAACCCGGTGACCTCGATGCGGGCCTGGGCGGCCGTTATCCGCTGGCCACCCTGGCTGCTCTGGCGCGTCACGGCCTGGTCAAGCGCGGGCTCGTGTGGGAAGTGCCGGAGGTGCCGGGCGAGGTGGAGGAGAGCCCACCGGCGCCGGCGGCCATCGCCGATGCCCTGGCACGGACGCCGATGAGCCGCGCCGACATCCGGTCGCTGCTGCTGACCGCGTGGACGAGCATGCCGGACACAGTGGCGGCCGTCTTGCCGTTGCTGGCGCGCACGAACTGCGGATCGACCGCTCTGCGGGTCGCCGTTGACTGCGGACTCGACTTCGGCGGGTGGTTGTCGAAGGTGCGTGACGTCCCCGCCCCTGGGCAGCCCAACGCGTTGCTGGCCGCGGCCGTCGTGCCGGTTCTCGTACGCGCGGCGGCACCGCGGGCCGCGGTGCGACCTTGGCTGGACCACGGCGGACCGGCGATGCGGCTGCTCCGCGACCGGCTCACCCGTGATGACGGCGGTTGGCGGTTCGCGGTCGACGGGTCGTGGGTCGTGGGTGACGAGGCCGCGCCCACCGTGGCTGCCATCGCCTCGGCGGCCGGTGTCGGACCGACCGACGTGGATCCGGGCGACCCGCTGTTCTGGGCACTGCTGACCCGCACCCCGTACACGCAGTCCCTCACCAGGCTCGTCGACAACCTCGATCGGCACCACCGGGCCGTGATCGACGCGGACGACGTCGAGCTGGACGCCGAGCTCCGCGCTCTCGTCTCGGACCTGCGGGCTCAACTGCCCCACCTGGCACACCGGAGATGATCATGCTCGCCGATTGGTACTTCTGCGGCGCCGTCCGGCTGGCTCCCGCCGCGACCCACGCCTTCCTGGACATCCTCACGGCCCTTCGCGGTGAGGACGCGGAAGTGGCGGTGGAGGCACTGGACCAGTTGGAGCGCGTCGAGACGAGCCAGCTGCTGTACGCGCTGCCGGACGTGCTCCACGCTCGCCGTGCGTTCGACGACGAGAGAGTGCGCACCGCAGCGGCGGCACGGTTGGCCGAGGCCGGACGCGAGGTGCCGTGGGACGGGGCGGTCGACGACCGCTTGCGGGCCCTGGTCTCGTCGGCCAGGGAGCGACGTGACCCGGCGGAGATCCGGACCACTCGGCCGTACCTGGACACCGCGGACTTCGTGACCGAGGTGCTGACGCTCGCGTCGCTGCTCGACCTGGTGGACGTGCACCCTGAGGCGGTCGAGCGGGCCGTCGCCGACTCGGCGCTGTGGACGCTGTTGTCCGATGCGGGAGCGGGGGAGTACGGCCGGTTGTGCCGGGTGCTGGCCTGCCGCGTGCTGGTGCGGGTCGATCCGGGACGGGTGCTCAAGGGATTGGGCTCGACCGCGCACGGTTTCGCCACCGTCGAACCCGACCTGGCCGCGCTGGCCGTGCACGCCGAGTTCTCGGCGACCGGTTCGACCGACTACACCGCGCTGGCCGCGGAGGCAGCCCACCACGAGCTGCGCAGGTCCCTGCAGGTCGAAGGCGGTGCGCCCGACCCTCGCACCTACGACGTCCTGGCGACGCTGGGTGTGCGGAAGGCGCCGTTCGGCAGGGTGGCGACGGTCGTCTGGGCGGCGACGGTGGCCGCCGCTGCCGCCGCCGCACCCGACGCGGCCGACCGGGCGTGGCTGCGGTCGTGGCTGGCCGCGCCTTCTCCGGACGACGAGGTCGCGTTCGAGGTCCAGCGGCCGTGGTTGGTCCCCCGGGTGGGCAGCAGCTTCCTGCACAAGACCCAGGCGGTCTTCCCCAACACCGGTGATGACCGGCTGCTCGCCGTCCTGGCAGCGGGGCTCCTCGCGGTGACGCTCGCTCCGGGCGATGCCGAGCCGGACCCGGGGAACGACGTGTTCGCCGAGTTCATCCTCCACGCGTCGGATGTGTTGAGCGACCTCCCGTACCGGGAGGACGTCCAGAACCTCTACAAGAACATGGTGCTGATGCCGCCGGCGGGCAGCAAGCTCACGCCGCCCCTGGCCGGGCTCGCGGTCCACACCCGCGCCCTGACCGAGCGGCTGGGCACCGGCAGATCCGCCGCGGTGGCTCCCGACAGGTTCGTCTTGATGGTGGTGCGCCGGGCGGAGACCGCGGCTGACGACACCGAAACGGGCAAGCTGTACTACTCCGCCGCCGGCCTGCTGGTCGCCAACTGGGTGAACGACGCGGTGTCGGACCGGACCGAGTCGTCGGGCACCGACCTGACCAACCGGTGGTTCGCCGCCGATCCCGGCCGGGTGCCACCTGCCCGGTCGTTCCTGCGATGGCTGGTCCAGCGCATCGTGAAGCAGTCCCGCACCGACAAGCACGTGCTGGGCATGGCCAACCAGCCGAGCCTGATGCTCAAGCAGCTCTGGCCGGACGAGGACGTCCCGGAAACCGCCAAGTGGACCGAACGGGTGGGGATCAACAGCAATCGCACCATCGGCGCGCTCGAACTGCTGACCAGCAAGCAGGTCGAAGCCGCCGAGTGGGCGCGTCACGCCACCGCGCTGGCGAAGCAGGCCACCCAGAAGGGCGCCCCGCTGGCGGTCGCCACCGAGCGGCTCGCCGCGCTGTTCGACCTCACCCCGCCACCGTGGGACGGACCGGACTCCACTCCCCGGCAGTGGCTCGCCGAGTGGGTGCGGGGCATGGACGCGATCCACCGGCCGTTCGAGTTCCGCCGCGAGCTCCGCAGGAGGCTGGTGCAGCTGTTCGGCCTCCACGCCAGGGACACTGCGGAGGAGCGGACGCTGCGCCTGGTGCTGGAGAAGGTCGTGCACGGCATCGTGGAGTTCTCCTTCGACGCGCCGAACGACTTCTGGTCCCTGGCCGCGGCCCTGTCGACGCCTGCGCCCGACGGCGTCGGCTTGCAGACGTTGCAGCACCTCCGCGCGACCTTCCTCGGCACCGTGACCACGCTCGGCACCGGCCCCGTCGAGCGTCGCCGAGTCCGCAGCCCGTACACGTCGCTGCAGATGCGGCGCTCGCGGGAAGTGCGCACCGAGGCGGTCCGCATGTTCCTCCTGCGCACCGCGAACGAGCCGTTGCTCACCGCCCTCACGTCCGGTACCACGCTGGGCGACGTGCAGCACGACCTCTTCGAGGAGGCGGTGCTCCGACCGGCCCCGTTGTCCGTCGATCACGGGACGTTCCCGGTCGACGAGCGCCGGGTCGAGGGGGTGACCGTGGACCACGGCACCCAGACTGTCCACTACGACTTGGCGGATGGCGTCGACGCTGTCATCGACCTGCTCGCGCTGACCGCGGAGGAACGCGCGGAGCACGTACGAGCCGGAGCCCGGGTGTCGGGCGTGGTGTGCGCGGTGGAAGAGCCGGACGCCGACCCGCGCGAGGTGTGGGTGAACTGCGGGCTGGCGGAGCCGGTCGTCGGGGTGGCGACGTTCCGGGAGTTCGCCATCGGTGACTCCGTTGTGGTGACGCTGCGGCCCGGGGGCGGCGTCCTCACCCTGGGACCGGCCGGTCCGCCGGCGCCCCGTCCGGACGAGGTCCGCACCGCGGTGGTCGAAGCCCGCGCAGGGGACGGCGACCTGCTCCGGTTGACCTTGGTGGGCCGACTGGGACGCGAGGTGGCCCACGATCACGACGCCGCGCCGGCGCACGCGCGTGACAAGTGGCTGCGAGCCTGGGACCCGGACACCTCCGCCGCGTACCGGCCCGCGAGCCGGACGTGGACCCTGGCGCGCTGGTCGGTCGGTGACGGCTGCTGGCTGCCGGTCGAGCGCGGGTTCACCGAGCTGGTCGCGGACCTGCGCCGCGGCAGCGCCTGGGCGACCGTGTCGTCCCGCAACGCCGACGGATGGGTGCTGTCCACGTCGCCCGGAGTGAGTTACTTCGTCGCCGACCGCGACTGGCGGCTGGCGGACCTGTCGCGCCTGGGCGTGGGACAGGTTTCCGGACTGCGTGTTCGGGTCGCCCCGGTCCAGGACGGCGGCCGGGTGTTCCTGGCCCTGGTCGACGCGGTCGACCGGCGGAACCTGGAGTGGGCGAACGCGTTCGCCGACGACCGTGCCAGCCTGGAAGCGGTGGTGGACCCGGACGGGGAGCGGTGGGTGCTGCCGATGGCCGCAGCTCCGGAGGGTTTTCCGGACGTCCTGGCAGTGGACGGGCTCGACGGGCTGGTCGGGTTGGGCCGATGCGCCTTCACGGTGGGCGAGTGGACCGCGCGCCACCAGCGCGTCGGTCGTGTTCAGGCCATGCAGGAGCCCGTCCACAACATCCCGGACCACGAGAACCCCGACCCCGAGCGGTTCCGGCGGCTGCTGACACCCCGTGACGGCCAGTTGTTCACCCTGGACTGGGTGATGGGGGATGCGCCTCGCTACGACACGTGGCGTGCCATGACCACTGACGGCCTGGTCGTCGAGGTGCTGGCGGAGTCGATCTCGATGGCGCCGCTGACCGGCAACCGGGACGAGCGGGCTCGCGCCGCCAAGAGGGATGTCGTCGTGGTGGACAGCTGGTCGCGGCGGAAGGTCGAGCGCAGGCGCGCACGTGGCCTCGAGACCTGGGAGCTGTTCCGCCATGTCGAGCCCGGATCACAAGGCGACCTCGAGGGGGTAGAGGGCACGCCGGGCATCTGCGTGGCCAAACCACGGGGCAACCCGGACGGGCAGTACGCCCTGTGGCTGCGCGTCGACGGCGAACCTCGGCTGTGCGTCGCCCCCGGCAGGGCGTTCACCGTGCTGCCCGCGACGGCGGGTGACCCGCTGTGGGCCACGAGGGGCCACGACGGCCGATGGGTGGTGGAAGCCCAACCGCGCGTCGTCCAGGTTGAGGCTCTGTGGCGCGAGGGCAGCGGCAGACCCGGCCGCGACGACCACTACCTGGGCACCGTCGAGCGCGACGGCCGGACCGCGGAGGTCTACGAGCGGGGCAGGGGTCGCCGGGCCGTGCTGCTGTTCGCGCCCACTGACGGTCGTGCCCGCAGACACCTCGACGGGCAGGTGGTGGGCCGCGTCCGTGACACACCGGAAGTCGCGGTCCGCCGCAACCGGGTCGAGGTGACGACCGGCGGCGGGCGCGTGCACGGCACCACCTACCCGGTCGACAAGTACACCGACCAACGCGTGCAGTCGGTCGCCGTCACCGGTGAACCCGTACTCCTCCGCGACGGCAGCACCGGGTGGCGGCTGCGCAGGCACTTCACGCTGCGCCCGGTCTCGCGTTCCGCCGCGCGGAGCTCCGACTCCGCCGAGCACGGCGCAGCCTGGCGGGAGTACGAGGCAGCCGAGGACAAGCACCGCTTCGGCGTGCTGCGCGGTGATCGCGTGCGGTTGCACGACCTGCACGTGCCCGTGCCCGGTGGGTGGTCCAGTGAGGTGCCCCTCGACGAGCACCAGACGTGCTGGGTGACCCAGGACTACGAGCGCGACGACGTGCGGGTCGTGCTGGTTGAGCGGGACGGCGGCTGGCACGCCAGCTACCACGCCACCACCCCGCTGACCGTGGCGGAGTTCGCCGCCCACGTCGCCTCGCGCGGCGCGTCGGTGACGGCGTCGCACTCGTCGTTGCGGGTGGACCTCCGCTATGCGGGTCGGGTGGCGGGCAGCCCGCCGGTCCACCGCTTCGAGTGGGGCTTCGGTTGGCGGATGGAAGTGCCCGAGCACCGGCTTACGGTGCTGGGCAGACCTGTGGCGGGAAAGTTCCCGCTCTTCTTCGGCGAGATCGTGCGCCGGGCCCGGTTCGTGCCCGACCAGAACGGCGTGCTGACCCTCGACCTGCCTGAGTTCTCCGTCGAGCACGAGGACGTGTCCCCGGTTCGCCAGCTGTACGTCGAGGCGTCCGAAGAGCGCATCGTGCACCGGCTGGAGGTGGAGGTGACCCTGCTGCGGGAATCGGTTCGGGTGCTCACCGTGCACGGGCGCCAACGCCGCTACGCCGAGGGAGACGTGGACGACTCCCAGGCACTGCGGCTCGACCGCGCGGAACTCGAGCCGGACACCGCGGCGTGGTTGCTCGACCAGGCTCGGGCCGAGGCGGGACACCCGGAGGGGACCAGGCGGTACGAGCTGCTGGCCCGACTCGACCACAGGAAGCTCGCCGAGCACCTGGGCGGCAAGGTCGTCTTCGAGCGGGCGGCGAGCTTGCGCCGCGGTGAGCGGCTGTTCATGGTGGCGGGTGACGTGGTCGACCGTGGTCGCAATGACCTGTACCTGGAGTTGACGCTGCCGCCTGGTCTGGACCGCTGGTACGCCACACCGCCGGTGGCCAGGGTCTACAAGCGCAACTTCGCCGTGCGCGAGAGCACGCTGCGCAACCTGCGGCGCACACCGGAGTCGCTGCGTGGCAACGTGATGCTCGTCGAGGTGCTGTCCGATGGCAGGGGGAACGAGAAGTTCTGGAAGACGGCCACCAGCCTGCGTTTGTCCAGGCGCATCTCCCACCTGGACAACTACATCCGCCACCACGGCGGCCGCTGCTACGCGGTGATGGTGTCCGCCGGCAAGTCGGCGTTCGGCCTGGAGTTCCGCCCCGGCGTGTACTTCGCCGTGCCGGCGGGCAAGGTGCGCAGGCGCGGGCGGGTGCCCGAGCGGTCTATCGTGCGGTTGGCGCTCGAAGGCGAACAGATCCAGGTGTTCTGCGCGGTCCAGGACGACCGCGACTACGTGACGGCGACCGGACGGCCCGTTGTCGTCCTTCCCAAGCAGCCCTTGCTCCACGACGACGTGGATCCGGCTTCGGCGAGCGGCACCAGGATGTTCACGCTCGCCGGGCTGCCCGGCGTCGAGGCCACCGCATCAAGTCCGGAGCTGAATGGGGCCGCGCTGATGCGGCTCCGCCACCCCAAGGTGGCGCTGGCGGTGCGCGAGGGCAATGACGTGGTGCTGCGCCGTGCCGCGCCGGAGCAGCACCTTGTCGGCTCGATCCGCTACGACACGGGCAGGCGCGTGCCGTTCATCGTCCCGAACGCCCGGGACGCCGCCGAGATCCCCACCACGTGGTCCCGGCTCACCTTCGCCGACCAGGGAGCGCTCAGCCTCGTCGAGCGCTGGGCGGACCGTCGGTGGACGTTGCACGACCGGCTCACCGGCCATTGGGTCGTCGGCGAGGACGGGCAGGTCGACGTGCGCGTCGACATGCTGGCCAAGAAGGGGCGCCACGAGGTGTCGGTGGGGTCCGGGCCGCTGATGTTCGCCGAGGGACGAGTCTTGCGCTACCCGGAAACCGACCTGCGGACGTTCGGCTTCTCCGCAGGTGAGGCCGTGGGAGCCCTGTCCGGGGAACTGGGGCAGGCCCCCTCCGAGTACACGGTCGCCGCACCCGTGCGTGGCGGCGCGGGTGGGTTGTGGATCGAGGTGTTCCCCGGCAGGGTGCTCGAGCTGCCCGCCGACTTGCTGGTCGGAGCCGCCGTGGAGGGGCACCGCCCGTTGCGCGACCTGGATTGGACGCGGTTCGGGCCGGGTGACCAGGTGCGCTTGTCGCTGCACCAACCGGACAACGTGAACACGCAGGTCTCCTGCGTCGCTCTGCACTCCTGGTCTCCCGGACCGCGCGCGGCGTTCGGTCCCGGCCGCACCCTGTTGCCCGCCAAGGCGGACAGCGTGGAGATGAAGATCCGGCTCGGCCACGGCGACAACCGGTTCGACTACCCCGCTGTACCCGCACAGCTGCCGAAGAGCTCCGACCCCAAGGCGATGTGGCTGTTCGCGGACAACTCGCTCACCTTCGCCACCGACTCCCCGATGCCCGGTGACACCGTCCTCATCGAACCGGCGCGGGTCGGGACCGGGTTCCGGGTCCTGGGACTGCAGGGCTGGACCGCCACCATCGGCGGTGACGACGAGGCGTGGCCGGGCAGCACCTGGCTGCGCTCCTCTCTCACCGGGGACGAGCCCGGCAAGGTGCTCGACCTGGCCGGTGGCTCGCTGGTCGTCACGGTGGAGGAGGTGGGGGATCGCGTGGTGGTCGTCTCGCGGCGCCACCAGCCGTACGGACTGCCCCGTGCCGGGCTCTGGCTGCGCGGTCGCGTGCGCGGAGCACTCGACGACGAGCACGTCCTGCTGCGGGTGGGAGCCTCGCTGCTGCGGGCCCCGGCGCACGCGGTCGTCCCGGGAGCGCCTGCCGCCGCAGTGCCCGCCCTGGTCTCGCGGTTGGCCAAGGATCGGCGACCGCAGTGGTTCCACGTCGATGTCGACGGGCGACCGGTGGCCGGGCTGCCCGCGGCGTCGCAGACGGGGGAGGTGCGGGTCTTGTTGGAGGACGTCATCGTGAATGCGGACGGCGCCCTGGGGTTGCTGTGCATGCAGGTGGACACCGGCGGGCCGCGGTGGTTGCCTGCGGACGGGCTCGGGTGGCCAGGTGAGCTCGAGGAAGCGGAGTTGCGCAGTCTGGTCGACGTCCACCGGGGCCGTCAGGTGACCTGCGCGGTCCTGCCGGACGGCACCGTGTCGTTGCCCGCCGCGCGGGGCGGTGCGGAGCGGCTCGCAGCCCTCCGCCTGGGCGACGAACTGCGTGTGGTGCCGCTGGTCGAGCGCGTGCCGCTCGAAGAGAACGGCGTCCATCGCTATCTGGCCGCCTTGAACCAGTCCGATACGCTCGTCGAGTTCGAGAGCCCCGTGGCGGTGACGTGCGCCGGTGATCCGGTCATCGCCGAAGTCAGCGCCCTGGTGCCCGGCAGCCACCTCACCGTCGTCGAGCGGGGGCAACGCCGGTCGGCCGTCGACCTGCCCGCCGCCGTGGTGGCCGCCGTTGCCGGCAAAGCGCTGGGCCGCGACCCGGTCGACCAGCGCGTCATCGAGGCCGTCGGCGATCCGGGTGGCCGGTTCGCCCTGGCCACGTGGTTGGACGCGCACGCCGAGGCCGCGGTCGGGTTGACGGATTCCTGCGTCGACGCCGGAGCGATCGTGGCCGCCGCCCTGGTCGCGGCGGACCTCGGCGACTCGCGGGAGGATGACCCGGACACGGCCGATCTCGGTCCGCTGTCGGTCTGGCTCGCCTGGCAGGCGGGCGTGCGGGCGATCCGCTCACGCCACGTCGAACCCGTGGTCGCCACCTGGGCGCGCCACCGCGCCCGCCTCGACGGCGGCGAGTGGCAGCGCCTGGCGAAGGTCACGTCCGAGTTGGGCTCCAGCGTGTCCCAGCAGGACGCCGACACGGTCGCCGACGTCTGCCGGGGTGTGCTGAGCCGCTCCCGCGTCCGTCCCAGCCCTGACCTCGACTTCGCCGCTTGGGGCCTGCTCACGGCTGTCGGCAGGCACGCTCCTCCTCCAGCGTATGCGGCGACCGCGAAGTTGTCGGTGCTCGCCCCCTTGGGACGCGCTCTGGTCCCGCCGAGGAACCTGGCGACCGCCCAACCACGCTTGCTCCCGCACCAACGCGACCTCCTCCGGATGGCCCTCAACGAACTGGCCTCGTACCCGCTCCCGCTGCTCGCTCCCGCTTGGCCCCACCCCTCGGGGCGCGAACCCCATGCGAAGCGACTGGCTCAGGTGCGGTGACACCGGCACCGGATTACGCCGATGGCAGAGGCGTCCCCCGGCACCGTCGCCCTGCGGCACGAGTGAGCCCGGCGGGCGGTCGCCGGGCTCAGGGCGTGGCCGCCATGCGCTGCCGCAGCAGACCTTCGACGCCTTCGAGGAACGTCGCGCAGATCGGCTCGGGGTCGGACAGGCAGCCGGTGGCCATGGCCCCGTCCCGCAGCATGACGACGTGCCGGGCGGCGGGTTCGGCCGGTGCGTCGCCGATGCGGGCCAGCAGGTCGGTGATCGTGCGGGAGAACCACCGGCGGTGCGCGAGGACGGCCTGGTGCACGGGGTGGGCGGGATCGGGGTACTCCGCGGCGGCGTTGAGGAAGGCGCAGCCGCGGAAGCCGGGGGACCGGATGCCGTCCGCGATGAACCGGGCGACGGCGCGCAGGGTGTCGGGCGCCGGCAGCTCCCGGGCCAGGACGGCGTCGACCTGGTCCCTGATGGCCCGGTCGGCTTCCCGCAGGTAGTTGACGATCAGGTCGTCCTTGCCGGGGAAGTGCCGGTACAGCGTCGCCCGGGTCACCTTCGCCTCGGCGACGATCCGGTCGACGCCGACGGCGTGGATGCCCTCGGCGTAGAAGATCCGGGTCGCCGTGGCGAGCAGCCGCGACCGCGCTTCGGAGACCTGACCGGGAGCGTTCGTCACGGCTGCCACGGTAGCAGATAGAACGTTCGTTCTTGACGGGCGCGTGGTCCGACTGCCATCCTGCGACAAGAACGAACGTTCTCCTCACTTCTGAGGTTGTCACCAAGGAGTCCCGTGACCACCAGCACCGGCACCGCTGCCACCGCCGCGCCCGCGCTCCGACGCCTGTACTTCGTCCGCTTCGGGTTCGCCCTCGTCTGGGCCGGGCTGCTGGCCACGAGCGCGTCCGAACCCGGACCCCTCAGCGTCACGCTGCTCGTGCTGTACCCGCTGTTCGACGTTGCCGCCGCCCTCGTCGACGTCCGCTCGTCAAGAAACTCGGCACAGGGCAGCGCACCCACGCCGGGCCTGTACGTGAACATCGCCGTCAGCGGTCTCGCGACCGCCGGCCTCGCCGTCGCCGCGGCCTCCGGCATCCCGGCGGTGCTGCGCGTGTGGGGCGTGTGGGCGGTCGCGTCGGGCCTGACCCAGCTCGCAGTCGGCGTCAGCCGCCGCGCGCTGGGCGGCCAGTGGGCGATGATCCTCAGCGGGGCCGTCTCCACGATCGCCGGCACGACCTTCGTGCTGCACGCCGCGCAGCCCGACGCAGCGCTGCTCGACCTGGCCGGCTACGCCACCCTCGGCGGCGTGTTCTTCCTCGTCTCGGCGGTGCGCCTCACCCGTTCGACCGCGGCGCTCTGACCCCGGTGGCGGCCGGGGCCGAGGCGGCGAGCGGAGACCGGCCGCACGGTCAGTAGGGGTTCCCCGGCACGTTGAGGCGCACCTGGTAGAGGCCGAACGAGCCGTTGACGCCGGAGGTGATGTACAGCGTCCGACCGTCGGGACCGCCGAACGCCGCGTTGGTGATGTTGCGACCCGCGGAGATCGTGCCCAGACGCGTGCCTGAAGGGGAGAAGACGTGCACGAGACCCTCGTTGTAGGACGCCCAGTACAGGTTGCCCGCGCAGTCGATCGTCGCGCCGTCGGGTGTCTGGATGCTCGCGAACGTCGTGCGGTTGCCGGTCGAGCCGTCGGCGGCGACGGAGTACTTCACGATCGAGTTGCTGCCGCCCACGTACAGCGTCGTGCCGTCGGGCGACAGGACGACGCCGTTGGGCTGCGACAGCGTGTCGTCGACGAGGCTGACCACGCCGTCGCGGACGCGGAAGACGCTGGTGCGGCCGTTCTGCTCGTCGGTGCGGTTGCCGCGCTGGAAGTTGGGGTCGGTGAAGTAGGTGGTGCCGTCCCGGCCGATGGTGAGGTCGTTGGGGGAGTTGAACGCGCGCCCCTGGTAGTTGGCCGCGACGGTGGTGCGGCTGCGGTCGGTCAGGCTGTAGGCGGAGACGGTGCGGTTGTCGTGCGTGGCGGCGAGCAGCCGCGTGCCGTCGGGGGTGACCGCCAGGCCGTTGCTGCCGGAGTCGGCGATGAACGTCTCGAACGTGGCCGGCGGCGTGAACCGGAGCACGGCGGACGGTTGCACGCCCTGCCAGCCGGTCGGGTTCTGCATGTTCGACAGCAGCAGGGTGCCCGTCCGCTGGTCCCACGTGGGCCCTTCGAGGAAGTTGAACCCTCCCCGGATGAGCTGGGACGTCACCGCGCGGGTCGGTAACGGTGATCCGTAGGTCGCGCCCGGGGTGCACGGCGACGCCATCGCCGCGGAGGCGGACGGGCCGGACGCCGCAGGCGCCACGAGGCCCGCGATGGCGATGGCCACCGCCGTGAGCGTCCGCGTGCGACGGTGACGCGGTGTCGTGCCGTAGGTCATGGGAACTCCTTCTGGTGATCGGCGACCTGGTGATCGGCGACGCCGCGGGGCGGCGCGGTCGCACCGCCCCGCGGCCGGTTCATCGGCCGAGCTCGACCTTGAGGATGCTTTCGTTGCTGTTGTTGGCGATGCTGTCCTTGTCGCCGCGGGTGCTGGTGGTCAGCCAGAGGCCACCGTCGGCGGAGGGCTCCACGGTGCGCAGCCGCCCGTAGGTGCCGGTGAGGTACTGCTGGACGTTGGTCAGGCTCTCGCCGGAGATCTCGGCCCGGTACAGCCGCGCACCGCGCAGGCAGGCGATGTAGAGCGCGTCGCGGACCACGGCGATGCCGCTGCACGAGCCCTCGGCCACGGGGAAGGTGTGCTTGGGCGCGACGAAACCGGGTTGGCCGCAGCTGCCGGTGGTGCCCTCGCACGCGGGCCAGCCGTAGTTGCCGCCGCGCACGATCAGGTTGGTCTCGTCCATGACCGAGTTGCCGAACTCCTGCTCCCACAACCGACCCTGGGAGTCGAAGGCCAGGCCCTGCGGGTTGCGGTGGCCGTAGCTCCAGACCGGGGTGCCGAAGGGGTTGTCCGACGGGACGCTGCCGTCGCGGTTGACGCGCAGCACCTTGCCGGCGAGGTTGTCGAGGTCCTGGGCCCACTCGCCGTTCTGCCCGTCCCCGGTGGCGATGTAGAGCTTGCCGTCGGGACCGAAGCGCAGCCGCCCGCCGTTGTGGTACTTGTTGCGCGGGATACCGGTGAGCAGCACCTGCGGCGTGCCCGCGAGCGCGCCGCCGGTGTAGCGGATGCGCACCACCCGATTGTCGGTCGAGCTGGTGTGCATGACGTACACCCACGGGTCGGCGGTGAAGTCGGAGGCCACGGCGATGCCCAGGACCCCGCCCTCGCCGTCCGTCCCGGCCGCGTTCGGCACGCGCCCGACGACGGTCTTCGCGCCGGTGGCGGGGTCGAGCCGGACCAGCTCGAAGGTGTCGCGGCGGCCGAAGAGCACCTGGCCGTCGGGCAGGGTGGTCAGGCCCCAGGGCAGGTCGGTCTCGGTGGTGACCCTGGTGACCGAGCACAGGGCCGTGGCGCAGGAGGCGCCGGTGGTGACCGCGACCGCCGTGCTCGGGGCCGAGCGGTTGGCCTGCGCGTCGCGCGCCCGCACCCGGTACTCGTAGCGGGTGTTCGCGGCCAGGCCGCTGTCGGTGAACGACGTCGTGGACGCGCCGCTGGTCGAGCCGACCTGGACGCCGTCGCGCAGCACCTCGTAGCCGGTGACGCCGACGTCGTCGGTCGCGGGCGACCAGCGGACGGTGACCGAGGTGCCCGACGCGGTCGCCGTCACGCCGGTGGGGGTGCTGGGCGGAGTGGTGTCGGCCTGGCACTGCGGCACCGCGACGGTGACCGTGGAACTGGCCTGGGAGACGTTGCCGGCGGCGTCGCGGGCGTTGACGTACAGGCCCCACGTGGCGCCCGGCACGACGGTCAGGTCGGCCGACAGCGCCGTGCCCGGCACCGAGGTCATGAGCTGGCCGTCGTGGTAGACGTCGTAGAACGCCACCGCGACGTCGTCCGAGGACGCCGACCACGAGAACGTCACCCGGGTGCACGTCAGGTTCGAGGTGCGGGGGTTCCCGGGCGGGGTGGGAGGTGTGGTGTCCGCGCCGAGCCTGACCAGCTGCCACCGCTGGCCGGCGCCGCCGGTGTCGGGCAGCTGGACGACCCGCGCCCCGTCGGCGGTGGAGTCGTCCAGCACGCCCACGGCCTTGCCGCTGGCCCGGTTGAGCAGCCGCACGTCGCCGCCGGAGGAGTCGGCCAGCCGGAACTGCTGTCCGGCGAGGTCGGCGTCGGTCGTCTGCACCAGGCCGGCGCGGTCGGCGGTCGAGGGGAAGCTCAGCACCCGGTTGCTGTGCCGGGACCTGATCCGGTAGTAACCGCCACCGGAGTCGACGAACTGCCACTGCTGCCACGCGCCGTCGTTGCGGGTGTACTGGGCGATCCTGGCGCCCTCGGCGGTGCTGCGCCCGTACACGTCCAGCACCTTGCCGCTGTTGCGGTTGACCAGCACGTACCAGGCGCTGGTGTCCACGGTGGCGGCCGACGCGGCAGGGACCGGGAGCACGACGCCGAGGACCGACAGCGCCACCACCGCCACCGCTCGGAGACGCGGGCGGGGAACGGCGTTCCTCCTGGTCGAGAGGGGATCTCGCATTGTCTTCCTCTCACGGAATGCAGGGACAATCGCCTTGTTATCGCTAACAAGAGTGCGGCGGCGGAAGGCCGCGTCGATGGCGGTTGACGTGCACCGAAGGCGGCGAGCGGAAGTGTTCCTAAACGCGCCGGGTGACGGTCGCGGACCGGGGCGAACCGGGTCTCATGGGGAACGGGAACGACCCGGATGCCTTTCGCGCACGTGTGTCCATGCTTCGCCTCCTTGCGAGCAGGGTGCGTTGCGGTCACCGTCCCGTGCCGGGTCAGCACGACTGGGAGCGTTCCCAGAATGACGGTAGCGCACCGCGTTTGCCGTCGACAAGACCATCCGAGCGGTTACCCAGATTTCGTTAGCGCTAACAACCCGGTTTCCGGTCGGAGTGAACCGGCGGGTCCGTCGGAGAGGTCAGGCGCACAGGAATTCGACGACGGCCGCCCGGAAGGCGGGGCTGCCGACCGCCGTGCCGTGATCACCGGCCACCACGCGCACCCGGGCTCCGGGGATGGCCTCAGCGAGGACGTGGGGTCGTTCGGCGAGCGGGTCTTCGTCACCGGCGATGACCAACGCGGGCGCGGTGATGGCCGCGAGGTCGACGCCCGCCCGGTGCGCGGCGCGGGCCTGGGCGGCCAGGGAGGGGAAGTCGGCTCCGGTCGCCGCGGCGAACGCGACCAGGCCGGTGACCTCGGGCGGCGGGGTGCGGCCGGAGCGGTCGGCCGGGAAGCCGCCGGCGGGGAACGCGTCGGTCAGGAACGCGTCGGCCAGCACGTCGTGGGGCAGCACGCGGGTGTCCATGCCACCGACCTCGACCACCCCGGCGCCGACCCCGCCGACCACCAGCCTGCGCACCGCGTCCTCCTCGGCCGCCGTGAGCAGGGCGATCACCGCGCCCATCGAGTAGCCGACGAGGTCGACGGCCGGCACGCCCAGCGTGGCGACGACCGCCCGCAGGTCACGGGCCATCCGCGGCTCGCCGTACCGGGCCGGGTCCGCCGACTTCCCGGACATCCCGTGACCGCGGGCGTCGATCCCCACGACCGCGCGCCCGGCCGCGGTGAGCGCCGCCACCGTGCCGTGACGAGCCCACTCCACCAGGGTGTTGGACGAGAAGCCGTGCTGGAGCACCACCGGTACGGGGTCCGGCTCCGCGCCGGCGTCGGGTTGCCAGCGGTGGTAGGCGATTTCGGTGCCGTCGTCCACCACCAGCACGGAAGTCCGCGGTGCGGGTGCGGGTCCGACCCCGGCTGCGGCGGGCGTGCCGCTCCGAGGTCGACCCGACCCGTTGTCCCCTCGCGTGTTCAGCGGATCGCCGCCCGGTCACCGGAGGCCGGCGCGACGTGCTCGAACCGCACCCGGTTCAGGTATCCGGGGAGGTCGCTGAGCACGTACAGCTCGCCGCGCACGTCGGTGCCGATCGCGGTCGGCTGGGTGGGGAAGTTGCCGATCACGGCGGACTCGTAGCTGCCGTCGAGCTTCGGGCGCACGGCGAACACGCGGGTCGAGCAGTAGTCGCTCGCGACGTAGGTGCCCCACGCCTGCGGGGTCCGGGAGCCCCGGTACACCACGCCGCCGGTCACCGAGCAGTTGTCGTTGTAGTGGTCGTACTCGAACACCGGGTCGGTGTACCGCCCGCCGGCCCGGCACTGCTGCGGGTCGAAGATCGGGGTGCCCTCCTTGCACGACCAGCCCAGGTTGGCGCCGCCCTGCCACGGGCGGATGTGGTTGATCTCCTCGACCAGGCCCTGGCCGACGTCGCCGATCCACAGCGAGCCGTCGACCGGGTCCACGGAGAACCGCCACGGGTTGCGCAGCCCGTACAGCCAGATCTCCGGACGCGCGCCCGGCACGCGGAGGAACGGGTTGCCGGGGGGCACGCAGTAGGGCTTGGCCCCGCAGGCCCGGTTGACGTCGATCCGCACGATCTTGCCGAGCAGGGTGCCGAGGTTCTGACCGGCCTTGAACGGGTCGTTCGTGTGGCCGCCGTCGCCGAGGGACCAGTAGAGGTAGCCGTCGCGGCCGAACGCCACCTGTCCGCCGTTGTGGTTGCCGTACTCGGCGTGCTCCTGGGTGAGCAGCACCTGCACCCGTTCGGGTGCGCCGATGGGCACCCGCGCGAGCGTCAGCGCGCCGGCGGGCAGGCTCGTGTACGCCACGTAGAGCATCCCGGTCCGGGTGAAGTCCGGTGCCGGCGTGATGCCCAGCAGGCCGCGCTCGTTGTCCGACGAGTCGATCCGGGCGGTCAGGTCGAGCACCGGTTCGGCCGCCAGCCCCGTGTCGGGGTGGTAGGCGCGGACCGTCCCCGCCTTCTCCACGACCAACATCCGGCCGTCCGGCAGCCCGGTGATCGCAATTGGGCGCCGCAGACCGGACGCCACCTGTTCGGACACCACGGTCAGCTCGGTGAGCGGCACCGCGCGAGTGCCGGGCGCACCGGTCGCGGCGCTGCCGGTCACCGATGTCGAGGGCAGCAGGAACGCGGACAGGGCCAGGGTGAGCAGGCCGGCCGACAGGGTGGCCGGGCGACTGCGCCGTCGCATCATGGTTCGGCTCCTCGAGCAGGGTCGAAGACACATTCTGGGAGCGCTCCCGAACGTACCGCGCCCTGTCAAGGGCATCCAGCCGCCGTCTCGGGTCTTCCGCCGGGATCGGGGTCGCCCGCCGCGTCAAAGGTCCGGTCGTCCGGCTCCCGTCCGGCCTCGGTCAGGGGGGTGGAGAGGTCGGCGGTCCGCGCACCCACCGCGATGATCTCCGCGGCAGGCCACCGGCCGCCGCGGTGCTCCGGCCGGGTGCCACTCGGCCGGAGCGTCCACTCAGGACTGTCGGCGCGCGACGAGCAGGAGCCGTCCGTCCCCGATCCCGAACGGTTCGCCGTCCGTGCCGCCGAAGAGCCCGACGTCGGTGAAACCGCGGTCGGACAGCAGGTCGACGATCTGCGCCACCGTGTGGACGTGGTGGATCGCGGTCACGTCGAGCTCCTCGTCGCCGCGGGTGAAGCGGTACCGGCTGAGCATTCGGCTGCCGGCGACGTCGTACTCGCCGGTCGCCAGCACGGTGATGTCGCCGGTCCGCATCGTCCGCGGCTCGGCCCGGTAGCCGGGCAGGACCGACTCGGCCGCCGTGGCGAAGTCGACGACCAGCCCGCCGCCGGGTCGCACGGCGGCGCCCAGCGCGGCGGCGAACTCCCGCAGGCCGTCGAGCTCCAGGTAGCCGAAGCTGTTGCCGAGGCACACCGCGGCGTCGAAACCGCCGTCCCGCGGGATCGCCCGCATGTCGGCGTGGACGAAGTCGACGTCGAGGCTGGCCGCCGCGCGCCGGGCGTGCCCGATCGCCTCGGCGGACAGGTCGACGCCGGTCACGCGGTGCCCGCGCCGGGCGAGTTCCAGGCTGTGCCGCCCGCTGCCGCACGGCACGTCCAGGACCCGTGAGCGCGGCGCGAGGCCGAGACGTCGCTCGACGAAGTCGATCTCGTCGACGGTGACCTCCGGCGGCACGGCACGCCGCCAGAACTCGTTGGGCAGTTCGGTGAAGAAGTCCTCGTACCAGGTGGAGGAGGGTTTTCCGGACATGGGGAAGCTCCTTGCGGTGCATCGGTTTCTCAGGGCGATGTCACCGGGCGGCACCGGCCGTCACACGGCCTCGGTGCGGTGGCCCGGTGTGAGGTCCCGGGCAACCATGGCTTCCTCCACGATCAGCGGTCTGCCCCGACGCTAGCAGTGGCCGACCGGATCGGGGGAGCGGTTTTCCGCCGCCGGTGTCACCCGAGGCGGAACGTCGCCCGGTACGCCGTGGGGGTGACGCCGAGGACGCGGTGGAAGTGGCGGCGCAGCGTGGCGGCGCTCCCCATGCCGGAGCCGGCGGCGATCCGGTCGATCGGGGCGTCGGTGCGTTCGAGGAGTTCCTGGGCGCGGGCGATGCGCTGGTGGTGCAGCCAGTCCAGCGGCCCGAGCCGGAGTTCCGCCCGCATCCGGCGGGCGAGCTGGCGGGTGCTGAGGTTGGCGCGTTCGGCGAGGTCGCGCACGGTCAGGGGCTGGTCGAGGCGGGCACGGGCCCACTCCAGGGCGGAGGCGAGCCCGTCGGTGCTCCGCGGTGCCGGGGGCGGGGTGATGAACTGCGCCTGACCGCCGTTGCGGTGGGCGGGCACCACGAGCCTCCGCGCGATCCCGTTGGCGGCGGCGGCCCCGAGGTCGCGGCGCACCAGGTGCAGGCACAGGTCGAGCGCGGCGGTCTTGCCGGCCGACGTGAGCACGTCGCCCTCGTCGACGTAGAGCACGTCGGGCCGGACGTCGACGTGCGGGTAGCGGCGGGCGAGGTCGTCGGCGTGCAGCCAGTGCGTCGTGGCGACCCGGCCGTCGAGCACCCCGGCCGCGGCCAGGACGAACGCGCCGGTGCACAGGGAGGCGACGCGGGCGCCGCGATCGTGGGCCGTGCGCAGCGCGTCGAGGAGCACCGGGTCGGGGTTGTCGTCCAGGTCGTCGGACGAGGGCACCAGGACGGTGTCGACCTCGGCGATCCCGTCGTACGACGTGGTGGGCAGGTGCGGCAGCCAGGGGTGCGGGGCGCCGTCGGCGGTGGATACCACGAGGTCGTACCACCTGCCGGTGGGCGAGAGCTCCGAGCGGTCCACGCCGAAGACCTCGGCGGCGATGGCGATCTCGTAGAGCATCGCGGAGCCGTGCAGGACGAGCGCGATCCCGAGCATGTCTCATACTGTACGTGGCACGTCGTTTCGGACACTCGCCCTGGGCCGGTGTCGCGGCCGACGATGATCCGGTGAACGCGAACGATCGAGTCCTGGTCTACGGCGCCACCGGTCACACGGGGCGCTTCGTCGTCGACGAGCTGCTGCGGCGCGGGTTGACCCCCGTGGTGGCCGGGCGCAGCGCCGAGCGCCTGGCCGCGCTCTCCCCACGACACGCGAACCTGGAACGCCGGGTCGTGGGTGTCGAGGACCCGGACCTGCTCCGGCGTGCGGTGGCCGGTGTCGGCGCGGTCGTCAACTGCGCCGGGCCGTTCCTCGACACCGCGCTCCCGCTCGCCCGCGCCGCGGTCGGGGCCGGCGCCCACTACCTCGACGTCACCGCCGAGCAGCCGGTGGTGCGGGCGCTGTACCGCGACCTCGACGCCCCCGCGCGGGCCGCGGGCGTCGCCGTCGTCCCGGCCATGGCCTTCTACGGCGGACTCGCCGACCTGGTGGTCACCGCCGCGCTCGACGGCGGCTCGCGCGCCGACGAGGTCGAGGTCGCGATCGGCCTGGACCGCTGGTGGCCGACCGCCGGCACCCGGATCACCGGGGACCGCAACACCGCGCCCCGCGTGGTGATCCGCGGCGGCGAGCTGACCGAGCTGGAGAGCCCCGCGCCGTCGGGCACCTGGCCCTACCCGTCACCCCTGGGCGACCAGGCGGTCGTGGAGCTGCCGTTCTCCGAGGTGATCACGATCGCCCGCCACCTCGACGTGGGCGAGCTGCGGTCCTACCTCACCACCGCCTCGCTCGACGACCTCCGCGACACCGCCACCCCGGCGCCGACGCCGACCGACGAGCGAGGGCGTTCGGCGCAGCGGTTCGTCGTGGACGTCGTCGTGCGCTGGGGAACGACCACCCGTCGAACCGCGGTCACCGGCCGCGACATCTACGCCGTCAGCGCCCCGATCGTGGTCGAAGGCGCGGTCCGCCTCCTCGACGGTCGGTCCCGGGGCCCTGGCGCCGTGGCGCCCGGCGAGGCGTTCGACGCCACGGACGTGCTGTCCACTCTGGACCGCGACGCCGGTGCCATCACCGTCCGGTCGCACGGTTAGCGACAGGTGGCCCGTCCGGGCGAGGTGGCGAGTACGGCGGAGCTCCGCACACCGCGCCCGACGCGTCACGCGCGGAGCTGTCCCGTAGCCCGCCGGCGCGCCCCACAACAGGGGGATGGCCCGCGCCGGCAGGCCACCGACACCGGCCGGGGTCCGGCTCATGTGGTGTTGTTGCGCGATGAGGACCTCACGGGCGATGTTGTCCTGCCCGGCAGACCGTTCGGGGGCGGCGAGGTGCTGGTACGGCTGCGGTCGGTAGGCGGACCCGTGGTGTCGGATCACGTGCAGCCAGAGGCGCGGACGGTCGCGTCGCGGGTGAAGAGCGAGTGGCCGACGTGGGCGGACTCCGCGTGGATGGCGGGACCCTCGCCGTTGGTGATGGCCGTGCCGTTGAACTCCAGTGAACTGCCGATCCGCGCGCGGGGGAACCGGAGGGTTCCTGCCGGGCCCGTGCCCAGCAACGTCGCTACGCGTCCAACCCTGTTACGCCATCTGCCGGGACCGAACACGTCGACCGTCCCCCTCCGCCCCACCAGATCGTCGCCACACCGGCTTTCCGGTGTCCCCCAACGCTTCTGATGCCCCCGACGACCCTAGGAGCCGAGAAGGTCGGCGCCGTCCAACCACCGGCATAGGTGCCGTACCGCAGAGGTTTACGGGCGATGCCGGATCTTCGAGACGGATAGTCACTTTCCGGAACGAGTGCTACTCAAGCGTGGGTATTGCCTCGACAATTCACCGTTTCGAGGAGAAGGATCACTCGCACGGAACACCGTGTCGCTACTTCTTTTCTCCTCGTTCGGGTGACTTCACGCGGTCGAATCGCGCTGCTAGCGTCGAATCGGTCGGGCCACGGAATCGCGCCGCGCAATCACCATCCGCAGCGCGAATTCGTCGTGGCCGCGTGGTCGGCGAATCGTCCGTGACGTGGATTGGGTGGTGCTCGTGACTCTCGCGGAACCGGTGGAGGCTCCCGACCCGCCGCACACCCGGCTGAGCCTCGGGCCGGCCGCCGCGCGCAACCTCGCCACCACGACCAAGTCCGTGCCGCAGATGCAGGCCATCTCCTCGCGCTGGCTGCTGCGGGTGCTGCCCTGGGTCGAGCCGAAGGGCGGCGTGTTCCGGGTCAACCGCCGGCTCAGCCACGAGGTCGGCGACGGGCGCGTCACGTTCGTCGACACCGGCTCGGGACCGGCCGTCATCCCGGCGGAGCTGGGCGAGCTGCCGCTGCTGCGCGGGTTCGACGAGCCGGACGTGCTGGCCGCCCTGGCGGACCGGTTCGAGCGGCGCGAGTACGAGCCGGGCGACGTCGTGGTGCGGGCGGGCGCGCTGTCGGACGAGGCGTTCCTGGTCGTGCACGGCCGGCTGCACCGGATCGGCGTCGGCGAGTACGGCGACCCGACCGCGCTGGGCGTGCTGGCCGACGGCGACCACTTCGGTGACGACAGCCTGACCGACCCGCGCAGCACGTGGGACCACACCGTCACGGCGGCCACCCGGTGCACCGCGCTGGTGCTGCCGCAGCGCGGCTTCGACGAGGTGCTGGAGCGGTCGGAGGCGTTGCGCGACCGACTCCGCTGGTTCGTGGCGCACCGCGGGAAGGACCGCAACGAGCACGGTCGAGATCACCCGCTGAACACCCGTTCGCGGACCCAGCGCGTCACCTCCGCCCGACGAACAACCCGAAGGAGAACCCCCACATGACGACGACCACCCCGGCGTCCACCGTCCTGCGCACCGACTACCAGCGGTCCATCGCGGAGTACTGGAACAACGAGCAGGACCCGGTGAACATCAAGCTCGGTGAGGTCGACGGGATCTACCACCACCACTACGGCCTCGGCGCGTACGACGAGTCGGTGCTGTCCGGTCCCGAGGAGACCCGCGACGCGCGCGTCATCGCCGAGCTGCACCGGTTGGAGAGCGCGCAGGCCAACGTGCTGCTCGACCACTTGGGCCCGATCCTGCCGGAGGACCGGCTGCTCGACGGCGGTTCCGGCCGCGGTGGCACCAGCCTGATGGCGCACCAGCGGTTCGGGTGCCGGGTGGACGGCGTGACGATCTCGCAGAAGCAGGTCGACTTCGCCAACGCCCAGGCCGCGCGGTGGGGTGTGGCGGACAAGGTGGCGTTCCACTTCAAGAACATGCTGGACACGGGGTTCGAGACCGGTGGCTTCGCCGCCGTCTGGACCAACGAGACGACCATGTACGTCGACCTGCACGAGCTGTTCGGCGAGTTCTCCCGGCTGCTGCGCCACGGCGGGCGGTACGTGTGCATCACCGGGTGCTACAACGACGTGACCGGTGGCCGGTCCAAGGCCGTGAGCCAGATCGACGAGCGCTACACGTGCAGCGTCCACGCGCGCAGCCAGTACTTCAAGGCGCTCACCGCCAACAACCTGGTGCCGATCGAGGTGGTCGACCTGACGCCGCAGACCATCCCGTACTGGGAGCTGCGCGAGCGGTCGTCGGTGGCGACGGGGGTGGAGAAGTCGTTCCTCACGGCGTACCGGGAGGGCAGCTTCCACTACCTGCTGATCGTGGCGGACCGGGTGCGATGACCGCGGAGGCGACGCAGGGTTCGGCCGGACGGGTGCCACGCGGTCCCGCCCGGCCGGTGGAGGCGCTCTCGGCGGGGCTGCTCGCCACCGGCCTGGCACCGGGCGGGCTTCCCGGCGCGGTGCTGTCGGGCGCGGGGTTGTCGGGCGCGGGGTTGTCGGGCGCGGGGTTGTCGGGCGCGGGGTTGTCGGGCGGTGCGCCGTCGAGCGCGGTTCCGGTCGGGCCGTCCGGGCTCGGCACAGCGGCGGCCCGGCTCGCGGCCCACTTCGCGGCCGGGACCGCAGAAGCCGTGCCCGCCCCGCCGGCCACTCCCGCGGCCGGCCCCGGCTACGTGGAGCGGGAGTGGGGCGACGGGACCGCGTCCCCGGTCTACGTGCCCGTGGTGGAGCGGGTCGACGACGCGCTCGCCGACGAGGTGGACGACCGGCTCGTCCGGTGGGGCGAGGAGTGCGGTTTCCGGGGCGACGAGCTCGACCAGCTCCGCAAGGCCGGCTTCGGGCGGCTGGCCGTGCTCACCCACACCGACAGCGACGACCCGGAGCACCTGCTGATCGCCGCCCGGCTCAACGCCGCGTGGTGGGCCGCCGACGACCTGTTCGCGGACAACACCGACATGGGCGCCACCCCCGCCGAACTGCCGCCGCGCCTGGCGCTGGCGATGGCGGCGATGGACCCGGTCGCGCCCGCGGGCGAGTTCGACGAGCCGCTCGAGGAGGCGGTGCGCGCCGAACCGGTGCTGGTGGCGTTGCGGTCGGCCGTCAAGCACCTGGAACGCGCCGGCACCCCGGCCCAGGTGCAGCGGATCTGCTACTCCACCTTCACCATGTTCGTCAGCTGGAACACGTACGCGGCGTGGCGGTACACCGGTGAGTACCCGCCGGCGTGGAAGTACCTGGCCACCCGGCAGCACGACACCTTCGCCACGTCGATGACGCTGATCGACCCGGTCGGGGGCTACGAGGTGCCCGCCAACCTCTACTACGACCCCCGCGTGCGACGCGCCATCACGCAGGCCGGCACCGCGTCGGTGCTGATCAACGACCTGTTGTCGGTGGCCAAGGACGCGGCGGACGAGAACCCCGTCTGCAACATGGTCCTGCAGATCGCGGCGGACCGGAACTGCTCGATCGAGGAGGCGACCGAGGCCACCGTGGCGCTGCACAACGAGTTCGTCCACGACTTCGAGGAGCTGCACGAGGAACTGGCGGTCGTGCCGTCACCGGAACTCCAGCGGTTCCTGCGCGGCCTGCGCGCCTGGATGGGCGGCGGCTTCGAGTGGCACAACACCAACCCGCGCTACCGGACCAGGTCCTGACCGGTAGGTGACCGCGAGGTTCTTCCGCCGGCGGGCGGGCCGCGGCCCGCCCGCCGAGCGCTCGTGGTGGTTACTCGGTGCGGGCCTGACAGGCTTGCAACGCCCACTCCTGCCGGCCGTACTGCTGGTAGAAGACGCGATAGCAGCCGGTGAGGGTGTCCGAGTCACAGGCGTCGTGGGCGACCCAAGCATCGGCGTCGTGGTCGATCGCGATGTCCATGCAGTGGCCGAAGTCGCGCGGCGCGGTGACCGCGTACGCCGACATGGGCGTGAAAGCCCCGGCCAACGCGAAAGCGGCACCCACTACCAGGCCCTTCGACAACAGTGATCCCACGATGTCTCCCAACACAGCTCGTCCGGTGTGACGGCACTCAGTACACGCACCACCCGTCGAGCCCGCCACCACAGCGCGGGGGGATCAAACCTCCGCACCGCGATTTCCCCCGATCCGTGAAAATCGCGTCCGCGGACATCACGTGCTGTGCCGATGAACGGCTCGTGATGTCACCGCCGGCGGCGGGCACGACCGCGTCGGGTGACCACGGCCGCGCCACCCGCGGCGAGTCCCGACGCCCCGCCGCACCACCAGGCCGCGCCGGGGGCGTGGACGGCGAGGACCGCGAGGGCGGCGGCGATGACCGCGACGGCCAGCACGGCGCCGCCGAGCGTCCAGCGCAGCAGCGACAACGCGTTGCGGGTGCGCTGGTCGTCGGCCAGGACGTAGCCGATCAGGCCGTGCACCGGGCGCTCCGGGCGGCGGGCGGGAGTGGTGGCCACCGTCCTCACCTCGCCGCCGCGTCGTCGGTGCCGGGCTCCTGCCGCGCGCGGTCGAGCAGCTCCCGCCACGACGTGACGTCCGGCCTGCGGCGCAGCAGCGCCCGCCGCTCCCGCTCCGTCATGCCGCCCCACACGCCGAAGCCGATCCGGTTGTCCAGCGCCTCCGCCAGGCACTCGGTCCGCACCGGGCACCCGACGCAGAGGAGTTTCGCCCTGCGCTGCCCGGCGCCGCGGGCGAAGAGCTGGTCCGGCTCCTCGTCGCGGCAGGACGCGCGCGTTCGCCAGTCGTCCGGCGGTGCCGGCGGGCGCACGAGGGTCGCGGTGGGCAGCCGGGGGCCCCATCCCTCGACCCCCGCGGACGGGTCCTCCGTGAGGTCGACGGCGACGGCGACCAGCAGGTCGGTGAGCTCCGCGGGCGCCATCCGCGCCCCGGCCGCCTCGGCTCCGACCGCGGACCTGCTCGGGGCGGCCGGCCGTCGGGGCGCTCCCTGACCGGCCGACTCGACGGCGTGGATGCGGTTCTCCAGGTCCTCCTGCGCCGCGTCCAGGTCGTAGCCGGCGTAACGCGCGTCCAGGTCGGCCGCGACGCGTCGCAGCGTGTCGTCGATGTTCACCGCTCCTCCTTCCGGCGGTCGCCGTGCTCCGCGAGTCGTCGTCGTGCGTCGGACAGGTGGGAGTGGACGGCGGACGGGCTGATCCCCAGGTACCGGCCGATCTCCGCGACGTCCTCGCCGAGCAGGACGTGCATCTCCAGGCACTCGGCCTGGCGGGGCGTCAGCCGGTCGAGCATCCGCTGGAAGTCGAGCCGGGCCACGAGACCGGCCACGTCGTCGGGCGCGGTCCACCCGTCGACCTGCTCCGCCACCGGCACCGGTTGCCTGCTGCGCTTGCGCCGGAAGTCGACGAGCGAGTCCCGCAGGACCTTGAAGGCGAACGCCTCCGGGGACCGCGCGGCCCGCAGCGGGGTTCGCGCCCGGTACAGGACCAGGAAGGCGTCGCTGACGACGTCCTCGGCGTCGTGCCGGGTCAGCCCGTGCAGCGCCAGGTACTTGAGGAAGTTCACGCGGTGCGCGCGGTGGAACTCCGCGAACCACGTGTCCGGCAACTTCCGGTCCCGGCAGGCCGGAGCGTCACGCGGACACGCGCAGCTCGCGTGCGGACAAGTGCTCATGCTGGTCACGACCACCTCACCCACCATCACCCACCGCGTTCGACCGGCTGTCGTCCACCGTTCACCCCCAATGCCGTCGCGCCGGGCCGGTTCGTCCAGGGGGCCGCGGGACTTCACTCGTTCGTCCCAGCCGGGTCCGGCGCGCGGCCGGTGGCCGGACGAGGTCCGCAGGGCCGCGGCCGGTGGCAGTTCGCGCAGGTCGGAGGCACCGGACATGCGTGGCCGGTCGATGGCCTCGGGATGGCCTGGTGATGGCCTCCCCGGTGGGCCGAGCATCGGTGGCCACAAGCCCCGACGAACTGGTGGGAGCGCACGAATGATCGACGACCCGGTCGCGGCGATGGCGGGCGAGGTCTCCGCGGGGGTGGCGGAGATGACCGACGCCATCACGGCGATGCTCACGGAGATCGACGTCGCCGGGCAGGCCGTCGTCGCCGCCCTGACCGCCGCGCTGGCGGGCACCCGGTACCCGACCGACCCGACCGGCGTGGCCGCGGCGGCCTCGGCCGGGCCGACCAACTGGGCGGCCTACAGCCACGAAGAGCTGTACCGGATGCTGCGGGAGCAGGCGGACGTGGGCGGCGTCAGCGAGATCGCCGCCGAGTGGGGTCGCCACGCCGACGCCCTGACCGGCCACGCCGAGACGTTGCGCGAGCAGCGCGCGGCGCTGACCGCCAACTGGCAGGGCCGGGCGGCGGAACGGGCGACCGAGCGGATCGACCAGCTGGCCGGGCTCGTCGGCGCCATCGGCGCGCGGGCCCGCCAGGTCCGGCAGGCCGCGCAGGACTCGGCGGACGCGCTCGCGCTCGCCCGGAACACCATGCCCCCGCCGCCCGGACAACCACCGCTGACCGCGGCGGGCGACGGCCCCGACGCGGTGCCGCCGCCCGGCGGCACCGCCGCGACCGGGAACGACGGCGTGGTGTTCGCGGTCGGGGCCGTGTTCACCGGCGGTACGAGCATGTTCGACGCCGACTTCCTCTCCGGCTCCGCCAAGTCGCGGGCCGAGGAGGTGATGCGCGGCTACGAGTCGAGCCTGCACGGCAGCGACGCGCTGATCACGCCGCCGGTCGAGGCCGCGGTGGGGCAGGGTGACCTGGGCGGCGTGACGACCGCGGCCGGCTCCACGCCGGGTGCTGCCGCTCCGGGCGTGCCCGGCGGTGGCGGTGGCAGCGCCGGCGGCGGCGTGCCGTGGTCCCAGCTCACCCACGGCGGGGCGCCCGACCACGGCGGCGCGACCGGTCGGCTCGCCGTCCCTCCCGGAGCCGGCACGCCTTCGCTGCTCAACGCCGTGCACCACCTCCAGGCGTCCGGTCGCGGGCCGGGCGGTGCCGTCGGCGCGGGGTTCGCGCCGTTCATGACGCCGATGACGAGGTCGGACGGCGACAGGGACCACAAGCGGCAGCAACCGAACGTCGTCCGGGGTCTGTTCGACGACGACCGGATCCCCAGCAAACCGATCATCGGCGAATGACCGGCCAGGCGCACGCACGGACAGGGGGAGACGACATGCCGGACGAGGACTCCGGGCGCGGCTACGTGGTCGCGCCCGAGGAGCTGAACGCGCTGGTCAAGACGCTCGGTGAGGTCGCGGACGCGGTCCGGGAGCTGCTGGCCTCCGCCGAGCGGCTCGGGCAGCGACCGCCGCTGCTGGGCACCTCGCCGTTCGCGCTGGTGCTGGCCGACCGGCTGCGCGCCACCGCGGGCGAGGTCGGGCTGACCGGCGAGCTGGGCGCCGCGGAACGCCACCTGCGGGACTACCACCGGTCGCTGGTCTCGGCGCTGTCCGGCTACGTGGACCTCGACGAGACCGTGTCGGCCACGCTGGACACCGCGACGACCGTGCTCGACGCGGCCAAGGACGTGGCGGGGAGGTTGCTCCCGTGATCGCGACCGAGCACCCGGTCGACGAGTTCGCCGGCCGCTCCCGCACCGCCCACCTCGGGCTCGCCGAGCTCGACCTGCTCACCACGCACGCCGGCGTGCGGATGCCGTACCCGGTGCGGGTGCCGTGCTACGGGCGGACGGCCGCGGAACGCGCCGCGGTGCTGGCCATGGCGGGCGCGACGCTGACCGCGCGCGGCCTCGCAGACGACACCGGGCCGCTCGGCGTGGCCGCCGAGCTGGTGGCAGCGCTGCGCGCCCGGCGGAGCACGGTCGACCTGGTCGTGACCGGGGTCGACGGCGGGCCGGTCGGCGTGCTGGCGCTGCGGCACGGGTCGGCGGCGCTGGTGTGCCGGCAGACGTTGACCCGCGGGCACGCCAACCCCGTGGCGGTCACCCGCCTGGCCTGGGACGAGCTGGCCGACGCGGTGTACCGGGACGTGCCCAGGCTGCCCGGCGCGCTCGTGGTGCCGATCTCGCTGGACGCCGGTGCCGTGGCCGCGGCGGGCCAGGCGCGGGGCGTCACGCGGGACGGGCTGCGGGCGACGACCGTGGCTGCCGGCGGTGATCCCGACGAGCTGGACCGGCTGGCCGACCTGCTGCCGGCGGTGACCGGCCGGGGACAGCTCGGCGGGACCGTCGCCGGCCGGCGCACCCACGAGCTGTCCTGGTTGGACGGTCCGTCCGGGCGGGTCCGGGTCGACCACGGCCGCGACGGGTGGGTGAGCGTGAACCCGCTGCACCCCAAGGACATCCACCGCTTCATCCACCAGCTCACCGGCGGTGGCGCGGAACCGGGAACAGGAGAGGAACGACAGTGAGCGCAGAGCAGTGGCTGGCCGACTACCAACGGGAGCTGGCCGGCGCGGTGGACGGCGCGGTGCGGGCGAACGCCCGGCTGCGCCAGGTCGGCGGGCACGCCGTCGCACCACGGGGCGAGGTCGAGGCGTGGGTCGGCGTGAGCGGCGCGCTGGAGCGGCTGCGGCTGACCGCGCACGCCCGCGCGCTCGAACCCGACGCGCTGGCCGACCTGATCGTGGCGACCGCCAAGGCGGCACAGCGGTCGGCCGCGGGGCAGATCACCGAGATCATGACCGACTTCGTCGGCCCGAGCGCGGCGCTGGACCTGGTCAAGGCGCACCTGCCGGCCGAGACCGCGGACACCGGCCGCCGTCCCCGCCGGTCCGCCGCGGACGAGGACGACTACTTCGAGAACCCGGAGGTACGAGGAGAATGAGCGGTTTCGACGTCGACGTCGAGCAGCTGCGGTGGCACGCCACCACGGTCGCCGGCATCGCAGACCAGCTGTCCGGGGTGTCCGGTCGCGCGCCCGACCGCGTGGCCGACGGCGCGCTCGGCAGCTTCGCCCAGTCCCTCACCGCCGGGTTGTCCGGCGCGGTCGGGCAGGCCAACGCCGCGATCGGCGCCGTGTCCGCCGCGGTGGACACGATGAGCGTCGGGATCCGCCGCACCGCCGACGGCTACCAGCGCACCGACGAGAACTCCGCCGACCACCTCGTCCGGGAGTACGACCGATGAGCGCCGACAAGACGACGACCCAGCTGCTGGCCGAGCTCGCCGAGGTGTCCACCGCGGTGCGCGACTCCCGGTGGTCCACCGGCCGGTTGGCCGGCCTGCCCGCACCGGCCGACTTCGGCGCGCTGATCTCGTCGCCCAACCCGCTGGCCACGTTGAGCAGCTCGGGTGTGGGGATGCTGACCCCGCACGTGTCGTTCCTGGCCAAGCCACTGGACCAGTTCCGCGGCGACTCGGGCGCGGTGAGCTCCCCGGTCCAGGGCATGGCGACCGCGGCCACGGACATCCGGGCGCTCGCCGACACCCTCCGCCAGACCGGCACCACCGAGACCAGCGGGTGGACCGGTGAGGCCGCGGACGAGCACCGGGTCACCAGCGCTCAGTTCGCCGAGGGCGTCACGGCGATCTCCGACGCGGCGAAGACTATCGCCGGCGCGATCTCGGGCGCGGGCGAGGAAGTGGTCAAGGCGCTCGCCGAGATCGTCCGGCTCATCGGCGAGGCGGTCGGCAAGATGGTCCCGGTGATGGCGGACGGCATCGCCCGCGCCCCGTTGACGATGGGCGCGAGCATTCCGGAGGCGATCGCGAAGTGCGTCGTCATCGCCAACGAGTGCGGCGCGGAGATCGCGAAGGTCATGGCCAACCTGCTGGCCAACGCCGCGAACCTGATGAAGCTCGTCACCATGGTGCTGACGATCGTGGACGCGGTCGTCCAGCTCCTCCAGAAGCTGGCCAAGCTCGCCCAGGGCAGCGGCGGCGACACGCCGGCCACCGGCGGCGCTTCACCGGAGTCGTTGGAACCGGGCGGGGGAACGGCCACCGACGAGGACCGACCCGCCGCCACCGACGACCCCGCGACCGAAGCCACCCCCACGTCCGCCGAAGCCGGCCAGGCGGCGACGTCCGCCGGAACCGACCCGACCGCCACGACGGCCGGCACGCCCGGCGACACCGACCGGCCCGCGTCGCTCCCCGCCGGCACCACGACCGCCGTCGGCGCGCCGTCCGCGCCGAGCACGCCGAGTCCCAGCCTCGGCCTGCCGTCCACCACCACGTCCTCCCTCGGCACGGGCACGACGCCGCTCGGCGGCGTGGCCCCGATGGCCGCCTGGTCCAACACCGGCACGTCGGGCGCCCGCACGCCGAACCGCCTGGCCGCCGGCGGCTCCACCGGCGTGGGCGCGCCGAAGGAACAGGCCGCGAACCAACCGTCCACCGCCACCACCGGTGGCGGCACCTCGTCGGCCGGGATGCCGATGATGCCGCTGTCCATGCCCCTCGCCGCCCGGGGCGCGGGCGCCGACGACACCGACCACCAGCGCCGCTACGAGGTCAACGCCGACGGTGACACGTTCGCGGCCGGTGACCGGGGTGTCGTGGGCGACGCCGGCGTCATCGGTGGCCCCGCCGCGCCGGAGGCCGACGAGTGGCCCGTCCAGGCGCCGCCCGCGCCGCAGGAGGCCGAGCCGCGTCCGGCCAAGGTGGTCTGGCGGTTGGGCGAGAACGGCGCGCTCGAGGCGACGCCGGTGTCCGAGCCGCCCCAGAACCGGTGACCCGTCCACGCCAGGAGAGCAGCGCATGTCGTTCCAGACCAACCTCGAATCGCTCAACAACGTCGCCCGGAAGGACCTCCGCGACCTGTCCTACACCTATGCGGTGTTGGCCAACGACGCGCGCAACACGAACCTGGCCGACGGCAACATGGCCGCCGACCCGCCGGTCAGCGGTGACGGCGGGGCCTTCGCGACGAGCTGGGCGAGCCTGCGCGAGGAGGTCGTCAAGGTCCTGGACGCCTGCGCGGGCAACGCGGTCGTGATCGGGAAGGCCATGGAGCACGTGGTCGACACCTACGCCGCCACCGACGCCCGGATCGCGGACGCGATGGCCCGCCAGACCGAATCGCTGAACCACACCCCGGCCTGACCGGGCTGAGCCGGACACCGCAAGACCACGAGGAGCCGACCATGACCTTCCACACCCAAGACGAGCTGCGCAGACTCGGCAAGGACGTTGCCGACGCGGCGCGGGCCGCCGTGCTGCGCGAGCAGGAGATGAAACTGCTCGGCCTGGGCGGCGGCAATCCTCTCGACCTGTTTCCCGACACGGACTTCTACCTGGACTACCCGGACCTGTTCGAGAGCTTCGCCACCCCGGACCCGAAGGAGATGCGTCGAGCCCTGAACACGCTCGGCCGCACGTCGTTCGCGCTCAAGCACGACTTCCCGGCCCTCAACCCGGGAGGGAGCGAGGTCCCGGTGCCGGACATCAGCGGCGGGATCGGGGAACTGGCCGGCAAGGACACGCCGATGCAGATCTCGCAGAACATCGACCACAAGATCCGGGGCTGGCACGGCCACGCCAAGGACGCCTTCCAGGAGAAGGTCCTCACGAAGTTCGAGGAGAAGGTCGACAACCAGGTCGTGGCGGTCAACCTGCTGGCGGCGTCCCTGTCGATGCACATGCACCTGCGCAAGAAGCTCAACGAGGACGTCTGGAACGTCGGCCAGAAGTCGATCGAGGCGTTCAACAAGGTGGCGAAGGTCGGCTTCGGTGACGCCGCCCAGGTGGTCCTGCTCGTCGGCATCGCCGCGGCGACCGCGTGGACCGTCTGGGGCGGCGTGGCCGCGGGCGGGCTGGCCGCGGTCTCGGCGAAGGACGCCGCGTCGGTGGTGGCGGGGTTCAACAACATCCGGGTGAGCCCGCAGGTCTCGCGGGTCATCAGCCACGACAGCCCGAACAAGGCCGACTCCGACATGAAGAGCCTCCTCAGCGAGGCGGCCAAGTCCTACCACGACCAGGAGCAGGACATCGTCGCCGCGATCAACCACCTCGGGGCGGGGTTGAAGGACCCGGCCACCCACTCCCTGTTCGTGTTCCCGGCCCCGCCCGCGGTCGACGCGCTGGACGAGCAGGGGAACAACCTGCCGACGCTCGACTCCGAGTTCACGCCGGACCGGTGACCCGCTCCGGCCCGGAGGGGCCGGCCGAACCCCCACCGGGTGAGGAGGAACCTTGAACGACATCACGGTCGACCCGGACAGCCTCGCGGGCTTCCCGTCGGACCTCCAGGACCTCGGGACGAACTCCTCGGCGAACGCGTCGCGCCTGCTGGCGGGCGTGTGCCTCGCCCCGGGATCGGCAGGGCTCATGGCCACCCTCGCACCGTCGTTCGACCGGTTCCGGGCCTCGATGTCCGCGGCGGGGCGAGCCGACCTCACCGCGGTCGGCCGCCTCGCCGCGGACATCGCCTCGGCGGCGGCCACGTACCGGTCGACCGACGACACGTCGGCCCGGGCGATCTCGACGGCGGGGTCCGACCTCCTCGGCGGATCGCGACCACCCGGCTCCGCCGAGCACGGGGTCAGCCGGTTCGGTGGGTGGCAACTGCCCAGCCTGCCGGAGGTGCCGGAGCACCCGTACGCGGTGCGCCGGGTGGTCGAGGCCGCCATCGAGCAGATCGCGGTCTACGACGAGCGGTTCGACGAGGCGATCGGTGTCAGACCGGTCGCGGACCACCTCTCCGAGGTGGTGGCCGACTGGGAGGCGCTGCGCGCCGTCGGCAAGCGGATCGGCCTGCTCGGGATCAACGACCACATCACCTCGGAGAACATCGTCAACGGCAGCACGTGGTTGCGCGGCGGTTGGTCGGGGGACGCATCGCGGGCGTTCGGGGGCAGCGCGGACGACCTCGGTCGGTCCCTCGCCGAGCGAGGCGACCTGCTCGACCGCGCGGCGAAGGTCGTGGAGAGCGGCGGTGCCTGCCTCGAACGGTTGGCCCACAACCAGGCGGTGGGCCTGACCAGCGCGGTCCTGCGGCCGATGACCTACTTCGGCGCCACCTTCCCGCTCGGTGCGTGGGTGCCGCACATCCACAAGCCGATCGACCAGGCGATGAGGTCGGAGATCGTCTCGGCGGCCGACGCCCTGGAGGAGTCGGCGCGGTCGCGGCACAGCGAGATGGCAGCGGTCGTCCAGCGGATCGCCGAAGTCCTGGACCGACTGCCCGCGGGCACGCCTCCGTCGTTCACCGAGGACGACTTCCGGATCGCGGACAAGGTCGTGGCCGACCCGGGTGTGCGCAGGTACGGGTTCGGCGACAACACCTGGTGGGAGGAGGGGATCGACTTCGCCGGGTGAGGGGGACGAGAACGGAACAAGCCGCACCCGTGCGATGGAGGAGGTCTGTCATGGCGCCGCGAATCCCCGGAATGCCACCACCGCCACCCGTGGACCCCGGGCAGGGGACGCACGGTTCACAACCGCTCTACAGCCGACTCGACGACCTGGCGTTCCTGGACACCGCGGTGAAGATGAAAGTCGCGGCGGCCGCGGCGGGCCTGCCCAACGCCAGTCGCCACCTGTCCCACTACCTGGGCAACACGGGCGACGACCTGACACTCGAACCGGACCGGATCGCCGACGCGGAGCCGGGGCTGAAGGCGCACGTCGACCTCATCGTCACCGCTGTCGCGCAGCGGATCGCGGGGGACGTGGCCGCGAACAACGGCTACGGGCAACCCGTTCCGTTCCAGTCGGAGTGGTACGGGTACGAGTGCACCACCATGGACTGGTTCCTGGCGATAGGCGCGGTGCACGTGTCGGTGAGCGGGGTGGTCGCGGTGCACGTCCCGAACCCGGAGGGCGCCGTACCCCGCATCACCCTCGACTACCGCAGCCACCTGTACGACCGCTACAACTGGGACGGGGACAAGGCGACCACGATCGCCGAGATGACCTTCACCGATCGTGAGATGGGCGGCCTGCACACGGCGGGCTTGGCCAGGGAGTTCACCATGTACGGCTCGTCGGAGGTCAAGCACCACGAAGGTGCGCTCCCGGTCAGCGCCCCTCCCGGCCTGCCGACGGGTCCCGGTCGGTGAGGCCCGGGTCGGCGAGGTGGGCCTGGAGGCGGGCGTGGCGGAACTGGTAGTAGGGGCCGGACTGGCGCAGCACGCCGCGCCGGCACGCGTCCTCCAGGAACGCCACGACCGCCCAGGGCAGTCGACCGGTGAGCGGCAGCCAGATCCGGGCGAACACCAGCCAGTGGCCCCACGGGGTCATGCCGAGCACGTAGCCGGCGGCGCCGGCGATCGCGCTGACCAGGCCGGCCGCCAGCACCAGTGACGGCGCCCAGTCGAGGTCGACCCCGAACGGGCGGCCGACGTCCAGCGCGTCCACCACCTCGGCTGCGGCCACGATGAAGCAGGCGAACAACGGCGCGAGCACCAGCACCGGCCAGGCCAGCAGCGCGCGGTTGGCCCGGATCAGGTCGGGGGGCCGGCTGGCCGAGGTGAGGTCCACCGGTGTCTCGATCATGCCGAGGACCCGGAACACCAGCCCGACCCCGACGGCGTAGACGATCCCGAACGCCGCCGCGTCGAAGACCCAGGTGCCGAGCGCCGCCGCGGAGCGGGTGGTCACCACGTCGAGCAGCCGGTGCGCCGTGCCGAGGCACACCCCGAACACGAAGCCGCACAGGGTGCCCAACCGCAGCCGGCTCCTGGTCGCCGCGTCGAGCCGCCGGCGACCACCCCGCACGCTGATCCGGAGGTACAACGGCGCGGGCACCCCGCGGCCGACCGTCACCGCGTAGCTGATCACCATGAGCACCGCGCCCAGGAAGCCGATCAGCAGGCCGGAGAGGAACCAGGGACTGGCGCCGATCCGCACCCCGAACGCGCCCGCGACCCCTTCCACCAGCCAGTCGACCACCCCGGCCGTGACGCCCGCGAACAACCCGAGCACGAGGGTCCGCGACCGGCGGCCCAACGCGGTGCCGAACTCCCACCAGGCGAGGTCGGTGGTGCGCCGCCGGCTCAGGTGCGCGGCCAGGAAGCGCAGCCACCGCGTGGCCTCCTCGACCGACCAGCGCTGGTCCAGCCCCACGGCCCGGTCCAGCGGCTGGCGCCGGTACGCGGTCGGCACGAAACCGGCCAGCAGGTGGTCGGCGACGCTCTCCGCGGTGGGGAACCGCCCGGCGTCCAGCAGCTCGGCCGGGTCGTGCCCGGTCGTGTCGCTGTAGTTGGCGCGGGCGAGACCGACCACGAGCGGGGTGCCGAGCGCACCGGCCGCCGGGTGGTCCGGCCGTTCGGCCAGCTCCCGCAGCACCGGGTCCCAGACCGTCGCGACGTCGCCCGCGGTCCGGCGCGCGGTGCGCGGCAGGTAGTCGGCGAGGTCCGCGACGGTGAGGTCGGCCAGCTCGACGGCCGCCGCGCCGCGCAGCACCCGGGAGGCCGTGACGGCGTCCCGGTACTCGTCCGGCCTGCTGGTCAGCACCAGCGGCAGCACGGTCTGGTTGAGCGCGACGAGGGCCGACCGGTGCAGCCCGTCGGCGATCTCGTCGAAGCCGTCGAGCACCGGCAGGATCCGGCCGCTCTCGATCAGCCGGGCGGCGAGCGTCGAACCGCTGCGGCTCGGCCGCGCCAGGCCGGGGTAGTGCCGGGTCAGCTCGGCGACCAGCCACTCGTGCAGGGACGTCCGGAGCGGGTGCCACGAGCCGATGCCGAGCACGACCGGGACCGCGCCGGCCGCGGTCGACGGGTTGAGCAGGTCCAGCACGAGCCGCACGGCGAGCATGCTCTTGCCCGCGCCCGCCCGGCCGAGCACGACGAGCCGCCCGGACGGGACGCGCCGGTAGCAGGCCACGATCCCGTCCAGCGCGCCGGCGAGGTCGGACGGCGCGTCCGGGTCGGTCAGCTCCGCGCCGGCCGAGCGCCAGCGCAGCGGCATCGGGCCGGGGTCGTGGATCCGCCGCCGGTTCTCCTCCTGCTGCCAGCGCGCCCGCACCACGTCGGCCAGTTCGTCGGCCGCTTCGATCAGCTCGCGCTCGTTCGCCGTCACGTACCGCCCGGGCCGCACCGCCGCCGCGGCGAGCACCGCGGGGGAGTCCGGTGTGGAGGGTTCGTCGGGCGGCGCGGCCCGGCCCACGGTGGCCAGCAGGGTCGCGTGCTCCGCGGGGGACAGCGCCAGCGCGTCCGCCAACTGGCGCACCGTGCTCAGCTGCGGGTTCGCCCGCGCCTCCGTCTCGAACCGCCGGACCGTGCGCACCGCGACCCCCGACCGCACGGCCAGTTCGTCCTGCGTCAACCCGGCTTCCCGGCGGAACTGGCGCAGCAACGAGCCGAACCGGTCTGCCACCTCGACACCCCCGACCATCGATCACCTTCGACGACCCAACGTAGCGAAGGAGGGACCGGTTGTATCCGCAAAAACACCTCTTCGACGTGAACAACGGGTGCACGGCCGCCGCATCCTGCCGGTGCCCGCGGTTGCGGACACCCGTAGACCCGGTTGCTCCCCAGTGCTGACAGCACTGGTCCGGGCCGGTGAATCGCGGGTGGCGTCCTGCGGGACGGGTGGCACTCTGGCCCACTGTGCCGCGACCGGGCCCGTCGGACCGGGTCGCACCCGTCGACGAAGGGCTTGTGCGGTGCTGAGAACCGTTCGCGCGTTACTCGCCGTGCTCGTGATGACAACCGCGGTCGTGTCCTGGTCCGGAGCCGGCAGTGCCGGGGCCGCCGGGTGGACCTTGACCACGGCGCAGCGGCAGGCGTACCTGTACCACTACGCGCCGCTGATCTTCAAGCGCGGCGACGAGAACAACAGCCAGGAGGGCACCGACTGGTTGTCGAACTACGACTTCGACCGCAACGGGCGGTTCTCCGACAACCGGGTGAACTGGCGCACCGTCAACCAGTACGTGCAGGGCGCGAACGCGCACTGGCGCATCCGCCCGACGCTCTACAGCGCGCTGCTCGAGTACGCGGAGAACGGGACGAAGAACCTCGTCCTGCTGTACCACGTCTACAACGCGGCGGACAAGGACATGGACCAGATCCACGACTGGGAACGCGTCGAGATCGTGCTGCGCGGCGTCACCGGGAACCCCGGTACCGGGGAGAGCGTCGCCTACGCCACGGTGACCACCCACCACGAGCACATCATGCGCCGCTCCGCCGACAGCGCCGTGCAGTTCATGACGACGGCCACGGGCAAGCACTTGATGCTGTGGCAGGCGGACGGCAGCGGAGCCCTGCCCACCACCACGCGCGGCCACGAGCTCCGGTTCGCCACCACGCCGTGGAGCACCGTCGCGTCGGCCCTGAACGGCACCGGCAAGGCCGAGGTGGACATCAACAACGACAGCAAGAAGAACGTCCACTACGTGTTCGTCCCGGAAGCCTCGTCGACCGCCGTCTCCACGTGGGGCGCGCAGGCCGTCACCTCCGCCTCGGCCCCGGCCCTGGCCAGCCGGCTCGACAACGGCGACTCCACGGCGTGGCGGTCGGTCAAGCGCGTCACCTACGAGCTCCAGGACCTGGCCGACGTCCTGCCGACGCACTGGCAGAACTGGCAGCTGCACTGGCGCGACACCAAGACCAGCGATGTGCTGCTGGAGTCCCCGGTGACGTCGGAAGCGGGACAGGCGGAGGTACCCGCCGGCCTCCAGCGCTTCTACACGGCCTCGCTGGACATCGGCGCGGGCGACCTCACCGACGGCCGCGAGGGCATCCCGTCCAAGAGCTGGCTGTACGGCGCGTACTCGGGTGAGGCGAACGCCGACGACAGCGCGAGCTCCGACGACTTCGGCGGGTACGAAGGGCTCGGCCTCGACAGCTACGGCCGCAGCAGGGGCGTGGTCAGCGGCGACCTCTCCTCGCACAACGCGTACTGGCGCCAGCACGACTTCTTCGTCCACACCGGCGTCGTCGACACCGCGGACCGGCGTGAGGCGGGCACCTGGCTCCCCGCCCAGTGGCACCTGGCCGCCAACGGCGGCTTCGACGGCCGCTGGACCCAGCTCTTCGACGACCGCCCCTGACCACGACCGGGGCTTCCCGTCCCGCGGGTGTGGCGTCCGCGGGACGGGAAGCCTACGGGTTGCCGTTCTGGCTGATGGCGGTGTTGCACTGGAAGTAGGACTCCCAATAGCGGAAGATCGTGTTCCTGCGGCTCAGCTTCACCCCGTTGACGTCGACGAACCAGGCTTGCCGGTTCTCGACCCTGTCGCTGATGATCGACCCGTAGGGAAGCGCGTTGACGAAGTTGTCGCCGACCCGGTATTCCGCCTGGCGTCCGGATCGAGCAGTCCAAGCCGTAGATCCGCACGCACCACCCGACGCCGTGACGGACTGCGGTCTACCCCTGCGGTGGTCGGACATGCCCGGCCGACGAACGCTGCATCCCATCGGGTGACGCGTCGTGCGCCCTCGGCTGAAGGCCGGAGGTTCGACCAGGGACGCGCCGGTTCCTGTCCGCGCACGTCCTGCCGGTGACGTTTCCCGTCACCGGCAGGACGAGCACGCGGTCAGTCCCGTGCCTGCATGCACTCCAGCCAGGACGCGGTCGTGACGACGACTTCCACCGCGGCGGTTTCGGTCACCGTTCCGTCCGACACCCAGATCTTGCCGTCGTACACGTCGGTCGGCACCGATGACGGACCGCCCAGCGAGATCCACCCGTTGATCGTGACCGCGCCGTCGTCGGGATCGGGGTGGTTGGACCCCGGCGCGAGGTGGCCCTCCGTGGCGGTCCACCCCGGGGGCAGGCCGTGCACCCCGAAGCCGAGGCTCGTGGACCAGGTCCCGGTCACCGCGAAGATGAAGTAGGACCTGTGGGTCCCGCCCGAGGTGTGCTGGACGCACATCCGCTGGGCGTCGCCGAAGTCCTCCAAGTGCCACGTGTGGGCCTGCGGCTCGACCTCCGCCGACGCGACGGCGGACGAGCCGACCAGGGGCAGCAGCAGCGCCGCGGCGAGAATGAGCGCCGATCCGGCGGCCCGAAGAATCGCTTTCACGGAAAACCCCTCCTGGAACCAGCGTGGAAGTGGTCCGGTCGAAGCTAGCGACCGCATCTCAGCGTCCACTGATATTCCACCCGGCGTGGCCTGCGCTTTTGTTCGGAGAACGTTGTTCAGCTCGGCGGGCACGAACCTGAACAAAGCCGCGGCCCATAACGTCCGGCCCGATCACCGAACGAACGGGAGGAATCGTGTCGGGTTCGAGATCGAGAAGGCGCAAGGGGTGGCCGGCCGCGGTGCTGGCACTGGGGGTCGTCGCCGCCACCGCGGCAGTCCCGGCGACACCCGCGGCGGCGGCACCGGTCGGTGGCGCACCGGGGAGCGGCGCGTCACGGGTCGTCACGCTGGTCAGCGGGGACCGGGTCGTCCTCGACGGCGACCGGGTCACGTCGGTCACCGCGGGCGCGGGCCGGGAGGACATCGGTTACGTGACCTTCCAACGACGGGGTCACGTGCACGTCGTCCCGCGTGACGCGGTGCGACCGCTGGCCGAGGGTCGGTTCGACCCGCGGCTGTTCGACGTCACGGGCCTGGTCGAGGCGGGCTACGACGACGCGCGCCGCGACCGGGTTCCGCTGATCGTCACGCGCTCCGGCGACCCGGTGGCGGCGCTGGGCGCGCTGCGGGTCGACCGGGAGCTGCCGACCGTGCGCGCGGCGGCCACGACGGCGGCCAAGGCGTCCGGGGCCGACTGGCAGGCGTTGCTGACCGCACCCGGCGTGGCGAAGGTCTGGCTGGACGGCGTGCGCCGGCCCGTGCTGGACCGCAGCGTCCCGCAGATCGGCGCGCCCACCGCGTGGGCGGCCGGGTACACCGGCGCGGGCGTGAAGGTCGGCGTCGTGGACACCGGCGTCGACGGCGGGCACCCCGACCTGGCGGGCCGGGAGGTCGCCGAGCGCAACTTCACCACCGACCCCGACGCCACCGACACCATCGGCCACGGCACGCACGTCGCGTCGACCATCGCGGGCAACGGCACGCCGTACCGGGGTGTCGCGCCGGACGCGCAGCTGCTCGACGCCAAGGTGTGCGGGCGGGAGGGCTGCCCGGAGTCGGCGATCCTCGACGGCCTGCGCTGGACCGCCGAGCAGGGCGCGGACGTGGTGAACGTCAGCCTCGGCGGCACCGACGGGCCGGAGGTCGACCTGCTGGAGGAAGCGGTCAACACCCTCTCCGCCACGCACGGCACGCTGTTCGTCGTCGCCGCCGGCAACAGCGGCGCGGCCGAGACCGTGGGGTCGCCGGGCAGCGCGGAGGCCGCGTTGACCGTCGGCGCGGTCGACCGGGACGACCGCATCGCGGACTTCTCCAGCCGCGGCCCGCGCGTCGGCGACGCCGGGGTCAAGCCCGACATCACCGCGCCGGGCGTGGGCATCGTGGCCGCCAAGTCGCGGGGTGTGCCCGGCGCCGGTCCGGCGGACCACCACGCCATGTCCGGCACGTCGATGGCGACACCGCACGTCGTGGGTGCCGCCGCGCTGCTCTCGCAGCAGCACCCCGACTGGTCGGGTGAGCGCCTCAAGGCCGCGTTGACGGCGGCGGCCCGGTACAACCCCGACCTGACCGCGTTCGACCAGGGCTCCGGCCGCGTCGACTCGGCCAAGGTCATGACCACCACGCTCACCACGTCGCCCGTGAACGTCAGCCTGGGCGTGCAGGAGTGGCCGCACGGCGACGACGTGCCGCTGAGCAAGGCGCTGACCTACCGCAACGCGGGCCCCGCGCCGGTGACGCTCGACCTGACCACCGAGGCGCGCGGTCCGGACGGCACGCCCGCCCCGGCCGGCCTGTTCTCCGTCACCCCGTCCTCGGTCACCGTGCCGGCGGGCGGCGAAGCGGCCGTGACGGTGGTCGGCGACGGCCGGTCCGGCGCGGTGGACGGCGCGTACTCCGGCGTGGTCCTCGCCAGGAGTGGCGGGGAAGCGCTGCTGCGCACGCCCGTGTCCATCGGCCGCGAGGTGGAGAGCTACAACGTCCGGTTCACCCAGCTCGACCGGGCGGGCCAACCCGAGCACTCCTACTCCACCCTGCTCATCGGCCTCACCAACGACCGGTTCACGGTCATCACCGACCGGGACGGCGACGTCACCGCCCGCGTGCCCAAGGGCGTCTACACCGCCATGTCCGAGCACGGCTACGGCGAGGCCGACGCCACGCTGCTGCTCCGGCCGGACCTCACGGTCACGGGCGACACCGAGGTGGTCTTCGACGCGCGCACCGCGGCACCGGTGAAGATCACACCGCCGGACGGGGCCGCCACTCCGGGGTTGAGCTACGTCGCGTTCGGCCGGCACCACGAGGACACGATGGCCGTGATGGGACTCGTGTACCCGCAGGGGTTCCCGGCGGGCATGGCGCTGGGCACCAGCGGCCCCGAGCTGCCGGCGGCGCAGTACGGCGTGCTGATCGGCGCGGAGTTCGCCGGCGCGCCGGTCGACGGGAGACCGGTGACCTACCGGCTCGCCTGGGAGGAGCGCGGCAAGGCGCCGACCGGGTTCACGCCAAGCCCCCGCAAGGACGAGCTGACCGAGGTCCGCACCGCGTTCGGCCCGCGCCGGCCCGGTCGGATCGGCGAGCACTCCGGCGCCGCGACGACCGCCGACGGCATCTACGGGGTCGGCGGCGTGACCGCGGCGCACCCGTCGGGCGCGATCGACCACGTCCTGGCGGCGAACGTGACCTGGCGCTGGCAGGTGCTCCAGGGCACGCCGGAAGAGGTGGAGGCGGTGTTCATCAGCCCGGACCGCGCCTACCGGACGGGCCGGGGGTACGCGGAGGCGTTCGGCTTCCCGGTCATCGGTCCGACGCCGCCGCACTCGGCGGCGCCCTACCTGTTCCGCGTGGGCGACGTCGTGGTGGCCGACCTGTGGCTGTTCGGCGACGGCGCGGGCAACCGCGGCGACTCGATGACCGGCACGTCCCGGACCGCCCTGCACCGCGACGGGGAACTGGTGGGCGAGACGCCGCTGCCCGGCATCGGCGTGTTCCCCGTGCCGCCGGGAGCGGCGACCTACCGGCTGGAGGCGGACAGCTCGCGGTCGGCCGACGTCTCCGAGTTCAGCACCCGCGTGCACACGGCCTGGACGTTCCGCTCCGACACCGCGCCGGGCGCGGACCGGCAGGCCCTGCCGCTGACCGTCGTCCGCTTCACCCCGAGGCTGGACGAGAGCGGCGCGGCCCGGGCGGGTCGGCTCCTCGCCGTGCCGCTGGTGATCGGCCGGCAGGCCGGTGACGACCGCGGGCACGTGCGGGACCTGCGCGTGGAGGCGTCGTTCGACGACGGCGGCACCTGGACCAAGGCCCCGGTCCTCGGCCACACCGCGATGGTCCACAACGCCGCGGCGGCGGGCGCGTACGTCTCACTGCGGGTGAAGGGCTCGGACAGCAAGGGCAACACCTTCGAGCACACCCTGATCCGCGCGTACAAGCTCCGTTAGGCAGGTGGCACGGCGGCGGGCCCTTCGGCGAAGGGTCCGCCGCCGGCGCGCGTCACCGGTCGGCGGTCGCGGCGGGCTGCCTGCGGGTCAGTCGCAGTGGTGCCCAGATCAGCAGGGCGAGCACGGCCACCAGCAGGTACTCGATGGCCGGGATGCGCACGACCTCGTCGACCCGGTCGAAGCCGCGCCAGGCGTAGACGGCCAGGACCGCCACGCCGATGGTCCCCGCGGCCCACCAGCGTGCGGCGGCGCTCAGCCCGACGCCGTGCAGCTGGGTGATCACGAAGACGCCGAGGAACCCGAACAGGAACATCGGCCAGATCCCGTCGGGACCCGAGTTCATCACCGCGACCAGCGTGCCGTGCAGCGCCACCATCAGCTCCAGCGTGAGCGTCCACCACCGGTTCGTGTGGGCGGCGGTGAACATCAGGCTGCTCTGGAACAGCAGCAGGAACATGTAGAAGAACCCGATGAGGTGACCACTGGTCGACTCCATGGGGTGATACCAGAACGTGTAGATCGCGGCCCAGCTGAAGAGGTAGCCGTGGTAGCGCCGCACGAAGTCGACGACGTCGGCCGAGATCGGGGCCCGCCGGCCGAAGAACATCCCGCGCCGCTTGTTCTCCATCAGCAGCACCGCCACCAGCAGCAGCACGACCGAGCCCTGCGAGCTGAAGATCGAGACGTCCTGGGCGATGCCGTCGTAGAACACCTGCGTCTGGACGGCGTGCAGGGCGATGAACGCGCCGTTGGCCGCGAGCGCGACGACGTTCACCCGGTGCAGGCCGGTGGTGTAGCGGCGGACCCTGGTCTGCGCGTAGTAGATGAGCCCCCACGACACGACCTGGTGCGCCGCGTAACCGACCCACGCCGACGCGCGCGTCCAGAAGGTGGGGTCGGGCAGCTTCCAGTAGTACCAGGAGGCACCCTGGTCCGGCAGCAGGGCGATCCCGTGCAGCCGCTGCCCCAGCAGCCACACCAGACCGGTGAGCGCGACGCTCCCGACCACCCCGAGCACCGGCAACCGACCGCGACCACGCACAACGTTCAGCACGCTGAACATCATGGCAAACGATCAGCAGGCTGAACAATCGCCCCCCCGGCTGCTCTGCGAGGATGGGGTGGTGGGCCAAGGTGACGAGCAGGAGGTGTCGCACCGGCCGGACCGGGTGCGCGCCGACGTCGAGTCCTGGCCGACCGGCCGACTGCTGTCCGTCGCCGCCCGCGTCGTGGAGAGCCGGTTCGACGAGGTGCTGAACGGCCTGGGCCTGACCCACGCGGGCCTGATCGTGCTGCACCACCTCGCCGACGGCCCACGCGCCCAACGCGAGCTGGCCACCCTGTGCAAGGTCACCGACCAGACGATGAGCCGCACCATCGAACGCCTGGACCGCTCCGGCCACGTCACCCGCACCTCCGACCCCCGCGACCGCCGCCGGACCCTGGTCGACATCACCCCGACCGGCCGCACCGTCCTGACCGCGGCCCGCCGCGAGGAGCAGGAGTCGGAGTCACTGCTGGGCGCCGTCGACGACTACCACCACTTCCGCCGCCAACTGATCACCCTGATCACCGCCGCCACCACCCGCCGCTGAACCGTTCGTCGGTCGTCGTGGCACAGTGGTCGGCGTTGACCGCCGGCCCTGGGCTGCCGCACCATGTGGCGACGTGCGATCTTCGTACGAGACGGCGCTGGGAGAAGCATGGACGACGAGGTCTACCGGGTCGGCGAGGGTGACCACGCGGTCATCGCACTGCACGGGTGGTTCGGCTCGGCGACCGCCTGGCAGTCGATCACGCCGTACCTGGACCGCGCCGCGTTCAGCTACTTCTTCCCCGACTACCGCGGCTACGGCGCGCGCAAGGACGTGCCGGGGGAGCACTCGATCGCCGAAGCCGCCGCGGATGTCCTGGCCCTCGCCGACGACCTGGGCCTGGAGACGTTCTCGCTGGTCGGTCACTCGATGGGCGGCAGCGTGATGCAGCGCGTGCTGGCCGACGCGCCCGCGCGGGTGCGCGCGCTGGTCGGGATCTCCCCGGTGCCGGCGAGCGGCGTCCCGTTCGACGAGCAGAGCTGGGAGCTGTTCGCCGGCGCCGAGCGGGAGGCGGGCAACCGGCGCGCGATCATCGACTTCACCACCGGCAACCGGCTCACCGGCACCTGGCTCGACGCGATGGTCCGGCACTCGCTGGAGACGTCCGACCCGGCGGCCTTCGGCCGGTACCTCCGCGCGTGGGCCCGCACCGACTTCCGGTCCGAAGTGGACGGCAACCCCGTGCCGGTCCTGGTGGTGGCCGGCGCGCACGACCCGGCTCTGGGCCCGGACACCGTGCGCGCCACGTTCGGGGAGTCCTACCCGAACTGCGAGGTGGTCGTGTTCGAGCAGGCGGGCCACTACGCGATCGACGAGACCCCCATCGCCCTCGTGTCGGTGGTCGAGCGGTTCCTCTCCGGACTCGGCGCGCAGTGACCGGCGGCGGCGGTTCCCTGCGCGGTCGTGGCCGCGCACGGGCTCACCGGATCGGGTGACGGATTCGCTGTCACGAACGGTCGTCGTGGGTCGACATACGGGGTGACAGCCGCGAGCGTCGGAGTGCGCGGGACGTTGCCACCGCCGAAGGCGGCATGTCGGAGGAGGCGACATGGCCGAACCCGTCGAGTACACGGACGACGTGGACGAGTCGTGGGCCGACACGGCGGTCGAGCGGATGGGTGTGGCGGTCACGCCGAGCGTCGAGCACCCGCTCGTCCTCGACCTCGCAGGACCGTGCCCGCGGTGCGGTGACGCGATGGCGCACGCGCACTGGCTGATCACCCTCCGCGGCGTGCCGGTGGTCGAGCCGGACGACGCGATCCGCGCGGGTGAAGCGTTGCGGCACGCGGGGATCGGGCCCGGCTCCCTCCTGCCGGCGGAGTTCCCGGTCCAGTGCCGTTGCGACGGGAAGCACCCCGATCCCCTCGGGCGCACGCGGTTGCAAGGCTGCGGAGCGCGGTGGCGGATGCGCTTCGAGGAAGTCGACGGCGAGGTGAAGACCGTCAGGGCGGTGCCCCCGCACGACCGGAAACCGGACCCCCGCCAGATCGGTGACCGGGAGCGGTTGGCGGAGGAGGTGACCGATTCCCTGACGCGGATCCGCACCACCGCGGAGAACTGGCGCAACGGGATGGCGGGCCTGGTCGCACTGGTCACGACGACCCTGGTGTTCAAGGGCAGGGACTCCATCACCGCCTACGGGACGCCGATCAGGATCGCTCTCGGCCTGCTCACCGGCCTCGCCCTCGTCGCGGGTGTGACGGCGCTGCTGAGGTTCCTCCGCGCCGCGTACGGTGTGCCGGAGGTGGTCAGCACGGCCTCCGTGATCGACGAAGGCGGGGTGGACGTCCGCAACGTCCGACTCGCCCACGTGGCGCTGGACGACCTGAACGCCGCTCGCCGGCTGGCCCTCGGCAGCGCGGTGCTCCTCGCCGCCGCGCTGCTCCTGTCCTGGTACGGGCCGACGCGGTCCACCGCGCCGATGGTGGAGGTCGTCGTGCGCGGCGAGCCGCAGCCGGTCTGCGGAGCGCTCAAGGCGCAGGACGGCGCCACGACGGTCCTCCAGGTCGCGGGCGAACCGTCGGAACGCCGGCTCCCGACCCCCGACCTGGTCTCGACCGTGCTCGTCGAGAAGTGCTGACCAGCGCGGTCAGGTCTCCGCGAACAGACGACGTGCCCGCGCCGTCGACCCCCGTGTCCTGGCGTTGATCCCGAGCGCCAGGACCGCGAGTGCGACGGCGAAGATCCAGTTGCCCTCCGGTCCGGGATAGGCGACGACGGGGAACAAGGGGCGGAGTCCCGGCACCAGGTGGTTCGCCACCCCGCACAGCATGTACAGCAGGAGCGTCAGACCGCCCGCGAGTCCGGAACCCACCAGCGGGCCGAGGCAGAAGGCGACCGCTCCGAAGATGACGCAATTCGCGACCTGCCACCCCCACGGGACGCCGTCCGGAAGGCGCATCGAGCCGGCGACGACCACGATGGCGGGCGCGGCGATACCGGCGAACGCGCAGACGGCGGACACCGCGGAGGCGCGACCCGTGGCCACGCGGTCCCATTCCCAGGTCCTCGGCCTCAACAGGATCACCCCGGCCACGGCCGCGACGACCGAGCACAGTTCGGGAAAGGGGAGCTTGTTCGGCGTCAACGCCGCGGAGAGGTGGATCACCACGGCCCGGGTGCCCAGCAGGAAGCTGAGGAGGGTCACCAGTGCCAGCGCGACGAGCCACTGGTGCGCCGTCCGTGAAGCCGCGATGACGCGCACGATCCTCACGGCAGGTCCCCACTGCCCAGCGAGCACTCCTCGATCTTCTGCCGGTTCGAGGATATCCATTCCCGCACCACAGGTTCCGGGATTCCGTGGAACGCCGAACCCGGCGTCGTGTCGCCTGGTCGGATGAGCCATTCCCGGAATTCCGAGGCCAGTCGGGTCGCCTGCGGGTCCGCCGGACCCGGTCGGCCGGGACGGGGGAGGTGGCAGGTGCTCATCCCGGACAGGATGTTGACGACGGGAGTGGCGTTCGCCTCCGCCGGGGACTGCGGTTGGATCGGGATCCAGACGATTCCCTCGTTGTTCCTGCGCCATTCGTCCCCGGTGCCGGGGATGTGGCCGCGAATCGCTTCGTCGTACACCTTGGTGATCTTCGGCGTCGGTGCTCCGTACCGGACGAGCTTCGCATCGGTGGATTCGACCAGCAGGTCCAGGCGGCTCCGGTGCCCGGCGTGCACGCAGTACCGCACGTCCCGCTCCGTCCGGCACACCTGGGCCGGGTCGGCCTCGTAGGCGAAGAGCGCCGGTTTGTCGACCAGCGGCGGAACGATCAGCAGAACCGGCAGCACCAGCGGCAGCAGGGTCTTCAGCGGAGGCAGCGGCGAATTCGCCCGGTGGTTCCGCAGCACCTTCACCGCGGCCCACGCGGTGGTCACCACCAACGAAGACAGGAAAGCGAGCCGGTAGGCGACGAACGGCAGCGTTTCGGTGCGACCGAGGCCGGGTTCGAGCTGGAGGACGGGGCTCAGCGCGGCGAAGGTGTCGCCGCTGGTGCCGAGCAGGGTCACGCCGAACACCAGGACGAACGTCAGCGGCACGGCGAGGGCGGTGCGGCAGAGGACGCCGATCAGGTAGCCCAGGGCGGTGGCCGTGACGATCCCGAGCAGACCGGTCACCATGACGCCGATCGACGGCCCCCCGTGCTCGGCGTCGCGGATGGTGGCCACCACCAGCGGGAGCAGGCCGAGCAGGTAGGCGACGACGAACGACGTCACCAACACCGCGAGGTGGCGCCGGACGGTCGGTGTTCCCGAGCGCGCTGCGACGGGGAGCGCGAAGATGCGCGTGGGCGGGGTCAGGCGGCCTGCGACGCAGGTGGCCGCCGCAGCCGCGATGGGCGCGGCGAAGGCGTTCTGCTGGTGGAACTCCGCCGAGGTCCGGATCCACTCCTGGTACGGCCAGGACAGCATGGGGCCGGAACCCCAGAGGACGACGACGGCTATCGCCGCGGCGGGCAGGAGGACCGCGACGGGCCCGGACGGCCACAGCCACGGCAGGCGGCGTTCAGTCACGAGCGCCTCCCAGCCGGTCGACCAGCGCCCGGTAGGCGCGCTCGAACGGCGACCCCAGCACCCCGGTCGAGTCGGAGTCCTCGATCAGGGCGGTCAGCTCGGCTTCCGTGCCGTCGAACACCAACCGGCCCTCCGCGAGCACCCCGACGCGCTCGCACAGGTGGGAGATGTCCTCGATCAAGTGGGTCGAGAGCAGGACGGTGCGACTCCGGCCGATGTCCGCGACGACCTCGCGCAGCCGCAGCCGCTGGGCGGGATCGAGCCCCACGGTGGGCTCGTCGAGGATGAGCACCTCGGGTTCGTGCGCCAGAGCCGCCGCCACACCGACGCGCTGTCGTTGGCCGCCCGACAGCGACCGGACTTTCGTGCGGGCCTGTTCCTCCAGGTGCACAGTCCGCAGGGCGGCTTCGGCGGCCGCGGCGCACCGGTTCTCGGCAATCCCGTTGACCCAGGCCGAATAGGACACGGTGTCCAGCACGGTCATGCCGCCGACCAGCGAAAAGCGCTGCGGGACGAATCCGATCGATCCCGGTCGGTGGTCGTGGCCTTCGAAGAGCAACCGCCCGGAGTGCGGCTTGGTCACACCGACCAGCAGGTTCAGCAGTGTGGTCTTGCCCGCGCCGTTGGGGCCGAGAAGCCCGGTGACGCCGGGCCCTATGGACCACTTCACGCCGGTCAGCACACTTTTCCGGCCGTACCGGAAGCCGACGTCGTCGATGAGGACGCGCACGAAGTCACCGATCCCCGCAGTTGGTGCGACCAGACGAAGACGATCATTCACGTGCGGTCGGAGCCTGTGGTCGGCGGGCCCGAGTGAGCGGTGGGCGTCGACCTCGCAGGGGATGCTGAATGCCTCGGGTCTGCGCCGGAGCACCGGGGTCCGCCGAGCGGCGAACCCCGGTGCTCCGGCGACCTCGCGCGGGTCAGGCCCGCGGGAGGGTGAAGATCAAGCCTTGGCTCTGGGGTGAGCGGTTGCCCCGCTCGTCCTTGGTGACGACCTTCGCCCGGTGCTGCGTGTCGGGCGTCAACCCGGTCAACGTCACCTGCTTCTCCGTGACCAGGCCGGTGTGCCCGCCGTCCAGGTACACCTCGTAGCCCAGGGTCGGGGTCCACCAGGAGTTCGCTTCCCAGGCCAGCGTCACGGACGTCGGGGTCGACGAGACCACCCGCAGCGCGGTCGGGCGCAGCGGCCGCTCGATGATGATGCCCTGCGACCACACGGTGCCCAGCAGGTCGCCCTGCGCCGGGTCGTGGGAGCAGGAGGCGGTGACCGTGCCGAGGGGCGTGCCGTCGGCGCGCTCGGGGCGCAGTGCCAGCGTGAGGTCGTCCACGTGCACGTCGTAGTAGCCCGCCGTGCTCAGGAACTGCACCGGGAACGCGCCCCTGGCCCGCAGCGCGGCACCTCGGACGTCCGTCACCCACGCCGGGGCGAAGGTGAACGGGGCTTCGGTGGTCCGCGTCCCGTCCGGCCCGGTGATCCTCGCGCCGAGCGCCGCGGTGCTGTCGCCGTCCACGCGCACCCCGCCGGCCAACGAGATCACCGGCCGCAGCTCGCGCAGGTCCAGGTCCACGTCGATGTAGGCGGGTTCGTGGCGGGCGACGCTGTTGGGCCCCGAGGCGTCGTCCGGCAGCCCGCCGACGACCCAGACCGTCATCTGGGCGCTCGGGCCCAACGACGTCGTGCAGGTGTAGTCCAGCCGGACCGCGGTCGTCGCGGCCGACGCCGGTCCCGCTGCCGCCGCCAACGTCCCGGCGGCCACCACGGCGGAGGCCAGGGACAGGGCGGTGACGCGGTATCTGTTCCACTTCGCGCGCAAGTTTTGCGTCCTCTCGGTGTTACCTCGCCCCCATCCAGTGTTCCGCAGACCAACCCCTACACGTGTGGACCATTCAGTCGCAACGACGTGGCATGTCGGCGAAACCCTCGACATCAGTGGCCGTTCCCCGGGCGTCGTTCCTCGAAGCCGCCGATCTCCTGCTCGAGCAGTTCAGCCAGCCGCAAGGGGGTGCGGTCCTCGAACATCGGACCGATGAGCTGCACGCCGACCGGCAGGCCCTCGGGTGAGCGGCCCGTCGGTATGGCGGTGGCGGGCAGGCCGGGCATGGTGGCCAGGCCGGCCCAGACGAGCTGGTCGAAGTACGGGTGCTCGACGCCGTCGACGTCGATGCGCCGTCGCATCGGATTCGGTGCGTGGTCGTGCGGGAACGCGGGCGTCGGCGTGATCGGGCACACCACGGCGTCGAACTCGGCGAAGAACCGCCGCCAGCCGTGGCGGTGGACCTCGCGGCGGTTGTTCGCCCCCATCCAGTCGGAGTGGCTGAACAGCATCGCGCGCAGCCGCACGGCGTCGAGGCTCCGGTCGTCCGCGTCCAGCCCGGCGACGCGGGCCCGCAGCTCCTCGTGCGACTCGACGGGGAACCGCGCCACGGAGCCGGACACCAGCAACTGCATGTAGAGCGTCGCGGCTTCGGTCAGGTCGGGCAGCAGCGGGCTGTGCCGTGCGACGTGGGCGCCGGCGTCCACGAGCGCGGCGGCCACCCGGTGCACGCCCGCGCGCACGGCGGACCCGGTGGGCATGAGCGGGTGCTCGTCGAGGACCAGAACCCGGAAGTAGCGGAGCCGCCCGTGGCGCGCGGGTGGCAACGCCAACCGGTGCGCCACGCCGAGCGTCAGCGGGTCCGGTCCGGCCATCACGTCGAGCAGGAGCGCGAGGTCACGGGCGGTACGTGCCATCGGCCCGACCACGGCGAGGTCGGGATCGGTCGGCAGCGCCGGTTCGGTGGGCGGGACCATGCCGCGGTGGGCCGCCAGCCCGAGCGTCGGCTTGTGCGCGTAGACGCCGCAGAAGTGCGCGGGGGTGCGCAGTGAGCCGGCGATGTCGGAACCGATGGACAGCGCGCCGAACCCGGACGCCAGGGCCGCCGCCGACCCGCCCGAGGACCCACCGGAGGTGCGACGGTGGTCCCACGGGTTGGTGGTGGTGCCGTAGATCTCGTTGAAGCTCTGGATGTCCTGCAACCCCAGCGGAACGTTGGTCTTGCCGAGCACCACCGCCCCCGCGGCCTTCACCCGCGACACCTGTACCGCGTCCTCGGCCGGCACGTGATTCCGGTGCTGCGGCATGCCCCAGGTCGTGGGCAGCCCGGCGACGTCGTACGACTCCTTGACCGTCACCGGGACGCCGAGCAGCGGTCGGTCCTCACCACGGGCCCGTGCCCGGTCGGCCCGGCGTGCGGCGGCCCGCGCCCGGTCGAAGTCCGGCACGCAGACCGCGTTGACCACCCCGTCTTCGCGCTCGATCCGGGCAATCGCCTCGTCGGTCAGGTCCACCGATGTCACCGCACCGGCGCGCAACGCGGCAACGAGCTCTTCGGCCGACTTGAAGCTCCATTCCATGAATTCGAAGCTAGCGGCCTGTCTCGGAGGTCATAAAACTCCGCTCTGCGCAACAGACAGGCCACAAGAGCCCTGCCATCTTCTACGCCGTTCTGCGGTCTGCCGGACCACGACACCGTCGTAGTGTGCGTGGGGAGGGGGTGGGCGGATGGAGATCCGTCTGGTGCTCGCACTGCTTGCCGTCGCAGTCGGCGCGGCCGTGTCGGTAGTGCTGGTCTTCTTCGCGGGTGCGGCTTTCATGCGGGTGTGGCGACGGGCGCAGGGGAAGGGTTACACGGGCCCGGTCACCTCGGTGGTGCTCGGGACGGGCTGCGTCGTCGGGCTGGTCGGCGGGGTGTTCCTCGGGATCGTCCTCACCCGACCCGAAGGGGATCACGACGCCGGGATCGCCGCCGTCGGCTTCGCCATCGCGTTCGGCGTCGCGGTGGCCGTGGGCGGGCCGGCTCTGGCCGTTCACCTTGCGCCCCCACGACCCGTCCGGTCCGGCAGGCGACGGCGACCGCGGACGCCGTTCCGGCTGCTGGGCAACCTGGCGGTGGCGACACCACCGGTGGTGATGGTGGTGCTGCCGCTGAACGGTCTACCCGCTACGGCCGGTGCGCAGTTGGTGGCGCCGATGTCGATCGCGTTCGTCCTGTGCCACGCCGCGGCGCGACGCGCGGACCGGATCGACGCACTGCCACCGGTCGACCCGCGCCCGGCCGTCGTGTGGATCAGGGGTTTCGGCAACGAACGGCGGTTGTTCGGCGTCCGGCGGCGCGACGAGCAGGAGGTGCGCTCGCGGCCGGAGTTGCGGAAGATCTTCAGCCGCCGCAAGGATCCGATGTCGTTCGAGGAGTACTTCGCGCCGGCGATCGCCGCGGACCTCGGACGCGGGTACGGCCTGGGCAACCCGCGCGACTACCTCCCGCCCGACGGGATCGAACGCCACTACGCCACCGACGACTCGTGGCGCGACCAGTTCGCCGAACTGGTCGCCGGGGCCCGGTGCGTGATCATGGCGCCGGGCGACTGGCCGGAGCTGCGCTTCGAGTTCCGGGTGATCAGGAAGCTGGGCGCGCACCGCAGGCTGTTCGTCTTCACACCGCCCGGCGAGAAGGACCGGCAGGTCCGGTGGACCAATCGGATGAGGGGTTTTCGCAACGAGGGCTGGGACGACTTCAGGGCCGGGCTGGGTGAGGGCTCCGGGTACCGCCTCGGCCGGGACCCGGGACCCGGCGCCGTGGTGACGTTCAAGGAGGACGGGCGTTCCGTCGTGCTGGCGTACGACGCCGAAGGGCCCGCCGACTACATCACCGCCGTCCGGCGCCACCTCGCCGAGATCGAGCCGCCGGCGACGCCGCAGTAGGCGGAGGTGGCGCGACAGCTCCGGGTGGAGCTGTCGCGCCCGCGCGTCAGGGCTGGCAGAGCAGGAGGCTGAAGCTGCTCTCGGCCTCGTCGTCATCGGTGCTGCGGAAGTCGAAGCCGTCGTCCGCCGGCTCGGCGGCGTCGATGGCCTGGAGGTCGAGGATGTGCTTCATGGTGTCTCCTTCGCGTTCGTGCCTGCACGGTGCGCCGGTGGTGTGCCGGCGGTCAGTGGGGTGATGCGGCGAGGACGTCGGCGGTGGTGCGTTCGCCGAGGAAGGGCAGCACGGCGGCGTCGCGGTCCACCGCGGCCGTGACGGCCGGCAGGACACCGGCGCTGCCGGTGGCGAGGTCCATGGACAGCCTGAGCAGTTGGTGACCGGGGAACGCGGTGCCCGTGCCGTGGGGCACGGCGTGCAGCCCCAGCATGCGCAGGTGGCGTGAGAGGGCCTGCTCGACCCATGGTCCGGGGAGGTGGCGACGGGCCGCGGCCAGGGTCGCGAGCAGACCGGCGCGGCCCTGCACCAGTCCGGGGTGGATGATCGGCTCGGCGGTGCAGGCGCGCAGCAGGTCGGGCAGCCGCGCGACCGACGCCGGCGGCTGGACCGCAGGAACTTGAAGGGGATCGCGTGGGTGGCGCAGTGGTCGTACACGGTGCGCAGCACCCGCTCGGCGTTGCCCGCGGTGGCGGAGACGTGGATCTTCCAGCCCTGCTTGCGCAGCGTGCGACCTCGGGGTTGGAGGATTCTCCAGATGGTGTGCGTCGTGGCGGTCCAGTCGGGCGCGGGAGCGGGGAATCGGATGGAGAAGTCGTCGGTCCCGCTCGACCGGTCGCCGGGGTGTCGAAGAACGGGGGTCCGCCGTGCAGTGGTTCCCGATCCGCGTCACCCGGACCCCGGTGTCTGCGTGTTGATCGAAACAAGCAGTGCCGCGCAGGCCAACTCGGGCGGTCCGGAAGAACACGATCAGGTGGACGGTCCACTCTGGCCGGTGAGGACGCCCACGTGACCGTAGGGAGCGGGAGCGGCTACTGCACGTGCGAAGGGTTGACCCCTCGTCACCCCGCGTGGTCCGATGGGGACGGAACGCTGTCCTCGGTAGATCGACAGCGGGCCGGGGTGTGAGGCCCACCACCTCCGCGAGCGGTGATTTCCCGGGATGTCCGCGCCGGTGCTCAAATTGCGCGCAGGCACCGGAGCCCTCGCTTTCCTCGGAGCGGCGCGCGTGCCATCGTGCGGTGTCACGGCCGCGCTCGCCCGATCGGGCGAGGACGCGGCGCCTCGCGAGCAGCGGGAGTCGCACGAGAGACGGAGCGGGGCATGCACCAACGGGCGCTGCTGGGTCGGGAGGAGGAGCGCCGCGCACTGGCCGCCCTGGTCGAGCAGGCCGCTTCCGGGTCGGGTGGCGCGATGGTCGTCGTCGGCGCACCCGGGATCGGCAAGTCGACGCTGGTCGCCGAGGCGGCGCAGCGGGCCGCCTCCCGCGGGACCCGGGTGATCACGGCGGTGGGGGTGGAGTCGGAGGAGGACCTGCCCTGCGCCGGCCTGCACCAGCTGGTCCACCAGTTGCGGGACGGGATCGACGACCTGCCGGGACCGCAACGCGCCGCACTGCGCGCGGCCGTCGGCCTCGCCGACGAGACCGTGCCCGACCTCTACCTCGTCGGCCTGGCCGCGCTGACCCTGCTGTCGGACGCGGCGGTGAAGGCGCCGCTGCTGGTGGTCGTCGAGGACGCCCACTGGATGGACCGGGCCAGCCTGGACGTGCTCGGGTTCGTCGCGCGGCGGATCGAGTCCGACCCCCTCGCCCTCGTCGCCGTCACCCGCGGCCTCGACGACCGGCTCGGCGGCGCCGGGCTGCCCCTGCTGCACCTGCACCCGCTGACCGACGAGGTGTCGGGCGAGCTGCTGGACGCGGTGGCACCCGGCCTGGGGCAGCAGGTCAGGCGGCGGCTGCTGGAGGAGGCGGCCGGGAACCCGCTGGCGCTGACCGAGCTGCCGGTCGCGCTGCGGTCGGTCGGTGGGGCGTACGCGCTCACCCCGGGTCCACTGCCGTTGACCGAACGGCTGGAGCGGACCTTCACGGCGCGGGTCTCCCGCCTGCCCGCCGACACCCGGGCGGTCCTGCTGCTCGCGGCCCTCAACGGTGACGGGACGGTGGACGAGTGCCTCGCCGCCGCCTCCCGGATGCTCGGGACGGCGGTCGACGTCGCCGCCCTCGGACCGGCCGTCGACGCGGGCCTGGTGGAGGCGTGGGGGATGGTCTTCCGGCACCCGCTCGTCCGCTCGGCGCTGCACCACGCCGCCACCGCCGCGGAACGACAGGCCGCGCACGCCGCGCTCGCCTCCGAGCTCCAGGGGCAGCCCGACCGGCAGGCGTGGCACCGCGCCGCCGCCACCGCCGGTCCCGACGAGCACGCGGCGCGGGACCTGGACTCCACCGCCGACCGGGCGTTGCGGCGGGGCGGTGTCGCGGCGGCCCTGGCCGCGCTGCGGCGGGCGGCGGAGCTGACCGCGGACCCGACCGCCCGCGCGGACCGGCTGCTGCGCGCGGCCGAGCTCGCCCTGGAGTCGGGCCGGTCCGACGTGGCGGCGCACCTGCTGGCCCGGGCGCGCTCGCTGGACCTCTCGGTCCGGGACCAGGGCCGCGCGGCCTGGGTCGGCATCGCCCTGGTCGAGGGGGCGGCGCAGGGCGAGGGCGCCGCGACCGCGGAGCTGGCCGAGCTGGCCGTCGGGATCGCCGCCGGCGGTGAGCCCGTGCTGGGGCTGCGGATGCTGTGGGGCGCGGTCCTGCACTGCTTCTGGGGAGAGCCGGGGCCGGCCGCCCGCCGACGGGTCGCCGCCGCCGTCGACCGGATGCCCGTGGACGCGGACAACGCCGACGTGGTGGCCCTGCGGGCGTACTGCGCACCGGTCGAGCACGGGCGAGCCGTCATCGAGGCACTGGCCGGTCAGCTGGAACGTGCGTCCGAGGACGCCGAGGGGGACCAGCTCCTGGGCGGCGCCGCCGTCACCGTGGGCGCTCCCGCCCTGGCGGGCAGGCTGACCACGAGGTCGCTGAACGCCCTGCGCGCGCAGGGCCGCCTGTCGATGCTGGCCCGCGCCCTCTGCGTGCAGGCGGGGAGCGCCGCGCGGCTCGGTGACGTGCGCGCCGGTCACCTCGCCGCCGAAGAGGCCGCCGAGCTGGCCCGCGAGACCGGCCAACCTCTCGTGCACGCGATGGTGAACGCCATCCGGGCGCAGCTCGCCGCCGTCTGCGGCGATCCCCGAGCGGAGGCGTGGGCGGCGGAGGCGGAGCGCGTCGCCCTCCCCTGTGGCGCGCGCCCGGCGCTGGCCATCGTGCAGATGGCCCGCGGGCAGGCGGCCCTCTGCCAGGGGCGCTACGGCGACGCCTTCGGGCACCTGCACCGCGTCTTCGACCCGGCCGACCCCGCCTTCCACCCCTGGCTGCGCTTCTACGGGGTCGCCGAGCTGGTCGAGGCGGCCGTGCGCAGCGAGTCCGCGGAGGCGGCGCGGGACGTGCTGGCGGAGCTGGGCCCGCTCGAAGAGCCGACCCCGTCCCCCGCGCTGCTCTGCGGGTTGCGCCTGGGTCGCGCCCTGCTCAGCCCGCCGCACGCCGCCGAGCCGCTCTACCGGGCGGCCCTCGACGCCGTTCCCGTCGACTGGCCGTTCGAACGGGCGCGGGTGCACCTCGCGCTGGGAGAGTGGCTGCGGCGTCACCGGCGGCCCGCGGAGTCCCGCGTCGCCCTGCAAGCCGCGCGCGAGGTCTTCGACGCGCTCGGCGCGTCCGCCTGGGCGGAGCGGGCACGCCAGGAGCTGCGCGCGGCGGGCGCGTCCTCCCCGCGCCGGGACCCGGCCGCCGTCGACCGGCTCACGTCGACCGAACTGCACGTCGCCCAGCTCGCCGCGCAGGGACTGACGAACCGGGAGATCGGCGAGCGGCTGTACGTCTCGCCCAGGACGGTCAGCACCCACCTCCAGCGGATGTTCCCCAAACTCGGCGTGACCTCCCGCGGCGAGCTCGCCGCGGTGCTGCGCAGCACGGTTACGTACGCCGAAGACGTCGTCTGACGGACGCGAGCGGCCCTGCCCGCTCCTTAGGTTCGTGCCGTACCCGGTCCGCACCCCGCGGACGGGAGGGAAGGCACACCATGGGCACCATCACCGTCGGCACCGAGGGCTCGACCGACGTCGAGCTCTACTACGAGGACCACGGCGCCGGCCAACCGGTCGTGCTGATCCACGGCTACCCGCTGGACGGGCAGTCGTGGGAGAAGCAGACCGCCGCGCTGGTCAAGGCCGGCTACCGCGTCATCACCTACGACCGCCGGGGCTTCGGCCGGTCGAGCAAGACCATGACGGGCTATGACTACGACACCTTCGCCGCGGACCTGGACAAGGTCCTGACCCGGCTCGACCTGCGTGACGTCGTCCTCGTCGGCTTCTCGATGGGCTCGGGCGAGGTCGCCCGCTACCTCGGCACCTACGGCTCGGAGCGGGTGGCGAAGGCGGCCTTCCTCGGCGCGCTCCAGCCGTTCCTGCTCCAGGCGGAGGACAACCCGACGGGCGTGCCGCAGTCGGTGTTCGACGGCATCGCCGAGCAGGCCGAGGCCGATCGCCACGCCTGGTACGAGAACTTCTTCGTCGACTTCTTCAACACCGACGAGACGCTCGGGTCCCGGCTCAGCGATGCCGCGCTCCGGGCGAACTGGGCCACCGCCATCGACTCGGCCCCCGTGGCGGCGTACGCGTGCGTCCCGGCGTGGCTGACGGACTTCCGGGCCGACGTGGAGCGCATCGACGTGCCGTCGCTGATCCTGCACGGCACCGCCGACCGCATCCTGCCGATCGACGCCACCGCCCGCGAGTTCCGCCGACGCCTGCCCGACGCGCGCTACGTCGAGGTCGACGGCGCACCGCACGGCCTGCTGCTCACCCACGCGACCGAGGTCAACGCGGCCCTGATCGCCTTCCTCGCAGACTGAGAACCGGACATGCACAAGCTCGCGAACCGCGTCACCGCTCTGCTGGCCGTGCTCGTCGCCGTCGCCGCCCTCGGCGCGTCGACCGCGGTGGCCGCCCACCCGACGGCCGGGCAGAAGCCCACGATCGTCCTCGTCCACGGCGCCTTCGCCGACGGCTCCGGCTGGACCCCCGTCATCGAGCGCCTGCAACGGCACGGCTTCACCACCGTCGCCGTCGCCAACCCCCTGCGCGGAGTCCGCTCCGACGCCGACGCCCTCGACGCGCGCCTCGCCGGCATCGACGGACCCGTGGTGCTCGTCGGCCACTCGTACGGCGGTGCCGTCATCACGAACGTGAAGACGCGTTCACCGAAGGTGAAGGCGCTGGTGTACGTCGCCGCCTTCGCGCCCGCCGAGGGCGAAGCGGCGGCACAGCTCGCCGGGAAGTACCCCGGCAGCACCCTGGGCGAGACGCTGGCGCCGGTGCCGCTGCCCGACGGCTCGCAGGACCTCTACATCAAGCCCTCGCTCTTCCGGCAGCAGTTCGCGGCCGACGTCCCGGCCCGGCAGACCGCCGTGATGGCGAGCACCCAGCGCCCCATCCGGGACGCGGCCCTGGGCGAGGCGTCCGGCACCCCGTCCTGGACGAGCATCCCCTCGTGGTTCCTGCTGGCCGGCGCCGACAAGAACATCCCGTTGCGGGCGCAGGAGTTCATGGCCGAGCGGGCCGGCTCACGCGCCACGGTGACCGTCGAGGGGGCCTCGCACGCCGTGGCGGTCTCGCGTCCGGACGCGGTCGTCAAGCTCGTGGTCCGCGCTGCGGGCTGATCCCTTCCTCCGGTCCCCGCGAATCGCGGGGACCGGAGGACGTTCTCAGTCGCCCACCGGCCTCAAGGACACCGGGGCTGTGGTGGAGTCCCCGGCGGCGTGAGGGGGATGGACTGGGCGTGCCGGAAGACGTCGTCCGGGTCCACGGCCCGCTTCGCGCGCACCAGCCTGGCGAAGTTGGTGTCGCCGTAGTACAGCTGCCACCAACTCGCCGCGCCGGCGGTGGGTCCCCGGGGGAGGTCGGCGTCGAGGTAGTTGACGAAGCAGCCGTCGGTGGCCGTGCCGTCCGGGTCGTCGTTCGCGGCCGCGGGCACGCCGCCGGTCTCGGCGTAGATCTCGCAGTAGGCGTTGCGCAGCCACTCGACGTGGTCGTCGTCCTGCGCGGGGTTGCCCCAGAAGGACATGTACTGGACCTTGATCACCGAGTCGCGGTGCGGGGTGGCGGTGGCGTTCTTGGCCACGGCGTTGACCCGACCTCCGTAGGTGTCCAGGGAGACCCGCGCTCCTTCCGCACCCCGACCCGCGGCGGCGAAGGTCCGCACGAGGGCGTCGACCTGGTGGTCGGTGAGACGCCGGTGGTAGGCGGACTTGTAGTCGGCGCGGTGGTGCCAGGTGCCCTGGCCCAGCTCGTGGGTGGCGTTGAGCCACGGGCGCGCCGGGTGGCCGTCGAGGCTGCGCGGCTTGGTGGCCGCGGAGGAGACGGTGAGGACCGCGCCGAGGAAGTCCTTCAGGGTGGCACGGGCCCGGGTCAGGCTGTCGGGGGTGTCGTCGTCGATGGCGACCTGGGTGGTCGGGTTGATCGCCCGCGAGTCGGAGGTCACCCGGGGGAACACGCGGGACAGGGCGAACAGCTGGTTGGCCGCGTGCGCGTCGGGCGCGGAGTGGTGTTCGCACCAGCGGCTGAAGCGGCCCGGCATCGCGGCCGGCTCCCCGCCGCCGGAGCCGACCTGGTCCCACCCGATGGTGAGGTCGTGCAGCAGCACCTGCCGCGGGGCGCGGGGCAGCAGGCCGCGCGGGGGAGTGCGGTCGTCGGCGCCGGGCCCGCGCAGCAGCTAACGCGTGACCACGCCGAAGTTCCCGCCCCCGCCGCCGGTGTGCGCCCACCACAGGTCGCCGTCGGCGCCGGTGCTGTCGCGGGTGACCAGGCGGACCTCGCCGCCGGCGGTGACGACCTCGACGCCGTGCGGGCGGTCCACGGTCAGCCCGTCCCGGCGCGACAGCAGGCCGTAGCCGCCACCTACGACGTGCCCGCCCGCACACCCACGCGAGGGTGAACCGCGTGGGAGAACGAGTGGCTTCCCCCGTTCACGGTCGACACCGGCACGACCGCGTGGACTTCAGCGCCCGAGGTCGGCGGTGTTCGGCCCGTCCGGGCGAGTCGCCGCCAGCCGCTGGAACTCCTCCTCGCTGATCGGCAGCGTGGTGTACTCGAGCAGCATGCTGCCGGTCGGCTGCCAGCCGTCCGACGTCCACAGCTCGTACTCGAGCTCGTACGGGTTGAGCAGGCGCTTGGCGAGGAAGAGGGCGTTGTCGAGGTGGTAGACGTCGTCGCCCTTGCGGAAGACCGCGTGGTAGTCGTCACTCCGGTCGCCGACCCCGCGCACCCTCCCCATCGTCACGGCGACGTAGCGGGAAGAGCGGAAACCGCGCTCACCCAGCTCCACCACCCACCATTCCGGCTCCAGCCGCCCGAGCACGTCGGTGGGCTGCCAGCCGAGGTCGTCGATCGTCTCGTCGACCGAGCCGGTGCGGCGGACGAGATCGTGGCGGCGGAGCCCCTCGTGGGAGGTGTGACCGTGCCACACGTCGAAGTACCTGACCTCGGCCGTCTCCCGTCCCCGACGGATCCGTTCGACGTCCTCGGGGCCGACCGGCAGCAGGTGCTTCTGCCACGGCGCCCGCCCCCGCACCCACGTTCCGCCGTGCATGAACGTCTCCCAGTCGCCCTGATCGGCGGCCGGGCACCGGAGCAGGGCGTGCGCGCGGTCCACGTCCACCACGTCGACCAGGTGCTCGAACTCCGCGAAGTAGTAGTGGCCGTCCACCGGTTCGGCGCGCCGCCGCGCCGCCAGCAGGGCGAGGACAGCGGCCAGCTCCTCCCGCTGGTACTCGGCCAGCGGCAGCGTGAACCGGTGGTCCGGCGACAGCTCCTCGACCACCGCGACCGCGGAGCGCAGGTCGACCATGTCGGCCTGGTTCCGGAACACCGCGAAGGCGCCACCCTCGCGCTTCTCCCGTGACGACGGCGGAGGTGGTTGCTCGGGCCGCTCGGCGTCGGTCCGGCGCATCAACCGCTCGACCTCGGTCGGGGTCACCTCGCGGTACTCGTCGTCGGAGTCGCGTTCGTTCGCCCTGGACAGGTCGGTGCTCGACGTCCACCTGCCGTGACCCTCGTACCGCTCTTCGTCGTAGCCGGTGACCGAGCGGTAGAGGTTCTCGGCGTTGCTGACGTCGGACATGCCGAAGCCGTCCTTGAACAACGCGTAGTACCGGTACTCGGCCAGATAAGGCTGGTACATGCGATCACCCCCGTGATCGACACAGGGTACCGGCGAGCGAGAGCCGTGGGGTGCCTACTTCGAGTCGACGCGCCCGATCGGTGCTGTGCCGTCGGCCAGCATCGCGGTGGCCCGCGCCCAGGCCGGGTCTCCGGGGTAGAGCGCGCTGCGCAGGTAGGCCCAGATGAGCGCGCGTACGGCGGCGACGCGCTCGGGGTCCTCGTCGGTGGTCTCGGCCGCGTCGAAGGCCGAGATGCCGCCCAGTCCGTGCTCGGCCTCGAAGATCTCCAACCGGGTCTTGGGTGCCGGAGCCGCCGTGTAGGGGTCGCTGCGCCAGTCACGTCGGTCGGAGAAGAACGGGTGCCAGTCCTTCTCGCCGACGACGACGAGGACTTCCGGCGTCATACCGTCGAACTCGGTGGTCGTGAGCACCGCGTAGGACTGGGCCGCCGGGCCGTTCAGGTCCTCGCCGCGGCCGGGCGCGGCGATCATGACGCGGGCGCCGAAGCGCGCGTCGACGGTTCCGACGGTCGAGCCGTCGTGGGTGTCGGTGGTGGTCTGGCCCGAGATCAGTCCCACCGCGTGGCCGCCGGCCGAGTGCCCGACGGCGGCGATCCGGCCGGCGTCCACCCGCCCGGCCAGCCCGGGTGCGGTGCGCTCGATCTCACCGAGGTGGTCCACCACCAGGCGAAGGTCCTCGGCCCGTGATCGCGAGTACAGCGGCGCGTCCGGGTGGTCGAGCTCTCGCAGGCCGAGGAACGCGGCGTCGAGGTGGGTGGGCTGCACCACGACGAACCCGTGGGCGGCCCAGAAGTCGACCAGCGGGCCGTAACCGTAGGACGAGGAGACGAAGTTCGACGGGCCGTGCCCGTGCGAGAGGACGATCACCGGCAGGTCGGTGCCGACGGTCGGGGCCGATACGCGAACCGCCAGCGGGACCGGGCGGCCCGGGACGTCGATCAGGACGGGGTGGTACGAGGCGACGGGTGCGGGGTCCGTCACCGGGAACCCGGCGGCATACGTCGACGGGTCTTTCGCGGGCTCCAGATGTCCCTCGGTGTGCTCCATGGCTTCCAGTCTGCGATCGTTCGGCTGAACTGAGAATGCTTGACGGGACGGTTTTTCTTCGCGAAAGTTCAGGCGTGATCAGCGACCCCCTCTCCGAGGTGCTCGACCTCGTCGAGGTCCGCGGCCAGCTCTCCGGCGCGTTCGCGGCACGCGGGCGCTGGGTCACCCGGTCCGCCGTCACCAGCCCGCTGAAGGTGTCGGTGGTGGTTCGCGGCCGGTGCCGGTTGTCGACCGACGGGCTCGACGCGCCGATCGGGGTGGAAGCCGGCGACATCGCGCTCCTGACCGGCCGCTCGTGGCTGTGCGCCGAGGGCGGCACGGGCGAGGGCCCGCTCGTGGAGTTCGCGCCCGAGGCCGATGACTACGACGTGCGCGTCGGCGGCGCGGACTTCGCCGTCGACGACGTCATCGTCGGCGGTCACGTCGGGTTCAACCCGGCCGGTGCGGCCCTGGTGACGCAGGCGCTGCCGCCGGTGGCAGTCGTCCGGGCATCCGACTCCGCCGCGCCCGCCCTGCGCGCGTGCTTCGACCGGCTGGTCGAGGAGGTGACGGGCCGGCGGATGGGTGCCGCCTTCGCGGTTCGCCAGCACGCCCAGCTGTTGGTCCTGGAGGTGTTCCGCGCCTACCTCCGCCAAGCTGAACTGCCACCGGGATGGCTCCGGGCGCTGACCGACGACCGGCTGCGTCCGGCGCTGGTCCTGATGCACGGCGAACCCGGTCGGCCTTGGCGGCTGGAGGAGCTGGCCCGCGCGGCCGCGATGTCGAGGACGTCATTCGCCGTGCGCTTCCGGTCCGTGGCCGGCGTCCCCCCGCTGACCTACCTCAACTCGTGGAGGATGCTGCTGGCTCAGCGGGCGCTGCGTGACGGGGACGTCCGGATCGGCGCACTCGCCGCCCGGCTGGGCTACACCTCGGAAAGCGCCTTCAGCACCGCTTTCAAGCGGGAGGTCGGCGAGGCGCCGGTGCGCTACCGCCACCGGCACTCGTCGTGACCGCCGGCGCGCCGCGGACGTTCAGGCCAGGAACATCGCGGACAGCCGCGGCAGGTGCTCGCGGAACGCGTCCTCGTCGGACCAGTGCCAACCCGGTCCCGCCGGCTCCTCCGGCCGCGTCACAGCGGCGAGCGCCTGGTCGACGGCCTCGTGGAACGAGTCCGTTTCGCCGCACACCCGTTCGTACGCCTCTTCGACGCACGTGCCGATGGCCTGGAAGCCCAACCAGCCGTCGCCTTCCTCACCGGCCATCGCACGGACCACCGGCACGTCGGCGAGCGTGTCGGGGTCGCCGACCGCACGGGTGAACACGTCCCGGCCTTGCAGGATCAGTCCGTCCCGGAAGTCCATGAACCCGTCGTCACCGCAGCCACCCTCGATCAGGTACGCCGCTTGCCACAACGGGTGCCGGTACGCCGAGTCCGTGACCCGGACGAACGTGACCTCCCAGTCGACGATCTCGTCAGCGCCGAGCTTCGAGAGCTCGTCGGTCAGCGCGGCGGGCAACGGATCGTCCGCGTGGTTGCGGTCCCCCGCACGGTCACCCACGGCGACACGTGCCCGTTCGACCACAGCCCACCAGTCGTCCATCTCCACTCGCGCATCGTATGGGCGGACAGCATGCGGGGGCTGACGCCGTCGACCGCCCGCTCCGGTTCCACAGGAGTGCGAACGTTCTTGTGGCGCTGCCGAAGTCAGCGCGAAGCACCGGTGGCGAGCGGGCAACGCACCCCGCCTGGTCGCCGATCCACGCACGTGCGGCGATCATGTGCCCCACTCCGGCACGCCTCAGCCTCGGTGAGCCTGCTTGTAGAGTTGCCGCAGTGGAGCGTTCCGAGATCTTCGACATCGCCCACCTGCGCCATCCGATCGCGGCACCCGTGGGGCCCCAGCGGCTGCGCGAACTGGTCGGTTGGCTGCGCCCGAGCGACGGCGCCCGCGCCGTCGACCTCGGGTGCGGCGAGGGCGAGTGGTTGCAGGAGTTGCTGCTTGCCCACCCCGGCATCACGGGCGTGGGGATCGACCACATGCTCCCGGCCTCTGCGGCCGGGCGTGCCGGCGAGCGGGGGCTGAGCGACCGCGTGCGCTGGGTCGAAACGGATGCCGCCACCTGGGCCGACGGGCTCTTCGACGTGGTGCTGTGCGTCGGTGCGAGCCACGCCTTCGGCCGGCTGACGGACATGCTGGTCGCGGTCCGGCGGCATCTGCGCCCCGGCGGCCAAGCGCTGATCGGCGACAGCATCTGGGAGGGCACCCCGTCGGCCTCTGCCCTGGCGGCGCTGGAGGTTCCCGCCGACGCCTATCCCGACCTCGCCGGCTTCGTGCGAGCCACCCGTGAGCACGGGTTCGAGCCGTCGTACGGGCACGTGAGCACGTTGGCCGAGTGGGACGACTACCAGTTCAGCTGGACCGGGTCGCTCGTCGACTGGGCCGTGCGGGAGGCCCCGACGACGGAGGATCGTGACCAGGCGCTTGCCGTTGCACGTGAGCGCCGCGAAGCGTGGCTGAGCGGCGCGCGACGCGAGCTCGGGTTCGCCACCTTCGTCCTGCACGACGTCGCCGCCGCCGGCGCGCGCGGCTGATCGGCGTTCACATCGCTGCCGATGTGGTTGCCGGCGCTTTCACCGTGGGGATCCGGCCGTTGTCACCCAAGGCCGCCGGCGGGCTGCGTTCGGGCTGACCGGTCGAGTCGGCCGGGGTCTCATCTCGACCCCCGGCCGACTCGACCGGTTCACCGCTCGTCAGCTCCGATTGCGGAGGGGTTCCCAGGACTCACGCGCCCAGCTCGACCACCGTGCGGACGGCCGACTCCAGGGCGAAGGTCATCGAGCCGCCGTTGGGTTCGAAGCCCGCGTGCTCACCGGCGAAGTGGACGCGGCCCTCGGGACGGCGGATGATCGGGAGCAGCTTCTCGTGGCCCACTTCGGGCAGGATGTACGAGCCTTCGACGTAGGGCTGCTTGTCCCAGACCACCGACGTGCCCACCTCGAAGTGCTCGCGCGTGCCCGGCAGCACCTGCTCCACCTGGTCCAGGGCGAAGTCGACGCGCTCCTCGGCGGTCATCGCGCCGATCGCGCGGGCGCGCCAGCCGGTCAGCAGGCACTCGAGGATCTTGCGCGGTCCTTCCGCGCGCGGCGTGGCGTCGCGCAGCCAGCGGACCGGCAGGTCGGTCGAGTAGCTGACCGCGCGGCCCTCCCAGAACTGCCGGCGGACCTGGAGGTAGACGCGCACGATCGACGAGTACTTGAGCTTGCGCATGACCTCGACCTTGTCGGCGGGCAGCCGGGCCTCACCCAGGTCGATGTGGCGGATCGCGCTGAACGGCACGGTGATCACCACGTGCTCGGCGGTGATCGAGCGCAGCCTGCCGTGCTCCAGGAACGTCACCTCGGCCGCGTCGTCGTCCTGGCGCACGCGCACCACCGGCTTGCGGTAGTGGATGCGGCCGCGCAACCGGTCGGCGAAGGCGTGCGGCAGGCGGTCCGTGCCGCCCTTGATCTTCGACCACCGGGGGTCGGCGTGCGTGAGCGAGTGCGGGCTCGCCTCGTGCCTCAGCCACGCCAGGGCGGACGCCGACTTCAGGTCGCCGCCGCGCATCTCCAGGAACAGCGGCTCCATCAGGTCGATCGCCGCCGGGGAGGCCCCGCGCTCGCGCAGCACGTCGTACACCGAGCGCTCGTCGTAGGGGAGCAGCTTCGGCGTGGCGTGCCACTGCTCGGCCGTCAGGTCCGGGCGCAGCTCGTCGGCGAGCCCGGTGACGTACCGCTTGATCATGCCGGGCACGTCGAGGTCGCGCTCCTCGTCGGTCAGCGCCAGGCCGGAGCCCGCGACGGACTCCTGGTCCGGGCCGAAGAACCGCCCGCCCATGAAGTAGGCGAACTGGGAGTCGACCAGGTCCGCCACGTCCATCTCCACACCCAGCTCGCGGGCGTAGTGGTGGACGTAGTGGCAGTGCGGCGTGATCGTCATGGCGCCCGCCTCGACGTGCATGCCGTCGGCGAACGGGTGCCGCAGCGTGTACGCCCGCCCGCCGGGGCGCTCGGACGCCTCCAGCACCGTCACGTCGCACCCGCGGTTCGCCAGTTCGTAGGCGGTGGCCAGCCCGGCGAGCCCCGCTCCGACCACGACGACGCTGCGCGGGGGGCGCAGGCCGGGCAGTCCGTTCTCCAGCTCACGGCGCACCTGCGCCTGGGTCGGCTCTCGCACGTTCACGCACCTTCTTCCTCGGTAGCGGCGGTTGTGTCGCCGCGCTCAGCGGCGGCCTGCCGCGCGCAGGTCGGCCACCGACTCGCCGGCGACGAACCAGTGCGCCGGTTCGCACTCGGTGACGGTCACCCGGATCACCTCCGGTGACACGCCGAGCGCCCGCGCGGTGGCCTCGGTGAGCGCGCTGCCCAGGGCGGCGATCTCGCTCTCCGCCCGGCCCTTCAACAGGGTCACGTGGATCTGCGGCATGGGTCTTGTCGTCCCTTCACCTCTGTCCGCGGCGGCAGGTGTACCGGTCCAGCCGTTCCCGCAGCTCCTGTGCGCAGCGGGGACAGGTCAACTGGTCCGGGTGGTCGTGGTCGACGTGGTGGCGCAGCAGGCGCAGCGCGGAGGAGGCGCTGCCCAGGTGCGCCTCCAGCACCGGGATGTGCTGCTCCGCCAGCGTTCGCGCGCCCGACCGGGGGTCGGACGAGAGCAGCGTCCGGACCTCGTCGTGGCTGAGCTTCCCGCCCTCGACGTAGGTCCGCACGAGCGCGAGCCGGCGCAGGTCCTGCTCGTCGAAGTGCCGGCGGCCGTTGCGGCGCCGGGTGGTGATCAGGCCCTGCTCCTCGTAGAAGCGCAGCGCCGGCACGCGCATCCCGAACCACCGGGCGACCCGGCCGATCGGCGCGAGGTGGTCCTCAGGCATCGCGCCTCCCGCCGGAGAACTCCTCCAAGTCCGCCTTGAGGCATCGGGCGGTGTGCGATCCCTTGGCCTTGAGCAACTGCGCAGGCGTGCCCTCGAACACGACCTCGCCACCGTGCCGCCCGGCTTCCGGGCCCAGGTCGACGACCCAGTCCGAGCGGCGCACGACGTCCAGGTCGTGCTCGATGACGATGACGGTGTTGCCCGCGTCCACCATGCGGTCCAGCAGCGCCAGCAACCGGTCCACGTCGGACATGTGCAGGCCGGTGGTGGGCTCGTCGAGCACGTAGACGTTGCCGGTCTCGTGCAGCCTGCCGGCGAGCTTGAGCCGCTGGCGCTCGCCGCCGGACAGGGTGGACAGCGGCTGGCCGAGCGTGAGGTAGCCCAGGCCGACCTCGGACAGCAGCTCCAGCCGCCCTCGGATGCCGTCGTCGGTGAAGAAGCGCAGGGCGTCGTCGGCGGTCATGGCGAGCACGTCGGCGATGGTGCGGCCGTCGACGGTGTGCGCCAGCGCCTCGGGCCGGTAGCGGCTGCCGCCGCACGCCTCGCAGGTGGTGGTGACGGGGTCGAGGTAGGCCAGGTCGGTCTGGATGACGCCGCGCCCCTTGCACTCCGGGCACCCGCCGGTGGAGTTGAAGCTGAACAGCCCGGGGTCCTGGCCGGTGGCGCCGGCGAACAGGGTGCGCACCGGGTCCATGACGTCGAGGTAGGTGGCGGGCACCGAGCGCAGCGAGATGCCGACGGCCGACTGGTCCACCACGACCGCGTCGGGGTGCTGCCGGGGCAGCACCTTGGCCACCAGCGTGCTCTTGCCGGAGCCGGCCACGCCGGTGACCGTGGTGAGCACGCCGGTGGGGAAGTCGACCGAGACCTCCTTGAGGTTGTGCAGCTTCGCCTTGCGCACCGGCAGGACGCCGGTGGGCTCCCGGAAGGTCTCCTTGAGGCCGGGTACCGAGCGCATCGCCCTGCCGGTGGGCGTGGCGGCCCGGCGCAGCTGCGCCACGGTGCCCTCGAAGACGACCTCACCGCCCTCGGTGCCCGCGCCGGGGCCCATCTCCACGACGTGGTCGGCGATCCGCAGCACGTCGCGGTCGTGCTCGACGACGAGCACCGTGTTGCCCTTGTCCCGCAACGCGATGAGCAGCTCGTTGAGCCGGTGCACGTCACGCGGGTGCAGGCCGACGCTGGGTTCGTCGAAGATGAAGGTGAGGTCGGTGAGGCTGCTGCCGAGGTGGCGCACGGTCTTGAGGCGCTGGCTCTCGCCGCCGGACAGGGTGGGCGTCTCGCGGTCGAGGGTGAGGTAGCCCAGGCCGATGTCGGAGATCCGGCGCAGCGCGGCCAGCGCCGAGGCGGTGATCGGCTTGGCCGCGGGGACGTCGAGCCCGGCGAGCACGTCGATCAGCTCGTCGACCTCCATCGCGGTGAGGTCGGCGATGGAGTAGCCGGCGATCTTCGAGGCGAGGGCGGCGCGGTTGAGGCGCCCGCCGCGGCACGCGGGGCACGGGCCCTCGCTCACGACCTCCTCGACGGCGGCCCGGTCGCGCTCGTTGAGCGAGTCGAGGCCCTTCTTGAGGTAGCGGCGGGTGAACCGCAGCACCACACCCTCGTACTCGTTCTTGTAGACGCCGTGGCGGCCCGCGCGGTCGACCTTGAACCCGCTGCCGTGCAGCAGCTTCTCCCGGTCGGCCGCGCTGAACCGCTTGATCGGCTTGTCCGGGTCGAACAGGCCGGACTCGGCGTAGAGCTGCCACTGGAAGGTGCCCTTGGCGAACGTGGGGAACCGGATGGCGCCCTCGTTGAGGCTCTTGTCCTCGTCGATGAGCTTGTCCAGGTCGAGCCGGACCGTGCGGCCCAGTCCCTCGCAGTCGGGGCACATGCCCTGCGGGTCGTTGAACGAGAACTTCGTGGACGGTCCGGCGGTGGGCTTGCCGTGCCGGGAGAACAGCACCCGCAGCACCGGGTGGACGTCGGTCATCGTGCCCACCGTGGACCGCGAGTTGCCGCCCACCGGCTTCTGGTCGACGACGATCGCGGTCGACAGGTTCTCCACGACCTCCGCGTCCGGCCGCTCGTAGCGGGGCAGCCGGTTGCGGATGAACGAGGGGAACGACTCGTTGAGCTGGCGTTGCGACTCGACCGCGATGGTGCCGAACACGACCGACGACTTGCCGGAGCCGGACACGCCGGCGAAGGCGGTGAGCTGCCCCTTGGGGATGCGCAGGGAGACGTTCTTGAGGTTGTTCTCCCGGGCATTGCCCACCACGATGTGCCCACCGGAGCGGACTCCTCCGCGATCGCTCATCTCCACCCTCCCGCTCCCCGGATGGTTTCCGTGCGGCAATCATATAGCGGCCGCCGTCGCCTCGCCACACGGCTGACCACCGGGCGCCCACCGCCGTCCCGGCCGGCTGGTTCACCTGATGACGGCGTACGCCTGCTGGCCTCGCGGGCTGGCCGCGGCCAGCACCAGGTCCTCGTCGCGGCCGGTCGCGCACACCTTGCCCAGGGTTCCCGCCTGCACCTCGTGCACCTCGTGGCCGCGGCGGCGCAGCTCGTCGAGGACCGCCGGGTCGCGGCCCTCCTCGGTGACCAGCGCGAGCGGGCGGGACCGGCGCGGGGTGAACGACGACGGCACGTGGTCGGTGTGGAACGCGGTGGCCTCCACCGCCTCCTGCACCCCCATCCCGAAGTCGACGTGGTTGACGAAGAAGTTCAGCGTCCACTGGTCCTGCTGGTCGCCGCCCGGCGTGCCGAACGCCAGGTACGGCCGGCCGTCGCGCAGCACGACGGTGGGGCTCAGCGTGGTGCGCGGGCGCTTGCCCGGCGCCAACGAGTTCGGGTGGCCCTCCGCCAGCCACGCCATCTGGCCGCGGGTGCCCAGCGGGAAGCCCAGGCCGGGCACCACCGGGGAGCTCTTGAGCCAGCCGCCGCTGGGCGTCGCCGCGACCACGTTGCCCTCCGCGTCGATGGACGTGACGCAGCAGGTGTCCCCGCGCGCGGCGGTCCGCCGCACCACCGCGGGCACGCCGTCGTCGATCTGGGCCAACCACGACGGCTCGTCCGCGGGCGCGTCGTGGTCCACCAGCGGTGGCACGAACGGGTCGCGGCCGTCGGGGGAGCCGGGCCGCAGCACGCCCGAGGCGACCGCGTCGACGAGCGCCCGCCGCTCGTCGGCGTACCCGCGGTCCAGCAGCGCCTTCAGCGGCACGTCCGCGTGCTGCGGGTCGCCGTACCACGCCTCGCGGTCGGCGAACGCCAGCTTGGCGCACTCCACCACGGTGTGCAGGTGGTCGGCGCTGCCCGCCCCCATGGACGCCAGGTCGAACCCCTCCAGCAGGGCCAGCTGCTGGAGGAACACCGGTCCCTGCGACCAGGGGCCGGGCTTGTGCACGCTCAGACCCCGGTAGGACAGCGAGACCGAGTCCTCGACCGTCGGCCGCCACGCGGCGAGGTCGTCGCCGGTGATCAGGCCGCCGTTGCGCCGGCCGGTGGCGTCCACGACCCGCGCGGTGGTGGCGAACCGGTCGATCGCCTCGGCCACGAAGCCCTCGTAGAACGCCCGGTGCGCGGCGTCGATGCGCTGCTCGCGGGTGCCGCCCGCGGCCTGAGACTCGGCCAGCACCCGCCGGTAGGTGGCCGCCAGCGCCGGGTTGCGCAGCCGCCCGCCCGGCCGGGGCGCCTGCCCGTCGACCAGGTAGGTGCGGCCGGACTCGGCCCACTCGTCGCGGAACAGCTCCTCCAGCGAGCCGATCATCTCCGCCGCCTTGGGCAGCACCGGGTAGCCGTGCTCGGCGTAGTGCACGGCGGGCGCGAGCACGTCGGCCAGCGGCAGCCGGCCGTAGTCGCGCACCAGCAGCAGCCACGCGCCGAACGCGCCGGGCACGCACGCGGACAGCAGGCCCGAACCCGGAACGGCGGACAGGCCGCGGTCGCGGAACTCGGCGATCGTGGCACGGGCGGGCATCGGGCCCTGCCCGCACACCACCTCGACCCGCTCGGAGCCGGCGCGGTGGACCATGATCGGCACGTCACCCGCCGGTCCGTTGAGGTGGGGCTCGACCACCTGGATCACGAAGGCCGCGGCGGCCGCCGCGTCGAAGGCGTTGCCGCCCAGGTCGAACATCGCCATCCCGGCGGCCGAGGCGAGCCAGTGGGTGGAGGACACCGCGGCCTGGGTGCCGCGCAGTTCGGGTCGGGTCAACACGGTGTGCGCTTCCTCTCGGGTGGTGCTAGGCCGGTACGGCGGCCGGGGTGGGCAGGACCATGCGGCCGTGGGCCGCGGGCAGGACGACGCCGCTGACCGACGCCCCGGTGACCCGGCCGTCCCTGACGTCCACGTGGCAGGACAGGGTGGACGGTCGGTGCACCTCGAAGCCTTGGCGCAGCAGGTACGGGTGCGAGCCGGTGGTCGCGGGGAGCAACCCGTTCGCCACCAGCCACGGTCCGAGCGCCAGCGCGGCCGAGGCGCAGGCGGGGTCCTCGGGCATCCGGTAGCCGGGCGCGAACACGCGCGCTCGCGCGGTGGCCGTCCGCTCGTCCCAGGCGACGAGCACCACGTCCGGCTGGTCGCGCCACACCGCGTGCCCGGGGCGCAGCCCGGCGCGCGGCAGGGCGTCGGGCCGCACCGGCAGGAGGTGGAACGCGGGGCCGAAGCCCGCGGTGACGGCGGGGCCGGCGAGGTCGGCCGGGCCCAGGCCGACCGCCTCCGCCGAGGCGGTGGGGTCGAACGGGACGATCTCCAGCGGTTCGGCGGCGGTGAGCGTCGCGCCGTCGTCGTCGGCCTCCACCGCCATCAGGCGTTCACCGCACTGCTGCACGAGCCGGCCGGCGGGCAGCAGCCCCAGGCGCACGAGGGTGGCGGCCGTGCCCACCGCGGAGTGACCGCCGAAAGGCGATTCACCCGACGGGGTGAAGACCCGGACCCGGTGGGTGACGCCGGGGTCCACGGCGGGCAGCACGAACACCGTCTCGGAGGTGCCGATCTCGCGGGCCACCGCGGCCATCGCCTCGTCGGACAGGCGCCCGGCGTCCGGGACCACGCCGAGCGCGCACCCGCTGAGCGGGCCGACGGCGAACATGTCCACCACTTCGTAGTCGATCCGGTCGTAGTCGATGCGGTCGCTCACCGCAGCCCTCCCACCGTCGTCGTCAGGTCGTTCGCGATGTCCTCCAGCACCCGTTCGTCGCCCGCGTAGGGGAAGTCGGGGCGCGGCCAGTGCACGACCAGGTCGGTGATGCCGATCTCCGCGAAGCGGCCGGTCGCGTCCCGCCAGGACTCGACCGAGTCCAGGACACCCCCGACGGCCGCGCCGGTGAGCAGCAACCGGCGCAGGGACGCCGGGTCGCGCCCGACCTCCTCGCACGCCCGCTCGGCGGCGCGCACCTGCGCCGCGATGTCGGGCAGCACCCGCTCGTAGGGGCGGGCGTCGAAGGTGGCGGGCCGCCCGGCGGTGATCCAGGTCTCGGCGTGCCGCGCGGCCAGCCGCATCCCCCGCGGTCCGGTGGCGGCGATGGCGAACGGGGCGCGCGGCGCGCGGACGCACCCCGGGTTCATCCACACCTCGTCCACCCGGTAGTGCGAGCCCGCGTAGGAGGTCACGCGTTGGCGCAGCAGCAGGTCGGTCACCTCGACGAACTCCGCGAACCGGTCCGCCCGCTCGCGCGGCGTGCGCTCGGTCCGGTCGACCACCAGGTCGTCCACCGCGCCCGCGCCCACGCCGAGCCCGCACACGAACCGCCCGTCGCTGATGTCGTCCAGCGACATGACCTCCTTGGCGAACGGGACCGGGTGGCGGTAGGTGGGCGTGGCCACCATGGTGCCGAGGCCGATCCTGGTGGTGGCGGTCGCGGCGGCGGTCAGCGTGGGCACGGTGCCGAACCACGGCTTGTCGCGCAGCCACCGCCACATCAGCTGGTCGTAGGTCCAGGCGTGGTCGAACCCGTACTCCTCGGCCCGCGCCCACCGCCGCCTCGCCTCTCGCCAGCGGTGCTCGGGGAGGATCAGCACTCCGTGTCGCACTCTCGCTCCTCGCGGGTCCGGGGTGGGTCAGGCGGTGACGCCGGTGATCAGGGCGGCCAGGCCGGTGACGATCGAGGTGAACTCGCGCTCGTGCGCGACGACCTCGGGGGAGCGCAGCTCCGGCGGCAGGTCCGGGGTGTCGGCGTCCTGACCCGGGTAGAGCCCGTTCTCGGTGACGTCCAGGGCGATGGCCTTGAGCCGGCGCACCAGCTGCCGGGCGACCTCGTGGCGGGCGACCGGGGCGCGCAGCGTCAGGAAGTAGTTGTCGTAGACGACCGCGCGCATCTCGGGGTGCAGCAGCCGCGTCTCCGCGACGGTCTCCTGGAGCAGCGACCGGCCGCCGGGGACCAGCTTGGCGGCGATGCCGGCGTGGACCTCGTGGTAGGTGCGGACGTGCCGCTCCAGCTCCTGCCCGGCCGGGGTGTCCGACCACGGGAAGCGGCGCCCGCGCAACAGCCTGCGCACCGGCGCGAAGTCCGGGGCCCAGGCGCCGCTGAACCCTCGGTGCTGGAGGAACATGCTGGGCCGGATGACCTCGTGGTAGACGTCGTTCGGGCACGAGCCGGTGTAGAGCAGCATCGCGGTGTACGCCTGCACCAGCCGGCCCATGACCGCCAGGTGGCGCGGCTCGTCCGGCTCGGCCTCGGCGTCGTGCTGCGCGCGCGCCAGGTACTGCCACACCGCGAACGTCGTCTGGTGGCCGGTGATCCAGCGGAACCAGAACACCTGGTTGGCCTCGTCGGAGCCGGCCAGCGCGGGCGCGGAACGACGACAGGCGGGCAGCGCGCCCAGCTCCCGCAGCAGCGCGGCCGACCCCTCGTCGCTCACCCGGTCCGGTGGCCCGCCGCGCTCGTCCCGACCCGGCGGGTCGGGCAGCACCAGCGGTTCCAGGCCGTAGGGGAAGTCCCCGAAGTCCCAGCCCTCGCGGACCGGCAGGTCCGCGAGCACGGCGGTGGACGGGCTCATCGGTCACCGCCGGGCGTGTAGGTCAGCTCGAACTCCAGGCCGTTGACGTCGACCAGGTAGCAGCTCTGCACGCCGTCGGCGTCGGTGACGATGTCGGTGGGCGCCTCGTTGGTGGCGAACCGGTAGCGGCCGGACGCGCGCAGCTCCAGCCAGCGCTCCCGCCAGGCCACCAGGTCCTCCGGCGACGACACGGCCAGGCACACGTGCTGGAACTGGATCTTGTTGCCGCCGGGCAGGTCGTCGGTGTCGTCGGCGCGCTCGAACAGGTGGAAGCGCAGGTCGCCCACCTTCACCTCGGTGAGCCGCTTCATGCCGGGCAGCCTGCTGGTCGTCAGCTCGGAGAACTCCTCCAGGCTCCACTTCTCCTCGCACCCGAAGAAGTCGCGGTACCAGGCCACGCAGTTCGCCAGGTCACGGGTCTGGATACCGACGTGGTGCATTCGCGGAGCGGCCGGCGGTAACGTGCGCACGCGGCTCGACGAAGTCATGGAACCGGTCATGGCAATTCCTTCGTGAGAGGCTCGGCAATGGTCTCGTGATTCGATGCTAAGCAGTCCGGGGACGGTTGTGCAACTTTTCCGGACGATGGTTGCGACTTTTCCGAGACGATGTGAAAAAGGGTGCGCGAAAGCGTGTGAGCTGCGCCTTTGCTCACTTGATCGACGCGGCGGTGCGGTTGGTGGATCGCGTTTTTCTGCTTTCCCTGGGTTGGCTGGAAGTGATTTCCTCCGTAAAATGGGCGGTATGGCAGAACAGACTTGGAATGCAGTGGACGACTACCTCGACAGCGTCTCTCCGGCCCCGGACGAGGCTTTGCGGGACGCGGCCCGGGCCAATGTCGGGTTCGAGCTGCCGGACATCGCCGTCTCGCCCGCGCAGGGCCGGTTCCTGCACCTGCTGGCGCGGACCCGCGGCGCCCGGACGATCCTGGAGATCGGCACCTTCGGCGGGTACAGCACCATCTGGCTGGCCAGGGCGCTGCCCGCCGACGGCACGCTGGTGACCGTCGAGTACGAGGAGTCCTTCGCCCGGGCGGCCGGCGAGCACATCGCGAAGGCCGGCGTCGCGGACCGCGTCCGCCAGCGGGTCGGCCGGGCGCTGGACATCCTGCCCGAGCTGACCGCCGACCCCGCCGCGCCCTTCGACCTGGTGTTCGTCGACGCCAACAAGCCCGACATCCCCGAGTACTTCGAGTGGGCGCTCAAGCTGACCCGGCCCGGCTCGCTGATCGTGGTCGACAACGTGGTGCAGGGCGGCGCGGTCGCGGACCCGGAGCACCCCGACCGGGGAGTGCAGGGCGTGCGGCGCTTCCTCGAGCAGCTCGCGCACGAGCCGCGGGTCGAGGCGACGACCCTCCAGACGGTGGGCGTCAAGGGCCACGACGGGTTCACCCTGGCGCTCGTCACGGGGTGACCGGGCGCGCGGGCCGCGGTGGTGCCGCGGCCCGCGCCGCACGGGCGGTCGGCGGCCACGGCGTCACGCCCGACCGGGGTTGACCAGGTCCGGTGCGGTCCAGCCGTCCAGGTCGTACTCGGCCATGCACTGCTCGGCGAAGCCCTTGTAGTCGTCCACCTGCCCGGACGCCGTCTGGGCCAGCAGCAGCTCGATGCGCACGTTCTCGTGGTTGCCCGAGTAGTTGCGCTCGTACAGCTCGTGCCGTCCCGCGAACTCCGTGCCGACCGAGTCCCAGATGAGCTTCATCAGCTTGGCCCGCTCCACCGCGTCGTACCCGTTGGAGCCGCGCATGAAGCGGTCCAGGTACGGCCGCAGCTCCGGCTCCTGGAAGTCCTTGGCGTGCGAGTTGAGGTAGATCAGGGCGCTGCTGAGGTCCTGCATGATGATCTCGCGCACCCGCGGGTAGCCCAGCGTCATGAACCACCGGTAGGCCATGCCGTAGTCCAGGTTGGGCAGCACCGCGTCGCCGTGCCAGGGGTTGGGCGTGCGCGCCATCGCGTCGCTCAGGCCCCAGAACAGGTTGCGCCACGCCAGCACCTCGCCGACGCGGGTCTGCACGCCGCGGAAGTCCTTGGTGCCGGTGACCTCCAGGCCCTTGAGCAGCAGGCCGGCCAGGAAGTCCAGCTTCACCCCCAGGCGCGTCACGCCGTGGAAGGTGAGGCGGTGGGTGAACCCCGACTGGGTGAGGAACGTGCCCGCCTTCGCCGTGTCGCCGTAGATGAACACGTTCTCCCACGGGATCTTCACCCGGTCGAGGATGAAGATCGTGTCGTTCTCGTCCAGCCTGCTCGACAGCGGCTGGTCGAAGGGGCTGCCCATCCGCGCCGAGGCCAGCTCGTAGGACTGCCGGCAGATCAGCTTCAGACCGGGCGAGTCCATCGGGAAGGTGGCGACGAGCGCGAACTCCTTCTTCTTCACCGGCAGCCCGTAGTGGGCGATGAAGTTGGCGTGGGTCAGCGCCGACCCGGTCGCCACCACCTTCGCGCCGCTGACGATCAGGCCGTCGTCGCGCTCCTCCTCGACGTGCACGAACACGTCGTCCACCTCGTCCGGCGGGCGGTTGCGGTCGACCGGCGGATTGATCACCGCGTGGTTCCAGAACAACACCTTCTCCTGGGCCTCCGCGTACCAGCGGCGCGCGTTGTCCGCGAAGTCGTCGTAGTACTCCGGCTTCGCGCCCAGCGTGGTCAGGAAGCTCGCCTTGTAGTCCGGGCTGCGGCCCAGCCAGCCGTAGCCCAGGCGCGCCCACCGGGCGATGGCGTCGCGGTCGTGCACCAGGTCGTCCACGCCGCGCGGCACGCGGAAGAAGCTGTGCGTGTAGCCGTCGCTGCCGGTGTCGGTGGGCGCGGTCAGCACGTCCCGGTGCTCCGGGTCGTGCAGCGCGTCGTAGAGGCGGGCGGTCATCCGCGCGGTGTTGCGGAACGCCGGGTGCTTGGTGACGTCGTCGACCCGCTCGCCGTAGGCCCACACCTCGCGGCCGTCGCGGATGCTCTCCAGGTACTCGTCACCGGTCATCGGCCGGGTCACGCGCCGCGGGGTCCCGGCGGGCGCGGGGTCGTGCGGGGTGTTCATCTGCTTCCCTTCCGTCAGCGGGTCGTCGTGAACTGGGGCGCCCAGCCGTCCAGCGTCAGCGACCACACCGGGTCGCCGTCGGCCACGCGCGGGAAGTCGCCCCGGTGGAACAGCAGCGGTCGGCCGCCGTGCAGCCGGAGGTCTTCCACCTCGGCGACGTGCAGCACGTGGTCGCCGCCGTCGTAGTTGCGCCACACCCGGCAGAACAGGTGGCCCACCACGCCGTCCAGGCGCGGGTGCTCGCCGTCCTCGTCGAGCCACGGCACCGGGCCGGCCATCGGCCTGCCCGCGAAGTGCAGTGCCACGTCCCGCTGGTGCTCGGCGAGCACGTTGACCACGAACGCGCCCTCGGTCAGGTGACCGCAGGCGCGGCTGCGCCGGTCCAGCGCGGTCAGCACCAGGGGTGGCGCCAGCGACACCGAGGTGAAGGCGTTGACCGTCGCGCCGTGGACCACGTCGCCGCGCCGGCAGGTCACCACGGTGACCCCGGTCGGGAAGTTCCCCAGGAACCGGCGCAGCGCCATCGGTTCGACGGCCGACGTGACGGTGCTAGGCGTGCTCATGGACGTGCGCTCCTCTCGCGTGGGGTGGGCGGGTGCCCGGGTCGCCCGCGAGCGCGTCGAGCAGCAGTGCCCGCAGCACCTCGGGGCTGCCCTCGGTCAGGAACGACTCGGCGTGGAACTGGGCCGTCGCCAGCCCCGGGCCGCGCAGCGCCAGCACCCACCCGTCCGGGTCCCGCTCGACGCGCACGGACCGGTCGAGCACCGGCCCCCCGCGGTCGGCGCGGGCGGCGAAGCTGTTGTAGAAGCCGAGCCACCGCTCCCGGCCGTGCAGCCGCACCCGCAGCCGCCTGCCCTGGTTGGCGTGCGGCAGCCGCACCAGCGGCAGCCCCACCAGGTCGCAGACGACCTGGTGGCCCAGGCACACCGCGGCGAGGGGGCGGCGGCGCTCCAGCGCGTCGGCCGCCAGCTCGCGCAGCGCGGCGATCCGCGGGTGGCGGCGGTCGGTCGGCTGACCGGGACCGGGGCCGAGCAGCAGCACGCCGTCGTCCCCGATCCCGGGGGCCGCGCGCCGCCACGGCACCAGCCGCACCGCGCAGCCCAGCGCCCGCAGCTGGTAGGCCAGCATCGCGCTGAAGTCGTCCTCGGCGTCCACGACGGTCACCGGCACGCCCACCAGCAGCGGGTCGGCCACGCGCTGCGCGTCCGCCGACCGCCAGAACGCCGACACCCCGTCGTTGCGGCCGGCCAGCACCCGGTCGAACGAGCCCGCCGGGGGAGCGGTCGCGCGGCCCGGCCGCTCGCCGCTCATCGCCCGCAGCAGCCCGGCGGCCTTGGCGGCGGTCTCGGCGGCCTCCGCGGCGGGCACCGAGTCGCGGACCACCGTCGCCCCCGTGGTCAGCCGCACCACGCCGTCCGGCGTGATGTCGGCCGTGCGGATGAGGATCGCGGAGTCCAGCGACCGCCGACCGCCCTCCGCGCCCACCAGCGCGACGACGCCGCTGTAGTAGCCGCGCCCGGCCGGCTCGTGGCGGGCCACGGCGCGGCAGGCGTTCTCCAGCGGGCTGCCGGTGACCGTCGGCGCGAACATGGTGCGCCGCAGCACCTCGGCCAGCGGCCGGTCGGAGCGACCGGTCAGGTGGTAGCCGGTGTGCGCGACGCAGGACATCCACGTCAGCGACGGCCCGGACACCACGACGTCGCGGTCGCACAGCGACACCATCATCTTCAGTTCCTCGTCGACGACCATGTACAGCTCGTCGACCTCCTTGGGGTCGCGCAGGAACCGCAGCAGGCCGTCGTGGTCCGCACCGCCCTCCGGCATCCGGTAGGTGCCGCTGATCGGGTTCATGGCCAGTTCGTCGCCGCGCACCCGCACGTGCCGCTCGGGCGAGCTGCCCACCAGGTACCGGTCGCCGGTGTGCACGAGGAACGTCCAGTAGCTGCCGCTCTCCCCGGTGAGCAGGCCCCGGAACAGGGCCAGCGCCGCGGACCGGTCGAACTCGCGGAACCGGCCGCGCAGGCTGCGCGCCAGGACGAAGTTCGAGCCCTCGCCGGCCGCGATCTCCGACCGCACCACGCGGTCCACCAGCCGGCCGTAGGTCTCGTCGTCCAGGTCGAACCCGAGCTCCTCCAGCGGCGGCATCCGGTCGGGCAGCGCCGCCACGGCGTCCGGCACCGGCACCCGGTGCCGGTCGCGCACCTCCATCAGCAGCAGCGGCTCCCCGTCGTCGGGGCAGTCGAAACCGCGTTCGGCGATCTGCCGGTAGGGCATCACGACCAGCGCGGTGTGCCCGTCGCGGCCCCGCGTCGCCGGGCCGTCGAGGTCCAGCCCGTCGAGCCGGTCGGCCCGGCGGACCGGGCCCGCGAGCACCTCGACCGCGTCCGCGCCGTCGCCGGGGCGGTGCAGCAGTGCGAACGGGCCGCTCTCCGGCAGGCCGGGCAGGGTGGGCGTGGACCGGCTCACGCGGCCACCCGCATCGGCGTCCGGTGCCAGTGGGCGACGGCGGCGACGGCCTGCGTGGTGTTCAGCCGCGGGTCGCACAGCGTCCGGTAGTGCTCGCCGCGCGCCACCACGACCCCCGCGCCCTCGCACTCGGAGACGTTCGCCGCCGACGCCTCCAGGTGCAGGCCGGCGGGCAGCCCGCCGTTGGCGGTCACCACCGGGACGAAGCGGTGGATCTCCGCCATCACGTCGCCGAGCCTGCGCGTCTTCAGGCCGTGGTCGCCGACGACGGTGTTGCCGTGCATCGGGTCGCACAGCCACAGCACCGGGTGGCCGGCGCGCACGACCGCGCGCACCAGCGGACCCAGGTCGTCGATGTGCTCCGCGCCGAAGCGGGGGATGAGGGTCAGCCGGCCCGGCGTGCGGTCCGGGTCGAGCGCGGCGCACAGGGCGAGCACCTCGTCCACGCTCGTGGTCGGGCCGACCTTGCAGGCCACCGGGTTGTCCACGAGGGACAGCAGCCGCACGTGCGCGCCGTCGAGCTGCCGGGTGCGCTCGCCGATCCACGGCCAGTGCGTGCTCGCCAGGTACACCCGGCCGTCCGGGGTGGTGCGGACCTGCGGCACCTCGTAGTCCAGCAGCAGCGCTTCGTGGCTGGTCCACACCCGGTGCTCGGGCGCCGCGCCCTCACCCCGGCCGAGTTCGTCCACCGCCGCGACGGTGCGCCGCGCCGCCACGTGCCCGAGCAGGACGCGCTCGGGGTCGGCCCGCCGGGCCTCGGGCGTGGGGACGGGGCTGTTGACGATCGAGCCGCGGTAGACGGGCAGCTGCACGCCGTCGCGCACCTCGTGGTCGGCGGAGCGCGGCTTGGCGTACTGACCGGCGATGCGGCCGACCTTGAGCACCGGCGTGCCCGCGCCGACGCCCATGACGTCGCCGAGCATGTCCAGCAGCTCCACCTTGGGGCGGATGTCGTCCACCCCGCACTCGGCCGGGTCCTCCGCGCAGTCGCCCGCCTGGAGGATTCCGAACTCGCCGTGCGCGGCGCGGGCCAGCAGGCCCGACAACTGGCGCACCGATTCGTGGTCGACGATGGGTTCGGAGATGGACAGGCGGGTGCGGACCTCGGCCAAACGGCCCTGGTCGCACCACTGGGGTTGCTGCCGCGCCGGCCGCGCCGCCGCGGCGAGCACCTCGCTGAGCAGGCGGTCCGTGCCGGACGTGTGGGTCGTCATGGTGGTTCCTCCCACGTCCCCGCTCGCGCGGGGACGGATCGGGTCGGGTCGTCGGTGGGTGCGACCGGGCGCGGTCAGGCCGCCGGTTGGGGCACTCCGGATCGCGGTGAGACCGCTCGGGCCGGGTCCGCCCCGGACGGGGCCGGTCGACGCGCGTCGGCCAGTTCGCCGGTGCCCTCGAAGTAGCGGATCAGCCGCGTGATGGCCGCCGGTTCGATGTCGGGGAACGGCAGGCCGAGCCGGTCGAGCAGCGCCGCGGTGTCGTCGTTGCGGTAGGTGTTGTCGCCCAGTTCCAGGGCTCCCTCGCGGAACAGCGGGAGGGTGGCGGCCAGGGCGTTGCCGCCGGGTTCGGCGGCGGAGCGCTCCAGCAGCTCCCACCACTGGTCCGAGGGCACCACGCGCACGTCGTGGCCGCTCGCGCGGATGCCCCGGTAGACGGTGTCGAAGTCGGCTCCGCGGGGGTGGAACAGGTGCAGCGCGCGGTCGTGCGCTCCCGGGTCGCGGGACAGCGCCACGACGGCGCGGGCGACGAAGTCCACCGGCAGCAGGTCGGTGGTCATGGTGTCGCCGGGAGGGGCGGCGCCCAGCTGGATGAAGGTCTTGACCTGCCGCCAGAGGAAGTCGTCCGCCTGGCACGCGCCGGTCCTGCTGTCGCCGGAGACGCGGCCGATGCGGTACACCGTGACCGGCAGCCCCTCGTCGCGGGCGGCCGTCGCGATCCGCTCGGCCACCCACTTGCTCTGCGTGTAGCCGATGCCCAGCGCCTCGGGCGCGCGGGGCACCGACAGCTCGGTGATCACGCCGTCCGGTTCGGCGGGCGAGAACACCGCGATGGTGGACACGTGGTGCAGCCGCTTGACCCGGCGGTGCGCGGCGAACGCGACGACGCGCGAGGTGCCGTCCACGTTCGCGGGCTTCACCGAGCCGTAGGGCAGCACGAAGTTGATGTGCGCCGCCGCGTGGTAGACCGCGTCCACTGCGGAGGCCAGCGCGTCGTGCTCTTCCTCGGTGAGGCCGAAGCGCTCGCGGGCCAGGTCGCCGGGCACCGCCACCACGCGCCCCGGGTCCAGGGCGTCGGCGATGCCGTAGCGCCGTGCGGTGTCCAGCAGCCGGCGCCACGCCGCCTCCGCGTCGTTGGCGCGGACCAGGCAGTGCACCCGCCACGGGGTCGTGCGCAGCAGGTCGCGCAGCAGGAACGCGCCGAGGAAGCCGGTCGCGCCGGTCAGCAGCACGTCGGTCACCTCGTGGTCGGCCACCGGGGCGCCGCGCACCGCGAAGCCCTCGGGCAGCCGGACCTCGGCCGGCAGGTCGAGCGCGCGGGGCGCGGCGGTCCTGCCGGTGTCGAGGGCCTCGGCGATGCGGGCGGCCATGCCCGCGACCGTCGGGTTGTCCAGCATGACCCGCAGCGGCAGGTCGACGCCGTGCTCGCGGCGCAGCCGGTAGACCAGCTCGGTGGCCATGATCGAGTGGCCGCCCAGGGCGAACAGGTCGTCGTGGCGGCCCGGGACGACGCCGCCCAGCACCTCGGTCCACTGCCGGGCCACGGCCTCCTCCAGCGGTCCGGCGGGCGGTGCCGAGGGCGCGTCGGCGACGACGTCGTCCAGCGTGAACCGCTCCCGCAGCGCCTTGCGGTCGGCCTTGCCGCTCGGGGTCAGCGGCAACCGCTCCAGCCGCACGACGTGCGCGGGCACCATGTGGTCGGGCAGCACGCCGACCAGCGCCCGGCCGACCTCGCGCGGGTCGTCGGGGCCGCCCACGACGAACGCCACCAGCCGGCGGTCGCCGGGCGCGACGTCCACCGCCGTGACGGCCGACGCCGCCACCAGGTCCAGCGCGTCGATGGCCGCCTCGACCTCGGCGGGCTCGATCCGGTAGCCGCGGATCTTGATCTGGTCGTCCACCCGGCCCAGGTACTCCAGCCCGTCGCGGGTGGTGCGCACCAGGTCGCCCGTCCGGTACAGCACCTCGCCGGGGTGGAACGGGTCGGGCAGGAAGCGCCGGGCCGTCTCCTCCGGCCGCCGGTGGTAGCCCGGCGACAGCACCGGGCCGCCCAGGTGCAGCTCGCCCGGTACGCCCGGCGGCACGACCGCGCCGCGCCGGTCCAGCACGGCCACGCGCAGGCCGGGGATGCCCTCGCCGATCGCGGGCGCCTCCGGCCAGGTGGCCGGGTCGCCGGCGACCTCGTGCCAGGTCGCGAGGTGGGTCTCCGACGGGCCGTACATGTTCAGCAGCCGGGCGCCGGTGTGCTCGGCGAAGAAGCGGCGGATCTGCGGCGAGACGACCAGCTGCTCGCCGACCGAGGCGACCTCGCGCAGCGCGTCCAGCCGCAGGCCGGCGTCCACGGCGATGGCCGCGAGCCCCTGCAGCGCCACGTAGGGCAGGTACACCCGGTGGACCTCGTGCTCGCGCAGGAAATCCGCCAGGGCGTGGAGGTCCTTGCGGACCTCCTCGGTGATGAGCACCAGCGTGCCGCCGGCGCACAGCGTGCCCAGGATCTCCATCACCGAGACGTCGAACGACAGGGACATGTACTGCAACGTCCGGCCGGTAGCGCCCACCGGGGACACCCGGTCCTGCACCCGCACCAGGTTGTCCACCGTCTCGTCCCGGATGACCACGCCCTTGGGGCGGCCGGTCGAGCCGGACGTGTAGACGACGTAGACCTCGTCCTGAGGGCTCTTGACCCGGCCGAGGTCGTCGGCGGACCACCCGGACAGGTCGACGCGGTCCAGCTCCAGCCGTCGCACCCCGTCGGGCAGGTCGCCCGCCGCGGCCGAGGTGGTCAGGACCAGCCGCACGTCGGCGTCGGCCAGCATGTCCCGCACGCGCTCGCGCGGGTAGGACGGGTCGACCGGCACGTAGGCCGCGCCGGACTTCAGCACGGCCAGCAGCGCCACCACCGCGTCCACCGACCGGGGCAGGTACAGGCCGATGCGGTCGCCTGCCCCGACCGGGCGGTCGCGCAGGGCGCGGGCGAGGCGGTTGGCGCGCTCGTTCAGCTCCCGGTAGGTCAGCGAGCCGCCCTCGTGCTCCACGGCGACGGCGTCCGGCGTGGCGGCCACCCGCTCCTCGAACAGCTCCGAGGTCGGCCGCGGCGGGGTGCGCCCGGCGACCCGGTCGCCGCGCGCGAGCACGTCGCGCTCCTCCTCGTCCGACAGCAGGCGCACGTCGCCCAGCCGGGCGCCGGGCTCGCGGGCGAACGCCTCCAGCACCCGCACCAGCCGCTCGCCCAGCCCGCGCACGGTGGCGGCGTCGAACAGGTCGGTGTCGTACTCGAACACCGCGTCCAGCTCGCCGTCGTCACCGGGCTGCACCACCAGCGACAGGTCGTACTTGGCGCCGTGGCCGACGTCGCGCCGGATGCGCACGCGCCGGCCGCGGTGCTCGACGTGCGACGACCCCGGCGGGGTGAGCACGAGCATGGTCTGGATCAGCGGCGAGTAGCCGCCGCCGCGCTTGGGCCGCACCCGCTCGACGACCTTCTCGAACGGCGCCCACTTGTGCCGCATCGCGTCGGCGGCCTCGTCGCGCACCGCCCGCAGCAGGTCGCGGACCGTCGCGTCGTCGTCCAGGCGGTGCCGGAGCACCACCATGTTGACCAGGTAGCCGATGATGTCGTGCGCCTCGGCCGGGTCGCGCAGCGACACCGGGGTGCCCACGGCCACCTCGTCCTGGCGCGCGTAGCGGGACAGCAGCAGCGCGTACGCCGCGTGGGCGATCATGAACAGCGTGACGCCCTCGGCGGCGCCGAGCGCGTGCAGCTCGCGCACCAGCGGGGCGGGCACGGTGAACGGCAGCACGTCGCCCGCGAAGCGCCGGGTCGCCGGGCGCGGCCGGTCGACCGGGAGGTCCAGCGCGGGCAGGTCGCCGCCGAGCCGGTCCGCCCAGTGGTCGAGCACCCGCGACAGCTCCGGGCCGGCCAGCCGGAGCTCCTGCCAGTGCGCGAAGTCCGCGTACTGGGGTCGGTCGCGGCCGTCGTCGGTGGGCAGGCCGGCGACGACCTCGTCGTAGCGCGCGAGCAGCTCGGTGAGGAACAGCCCGGCGGAGGCCGCGTCGGACGCCGCGTGGTGGATGTCGCACACCAGGGCGGTCTCCGGCTCCTGCCCGGACCCGGTGGCCCGGGTGGCGCAGACGACCGTCACCACGGGGTCGGTCCCGAGGTCGATCCTCGTGCGGGCGACCTCGGTGGCGATGGCCTCGGGCTCCTCGTCCGAGGAGTACTCGCGCACCTCGAACCGGAACCGCGGCTCGGGCGACACGACCTGGGTCACCACGCCGTCGCTCAGCCGGAGGTTGGTGCGCAGCACCTCGTGACGACCCACCACGCGCCGCACGGCCTCGCGCACCGCCCCCGGCTCCAGCGCCTCGGGGAGCACGACGTGGAACGGGCCGTTGTACGCGGTGGACGACGGCGAGTACTGGTCGACCAGCCAGATGCCGCTCTGCCCGGACGAGGCCGGGAGCGGTTCGCCCCGCCGCGGCGCCAGACCCGCGCGCAGCACCGGACGGGTACCGGTCCCGCGCGACCGCTCCACCGCCTCGGCCAGCTCGCCCGCGGTGTCGATCCCGCGCAGTGCCTCGTCGGTGAGGCCGGCGGCGAACACCGCGCGCACCGCCGCGCCGACCCGGGACACGGCCTCGGAACCGCCGCAGCGCCGGGACAGCGAGTCGGCGGGGGACAGGTCGGCCACACCGGTGACCGTCCGCGCCAGCTCCAGCACCGCGGATTCCAGGGGTGAGTTCACAGTTCCTCGTTCCTCCGTCTCGACCTGCCGGCGTGCCCGGGTGAGCGCTAGCGCTTGACCGACTCCCGCTCGCGGACGCCGTCGATGAACTCGGCCAGGCGCCGCACGGTGCCGTGGCGGAACACGTCCTCGGTCTCGACGTCCACCGCGAAGATCTTCTGCAGCCGGTTGGCGAGCTGGACGAAGTGCAGGGAGTTGCCGCCGTGGCCGAGGAAGGAGTCGGTGGCGGTGAACTCGTGGTTGCCCGAGATGTCCTTCCACGCCTGGAGGATCACCGGCTCGAGCAGGGCAGCGGATTCGCTCATGGTGTCATCGCCTTTCGGGTTGGTGGGATGTGCCGACGGATCGGTCAGCGCGCTGCGGTCGATCTTGCCGTTCACGTTGTGCGGCAATCGGTCCATGTGCTGGAAGGTGGAGGGGAGGGCGTACCGGGGCACCTCGTCCAGCAGGTGGGCGACCAGGTCCTCCACCGGTAGCGCCGTCCCGTCCACAGTGGAGTAGAAGCCGACGAGCCGCTTGTCCTCGGTGTCGGAGCCGAACGCCTTGACCACGGCCTGGTGCACCGAGGGGTGGGCGCGCAGCGCCAGCTCCACCTCGCTCAGCTCGACCCGGTAGCCGCGGACCTTCACCATGCTGTCGGCCCGGCCGACCAGCGCCACCTCGCCGTCCTCGGTCATCCGGGCCAGGTCACCGGTCCGGTACAGCACCTCGCCGTCCGGTCCGGGGACGAACTTCTCGGCGGTCAGCTCCGGCTGGTCCAGGTAGCCCAGGGCGACGCCGGCGCCGCCCAGGCACAGCTGTCCCACCCGGCCGGGCGGGCACGGTCGCATGTCCGAGTCCAGCACCCGCGCCACCACGCCGGGCAGCGGCTTGCCCACCGGGACGCGGTCGTACCGGGTCACGTCCGCCGCGGTGCGGATCGGGTGGAGCAGGGAGATCGTCGAGTTCTCCGTGCAGCCGTAGCCGTTGTAGATGGTCCCGGCGGTGAGGCCGGCGGCCTTGGCCAGGTGGCCGGGGGAGGGGAAGTCGCCGCTGAGCAGCACGGCCCGCAACCCCGCCAGCACGTCCGGCTCCTCGTCCACCAGCACGTTGAACAAGCCGCCGGGCATGCTCATCACGGTCACGCCGTGCCGCAGGACCGCGTCCCGCAGCACCGGCAGCGACGGCAGTCCCGAGGGGAGCACGACCAGCTTGGCGCCGTGCAGGAAGCTCAACCAGATCTCGATGGTCGACGCGGCGAACGAGTAGGCGGCCAGTTGCACCAGGGTGTCCCGCTCGGAGACGGCCAGCGACCCTTGGCCCGAGCCGAGGCGGGCGAGGCCGCGGTGCGCGATCCGCACGCCCTTGGGGCGACCGGTGGAGCCGGAGGTGAACATCAGGAACGCGGGGCTGTCCCCGTCCAGGTCCACTTCGGACTTCCCGGGGTCGCTCCCGTCGTCGGCCACCAGGTCGGCCACCGGTGCCGTGCGGACCGGGCCGAAGTCCAGGTCCCGGTCGTGCACCACCACCCGCATGCCGGACTCGGCCACCACGCGGTCCACGAAGCGGGCGGGGTGCTCGGGGTTCAGCGGCGTCACGCAGGCGCCCGCCTTGAGGACGCCCAGCATCACCGCGTACAGCTCGGTGCACCGGGCCATGTGGACCCCCACCGGTTCGCCGGGCGTGACGCCCCACCGCTCGCGCAGCCGCGCCGCCACGCGGTCGGAGGCGCGGTCCAGCTCCGCGTAACTGGTGACGCGGTCGCCCTCGACCAGGGCGGGCAGGTCGGCGAACCGGCGGACCACCCCGTCGAACAGGGAGGTCAGCACCGCCGGGTCAGCGGCAGGTGCGGCGTTCGTCGTTCTCCTGTCTTGCACTGTCTGTTCCGGCACGGCACGGTCCTCCCGGCAGAGGCTGGGGCGGAATTCCCGACTCTCGCGAGTGGGCGGAACCCGGTCGGCACGACCGGCTCACGCGAACTCAGCTGATTGTCGTCGGGAAACCAGTTTGCTACTTCCAGCTTGAGGTGTCAACGCGAACGGGTGATCGCGCAATGTGGTGACGAACTGATCTGCCGACAGGGGGAACAGTGCTCGACCGCACGGTCGCAGTTGATGTCAAAGTCGGTCAGAATGCCCAGGACGTGCATATTTTCCGAGGTCAGTGGGTAGTCGTCGTGACCTCCGATCGGACGATGTCAACCGCCCCCAGTCGCCTCGTGGAGAGGCGTGCGCGGTCCCGTCCGAGAGCGGTCCCGAGGTGTGTCCATGAAAGCGTGACACCCGAGAAGGTGTCCGTCAGGAAATCAAATGCGGAGAGTGATCACCGCAGTGGCAGTATTCGCCACGCCCCGGCCGCCCGTCCGGCGCAGGCACGTCGACCATCGAGCGCACTCAGCGCGAACGCCGTTGCGAGAATTCGGTGAATCGGCCGCCGGGTGGTTTGGCCGGGCGATCACGCCGTCGTGGGCAGGCCGGGGCGCAGCAAGGCGTCGAGCACGTCGACCCCACCGCGGGCCAGGACCGCCTCGGGTCGGAACTGCACGCCCGCCACCCCGGTGGCGCGCAGCGCCAGCACCTCACCCGTGGCGTCGTCGGACCAGGCGCGCACGCCCGCGGGCGCCGGTCCGGTCACGGCGAACCGGTTGCGCAGGACCGGCGTGTGCCGGACACCGAAGACCTCGACCTGTCGCGGTCCGTTCCCGGTCCGCCGCGGGGCGACCGGGAAACCCAGCAACCGCGCCAACAACTGGAAGCCCAACCCGACGCCGCGCACCTCGTACCCGGCGTGCAGCGCCGCGCACGCGAAGCGCCGCACGCGCTCCAACCCGGGGTCGTCCGGGTGGCCCGGGCCCGGGCCGAGCAGGATGGTCCGGACGGGTCCGGTGACGCCCGGACCCCCGACGCCCCTGTCTCCCACGACATCCGTGCCGCTTGCGAGGGCCGTACCGCCTGCACCACGCGCGAGGTCCGCGTCACGTGCGCCGTGCGCGAGGCTCACGCGGCCGGGGAAACGCCCGCCGCGCACGGCGTCCAGGCCGTCGACGCCGAGGTCGGTGTCGCGGAGGTCGGCGGCGGCGCGCACCACCGGCCGCCACCCGCGCCGGCGGGCCAGGTGCGCGAGCGCCGCGGCACCGCCGTCCCCCAGGTCCACCACCAGCAGCTCACCGCAGCTGCCCGCCGCCCGCGGCGGGGGGTGCGTCCAGTGAGGGGCGATCTCCCCGCGCCGCGCGGCCAGGGCCTCCAGGACCGGCTCCGCGTCCGGCGCCCCCGACTGCCGGGACGGCGGCTCGTGGTCGCCCGGCGCGCCCCGCTCCGATGCCGGGCCACCGCGCAGCGCCGACAGCAGGGCGTCGACCTTGACCCGGGTCTCGGCGGCCTCCGCGGCGGGGGATGAGCGGTCCCCGACCGTGGCGCCCACGGACACGCGCACGAGACCCGACCCGTCGACCTCGGCGGTCCGGATCAGGGTGGCGGCGTCCAGCGAGCCGTCCGGCTCCAGCAGCACCACCGCGCCGCCGTAGTAGCCGCGGCCGTCCGGCTCGTGCTCCGCGACCACCCGCAGCGCGCCCGCCACCGGGTTGCCGATCGCGGTGGCCGCGAACATCGTGCCCGCCAGCACCCGCCGCGCGTCGGGCACACCGGTGGCGCGCACCACGCAGCCGGTGTGCGCCAGGCGGCTCATCGGCAGCAGGACCGGGCCGTCCACCACGACCTCGTCCGGTTCCAGCGCGCACAGCGCGGCCAACTCCGCGTCGACGGTGGCCGCCAGCTCGTCGAACTCCTTGTCGTCGTGCAGGAACGCGGCCAGGCCCTCGGCGGTCGGGCCGGTCGTGGGGTAGCGGTAGGTCCCGCAGGTCGGGTGCAGCACCGCCTCGCCACCCGCCAGCCGCACCTGCCCCTGCGGGGGCGCGCCGACCAGCGCCAGGCCGTCGGGTCCGCCCTCGTGCACCGCGAAGGTCCAGTACGCGCCCTCCTCGGCGTGCAGCAGACCGCCCAGCAGCGCCAGCGCGGCAGCCGAACCGGGCCGCTCCAGGCGCGCGGTGTAACCCCTGCGCAGCAGGCAGTGCGTCACGTCCTCCGGCCGTCCGGCGACCACGCGGCGCACCCGCTCGGCGTAGGACTCGTCCTCCTCGTCGAAGCCGGCCCCGGTGACCGCGGCGCCCCGCGGCAGCACCCGCTCCAACACCGCCCGGGACACGCGGTGGCGCTCGGCGGCCAACAGCACGCGCAGCGGCGTGCCGTCGTCCCGGCACGGCAGCCCGCGCTCGGTCAGCTGGCGGAACGGCAGCAGCGCCACCGTTCCGACCGGGCCGGTCGGGATCGCGGCGGTCGACGGCGCCGTCGTCATCGTCCCGACCAGCACGTCGACCTCGTCGGCGTCGCGGCACAGCACCGCGAACGCGGGTGGGTGCGGTGGATCGACGAGCCCGGCCAGCAGTTCGCGCACCTCGTCGTCGGTTCGGAGCATCGCCATGATCGTGTCGGCCCCTGGGTCGCACAGCGGTGTTTTCCCTCCGGTAACCAACGTTAGCCCTGCCTCGCAACGTCCGCACCTCGACGGCCGGATATCCGGTGGCGCTCAACGGACTTCGGGGATCATCGCGACCGGTCCGCGATCAACTTGCAGCACCGCTCCGGTGGGTGGTTTCCTGGGGGAAATGACTGCGTCTCCGACGCGCCCCAAGGCGGACGGCCGGCACGGCTGGGAGGAGTCACGATGCGCATCGCGGTGATCGGCGGGGGGCCCGGTGGCCTGTACTTCGCCGCACTGGTCAAGCAGGTGGACCCCCGGCACGAGGTCGTGCTGTGGGAACGCGGCGGCGTCGAGGACGCCTTCGGCTTCGGCGTGGTGTTCTCCGACGGCGCGCTGGGCGGCGTCCAGGCCGCGGACCCCGAGCTGTTCGAGGCGGTCATCGACCGGTTCGTCCGCTGGGAGTCGGTGGACGTGCGCTACCGCGGCCGCACGCTGTCCCACGACGGGTACCGGTTCTCCGCCGTGGGTCGCCGGGCGCTGTTGGGACTCCTGCGCGCGCGGTGCGCCGACCGCGGGGTGGCGCTGCGCTTCGGCACGCCCGCCCCGCCGCCGGCCGCCCTGCGCACGGAGTTCGACCTCGTCGTCGCCGCGGAGGGCGTCGGCTCGGCGGTCCGCTCCGCCCACGCGGAGGCGTTCGGCGCCCACCTGGAACCCCGCGGTTCGCGCTACCTGTGGATGGGCACCGACCGGGTGTTCGACGCGCTCACCTTCGCCGTCGTCGAGACGCCGCACGGACCCGTGCAGGTGCACGCCTACCCCTACGCGCCGGGACGCAGCACCTTCATCGTGGAGACCACCGACCGGGTGCTGCGCGACTCCGGCCTGGAGGTGCCCGACCGCTCGCCGGAGGCCACCGCCCGCGCCGTCGCCGCGCTGTTCGACGGCGACCCCGAACTCCTCGGCGACCACCGCCTGATCTGCACCGGGTCGCGCTGGGGCCGGTTCACGTCGGTGCGCAACGACCGCTGGAGCGACGGCAACGTGGTGCTCCTGGGCGACGCCGCGCACACCACGCACTTCTCCATCGGCTCCGGCACCAAGCTCGCCATGGAGGACGCGGTCGCGCTGGCGATCTCGGTGACCGACCACCGCGACCTGCCCGATGCCCTGGCCGCCTACGAGGCGGAGCGGAAACCGGCCGTCGAGCGGATGCAGCGGGTCGCCGAGATCAGCCGGGACTGGTTCGAACACGTGGAGGAGCACGTCGGCCTCCCGTGCGACGAGTTCGCGCTCCAGCTGCTGACCCGCAGCGGCCGCATCAGCCACCGCGACCTGCCCCTGCGCGACCCGGCCCACGTCGAGCGCGTGCGGAACTGGTTTTCCCGCGCGCTCGCCTCGACGGCCTGATCACAGCGCCTCGGGCGTGTTAACATATTTCCAGGAGGAAACCGTTTTGTCGTGCCCGCAGGGGTGTGGCAGCGGAGCATTGCGAGGCGTCCATGACCACCGTGAGCGAGCCCGACCAGACTCCCCTGCCGGACGTGCCGGACGAGTTGGAGGATGCGTTGACCCACCTCCAGTGCGTCCTGGTGGCGAGGCGCACGAGGGCCAACCCCGAACACGTCACCTGGCAGCAGTACGACGTGCTGGAGAACCTGCGCCTCCGGGGCCGGATGACCCCGTCCCACCTCAGCGAAGCACTCGGCGTGTCCCGCCAGAGCCTGTCCAAGGCACTGCGCTTCCTCAAGGACCGCGAGTTGATCGCCCAGGTCGCCGACGGCGCGGACCGCCGCGAGCTGACCACCACCCTGACCCCCGCGGGCCACGAGTTCCTCACCCGTGCGGCCGACAGCCGACGCGAGGTCGCCGCCGTGAGCAACGCCGTCCTCTCCCCGGGCGAGCGCAGCATCTTCGCCGAGCTGTGCAAGAAGGTGGCGGACGCCCTGTACGAGCAGGCCCAGACCCCCCTGGAGCGGGACGCCTGACCTCACCGCCGGCCCGGCCTGTCGGTGGTCGTGCTCGTGGTGGTGCCGCACCACTGCCGGAGGTCAGCGCCCGCGTACCGGCGCGCCTCGTCACGGCACCCGCCTGGAGCAGTGACCACGGGAACACATGGCCGTAGGGTCACCACGATGTCGCCTGTCGGCCCGGCCACCTCCCGCCGTTGAAGCAGGAAGAGGAAGGCCCCACGTACGAGGTCCTGCGGTCACGCACGGTCGTTCGCCTCGCGGTCCTCATGGTCGTGATCGGCGTCGGCGTCGCGACCTGGCTGGTGCTCGCCTACGGCCGAGGCGACCCGCGGAACAGCCTGGAAGCGATCAAGACCGCCGGCACGATCGTGATCGGCTCCGGCGGCGCGGTCGCGCTGTGGCTCGCGGTGCGCCGCCAGCGCACCGCGGAGCTGGCTGTCGCGCAGAAGGACCGCGAGCTCCGCCAGAAGGATGCCGAGCAGGCCCACACCGCTCGCGACGCGGTGGAACGGCGGGTCACCGAGCTGTACACGATGGCCGCCGCCCAGCTCGGTTCCGAGCACGCCCACGTGCGGATCGCGGGGATCTACGCGCTGGAACGCCTGGCGCAGAACAACCCCGACCAGCGCCAGGTCATCGTCAACGTGCTGTGCGCCTACCTGCGCATGCCGCACACGGCCGAAAGGGCCGACCCGGCGGAGCCCGACCCGGACCGAGAGCTGCGCGGGGCCCAGGAACGACAGGTGCGGCTGACAGCCCAACGGCTCCTGGTCGCGCACCTGCGACGAGACCCGTCGGCGGACGCGTTCTGGCCGCACATCACGCTCGACCTGGCCGGCGCCTCCCTCTTCGACTTCGACCTCGGCCGCTGCGTGCTGCACGGCGCGGCGTTCGACGGCGCCCGGTTCCACGGCACTGCCGAGTTCAGCTTGACCTCGTTCACCGGCCCGGTGTCCTTCGTCGACGCCCGGTTCACCGGTGACGCCCGGTTCACCAACACCACCTGGGCGGAGTCCGCGGTCTTCACCCGGGCGCGGTTCGACCACGAGGCCGACTTCGCGGAGGCCGCGTTCCACTCAACCGCGTCTTTCAACGGAATGCAGGCCGAGGGGGACGCCCGCTTCAGCGGCACGCAATTCGGTTACGCCGGGTTCGGCAACGCGCGCTTCGCGCGAACAGCCCTGTTCGACGGGGCGCGGTTCACCGGCCACGCCTACTTCGGTGCCGACGAGCACGACGCGCCCCGCTTCGACGGGCCCACCTTCTTCCGTGCCGCGCAGTTCCTCCAGCACGTGGTCTTCGCCGGCGTTCGCTTCGCCGACCGCGTCGTGTTCGACGACGCGGTCTTCCACGACTTCGTCGGCTTCAACGGCGCGGTCTTCGCGGACAGCGCGATCTTCACCGAGACGAAGCTGCTCGCCGAGGCCAGGTTCCGCAGCACCCGCTTCGACGGTCAAGCCCTGTTCGGCGGTTCGGAGTTCGGCCGCCACGCCAACTTCGACAACGCCCTGTTCGGCGGGGAGGTCAGCTTCCACGGGGTGACGTTCACCGGCGCCCTCACCTGTGAGGGCGCCTACGCCCGCCTGGACGTGGACGGCTTCCGCATCTGGCCGAGCGGCTGGTTGCTCGCCACGCCGCCGACCGCGGAAGCGACGGTTCTGCGCGACACGCCGGGCCGCTGGGGCCGCCTGTACGACCGGTGACTTCTCCGACCAGCCTTCATGAGCGGGTATGCGCCGACACCGGCAACCGACCACAGGCGAAGCTGATCGAGACGGACCGGCCGCCGCCCGACTCGGCGGCGGCCGTCCTGATCGCCGATTCGGTCAGGACGGCCCTGCTGGAGCAGGATCGGCGCTGGTGCCCGAGGCGCCCCACCGCCCTCCGGGGAGTGCGGCCCTTACCTGGGCTTGACGAGGCGGTCCAGGGTGCCCTCCGGGCACAGGCGCGGGAGGACGGCTTCACTGGCCAAGCCCGGGAGCAGGTGCTTCCACCACACGGTGATCCGCCGGACCAGGTCACGCCGGCCGTCCAGGACCTGGGACAGGAGTTGGATGCCCGAGAACGCCCCGACGATCGTCTCCGCCGCTTCTTCCGGCGTGACGCCGTCGCGCAACTCGCCCGCGCCCTTGGCCAGCAGGAAGCGCCGCGTGAAGCGCTGGAGCCACCAGTGGTACGGGGAATCGGGCTCCACGTCGTCGAACGAACCGTGCTCGATGGTCAGCCGGATGCTGGCCCGGAGCACCACGTTGTCCTGCAACCGCAGCGCCAGGTGGTGGGTCAGGTTGATGATGGACTGGAGCGGTGACTCGTCCTCCGGGATGTCCTCGAAGGTGGTCTGCGCCTGCATCACGCCGCGTGCGATGTGCTGCTTCGAGGGGAAGTGGAAGTACATCGCCCCCTTCGTCACCCCGGCGACCTCCAGGATCTCCGCGATGCTGGCGCTCGCGTACCCGCGCCGGTCGATGACGTCCGCCGCCGCCTCCAACACCTTGACCTGTGTGCGCACCCCGCGTTCCTGCGTTGCCACTGGTTCCTCCGTGCTCGGTCCTGCCGCGTCACTGAGCCCGCCCCGACGCGGCGTTCGGGCGGCAGTCTACTTCAATCGGCTGTATGGCCGGACGAAAACAAACCGACTAGTATGGTTTTGACCGACGTAGGCAACGATGCTGATCTGGGGACTGTCGTCATGCCCGATCACCGCACGACCACTTCCGGCTCCACCGGCCTGCTCGCTCGTCCCGACGCCGCCCAGGGGGCGCCGAGGTTCGCCGCCACCGTTCCCCGCCAGTTCGTCCACCGCTCGGCCATCGCCGAGGTGTTCCTGACGGGCTGGCGGCGGCGCGACGAACACCGGATGCAGGTGGACGCGCAGTGGCCCAGGAGCCACTCCTTCCACCGCCCGGACGCCACCGGCAGACACGATCCGCTGCTGGCCGCGGAGACGATCAGGCAGACGTCGCTGCTGATCAGCCACGCTGCCTACGGCGTGCCGTTCGACCGGCACTTCCTGCTCAAGCACTTCGACCTCGACCTGGTGGACGGGCCGCCGGTCGTCGGCGCCACGGCCACCGAGGTCGAACTGGAGGTGTGCTGCACCGACGTCCGCGAGCGCGATGGCGTGGTGTCGTCGATGGACCTGCACGTCGCCATCACCGGTGACGGCGTGCCGCTCGGCACCGGCCGGTTCGGCCTGTCGTGCGTCCCGTCGAACGTCTACCGGCGATTACGGGGCGACCACGCGCACAGCGCGGCGCGAGTGCCGCTGCGACCGCCCGTGCCCGGACCGGAGGTCGACCGGACCGCGGACCACGACGTGGTGCTCACCCGCGGCCCCGGCGGGACGTGGACGCTGCGGGCCGACGAGTCCCATCCCGTGCTGTTCGACCACCCGGTGGACCACGTGCCCGGCATGGTCCTGCTCGAAGCGGCCCGCCAGGCCGCCTTCGCCCGGTCCGGGGCCCGGCTGGTCGGCTTCCGGAGCACCTTCACGAAGTTCGTCGAGCTGGACGCGCCGTGCGTGGTCGACGCGATCCCGATCGCACCGCGCACCTTGTTGGTGCAGGCCGAGCAGCACGGCGAGGTCCGGTTCAGGTGCGAGGTGGACGTGCGGTGACCGTGCTCGTCACCGGGGCGAGCGGGTTCGTCGGCTCGGCGGTCCTGCGCGAACTCGCGCGCGGCGGTCGCGCGGCACGGGTCCTGGTCCACGAGCAGTGGCCGGACGTGCCACAAGGGACCGAGGTGGTGCGCGGCGACGTCACCGATCCGCGGTCGCTGCGCGGCATCGGCGACGGCGTCGACGTCGTGCTGCACCTGGCGTCGTACGTGGGCGCCGACCCGGAGCGCTGCGCGGCGGTCAACGACCTGGGCACCCGCCACCTGCTGGCCGAGATCGGGGACCGCCCGGTGGTCCGGCTCGGCACCGCGGCCGTGTACGGGTCGGGGCCCTTCACGGCCGCGACGGAACGGCTCACACCGCGGCCCGCGTCGGTCCGCAGCGCGACCCGGCTGGCGGGGGAGCGCCTGGTGCTCGCGGCGGGCGGGGTGGTGCTGCGACCGTACTTCGTGTTCGGCGCGGGTGACCGCTGGGTCGTCCCGGGTCTGCTGGACGTGCTGGAGCGGGTCGGCGGCGTGCCGGGCGACGCGCGGCTCTCGCTGACCGACGTGCGCGACTTGGCGCGCTGGCTGGTCGCCCTCACCACCCCGGACGGGCCGCGGGGCGCGTTCCTCGCCTGCCCGCGCACCCCGACGGGTCTGGTCGAACTGGCGCACGCGGTGACGCGGACCCTCGGCCTCGCGGTGCCGCCGGTCGTCGACCCCGACGAGGCGGCGCGGCGCTGGACCGCGGCGGGCGGCACGCGACACCACCTCGACCTGTTCGCCGTGGACCACTGGTTCGACGGGTCGGCGCTGCACGACCGGCTCGGTGGCGGGGACCGCGCGTTCGCCGCGGCGTTCGCCGACCACGCCGCGTGGTACCGGGCGGCGCTCCAGCGCTCCGGTTGACGGTGGCGGGCTCAGCCCGGCGCGGCGTCCGCCGACGGGGTCGGGGTCAGGGTGGGCAGGGCCGCGGCCGTCACCAGCTGCGGCAGGATCAGCCGCCACCAGGCCGCCGGCTCGACGGCGGGGAGGTCGGCGAGCACGGCCAGCAGCGGCATCGTGGTGATCACCGGTTCCGCCGCGGTCGCGGCGTCGGTGGTGGTGACGCCCTCGGCGCAGGCCGCGTCGAGGGCGTGCCGCACGAAGTCCCGCCAGGCCCGGTACGCCGTCGCCGCGCCGCGGCGGGCCCGGTCGCAGCCGAGGACGAAGCCAGCCCGCACCACCACATCCCTCTCCACCGCGGTGGCCAGGGCGTGGCTGCCGTCGATGAGCCGCTGCGCGGCCGACCCGGCGCTGGTGCCGTGGAGCACTCTGCGCACCTCGTCGAGGGCCAGGCCCTCCACCGCGTCGGCAAGGGTGCGCTTGCCCTCCGGGAAGTGGAAGTAGAGCGCACCCTTGCTCATGAGGGCTTCGGCGCAGATGTCCTGCAACGTGGAGAAGGCGTACCCGTCACGGTCGAAGATCCGGGCCGCCGACCGGATCAGCCGGTCGTGGCTCGTCCAGGCCCGCGCTTGGCGGAGTTCGTTCATCATTCCGAGACCAAACCACATGGACGGTTTCTTTTGGCTTCACACTGACGATGAGGACGCTCGACAGGAGCAACGCCGAGCAGAGCACCATCACGACCAGCTGGGCGGCTCCCGTCGTCCTCCCGAGGGCCACGTCGATCACCACCGAGCCGACCACCTGCCCCGCGATCATGCCCAGCGCCGCGATGAGCACGCCGCTGCGCCGCACCAGCAGCACCGATGAGAGCACGAACACCGCGCCGAACACACCCCCCGCGTACAGCACCGGCTCGTCGGGCCACCCGGAGGGCACGCCGTTCGCCGCGAAGTCCACGACGGCCGCGGTGCCGAGCACGACGACCCCCGCGATGAAGCTCATCAGCACCGACGGGTACGGGCTGCGCACCGCCTCGTCGACCCGGCCGTTCACGGCGAGCTGGAACGACAGCCCCGCGCCCGCCGCCAGCGGCAGCAGGGCCATCCACGCCGCGTCACCCGGGCCGGTCGCGCCGAACACCGGCGGCACGACGGCCACCACGGTCAGCACGGCCCCGACCACGCGCCGCGCGGTGATCGCACGGGGGGAGCCCGGCCCGAGGCCGATGCGGTCGACCACCACGCCGGCCGCTGTCTGCCCGGCCACGAGCGCCAGCGAGTAGAGGGCGGCGCCGAGTTGGTCGACCGCGGTCGCCTGGGTGAGCACCATCGCCCCGCCCGCCACCCCGCCGAGGCAGTGCCACGGGCGGAGGGTGCGTAATCGCAGCGCGGTGCGCAGTTCCCCGAAGGCCCGCGACAACCCCGGGAGCAACGGCGCGACCGCGAGCACGATGACCAGGCTGAGCACGTTCGAGAACGCCGCCGCGGTCACCGGCCGCACGGCCGCTCCGAGCCCGCCGTTGACGGTGATCTCCAGCGCCAGGACCGCGCCGGCCGCCAACGACCCGACGACCGGCCACACCGCCCTCACGCCGCCACCGGGACGAGTCGCCCCAACGCGTCGACCACGTCCTCCCGTCGCACGTCCCGGTGCGTCATCCAGCGCAGCCGACCACCCACCGGCACGGTCAGCACGCCACGCCGGGCCAGCGACGACACCGCGGCCTCCGGATCGTCCACGGTGGCCATGACGATGTTCGTCTCGGGCAGGTCGACCTGCCACCCGAGCTCGGCCAGCCCCTCGGCGAGCAGCTTGGCGTTGTCGTGGTCGGTGGACAGCCGATCCACCCGGTCCAGCGCCACGAGCCCGGCCGCCGCCAGCACGCCGCCCTGGCGCACGCCGCCGCCGAGCATCTTGCGCACCCGCCGCGCCTGTTCGACGAAGGCCGCCGAACCACCGACGACCGACCCCACCGGCGCGCCCAGGCCCTTGCTCAGGCACACCTGCACGGTGTCGACGCCCGCCACGAGGTCGGCCACCGGCACGCCCAGCGCCACGGCCGCGTTCCACAGCCGCGCGCCGTCCAGGTGCACCGCGAGCCCACGCTCGCGGGCGGCCTCGACGAGCGCCCGGTGCTCGGCGACCGGCGTGACCGTCCCGCCCGCGGCGTTGTGGGTGTTCTCCAGGCACAACAACGCGTTGCGCAGGGCGAAGTAGGGTCCACCCGGCGCGGCGTGGGCCCGCACGGTGGCAGGTGTGGGCCGGCCGGGACCGCCGTCCCACGGCAGCGGGTGCGGCGTGCCGCCGGCCAGCCAGGACGCGGTGCCGACCTCGTTGTCGAGCACGTGCGCCCGGTCCGGGACCAGCATCCGGTCACCGGGGCGCAGGTGCAGGAACAGGGCGATGAGGTTGCCCATCGACCCGCTCGGCACCCACAGCGCCGCCTCGACACCGAGCACCCCGGCGATCCGCTCCTCCAGCTCGCGCATGGTCGGGTCGCGGTCCAGCACGTCGTCGCCGACCTCGGCGCGCGCCATCGCGGCGCGCATCACCTCGTCGGGCTTGGTCACGGTGTCGGAGCGGAAGTCGATCAGCCTGCCGCTCACCGGGGAGCCTCCCCGCGTTGGTGGCGGAACGCCATGACCGCGGCGGCGACCAGACTGAGCACGACGCCGAGCACCATGACCGCGGTCGGGCCGGCGTTGTCGATGGCGATGCCGCCGAACAGCGCGCCCAGCGAGATGGAGACGTTGAACGCCAGGATGTAGAGCGAGGTCGCGGCCTCCGGCGCGTCCGGAGCGCTGCGGAACACCAGGGTCTGGAGCGCCACCGGCAACGCCGTGTACGCCACGCCCCACAGCAGGAGCAGGGCGATCGCGCCCGGGTGCCAGGTGCCGACGACCACCAACAGCGCCACCGAGCCGCCCAGACCGATCAGGCAGGCGATGATCGTGCCGCGCAGGGCCCGCGCCGCCGCCGCGCCCGCCGCGAAGTTCCCGACGATGCCCGCCACGCCGTAGAGCAGCAGCAGACCGCTGATCCAGCGGGTCTCCACGCCCGTGTTCCGCTCCAGGAACGGGGTGACGTAGGTGTAGGCGGCGAAGTGCCCGACCACCACGACGGCGGTGACCAGGAGTGCGACGCGGAGGTTGCGGACCCGCAGCAGCCGCGGCAGCTCCCGCAGGTTGACGACGCCCAGCGGCGCCAGGGACGGCAGCAGCACGGCCGCGGCGACCGCCGTGACCGCGCCGAGCGCCGCGATCACCCAGAACGCGGCGCGCCAGTCGGCCGCCTCCCCGATGAACGTGCCCAGCGGCACGCCGATCACCGACGCGACGGAGATGCCGGAGAACACCACGGCGGTGGCGCGCACCGACGCCTCCGGCGCGACGAGCCGCACGGCGATGCTCGCCGAGATCGACCACATGACGCCGTGCGCGAACCCGGTGAGCAGGCGGGAGAACATCAGCAGGCCGTAGGTGGGCGACATCGCGGTCAGGGCGTTGCCGACGACGAACACCGCGAGCACCACCAGCAGCAGCGTGCGCCGGTCCAGTCGCCGCGTCGCGGAGGTGAGGACGGGGGCGAACAGCCCGGCGATGGCGCCGTAGAGCGTCACCGTGAGCCCGGTGGAGCCCTCCGACACCCCGAGGTCGTCGGACATGGTGGTGAGCAGCCCGATGGGCACCATCTCGGTGGTGGTGAACGCGAAGACGCCCAGCCCGACGGCCACCACGGCCAGCCAGTCGCGGATCGACGTCGACGCGCGCACGTCGACGGGGGTTGCAGTCACGGTTGTTCTCCAGTGGTTCCCGACCTGGCGGTCAACGTGTCGGCGGCGGCCCGGAAGGCCGCCACCGGCGGGGTGAACAGCCCCGCGCCGGCGTGCCCGCCGTGGCGCAGGGTGGCTCCTAGGTGGATCGCGGGCACGATGCCCGTGGCGGCGACGGCGCGGACGTCGATGCCGCAGGGCACGCCCCGGTACCGCAGGGCCGGGATGCGGTACTCGGGGTGCTCGGCCACGGTGATGCGGTACATCCGCTCGGTCAGCTCGACCATCGCCTCGGGTGTGCCCGCGGAGAAGTCCTGGAGCGGGAACGAGGCCGCCGCGGCCAACCCGCCGAGACCCGTGGTCTCGGTGATCAGGCTCTCCCCGCCCACGTAGTCGAGGTCGTCGGTCGTCCAGTCGTCGAACAGCCTGCCGCGCAGGTCGGCCAGCGGTGGCAGCGGCGCGCGGAACCACTCGCGGCCCAGCCCGGACACGCGCAACGCGAACTCGTCGCAGCTGAGGACCATCGCGGTGACGACGCCGCTGCCGGGCACCCCGGACGCGGCGTCGGCGGCGGCCTTGGACGCGGCCATCGCCACGTGCAGGAACAGGTACTCGGCCTCCTGCAGGTACTCGGCCAGGGCCCGTCGCGCGTCGCCCGGCACGAGGTCCGGTTCCCGGACGAGCGCGTCGAGCAGGTGCAGGCGCAGCAGCGCGCCCGACGCGGTGTGCCGGCTGTGCAGGTCGTCGCCCATCGCCAGGGCCCGCCGCACGACCGGTCGCACGGGCAGGCCGCCGGTGGCCCGCAGCACCGCCCGGAACGCGGGCGCGACGACGTCCCGGACGTGCGCGAGCTGCTTGGCGACACCCTCCGACCACACCCCGAAGGTCAACGACTCGGTCGAGCCGCCCTCGTTGAGCCGGCAGAAGCCCTTGGTGCCGTTGGCCTGGTCGCGGACCACCACGACCGGCATGGACCACGTGGTCACGCCGGTCAGCGAGCCGACCGCCCCGTGGTCGTGGCACGGCCGCAGCTCGATGTCCCCGGACGCGAGCCGGGCGTGCGCGTCGTCCTCGTCGGCGGCCAGGCCCTCGAACACCGCCGCACCGAGGATCGCGCGGCGCTGCGCGCCCCGGTACCGGTCCCAGGGCAGGGGCGCGCCGGAGGTGAGGATCGTGCGCCGGGTCATCCCGGGCACGACCTCGCCGGCGGGCGCGACGTCCTCGAAGACCGGCTCCGACCGCTGCATGCGCCGCACCGCCAGGGCGTCGGCCGTCGTCGGCTCCGCCACCTTCACGACGCCACCTCCTCCACCACGAACGACACCGTGCGCGCGAACCGGGCGCCGACCTCGTCCACGTCCTCGTCCAGCGGGCAGTCCACGACCACCGACACCGACCGGCCACCGGAGTCCGCGACCTCGCCGAGCACGTCGCCGCGGCGGCGCGTCACGACGACCGCGCACAGCCGGGCGGGCGCGTCCGGCAGGGCCGGGGCGAACCCCGGCCACCGCCCGTCGTCGGTGATCCACGAGACCTCCGCCTCGTCGCACCGCACGTCCCGGAGCACACCTCGCGGGTGGTCCAGGTACACCTGCTGCGCCCGCCGCAGCCGCGCGGGCGGCTTGGGCCGCACGCCCAGCGCGAGGTCGAGCAGCGAAGGCTCCAGCGGAGCACCCGACGACAGCAGCCACAACTTGGTGATGGCGTCACCGGGCGGCCGGGCCGCGACCTCCATCAGCACCACCCGGTCACCGTCCACCCGGAACTCCGCGTGGCTCATGCCGCTGCCGAAGCCGAGCGCGCCGAGCAGCAGGGCGTTGGCGTCGAGCAGCAGGCCCTCCCTCCGCGCGTCCAGCCCGGCGGCGGGGGAGGTGTGCCCCATCTCGGTGAAGAACGCGGTGCCGCTCTCGTTGGTGCGCTTGGCGGTGACGCCCGCCCAGACCACCTCGCCGTCGTGCACCAGCGCCTCGACGGAGTACTCGGGGCCGCGCACCCGCTCCTCGACCAGCAGCAGCTCGTCGCCGGGGAAGGCGGCGAGGGCCGCGTCCAGCTCCGCCCGGGAGCCGACCTCCAGCACACCGGAGCTGGACATCCGGCCGATCGGCTTGAGCACGGCCGGGAACTCGTCCCACTCGACCCGGCGGTCGGGGCCGACCAGCCGCCAGCGGGGCGCCAGGGAGGGCGCGGTCAGCCGCTGGAGCAGCTTGTTCCGCGCCACCCGGGCGGCCTGGCCGCCGGGGCCCGGCAGGCCGAGGGCCTGCGCGAGCGCACCGGCGGCGTCGACGAACAACTCACCGCACGAGACGATGCCGCGCACGTCGAGGCGGTCGGCGAGCCCGACCACCGCGCCGAGGAGGGTGTCCAGCCCGTAGTCGGGCAGGTGCACGACCTCGGTCACCGACGACAGCGGGTGCGTCGGGTCGGCCAGCCGGGCGGCCAGCTCGGCCGCGGGCGTCTCGGGACCGAACACCAGGACCGGCACCAGGTCCCGGCCGCGGATCTCCGCCACCAGGTCGAGGTGCCGGCACAGCACCACCAGGTCGGTGACGACGACGACCGCGGGGCGGCCGGCGCTCATCGCCGGTCCAGCGGCACGGTCACTTCCCGGACCTCGCGACCGGCCCGCACGCGGAGCACGGCACCGGGCGTCGGGCCGTCCACGAACAGCTGGATCGTGCGCTCCTCGCTCCAGCCGGCGAACCGGTACTCCCCGTCACCGAGGTGCACCAGGCCCAGGCGCTGGCCGCTCTCCACCTCCAGCACGAGCAGGTCCCCCGAGTCGCGGACGGTGGCCGCCGTGGTGGGGCCGTCGAAGTCGGTCTCCTCCTCCCACAGCGTGAAGCCCGCGGGCAACCGGAGGTCCACCTCGTAGCGCGCGCGCTCGTGCGGGCGCTGCGGCTGGCTCTGCCGGTTGAACAGCACGTCGCCGCCCTCGAAGTACTCCTGCCACTCCGGCGGGAACACCGCGGCCAGGCCGGGCACGACGAGCGCGTCGACGACCAGGTGCGTGCGGGTCTCGGCGCCGTGGTTCTGCACCCGGTGCAGGCGGCTGAAGTCGCCGAACCAGAACGTGCCGGGCTGCCAGGTGTGCTCGACGCCGTCGAGCACCAGCAGCGCGTCGGGGTTGGTGACGACCGGCACGTGCAGCCGGGCCACGCCCCAGCGGGGGCCGTACTTCGGGTCGCGGTGGTCGATGCCGACGGTGTCCGGGCCCAGCGCCATCAGGCGCACGGCGTGCAGCGGGGCGGGGATCGCCTCCAGCACCTCGCGCAGGTAGGGCAGGCGGTCGAGCCAGGCCGTGTCGGCGAAGTCCTGCGCGCCGGGGCCACCCGGATCGGTGCGGTCGGGGTCGCCGCCGGGGCTGCGCAGCGCCAGGCAGCGCCAGTCGACGTCGGTCTCGGCGCCGACGCCCTTCTCGTCGTAGACCCGCTGGCGGTCCCACTTGTGCTCGCGGACGGACGTCAGCTCGTCCAGCATCCGCTCGGCGTCGAAGGAGGGCAGGAGGCGCGCGGCCTCGGCGGGCATGGGCACGAGGCGTGTCTCGGTCGTGGTCATGGTCTCCTCAATCTCAGTGAGCCGGTTCCAGTGCGAGATCGGATCGGTCGACGTGCAGGAGGTGCCAGCGTTCGAGCATGTGGAGCGTCCAGAGCGCGTAGCTGTGCTCGGGGCGGAACTCGAGGACGAGCGCCCGCAGCACGTCGGGGTTGAAGTAGCCGCGGTCCAGGGAGCTGTCGGCGAGGAGGGTCGACTGGATGTCGGCGCGCAGTTCGGCGCCCAACCAGCGCTCCAGCGGCACCGCCAGCTCCTGCTTGCGCCGGTTGACCACCTCGTCGGGCAGGTAGCGGGCGGCGACCTTCTTCAACAACGCCTTCTCGTTGCCGCTCACCAGCTTCCGGGAGGCCGGGATGCGGGCCGCGACGTCGATCAGGCGGTGGTCGAGCAGCGGGCTGCGCGGTTCGACCGAGTGCGCCATGGACATCCGGTCGGTCTTCACCAGCTGCGCGTCGAGCAGCCAGGCGCCGGAGTCGACGTGCATGGCGCGGTCCAGGTCCTCCGCCTGCTCGTGGGTGCGGGCGAACTGCTCGCGCAGGTGGTTGACCGGGAAGTCGGGCAGGCGGTCGAGCAGGCCGCGGCCGTACAGCGCCCTCTTCAGGTGGGTGGGCACGCCGTCCACCAGGACCGACTCGTAGCGGTCGGCGAGGTCGCCACCGGGTGTCGCGAGGAGGCGCTTGTACCGGTTGTAGCCGGCGAACACCTCGTCCGAGCCGTCGCCGGTGAGCACCACCGTGACGTGCCGGCCGGCCAGCTCGTACATCGCGTGCGAGGCGATGGCGGAGGGGAACGCGAACGGCTCTCCCACGTGCCGGAGGATCGTGTCGGCGGTGTTGCGCGCGTCGGCCGCGGTGAGCCGCCGGGTGTGGTGCAGGGTGCCGAAGTGCGTGGCGACGAACGCGGCGGCGGCGGACTCGTCGAAGGCCGGGTGGTCGAAGCCGACGGAGAACGTGTGCAGCCGTCGGCCGAGCAGGCGCCGGGCGACCGCGACCACGAGGCTCGAGTCCAGCCCGCCGCTCAGCATCGCGCCCAGCGGCACCTCCGATTCCAGCCGGTCGGCCACCGCTTGCCGGATCAGGGCGTCGAGCCGGTCGACGGCCTCGTCCTCGTCGATGTCGGCCAGCTCACCGGTGTACGGGAAGGACCAGTACCGCCGCTCGTGCGTCGAGCCGTCGGCCTCGAAGGCCAGGACGGTCGCCGGCGGCACCTTGCGCACGCCCCGGTAGATCGTGCGGGGTGAGTGCACCACCCGGTAGGACAGGTACTGGTCGACCGCCACCGGGTCGACCTCCCGGTCGATCCCCGGGTGCTCCAGGACGGCGGCCAACTCCGAGGCGAAGGCGACGGTGTCGGGCGCGGGCCGCGCGTGGAACAGCGGCTTCTTGCCCACCCGGTCGGTGACCAGCAGCAGCCGCCGCCGGCGGCCGTCGTGCAGCGCGATGGCGAACATGCCGTGCAGGTGCTCGACGAACGCGTCCCCGAACTCCTCGTACAGGGCGGGGATGACGTGCACGTCGCTCGTGCCGCGCACCTGCCGGCCGCGGCGGGCCAGGAGTTCGCGCAGGGCGCGGTGGTTGTAGATCTCGCCGTTGACGACGCACACGACCCGCTCGTCCGCGCCGTAGGCGGGTTGCGAGCCGCCGACCAGGCCGATGACCTTGAGCCGGCACATGCCGAGCGAGACGTCGGCGCCGTGGTGCGCGCCGTCCTCGTCGGGCCCGCGGTGGCGCATGGCCGCGCAGGCCGCGGCGACGAAGTCCCGGTCCGGCGCGGACCGCCCGAACGCGGTGGTGCCCGCGATGCCGCACATGTCAGGACTCCTTGAGGTGGAAGCGGCGCTTGGCACCCTCGGACCGCATGTCCTCGGCGCGGATGGCCTCGACCTCGACGGGGCGCACGAGGCCGGACGCGACCATGGTGGCGACGTCGGGCGCGGCGGCGTCGACCGCGGCGCGGAAGGCGCGCACCTGCTCGGGGGTGACGTGGTCGGCGACCACGCGCACGCGCAGCCCACCGTCGTCGACGACCTCGAACGCCCTGCCGGGGAACACGAGGGCCGCGGCCTCGCAGAGGTCGTGGCTGCTGACCCGCTCGCCGTGCTTGAAGTCGCCGGTCAGCCTGCCCTCGATGCGGTCGAACGCGGTCACCGGGCGACCGCGGTGCTCGATCACCCGCAGACCCGAGACGAGGTCGCCGGTCACGTAGCGCAGCGCGGGGAAGTTCGGCCGGGTCAGCGAGGTCAGCAGCAGCACCCCGTCGCCCGGCGGCAGGTCGCGGTCGGGCAGGTCGGGCAGCAGCACGTGCGGCGGCACGACCTCGGCGATGATGTGGTCGTGGAAGTGGTAGAGGCCGGTGTCCGGGTCGGTGTGGGCGATGGCGCCGATCTCGATGCTGCCGAAGACGTCCATCACGTCCTCGGGGCGCAGCCCGAAGTGCCGGGCCGCGTTCGCCCGCCACGCCGCCGGTGCCAGGTCGCCGACCACCATGATCTTGCGCGGGCTGATCCGCAGCGGCTCCGGTGAGCGCATCAGGCGGTCGAGGATCATCGGCATGGTGAACAGCACGTCCGGCTGCCACCGGTTGAGCCTGGCGACGTGCTCGGGCAACGGCGCCCGGAAGTCGATGTCGTGCGCGGTGAAGCCCATCTCCTCGAAGATCCGGCGCGCGGAGGCGGCGGCGTGGCCGGTGCCGAGGTCCGCGACGGCCGTCGAGCCGGCCGGGATGCCGCGGGTGAACCGCTCGAACAACGCGCGCCGTTGCGCGACGTAGGCGTTCTCGTCCTCGGCCCCGTAGAGGATCCTCTTGCGCCTGCCGCCGGACGTGCCGGAGGTGAAGAACGCGTGCGTGCCGGGCGGTTGGTCGTCGGACGAGTAGTAGTGGTGCTCCAGGGTGGCCTGGTCCATCAGCGGCAGGTCGGCGAGCCGGTCGCTGTGGCGCACGCCCAGCGAGTCGAGCATGCGGCCGTACCAGGGGAAGCGGAGCGCGTAGCGCTCGACCAGGTTGCGCGGCGCCCGGACGGGTGCCTCGTGATGGGTCAGCGTTGTCGGTAACACGGGGAGCCTTTCCGCTCGGGACGGCTGGTCAGGACCACCGTTCGGTCTCGCCGAAGAAGTGCGGGACGGTGTCGGCCAGACCGCGCTCGACGGCTGCGCGGTGCACGTGCCCGCCGACGGCGAGGTCGAGCACGCCGAGCCCGAAGGGGGAGAAGATCCGCGGCTTGTCGGTGCCGAGGGTGATCTCGCCGGTGATGAGCTGGGCGAGCGTGCCGTCGATGAAGTCCGTGTGGCCGTAGTGCTGCTGGGCCAGGTGCGGCGAGGTGCCCGCGTTGAGGCAGTGGTCCACGTCGTCGACCACGTTGTGCGCCTCGCCGATGATCTCCGGCCCGATGTCGCGCAGGGAGATGTTGAGCACGACCTGACCGGGCCGGAACGAGCCGGGCTCGGTGATCCAGGGCTCGGCGGCCGTGGTCAGGAACACGACCAGGTCGGCCGCGGGCAGTTCGGCGCGGACGTCGGGCGCGAGCCGCGCGGGGTAGCCCAACCGCTCGACGTGACGGGCCAGCGCCGCGGCGTGCTCGGGCACCTTGTCGTGGACGGCGACGTCGCCGAACTTCCAGCCCTCGGCGGCGAAGAAGTCCGCGGTGGTGCGCGCCAGGACGCCCGCGCCGACGATCAGCACCCGGTCGGCGACCTGGCCGCCGGTCAGCTGCGCCGCCCCCAGCACGGCGGACGCGGCGGTGCGCGCGGCACTGATCTGCGACGCCTCCAGCAACGCGAACGGGTAACCGGAGGCGTAGTCGTTGAGGACGAGCACGGCCGAGGCGCGCGGCACGTTGCGCTCGATGTTCTCCGGGAAGCTGCCGATCCACTTGATGCCCGCGACGTCGTGCTCGCCGCCGAGGTACGCGGGCAGGGCGATGATCCGCGCGGAGGGCTTGTCGGGGAAGCGCAGGAAGTAGCTGCGCGGGTTGACCGAGAGTCCGGCGTGGTGCTCCAGGTAGGCGGAGCGCACGACGTCCACGATGGCCTTGCGGTCTTCGGTGATGAGGGTGCGGACCACCGGTCCGCGCACCAGGTCGAAGTCGAACACGGGTCGTCCCCCGGGAGGTGTGGTGGTCAGACGGCAGCCCGGTCGACGCCGGGCACGAGCGGCAAAAGGGCATCGGGGCCGTAGGTGGCAGCGGCCCAGTCGTCGTTGTAGACGGTCTGCACGTAGCGGTCGCCCAGGTCCGGTGACAGGGCCACCACGCGCGAACCCGGCGGGATGTCGGTCTGCATGACCGCCGCGACGATCGACCCCGTCGAGCCCCCGGCCAGCAAGCCGTACCGGCCGGCCAGGTGGCGGCAGGTACGCACGGCGTCCACTTCGGACACCAGCACGACCGAGTCCACCGAGTTGGGTCGCAGGATCTCGGGTTTGCGACTGGCGCCGAGGCCGGGGATGTAGCGCGGCCCGGGCGGTGCGTCGAACGTGACCGAGCCGACCGAGTCGACCGCCACGATCCGCGTCGCCGGCGAGAACGTCCGGAAGTGGCGGACGCAACCCATGAGCGTGCCGGTGGTGCCGGCACCGACGAACAGGTAGTCGACCCGACCGATCTCGCGCAGGATCGAGGTGGCGGTGCCGGTGGCGTGGGCGTGCGGGTTGGCGGGGTTGGCGTACTGGTTGAGCCACACCAGTTCCGGGTCCCGGTCGAGCCGTTCCCGCACGGCCGCGATGCGCGTGGCGAGGTAGCCGCCGTTGGCGTCGCGCCGGTCCACCCGGACGACCTCCGCGCCGAGCGCCCGGATGACGTTCAAGCTCTGCGGGGAGACGTTCGGGTCGACCACGCAGGTGAACGAGTAGCCCTTGCTCGCCGCGATCATGGCCAGGGCGACGCCGAGGCTGCCGGACGAGGACTCGATCACCCTGCCGCCCGGCCACAGCACGCCGCGGCGTTCGGCGTCCTCGACCATCGCGACGGCCGGTTTGAGCTTGATGGAGCCGGCGGGGTTCATCCCTTCCAGCTTGAGGAACACGTCGCTTCCGTCGACCAGCCCTTCCAGGTCGAGGAAAACGTCGTCAATGATCATCTCGTGTGGTTGTCGGAAGATCATCACTTCTCCGTCTCGACGGGTTCCGGTCCCGAACCCGCACGGGAGGACTTCACCCACCCGTGGCAGCGAGTCGTCACGACATCGGAAACAAACCTATCAAGCGGTTTGTTTTTAGGCAAGAATCTTCTGTATGTGCAGGTCACAGGCTCGTCCTGCGGTACCCACAAACCTGTCAAGCGGTTTGTTACGTCGATCGGCCGACACGGTGCGGCCGGTCAGACGGCCGACCGGACGCATCGGAGGGGCATGGCGTCGAAGACGTCCCACGGCGGTGGCCGGTCACGCCCGGACCGAGTCGCGCGGCTCGCCGCTGGGTCCGTCGCGGTCGCAGGCGGTGATCCCGTCAGGATCCTCAAGCATGCCGGGACTCGTGATTTAGCACCCCGTGGAAGTGAGGAGGGCGGACACGCGCGAACGGCAATCGCGTCCCCTCGGCGTCCTCGCCCATCAGATCGGTGCCCGCCGCGACCTGTGCCGCCAGGCCGGAGCCGACTCCGGCGTGGGCCCTGGTCCGGCCGGCTCGCGGGTGGCGAGGCGGGCCACGTACAGCGCGCACCGGTCGGCGCGGTCGTCGCCGCGCTCCCGCGAGTCCGGCTCCCACGACGATCACGTCGCGCAGTCCTGCCGCGCCTAGGACGAGTCGTCGCCGGTGGTCGTCCCGGTCATGGTCGTTCCCCCCTGCGGCACTCCCGTGCCGGGGTGTAGATCGGGTCGGATGAGCCTCGGGAAGATCAGATCGCCCAGCCACCCTCCTCCGCGGTGGTCTTGGCGAACTCGGCGAAGGTCCGCGGCGGGCGGCCGAGGGCGCGTTCCACGCCGTCGGAGAGGTACTCGTCCGTGCCGTTGCGCAGCGGCTCCACCATGTCCGCGTACATGCCGGCCCCCTCGCGCGAGAGGCCCTGCTCCACCAGCTCCGCGATGTAGTCCTCGACGGAGAGCGGGACGTAGCGGATCTCGCGGCCCGCGGCCTCGGAGATCGTGGCGACCGCCTCGGCCACCGAGACCGCCGCGGGACCGGACAGCTCGTAGATCTGGCCCGAGTGCTTGCCGTCCTCGGTCAGCGCGGCGACCACGACGGCGGCGATGTCCTCGGCGTCGACGAAGCCGGCCGCACCGTCACCGGTGGGCAGCCGCAGCTCGCCGGCGCGGATGGAGTCGGCGAAGAAGCCCTCGCTGAAGTTCTGCGCGAACCAACCCGGCCGGGTGATCGTCCACTCCAGGCCGCTCTCCCTCACGGAGGTCTCGCTGTCGACGAGCCCGTCCAGCATGCCGCTGCTGTCGGTGGCGTAGTCCGGGTTGTCGATGCCCCGGCCCGAGGCCAGCACGATCCGCTGCACGCCGTGCTTCACCGCCAGCTCGACGAACGGGCGGACGAGCACGGTGCCGTCGAGCTGGACGATGTAGACCGACTGGACACCCTCGAGAGCGGCGTCCCAGGTGCCGCTGTCGGTCCAGTCGAAGACGTGCTCACCGTGCCGCGCGGCGGCGCGGACCGGACGACCCAGGGCCCGCAGCTGCTTGACGACGCGGCTACCGGATTTGCCGGTGGCCCCCGTGACGAGAATTGGTTGATCAGGCATGGATTCATCGAACTAGGAGCCGGCGAGACGGTCCATGGCTGAATAGCTCTCTTTGATGTCTCAGCGTCTACACTCGGGGCCATGGACGCCGTCTCGGACCTGCTGGCGGACGTACGCGCGCGTGGTGCCGTCTTCCGCCAGGCGATCATGCGGCCACCCTGGGCCCTGCGGATGGCCAGCGGCGCACCGCTGACCCTGGCCACGATGCTGCGCGGCCACGCCTGGATCGTGCCGGACCGGGGTGACCCGGTGCTCCTGGCCACCGGTGACGTCGCGGTCGTCCGCGGCGACGTGCCCTACGTCGTGGCCGACGACCCCTCGACCACACCCTCGGTGGTGGTGACCAGCGCCGACTACTGCTCGACGGCCGAGGGCGTCGAGCACATCAGGGGTCGGACCTGCGGCACGCCGGACGACGGCGCGACCGTGCTGCTCAGCGGTGCCTTCGAGCGCCGGGGCGAGCTCAGCGAGCGGCTGCTGCAAGCGCTGCCGCCGGTGCTGGTCGTGCCGGCCGGGGACAACACCTACCCGTCGGCCGGCGTGTTGGCCGAGGAGGTCGCCCGGGACCGGCCGGGGCAGCAGTTGGTGCTGGACCGGATGCTGGACCTGATGCTGGTCTCGGCGCTGCGCGGGTGGTTCGACAACCCGGCCGCCGACGCGCCGGCCTGGTGCCGCGCGCTGGAGGACCCGGTCGTGGGCATCGCCCTGCGGCTGATGCACGACATGCCGGCCCACCCGTGGACGGTGGCGGACCTGGCCGCCGAGGTCGGTGTCTCACGGGCGGCGCTCGCCCGGCGGTTCAGCGCGATGGTCGGGGAGTCGCCGATGGCCTACCTCGCGAACTGGCGGATCACCCTGGCCGCCGACCTGCTGCGGGAGACCGACCACACGGTGGCGACGATCGCGCGCAAGGTCGGCTACGCCAACGCCTTCGCGCTGAGCGTGGCGTTCAAGCGGTTGCGCGGCACGCGGCCGAGCGACCACCGCAGCCCGGAACCGGCGTGGCGGGCCGGCTGAGCCCGCCACGCCGGTCCGCGGTCAGCTCGGCAGCCGCACCGGGAGCGCGTGGTTGAACACGTCGCGCGGATGCCACTTGGCCTGACCTGCCGGAGCCTCGGGTAGTTCCCCTCGTAGTACAGGGTGTGCCACGGCACGCCCGAGGTGTTCCAGGCCGGGTCGGCGAGGTCGACGTCCGGCTGGTTGACGTAGGAGCCGTCGTACAACTCGCCGGGCGCCGGCACGCCGCCGTAGGAGGTGATCAGCCACCCGGCGGGTGCGGAAGTTCCTGGTCAGGCCACGGACACCTCCCAGCCGTCGGCGAGGGGGCAGTGCTGCGCGGCCCGGTCCACCAGGGTGCGCCGCTGTCCCTCGTCGGTGACGTTGGGCAGTTCCACGAACAGGCGGGCGGTGAGGTCGTATTGCTGGGCGCCGTGCGCGCTCAGCGACACCTCGGCGCGGACCGCGCTCCCGCCCGTGTCGTGCCCGCCGGACGAGGCGGTCAGCACCAGGCTCTGGTGCAGGCAGGTGGCCAGGGCCGCGGCGAAGAGGCGTTCCGGGTCCCAGCCGCCGCCGGTGCCACCCAGTTCGGCGGGCTGGGTGACGGTCAGCGCGGCGCCGTCGACCTCCACGCGGCCGTCCCGGGAGACCGCCGCGGTGCTGTAGAGCTTCGTCATGTCCGCCGTCCGCTTGTGCTCGATCGTCGTCCACGGGTAGCCCGTCACCCGTCGGCCAACCGTTGACGCCGTCGGACCACCCTGCCGTGTTCGCGGCGCGCGGGCGGGTACTCGACGACAGGTGCCGAGAGGTTGGAGTCGTCGTGCGCGTGGTGCGGTCCGGTCGGGTGGACGTGAGGGCGTTGCTGCGGCAACTCCGGAGGCGTGGGCTCAACTACGAGCCGGCGGAGGTGCGGCGTCCGGAGTGGACGTTCGACGTGCACCGGCACGCGTTGGGGCGTGAGGCGGTCGGGCCGCCGGTCGAGGGCGGGGTGTGGTGGCGGGCCAAGCCCCTGGTCGCGGCGTACGAGTTCAGCCCACCGGAGATCGTCCGCGCGTACTTCGAGCCCGGTTCGGAGTTGTCCGGTCGGGACATGCTCCTGGAGGCGCGGCTGCCGGGGCTGCGGTTCCTGATGGGCGTGCGGGTGACCGGCGTGCTGGAGGAGACGTCCGCGGAGCGGACGGTGTGGGGCTGGGGGTACGAGACGCTGGAAGGGCACCTGGAGCGCGGACGGGTGGATTACGCGCTGGTCAAGCACCACGCCACCGGTGAGGTGGAGTTCGTCGCGCGCAGCCATTCCCAGCTGCACCCGCGTGCCCCGTGGTGGATGCGGTGGGGGTGGCGGTGGTTCGGGCGGCGCGTGCAGTTGCGGTTCTACCGGCGGGCGGGGCAGCGGTTGCGGCGCCTGCTCCACGACCCGGTGGCCATGGCACCGGCCACAGTGGAGCGCTCACCCGGTCGGGGGGTGAGCCTGCCCGATCCGCTGCGGTGAGGTTGCGGGGCCGGGCGACGGGTAGTCCAGGCCGACCGGGAAGGTCCGATCGGACGGGGACGTGTCGTGAAAGTCGTGATCACGGGAGCCTCGGGCAACGTGGGCACCGGCCTGCTGCGCGCCCTGGCCGCGGACGACCCGGACCACCGGGTCGTGGCCCTGTGCCGCCGCCCGCCCGCGGACGGCGTGTTCGACGGGGTGGTGTGGCAGGCGTGCGACCTGGGGGAGGAGGGCGCGCGCGACGTGCTCGACCGGGCCGTGGTCGACGCCGACGCCGTGGTCCACCTGGCGTGGATGTTCCAGCCGATCAGGCGGGGTGAGCGGCTGCACCGCACCAACCACAAGGGCACCGCGGCGGTGCTCGGAGCCGCCCGGCGGGCCGGGGTGCCGCACGTCGTGCACGCCTCGTCCATCGCCGCCTACCACCCCGCGGGCGACCAGCCGGTGCCGGAAACGTGGCCGGCCACCGGTGTGCCGGGCTCGGTGTACGGCGCGGGCAAGGCGGAGGTCGAGGCGGCCGTGGACCGGTTCGCGCGGGAGAACCCGGACATCGCGGTCACCGTCGTGCGGCCGACCCTGGTCGCGCAGCGCGCCGCCTCCGCCAGTTTCCTGGCGCTGTTCTTCGACCCCCTGGTGCCCCGGTGGCTGATCCGGCTGCTCGACGCCGGCCGGGTGCCGCTGCTGCCGCTGCCGGCCGCGATGCTGGTGCAGCTGGTGCACGCCGACGACGTGGGCGACGCGATCGTGCGCATCCTGAGCCGCCGCGCCACGGGCGCGTTCAACCTCGCCGCGGACACGCTGACCGCGTCCGACCTGGCGCGCGTGGCGGGTGCCCGCGCCGTTCCGGTGCCGGGACCGGTGATGCGGTCGGCCGTGGGGCTGCTGTGGCGGCTGCGGGCGATCGGCATGTCACCGGGCTGGTTCGACGTGGGCACCCGGTCGCCTCTGGTCGACACCACGCGAGCCCGCACCGAACTGGCCTGGACGCCGCGCGTGAGCAGCACCGACTGCGCCCGTGAACAACTCACCGGCCTCGCCGACGCGGCCCCCGGTCCGACGCCGGCCCTGCGCCGCGACCGGCTGCGCGACGACAAGCGCGCCACCCCGCTGACCTGACGACCGGCACACCCCGTCTCGACGATTCCGCCGGCGCGCGTGCCCGCGGTTCGAGGCGGGACCGGAGTTCGCGGACGGTCGTGGGCCGTACGGGTGACCGGCGCCCGATTCGCCGGGCGGGGCGTTCGGCGTGCGTACCGTCGCGTCATGTCGATCTCAGTCGAAAGCGCCGTCGAGGGCACCGAGGGACCGCTGGCGGAGTACTCCGCGCTCCGCGATGAGATACAGGACAGGGTGAAGGCACAGCAGCACCTGCTGACCTTGCAGTTGACGTTCACCAGCGCGATCTTCGGGTTCGCCATCACGCGTCCCGGCATGACAGCACTGCTGTTGATCGTTCCGTTCGGGTCGTACCTCCTGTGCGGTCGCCTGGTGGCGCAGCACTTCGGGACGCTCAGGGTCGCGACGTACATCAAGGAGGAGCTGAGCGGTCGGGTGCCCGGAGGGCTGCTCTGGGAGCGGTGGTTGGAGGACCGCCAGGGCCGCCGTCCCCACTTCCTGGGCTCCACCCTGCCGTTGTTGTTCACGTTCGCCGGTGCGAGCGTCCTGGCCTTGGGCTGGGCGGCCGGGTACGTGTTCGGCCGGCACGGCGTCGAGGTGCCCGCACGCCTGGGGCTCGGCGCGTTCTGGCTCGTCGGTCTCGCCGCGGCGGTCGCCTGCGTGGTGCTGGTGTTGCAGATGACCAACCGGATGCCGGTTCGCAGCTGGGCGCAGACCGGTTTGTCCTGACTCGCGCAACGATGTCCGCGCCCCGCTGCGGCAGGCGTTGGTGGACAGGCGTTGGTGGACAGGCGTTCGCGCAGTCCGTGGGCGAGTCGGCCGGAACCCACCGGGCAGCAGCGGTCACGGGTGGCGATCGGGTGCTCCGAGCGGCACCCCGCCGGGGAGGCGTCCGGACCTGGTGGCGGCATCGCGGTGCTGCGCCGGTCTCGCTGCCGACCGCGTTCAACGGCGGCGGTGAACCACCCCGGGTGAACGATCGGCCCGATCGACTCAAGGCCGTTGCGCCCGTGGGTCGGCGAAACGATGCTCGGACCACGGTCCCCGGTCACTCATCCGTCGACGGAAGTGGGTTCGCCGTGCTGAGAGTCCTGCTCCACCTCCGTCTGGCCGAGGGCGCCGAGCAGCGGTCACCGCCCGCCGCCTGGAAACCGGTCCGTTCGAGCACATGGACAACCGCTGGCCGTACCGCCGCACACCGGAGGGCGTGTGCATGCGCTGGGTGCAGGACTCCGCCATGAAACCCGGCGCGCCGGTGGACGACGAAGAGGTGACCCGGCGCATCAACGACAGCGCGAGCCGCGCGACGTGTGCCGCCCGCCCGACCGGCAGGCGGTCCCGGTGGGCGCGGCGGAGGTCGCGGGCTGGTCCTGACCGCAGGGCTCGTCGCCGCCACCGGTCCACCCGCGGGCCACGGGGCCGACCGCCGCATCGACGTCCACCACCACTGCACGCCGCCGGACGCCGGAGTGGTCGGCGCGCACGCGTTCGCACACGACCAACGGGGCGCCGACGTCGGCGAACCCGCCCTCGACCCGCTTCTCGCCGAACTGGACGCCCAGCGCACCGTGCTCGTGCTGCACCTCACCGTCCCCGGCGTGCCCAACTTCCTGTGCGACTACGCCCTGGACACCGCACGCGCCGCCCGTCCGACCGGGCGACCGACTCCGCATCCCGTGCACCCACGACGCGACCCTGCGCAAGCAGACGCCCCAACTGCGCGAGTCACCTCGCTACGTGGTGTGGGGCAACGGAACCCACGACGAGATGTGTTCGGGCCGGCTCTCCTTCGCGCCGAGGACCTGACCCGGGTCCCGGGCGCGTCGTCCGCCGGCGGGTACCGCGAGGCGGTTGCGACATCCGGGAGAACCGCGCGGTCGGGCGTTCACGGGACGGCGGTGGCCGAGTAGCGTCGAGGCCATGGCCGAGGAGCGGTCGCCCGGTCCGGGCATCGGGCAGCGCGTGGGTGGTGTGGTCATGATGGCGGTCGGCGTCGGCCTGCTGGTCTACGCAGCCTTCACCGCGGCGGGCGAGATCCGCATCGAGAACGGCGCGGGTGAGCCCGTGCAGCACATCCTGTGGATCCGGCTCCTGTGCGCCCTCCTCGCCCTCGGCTTCGCCGGCACCGCTGTGGCCGCCGGCGTCGAGATCTTCACCGGCCGCTCGGAATCGTCCGGGGGTGGGGGCACCTCTTCGCGGCAGTCCGGCGTGTGGATCGACCCCGGCGACTGAGCGGTCCGGGCCTCCCGAGGGCCTGCGCTCGGCTCGCCGTCGCGGGTGGTCGAACGGTCGCCGAACCTTCGGCCGGCGTGCGGCGGTGGGACTGGCGCTCGAACCGCGCGGGCGGACGGAGCACCGCGGCCCCCGTCGAACGCGCGTCGCCGCTTGTCCAGGAGCGAGGTGCGGGCACCCGGCAAGCGGCGACGAGCGGTGCGGTCACAGGCAGACGCTGCCCCGACTGCTCATGGTCAGCACGTTGCAGGCCATGAGCTCGTCCTCCTGCGCCACCTCAGCTTGCAAGAACAGGGCTTCCTCCATGTTCGGCACTCCTTTCGCCCGGTGGTGGTGCATCGGTGTCCCCCCGACGTGCCGCCGGGGGAGTCTGGACGGCGTCGAGCAGGATGCGCAGGGCGACCAGGACACCGGCTCCGCCCGACCAGAGGTCGGTGGAGATCCGCTGACCCGGCTCGCCCAGCCAGCCCGCTCCGCCCTCGTGCGGCACCGCGTACCGGAACAGGCCGCGGGCGTTGGTCAGCGCGGCGTCCACGAGGTCGGGCCGGTCGAGCCGCTTGCCCGCGTCGGCCAGCGTCGCCACGAGACCGGCCAGGCCCGGGAACAGGCCGGGGAACACGGTGAAGCGGGCCGTGCACGCGTCCAGGCACCGCGACAGCACCTCGGTGGCGGTGAGGTCGACGTCGACGGGCACGCCGAACTCCGCGTCCGGTCGGCGCGCGAGGAAGCGGGAGAGGACCCAGGCGTAACCGGCGCTGCCCGCGAACAGGTAGGGGTAGACGCGCCGGTCGTTGCGGGCGACGCGGAAGCCCACGCCGCCGCCCGGCAGGGGAACGGCGTAGGCGAGCTCCTCGCCCAACAGCCGCATGCCGCGTGCGAAGAGCCGATCGTCCCCGGTGGCGCGGTGCAGGTGGTGCAGCGCGAGCGCCACACCGGCCCGTCCGCTGACCAGCCCGGAGCGGGTGGACGCGCCCAGCCGGGTGGTGAGCTCGTCACCGTCCGGCACGCGCTCCAGCAGCCCCGAGGCGAGGTCCAGCCAGCGCTGCTCACCTGTGTGCCGGTGGTGGGCCAGCAAGCCCAGAGCAGTGCCCGCCGCGCCGCCGCCCACGGTGCTGGAGGTGTGGTTGAGGCTGTGCGCGGCTGCCTCCGCGAGCAGCTTCCCGGCCGCGTCCTCCTCACCGAGTTCGGCCAGCACGCCCGCGATGCCCGCGCTGCCGTGGAGCAGGCCGGGCGCGGTGGTCTCGGCCGCCGCCAACGACTCGTCGCGCAGCCTCCGGACGACCGCCGGGTCAGCCGCGCGACCCGCGCGGTGCAGCGCGTGCAGCACGCCCGCGGTGCCCGCGGCCAACGCCCGGGTGTTCGTCTGGTGCCCCAGCGGGATGGTCGGGTAGACCCGAGCCGGGTGGTCCGGCTGCGCCATCGCCTCGATGGCGTCGGCGGTGCGCTCGGACAGGTCGTGCAACGCGGCGATCGGGTCCGCCCGAACGGCGACCGGGGTGGCCAGGTGGGCGTCTTCGGCCCGCTCGTGGGCGCGCGTGGCCCGTCGCCACAACCGCGGCTCGACGGGAGCGGTGTCGACCAGGTCCGCGTGCAGGTGGTCGAGCGCGGCCGGGTGGCGTTCGGCCACCTCGTGCAGCGGGAACACCAGCAGCAGCGCCAGCGCGGACAGCCCGTACCGGTCCAGTTCCCTCGGGTCGTGCGCGACCGCGGCCCGCGGGTCGGGGTGCAGGTACCCCGGCGTGCCCATGTACCGCCGCACGCGGTCGATGGGCTGCACCGCCTCGAAGTCGACCAGCCGGACGCGGTCTTCGTCGTCGACGAGGACGTTGGTGGGGCTGAGGTCGACGAACACGAAACCCAGGTCGTGCAGCGCGCGCAGGTGCGCGTCGAGCTGGTCGAGGAGTGCCAGGCAGCGCTCGTGGTACCCGGCGTACGCCGCCGCGTCCGCGTGGTCGAGCACCGCGGGGTTGTTCGTCACCATCCACCGGTACAGCGACACGCCGGGGATGAACTCGGAGACGAGGTAGCTGTGCTCCCAGTGGTGGAACAGCTCCACCGGCCGCGGGCACACGCCGGGCGCGCGGGCGTGGACCTCCCGCAGCACCAGGTACTCCTCGGCCAAGCGGGTCTTCGCGTCAACGCCGTCCGCGGTGTAACCGTTGTGCGCTCTCGCTTCCTTGACGAACACGGTGACGCCGTCGCCGGTGCGGAACCGGTAGGCGCCACCGGCGTTGCTGTGCCGCAGCACGGAATCGAACGCGTAGCCGTTCATGGTGACCGGTCCGGCGGCACGCGCGGGGGTGGTCTCGCGAAACGGGTCGGAGATGCCCGGCGGCAGGTGGAAGGCGGGCCCGCGCTCGTCGTCCATGACCTGCCCGTCCGGCCGGGTCATGGTCGGCACGTGGTTGCCGTCCGCGTCGACCCTGCTGCGGCCGCGGAACGCACCGTACCGGTACGACACGCACGTGCTGTCGCCGAACCGCCGATCGGTCAGCACGAACGGCCCGTCGATCCCGGCCAGATCCGCCGACAGGCGTTCCATCAGCACTCGCGCGCGCTCTTCGGTGGGCGGGTAGAGGGTGCAGAACTTGCCGCTCTGCGGCCGGGCGGCGTGCTTGTCGTGCGCGATGAGGAAGGTGCGCTCGCCCGCCAGGTGCTTGAACGGCACCCCGAGCTCGGCGCACACCGCGGAAACGATCGCCAGCACCGACCGCGCGTTGCGCAGCGAGCTGGACACGTGCACCTTCCAACCCTGGTCCGGGAGGACCAGGCCGGGCGGTCCCCAGTGGGTCCACGCGCCGTCGTGCCGCCGCTCCCACCCGTCCGGCAGCGGCACGGGTGCGTAGCGCTCCCCGGGATCAATGGTGTCCCACTGCTCGTAATAATGGGAATCCGCGATCAGGAAGGACATGTCCACGGCCATTCAATGCCCCTGTCTGCGGACGATAGGACACCTGTGCGCGAATCAAGCATCGCAACCGGTCGAGACAACGTCAAGGAACAGTTCCGGCGGAATTAAAAACCGTTCCAACCGGTCGAACACGGTGGTATCAACGGTGCAACGCGGTACCGGCGTCGGGTGCAACCGCACCTGACCGACCGCGCGCACCGTCGTCGAACCGCTGGGACACCAGGTAGCAGCGCCTCTTCTGCTCGGTCGAGCGCGGAATTCACTCCATGTCGGCTGCCGGGATTTCCGCTCCGGCTACGGGCGACCCGGCCGGGTTTCTCGCCAGGGGCCTTTCGCTGCAATTGTCGGACGCCGGCCGCGGTTCGCTCGAAAGGCCGCGGCTACTCCGCGCCGGAGCCTGCTCCGACCCCGGTCGCCGCCTTCCGCCGGTCCCGTCGCGAGCAGGACGACCACGGGCGAGCCGACCAGCGCCGCCGCGGACGCGGGAGCACCCCGACCCGGAACGCACCCCTTCCGGAGCGGCCTCGGCGCTGCGCTGCGGGGTCGCCGGATCGGCATTAGGGTCGGGACAACCCTGTCGATCAGTCCCTGCCCGGCGATTGTCAGAGGAGCCCGCCCCGTGAGCACGGAAGCCGACCCCCGCTCCCGCACCGCGGGCCTCGACAGCGGGCTGACCGACGCCCTCGTGCGGACCCGCCGGTTCTTCACCAGGGCCGACGTGTCCGACGACCTGCGGACGTTGCACCAGATCGGCGGTCGGCAAGCGGACGAGTTCTACCGCGACCGGTGGAGCCACGACAAGGTGGTGCGCTCCACCCACGGGGTGAACTGCACCGGGTCGTGCTCGTGGAAGGTCTACGTCAAGGACGGGATCATCACCTGGGAGGCCCAGCAGACCGACTACCCGTCGGTCGGGCCGGACCGCCCGGAGTACGAGCCGCGCGGCTGCCCGCGCGGCGCCGCGTTCTCCTGGTACACCTACTCGCCGACCCGCGTGCGGTACCCGTACGTGCGGGGCGTGCTGCTCGAGATGTACCGGGAGGCCAGGGCGCGCACCGGTGACCCGGTCCTGGCCTGGGCCGACGTGGTCGACGACCCCGAGCGGGCGAGGCGGTACAAGGCGGCGCGCGGCAAGGGCGGCCTCGTGCGCGCGTCGTGGGACGAGGCGACCGAGATGGTCGCCGCCGCGCACGTGCACACGATCAAGACCTACGGACCGGACCGGGTCGCCGGGTTCTCGCCGATCCCCGCCATGTCGATGGTGTCGCACGCCTCGGGCGCGCGGTTCGTCTCGCTGCTCGGCGGCTGCATGCTGAGCTTCTACGACTGGTACGCCGACCTGCCGGTGGCGAGCCCCCAGGTGTTCGGCGACCAGACCGACGTCCCCGAATCGGGTGACTGGTGGGACGCGGGTTACCTGATCATGTGGGGCTCCAACCTGCCGGTGACCCGCACCCCCGACGCGCACTGGATGGCGGAGGCGCGCTACCGGGGGCAGAAGGTCGTCGCCGTGGCCCCGGACTACGCCGACAACGTCAAGTTCGCCGACGAGTGGCTGGCCGCCCGACCCGGCACGGACGGCGCGCTGGCCATGGCGATGGGCCACGTGATCCTGCGGGAGTTCTTCGTCGACCGAGCGACGCCGTACTTCACCGATTACGTCAAGCGCTACACCGACCTGCCGTTCCTGGTCCGCCTCGACGACCACGGCGACGTGCACCGGCCCGGGAAGTTCCTGACCGCCGCCGACCTCGTCGACCGCGCCGACCAGGAGCACGCGGCCTTCAAGACCGTGCTGCTCGACTCGGCGACGGGCGAACCGGTGATCCCCGGCGGCTCCCTGGGCCACCGCTACGGCGAGCAGGGCGCGGGCCGGTGGAACCTCGACCTCGGCGACGTCGACCCGCTGCTGTCGGCGCACGGCGGCGAGTCGGTGGTGGTGGAGCTGCCGCGCTTCGACACCCCGGGCGGCACGGCCGGGACCGTGCGCCGGGGCGTGCCGGTGCGGCGGGTGGACGGGCACCTGGTCACGACGGTGTTCGACCTGCTGCTGGCGCAGTACGGCGTGCGCCGCGACGGCCTCCCCGGCGTCTGGCCCAGCGGTTACGACGACGCCGGGCAACCCTGCACGCCGGCCTGGCAGGAGGCTTTCACGGGGGTGCCCGCGCAGGCGGCGGCCCGGATCGCGCGGGAGTTCGCGGCCAACGCGGAGGAGTCCCGCGGTCGGTCGATGATCATCATGGGTGCGGGCGCCAACCACTGGTTCCACTCCGACACGATCTACCGGGCGTTCCTCGCGCTGACCACGCTCACCGGCTGCCAGGGCGTCAACGGCGGCGGCTGGGCGCACTACGTGGGGCAGGAGAAGTGCCGGCCGATCACCGGCTGGTCCCAGCTCGCGTTCGGCCTGGACTGGGCGCGCCCGCCGCGCCAGATGATCCAGACCGCGTACTGGTACCTGCACACCGACCAGTTCCGCTACGACCGCTTCGGCGCCGACACGCTCGCCTCCGCCACCGCGGGCGGGCAGCTCGCGGGCAAGACCACCGCGGACGTGATCGCGCAGTCCGCGCGGATGGGGTGGATGCCGTCCTACCCGACGTTCGACCGGAACCCGCTCGACCTGGCCGACGAGGCGGAGCGGGCCGGCGTGCCCGCCGCCGAGCACGTGGTGTCGGAGCTGACGGCCGGCCGGCTGCGGTTCGCCTGCGAGGACCCGGACTCACCGCGGAACTTCCCGCGCGTGCTCAGCGTCTGGCGGGCCAACCTTCTCGGGTCGTCCGGCAAGGGCAACGAGTACTTCCTCAAGCACCTGCTCGGCACCGACAACTCCCTGCGCGCCGAGGAGACGCCCCCGGGCGCACGGCCGAAGGACGTGGTCTGGCACGAGGAGGCGCCGGTCGGCAAGCTCGACCTGCTGCTCTCGCTGGACTTCCGCATGACCAGCACCACGATCTTCTCCGACGTCGTGCTGCCCGCCGCCACCTGGTACGAGAAGCACGACCTCAACACCACCGACATGCACCCGTTCGTGCACTCGTTCAACCCCGCGATCGCGCCACCGTGGCAGACCCGCACCGACTGGGCGGCCTTCCAGGCCATCGCCGAGACCTTCAGCGCGCTCGCCGCCGACCACCTCGGCACGCGCGAGGACGTCGTGGCCACACCGCTGCTGCACGACACCCCCGACGAACTGGCCACCCCCCACGGCGTGGTGCGGGACTGGAAGGCCGGCGAGTGCGAGCCGGTTCCCGGGGTCACCATGCCCAGGATCACGGTGGTGGAACGCGACTACACCGCGATCGCCGCGAAGATGGGAGCGCTGGGACCGCTGGTCGACTCGCTCGGCGCGACCACCAAGGGCGTCACCTTCGGGGTCGGGCGGGAGGTGGAGTACCTGCGGCACAAGAACGGCGCCATCCGCGGCGGCCCCGCAGACGGCCGACCGTCGCTGATGCGCGACGTGCACGCCTGCGAAGCGATCCTCGCGCTGTCCGGCACCACCAACGGCCACCTGGCCACCCAGGGCTTCCGCACCGTCGAGCAGAGGACCGGGACGCGGCTGGCCGACCTGGCCGCCGAGCACGAGGGCAAGCGGATCACCTTCGCCGACACCCAGTCCGCGCCGGTACCCGTGATCACCTCGCCGGAGTGGTCCGGCTCGGAGACCGGTGGACGGCGCTACTCGCCGTTCACGATCAACGTCGAGCGGCTCAAGCCCTGGCACACGCTCACCGGTCGCCAGCACTTCTTCCTCGACCACGACTGGATGGCCGAGCTGGGTGAGCAGCTGCCGGTGTTCCGGCCGCCGCTGGACATGCACGCGCTGTTCGACGAACCCCGCGTGGGCGAGCGGGGTGAGCTGGGCATCACCGTCCGGTACCTCACCCCGCACTCGAAGTGGTCCATCCACTCCGAGTACCAGGACAACCTGTTCATGCTCAGCCTGTCGCGAGGCGGGCAGACGATCTGGATGTCCAAGGAGGACGCGGCCAAGGTCGGGGTGTCCGACAACGACTGGATCGAGGCGGTCAACCGCAACGGCGTCGTCGTCGCCCGCGCCATCGTCTCCCACCGGATGCCCGAGGGCACCGTCTACATGCACCACGCGCAGGACCGGTTGATCGACGTGCCGCGCAGCGAGACGTCCGGCAAGCGCGGCGGCATCCACAACTCGCTGACCAGGCTGCTGGTGAAGCCGTCGCACCTGATCGGCGGCTACGCCCAGCTCTCGTTCGCGTTCAACTACCTCGGCCCGACCGGCAACCAGCGCGACGAGGTGACCGTGATCCGCCGCCGCGCCCAGGAGGTGGACTACTGATGCGCGTCATGGCCCAGATGGCGATGGTGATGAACCTGGACAAGTGCATCGGCTGCCACACCTGCTCGGTCACCTGCAAGCAGGCTTGGACCAACCGCACCGGTGTGGAGTACGTGTGGTTCAACAACGTCGAGACCCGCCCCGGCCAGGGCTACCCGCGCACGTACGAGGACCAGGAGCGCTGGCGCGGCGGCTGGGCGCTGAACAAGCGCGGCAGGCTCAAGCTCAAGGGCGGTGGCCGCCTGCGCAAGCTGCTGACCATCTTCAGCAACCCCAAGCTGCCGGGCATCGACGACTACTACGAGCCCTGGACCTACGACTACGACAACCTCACCAACGCGCCCGCGCAGGAGCACACCCCCGTCGCCCGCCCCCGGTCGCTGATCAGCGGTGAACCCACGAAGGTCACCTGGTCGGCGAACTGGGACGACAACCTCGGCGGCGCACCCGACCACGGCGACAAGGACCCGCTGCTCAAGGGCATCGCCGACAAGGTGAAGTTCGAGTTCGAGCAGACGTTCATGTTCTACCTGCCCCGGATCTGCGAGCACTGCCTGAACCCGTCGTGCGCCGCCTCCTGCCCGTCCGGGGCGATCTACAAGCGGTCCGAGGACGGCATCGTGCTGGTCGACCAGGACCGGTGCCGGGGCTGGCGGATGTGCGTGTCGGGCTGCCCGTACAAGAAGGTCTACTTCAACCACCGCACCGGCAAGGCCGAGAAGTGCACCTTCTGCTTCCCCCGCATCGAGGTGGGCATCCCCACCGTGTGCGCCGAGACGTGCGTGGGTCGGCTGCGCTACATCGGGCTGGTCCTCTACGACGCCGACAAGGTCCTGGAAGCGGCGTCCGTCCCGGACGACGAGGACCTCTACGAAGCGCAGCGCCAGGTCTTCCTCGACCCCCACGACCCGGAGGTGGTCCGGGAGGCCGAACGCGCGGGCATCCAGCGGGACTGGGTCGAGGCCGCCCAGCGCTCGCCGATCCACTCGCTGATCAACGAGTTCAAGGTGGCCCTGCCGCTGCACCCGGAGTACCGCACCATGCCGATGGTCTGGTACATCCCGCCGCTGTCCCCGGTCGTGGACGTGGTGCGCGACACCGGCCACGACGCCGAGGACCACGGCAACCTGTTCGCCGCCATCGAGGCACTGCGCATCCCGGTCGAGTACCTGGCGCGGCTGTTCACCGCCGGCGACGTGGGACCGGTGAACGTCGTGCTGCGCCGCCTGGCCGCGATGCGCAGCTACATGCGTGACATCAACCTCGGCCGCGAACCCCGCGAAGCCGTGGCGGCCGAGGTCGGCATGACCGGCGAGCAGGTCTACGACATGTACCGGCTGCTCGCGCTGGCGAAGTACGACGAGCGCTACGTCATCCCGCCCGCCCACGCCGAACAGGCGCACGGGCTGGAGGAGCTGGCCACGGAGTGCAGCCTGGACTATGAGGGCGGCCCCGGCATGGGCGGCTCCGGACCGTTCGGCGAGAACTCCGGCGGCACCTCACCGATCGCGGTCGAGAACTTCCGGATGTTGCGCGACCGGCAGACCACCGACACCATCGCCGCACCCGTGGACAAGGGAAACCGGGTCAACCTGCTGAACTGGGACGGCAAGGGCCGCCCGGCGGGTCTGTTCCCGCCGGGACGGCGTGCCGACGAGGGCGGCGACCCCGCCGGTGAGGTGGATCCGAAGCCATGACGGTCGCCGAGGCGCACCGGGCGACCGCCTGGCAGGTCCAGTCGCTGCTGATGAGCTACCCCGACGAGCAGCTGGTGGCGCGGCTGCCACTCCTGCGGGCGGCGACCCGGACGTTGCCCCGGGCGCTCGCCGCACCGCTGGAGGCGTTCCTGGACCACGTCGTGGCCACGCCGCTGATCGACCTGGCCGCGGACTACGTGGCGACGTTCGACCACCGCAAGCGGTTCAGCCCCTACCTCACCTACTTCGCCTACGGCGACACCCGCAAGCGCGGCATGGCCCTGCTGCGGTTCAAGCACGCCTACCGCGCCGCCGGGCTGGAGCTCGGCGACGGCGAGCTGCCCGACCACCTCGCCGTGGTGCTGGAGTTCGCCGCCACCGGCGACGCGGCGGTCGCGCTCCGGCTGATGACCGAGCACCGGGCCGGGTTGGAACTGATCCGCCTGGGTCTGCGCGAGTCCGGCTCGCCGTGGGCGCACGTCCTGGAGTCGGTCTCGCAGACCCTGCCCCCGCTGGGCAGGCGGGAGCACGAGGCGGTTGCCCGACTGGCCGCCGAGGGGCCACCGGAGGAGGAAGTCGGCCTCGCGCCCTTCGCCCCTCCCGAGTACATGCCGCAAGGAGGCCCTCGATGACCACTTCGCTCGTCGCCCAGGCCGCGACGTCGTCACCGGGCACGCTGGACGTCATGCTGTGGGTGGTGGTGCCCTACGTGTCGATCGCGGTGTTCGTCGTCGGCCACGTCTGGCGCTACCGCTACGACAAGTTCGGCTGGACGACCCGGTCCTCCCAGCTCTACGAGAACCGGCTGCTGCGGCTGGGCAGCCCGCTGTTCCACTTCGGCATCCTGGTGGTCGTGATCGGCCACGTCGGCGGCCTGCTCGTGCTCAAGTCGTGGACCGAGGCCGTCGGGATCAGCGATGCCGCCTACCACGCGGTCGCGGTGGTGCTCGGTGTGCTGGCCGGGGTCTGCACGCTGGCCGGCGCGGCCATCCTCGTCTACCGGCGACGCACCGTCGGCCCGGTGTTCTCCGCCACCACCCGCAACGACAAGGTGATGTACGTGCTGCTGGTGGGCACGATCGTGCTCGGCCTGGGCACGACCGTCCTGGGCAACCTCACCGAGCACCCCCACGACTACCGCGAGACGGTGTCCCCGTGGTTCCGCTCCATCTTCTCCTTCCAGCCCGAGCCCGAGCTGATGGCCGCGGCGCCGATCGGGTTCCGGCTCCACGCCCTGTCCGCGTGGGCGCTGTTCGCGTTCTGGCCCTTCAGCCGGCTGGTGCACGTGTTCTCCATGCCGCTGGGCTACCTCACCCGGCCCTACATCGTCTACCGCAGCCGGGACGCGCGACTGGGCAACCGCGCGCCGCGGCGCGGGTGGGAGCGCGCGCAGTGACCGGACACCCCGACGTCACCCGGGTCTACGTGACGGCCGCCGACCTGCTCGACCAGGCTCGCGGGCACCACTCCCGCCGGGCCGCGAGGACCCTGGTCACCGGCACCTCGCTGCGCGTCACGCTCATCGCACTGGCCGACGGCGCCGCGCTTGCCGAGCACGACGCGCCACCTGCCGCCACGCTGCACGTCCTGACCGGACGGGTGCGCCTGCACACGCACGACGACGAGCGCGTCCTGGAGGAGGGCGACTTCGGTCCCGTCCCGCGGAGCCGGCACGGGCTGACGGCCCTCGCCGACAGCGCCGTGCTGCTCACCGTCGCCCTCCGCTGACGCGCTCCGGGATCCGGTGCGGCACCCAAGCCTCCCGCTCCACGCCCGGTCGTTGCGCGCTCCGCCCGCAGACGCACCGGTCGGCGGGACGCACCCAGAGATGAACGTCCGTGGGTTGTGCGCCACAACCGCGTGGCGGACACGTGGACCGCTGGTCAGCAGGCCGGGCGCATGGCCGCCGGTTCTTCGTCCACTTCCGCGGCAGGGGAGTGCCCGGCGTCGGTCGACTCGGTCCCGCGCCCATCGCCCGCGTGGCCGCGAGGCAGGTCGAAGCGGGCGGCCAACTCGTCGTAGATCGGGGTCGCGACCGCCTGGGCGGAGGGGACGGTGCTCACCTGGCCGGTGATCGCACCGCCGTCACGACTGCCACCGGAGGTGCTGCCGGTGTGCTCGGTGGAACTCCCGACGGGGCGGGCGTCGCTGCTCATGGCTGTGGTCCTCTGCGTGCTCGACGGGACAACGCTGCCGAACTCCCACCGGGGCGCGGGCGCGCCCCGGCATCCGCTGTTACCCCATCCGGGTGGCCCTCAACCCTCTCTCCGTGAAGGGTTCGCCGTCCGGGCCGGCGACCTGCGGGGCGCGTCCGCCGGTCAGAGGGAGAGGAAGAGCTTCTCCAGTCGGGCGGGGTCGAGGACGTCGCCGTTCTCCCGGCGGTGATGCACTGCTCCAAGCCGGTGGCGATGATGGCGAAGCCCGCCTTGTCCAGGGCTCGTGAGACGGCCGCCAGCCGGGTGACGACGTCCTCGCAGAGGGCGAGCTCGTCGTCCTCGACGTCCACCGCCACGGTGAAACCGCCGGCGATGCGCGCGTCCTGCACGCCAGGTGGCCGAGCCCGCCGATGCCGAACACCGCGACCCGCTCGGCCGAGCGCACCCCGGCGACCCTGACCGCCTTGCACGTGGTCACGCCGGTGCAGGTCAGCGGTGCGGCGTCCACGGAGGACACGGTGTCGGGCACGGGCACGACGAGCCACGGGATCGTCACCCGTGTGCCCACCAGCGCACCGTCCACCCCGTCGCCGACGGCCCCGCCGACGCCGACGCCCTCGTGGCCGGGCACGAACGGCGGGGTCGGCTTGACCGGCCACTCACCGTTGGCGGCGTGGATGTCGGGTGTGGCGGATGCCGGACGCCTCCAGCCGCACCACGACCTGGCCGGCGGCGGGCTCCGGCACCGGCGCCTCGCGGACCTCCAGCAGCGCACCCGGCTCGGTGGCAACTGCGACCTTCACCGCGAACTCCTCATCCTCGTTGCTCTCCGACCGGTCTTCTCGGGCCGTCGTGCCCCGGGCGCGGCCCGAGGTCACGTCCGAGCAGGGTCTTCCGCCCTCGCACGGGCGGCCGGGCACGTCGATCTCGCTACTGGCCCGGCGGGTCTCCAGGATGCGCTGCGCGGAACGCGGGTCGTCGTTCGGCCGCCGCAGCGCCAGCGCGACCAGTGCGACCACACCGCCGATCACGACGATCCCGATCAGGAACACCAACGCCATGCCGCCGTAGCCGTAGTACCAGTGCATGGCCACTCCTTTCCTCGGCATTCAGTAGCTCATCCGGCACCCCTCGGGGATGCGGTCGAAAGCCCTTGACGCACCGGGCACTACGTCCGCCGCAGAGGCACAATGACCCTGTGACCGCCCGCGCCGCCGGAGGAGGTTGGCTGGTGTGAAGAGGCACAAGACCCGGCTGGAGATGACCCCTGCGCAGCGGCGGGGGATCTTGGCGATGACCGTGGTGATCGCGGTGAACTTCGTCGGACCGCTGGCCTACTTCCGGTGGGGCCGCAAGGGTTCGTCGCACCGACCGCACCGGGACAGGGCGCGGTGCAGCCGCCGCGAGCGCGAGGCGAACAGCACGACCGCGTAACCGGTCAGCACACCGCTCCCGGGCAGCTGTCGTGGTCGCGCGTTCCCGGTCGGAGGGGAAGTGCAGGAGCGCACGCGGTGTGACTGCAAGGTAATCGCAAGGCGGCGGGCGCGGTTTCGGCCTGGTCGCGGGGGGAACGTGCGAGACGATGGGAGCGCCCGAGGCGGCGTCTGCCGAATGCGGTTGACGTCCGCCGCGCCGCTCCCCAGCCAGAAAGTTGACCACCGGTATCGTGACCGCCATTCGTGTCGAGCACGGCACCACCCTGCTGATCTGCGACGACTGCGGTCGCGGCTTCAACGGCGACGTGGGCGAGGAATGGGTGCTGCTGTGGCACCGGGCGCTGGTGAAGGGCTGGGCCGGTCGGGATCGGGCGATCGGCCCGCACCGCTGCGACGACTGCACGGCGTGACGCGACCATCACGAGAACGAGGGTCGATCGACCCGCGGGTTGGTGAAGCGCGCTCGACGGGTACCTGAAGGTGCCCTCAGTGCAACCGGTGCGGTCGGGAGACCGGGCCGCACCACACTCGCGGAAGGTGCAGCGGTGAACGAGGAAACGCTCCGCGCGGTGATCGACCTGGTGGTCCGGGTGGTGGAGGTGGCCGGTGCCGGGATCATCGTGGCCGGGGCGCTGTGGGCGGTGGTCCGCTTCGTCGTGGAGGGTCTGCGGTACCGCGACACCTCGGTGTTCACCTCGATCCGGCTCATGCTGGGCCGCTTCCTCGTCCTCGGGCTGGAGTTCCAGCTGGCCGGGGACATCCTGCGGACGGCGATCGCACCGAGCTTCCAGGAAATCGGTCAACTCGCCGCGATCGCCGCGATCCGCACGGCCTTGAACTACTTCCTCGGCCGGGAGATCGCCGAGGAGCAGCGGCAGGTCCCCTCGCGGAGCGGTCGTGGCGGCGAGGACGCGCGGCAGGGCGATTGAGCCCGCGTCGGTCCAGGCGCTCGCCGCGGCACGGCCACGCGACCGTCACTCGGGGCGCGTGGTCGGCGGCGTCCGTTCCGCGGTCGACGGGGCCGAGGTGGGGCTCGCGGAGTCGGGTCGCTGGGTCACCGTCGGGGTGGGGGCCGGGGTCACCGTCGGGGTCGTCAACGGTTGCGGCTCTTCCTGCGTGGTGACACCGCAGGCCGTGAGCAGCAGGCAGGGGAGCAGCAGGCAGGGGAGCAGCAGGCAGGCGAGCAGGAGCGCGGGCGTCTTCACTGACGTGCCTCCGGTATCTCCACGACGAAGCGGGCGCCGCCGCCGGGCCGTTCCTCGACCCACACCGAGCCGCCGTGGCGCTGGACGTGCTGGGCGACCAGGGCCAGGCCGAGGCCGCTGCCGGTGTCGGTGCCGCGACTGCCGGCGCGGGTGCCGCGGTCGAAGCGGTGGAAGATGCGGTCGCGCAGCTCGGGCGGCACGCCGGGGCCCGCGTCGTCGACCTCCAGCCGGGCGCGGCCGTCGCGGGTGCGGACGGCGACGCGCACCGCGCCGCCGGCGTGGCGCTCGGCGTTGTCGAGCAGGTTGTCCACCACGCGGTCCAGGCGGCGGAGGTCGCCCAGGACGTGGGGACCGGGTGGTCCGGTGTGGACCGGGACTTCGGTGCCGGGGCGGGAGCCGAGGACGTTGTCGACCAGGGAGGCGAGGTCGATGACCTCCAGGTCGGTGCTGTCGGCCTGCTGGTCGGCGCGGGAGATCTCCAGCAGGTCGACCACCATGTCGGCGAACCGGTCGACCTCGGAGGTGAGCAGGTCCAGCGCGCGGCCGGCGGTGCCGGGGACCTCGGCGCGCCGGCGGCGCAGCACGGCGGCGGCGTTGACCATGGTGGTCAGGGGTGAGCGCAGCTCGTGGCTGACGTCGCCCGCGAACCGGGCGTCGCGCAGCACCCGCTGCTCCAAGGCGTCGGCGGTCGCGTTGAACGTGGTCGCCAAGTGGGTGAGGTCGGGGTCGGTCTGGGTGGGCAGGCGGGCCTTGAGGTCGCCGCCCGCGATGCGCGAGGCGGCGGCCGTCAGCGTCGTCAGCGGGCGCAGGGCTCGCCTGCTCGCCCACGAGCCCAGCGCGACGCTGAGCAGGCCGTTGACCACGGTGCCGGTGATCAGCAGGATGCTGAGGAAGTGGAACGTCTGGTCGAGCTGCACCAGTGGCGCGAGCTCGACGTAGGCGCCGTCGGTGGAGTCGATGGGCAGGCTGACCGCCAGCACGGGGATGCCGTCGACGACCAGTCGCTGACCGGCCGGCGTGCCGCGGCGGCCGAGGTCCACCAGCTCGTCGGGCAGCGCGCGGGGGTCGACCTGCCTGCCGCTGGTCAGCACCTGGCCGGTCCGGTAGAGCAGGACGGTGGAGTCCGGCCCGGTGGTCAGGCCGGTGAGCAGGTCCTCCAGCCCGTCGGAGCCGGTGCGCAGCGCCTCGTCGACCAGGCGGACGTTCACCTGCGCCTGCCGGATCGCGCTCTGCTCCCGCTGCCTGAGCATGTACCCCGAGGTCAGGTTCCACACCAGCGCGGCCAGCGCGCTGGTGAGCAGCAGCGAGCCGATGCCGAGCACCACCGCGACGCGCCAGCGCAGGGACAGCCGGGGCATCAGGCTGCCACCCGGTGGTCGACCCCGCGCACGCCGGCCATCAGCGGTTCGGTGACGTCGTGCCCGACCGGCGGCACGGGTCGAGCGGCGGCCGGACCGTCGATGACCGCGTGGGTGGTGGCCGGCACGGGCACTCCTCAAGCCTGGGGGTAGACGCCGAAGTGGAACCGCCCGGCGTGGCGCTTGCGCACGTCGAGCACCTTGTCCGCCAACGCCCGCGCGGCACGGGGGTCGAGGAACACGCGGGCGTCGCCGTGCGCGACGACCACGTCGTCGACCTCCGGGTGCGGCTCGATCGACAGGTCGAAGTCCCGGTCGCGGGTCCGGCTCGCCGCCGCGATCCGCAGGCCGCCCTGACGCCCCACGCCGGTGGCGGTGGTCAGCTCGTCGATGGCCTGGACGGCCGTGGTGTCGAGGTCGAGCACCGTTCTGTCCCCTTCCGTCGCCCGGGTGCGGTCAGTGCCGAGACTAGGTCGGGATTCCCGTGGCCGGGAGGAATCCCGTTGCACCGCAAGGAGAACGTCAGGGACGGGTTCGCGGGTGCCGGGGATCGCGAGGTGCTCGTCCGTTGTGGCAGTGGCGACCACGCGCCCGGTCGACCCCGTGATCCCGCCGGAGACGCCGACGCGTGCTCGATCGGGCGGGGGATGAGTGGTCGACTCGCGGCGGTTACCGCCCTCCGCGAGTCGCCCCACCATCATGCCGCGGATCTCGTCACGCGCACCTGACGAATGCCTGACGTTCGCGTCGGGCCCGGGTCTGGTCGCCCGCGGACCGACCCCGATCGCAAGTTCCTCGTCAGGTGTCGGCGGTGGGGGAGTGGGAGGATCGTCGGATGGAGGTCGGTGACGACGCGGTCGTCCTGGTGGTCCGGGACGGTGACCCGATTCCGCCGGTGGAGGACGTCGTGCTCAAGGGCGTCGTCGCGGGTGAGCTGTTCGACAACGGAGTGAACCGCACCCCCGGGCGAATCGGTGTATGCAGTGGACTGTCGTAAAGGACAATGACCGTCAACCGGAAGCGTCCCCTTGGCGGCGGTGATGCCGACCGCCTTCGCCGGGCACGAATACCTCGGGCGGCCCGGTCGCAGCCCTCACCGTGACCAGGTCCAGCCGGGTCGTCACACCCCGTGGAACCCGCCGGTGCTGAACCCCCCTGAGCCCGACGTCCCGGTGCCGCCGGTCGCGCGGGCGGATGTGGACGGCTTCGAGGTGGCCCGTGGGCGTGGTCGAGGGGGGATCGGGCGGGTGTGCCCGGTGCGGTCGGCGACCTGGTCGAGCCGGTTCCAGTCGACGTCCGAGTAGCCGTGGCAGTGCTCGCGGAGCTCACGGCCGCCCGGATCGAGCCGGTCGTATCGGTCCCACTGCTCGGTGCAGAACAGGAAGAGCGGAACGCGCGTGGGCTCGCCGGGCAGGTACTCGGCGTCGACCGCGGCGGCACGGGCTTCGGCGTTGCCGGCGATGGCCTGCTCGCAGACGAGGTCCCGGCCGGCCCCGGTGGGCAGTACGCGCAGGACGCGGCGGCACGCGGCCACGACGTAGAGCGGTTCCGAGCCGGCCAGGGTGCCCAGCAGCTTGCGGGTCAGCTCCCGCTGGTCGTAGTGGTCCACGAGGTCGGGCCGGACGTCGAGCGTCGCGAGGACGGCGACCCACGGCAGGTCGGGACCGTGGCGGCGATTCCTCTCCGCCTCGGCCCGCGCGACGGTCCGGATGCCGTTCCAGATGTGCTCCCGTGACAGCGGTTGGTCGTGCCACGCCCGCTCCAGAGCCGACCGCGCCCGACCCGCCACCCGGTCGTCCGGAGCCTGGCACATCACCCGCACGAGCGACTCCGCGTAGGGGGACACCCGGGAGCGCGAACGTCGGCACAGGTAGCCCGCGGCGAGACCGGCCGACCGTCCCGAGCCGTGCAACGCGCGCTGTTCCACCCAGGCGACGAGTCCACCGGCCATCTTCCCAGTATCCACGATCCACCGGCCCGGGTCGGTCGACGATCGAGTCGTCGAGCGTGCCGTCCGCCCGGTCGTCAGCCGAAGGCGAGGAAGTAGACGACCACGATCGCGAGCACGTAGGTCGGGTAGAGGACGCGGGCGGTGAGGACGAGGCGGCGGCCCGCCCGTTCGTGGGAAGTGCCGGCGAGCCGTGCGTCGACCAGGACGGTGACGGTGCAGAGCGCGGCGAGGAGGATGAAGGCGTAGTAGGCCCACTCGATGGCGACGGTGTAGTCGACGTCCGGCAGTGGTGAGATGGCGCTGAGCAGCATCACGGCGGCGCCGGTGACGGTGGCGGCGAGGAAGGCGAACGCGTCGGTGGAGTCGCGGGGGAAGTACAGCACCAGGTAGGTGATCAGCACCAGCAGGCCGAGCTGGAGCAGGTTGCGCACGAGGTAGGCGCCGGTGTCGCGGTGGATGCCGATCTCGCCGACGTACTGGCTGTAGTAGGTGCCCGTCGCGGTGGTGGTCGGGTCGCCCAGGTCGACCAGGACCACCCACCGGCGGTGCGGGCGTCGGGACGGCGGACCCGGCGCCGCCACGACCGCCGGAGGCCGCGCGGACTCCGGTCCCGGTCCCACCAGCCAGGCCACCTCCCGGGGCGGGCGGGCCCGGACGTGGTGCAACCGCTTCAACCGCCGTGCGGTGTGCCGGTCGTGACGGACTTCCTGAGCCCTTTCCAGGCAGAACCTGCGCTCCTCGTCGGTGTCGACCAGCGTGGCCAGCGACCGCCAGGCCGACTCGTGACCGGGGTCCGCGCGCAGCGCCCGCTCCAGCTGCGCCCTCGCACCCGCTCGATCACCCGCGTCGGCCAGTTCCGCGGCCCGCGAGGTCGACTCGGCGGCCTGGGAGTCGACGGCGTCCGACACCATGGCACTCCTTCTCGCACATCGGAACCCGAGCTCGTTCCATTCCACCGAGCGGTGGCCCGCGGCACCGCCGGAGCAAGCCCGTATCAGCCATCGACGGTGGTGGTTCCCCCTGTCGTGGAGCAGTGGTGACAGCGAGCAACGCCGACGCCCCGGCCCGAGCAATGCGGAAACGAGCAGTGGCGCGGATTTCCACTGATCGTGATCGCATTCTTCGGTGGTCGTTTCCTCACCTCCGGTGACCGGTAACGGGTCGGGTGGGTGCGCGATGTGCCAGGGCGCAGGTCGGGGACTTCCGAGGCACAAGGGGGAGTACCACGCGTCGCTGCCTCCAGAGGATGTCCGTTCGTCCGGTTCCGGTTCGAACGGGGTGTTCACCGGCAATCCGGCCGCGGGGAACGCCCGGTGGTCGTCGGATCACCGGAAGTTCGGCGGCAGCGACATCGGGACGGTGACGCGGCCGGCGGGGTGGTCCACGACCAGGGTCAGCTCCCGTGCGTCGGGGGGTGGGCCCGGTTCGAACACCCGGCGGTCGACGATCTGGGCGCGTGAGCCGGAAGCGCTGCTGCCGCGCGGGTGGTACTGGGTGCCCACGTCGTCCCAGGCCCGCCACGGGACGAACGGGTCGTGAGCCCGGCGCGGGTCGACGCCGAAGTGCACGAGGTTCACGACGATGAACGACGACCACAGCTCCAGGCTCACCAGGGTTCCGTCGACGCCCCCGACGGTGAGGGTGCGACCGGCCAGGCTGATCACGTCGAGCAGCACGGGAGCGGGCGGATCGTCCACGGCCCGCCGCCACTCCGGCCGCGCCACGCCCGCCTTGCCCGACGCCTCGTACCGGACCACTCGGCGACGCCCCAACACGGTCAGCGTCGCGTCCAGGTCGGCCAGCACCTGCTCGGCGTCCTCCTGCGCGAGCGCGCCCGCCGCCACCAGCCCGATCGCCGCACCTCGGACCTCGGACCGGTCGAACGCGTCCAGGCGGCTTTCCGCCGACTGGCCCAGCCCGCTGCCCAACCGGTCGCTGATCAGCTTCTCCAGGTACGCGCGCCCGTCCACACCGCCATCATCCCGAGCACCCGTCCCCACGTCACCCCTCCGGCACGTGGCCGCGCATCGCCGCGGTCAGGCCGCGAGTCTGCGGATGGGCAGGCCCGCCAGGCGCCACTCGGGGAAGCCGTCCTGGAGACGCCGAGCGCGCCGACCGCGTTCGCGCAGCGTCCGGACCGCTTGAAGGGCCGGCACGCGGTAAGGGCCGCAGCAGGCGACGACTTCCGCGTCGGCGGGCCTGACGTCACCACGATCACCGAGCCGTTCTTCATCAGCTCCAGCAGTTCGGCGCGGGTGACCGGGACCGACCCGGTGTCGGCGGAGTGGGTGCTCGTGGTCTGCCGGATCTCCGTCGAACGCGCGTGCGCCAGGTCGCGGAACCCCGCGAGGAAGCGCGCCACGTGGTCGTCGGCCATGCCGGCTCACCACCTCGGCTCTTCCCCGACACCGTGGAGCAGTGCCGCGCACGTGGTACGTCAGGCGGGGTCGCCCGAGTCCGCGCCGCGTGAGGTTCGCGAACGCGGTGGTGTCCGGTCGATCGGGTGTGCTCAGAGGAGGAGGAAGAGTCCGGAGAGGACGAGCACCCCCGCCCACAGCAGGTCGAGGTTGACCCACGCCTTGCGCAGGATGTTCAGGCCGACCTTGCGGTAGACGACGATCGCGACCAGTCCCATCACCGCGAGCATCGCCGCGGTGTGGAGACCGAGGGCGAGCAGGACGTCGGCCGGTCCGTCGGCGAGGACCGGACTCTGCGCCCCGGCCGCCTCGTGGCCCGCCGCGCTGTGTGAGTGGTGCGTCGAGTGCTCCTCCGAGGGCGTGGCGGACAGCAGCAGCGGCAGCAGCATCAGGCCGGCGCCGTGGGCGGTCGACATCAGCAGCGACCAGAGCACCAGGGCCGGTGCGCTGACGCGGAAGCTCGACCACCGCGGGTGGGACCGGGGTTTGGCCAGTTTGAACACCCCGAAGCCCACGAGGACGACCGCCGCGCCCCACCGCACGTGGTCCGGGTCGACCACGACGGTGGAGGCGGTGAACAGGCCGACCACCAGCGCGACGGACAGGGCGTGGCCGGCGGCGATGGGGCCCAGGGCCTGGACGACCGCGCGGGTGCGCTTGTCGTACAGGCCCCGGGCCACCGCGAACAGCCAGCCCATCGCGGGGTTGACGCCGTGGTAGGCGCCGAGCGCGGCCAGGCCCAGCCAGCCCCAGGTGCCGGTCACGGGTAGCAGTAGGAGTCCGACGAGGAGTCGCCGCCCTCCAACCGGATCTGGTGTGGCCGCTCGCCGTCGAACTCCACGAAGAAGTCCGGGTCGAGCGCCATGGTGCCGTCGGCGTCGATGTCGACCTTGGCGATCCAGCCGCGGATGCCGTCGGGGTAGAACTGGTCGTCCCACGAGCGGTAGAGCGAGTTGCTGAAGTACAGCCGGCGGCCGTCCCGGCTGAGCTCGACCATCTGCGGCGCGCCGTTGACCGGTCCACCGGCGGGGTGCGACGCCTGCGCGACGATGCCGCCCAAGCGGACGGTTCCGGTGTGGACGGGGCTGAAGGGGTCGGTCACGTCGTACTGGCGCAGCTCGCCGGTACCCCAGCAGGCCACGTAGAGGTACTTGTCGTCCAGGCTGAGCACGAGGTCGGTGACCAGCGGCGGGACGGCCTTGAAGGGCTTGAGCGCCGGTGGCAGCCGGTCCTCCTCGGCGGGCTCGGCCGCGATCTCGACCACCTTGCGGATGGCCCACTCGCCGTCGTCGTCCCGGTGCCACGCCCAGATCGACGAGGACAGGTCGACGGTCGAGATCACGGAGTTGACGAAGCCGTAGGGCTTGGTGGGGTCGTGCGCAGGCCGCAGCTCCAGCGCCATCTGGTGCTGCTCGCCGAGGTCGAGCGTCTGGAGGTGGCGGCGGGTGCGCAGGTCGAACACGTGCACGGCGTGGCCGTACTTGTTGGCCAGCAGCAGTTCCGGGTCGAGGCCGTTCTCCACCATGTCGGGCGTGCCCCACTCGCTGGTGATCATCACGTCGTGCCCGAGGTGCCACCAGAAGTCGTAGGCCAGGTGCTGCGGTCCGCGGTCGAGCTCCCAGCGGCCCAGCACCTCGAACGAGTCGTGGTCGATCTGGAAGATCCCGCCGGGACCGCCGCCGTCGGGCGCTCCCAGCGCGCTGACGTAGATGCGGTCGGGACCGCAGTGGAACGTGTGCGGCCGGCTGTAGCCGGCGCGCTCGGCGATCTCCTCGGGCTCGATCACCTTGGCGATCGTCGGCTTGAGCGGGTCGGGGTGGGTGTCGATGAGGTGCACGCGCGAGGAACGCAGGCCGGGGACCAGCAGGTAGCGACGCCGCTCGTGCGGGTGGGGCGTGTGCGGGCACAGGTGCGAGCTGCAGGCGTTCCAGCCGAAGTGGTGCAGCTCGTCGCCCGCGTTCGGCATCTCCAGGCGGTTGACGACCTTGCCGTAGGTGGGGGAGTCGCGGTCGAGGTCGAGCACGCTGAACGCGTCGGGCCGGCCGTCGTCGGGCGTCGGGTTGAGCGTCACCACGTAGGCGTGCTTCTCGGGCGCGCCTTCCATGGCCATCCGCGGGGACGGGTAGAACGTCGGGTCTGGCTGCCAGCGGGCCATCGGGACTCCGTTCAGTACCGGTACTCGGGAATGCGGACTTCGCCGTGCTCGTCGTAGAACCCGGCCTCCTCCACGGCCGCCTCCAGCCGGGCGTAGTCACCGCGACCGGGCAGCCACGCGCGGAGCCCTTCCAGCTCCAGCAGCGGTCGCACCTCCGGGTCGTCGTAGGACATGCCCAGCAGCAGCTCGCGGAAGCGCTCCACGAGGTCGGCGGGCAGCTCGTCGACCGCGGTGAAGCTGCAGTGGTCGTAGGAGCCGGTGCGGGTCAGCACCCTCGTGCCGTCGGCGGGCAACGTGCCCTCGCCGCGGAACAGCGCGTAGTTGCCCTCGGTCATGCACGCCGCGTCGACCTCGCCCGCCATGAGCGCCTTGGCCGCGTCGCGCTCGCCCCCGATGTGGTCGCCGTGCTTGCCGCTGAGGACGACGAAGTTGCGCACCACGAAGTCCTGCTCCGGCGTCAGCCCTTCCGCTCGCAGGTGCGACAGCGGGATCAACGTGGCCTGCGGTGAGTCCAAGGCGCCGAAACCGACCGTGTGCCCGCGCAGGTCGTCGACCTGCTCGATGGCGGAGTCGGCGCGCACCACGACCACCGAGATCAGGTCGCAGTCCGAGTCGCGCATCGCGATCGTGGTGAGCTGCTTGCCCCGGGCGGCGGCCATCCGCTTCTCCCGGACCCACGCCAGCGGCGAGTTCCAGGCGATGTGGACGTGACCGGCCAGGTGCGCCTCGGCCAAGCGCTCGTAGTTGGAGTAGAGCACGTAGTCGGTGTCCAGCCCGCGGCCCGCGAACCAGGCTTTGAAGCCCTCCCAGATGGTGACGACCTTGGGGTCGTAGGCGACGGCTCCGATGACGAGGACGCGCTGAGAAGTCATGACGGGGACTCCTGGTCGAACAGAGGCAGGCCGCACGCGGCGCGACCGGTGAAGTCGTGGAGGGCTTCGGTGGTGGGCGCCGTGGCGGTGGCGGCACGGGCGTCGCGCCGGTGCCGCTCCGCGCCGCCCTCCTCGCGGAACGCGGTTGCACGTGGCGCGACGGTCCGCGCTATGACGTATTCCGGTTCGTCGACGAATGACGTCGTGGACATGAATGCGTTCCCCCTGCTCAGTGGTGACTGATCGATCGGGAGACAGGTCGGGCACCGGACCTGGTCGACGTGACGCGGAATGTGATCGTCAGGTCGAATAGTCGAATTCTCTTCAGCGTATGAACGGCACTCTCCGTTGTCAATCGTGACGACAGGTTGTCTTTCGTCCTCATTTTTGCGGCATGCGAATAGGCCGGAATCGGTATTCCGGCTGTCGAGTAACGGCGGTGTGGAATTGTCGACCGGTCCGACTGGCGGACCTCATCCTGCGAGCGGGCCACCGCGACCGGCGGCCCGCCCCCAGGGGGTGCTACCCGCCGTCAGTCGTTCCAGCGCTACAACCACGCGCGTTCATCGGCCTGCTTCTTCAGGTGCAACTTCCGTGACGGCTCCATCGAAGGTGACCGCCTGGGCAGGGTCGTCGAGGAGCTGTCCCCGATCGCCCACACCCCCGGGCCGTTGCTCGCCACTGCGGGTGGCGGCTGGTGCGGCGGGACCGCGATCGGGAAGTCGAACCGCTCGGAGCCGCCGTCCGCGAACACGATCTCCTTGGTCGCCACCTGGACCTCCTCGATCACCCGACCGGGGCGGAAGCCGATCCCGTGCCGGTGCAGTGCCACCGCAAGCGCGTGTCCGATGTGGACAGAGGTGTCGGTGTCGGCCGGGTCCCCGGGCTGCGTTTCCCCGCCCGAGCCGCCGACCGGGCGGCAGCCGGAGGCGGGGGCTCTGGTCGTGCACTTATCTAGAGATTCCTTGTTACAAGAAACTGTGGATTAGTATAGGGACGTCGATCCTCGGCGCAAGGTCCATGAGCAGCGGTGTCGCACGAGGAGGCCGCTACTGCGCCTTGTCGTCCGCCTCCATCGGATAACGGGCGGAGCACCATTCGAGGAGCCCGCCCGACAGGACGGCGGCCGGGCGGCCGACGGAGGTCAGCACCCCGACGGCCTGGTGCGCGAGGGTGCAGTTCGCGCTGCGGCCGTACACGACCAGTTCGGCCCCGGTCGGCAGTTCCGCCGCGGTCCGGCGGAGGGTTTCGAGGGGAGCGGAGAGCGCGCCCGGCACTCGGCCGACCGCGTACTCCTCTTCCGGCCGCGCGTCCAGGACGGTGACGGTCCGGCGGGTCAACCGGAGGAACAGCTGCTCGGGGGTGATCGAAGCGGTGTCGGACGACGGGCCGAGGTGCGCCGACCGGAGCAGCTCGGCCCGGGGCACGTGGCTGCGGGCGACGCGCAGCAGCAGGTGGTAGAGCAGCACGATGTCGTCGCCGGTGAGCCCGTAGCGGACCCTCGTGCCCTCGCGCCGTGCGGCCACCACGCCGGCGTGCTTGAGGACCTGGAGGTGGGCTGACACGGAGGTCGCCGGGATGTCGGCCACCTGCGCCAGGGCGTCCACGCTCCGCTCACCCTGCGCCAGCAACTCGATGATCTCCAGGCGCTTCCCGTTCGAGAAGGCTTTCCCGATGCCTGCCAGGCTCTCGTACAGGTCCGCCCTCTGCGGTGAGCCGCTCATTCCGCTCCTCGGGTCGGTCCGCCGGTCACGTCCGGCGCCCCCCGCGGTCGCCGGGCGGGCTGGTCGGGCACGAGCGGCGGAGGACGCGCCTCGCCGTGGCGGACCCCGCGGAAGTGGGTCGTGCAGCCCGAAAGGACGCCGGATCGACGACTCATCTTCTAATCTAGAGAACTCTTGAAGAGTAGTGCCGGTGGCGTCGGGTGTCCAGAGACCGCTGCGAAGAGTCGGAACCGGGGGCCGGGTGGGCGCATGACGTGGTCGGGCAGGCGGCGAAGCTGCCCGACCACGTCGACGGCTCACCGGGTGGCCGCGCCCATGCGACCGCGCAACCGCCGGGAGACCTGGTCCACGGCCAGTACGAGCAGCAGCAGGGCGATCATCAGCGTGGCCAGTTCCTGGTAGCGGAACAACCGCATCGAGATGCCCAGCGCCTGACCGATGCCGCCCGCCCCGACGAACCCGATGATCGCCGAGCTGCGGATGTTGCACTCCCACTGGTAGAGGATCAGCGAGGCGATGTTGTTGCGGGCCTGGGGGATGATCGACAGCACGCCGGTGGCCAACTTGGTCGAACCGGTCAGCCGCATCGCCTCGACGGGCGCGGGGTCGACGGCTTCCAGCTGCTCGGAGACCAGCTTCGCCAACAGGCCCGCGGCGTGCACCGAGATGGCGTAGACGCCGGCGGCCGGACCGAGGCCCACCACGGCGACGAACACCAGCGCCCACAGCAGCTCCGGCACCGAGCGGCAGCCGGTCGCGATCAGCCGGGCGCCGCCGGAGAGCCAACGCGGAGCGCCGATGTTGCCCGCCATCAGCACCGCCAGCACGAGGCCCCCGATCGTGCCGAAGAACAGGGCCGCGATCGAGATCTGCAGCGTTTCGAGCGCGGCGCTCCCGACCGACCGCACCAGCTCCTGGTCCACCTGCGGGGGGAACAGCCCGCCGAGGATCCCGCGCGCTCCCTCCCACCCCGCCACCAGGTTCGCGAGGTTGACGTCCGTGCCGTCGAGCGACCACACGACCAGGGCCAGGGCGGTGACGAACACCAGCCAGGTCGTGCTGCGGCGCCTGGGCCCGGCGGTCTGCGCGACGGGGTCGGGCGGCGGTGGCGGGGAGCCGCTGCCGCCGACCGGGACCTCCGGGCCGCACGCCGTCTTGCGCTGGGTCTCGTCGGTGCGGGCCGAGGTGCTCATGCCGGCACCGCCGTCGTGCCGTAGATCCGCTCGGCGTCGCGGTCGGTCAGCTCGTGGCCGTCGAAGCAGACCTTGCCGTCGCGCAGCGCGACGATCCGCGGGAACCGCCGGGCGACGCCGAGGTCGTGGGTGGACACCACCACCGTCACGCCGGTCGCCGCGCGGAGGGTGGCGATCGCGGCCTGCGACGTCACCGGGTCCAGGCCGGAGGTCGGCTCGTCGGCGAGGAGCAGCCGTGGTTCCGGGAGCACGGCGCGCACCAGCGCGACGCGTTGCCGCTGTCCGCCCGACAGGTTCTCCACCCGGTCCCCGAGGTAGGGCCGGATCCGCTGTTCGTCGGCCAGGGCGTGGACCCGTTGCGCGAACCGGCCGGGGATCGTGCCGCGCAGGACCGCGGTCCACTCGCGCAGCCCCCACGACGGAGCTGTCCCCAGCAGCGCGTTGGTCTGCGCCTTCAGGCCGAGCACGAGGTCGTTCCCCTGCCGCACGATCCCCGAACTGCGCCGGAGGGTCTTCAGCTCCGCCGCGGAGCTCGGGTCCAGCCCGCCCACGCGGATGGTGCCTGCGCGCGGGGTGACGGCCCCGAGCAGGCAGCGCAGCAGCGTGGTCTTCCCGGACCCCGAGGGGCCCAGCAGCACGACGTGCTCGGCCTGGCCGATGGTCAGCGAGACGTCGTCCAGTGCGGGTGCGTCGCGGCCGGCGAACAAGACCGACACACCGTCCACTTCGATGTTCATCGTTTCCTCCCCTGGAAAGTGCCGACGACGGACGGGTGCGGTCAGCGGGCGGCCGTGAGCAGCCCGAGTTCCTCGGCGTGCTCCTTGACCGACGCGTAGTCGGCCTCGGTCACCGGCTCGTACCCCGTGGTGGCCAGCAGGTCCAGCAGCACCGGGTCCTTGAGAGAGGTGAACGCTCCGGTGACGGCGGCCGCGGCCTCGTCACCCAGAGCCTTGCGCATGACCCACGGGTAACCGATGACCTTCCGGGACTCGACCAGCCGCAGCGCGCCCCGCGGCACCCGGCCGTCGCGTTCCAGCCGGTGCAGGATGCGCACTTCCAGACCGCCCGCGTCGGCCGAGCCGTTGACAACGGCCTGCGCGGTGGCGTCGTGCCCGCCGGTGAACGACACCGCCGACAGCGGCGGGCACTGGTCGATCGTCCTGGTCGAGCACCGGGCGCCGGCCGCGTTGAGCATCACCCGCGGGTAGAGGCTGCCGGAGGTGGAGCTGACGTCGCCGAACGCGAAGCGCCCCTTCGCCGCGAGCACGTCGGCGAGGCTGCGGAACGGCGAGTCGTCGCGGACCACGACACCGGACAGGTACTCCTTGGTGCCCGTCTCCTCGTCCACTTCGGTGACCAGCGGGGTGAGGTCGGTCTGCTCCTCGGCCTGGACGTAGGTCAGCCCCCCGACGTAGGCCACGTCGACCTTCTCCGCCGCCAGTGCCGCCACCACCCCCGCGTAGTCGGTGGCGACGAACAGCTCGACGTCCACGCCGAGCCGGTCCGCGAGGTAGGCCCGCAGCGGCTCGTACCTGGCGGCCTGCTGATCGGGCGCCACGTTCGGGATGATCCCCACCCGCAGGCGCGTCGGGATGCCCTGATCGTTCACGGCCCCCGTCGACCCGCCGGTACCGCACGCGGCGCTCGCCGCGAGAACGAGTGCGACGGCCAACAATCCTCTTGCTCTCACGATTCCCCCAAGTCGTCCTTCAGCGAAATGCGGCCCGGACCGACGTGCGCGACCGCGACACCGACGTGGTGCGCGTGGCGGTCGCCTGGCGTGAAGTGGTCCGGCAAGGCCGGCGCGGGTCCCCCGACCCGTGCCGGTCGCGGCTGACGACCTGCCGTCGTCAGACCGTGCGTGTCGTGCGTGAACGATCAGTTGTCCGACCGGCTGGTGATCCCGATCGGTCGTGCCTCGGTCAGGCGCCGGACACGCTGACGGGAAGCCCGTCCTGACGCCATTCCGGCATGCCGTCCTCGAGCACCAGCACGCGGAAGCCGCGCTCGGCGAGGATCTGGGCGGCGCGGGGAGCGAAGACGCAGTACGGACCCCGGCAGTAGGCGACGATGTCCACATCGGTCGGCAGCGCCGCCAGGTGGTCGTCCAACTCGTCGAACGGCACCGACACCGCGCCGGGGATGTGTCCCGCCGCGTACTCCTCGGCCGGTCGGACGTCGATGATGAAGACGTCCCCGCGCAACGAGCGCGCCACCAGTTCCGGCCTGGTCACGCGTTCCAGCGTGTCGTCGTCCCGCAGGTAGGCGCGGATCAGCTGCTCGATCTCGGCAAAGCGGTCGTCCGCCAGCGACCACAGGTTGCGGAGGAAGGTCGTCACCTTCTCGTCCGCGAGCGAGTAGATGACCTTCGTGCCCACCCGGCGGGTCTGGACCAAGCGGGCGTTGCGCAGCACTTGCAGGTGGCTGGACGTGTTGCCGACGGACATGTCCGTGGCGGCGGACAACGACTCGACCGACCGCTCGCCCTGACCCAGGATCTCCAGCAGTTCGAGCCGCTTCGCGCTGCTGACCGCCTTGCCGATGCGCGCGAGCTGACCGAACAGGTCATCCCGCACAGTTCGCTCGGACACGGCACCTCCCCACAGATCCCTTGTTCAAAAGATAACTAGAACAACGGCACGTCGCAAGGACTCGGAACGACAGGGCGACCGGCTCGGAACTGCGGATCACGTCGCGGTGATCATTCAGCCGTCGGTGGAGATTGCAGGCGACTGCGGCGAAGTCTGCTACCCGCAGTAGTCACGGCGTCCCGCCACTCGGGTATCCATAGCGGCCCGATGTGGTGGTCTTTGTCGGTCGGTGCGCGGAGTCGGAGCTCGGTGCGTTGGGCCGTCCGCCGAGCGGCTCGGGTGCGGCTCGCGGACGTCCGTGCTGGTGAGGGGCTTCGTGTGCGGGGTGGGCTTGCTTCCTCGTCACCCCTCGTGGCTGGTCAGGCATCCTCCTTCACTTTTCTTTGGAATGGTGTAGAACCACGGGTGGTGGCGACGCGCGCCCACGCGACCAGGACCAGGGGTGACACCGTGAGTGACGAGATGGTGGTCGCGCTCGTCGACGAAGGTCTGGGCAACTCCGCCTACCTCGTCGACCTCGGAGGCGGTCGGGCGCTGGTGGTCGACGTCAGCCTGGACCTGCGCGCCGTCCGCGCGATCGCAGCCGAACGCGGGCTGGAGGTGGCGTTCGCGGCCGACACGCACCTGCACGCCGACTTCCTCTCCGGCGCACGACAGCTGTCGATCACCGACGGCGCTCGGGTCCTGGCCTCGGCTGCCGGCCAGCGGGCGTTCCCCCACGCCGGGTTGCGCGCCGGGCACGAGGTCGACCTGGGCGGCTTGCGCCTGCGAGCGCTGGGCACGCCCGGCCACACCGCCGAGCACCTGTCGTTCCTCCTGCTCGACGGCGCGCGGCCGGTCGGCGTGTTCACCGGCGGCTCCCTGCTGGTGGGCGCGGCGGCGCGCACCGACCTGGTCGCCCCGGACCGGACCGAGGCGCCGGCCCGCGCCCGGCACGCCGCGCTGCGCCGGCACGCCGAGCTGCCGGACGAGGTCGCGGTGTGGCCGACCCACGGCGCCGGGTCGTTCTGCTCCGCCCCGCCGGGTGCCGGGCGCACCAGCACCACCGGTCGGGAGAAGGCCACCAACGGGTCCGACCTCCCCGCGGTCCCGCCGCCGCTGGACCCGGCCCGGGTGAGAGCACTGCTGGAGCGGGGCGCGGTGCTGGTCGACGTCCGGCCTGTCGGCGGGTTCGCCGCGGCCCACGTGCCCGGATCGCTGTCGATCCCGCTGCGGCCCGCGTTCGCCCCGTGGCTGGGTTGGCTCGCGCCCCGCGACCGGCCGCTGGTCTTCGCGCGATCGCCCGATCAGGACGGGGTCGAGATCGCCTGGCAGGCCGCCAAGGTGGGCTTCGGGAACGTGGCCGGCGAACTCGCCGGCGGCGTGGACTCCCGGACCGCCGCCGGGCTTCCCGTCGCGGGTACCCGCGTGGTCGGCCCCGGTGGCGTGCGCGGTCGTCCGGTGCTGGATGTCCGGCAGGCCGCGGAGTTCCGCGCCGGGCACCTGCCGGGGGCGTTGCACCTGGAGCTCGGCGACCTGCCGCGCCGGGCGGGGGAGGTGCCCGACGGTCCGCCGGTGGTCATGTGCGGACACGGGGAACGCGCCATGAGCGCGGCCGGCGTGCTCGAACGGGCCGGTCGCCGCGACCTGGTAGTCCTGGCCGGCGGGCCCGAGGACTGGGCCAGGGCCACCGGTGGGCGCCTGGACTCCGCCGCATGAGCGGGGCAGGCGGGCCGCGACCGGGCATCCGCGCCAACCTCGCCCAGTTCAGCCTGCTGGTGGCGGTGAACGCGCTCGTCGGCGGCGTGCTGGGGCAGGAGCGGACGGTGCTGCCGCTGATGGCCGAGCACACCTTCGGCCTGACCGGCTACACCTTCCTGCTGACCTACGTGTCGGCGTTCGGCCTGACCAAGGCCGCCACCAACTACTTCGCGGGCACCTGCTCCGACCGGTTCGGCCGCAAACCGGTGCTGCTGACCGGGTGGCTGTTCGCGATCCCGGTGCCGCTGCTGCTGATCTGGGCGCCCTCGTGGGGCTGGGTCGTGGCCGCCAACGTGCTGCTCGGCGTCAACCAGGGCCTCACCTGGTCCACCACCGTGATCATGAAGATCGACCTGGCGGGCCCGTCCCGCCGCGGCCTGGCGATGGGCCTCAACGAGGCCGCGGGCTACGCCGCCGTGGCCGTGACCGCGCTGGCCGGCGGCTACCTCGCCGCCACCCACGGGTTGCGCCCGGCCCCGTTCCTGCTCGGCGCGGCCTACGTGGCCCTCGGGCTGGGGCTCTCGACGTTCCTGGTGCGGGAGACCCGGGGACACGCCCTGTCGGAAGCCGGGCAGGCCGCCCGCTCCGACGGACGCGACGACCGGCTCGCCGCCGAGCCGACCGACCGGCAGGTCTTCGTGCACACCAGCCTGCGCGAACCGGCGCTGTCGGCGGCCAGCCAGGCCGGGATGGTCAACAACCTCAACGACGGTCTGGCCTGGGGCCTGTTCCCCGTCCTCTTCGCCACCGCCGGCACGTCGATCTCCCGCATCGGCATCCTCACCGCGGTCTACCCCGCGGTCTGGGGCCTGGGGCAGTTGGCCACCGGGCCGCTGTCGGACCGCTGGGGGCGCAAGCACCTCATCACCGCGGGCATGCTGCTCCAAGCGGTGGCGCTGGCGGTGATCGCCCTGGCCGGCGCCTTCACCCCGTGGTTGGTGGGTGTGGTGCTGCTCGGCGCGGGCACGGCGATGGTCTACCCGACCCTGCTGGCCTCGATCGGCGACGTCGCCCACCCGGGTTGGCGCGCTCGTGCCGTCGGCGTCTACCGGCTCTGGCGCGACGGCGGGTTCGCGGTCGGCGCCGTGCTCGCGGGCGTGGTCGCCGACCTGTGGGGTCTTCGTGCGGCGGTCGGGGTGGTCGCCGCCGTCACCGCGGTGTCCGGGGTGCTCGTCGCGGTGCGGATGTACGAGACCCATCCCCGAACTCGGCGTGTCGCTTCGGAGGTGTCGTAGGCCGCGTCATCGTATACGCTAATCCATGAAATTATGGAGGATGGTATGACTGCGGCTCCCACCCGGCACCCGGGCCTGGTCGACGGACCCGTGTACCTCGACTACAACGCCACCACCCCGGTCGACCCGCGCGTGGTCGAGGCGATGGCGCCCCACCTGGTCGAGGCGTTCGGCAACCCCTCCAGCGGCCACAGCTACAGCACCGGACCGAGGCAAGCCTTGGCGAGGGCACGAGCGCGGGTCGCGAACCTGATCGGCGCCGGACCCCACGAGGTGGTGTTCACCGCCTCGGGCTCGGAGGCGAACTCGCTCGCGGTGCGCGGCGCGGTGCTGGCTTCCGGCCGGCCGGACGCGCACGTGATCACCCAGGCCACCGAGCATCCCGCCGTCCTGGAGAGCTGCCGCGCGTTGCGGCGCCTGCACGGCGTGCGGCTGACGGTGCTGCCCGTCGACCGTGACGGGGTGGTCGATCCGGACGAGCTGACCGCCGCCCTCACCGAGGACACGGTCCTGGTGTCGGTGATGGCGGCGAACAACGAGACCGGTGCGCTGCAACCTATCGCGGAGCTCGCGGCCCGCGCGCACGACCGAGGCGCGCTGGTGCACTGCGATGCCGCGCAGGCCGCCGGGAAGATCCCCCTCGACGTCCGGGCCCTCGGCGTGGACGTGCTGACCGTCGTCGGGCACAAGATGTACGCGCCCAAAGGCATCGGCGCGCTGTACGTCCGCGATGGCGTGGACCTGGAGCCGCTCGTCCACGGCGGCGGCCAGGAGCGCGGCCTGCGGGCCGGCACCGAGAACGTCGCCTTCGCCGTCGCGCTGGGCGTCGCCGCGGAACTGGCGGTCGCCGAACTCGCCGACGGCGCCGCCACCCGCGTCGCGGCGCTGCGCGACCGGCTGCACCAGCACCTGGTCGACGGGTTGCCCGGACGCGTGCACCTCAACGGTCCGGAACGGGATCGTCTGCCGAACACCCTCAACATCAGCGTCGACGGTGTGCTCGGGCACGACGTGCTCGCCGCCGCACCGGCGATCGCCGCCTCCACCGGCTCGGCGTGCCACAGCGGCACCCACACCCCTTCACCCGTCCTGACGGCCATGGGGGTGGACACCGGTCGAGCGCTCGGGGCGGTGCGGTTGTCACTGGGCCGCTGGAGCAGCGGGGCCGACATCGTGACGGCGGCGGCCGCGCTGGTCGAGGGCGTCCGAGCCGCGACGCCCGGCAACCGGTGACCGGAGAGCGCGCCCGGTTCCCGGCGGTCGGCGGTCGAGCCGGTCCGTCACGACGTCCGACGAGCAGGAGAGCCATGACCGAGACCACCGCGCCCGGACTGTCGCGCCGACGAGGTCGAATGCGTGCCCGAGGTGCTCACCGACCGCACCCGGGTGGTCTTCTTCGAGACGCCCGGTAACCCGACGCTGGACGTCTTCGACATCGCGACGATCTCCGCCCGTGCCCGCGCCGCGGGCGCGTTGACCGTCGTAGACAACGCCTTCGCCACCCCGGTCAACCAGAGCCCGTTGCGCCACGGCGCGGACCTCGTGATCTACTCCGCGACCAAGTACCTCGGCGGGCGCTCCGACCTGACCGCCGGAGCGCTCGTCGGACCCGTCGACCTGCTGACCCCCGTCGCGATGTGGCGCAAGAACCTCGGCCAGGTCTTCGCCCCCGGGACTGCGGACCGGCTGCGGCTGTTCGCCATCGCACCCAGCCTCGTGGCGTCGAGAGCATCGCCACCCGACCGATCACCACCACCCACCACGACCTCATCCACGCCCTCGCCCAAGCGCTCGACCCGCGCTGGGTCGGCCGGACGTGCTCCGGCTCAGCCGCGGCAGCCCTCGCTCGACGTGACGGGTCGACCCCGGATCGGGTGGACCGGGCGGGCACGGGCTCTGCGCACGCCCGTCCGGGGCTACGGTCGGTGGGTGCTCGACCCGAGGGACCGCCCGCCGCTGCGGCTCGTGGAGGCGCACGCCGAGTCCCCGGTCAGCGCGGCAGACGCGGCGCACTGACCGGGGGACATGTCGGCGGCCACGCCGTCCGGTCCGGTCTTGACGATCGCGGGCACGGCGGCCGACGCCCCGCTTCGCGGGTTCCGGCACGTAGACCGAGCGGAACGCGCCGCCAGGCGTCGGCGGCGATGCCGATCAGCTCGGCTCGTGGTTCCCCCGGTCCGCGTTCCCGGCCGGCGGGAGCGTTCGACCGCAGTCACGGCCGGCCGCGGGGTACGGGGAGGCGTGCGGCCGGGTGGGGCCGACGGTCACCCCGTCGACCCCGCACCGACGTGACGCACCTCGTGACGGTGGGACGAGGTGAGACCCGGGTTCAGAAGTTCTTCGTGGCCACGACCCAGGGTGCCTTGGCGGCCAGCCCCGATGGGCTGAGGATGTAGGCGCGCGCCGTCTGGTTGCCGTTGAGCACCATGTCGAGGAACTGCACCACCGTCGTCATGCCGTCGGCCATCTGGCTGCCGCTGATGAAACCGCCGTGGCCCGCCTGCGGTTGCCTGGCCAGCACCGCGGGCACGGTGGCCAGGTCGTAGTTCGCCTGGTTGTTGGCGTAGGCGATGTCGGAGGAGCCGCCGTCCATGAACATCGCGGGTGTGTGCAGCTTGCCCAGTTCGGAGCGCGGGTAGCCGAACGAGCCGTCGGCGAAGAACCCGCTGTTCAACGAGACCACGCCGGACACCCGGCGGTCCTGCGCGGCGACGAGGGCCTCCAGACCGCCGCACGAGTGGCCCGCGGTGGCCACCTTGGTCAGGTCGAGGCGTTGCCGCAGCGGCGCGCCGGACCGGTTCTGCTCCCGCTCGGCCCAGCTGATCGCGTCGGTCAGCAGGGAGGGGATGGGCGACCCGCTGGGCACGCCGTTGGGCGAGCCGTCGACCGAACCGGTGTCCACCACCACGAAGCCCTTGGACGCCACGAACGTCAACGCCCGCGTGACCTCGCTGTTGTTCGTGTGGGCGCACGCGCCGTTCCCGAACGCCAGCACCGGGAGGGTGCGACCGACGGCCTGCGGGTCGGACGGGCGGAACACCGTGAAGCGGTTGTCGCCGTACGCGCCTTCACGCGTCACGGCGAAGTTGTTCTCGATCATGGGACGGCCCGGTTGGGGCGTCGTCGTGGTCGTCGTGGTCGTCGTTGTGGTGGTGGATGTCGTGGTGGTGGTCGTCGAAGTCGTCGTCGTAGTGGTCGAGCCGGTGCACGTGGTGCCGTTGAGGCTGAACGCCTGCGGGGTGGTCGGGCGGGCGCTGGACGTGGCGTTGAAGCCGAACGAGACCGAGGCCCCGGTGGCGATGGAGCCGTTCCACGCCGCGTTGACCGCGGTGACCTGCGCGCCCGACTGGGTGTGCGTGCCGTTCCACGACTGCGTGATCCGCTCGTCGCCGGAGAACGCCCACGAGAGCCGCCACCCGGTGACGGGGTCGCCGAGGTTCGTCACGACCGCGGTGGCGCCGAACCCGCCCGGCCACTGCGAGGCGATCGCGTAGTCCACCCGGCACCCGGCCGCGGCGGTCGCGGGCTGTGACCCGATCAGAGCCCCGGCGGTCGCGACGAGCGCCGCCGCCGTCACCAGCGCGGCCGATCGGGACGCACGGGATTCACTGCTGCGCATGGGTTCCCCTTCCACTGTTGGCCTGTCGTCACGCCGAACGCGGCGGGAGGACCCGGGGCGGTCGGGCCCTCCCGCCGCGCCTCACGTCAGCCGACCCGGCAGGAGATGCTGGGCCAGCTCCAGTTGCCGCCGTGCTGGATGGTGAAGCCGAACGTGTTGCCGTTGCCGTTGGGGCGGGCGGTCATCACGTTGGCGGTTTCCCACGTCGGGCTGGTGTTCCAGGTGGCGATGATCCGCTGGGGCGAGGTGACGGTCACCGTGACGACCCAGTTGTCCGTGCCCGAGACCGTGACCTGGCCGTTGAAGCGGTCACTCCACTTCTGGCCCTCGGAGTAGGTCGCGGTGCAGCCGCCGGTGCCCGGGTTCGACGTGGTGGTGGTGGTCGGGCCGGTCGTGTCGGTGGTCGTCGGGATGGTGGTCGAGGCGCTGTTCAGCACCGAGAGCACCGAGTTGTACGCGGCCTTCTTGTTGCCGGAGCTGTCGAACAGCAGCGGGGTGCCCGACGCGCGCCAGGAGTCGCTGTCGCGGATGCCCCACACGGTGATGCCGGTGCAGCGGGTCACGGCCAGGCAAGCCTGGACGACACCCTGGTACTGCTGCGCCTGCGAGGAACCCGAGCCCTCGATGTCGAGCTCGGTGATCTGCACGTCCACGCCGAGGTCGGCGAAGTTCTGGAGCGTGGTGTGGTAGTTGCTGGGCACCGGGTTGCCGCTGTTGAAGTGCGCCTGGAAGCCCACGCAGTCGATCGGCACGCCCCGGGACTTGAAGTCCTGCACCATCCGGTACACGCCCTGCGTCTTGGCGTGCGACCAGTTGTCGGTGTTGTAGTCGTTGTAGCAGAGCTTCGCGCCCGGGTCCGCCGCCCGCGCCGCGCGGAACGCCGCCTCGATCCAGTCGTTGCCGGTGCGCTGGAGGTTGGAGTCTCGACGACCACCGCTGCTGCCGTCGGCGTACGCCTCGTTCACCACGTCCCAGGCGTAGATCTTGCCCCGGTAGTAGGTGGCGACCTGGGTGACGTGGTTGAGCATCGCGTTGCGCAGCGAGGTGCCGGACATGTTCTGCATCCAGCCGGGCTGCTGCGAGTGCCACGCCAGCGCGTGGCCGCGGACCCGCTTGCCCTGGTTGCGGGCGTGGTTCACGATCCGGTCGCCGTTGCTGTAGCTGAACTGGTTCTGGTTCGGCTCGGTCGCGTCCATCTTCATCTCGTTCTCGGCCGTGACCATGTCGAACTCGCGGTTGAGGATCCCGACGTAGGTCGAGTCACCCAGCTTGTTCGCGGCGACGGCCGTGCCGAAGTAGCGGCCGCTCTGCTGCGCCGCCGCGGCGAGGGTCGAGGCGGCGCCGCTGGCGGGCGACGCCACCAGGAGCGCGGCGCCCGCGGCGGCGGCCACCAACGTCGACACGAGTGCGACTCGTGAGACTGACTTCGCTGTCAGCGTCATGTTTGGCGCTTTCTGGGGAGCACCCGCACTGCTGCGGGTGGGTTGGGCAGGGGAGGAGCGGTCGATGCCCGCTCGTGCGGGTGGTCGTCCCGACGCACCCGCTGTTCGACTCGAAACGTTAAGCAGTATTAGTCGAAACAGTTAGGTCAATCAAGGCTCCCCTACTCACCAGTCGTACTGCGGTTTACATGCATGAACCTCGCGAGGTTGCCCAGAAGGTGATCTTGTGTCGAGGATGAAGTAGCAGCTCACCCGGTTGGTTAACCGGTTTTTCACAACAGTGGTATCGAACGTCTTGACCGCAGTGGCGACGGGTCTAGTTTCGCAAAAATTCGAAATTAGTTTCGCAAATTTCGACTTGTCGCCGCAGTCGAACGAATTCGCCGATGGGGCAAAAGGGTCAACCCCCTGCGGCTGGTTGCCGCAGGGGGTCGTGGCGCTCACCGTCGGGTCAGGGAGTGGTCAGGTCGAACTTGCCCACCTTGACCGAGCCGCCGAGGGCTTGCGTGGCGTGGTTGAAGATGCCGAAGCGGTAGCCCATGAAGAACTGCCAGGTGTTGTTGAGGGTGAAGTTCGGGCCGAGCGCGGTGAAGTTCACGCCGTCGGTGCTGTAGGAGAAGCGGGCGACGCGGTTGGAGCCGGGTTGGATGTCGGCGTTGATCCGCAACCAGATCCGGCCACCGCTGATCGCGGCGCTCGCGGCTTCGGTGCCGGTGCTGGTGGTGCGCCAGCTGCCGTCCATGGCGAGGCCGTTGGTCATGACGACGCGGGTCTGGCCGTTGTCGCGCCTGACGCCGATCCACGCCGAGGACTGGCGCAGCATGGCCAGGCCGGACCGGTCGCCGTCACGCATCGCGCTGTAGTCCAGTTCGATGGTGGCGGTCGACGTGGGGCCTTGGATGCGGTGGGTGAGGGTGTTGCGGGCGGCGTAGAGGTCGCCCGTGACGGTGGCGGTCTGCAGGGTCAGGCCGTTGTTGACCGAGTACTTGGTGGTGTCGGGGTCGTGGTTCCACTCCCACTGCGGCCCCAGGGTGGTGCCGGCGAACGTGTCGGTCCCGGTGAGGGGTTTGACCGGTCGGGTGGGCAGCGGCGAGGGGTAGTTCACGCCCCACCGGCCGTTGACGGTCTGCAACGTCGGCCAGCCGTCGGCGGTCCAGGTGATCGGGGCCAGCGCCGGGACGCGGCCACCGGGGTAGGCGTCGACGAACGACATGTAGTACCAGGACCCGTTCTGGGTCTGGACGAGGCCGCCCTGGTGGGGCACGCCGCCACCGGAGATCGGTCCGGGGAGGTCGAGCAGGACCTGTCGCAGGGTGTAGGGGCCGAACGGGTTGCTGGCCTTGAGCACGTACTGGCCGTTGGCGGGCCGGGTCAGCCAGATGTAGTAGCTGCCGTTGCGCTTGTAGAACCGCGCGCCTTCCAGCGTGCCGATGTTCGACGGGGTCTGGAACACCTGCTGGGAGCGGACCTGGCTGCGGCCGTCGGCGGAGAGCTGGGCGACGCTGATGGTGCCGTTGCCGTAGGCGACGTACATGGTGTCGTTGTCGTCGATGAGCATGCCCGCGTCGTAGTAGCACTGGTCGAGCTGGGCGTGCCGGTTCCACGGCCCTTCGACGCTGGTCGCGGTGTAGATGTAGGTGTCGTTGAAGTCGATGCACCCGGCCCAGTAGTACGTCTTGTTGCTCGGCCGGTACTGCAACGTCGACGCCCAGATGCCGTTGACGTAGGCGCGTTGCCCGTTGGTGAGGTCGTACTTGGTGCCGAAGTCCAGCGAGGGCACGGAGTGGCCGGCGAACTCCCAGTTGACCAGGTCGTAGGAGCGCAGGATCGGCGCACCGGGGGAGTAGTGCATGGTGGAGGCGGTCATGTAGTACACCTCGCCGACCCGGATGACCTCGACGTCGGCGAAGTCCTGCCACACCACCGGGTTGGTGTACTGCCCGCCCGGCTGCTGCGGGGTCGTGGTGGTCGTCGGTGTCGAACCCACCCGCACCAGCTGCCACTGCTGGTTCGCGCCGCCCCAGTCGCTGTACTGGACGATGTTGCCGCCGTCCGCGGTGGAGGCGTTCTGGACCTCGACGGCCTTGTTGCTGTTGCGGTTGATCAGCCGCACGTAGCCGCCGTCGGAGTCGGCCAGCCGGAACTGCTGGTTGGTGCCGTTGCCGTCGGCCCACTGCACGATGGACGCGCCGTCGGCGGTGGAGAAGTTGTAGACGTCGAGCACCTTGCCGGAGTGGCGTGACTTGAGCCGGTAGTAGCCGTTGCCGGAGTCGACGAACTGCCACTGCTGCTGGTTGCCGTCGTTGCGGGTCCACTGCGTGATGCGGGCCCCGTCGTTGGTGGCGAGGTTGTAGACGTCCAGCGCCTTGCCGCTGTTGCGGTTGACCAGGACGTACCACGCGGTGGTGTCGACCGTGGCCGCCGAGCTGGTCGCCGAGCCGAACACCACCATCACCCCGCCGAGCACGACCGCGGCCGTCACCGCGGCCACTCGCGACCACCGGCCTCGCCGGCGCGCGAGGCGTCGTGGGAGTTCATCGGGGACGGACATGACAACTCCTTACCCGCCGCGTCGGGCGGCGAACGGCCCGGCGCCCCGCACGGGGTGTGCGGGGCGCCGGGGGTCGGTCAGCGTTGCAGTGTCAGCACACCCGGCCGGTAGGGCAGGAGGCCGTAGTCCATCCCGTCGGAGCTGGGGCTGCGGCCCTGGTAGAGCAGTTGCAGGTTGCAGGGGTCGATGGTCTTGGTCTGGTCGGCGTTGACGCGGACCAGATCACCGTGGCTGATGTCGTTGGTCCAGGTGGCGCCGCTGTTGGCCTTGCCCGCGAACGGGTTGCTCTCGGTGGCGGCCTGCGGGGTCCACGAACCGCCGAGGCTGCTGGACGTGAACGAGCGGAAGTAGCGGCCCCTCGACCCGATCGCCTCGACGATCATCAGGTACTGGTTCTGGTTCTGGACCTTGTACACCTCGACCGCTTCGAACAGGTTGTTCGTCGTGTCGCTCATGATCGTGGTGTAGGACGAGCCGAAGCTGCCCGGGAAGTTCCCGATCGGCATGACCTGGCGGTAGATCTTGCCGTTGTCACCGGCGAAGAACAGGTACATGTTCTGGCTGTCACCGATGATCGTCTGGTCGATCGGGCCGGTGCCGGAGCCGGTGATGCTCGCCGTGGAGAGCGTTTGCTGCGCCGACCACCCGTTCGGGTTGGTGGGGTCGGTCGACGTCCGGTAGCTGAACGCGGTCCCGCCCCACTGGTAGGCGAGCACCCAGATGTTCTTCGGGGCGAAGTAGAACAGCGTGGGCGCGACGGTGCTGATGTTCATGGCCTGCTGGGGTGCCGAAGCCATCTCGGACCAGTTGCTGAACAGCCCGAAGTTCATCGAACCCCAGCGCGTGCCGGTGTCGTGCGTGGTCGCGTAGACCAGGTGCTTGCCGTTGTACGGGACGTAGGTGAAGTCCTTGAGCGACACCCAGCCGGACCTCGGGTTCGCCAGCGAGCCCGTCGAGCTCCACCGGTACGTCGACGGCAGCGAGCACGTGCCGCCGGGCTGGGTGGTCGTCGTGGTCGTCGGACCGGAACCGCCGACGCGGACGAACTGCCACTGCTGGTTCGCGCCGCCCCAGTCGCTGTACTGGACGACGTTGCCGCCGTCGGCGGTGGACGCGCCCTGCACCTCGACGGCCTTGTTGCTGTTGCGGTTGATCAGCCGCACGTAGCCGCCGTCGGAGTCGGCCAGCCGGAACTGCTGGTTCGTGGAGTTGTTGTCGGTCCACTGCACGATCGAGCCGCCGTCGGCGGTGGAGAAGTTGTAGACGTCGAGCACCTTGCCCGACAGCCGGGACTTCACCCGGTAGTAGCCGCCGCCGGAGTCGACGAACTGCCACTGCTGCTGGTTGCCGTCGTTGCGGGTCCACTGCGTGATGCGGGCCCCGTCGTTGGTGGCGAGGTTGTAGACGTCGAGCGCCTTGCCGCTGTTGCGGTTCACCAGCACGTACCACGCGGTGGTGTCCACGGTCGCCGCGGACGCGGTCGTCGTGCCGAGCGCCGTCAGCAAGCCGCCGACCAGCACGGTGACGACGGCGGCGGCGAGCGCGGCGAGCCTGCGGCGCCTGCCGGTGCGCGTGGCGGTGGTGGGCGGGTGTTGGCCTGACCCGGCCATGGGCGTGCTCCTCTTCTTCGGGGTGGGGGATGACGGACGCGCGCACGGCGGGCGGTCGCCCACCGTGCGCCGGGAGCCGTGCCGGATCAACCGACGCGGAGGAGTTGCCACTGCTGGTTGGCGCCGCCCCAGTCGCTGTACTGGACGACGTTGGCCCCGTCGGTGGTGGCCGCGCCCTGGACTTCCAGCGCCTTGCCGCTGTTGCGGTTGATCAGGCGGATGTAGCCGGTCGCGTCGACCACCCGGAACTGCTGGTTGGTGCCGTTGCCGTCGGCCCACTGGACGATGGACGCGCCGTCGGCGGTGGAGAAGTTGTAGACGTCGAGCACCTTGCCCGACAGCCGGGACTTCACCCGGTAGTAGCCGCCGCCGGAGTCGACGAACTGCCACTGCTGCTGGTTGCCGTCGTTGCGGCTCCACTGGGTGATCCGCGCGCCGTCGTTGGTGGCGAGGTTGTAGACGTCGAGCGCCTTGCCGCTGTTGCGGTTCACCAGCACGTACCACGCGGTCGTGTCGATGACCCCGGGCTGGCTCCCGCCCTCGTTGAGGGCGTTGAGCACGGCGGTGTAGGCGGCCTTCTTGTTGCCGGAGGCGTCGAAGAGCAGCGGGTTCTGGCCGGTGCGCCAGGAGTCGCTGTCGCGGATGCCCCAGACGGTGATGCCGGCGCACCGCGACACGGCCAGGCAGGCGCGGGTGACGTCGGCGTAGGCGTTGGCCTGGTTGGAGCCGGAGATGTCCAGCTCGGTGATCTGGACGTCCACGCCGAGGTCGGCGAAGCGCTGGAGGTTGGCCCGGTAGTCCGACGGCGCGGAGTTGGTCAGGTGGGACTGGAAGCCGACGCAGTCGATCGGGACGCCGCGGGCCTTGAAGTCGCGCACCATGTTGTAGATGCCGGTGGACTTCGGGTTGATGCTGTCGGTGTTGTAGTCGTTGTAGCAGAGCTTCGCGCCGGGGTCGGCGGCACGCGCGGTGCGGAAGGCGACCTCGATCCAGTCGTTGCCGGTGCGCTGGAGGTTGGAGTCGCGGCGACCGCCGCTGGTGCCGTCGGCGAACGCCTCGTTCACCACGTCCCAGGAGTGGATCTTGCCCCGGTAGTAGGACGCGACCCTGGTGATGTGGTTGACCATCGCCGAGCGCAGGGCCGAGCCCTCCATGCGCTGCATCCAGCCGGGCTGCTGCGAGTGCCAGGCCAGGGTGTGGCCGCGCACCTTCATGCCGCGACCCAGGGCGTGGTTGACGATCCGGTCGCCGTTGGTGAACGTGAACTGGCCCTGGTTGGGCTCGGTCGCGTCCATCTTCATCTCGTTCTCGGCGGTGACGCTGTTGAACTCGCGGTTCAGGATGGTCGTGTACGTGCTGTCGCCGAGCTTCCCCGCCGCGACGGCCGCGCCGAAGTACCGGCCCTTCTCCGCCGCCGACGTGCCCAGCGTCGTGCCGGCCAGCGCCTGGCCGTTGACCGTCACCGTCATCGCGGTGGCGACGAGTCCCGCGACGAGCAGCAACGCCGTTGTTCTCGGCCGACGCGGGGGCGTCGGCCGAATGGCCGCTCGTGTCGAATGGTTCATCACGTGTCCTCACGGATCAGAACACCGCGCGTCTTGGTGTCCGCGGTGGCAGGGGGGCACTGGTCGACACCCGCCGCCCGACTGCGGTCCCAGCGATTGTTAGCGCTAACAATCTTGGGGAAGAACTGCCCGTGCGAAATCGAATCCCGGCGGGCCGTGTAGTCGTCACTGCGGGTGCGGTGGTGCCCTTTCGACTGTGAACGATGACACACGCTGGGTCAAGACGTAACGCAAATGTTTCGCCCACGTGGCTGCGGAGTGCTGAATTGGCGCGCAGAGCTAAAGTTAGCGCAAACAATTTTAGCGCTCGCGGAAGCGTTGACCCGGGATTGTCGCGCCGGCTAACGTGCGGAACGGTGGCTCGGCAGCGGCGACCGCGGGACGGTCGACGTCACGTCGGCGGACAGCCGGCGGTGCAGCAGCGCGAACACCACCAGCAGCGGCGTGACGAGCAGGAGCGACCCCGCGCACAGCAGCGGCACGTCCGTGCCCCAGCGCCCCTGGAACGCGCCGATCGCGCCCGCCGCCGTCCGCCGCGCCGGGTCGTCGACCAGCACGATCGCCAGCAGGAAGTGGTTCCACGTCCAGATCAGCAGCAGGACCGCCAGGGACGACACCGCGGGCCGGGCCAGTGGCAGGTGCACCCGCCGGAACACCTGCCACGGCCCCGCGCCGTCCACCCGCGCGCTGTCGGAGAACTCCGGTGGCACGCCCGCGAAGTGCGCCCGCAGCCAGAACACCGCGAACGGCAGGTGCACCGCGACCAGCGCCACCACCAGGCCGCCGCGCGTGTCGAGCAGACCCAGGTCCCGGACCTGGTGGTACAGCGGCGTGACGATCGCCTCCAGCGGCAGCACCAGCCCCACCGCGAACAGCCCGGACACCACGCGGTGACCGGCGAACCGCAGGTGCCCGAGCGCGTAACCGGCGGGCGCGGCCAGCGCCACGGTCAGCGGCACCACACCGAGCACGACCAGCGCGCTCGACGCCAGCAGCCCGCCCACCCGGCCGTCCCGGAACGCCGTCGCGAAGTTCGACCAGTGCGGGTCGCGCGGCCAGGTGAACCCCGGCGGGTACGTGCCCGGCGGGTGCAGCGCGGTCAGGAAGAGGTCCGCGAACGGCACGAGCGTGACGACCACCAGCCCGAGCACCACCAGCCTGCCCGTGATCCGCTCCCGTCGCCCGGTGGTCATCGCGACCTCCGCAGCACGGGCGCCACCACCGCGAGCACCAGCACCACGAGCACGACGGCCAGCGCGGACGCCCGCCCCACCTCGCGCTGCGCGAAGGCCAGGGAGAACACCTCCAGACCCGGCACGGACGTGGCGTCGCCGGGTCCGCCCCGGGTGGTGACGAAGACGATGTCGAAGCTCGCCAGGGCCGCGATCGCCGTCACCGCCACGCACACGCCCAGCTCGCGTCGCACGCCGGGCAGCGTGACCGCGCGGAACTCCCGCCACGGTCCCGCGCCGTCCAGGCGCGCCGCCTCGTACAGCGCCGGGTCGATGCGCTCCGCCCCCGTCAGGACCAGCGTCGTGCACAGGCCGAGCAGGACCCACGCCCCGATCAACCCCACCGCGGCCAGCGCCGTCGACGACTCGCCCAACCACGCCCGCGTCAGACCGCCGAGCCCCACCGCGTCGAGCAGCCGGTTCACCGCACCGGTGGACGACAGCAGCAGGCTCCACGCGATCCCCGCCGCCACCAGCGGCACCGCTTGGGGCAGGAGGAGCACCAGGCGCACCGGCCCGCTCGGCGCGGCCCGGCGGACGACCGCGGCGGCCAGCAGCCCCAGCGGCACCGGCACCCCGGTGAAGAGCACGACCAGCACCAGCGCGTGACCGATCGCGCCGTGGACGTCGGGGTCGCCGAGCACCGCGAGGTAGTTGTCCCAGCCGACCCAGGTGGCCGGGCCGATGCCGTCCCAGCGGTACAGCGAGTACCGGACCGTGGAAGCCAGCGGCCGGAGCACGAACAGCGCGTACACCGCCAAGGCGGGCAGCACGAACGCCCAGCCGACCAGCCGTCTCACGGCGACCTCACCGGCCGATCTGGTCGGTGTAGTCGGCCTGGACCTGCCGCAGCAGCTCCTCCGGCTCCACCTCGTGCGCCGCCAGCTCCTGGAGGGCCGGCGTCCAGCTCTCGGCGAGGATGGCGCCGGTGGCGTTGGCGATGAAGTCCATGCCCGTGCCGTCCGCGACGACCCGGGTGGCGGCGGCCAGCGTGGCGGCCGTGACCGACCCGGGGTCGACCGGAGGCAGGTAGGCGTCGGGCGGACCGAGGGGGAGCGCACCGCCCACCCGCACGGTGGTCTCACGCGCCGTGCGATCGGTGACCGCCCAGTTCAGGAAGTACGCGGCGCAGTCCGGGTGCGCCGCGCCGGCCGGGATGCCGAAGGTCGGGGGACCGGCCATCGCCGCCCTCGGCTCACCGGCCCGCGCGGGCGGCACGAGGAAGAAGCCGACCCGGCCCGGCATCCTCCGGTCGAGCGTCGCCGACTCCCAGTCGCCGTCCACCATGAACAACGCCCGGCCGGAGGTGAACCGGTCGATCATCCGCGCGTAGTCGGTCGCGTTGAGGTCGGGGTCGAAGTACCCGGCGCGCAGCCAGCGCCGGAGGTGCCGCGCGGCCTCGGCGTTGGCCGGGGTGTCGATCCTCGCCCCGGGCCGCTGGAAGGTCCAGGCGTCGACGTCGGAGGGGGAGCCGTGAGCGGCCATGAGGCCCTGCAACGGGAACGCGAGCCCGGCCGCCGCGCCCGTGTTGAACCCCGCCAGCGGCGTGATACCGGCGTCCTTCGCCCGTGCCAGGGCGTCGTCCCACTCCGCCAGCGTCGACGGCTCGCGGAACCCGATCCGCGCGGCCAGGTCCTTGTTGTAGAACACGCCGGTCACGCTCGTGGAGAAGCCCATCGCGTACAGCGGGCCCTCGCCGCGCGGTCGTCCTCCCGGGCCGACTCGCAGGGGCCGCAGCTGCGCGGCCGGCCAGTCGTCCCACCCGAACCACGCCGCGTAGCCGTCCAGGTCGCGCAGCAGGCCGTCGGCCGCCAGGTCGGACACCTGCGGCAGGCGTGCCAGGTCCGGTGGGTTGTCCGCCAGCAGCCGCGGCGCGTTCTGCGTGAGCACCGCGAACTGCTCCTCCCGCACGTCCCACGTCACGTGCGGGTGCTGCCGGGTGAACTCCTCGGTGAGGGCTTTCGCCAAGGGGAAACCGGTCTCGAAACGGGCCCGCAGGGTGACCGGCGAGCTGCCGCAACCCGGTGCGGAGACCGCGGTCGCGACCGGGCCGGCGACGGCCGGGCGCGCGTCGCCGGGTGGCGCGCAACCGGCCAGGACCGCGGTCGCCAAGGCGGTCGCGGTGAGCGCGCGGACTCGTCGTGCACGGGACAACGTCGTCTCCCTCGGGCGTGCTAAATCGTGTTAGCCTCCCGGAGTTTCGGGACGGCGCGGTCGGGTGTCAAGCACCGCGCGGTCCTATGAGGACGGAGGAGCGGGTGGGACGGCGACGCATCACGCTGGCCGACGTGGCGAAGGCGGCCGGTGTCTCGACCACCACCGTGTCGCTCGTGCTGTCCGGCCGCGGCCGGGACCTGCGCATCTCCGCGGAGGTGGAGCACCGGGTGCGCTCGACCGCGCAGGAGCTGGGGTACCGGCGCAACACCCTGTCGGTCGGCCTGCGGACGGGGCGGACCCGGACGATCGGGTTCGTGTCCGACACCGTCGCGAGCTCGCTGCTGGCCGGGAACATGATCCGAGGCGCGATGGAGGCCGCCCACCGCAGGGGGTTCATGCTGTTCGCCGGTGAGAGCGGCGGCGACCCCGACGTCGAGCGCGCCCTGGTCGAAGCGATGCGCGACCGCCAGGTCGACGGCATCGTCTTCGCCGCGATGTACACGCGCCGGGTCGTCCTGCCCGAGGGCCTGGACGACGGCCCGGCCGTCCTCCTCAACGCCCTGCCGGCGGGGCGCTCGGCCATGCCGGCCGTGCTGCCCGACGAGGTCGAAGCCGGTCGGGCCGCCGCGCGGGTGCTGGTCGACGCGGGCCACCGCGACGGCGTGCACGTGATCGGCGCGGGCCCCGGCCTGGACGACGTCCCCCCGAACAGCATCGCCGCCCGGGAACGGCTCATCGGCATGCGCGAGGTGTTCGCCGCCGCGGGTGTCGGGGTGGTGAGCGCGCACCAGTGCCCGAAGTGGATGCCGGAGAACGGGTACGACACGACCCGGGAGATCCTGCGCCACCACCGCCCGGGAGCCCTGCTCTGCCTGAACGACCGACTCGCCTTCGGCGCCTACCAGGCGCTGGCCGAGGCCGCGCTGTCCGTGCCGGACGACGTCTCCGTGGTCTCCTTCGACGACCACCCGATCGCCTCCTGGCTCCGGCCGCGCCTCACCACCGTCGCCCTCCCGCACCACGAGCTCGGCGTGAAGGCGGTGGAGGTGCTCTTCGCGACGTCGGAGCGGCCCGTGCGCTCCAAGGCCGCGCCCGTCGTGCACCGCGTGCCGATGTCGGTCCAGGTCGGCGGCTCGGTCAGGTCGGTGCGCGCACCCTCGGTGTGAGCCGGCCGGCGCGCTGTTGTTCACGCTCACAAGCCGAAGCGATGCGTAAGTGCGGTTCAAGGGGCTGAACGGAGCAATTCGGCGAGCCCGGTCGGCATCTGCGGTTATTGGCGGAACCGGCGGGAGCGGAATAACGGTCCGCTAAAGTGAGCGCTCACAACTTTAGCTTTGACCGCGAACCGCGGGTCGTAGTTGCATGGGCGTGACGTCAGGACGGTCCCGCTTCAGGTGCGCTGCCCGATCTCCCCCGGAGGTTCCGTTGAAGGCCAGGTCGTCAGTCCACCCGCGCCGGGCGGTCGCCGTGCTCACCGCGATCCTCTGCGCCCTCGCCCTCGCTCCGGCGGTCGCCAGGGCCGACAACCCGATCGTGCAGCACATCTACACCGCCGACCCGGCGCCGCTGGTCCACAACGGACGGGTGTACCTCTACACCGGGCACGACGAGGACGGCTCGACCTGGTTCACGATGAAGGAGTGGCGGGTCTGGTCCTCCGACGACATGGTGAACTGGACCGACCACGGCTCACCGATGAACGTGGGCACGTTCTCCTGGGCGAGCAAGGACGCGTGGGCCGGGCAGGCGATCCACCGCAACGGCAAGTTCTACTGGTACGTGCCCGTCGTCAACCGGGCGACCGGCCGCATGGCGATCGGCGTGGGCGTGGCCGACAGCCCCACCGGACCGTTCCGCGACGCGATCGGCCGACCGCTGGTGGAGAACGGCGAGATCGACCCCACCGTCTTCATCGACGACGACGGCCAGGCTTACCTGTACTGGGGCAACCCGAACCTGTGGTACGTGCGGCTCAACGCCGACATGACGTCGTTCTCCGGCAGCCCGACCCGCATCCCGCTCACCACGGCCGGTTTCGGCACCCGCACCGGTGACGCCAGCCGGCCCACGCTCTACGAGGAAGGGCCGTGGGTGTACAAGCGCAACGGCCTGTACTACAACGTGTTCGCGGCGAAGTGCTGCTCGGAGTTCATCGCCTACTCCACCGCGCCGAGCCCGACCGGACCCTGGACCTACCGCGGCACGGTGATGCCCACGCAGGGTAGCAGCTTCACCAACCACGCGGGGATCGTGGACTTCAAGGGCAGTTCGTACTTCTTCTACCACAACGGCGCCCTGCCGGGCGGGGGCGGCTTCACCCGGTCCGTGGCGGTGGAGAAGTTCAACTACAACGCCGACGGCACGATCCCGACCATCACCATGACCACCGGCGGCGCACCGCAGGCGGGCACCCTCAACCCCTACGTGCGCCAGGAGGCCGAGACCATCGCCTGGGGCTCGGGCATCGAGACCGAACCGTCCACCGAGGGCGGCATGAACATCGGCTGGATCGAGAACGGCGACCACACCAAGGTCAAGGGCGTCGCGTTCGGCTCGGGCGCGAGGTCGTTCAGCGCACGGGTGGCGTCGGCCGGTTCCGGCGGCACGATCGAGGTGCGGCTGGACAGCGCGAGCGGCGCGGTCGTGGGGCGCTGCGGGGTGACCGGCACCGGCGGCTGGCAGAGCTGGGCCACGGTGTCGTGCCCGATCAGCGGCGCGACGGGCACCCACGACCTGTACCTGCGGTTCACCGGCGGCAGCGGCTACCTGTTCAACGTCAACTGGTGGCAGTTCACCGCGTAGCCGCAGCGACGGCCCCGCTTCCTTACCTCGGTGACCTTAGAAAGTTGGCGCTCACAAAGAGAGGTGATGAACCGACGCCTGGAGTGCTCCACCTGGCGGAAACCCAAGTAGTGCAACGGTTCTTGACGAAGGTTGTGACACAGCTTACTGTCGTGAGCGCTAACAATCGGAGTTTGGATCGAAACTTTCGACCCGGCGGTTCGCCGGGCGCGCTACCCGGGTTCCCGCACTCGCCGACACGCACCGGCCGGCCGTTCGGCGGCGGAGCCTCCTGTTCCTCGCACAACCTTGGAGAAGCGTCGTGTCACTGCGCCTGCCCCTGCTCTGCGCCACCGCGGTCCTGGCCTTGCTCGCTGCCTGCACACCCGGCACGGGAGGCGGAGGGGGAGGGGACGGCAAGTCGTTCGAGTTCTGGTCGTTCTCCGCGATCAACCAGAAGCTCACCGTGGACGCCTACCAGGCCAAGCACCCGGACGTGCAGATCAAGCTGACCGAGGTGGGCACCTCGACGGAGACCGCCCAGTCGCTGACCACGGCGCTGGCCGGTGGGAAGGTGCCGGACCTGGTGCTCATCCAGGGCGACAACCTGCCGCAGTTCGTCGAGCAGCCGCAGAACTTCGTCGACCTCCGGACGCTGGGGGCCGACGACATCAAGGGCGACTACCTGGACTGGGTGTGGAAGCAGAGCGTCGCTAAGGGCGGTGAGGTGCTCGGCGTGCCCACCGACGTGGGTGGCATGGCCGTGGCCTACCGGACCGACCTCTTCGCCGCCGCCGGCCTGCCCACCGACCGCGAGGCCGTGAGCGCGTTGTGGCCGACGTGGGAGGCGTTCATCGAGACCGGTAAGCGCTACAAGCAGGCCACCGGCAAGGCGTTCACCGACAACGCCGCCACCAGCGTGTTCTACCAGGCGGTCAACCAGGTCTCGGAGAAGTACTACAGCGCCGACCGCAAGCTGGTCTACAGCACCAACCCCCAGGTGAAGGCGGCGTTCGACCTGGGCATCAAGGCGGCCACCTCGGGTATCACCGCCGGGCAGTCGTCGTTCGAGAGCGCGTGGAGCGCCGGCATGGGCCAGGGCGCGTACGCCGCGGTGTCCGCGCCGTCGTGGATGCTGAACAGCATCCGCACCACCGCCCCCGACACCAAGGGCAAGTGGGACATCGCCCGGATCCCCGGCGGTTCCGGCAACTGGGGCGGTAGCTACCTGGCCATCCCGAAGGGCGCGAAGAACCCGCAGGCGGCCTGGAACTACATCAAGGAGATGCAGTCGCCCGCCGGTCAGCTGGAGCACTTCGCCCGCGTCGGCGCGCTGCCCTCGACCCCCTCGGTCTACCAGGACCCCAAGCTCGCCGACAGCAAGGACCCGTTCTTCTCCGACGCGCCGACCGGCAAGATCTACACCGACGCGCTGCTGGGCCTCAAGCCGTTCTACATCGGCCCGGACAGCGCCGCCATCGGCCAGGAGTTCCTCGACGCCATCACCAACGTCGAGCAGGGCGGTGGCAACCCGGCCACCGCCTGGGACGACGCGGTGCGCAACATCAAGACCGCCATCGGCGAGTGACGACCGTGACCGCCACGCTCACCCCGGCGCCTTCGGCCGCCCTGCCGCCCCCTGCCTCGCCTCGAGGCAGGGGGCTCGCCGAGCGCCTGTCGCCCTACGCCTACGTCGCTCCGTTCTTCGTGCTCTTCGGCGTGTTCGGGCTGTTCCCGCTCGCGTTCACCTTCTACGTGGCGCTGTTCGACTGGAACCCCATCGGCGACCAGGTGTTCATCGGCACGGACAACTTCACCCGCATGTTCGCCGACCCCCGGTTCTGGAACGCCGCGGGCAACACGGTGAGCATCTGGGCGCTGTCCACCATCCCCCAGCTGCTGCTGGCACTGGTGCTGGCGCACGTGCTCAACCACGCCCGGCTGCGGTTCGCGCTGTTCTTCCGGATGTCGGTGCTGGTCCCCTACATCACCTCGGTCGCGGCCACGGCGATCGTGTTCGCCCAGCTCTTCGACCGCGACTACGGCCTGCTCAACTGGCTGCTCGGGCTGGTCGGCGTCGAGCCGATCGACTTCGTGCAGTCCACCTGGGGCAGCCACGTCCTGATCGCCACGATGGTGACCTGGCGGTGGTTCGGCTACACCACGCTGCTCTACCTGGCGTCGTTGCAGTCGGTGCCGCGGGCGGTGTTCGAGGCGGCGGCCATCGACGGCGCGGGGCCGTGGCAGCGCTTCCGGCACATCACCATCCCCTCGCTGCGGCCGGTGATCATCTTCACCGTGGTCACGTCCACCATCGGCGGCCTGCAGGTCTTCACGGAGCCGCTGCTGACCGGCTCGGGCCTGACCTGCGGCGCGGTGCGCCAGTGCCAGACGTTGACGCTGTTTCTGTACGAGCAGGGTTTCGGGCAGTTCCAGTTCGGCTACGGCTCGGCGATCGGGGTGGCCCTGTTCGTCATGGTCGTGGTGATCGCCGCGATCAACTTCGTGCTGTCCACCCGGATCAAGGCGGACCGATGACGAGCACCGCGACGCGTGGCCGGCGCCCCGGCCGGGTCCGCTGGTGGACCTACCTCCTGCTGTCGGTGGCTGCCGCCGTGTGCCTGTTCCCGCTGTACTGGATGTTCATCGTCGCCACGACCGACACGGCGACCGCGACGAAGATGCCGCCGGAGATCGTGCCCGGCGGGAACTTCTTCCACCTGCTGGGCCTGGTCCTGAACACGGTGCCGTTCGTGCAATCGCTGCTCAACAGCCTCGCCGTGGCCACCGCGATCGGCGTCGGGCAGGCGGTGCTGTGCTCGCTGGCGGGGTTCGCCTTCGCGAAGCTGCGCTTCCGGGGGCGCAACGCCCTGTTCGTCGTCGTCGTGCTCACCATGACGGTGCCGACGCAGCTCTCGGTCATCCCGCAGTACATGATCATGTCGCGGCTGGGCTGGGTCGACACCCTCCAGGCGCTGATCGTCCCGGGCCTGGCCAGCGCCTTCGGCATCTTCTGGATGCGCCAGCACATCTCGGCCACGATCAGCGACGAGCTGATGCAGGCCGCCCGCATCGACGGCGCGAGCACCGGGCAGGTGTTCTGGCGCATCGCGTTCCCGATCGTGCGGCCGGCGGCGTTCGTGCTGGGCCTGTTCGGGTTCGTCACCGCGTGGAACGACTTCCTGTGGCCGTTCATCGTGCTGAAGTCGCCCGAGCGCTACACCGCCCAGATCGCCATCAAGGCGCTGCAGAACAGCCTCGACATCGACCTCGGCCTGGCCATGTCCGGCTCGTTCCTGGCCACGATCCCGCTCGTCGTGCTGTTCGTCCTGGTGGGCCGCCGCATGGTCGCCGGGATCCTCGAAGGCGCGTTCAAGGGCTGAAGCCTCCGCACAACAAGGGAAACGATGACTCCACCGAAGCGCGGGGTGTCGTACTACGACAACCCCGTGATCCCCGGCTTCCACCCGGACCCGAGCGTGTGCCGGGTGGGCGAGGACTACTACCTGGTGTGCTCGAGCTTCGAGTACTTCCCGGGCGTGCCGATCTTCCACAGCCGCGACCTGGTGGGCTGGCGGCAGATCGGCAACGTCCTGGACCGCCCGTCGCAGCTCCCGCTGCCGGCCGACGCGATGGCGTCCGACGGCATCTACGCCCCGACGATCCGCCACCACGACGGCCGCTTCTGGCTGATCACCACGAACACCTCGCACGGCGGCAACTTCACCGTCACCGCCGAGCGGCCGGAAGGACCCTGGTCCGACCCGGTGTGGATCGACCTGCCCGGCATCGACCCCGACCTGGCGTGGGACGACGACGGGAACTGCTGGTGCGCGTTCGCGGGCGCGCACGGGCCCAGCTTCTCCGGCGTGCAGGTCGCCCGCATCGACCCCGAGGCCGGGAAGGTGCTGGAAGGGCCGGTGCCGGCCTGGGCGGGCACCGGGTTGCAGTGGCCGGAGGCCCCGCACCTGTACCGCATCGGCGAGTGGTGGTACCTGCTGATCGCCGAGGGCGGCACCGAACGCGGCCACACCGTGGCCGTGGCGCGTGCCCGCTCGCCGCGCGGTCCCTGGGAACCGGCCCCGGGCAACCCGATCCTGTCGCACCGCAGCACCGACCAGCCCGTCCAGAGCACCGGTCACGCCGACCTCGTCACCACCCCGGACGGCGAGTGGTGGATGGTGCTGCTGGCGACGCGTCCGGTCGGGTACAGCCCCAAGTTCCACGTCCTGGGCCGGGAAACGTTCCTCACGCCCGTGCGGTGGGAGGACGGCTGGCCCCGGGTCGGTCCGGTGAACCTCCGGGAACGAGCGCCCGGCGGCGCGCGGCCGGCGGAGGTGTCGCCGGGGCGGGACGACTTCGACGCCCTCCACCTCGACCCCCGGTGGATCTCGCCGCGGTCGCGCCCGGCCGGCTCGTGGTCGCTGACCGAACGGCCGGGGTGGCTCGCCCTGCACGCCACCGGCCCGACCCTGGACCGACCGGGCTGCACGTTCATCGGTCGACGTCAGCAGCACCCCGAGAGCCGGACCGCCGTGCTCCTGGACCACGGTCCCGGTCGTGCCGGGTTGTCGGTGCGACTGGACGAGGGCCACCACTACGACCTGGAGGTGGCGGACGGGCAGGCGAACGTCATCGCCCGCATCGGCCCGCTGCGCCAGAGCGTGGCCTCGCGGGCCGTGCCGCCCGGTCCGGTGACGCTCACGATCACGACGCGCCCGGCCCGCGAGTGGTCGCGCGAGTCGCCCGGACTGCACGTCGCCGCGCCCGACTACCTCGCCTTCCACGTCGGGGACGACCCGGAGCCGCTGGCCGAGCTCGACGGCAGGTACCTGTCCACGGAGGTCGCCACCGGCTTCACGGGCCGGGTGATCGGCATGTACGCCACCGAGGGCACGGCCTGGTTCGACTGGTTCGACCACGGCCCGCTCGACGACCCGGAGCGGCCCTGACCCGAGCCGTCGGCGTCCCGGCCACGAGGGGTGACCGGGACGCCGACCGGTGGCGGCCCCTGCCGGCCGCCGGCTCCTAGGCCCGGGTCCAGCGCTGGTTGGCGCCGGTGTGGCAGGTCCACACGACCACCGCGGTGCCGTTGGCGGTGCCGGCGCCGGTGACGTCGAGGCACAGCCCGCTCTGGGCGTTGCTGATCGTGCCATTGCCGTTGAGGTCCCACTGCTGGTTCGCGCCGCCCTGGCAGTCCCAGATCCGCACCCGCGCGCCCGCCGCCGCGTTGGTCGGCACGTCGAGGCACTTGCCCAGCACCTGGAGCGCCTTGCCGTTGCGGGTGAACTGCTGGTTGGCGCCGCTGGTGCAGTCCCAGACGATCATCGGCGTGCCGTTGGAGGAGTTGGCCCCGTTGACGTCCAGGCACCGGCCGCTCGCCTCGCCGCGCAGTCGGAACGTGGTCGGGACCGGGGCCTGCTCACCGGTGAAGAACTTCCACACCTCCGCCTTCACCCAGCTCCGGGCGCCGCTCTCGCAGCCCGCGCACCCGTCCACCGGTCCCTGCTGGTGCCCGCCGTCGAACGGGGCCCAGACGACCGGGTACCCGGTCCGGCACCCCGCGTAGGCGGTGCTGATGTGCGTGGCGCTGCCCGCCGCCGGCTCGGGCGGGTTCTGCGCCGTGCAGCCGTTGTTGCGGACGAACCGGTCCCGCAACGCCCGCCCGGACGCGATGTTGTCCGAGATGCCGTGGATGCCCATGTAGGCGATCGGCTGGGTGCCGCCGGTGCACCCGCTCAGCTCCCTGGGTGCGCCGATGACCGCGACCGCGCGGAACGACGTGGCCCGCGCGCACGCGAGCGCGTAGCTCATCGCCCCGCCGTAGCTGAAGCCCAGGGCGAAGCGCTGCGCCGCGTCGACGCAGAGGTCGTCCTCGATCCGCCTCATCATGTCGTCGACGAACGTGACGTCCTCGCCGCCCGAGTTGGCCCAGCCGTTGCCGATGCCCTGGGGTGCGACGAAGATCGCGGTGTTGTTCGCCAGCCGGCGGAGCCCGTAGTGGGCGTAGACGTCCCCGTCGGTCCCGCCCGAGGCGACGTCGTTCATGGTGCCGCCCCACCAGTGGAACCCGAAGACCAACCGGTGCGGGTAGGTGTTGTCGTAGTTGTCGGGGACGCTCAGGATGAAGCTGCGGCTCTTGCCGCCGCTCTGGATGGTGTGGGTGCCGCTGCGCAGGGTCGGGGCCTTGCCGCACCCCGCGGTCGCGGCCGCGGTGGTGACGGTCTCCGGTGGCGCGGGTTCGGCTCGGGCGACGTCGGTGCCGGCCAGCAGCAGCACGGCTGCCGCACCGATCGACGTCCAAACCCGGTGCAGGCGATTGTCCTGTGACACGGGTGTGCTTCCGTTCTGTGTGGTGGGTAGAGGGTGGGTCACCCGCTGCCTTCCGGGGCCGTGTCGGCGGGGATCGTGCCGGCGTCCGGTCCGGCGGGCAGGTGGACGTGCACGTGTCCCTTCCCGGCGTCGATGCTGATCACGTCCAGTTGCAGCGCGGCGACCGACCAGGTGCGCAGGGCCAGCGTGCGCTGCGCGCGAGCCAGTCCCAGCAGGTCGTCCGCCAGGGGCGGGGACGCGGTGACGGCGGCGGCGAAACCGTCGACCGCGGCGGCGAGCTGCTCGACGGCGGTCCGCAGCCCGGTGCGGGCGACGTTCACCCCGTTGCCGGCGGACGGCGTCTCGGCGTAGCGCTGGACCTCCGCGGCCACCACGTCGCGCCAGCCGCGCACGTCGTCGAGCGTGGGCGCGTTCTCCGCCGCCATCGCTCCCAGCACCGGTGCCAGGCGATCCCGGCCGCCCCTGGCGAGCTCGATCAACGCCCCCACCTGCTCGACGTCACGCCGTGCCTCCTCCTGCTGCAACTCGGCGATCCGGCGCTGAGTCGCGTCCGGCCCCGACGTCCACGAGCCGGTCAGGAACGCGACCGCGAACCCGAGCGCGAACGCGGTCACCAGCGCGGTGACCGACGCCCAGCGCGGGCGCGACGCGACCGGCTTGCCCGGCCGCGCGCGCCCGACCTGCGTGCTCCTGCCCATGACGCTCCTCCTCGGCAAGCGGTGGGGCGGTGCGCGGGGCCCCCCCCCCCCCCGGGGGGGGGGCCCCCCGGGCGGGGGCCCCCCCCCCCGGGGGGGGGCCCCCCGGGGGGGCCCCCATGGTAGGCGGGGGGGGCGGCGGCGCCCGCGCGC
>NZ_JBIVUG010000007.1:0-39602 GCF_044757065.1 Actinosynnema sp. NPDC091369 | reverse complement strand
GGCGGGGGCGCGCCCCGCCGGGCTGCCCGGGCCGCGCGCCCCCGCCCTGGGGCCCCCGGCCCCCGCCCCCCCCCCGGGGCCCGGGGGGGGGGGGGCGGGCCCCCCGCCCGGGGGGGGGCCCGCGCACCACTCGGTCAGGGCAGCGTCCACCGCTGGTTCGCGCCGCCGTTGCAGGACCAGATGATCAGCTGGGTGCCGTCGGCCGAGCTGCCGCCGGTCGCGTCGAGGCACTTGCCGTTGTTGCGCAGCGAGCCGTCCGACTGCGGCGACCAGTTCTGCGCGGCCGAACCGGTGCAGCTCCACAGCTGCACCAGCGCGCCGTCGGCGGTGCTGCCGCCGTTGACGGTGAGGCACTTGCCCAGGGCCCGCAGCGTCTGCCCGGAGCGCGTCCACGTCTGGTTGGCACCGTCGTTGCAGGTCCACAGCTGGACCTTGGCGCCGTCGGCGGTGCTGCTGCCGTTGACGTCGACGCACTTGCCGCCGACGCCGACGATGCGGCCGGTGCCGCCGCCGGTGCCCGGTGTGCCGACCCCGGCGCCGGTGAACGTCATCGAGTCGATGTCGAAGGAGTTCGCCGAGCCGGTCTTGAACACCACGAACAGCTCCGTGGTGCCACCGGGGTTGGTGACGTTCACCGCGGGCGTGCTCGCGTAGGTGTCCCACCCGCCCGTGCTCGGGACCGGGACGGTGGCGATCAGCGCCCCCGTCGGCGAACCGGCGCGGAACTCGACCGACCCGCCACCGCTGGGCGACGACAGCCGGACCGACACCTGGTTGATGCCGGTGAAGTTGTACGGCGTGAACGAGATCCAGTCGTTGTTGCCGATGTCGCCGACCCGACCGCCGGACTCCGCCCCGGACTGCGACACGACCCGCACGCCCGACGAGCCGGTGAAGTACTCGGCCTGCTTGCGCTTGGGCTGCAACAGGACCTTGCGGCTGCCTTCCAGCGCGGGCACGCCGGTCGAGCCGTTGTCGGTGTACCTGCTGGCCGCCACCCAGAACGAGTTCAGGTTGGCGTGCGCGCTGTCGGTCTCGGCCTTCAACGTGCCCGAGCAGCCGGGGATCGGCGCCAGGTCGTGCCCGTGCTGGTCGTGGCCCAGCGCCGGGGTGGTGGTCACCCTGGAGCAGTCGACCGCGCCGTCCTCGGGGTCGGTGACGGTGACCGTGTACGGGATCGAGTCGCCCCAGCCGAACATGCCGCCGTCCGGGATGCTGAGGTTGACCGTCGGCGCGGTGTTGCCCGAGGTGACGATCACGCTGGCCACGCCGGACTTGCCGCCCGCGTCGGTGACGGTGAGCTTGGCGTTGAACTGGCCCCGCGCCGTGTAGGTGTGCGTGGGGTTGGCCTCGGTGGACGTGCCGCCGTCGCCGAACTCCCACCGGTAGGTCACCGGACCCCCTTCGGGGTCACCGGAACCGGCGCTGGAGAACCGGACCGCCAGCGGCGAGGAGCCCGAGGTGGGCGTGCCCGTCGCGGCCGCGATCGGACTGCGGTCACCGCTGCGGTAGTCGATGCGGTAGAGCCCGGAGTCGGGGTTGTCCCGACCGTACCCGGAGCCCCACTCCAGCAGGTACATCGAGCCGTCCGGGCCGAACTTCATGTCCAGCGGCGACTTGAAGCTCAGGTTGGACAGGAAGTCGTTGATCTTCAGCAGCTTCCCGTCCTGGCCGACCCGGAACTCCCACATCCGGTTGCGCGACCACTCGCCGAAGAACGGCGTCTGGTCGAAGTAGGCCGGGAACTTGGTGGGCGACGGGTTGTTCGCGTCGTACTGGTAGACCGGGAACGCGCCGGGTGCCTCGCCGCCCGACGGGCTGCCCATCTCCGGGAACTTGTTGCCGTTCGCGCCGTTGCCGTACCAGACCTCGGCCTTGCGGGCGGCGGGCAGCTCGGTCAGCCCGGTGTTGTTCGGCGAGTTGTTCACCGGCCGGTCGCAGTTGAACTTCGCGCCCGACTGGCCGGTGGCGAAGTTGTAGTCGTTGAACGGGATGTTGTCGCCGATGCAGTACGGCCAGCCGTAGAAGCCGGGCGACGTGATGACGTTCCACTCCACGATCCCGCCCGGCCCGCGGTTGGCGTTGTCGTTGGCCGCGTCCGGGCCGTAGTCGGCCGCGTAGACGACGCCCGTGGTCGGGTGCACGGAGAACCGGAACGGGTTGCGGAAGCCCATCGCGTAGATCTCGGGCCTGGTCCGCGCCGTGCCCGGCGCGAACATGTTGCCCGCCGGGATCGTGTAGGTGCCGTTGGTCTCCGGGTGGATGCGCAGGATCTTGCCGCGCAGGTCGTTGGTGTTGGCCGCGGTGGCCTGGACGTCGTTGTTCGCCCAACCCGGCCGCTCGTCGATCGGCGCGTAGCCGTCGGAGCGGTGCGGCTGCACGTCGTCACCGGTGCCGATGTAGAGGTTGCCGTTCGGGCCGAACGCGATGTACCCGCCCGTGTGACCGGGTTCGGGCGCCTGCCGCGACGACGGCACCTTCATCACCACCCGTTCGCTGGACAGGTCCAGCGCGTCACCGTTGACGGTGAACCGGGAGACCCGGGCGATGTCCTCGCCGCCGCCCGCCGGGGAGTACATGAGGTAGATCCACTTGGTGGTGGCGAAGTTCGGGTCCAGGGCGAGCCCCGTGAGGCCGTCCTCGCCGCCGGTGTAGACGCTGAGGGTGGCCGCCGTGACGGTGGTGCGGGTGTCCGGCTTGTAGACCTTCACCTTGCCGCCGTACTCGGCGTAGAACACGCGGCCGTCCTTGGCGACGTCCAGCTCCGCCGGCCCCACGGTGTTGTCGTCCAGCGCCACCTTCTCGAAGCTGCTCCACACCGTGGGCCCGCAGTCGGCCTGCACCTTGCCGCCCGCCGACTCGACGCCGCCCTTGACGTGCTCGCGGAACAGCGGCTCGGAGTAGCTGGACGCCTGGTGGCCCATGGCGGTGGCCCACAGCCGACCGCCCTCGAAGTTGCGGCACCACGAGATCGGGTGGTCGTAGCCCATCCGGCTCGTGCCGGGGTCGTACGTGGTCTCGTCCGCGGTCACCAGCACGTGCGCGTTGCCCCGGACCGAGCGGGTGAAGTTGTACCACTCCTCGGTGCGCGTCCACCGGTCCGGCAGCGCCGCGCCGGACGGGTGCTTGCGGTCGGCGACCTTGGCGGTGCCGGTCACGGTGGCCGAGTGGGCCGTCATGGTCGCGCCGAGCATCTGGTCCCACCACGGGAACTGCTGCTCGACGTTCATGTCGGTGGCGTTGTGGATCGCGACGAAACCGCCACCGCCGCGCATGTACTTCTGCGCCGCGGCGCGCTGGGCGTCGTTGTCCCACACCATGCCGGAGGTCTGGAGCATGACGACCACGTCGAACGTGGCGAGCGCGGCGTCGTTGAAGACCGACGAGTCCTCGCTCTTGGTCAGCTCCCAGTCGTTCTGGGCGGCCAACTGCTCGAACATCGTGATGCCGGCCGGGATCGAGTCGTGCCGGTAGGCCCCGGAGGCGGTCTTGCTGAACAGCAGGACGTGGAACCCCTCGGGGTGCGCGGGCGCGGGCGCGGCGGCCAGCCCCATCACCACCAACGCGCTACCTAAGATCGACAGCAGGCGCGCGAATCTGTGTCGCATTTGCCACTCCTCTGGGGCTTGAAGGCGACTGGCTGGATTACGCGGCGGCGTGCGTGCGGGAAGTGCGAAGACGCCCGGAGGTGTCACCGGGCCGGTGTGCGCGTGCTGCGGGCGACCGGGTCGCACGGGGCGGGCCGGCGCGGTGCCGCGCACCGGCTCTCGCCTGCTGAGATGTCATACACGTGCTGGTTGATCCGCTGCGATTTGTAGCACACATCCGCTGGACGAGTCCAGATCACGCCGTCGCCGGAGCGCTCCGCGCCGTCGTGGACGGGGGAGTGGCGGTGCCGGGTCGGCGCGGGTGTCGGCGGGTCAGCCGAAGAGGCGGCGCTGGATCTCGCGCCGGTAGTCGTGCAGCGTGTTGTCGATGTGGACGCCCGCGGCGGCAGCGGCGGCTTCGGGGTCACCGTCGCGGATCGCGTGGTAGATCGCCAGGTGCTCCTCGACCGCCTCGGCCGCGTGCCCGCCGATGGTGCCGTGCAGGGCGATGGTGCTGGACTGGTGCTGCAGGCGGCGGGCTTCGCGCACGGAGGCGACGAGGAACTGGTTGTGGGACGCCTCGGCGACGGCGAGGTGGAAGTCCTCGTCGCCGCGGGCGAACAGCGCGGACTGGCCGGTCAGGTGGCCCTGTCGGCAGGTCTCCGCGGCGGCGCCGATGGCGCGCAGCTCGGCAGGGGTGGCGTGGGTCGCGGCCAGGCGGCTGGCCGCGGTCTCCTGGACCCGGCGGAACTCGAAGAGCATGTAGACGTGGTCGAGGTTGGTCGGCAGGAAGAAGCCTCCCCACCGGGAGGAGCCGAGCATGCCCTCGTCGTCGGCCACGTAGAGCCCGCGCCCCTTGTGCGCCCGCACCCGTCCGATCGCGGAGAGGATCTTGACGGCTTCCCGCACGACCGTGCGGCTGGTGCCCATCCGCGCGGCCAGCTCGTTCTCGGTCGGCATCCGGTCACCGGGGCGCAGCTCCAGCTCGGCGATCAGCTGCAGGATCTGCTCCGCGACGAGCTCGTAGCCCGGTCGGTACGGACCGGGCGCGGGTGTGGTGCCCGACTGCCCGTCCGGGCTGTCCGGCACGAGTGCGCCATCCGTCAACGCCGCTCCTTAGTGACGGGTCGCCTGAAGAGTGTGACGGCTCTCCGCTGCCCGCCCAGCCTACATCCGCCGCCGCGACCGGTGTCGAGCGCGCGGCGTGGTGGCTGAACTGCACGTCAGGGGCGTGATGGTGGTGAAGGCGGAAAATGAGTCTGACTTATTCAGCCTCCTCGTGGGCTGAGTTGGACGGCGAGGTGACTCCTCCCGGTGCCGGGCCGCGACCGTCGCGGTCAGGCGCGCTGGAGCAGGAAGCGCTGGTTCGCGCTGCCGGTGACGGTCCACTGGGAGATGCGGGCGCCGTCGGCCGTCGAGGCCGACCACACGTCCATCGCCAGGCCGCTCTGCTGGTTGACCAGGCTCACCACGCCGCCGCCGTGGTCGACCAGCCGCCACAGCTGGTTCGGGGTGCCGACATCGCGCTGCTGGGTGATGTCGGCGCCGGTGCCGGTGCCCGCGACCTGGAGCACCAGGCCGCTGTGCCGGGCGCGGACGCGGTAGTGGTCGCCGGTGGGCAGGAAGTCGAACCGCTGGTTGAGGCCCGCCGTGGCCGGCCACTGGACCAGGGTCGCGCCGACCGCGGTCGAGGCGGCGTTGACGTCGGCCCGCTTGCCGCTGTGCTGCGCCACGAGGTGGTAGTCGACACCGGGCTGGACCAGCGGTGGCCGGCCCTGGGAGGTCACGCGGTAGGTGTGGCGCGCCTGCCCGGTGAACCTGATCAGGTCCGGTTCCACCTGCTCCGGCTGCACCGGTGCCCCGCTGGTCAGGTCACGCAGCTCGTAGGTGCCGGTGAACACCCGGCTGCGGACCCGGACCGGACCGTCGCGGTCGGGGGTGACGGTGAGCTCGGTGGCCCAGCCGCCGCTCCACGCGGCGCCCACCGTGTACCCGCCCCGGCCGCGCAGGCCGTCGACCCTCCCGGTCGGCCACGCGGCGGGCAGCGCGGGCAGCAGGTGCAGCTCGCCGTCGTGGCTGTGCAGCAGCATCTCGGCGATGCCGGAGGTCGCGCCGAAGTTGCCGTCGATCTGGAACGGCGGGTGCAGGTCGAACATGTTGGGCGCGAGCCGGTCCGGCGTCACCAGAGAGCGGATGAGGTCGTGCGCCCGGCCTCCCTCCTCCAACCGCGCCCAGTAGTTGATCTTCCAGGCCAGTGACCACCCGGTGCCCGCGTCACCGCGCAGTTGCAGGGTCCGCCGGGCCGCCTCGAACAGCTGCGGCGTGCCGCGCTTCGTGATCTCGTTGCCGGGGTGCAGGCCGTACAGGTGCGAGACGTGCCGGTGGTTCGGCTCGGTCTCGACCCAGTCGTAGAGCCACTCCATGATGTTGCCGCGCGAGCCGACCCGCGTCGGGGCGAGCTGCTGCGCCGTCGCGCGGACCCTGGAGCGGAAGTCGTCGTCGACGCCGAGCACCTCCGAGGCGCGGGCGCAGCCCTCGAACAGGTCGCGCAGGATCTGCATGTCCATGGTGGGGCCCGCGCAGATGCTGGCGTTCGCGTGGTGGGGCAGCTCCGGGGAGTTCGACGGGTTGGTGACCAGCCACTTCAGCGTCGGCTCCGCCACCAGCGTGTCGAGGAAGAACTGGGCCGAGCCCTTCATCGCGGGGTAGTAGGAGCGCAGGAACTCCACGTCGCCGGTGAACAGGTAGTGGTCCCAGATCATGGTGGCGAGCCACGCGCCGCCGGTCTGCCACATGCCCCACAGCGCGCCGTCCACCACCGAGGAGCCCCGCCACCCGTCGGTGTTGTGGTGGGTGACCCAGCCGCCGGCGCCGTACTGGGCCCTCGCGGTGCGGGCGCCGGTGGCGGTGAGGTCGGTGATCATCCGGAACACCGGCTCGTAGCACTCGGACAGGTTCGTCGAGTCGGTCGGCCAGTAGTTCATCGGCAGGTTGGCGTTGAGGGTGTACTTCGAGTCCCACGACGGGGTCAGCTGGTCGTTCCAGATGCCCTGGAGGTTGGCGGGCTGGGTGCCCGGCCGGGACGACGAGATCAGCAGGTACCGGCCGTACTGGAACAGCAGGGCCGAGAACTGCGGGTCGGCGGTGCTGCCGTGCCGGGCGATCCGGACGTCGGTCGGCTGGTCCGCCGCCGCGGTGCGGCCCAGGTCGAGGGTGGTCCGGCCGAACAGGGTCCGGTAGTCGGCCACGTGCCGGCTGCGCAGCACGTCGTAGGTCGCGCCCTGCGCGCCGTTGAGCCGCCCGCGGGCGATGCCCTGGTAGTCGCCGCTCACGTTGCGGTAGTCCACGTAGCTGGTGCCGATCGAGATCAGCAGCGTCACGCTGGTGGCGTTGGACACCCGCAGCACGCCCCCGGAGCTGCTGGTCGTGCCGCCCTCGGCGATGGCCTTGGCCAGCACCAGGAACCGGACGGCACCCGCGATGCCCCGGTGGTCGCCGGACCGGCCGTCCAGCCCGATGGTCGTGCCGTCCGGGCTCGACGCCGTGGCCCGCTGCGGCGTGCTGAACGACGCGGTGAACGAGACGGAGCCCGGGGTCTCGGCCGTCAGGCGCACGGCGATCACCTGGTCGGGCGCGCTGGCGATCACCTCGCGCCGGTACCGGACGTTGTTCGCCACGTAGGTCACGGCCGTCGTGGCGGTGGTCAGGTCGAGCCACCGCTGGTAGCCGGACACCCCGCTCACCGCCGGGAACGCGAGCCTGAGCTCGCCGACGGTCTGGTAGGCGAGCTGGGCGGCCGGGCTGCCGAGCATCGCCCGGTCGACGAGCGCCTGCGCCTCCGTCCACCGGTTCGCGAACACCAGCCGCCTGATCTCGGCCAGGGCGCTCGCGCCCTGCGTGTTGGTGTAGTCGTGCGGTCCGCCCGCCCAGACCGTGTCCTCGTTGAGCTGCAACCGCTCGGTGTCGACGTTGCCGTGGACCATCGCGCCGAGGCGCCCGTTGCCGACCGGCAGCGCGCGGAGCCACTCCGAGCCCGCCTGCTGGTCGTACCACAGCGCCAGGTCGTCCACCGCGCGCACCTCCGGCGGCGCGGTCGACCCGGCTCGGGCCACCGCCGTCCAACCACCCTGCGCCAGCAGGGCCCCGGCGCTCGCCGCGCCGAGCTGCATCAGTCGCCTACGTGGCAGTTCCGTCATGCTGAACCCTCCAAAGCGGACGGTGGTGGAGCCGGGGCGGGACTGTCCTCAGTGGCCGGTCGGCCACGGATCGGGTCACGACGTCCGCCCGCTCGACCGGGCCCTCGGGGCAACGTAGCCATCGGCGAACCGCGGCGTCAACGGCGGTAGCCCGATTGCTGTTAGCGATAACAACACCTGCGCATGGCGAACCATCTTGTCGAACGTCATTCGACGGACAGCGGTTTTAGCACGAGAAATGCCACACCGGGCAGGTGCGTCAAGGGAGTTAGCGCTAACAATTTTAGCAAAGCGGAGCGTTGACGCTCCGAGTCGTCGGTGGCTACGGTGCGGGAAGGCTCCGGTGGAATCGCCCAGTGCGGCGGCCCGGCCGACACCCGTCAACGAAGACGAGGGGACCTTCGATGCGAAGAACACGCTGGGCTGCGTCCGTTGAGGACAGTGCGGCGCGAGGGCGCGGGTCTGCCCTGGGGCACCGGATCAGAGCGATGTCGACCGCCGCCCTCCTCGTGGCCGCCGGTGTGGTGGCGACGGTGATCGGCTCCTCGTCGCCGGCCGCCGCGCACGCGGTCAACCCCGCCGACTTCCAGCAGGTCGAGCTGGCCAGAGGGGTCGGCGAGGTGGGCGAGCCGATGACGCTGGCCGTGCTGCCCGACCGCTCCGTGCTGCACACCTCCCGCAACGGGACGCTGCGCCGCACCACCGCGGAGGGCGTCACCGGCGTGATCGGGACCGTGCCGGTCTACACGCACGACGAAGAGGGCCTCCAGGGCATCGGGGTGGACCCCGGCTTCGCCACCAACCGGTTCATCTACCTGTTCTACGCGCCGCCGCTGAACACCCCCGGTGGCGACGCGCCCGCCACCGGGACGGACTTCTCGGCCTGGAAGGGGGTCAACCGGCTCGCCCGGTTCACCCTGAACGCCGACTTCACGCTCAACCTGGCCAGCCAGGTCACCGTGCTGGAGGTGGCGACCGACCGGGGCATGTGCTGCCACGTCGGCGGCGACATCGACTTCGACGCGGCCGGGAACCTGTACCTGTCCACCGGCGACGACTCCAACCCGTTCGACTCCGGCGGCTACACCCCGATCGACGAGCGGACCAACCGCAACCCCACCTACGACGCCCAGCGCAGCGCCGGCAACACGAACGACCTGCGCGGCAAGGTGCTGCGGATCAAGGTGAACGCGGACGGCTCGTACTCGATCCCGCCCGGCAACCTGTTCGCCCCCGGCACGGCGAACACCCGGCCGGAGATCTACGCCATGGGCCTGCGCAACCCGTTCCGCTTCAACGTGGACAAGGCCACCGGCGCCATCTACCTCGGCGAGTACGGTCCCGACGCGGGCACGAGCAGCAGCACGCGCGGCCCCGCCGGCCTGGTGGAGTTCAACCGGATCACCGCGGCGGGCAACTTCGGGTGGCCGTACTGCGTCGGCTCGAACACCACGGCCGAAGCCTACGTCGACTACACGTTCCCGTCCGGCCCGTCCGGGAGCCGGTTCACCTGCGCGGCCCCGGTCAACAACTCGCCGCGCAACACCGGCCTGGGCACGCTGCCCGCCGCGAAGCCGGCGTGGATCAAGTACGACAACTGCTCGTTCGCCGCGTTCGGCTGCGGTTCGGAGTCGCCCATGGCGGCCCCGGTCTACCGGTACGACGCGGCCAACCCGTCCTCGATCAAGTTCCCGGCCGCGCTGGACGGGCACGTGTTCGCCACCGAGTTCGGCCGGCGCTGGATCAAGACCATCGACGTCAACGCCGACGGGTCGGCCGGTCAGGTCAGCGACTTCCCGTGGCGCGGCACGCAGGTCATGGACGCCACCTTCGGCCCGGACGGCGCGCTGTACGTGCTGGACTACGGCACCGGGTGGGGCAGCGGCGACGCCAGCTCGGCGCTGTACCGCATCGAGTACAACCCGGCGGGCAACAAGGCGCCGACCGCGCGCGCCGCCGCCGACCGCACCTCCGGCGCCGCGCCGCTGACGGTGAACTTCTCGTCGGCGGGCTCCACGGACCCCGAGGGCAGCGCGCTGGCCTACTCGTGGAACTTCGGCGACGGCACCACGTCCACGGCCGCCAACCCCAGCCACACCTTCACCGCCAACGGCCAGTACCAGGTCACCCTCACGGTGACCGACAGCGGCGGTCGCTCGGGTGCCGCCACCGTGGCGGTCTCGGTCGGCAACACCGCACCCGTGGTCCGGATCGACTCGCCGGCCAACGGCGCCCTGTTCAGCTTCGGCGACGCGGTGCCGTACAGGATCACGGCGTCGGACGCGGAGGACGGCACGATCGACTGCACGCGGGTGAAGCTGAGCTACGTGCTCGGCCACGACAGCCACGGCCACCCGATCACCACGCAGACCGGCTGCTCCGGCACCTTGCAGATCCCGGTGGACGGCGAGCACGACACGGCGGCGAACCTGTTCGCGGTGCTCGACGCCGAGTACACCGACTCGGGCGCGAACGGCCAGCCGCCGGTGACCACGCACACGCAGCACGTGCTGCAACTGCGGCACCGCCAAGCCGAGCACTACTCGACCCAGTCCGGCACCGGCCTCTACGACAAGGCCGCCGCCGAGGGCGGGCGGACCGTCGGCGACATCCAGAACGGCGACTGGATCGCGTTCCAGCCGTACGCGCTCGGCGGGACCACCCGGTTCACGGCCAGGGTGTCGTCGGCCGGCTCGGGCGGCACGCTGTCCGTGCGCACCGGCTCGCCCACCGGACCGGTGCTCGGCACGGTCACCGTGCCGGTGACCGGCGGCTGGGAGACGTTCACCGACGTGTCCACGACCCTGTCGAACGTGCCGACCGGCACCGTGACGCTGTACCTGACGTTCGCCGGCGGCACCGGCACGCTCTTCGACGTGGACGCCTACACGTTCGGTTCGTCCTCGGGCACCCGGTCCGGGCCGATCGTCGGAGCCTCGGGCAAGTGCGTGGACGTCAACGGCGGCAGCTCGGCCGACGGCGCGAAGGTGCAGCTGTGGACGTGCAACAGCGGCGCGAACCAGCGCTGGACGGTGAGCGGGTCGACGCTGCGGGCGCTGGACAAGTGCCTGGACGTGTCCGGCACCGCCGACGGCGCCCAGGTCCGGCTGTGGACGTGCAACGGCGGCGCCGGCCAGAACTGGACGGCGGGTGCGAACGGGTCGCTGGTGAACCCGCAGTCCGGCAAGTGCCTGGACGCCAACGGCGGCAGCACGGCCGACGGCACGCAGCTGATCGTCTGGAGCTGCCACGGCGGCACCAACCAGCGCTGGACCCTGCCGTGATGACCCCTGCCCCGCCCACCGCGTTAGGAGGGTCGAAGATGAAGCGCTCGTCGACACGACGCGTGCTCGGTGCGGCCGTCGCCGCCCTGACCGTCGCCGCGCTCACGTCCAGCCCGCCGGCCGCCGCGGCCGACGCGCCGTACGACGTGCTGGTGTTCTCCAAGACCGCGGGCTTCCGCCACGACTCGATCCCGGCCGGCACCCAGCTGATCCGGGACCTGGGCGCGGCCAACAGCTTCACGGTCACCGCCACCGAGGACTCGACCCACTTCACCACCGCCAACCTGGCCCGCTACGAGGCCGTGGTGTTCCTCAACACCACCGGGGACGTGCTCAACGCGACGCAGCAGACCGCGTTCGAGTCCTACGTCCGGGGTGGTGGCGGGTACGTCGGCATCCACTCGGCGTCGGACACCGAGTACGACTGGCCGTTCTACGGCGAGCTGGTCGGCACCTACTTCACCTCGCACCCGGCCATCCAGCAGGCGACGGTCCGGGTGGAGGACCGGGCGCACGCGGCCACCGCGCACCTGGGCCCGGCGTGGACCCGGACCGACGAGTGGTACAACTTCCGCGGCAGCGTCCGGTCCTCGGCCCGGGTCCTGGCCGCGCTGGACGAGTCGACCTACAGCGGCGGCTCGATGGGCGCGGACCACCCGCACACCTGGTGCAAGACCGTGCAGGGCGGGCGTTCCTTCTACACCGGCAGCGGCCACACGCAGGCGAGCTACGCCGAGGCCGGGTTCCGCGCGATGGTGCTCGGCGGCATCAGGTACGCGGCCGGTCGCGCCAAGGCCGACTGCCGGCCCGAGAACGGCTACACCCCGCTCTACAACGGCTCCACCACCGGCTGGTCGCAGGCCGGACCGGGCGGCTTCACCAACGCCGACGGCACGCTGACCTCGTTCGACGGCCAGGGCCTGCTCTGGCACAGCGCCCGCGAGTTCCGCTCGTACTCGCTCAAGCTCGACTGGCGGATGCCCGGCGACGACAACTCCGGGGTCTTCGTGGGCTTCCCGCCCAGCTCCGACCCGAACTCCGCGATGAGCAACGGCTACGAGGTGCAGATCGACGCGACCGACACGGCGGACCGGACCACCGGCGCGGTCTACGGGTTCAAGGGGGCCGACCAGGCCGCCCGTGACGCGGCGCTGAACCCGCCCGGCGAGTGGAACACCTTCGAGCTGCTGGTCGAGGGCGAACGCCTCCAGGTGTTCCTCAACGGCGTGCGGGTGAACGACTTCACCAACACCGACCCGGCCCGGTCGCTGGTGTCCGGGCACATCGGCATCCAGAACCACGGCGCCGGCGACGACGTGTCGTTCCGCAACATCCGCATCAAGGAACTGGGCGGCACGACCCCGCGCACCGGGCCGATCGTCGCCGCCTCGGGCAAGTGCGTGGACGTCAGCGGGGGCAGCTCGGCCGACGGCGCCCGCGTCCAGCTGTGGAGCTGCAACGGCGGTGCGAACCAGCGCTGGACGGTGAGCGGGTCGACGCTGCGGGCGCTGGACAAGTGCCTCGACGCGGCCGGCACCGGCAACGGCGCGGTCGTGCGGCTGTGGACGTGCAACGGCGGTGGTGGGCAGAACTGGACCGCGGGCGCGAACGGGTCGTTGGTGAACCCGCAGTCGGGCAAGTGCCTGGACGCCAACGGGGGCAGCTCGGCCGACGGCACGCAGTTGATCATCTGGAGCTGCCACGGCGGCACCAACCAGCGGTGGACCCTGCCTTGAACCGAAGGAGTGCTCGATGAAGACCAGCGGTGAGGCCCTCGCCTCCCCCCAGGCCCGACGCCGACGACCGGTGACGGCCACCGTGGCGGCGGTGCTCCTCGCGGCCGGCACGATGACCGCGGTGAACGCCCTGCCGGCGTCGGCGGCCACGGTGGACACGACCGCCTGGTACGTCCTGGTGAACCGCACCAGCGGCAAGGCGCTCGACCTGGCCGGCTCGGCGACCAACGACGGCGCGCGGATCACGCAGTGGACCCGTCACGACGGGACGAACCAGCAGTGGCAGTTCGTGGACTCCGGCGGCGGTTACTACCGCGTCAAGTCACGCCACTCCGGCAAGGTCCTCGACGTGCCGGGCTCGTCGACCGCCGACGGTGTCGCGCTCCAGCAGTGGACCGACCACGGTGGCACCAACCAGCAGTTCCGGCTGGCCGACTCCGACGGCGGCCACGTGCGGCTGATCGCCCGCCACAGCAACAAGGCGGTGGAGGTGCAGGGCGGCTCCACGGCGGACAACGCCGCCGTCGTCCAGTACTCCGACACCGGCGGGAACAACCAGCAGTGGCAGTTGACCAAGGTGTCGGGCGGCGGTGACACCGGCTCCGGGTGCGGCAAGGCGCCGACGATGCGCAGCGGCACGTACACGATCCAGAGCGGTGGGAAGACCCGCAGCTTCATCCTGCGGGTGCCGGACGGCTACGACAACACCCGGCCGTACCGGCTGATCTTCGCGTACCACTGGCGCGGCGGCACGATGAACGACGTGTCCTCCGGTGGGACCAGCGGGACGGCGTGGTCGTACTACGGGATGCAGGAGCAGTCCAACAACAGCGCGATCCTGGTGGCGCCGCAGGGCCTGGGCAACGGCTGGGCCAACTCCGGCGGCGAGGACGTCACGTTCACCGACGACATGATCCGCCGGATCGAGGGCGACCTGTGCGTCGACCCGAAGCTGCGGTTCGCGATGGGCTTCAGCTACGGCGGCGGCATGAGCTACGCGCTCGCGTGCGCCCGGGCCACCGTGTTCCGGGCGGTGGTCGTCTACGCCGGGACGCAGCTGAGCGGGTGCAGCGGCGGCAGCCAGCCGATCGCGTACTTCGGCATGCACGGCATCACCGACAACGTGCTCAACATCTCGATGGGCCGCCAGTTGCGCGACCGGTTCGTGGCGAACAACGGCTGCACGCCGCAGACCCCGCGTGAGCCCGCCCAGGGCAGCATGACCCACGTGACCACCACGTACTCGTGCCGGGCGGGCTACCCGGTGCAGTGGGCCGCGTTCGACAACGGGCACATGCCGGGCCCGGTCGACGGCACCTACGCCGAGAGCGGCATCCGGACGTGGACCAAGGGCGAGGCGTGGAGGTTCCTCTCCCAGTTCTGACCTCGTCCGACGCGCCTGCTCGGGTTCCCGGCCGGGAACCCGAGCAGGTGACGTGGTGTCCACAGTGGAGGGTGTGACGGCGTGAACGTGCGGCTGGAGGGCATCACCAAGAGCTTCCTCGGCGTGGCGGTGCTGCGCGGGGTGGACCTCGAGCTGCGGCCGGGCGAGGTGCACGCCCTGGTCGGGGAGAACGGGGCGGGCAAGTCGACGTTGCTGAAGGTGCTGGCCGGTGCCCACCGGCCGGATTCCGGGCGGATCGTGCTCGGCGACGAGGAGGTCTCGTTCGGCTCCCCGCGGGACGCCCACGCGGCGGGCGTCGCGATCATCCACCAGGAGTTCGCCCTCCTCGACCACCGGTCGGTCGCCGAGAACGTGTTCCTGGGCCGGGAACCCGTGCGCCGGGGCCGGGTCGACGGCCGGGCGATGGAGGCCGAGACCCGGCGGCTGCTGGACTGGCTGGGGGTGCGGACCATCGACCCCACGACGGCCGTCGCGCGGCTCTCCGTCGCGCAGCGGCAGGTGGTGGAGATCGTCAAGGCGCTGTCCGCCGACGCCCGCGTGCTCGCGATGGACGAACCGACCGCCGCGCTGGCCGACCACGAGGTCGAACTGCTGTACGCGCTGGTGCGGCGGCTGTGCGAGCGGGGGATGGCCGTGCTCTACGTCTCCCACCGGATGCGCGAGGTGTTCGACCTCAGCCGGCGGATCACGGTGCTCAAGGACGGCGCGCTCGTGGCGACCACGGCGACCGCCGACATCGATTCCGACCGGCTCGTGCGGTTGATGGTGGGCCGTCCGCTCGACGCCCTCTACCCGGAACGCGGCCACGATCCCCGCGGCGTGCGGTTGGCGCTGCGCGGTGCGGGCAACGACCGGGTGCGCGGGCTGACGTTCGAGGTCCGCGCCGGTGAGGTCGTCGGCCTGGCCGGGTTGCAGGGTTCCGGGAGGTCCGCGACGGCGCGGGCGATCTGGGGAGTGGAGCCGTTCACCACGGGCTCCCTGGAGGTGGACGGGACACCGGTCCACGTCGACGGCCCGCGCACGGCGGTCCGGGTCGGCATCGGTCACGTCACCGAGGACCGCAAGGGCGAAGGGCTGGCGCTGCGGCAGTCGGTGCGGGACAACGTGCTGCTCGCGCGGCGGGCGGCGCTGCGGGGTGCGGCGGCGCGGCGGTCGGACGACCTCACCGCGCTGCTGGACGCCGTCACCGTCACCGCGCGCGGCCCGCACCAGGAGGTGCGCTACCTGTCGGGCGGCAACCAGCAGAAGGTGGTGCTCGCCAAGTGGCTCGCGGTCGAACCGCGGGTGCTCGTCGTGGACGAGCCGACGCGGGGCGTCGACGTCGGCGCGAAGCAGGCCGTCCACCGGTTGCTGCGCGATCTCGCGGAGCGGGGGGTGGCCGTGCTGATGATCTCGTCGGAGCTGCCCGAGCTGATCGGCATGAGCGACCGGATCATCGTGCTGCACCAGGGCTCGGTGGCGGGCGAGCTGCCGGCCGGGGCCTCGGAGGAGGCCGTGATGCGGCTGGCGACCGGCCACGGGACCGGTGACGCCGCGTGAACCTCGTGCCGGAACGGACCCTGGGCGGCGTGGCCGCGCCGCGGTCCCGCAAGGTGGTGCTCACGCCGACCGTGACCGTGTACCTCGCGCTGGTCGTGCTGCTCGTCGTCGGCAGCGTCCTCGTGGCGCTGGACGGCGGTGTGCTCCTCGACCAGGGTGGCGTCCTCACCATCCTGACCCGCGCCACCGCGCTGGGGCTGGTCGCGGTCGGGCAGACGCTGGTGGTCGTCACCGGGTCGCTGGACCTGTCGGTCGCCTACCTGGTCGGGCTGTGCTCCCTGGTCGCGGCCGAGACCATGGCGGGCAGCGGGGCGATGGTCGGACCGGGCGTGCTGCTCGCCCTGGCGCTCGCGGCGGTGGTCGGCCTCGTCAACGGGCTCGTGATCACGGTGCTGAAGGCCAACGCGTTCATCGCCACGCTCGGGGTAGCCCTGGTGCTGCGCGGCTACCTGGAGCACAGCTACACCGGGCCGGCGGGCAGCGTGCCGCGGTCGTTCCAGCACCTCGGGTACGACCGGATCGGGCCGGTCCCGGTGGCCGCGCTGCTCGTGCTGCTCGTCGCGGCGGGCGCGTGGTGGTACCTGCGGCGCACCCGCGCCGGCTACCACATGTACGCCGTGGGCGGTGACGTCGAGGTCGCGCGGCTGTCGGGGGTGCGGACCGGCCGGACGATCGTGACCGCGCACGTGCTGTGCTCGGTCGCGGCCGGTCTCGCCGGGGTGTTCCTGGCCGCCAGGCTCGGCTCGGGGGCGCCGTACGTGGGCACCGACGCCGGGTTCGACCTGGAGTCCATCGCGGCCGTGGTGCTCGGCGGCACGGCCCTCGCCGGTGGCCGGGGCGGTGTCGTCGGCACGGTCGGCGGCGTGCTGCTGCTGGCCACCCTGGACACCGTGTTCGACGACCTCGCGGTCGACCCGTTCTTCAAGGACGTGGTGCGCGGTGTCGTGCTCGTCGTCGCGGTGGCGCTCTACGCCCGCCGCCGATCGTCCCGGAGGTCGGCGTGACGTGGCGACCTCGCCTGGCCGACGGCACCGCGCCGGTGCTCGTCGTGCTCGCGGTCCTGCTGGTGGCCCTGGCCCTCGCCGGTCCCGCCTACGCCGAACCCGCGGGCTACCTGGCGCTGCTGAAGCGGGCCGCGCCGCTCGTGGTCCTGGCGATCGGCCAGTACTTCGTGGTCGTGTCCGGCGGGTTCGACCTGTCGGTCGGGTCGCTGGTCACCGCCGAGGTGGTGATCGCCGCCCGGCTGGTCGACGGCGACGACGCGAACACGGCGTGGGTGATCGCGCTGGTGCTCGGCTTCGGCGTCCTCGTCGGCCTGGTCAACGGCCTGATCACGACGAAGCTGCTGGTGCCGTCGTTCATCGTGACGCTCGGCATGCTGCTGGTGCTCGACGGCGCGGTGTTCCTGTGGACCGGCGGTGCGCCGCGCGGCGCGCTGTCGCCGTCGTTCCGGGCACTCGGTCGGGGCGGGTTCGACGTGCCGGTGCTGGGACAGGTGCCGTGGTCGGTGGTCGTCCTGCTGGTGGTGACGGCAGCCGCGGTGCTGCTCATGCGCGGCGGCACCGGTCGGACGCTGCTCGCGGTGGGGGACAACGAGCGGGCCGTCCGGCTGGCGGGTGGCCGGGTCGACCGGCTGCGGGTGCTGGCGTTCGTGCTCTCGGGACTGCTCGCCGCGCTCGCGGCGATCCTGCTCGCCGGGTTCGCCGGGGTGTCCGCGCAGGTCGGCGCCGGCCTGGAGTTCCGGGCCATCACGGCGGTCGTGCTCGGCGGCGTCGTGCTCGGCGGCGGTCGCGGCTCGGTGGTCGCCGCCGCCGCGGGCGCGTTGTCGCTGGAAGCCCTGTTCTCGCTGTTGAACCTGCTCGGCGTCGCGGGAGCGCTCGAATCCGCCGTGCAGGGCCTGATCATCATCGCCGCGGTGGCCTACGCCGCCCGCGGCGCCGGCTCCCGGCGCCGGCTCCGGCCCCGCCGGCCCGAGCCGGTGACCTCCTGAACGCCGCCGAAGAACCTGGGAGCAACACCATGCGCAGGAAGTGGTTCGCCGTCGTCCTCGTGGGCGCACTGGCCGCCGCCGGCTGTTCGAGCGACCTGCCCGACGGGGGACCGGACGCCGCCACGACGACCTCGGCCCGATCCGGGTCGGAGTTCTTCGACCGGGCCGAGTACGAGCGCCAACTGGCGCTGCGCACCGCGCAGCCGGTCGGGTTCGCGGACGCCGGCGCGCCGGCCGGGCCGTGGGAGCAGGTGCTCGACCCGGAGATGGTCGACACGGCGCGGTTCGCCGAGCCGGGAGGCGACCACCACCTGTGCTTCTCCAACGCCTCGGTCGACAACCCGTGGCGGCAGGTCGGGTTGACGACCATGCGGGAGGAGGTGGAGCTGCACCCCGAGATCACCCGGTTCACCGTGCTCGACGCGGAGGCCAAGGACGACAAGCAGATCAGCGACATCCGGTCGTTCGCCTCCCAGGACTGCGATGCGCTGGTCGTGTCGCCGAACACCACCGCGACGCTGACCCCGGCCGTCGAGGCCGCGTGCGCGACCGGCGTGCCGGTGATCGTGTTCGACCGGGGCGTCGACTCCGACTGCCCGGTCACGTTCATCCACCCGATCGGCGGGTTCGCGTTCGGCGCGGACGGGGCGGAGTTCCTGAAGGACGAGGTGAAGGCGGGCGGCAAGGTGCTGGCGTTGCGCATCCTGCCCGGCGTGGACGTGCTGGAGCAGCGGTGGGCGGCGGCGAACGAGGTCTTCGCGGGCAGCGGGCTGGAGGTCGTCGGGGTCGAGTTCACCGACGGTGACGCCGCCAAGACCAAGACCATCGTCGGCGACTACCTCCAGCGGGAGGGCCGGATCGACGGCGTCTGGATGGACTCCGGCGCGACCGCCGTGGCCGCGGTGGAGGCGTTCCAGGACGCGGGTGCGCCGATCCCGCCGTTCGTCGGCGAGGACCAGCAGGACTTCCTGCGGACGTGGGTCGCCGAGGGGATGACCGCGGTCGCGCCCACCTACCCGACGTTCCAGTGGCGCACGCCGGTCATCGCCGCGCTGCGGATCCTGAACGGGCGGGAGGTGCCCCGGGAGTGGGTGCTGCCCCAGCCGAAGGTGACCCAGGACGACGTCCGCGACTACATCGCGCAGGACATGCCGCCGCTGCACTACGCCATGTGCGGCTGCGAGGACATGCCGGGCTACCCCGGTCCGTGGAAGTAGTCGTGGGAGCGGAGGGAGGGACGATGGTGGACGGGTCGACCGGGCTGTGGCTGATCGGCGCGCGAGGCTCCGTCGCGACGACCGCCGTGAGCGGGCTGCTGGCCCTGCGCGCGGGGGTGGTCGAGGCGATCGGGTGCGTGACCGAACGGCCGGAGCTGGCCGGTGTCACGCTGCCGGCGTGGTCGGACATCGTCGTGGGCGGGCACGACATCGCGCAGGGGCCGCTGGAGAAGCGGGCCGAGCTGCTGGCCGAGGGCGGCGTGCTGCCGCACCACCTGCTGGAGTGCGTCCGAGCCGGACTGCGGGAGGTGGACGGCGAGATCCGGACCGCGGACCACGACGGCGTGCAGGCCGACGTCGTCCGGCGGCTGGCGGCCGACATCACCGCGTTCCGGGAACGGCGCGGGCTGGCCCGGGTCGTCGTGGTCGACGTGTCGTCCACCGAACCGCCCGTGCCGGCGCTGCCCGAGCACGCCGACCTGGCCGCGCTGGAGCGGGCGCTGGCCGACCCCACCCGGCGCGTGCTGCCGCCCAGCTCCCTGGCCGCCTGCGCGGCGCTCGCGGCCGGCTGCCCGTTCGTCGCGTTCACGCCCTCGACCGGGATCGCGCTGCCCGCGTTGGACGAGCTCGCCCGGCGCAAGCGGCTGCCCTACGCCGGGCGGGACGGCAAGACCGGCGAGACCCTGCTGCGCACGGTGCTCGCGCCGATGTTCACCGCGCGGGCGCTGCGGGTCCGGTCGTGGGCGGGCACGAACCTGCTCGGCGGAGGCGACGGCGCGACGCTGGAGGACCCGGCGCACGCCGAGAGCAAGCTGAGGTCCAAGGCGAACGGTCTCGCGGCCCTGCTCGGCGGCGAGGTCACCGCGCCCCTGCACATCGACAACGTGCCGGACCTCGGCGAGACCAAGACCGCCTGGGACCACGTGTCGTTCGAGGGTTTCCTCGGGGCGCGGATGAGCCTGCAGCTCACCTGGACCGGCCTGGACTCGGCCCTGGCGGCGCCGCTGGTGCTCGACCTGACCCGGCTGGTCGCCGCGGCCCACGCGGCGGGGGAGAGCGGCGCGCTCGGCGCGCTGGCGTTCTTCTTCAAGGACCCGCTGGGCACCGACGAGCACCGCTTCGCCGAGCAGACCCGCGCGCTGCACGAGTGGGCGCGGGGGCTGGGGTGAGGGCGGGGAGGTTCACCGGGGCGGGGCCACGGAGTTCCGGTGCCGGACGGGCATCGGGACGCGGTGGGTGCGGACGCGCCGGGCGCGGTCCGGTTCGAGCTGCCCGGCGTCGGTGAAGAGGAGGTCGACGGCCTTCGCGCCCAGCTCGTGGTGGGGGAGGGCGACGGTGGTGAGGGCGGGGCGCAGCCAGGAGGCGATGGGGTGGTCGTCGAAGGACACGACCGAGACGTCGTCGGGCACGGTGAGGCCGGCGTCCTGGAGCGCCTGGTAGGCGCCGAGCGCGAGCCGGTCGTCCAGGCAGATCAACGCGCGGGGCCGGGCCTCGCCCAGCAGGTCCGCGGTCGCCGCGAAACCGTGCTCCGGTAACCACCAGCGGCACGGCCGGCCGCTCTCCACCTCGACGCCCGCCTCGCCCAGCTCCTGGCGGATGCCGGTGAGCCGGTCGAACGCCGTGGTGCGGTCCGGTGGGAGGTCGTCCCCGGACGGGCCGACGCCGATGAGGTGGATGCCCTCGCGGTGACCGGCGTCGAGCAGCACGCGCGCGGCGGCACGGCCGGCCCGCACCTCGTCGGGCAGGACGGAGATCAGCGGTGACGGTTCGCGGGGCAGCAGGTTGAGCAGCACCGCGGGTCCGGTGGCCAGCTCGCTCGGGACGGTGGTCGTCCTGGTGTGCGCGGAGGCCAGGACGAAGCCGTCGACCTGGTAGTCGCGCATCGTCCCAATCAGCGTGCGCCGGAAGCCCGCATCGCCCTCGGTCTCGCCGAACAGCAGCGTCACACCGTGCCGACGGGCCGCGCCGAGCGCGCCGGTGATCATGTGGCCCGCGAGCCGCGAGCCGGCGACCGAATCGGACACGAAGGCGATCGTCCGCGTCCTCGCCCCGCGCTGCCCCGCCGAGACCCGGTTGCGGCGGTACTCGAGCTCGGTCGCCGCTTCCCGGACCCGGCGCTGCATCTCCTCGGAGATCCGCAGGTCGCGTCCGCGGCCCGACAGCACCAGGGACACGGTCGTCTGGGAGACACCGACCACCTTGGCCACGTCGGCCAACGTGACCCGTCGTGCGCCCACTGCGGACCTCCCGTTCTCCGAGCCCGGCCACCGCCGCGCGGCGACCGGCGCGTGCGGGCGAACGAGGGACGGGGCCGTGCGGATCGGGAGCCGCCCCTGGGAACGCTCGCCGCCTGTCCTCCGGATGAGTCCGACTCATCACGCCGTGCTAGCTATCCATGACAGCCTGAGCACACGCGTGCCGTCAAGGGAAACCTTGCTATTTCCGGAGATCCGCGATCCGATCCGGTAAGTACTACTCATCGTTCCCTTGAACGCCCGTGATCGGTATGCTGGCTGAAGTCGTTCGCGGGAGCGCGACGACGCTCAGCGGAGCGGCTGTGCGGAGGGGGTGATGTCCTCGCCTGACCACCTAGCGCTCCAACCGGCTCGGATCCCCGTCGTCGGTGCGGCGCGCCAACCACGCCTCGGTGATGTGGTCGAACATGGCTTCGGCCGCACCGGCCGGGTCGTGCGCCGCGATCCGCTCGTAGATCCGGCGGTGGCCCCGGTTCGACGCCACGCACAGGGCGCGCTCGGTCCGGCCCATGTAGCGGGCGGTGGTGATGACCTGGCTCTCCAACGAGCGCACGACACCACGCGCGATCCGGTTGCCCGACGCCCGCATGACCGCGTCGTGGAAGGCGCGGTCCTGCTCGTGGTAGGCGTCGGGGTCGGCGACGAGCTGGTCCATCCGCTCCACGAGGTCGCGTAGCCGGTCGATCGTGTCCTGGTCGGCCGTGCGGGCGGCCACCTGGGCCATGTCCGATTCGAGGAGTCGCCGGGTGACCACGAGATCGTCGAGCACGGCCAGCGTCTCGTCCTCGGCGATGGTGGCCGCGAGGACCAGCTCGTCGAGCATGTTCCACGTCGTCGGGTGGGTGACCAGGGTGCCCGCACCCTGGCGCACTTGGACCAGGCCCTTCTCCTGGAGGACCTTCACGGCTTCGCGGATCACGGTGCGGCTCACCGAGAAGACCTCGCCGAGCGCGGGCTCCGGCGGCAACGCCGTCCCGGGCGGGTGGACGCCGCGGACGATGCGCCCGACGAGCTCCGCGGTGACCGCCTTGGCCAGGTTGGCCGGTCGGCGTGCCCACTCGGGGGCCGCGGGTGGTCCGTCGGTCCGTCGCCGGCCCGCTGCGGTCATCGTTCCTCCGGTTGCGCCGTGCGCCCCGGTGCCTTCAGGGCTGGGGCGAGTATACGGAGCACCGTTGACGTCAGACGTCATACGAGTTACGTTTTCGAGCCAATCGCGCCGAGCGCGGAAACCGCCCGGCCGCCGTCTGGGAAGTGAGCAGCGATGAAGCAGCGCGCACTGTGGTCGGCAGCCGTGGTGTTGGGGTTGGTCCTGGCCTCGGGCTGCGGGAGCGCCACGTCGCCGGGAGCCGCCGGCGGCTCGGGCGACGGGCTGGTGGTCTGGGACTGGAAGTCCGGCGACGCGAGCACGGCCGCGTACCTCGAAAGAGCCAAGGCCGACTTCGCGAAGAGTCACCCGGACGTGGACGTCGAGTTCGTGGCGCAGCCGTTCGACCAGTACTACACCCTGCTCGGCGCGGCCATCCAGGCCGGCAAGGGGCCCGACGTCGTGCTCTTCAACGGCGGCGGCCAACTCCGGGACCGGGTCGACGCGCTGCTGCCGCTGGACGAGCACGTGGCACCGGACCGGCAGCGGCTGGCCGGCTGGGAGGCGTTCACCCGGGACGGGAAGACCTACGCCGCACCCGTGACGCTGCAAGGCCACCCGCTCTACTACAACAAGGCGCTGTACGAGCAGGCGGGACTGGACCCCGAGGCGCCCGCCGACACCTGGGACGACTTCGTCGCCGACTGCGGCGTCATCACCGCCAAGACCGGCGCGAAGTGCTTCGGCGTGGGCAACAAGGAAGGCATCGGCATCCAGTTCTTCCTGTCCGCCATGGGTTCCGCGGTGCTCACGCCGCAGGAGTACGACGACTGGATCGCCGGGAAGCGCGACTGGACCTCGCCGAACGTGAAGCGGGTCTTCGAGCTGTGGAAGCAGGCCGACGACGCCGGCCTGAACAACGACGGGGTCAACTCCACCGCGATGTTCAACGACGCGTTCGCGGTCTTCCAGTCGGGCAAGGCCGCGCACATCATCGGCCTGATGTCCGACGTCGGGCACTGGAAGGACTTCGGCGAGTTCCTCGACCCGGCCGACGTGGGCGTCATGGCGGCGCCCCTGGTCAACCCCGCGGCGACGCCGAGCCTGCCCTACGACGGCGGCATCGGCTACGCGGTCGCCAAGTGGACCCCGGACCCGGAGCGGGCCGCCGACCTGGTGCGGTCGCTGACGTCGTCCGAGGCGTTGGAAGCCTTCCACGCCGACGCGGGCGCGATCACCTCCGACACCACCGTCGACGTCTCCGCGGGCGGTCCGGCCGTCGCCACGATCACCGCCGCGATCAAGGGTGGCAAGCCCGCCCTGCACGTCGCCCTGTCCAGCAAGACGATCGACCTGATGGGCCGCCTCTCGCAGCAGCTGCTCAGCGGCTCGGCCACCGTGGACGACGCCGTGGCGCAGCTGGCGGCCTCCGACAAGGCGAGCTGACCCGTGCCGCCCGGGGGTTCTCCTCCCTCGACCCGCCCGGTGGTCGCCGGGCCGGTCGGGGAGGTGGTCCGAGCACCGGTCCGGCGACCGGCGGGGCGGGCGGGGCGTCGACCCCGGCGCGGGTCGACGTCCGAGCGCCTGGCCCCGTTCGTCCTGCTGGCGCCGGCCGCGCTGATCATCGTGGTGCTGCGCGTGTGGCCGCTGGTGCTCGGGGTGAACTTCTCGTTCACCGGTGACGGCGACCGCAACGGCACGCCGGTCGGCCTGGACAACTACGCCACCCTGTTCGCCGACCCGCTGTTCCGCACGGCGTTGCGCAACGTCGGCCTGCTGGTGCTGCTGCTCCCGGTGGCGGTGGCGATCCCCGGCCTGCTGGCCACGTTCATCCACCTGCGGGTGCCGGGCCACCGGGTCTACCGGGGCGTGTACTTCTTCCCGGCCGTGCTGTCCCCGGTGATCGTCGGGGCGATCTTCACCCTGCTGCTCGCCCACGACGGCCCGCTCAACGCGCTCCTCGGCCGGGTGGGTCTCGGACCGGTCGACTGGCTCGGCGACCCGGACGTGGCGATCTTCGCCGTGGTCGGGGTGCACGTCTGGGCGACGTTCGGCATGGCGCTGGTCGTGTTCCTGGCCGGGTTCTCCACCCTGGACCCCTCGCTGCTGGACGCGGCCGAGGTGGACGGCGCGTCGCTGCCGCAGACCATCCGGCACGTGATCGTCCCGGCGTTGACCCGCACCATCCAGTTCGTCTTCGTCACCACCATGATCGGCCTGCTGACCTCGATGTTCGGCCTGCTGTACGTGATGACCGGCGGCGGTCCCGAGGGCTCCACCTACCTGCCCGAGTACTACGTCTGGGTCCAGCAGGGGCAGTTCAACCAGCCCGCCCTCGCGTCCGCGGCGTCCACCGCGCTGTTCCTGATCATGCTCGTCGTGGGGCTGGCCCAGATCGCCGTCCTGCGCCGCGCGGGCAGGGAGGTGTGATGGCCGGCCGGAGGCTGACGGGCTGGGTCGCCGCGGTGCCGATGGCCGGGCTCGCGCTGGCCACGGTCTACCCGCTGGTGTTCACCACGAACGTCGCCCTGAAGACCCGCCGCGAGTACGTCCTGGACCGGTTCTCCCCGGCCGGCGCGCCGCACTGGGAGAACATCGCCGCGGCGTGGTCGAGCGTCGGGATGTCGCGCTACTTCCTCAACTCGGTGGTCGTCGTGGCGTCCGCGGTGGCGGTGCTGTCGCTGTTCGGCTCGATGGCCGGGTTCGCGCTCGCCCGGCTGCGCTTCCGCGGCTCGTCCGCGCTGCACCTGGGTGTCCTGGCGGCGCTGTTCATCCCGTTCCAGGTGATCATGGTCCCGTTCGCGCGGATCATGGCCGACACCGGTCTCCTCGACACCTACCCGGGACTCGTCCTGGCGTACGTGGCGCAGTTCCTGCCGTTCACCGTCTTCCTGATGACCAGCTACTACTCGGCCGTGCCGCCCGAGATCGTGGACGCGGCGCGGATCGACGGCAACACCGCGTACGGCGTCTACTGGCGGGTCATGCTCCCGATGGGCGCGCCGGCCCTGCTGTCGGTCGGCGTGCTCAACGCGCTGTTCTGCTGGAACGACGTGCTCATCTCCCTGCTCGTGATGCCGTCGGCGGACCATCGCACGCTGATGGTCGGCGTCACGTCGTTGCGGGGCCAGTACTCCGACGACATCCCCGTGTTCGCCTCCGGCGTGCTGATCGCCGCGGTACCCGTCCTCGTCGTCTACCTGTTCCTGCAGCGCCGGATCGCCGACGGCGTCACCGCAGGGGCCACGAAGGGCTGACATGCGCATCACCGGTTACCGGACCCTCACCACCGTCCAGGACTGGGGTCGACCGGTCGGCGACGCCAACGGCGTGTTCGCCGACGGCGTCGTCCGGGTGCCGATCGTTCTCGTCGACACCGACGCGGGCATCACCGGCGTCGGCTTCGGACCGCACGTGGAGATCGACTCCGTCTTCGCCGCCGTCGAGGGCGAGGACCCGCGCGGCGTCACCGCGCTGTACGACCGGATGCTGCGCCAGGTGTTCAAGGCGGGCCACGCGGGCGCGGTGTTCGGCACCATCGGCGCCCTGGACACCGCGCTGTGGGACATCAAGGCGCAGGCCGCCGGCGAACCCCTGTGGCGGCTGCTCGGCGGGCGGGACCGCCGCGTGCCCGCCTACGCGTCCGGTGTGGACATCGGCCTGGGCGACGACGAGCTCGTGGCGCTGTACGGCACCTACGCCGAACTCGGGCTGCGGGTGGCGAAGCTCAAGGGGGGTCTCGACGTCGAACGGGACCGCGACCGCCTCATCCTGGTGCGCGACGTGCTGACCGACGCCGGTCGGGGCACGCGACCGGGCCTGATGCTCGACGTCAACGAGGCGTTGACCCGCAAGCAGGCGGTGCGCCACGTCAGCGAGCTGGAGCGGACGCTCGATCTGATCTGGATCGAGGAGCCGGTCCGGCGGTGGGACGCGGAAGGGCACGCGGTCGTCGGCCGAGGCGTGCGCGCCTCGGTCGCCAGCGGCGAGAACCTCACCGGCCTGGAGCAGTACCGCCCGTTGATCTCGACGGGAGCCGTCGACGTGGTGCAGGCGGCGGCGGGCTGGGGCGTCACGCACTTCCTGCGGGTCGCGGCGTTCGCCCACGCCCACGACCTGCCCGTCAGCCCCATCGGCAACACGCCGGTCGGGTTGCTGCACGCCGCGACGTCCGTGCCGAACCACCTGGTCAGCGAGTTGCAGGAGCTGCGGCCGCCGTCGGGGGTCGCCGTCGACCTCCACGTCGAGGACGGGGCGTTCGTCCTGGGCGACAGCCCGGGGCTGGGCGTCCGCGTGGACGAGGCCGCGATCACCGCGTCCGAGCTGGTCGCCCTGCCGGTGACCGAGGGCCCGCACGTGCGGCCGGAACGCGCCGGGCAGCGCCTGCTGGCGGTGGTGCAGGGCGTCGGCACGCCACCGGAGCAACTGCACCCCGCTGCCGTGCTGACCACCGGTCCGACAACGTTGTCCAGCTGACCGCGGCTCCTAGTCGGTCCCGTCTTCCGCCGTCACGCCCGCGCGTGCGGCGGCCACACCCGCGCCACGCGCCCCTTCGGCGTGCGTCGCGCCACGCCCAAGCCAGGAGGTCCCCTTGTCCGCGTCCTCTTCCTCCGCGCTGCGAAGGCCGCTGTCGGCCGGCGCCGCCGCCGCGGTGCTCGCCGCGCTGGTGACCCTCGCGCCACCCGCGTCCGCCGCCACCACGACCCTCTACGCGTCACCGTCGGGCACCGGCACGAGCTGCTCGGCCGCACAACCCTGTTCGCTGACCGCCGCGCAGGCCGCGGTGCGGTCGCAGAACAGCACGATGTCCGGTGACATCGTCGTGCAACTGGCCGACGGGGTGTACCGGCTCACCCAGCCGTTGCGGCTGACCGCGGCGGACTCCGGCGCCAACGGCTACCGCGTGCTGTGGCAGGCCGCGCCGTCCGCGCGTCCCGTGATCAGCGGCGCCCGCGCCGTCACCGGCTGGTCGGTCGTGGACGCCGGTCGCAACATCTGGCGCGCGACCGTCCCCGCCGGTATCGACTCGCGCCAGTTGTACGTGGACGGCGCGATCGCGACCCGGGCGCGCACCCAGGTCAACCGCGCCGACTTCACCTTCACCAGCACGGGGATGAGGTTCTCCAGCACGGCGCTGACCTACCTGAACACCCTGGCGAACCAGAACCGGGTCGAGGTGGAGAGCGTCAACTCGTTCACCGACCGGTACTCGCCTGTGCAGAGCATCAGCGGGAACTTCCTCACCATGCAGCAGCCCGCGTGGAACAACAACACCTTCGGGTACGACACGCTCAGCCAACCGCACCGGGCGGGCCCGTTGTACCTGGCCAACGCCTACGAGTTCCTGGACTCGCCGGGGGAGTGGCACCTGAACCCGGGCACGGGCGCGCTGTCCTACATCCCGCTGGCCGGGCAGAGCATGAGCACCGCGAGCGTCGAGCTGCCGACGTTGCAGTCGCTCGTGGACGTCGGTGGCACCTACGACGCGCCGGCGCACCACATCTCGTTCAGCGGCATCACGTTCACCGGCACCAGTTGGCTCGGGCCCAGCAGCAACCAGGGTTACGCCGACCAGCAGACCGGCAGCTACCTCGCCGGCACCTGGAACTGGCCCGCCGACCGGCTCACCTCGTGCCAGAACGGCTGCACCCAGTTCGAGGCGGCCCGGCCGCACTGGAACCAGATGCCCGCGGCCGTGCAGGTGTCCGCCGCCGACAACATCACGTTCACCGACTCCCGGTTCGTCAACCTGGGCCAGACGGCCATCGGCATCGGCAACGACGCCAACGCCCACGCCAGCGGTGTCGGCCTGGGCGCGAGCAACGTCACGGTCACCCGGTCCGAGATCGCCCGCGGCTCGGCCGGTGGCGTCGTGGTCGGCGGCGTGCGCGCCGACGCCCACCACCCGGCCGACCAGCGGATGGTCAACCGGAACATCACGGTCAGCCACAACCGCATCCACGACCTGGGCGTGGAGTACCGGGGCAACGTCTCGGTGCTGAACACCTACGTCAGCACCGCCACGGTGGCCCACAACGAGGTCTACAACATGCCGTACTCCGGCATGTCGATCGGCTACGGCTGGGGTGCCAACGACGCCGGCGGCAACACCAACTACGCCAACCGCGGCCTCTACAACTACCAGCCGCGCTACACGACGCCCACCACCGCGTCCAACAACCGGCTCGTCAACAACTACGTCCACGACGTCATGCAGCAGATGAACGACGGCGGGTGCATCTACACCCTGGCGTGGAACCCCGGCGCTTCGATCAGCGGGAACCACTGCCAGCGGACCAACGGCTACTTCGGGGTGTACTTCGACGAAGGCTCGAAGTACTACTCCGTCACGGGCAACGTCTTCAACAACACCGGCACGTGGGCCACCGCCAACTACTGGGGCGGCGAGAACATGGGCAACTGGACGCTCACCGGCAACTGGTCGACCAACGGCAGCACCAACGTGACCAACGGCGACCGGGGCAACGTGGTGTCCGGCAACACCGTCGTCACCAACGGCAACTGGCCCTCCGGCGCGCAGGCCGTGATGGCGAACGCCGGGCCCGCGGGCGGCACCGGCACCGGTCCGCAGAACGCCATGCTCGTGGGCACCCAGTCGGGGCGCTGTGCCGAGGTCGCCTCCGGCGCCGGGAACGGCGCCCAGGCCCGGCTGTGGGACTGCAACGGCGCTCCGAACCAGCGGTGGACCCACACGTCGGGCAAACAACTGGTGGTGAACGGGAACAAGTGCCTCGACGCCAGCGGCGCGGGGACCGCCAACGGGACCGCGGCGATCATCTGGGACTGCCACGGCGGCGCGAACCAGCAGTGGAACGTCAACGCCAACGGCACCATCACCGGGGTGCAGTCCGGGCTGTGCCTGGACGCCAGCGGCAACGGGACCGCGAACGGCACCCTGCTCCACCTCTGGGCGTGCCACGGCGGCACGAACCAGCAGTGGAGCGTGCGCACCTGACCCGAGCGCGCGGGCCGTTGCTTTAGCGCGCCTTTAGCACCTACCGTCGGCACGATTCGAAGCGGTTCGACGCCGCGCACCGCCCCTTCGCCGCGCCCGCAGCGCCCCTGCGGGCGCGGCGCCGCCGTTCGCCTGCCCTCCCACATCGTCGTAGGAGTGACAATGCAGCCTTCACCCGTTCCCGCAGCGGGGTCCGTGCAGCGGTGGTGGCGTTCGCCGGGGGTGGTGCGCGCGCGAGCCGCCGCCGCGCTCGCCCTGCTGCCTGCGGCGTTGCTGACGTGGTCGGCGCCGGTGACCGCGCTGGCGGCCGGCACGGGACCGTGCGACATCTACGCGTCCGGCGGCACGCCCTGCGTGGCGGCGCACAGCACGACGCGGGCCCTGTACGGCTCGTACGCCGGCAACCTCTACCAGGTCAGGCGCTCGTCGGACAGCGCGACCAGGGACATCGGCCTGACCGCCGCCGGCGGCACCGCCGACGCGGCGGCCCAGGACCGGTTCTGCGCCGGCACCACCTGCGTCATCACCGCGGTCTACGACCAGTCCGGTCGGGGCAACGACCTGTGGTACCAGGGATCGGCCGTGGTCCCCGGCTCGCCCCAGAGCAGGCCCGCGGTCGCGACGTCCGAATCGCTGGCCGTCGGCGGAAGCAAGGCGTACTCGCTCTACATCAACCCCGGCAACAGCTACTGGCGCGACGGCCACCTGACGGGCGTGCCGACCGGCGCCGCGCCGGAAGGCATGTACATGGTGACCAGCGGCACGCACGTCAACAACGGCTGCTGCTTCGACTACGGCAACAGCGAGACCACCCGCAAGGCCGACGCGGCCGGCGCGATGGACGCGATCAACTTCAGCACCCAGTGCTGGTTCGGCGGGTGCTCCGGCACCGGCCCGTGGGTGCAGGCGGACCTCGAGTGGGGCCTGTTCCCCGGCGGCAGCCAGTCGTGGAACCCGAACCAGCGCGCGTTCACGAGCAAGTTCGTCACCGCGATGCTGAAGAACAACGGCACCACGCGGTTCGCGCTCAAGGGCAGCGACGCGCAGGCGGGCGGCCTCACCACGCTGTGGGACGGCGCGCTGCCCAACGGGTACAGCCCGATGAAGAAGCAAGGAGCCATCATCCTGGGCAGCGGCGGCGACTGCTGCAAGCCCGACGGCGGCGCGAACCTCAGCGCGGGGACGTTCTACGAGGGGGCGATGGTCGCGGGCTACCCGTCCGACGCGACCGAGAACGCGGTGCAGGCCAACATCGTCGCGGCCGGGTACACCACCGGCGGCGCCACCACCCCGGGTGGCGCGGTGCGCGCGGTCGGCGCGGGCAAGTGCCTCGACGTGCCGAGCGGGACGGCGGGCACGCAGGCCCGGATCTGGGACTGCCAGGGCGGCGCGGGCCAGACCTGGACCCGGACGTCCTCGGGCCAGTTGACCGCGTACTCGGGTTCCGCCCAGGTGTGCCTCGACGCCTATGGTCAGGGGACGACCGCCGGCACGCGTGCGGTCCTCTGGTCGTGCAACGGCCAGGCCAACCAGCGGTGGAACGTCAACGCCGACGGCACGATCACCGGCGCGCAGTCCGGCCTGTGCCTGGACGTGTCCGGCGCGTCCACGGCCAACGGGGCGCAGGTGCAGCTGTGGACCTGCCACGGTGGCGCCAACCAGCGGTGGGCCGTCGGCTGACCCCCCACCACGGATTCCCGACTCGACGGCGGTCCGGCACACGGGTGCCGGACCGCCGCTCACCACGAGGAGTGCAAGTGCGACAACGCGTCAACAGATTCGCCGCCCGCGGCGCGGCCCTGATCACCGCCGCGCTGGTCACCGCAGCGCTGCTGCCCGCAGGTCCCGCGGCCGCGGAGTCGAACGGCGGGGTGCGGGTCATGCCGCTGGGCGACTCCATCACCGAGGGGACGCAGGTGCCCGGCGGCTACCGGATCGGGCTGTGGCAGCGGTTCGGGGCGGGCAACTACCGGGTGGACTTCGTCGGCTCGCAGTTCAACGGCCCCGCCTCGCTCGGCGACCACGACCACCAGGGTCACCCGGGCTGGCGCATCGACCAGATCGACGCCAACGTGGTGACCTGGCTGCGCAACACGAACCCGCGCACGGTGCTGCTGCACATCGGCACCAACGACATCCTCCAGAACTACAACGTGGCCAACGCGCCCGCCCGCCTGTCGGCGCTGGTCGACAAGATCACCGCGACCGCGCCGAACGCCGACGTGTTCGTCGCGACGATCATCCCGCTGGCCAACTCCGGGCAGGAGGCCGCCGCCCGGACGTTCAACGCCACGATCCCCGGCATGGTGCAGGGCAAGGTCAACGCCGGCAAGCGGGTGCGCCTGGTGGACATGCACGCCGCGCTGACCACGGCCGACCTCATCGACGGCGTCCACCCCACCGCCACCGGCTACGACAAGATGGCCGCGACCTGGTACGCCGCGCTGCGCGCCGTGCCCGGCAGCATCGGCGACCCGGTCGCGTCGCAGGGCAGGCAGGTCGTGGGCGTGGCGTCGGGGCGCTGCCTGGACGTGCCGGGTTCCACGACCACCAACGGCACGCAGCTCCAGCTCTGGGACTGCCACGGCCAGCCCAACCAGTCGTGGACGCACAACTCGTCGCGCCAGCTGGTCGTCTACGGCACCAAGTGCCTGGACGCCTACGGCCGGGGCACGGCCAACGGCACCCAGGTGGTCATCTGGGACTGCCACGGTGACACCAACCAGCAGTGGAACGTCAACGCCAACGGCACCATCACCAACGTGCTGTCGGGCCTGTGCCTGGACGCCTACAACCTCGGCACCGGGAACGGCACCAAGCTGGTCCTGTGGTCCTGCTCCGGCCAGCCGAACCAGCAGTGGACGATGCGCGCCTGAGACGGGCAGAGGCGGGGGACGACAGGTCCCCCGCCTCCACCGGCGCCGGCTCAGCCGACGCGGACGAGCTGCCACTGCTGGTTGGTGCCGCTCCAGTCGCTGTACTGGACGACGTTGGCGCCGTCGGCCGCGGAGGAGCCCTGGACCTCGACGGCCTTGCCGCTGTTGCGGTTGAGCAGCCGGAAGTAGCCACCCGACTCGACCGCGCGGAACTGCTGGTTCGTGCCGCTGTGGTCGGTCCACTGCTGGAGCGCGACGCCGTCGGCGGTCGACGAGTTCGGCACGTCGAGCACCTTGCCGGAGTGGCGTGACTTGACGCGGTAGTAGCCGCTGCCGGAGTCCAGGAACTGCCACTGCTGGTTGGCGCCGTCGTTGCGGCTCCACTGGGTGATGCGACCGCCGTCGTTCGTGGCCAGGCCGTACACGTCCAACGCCTTGCCGCTGTTGCGGTTCACCAGCACGTACCACGCGCTCGGGTCGATGACCCCGGGCTGGGGCGTGGTGCCGCCGTTGAGCGCGTTCAGGACGGCGGTGTAGGCGGCTTTCTTGTTGCCCGAACCGTCGAAGAGCAGCGGGGTGCCGTAGGAGCGCCAGGAGTCGGTGTCGCGGATGCCCCAGACGGTGATGCCGGCACAACGGGTGACGGCCAGGCAGGCTTTGACGACGCGCTCGTAGTTGGCCGCCTGGGTGGAGCCGGAGCCTTCGATGTCGAGCTCGGTGATCTGCACGTCCACGCCGAGAGCCGCGAAGCTCGACAGCGTGGTCTGGTAGTTGCTCGGCACCGGGCTCTGGCTGTTGAAGTGGGACTGGAGGCCGACGCAGTCGATCGGCACACCGCGCTGCTTGAAGTCCTGGACCATCCGGTAGACGGCCTGGGTCTTCGCGTGGGTCCAGTCGTCGGTGTTGTAGTCGTTGTAGCAGAGCTTGGCGTTGGGGTCGGCGGCCCGTGCGGCGCGGAACGCCGCCTCGATCCAGTCGTTGCCCGTCCGCTGGAGGTTCGAGTCACGACGCGCACCCGAACTGCCGTCCTGGAACGCCTCGTTCACCACGTCCCAGGCGTAGATCTTGCCCCGGTAGTAGGTGGCGACCTGGGTGACGTGGTTGAGCATCGCGTTGCGCAGCGCCGAACCGCTCATGTTCTGCATCCAGCCGGGCTGCTGCGAGTGCCACGCCAGGGTGTGGCCGCGCACCCGCTTGCCCTGGGAGCGGGCGAGGTTGACGATGCGGTCGGCGTTGCCGTAGGTGAACTGGTTCTGGTTCGGCTCGGTCGCGTCGATCTTCATCTCGTTCTCGGCGGTGACCATGTCGAACTCCCGTTGCAGGAGCCCGGCGTAGGTCGAGTCGCCCAGCCTGCCCGCGGCGACGGCCGTGCCGAAGTACCGGCCCTTCTCCGCCGCCGCGGCGGCGAGCGTCGCGCCCGCCGCCTGGGCCGAGCCGTGCAACGCCACCATGGTGGCGACCAGTCCCGCGACGAGCAGCAACGCCGTTGTTCTGACCGCTCGTAGTGAAAGGTCCATCACATGCCTTTCGCGAGGTGTCATGCTGTTATCGCTAACAAAGGTGCGGATTTCCGCTGGGTGGAGGGATTGCGCGGAGAGGCGGCCACCACGGCCGCGAGCCCGGTGCGCTCTTGAGACTGTGAACGACCCCTGCATGGCCGGTCAAGCGGTGGCGAAATTGTTTCGTGCAGGTGAGTAGTGTTGGCAGTGGTCTGAACGGAGCAACTTTCCGGCAGTGGTGGCCGGGCGGCGCGGCGATAAGACCTGGTCTGGACTCCGCTCGGTCGATCTGCTCAAAGTTAGCGCTCACATTTAGCTTTGACCTGCCTCCGGGCGCATAGTTCCATGGGCGTGACCCCGGTAGTGCGCACCGCCGACGGTGTTCCGGTCGAAACCGAAGGGACGACGATGTCCGCTGGCACACGCCGACTCCTGCACCTCGCCGCCGCGGCCGCCGCCGCGCTCGGCCTGGTCACCGCGGCGCCCGCCGAGCCCGCCGCCCAGGCCGCGCCGGGCAGCCCCGCGCTGACGCCGCCGATGGGCTGGAACAGCTGGAACAGCTTCGGCTGCGGCATCACCGAGGCGCAGGTCCGCCAGGCCGCCGACGCGATGGTGAGCTCGGGGATGCGGGACGCGGGGTACCAGTACGTCGTCGTGGACGACTGCTGGTTCGACCCGCAGCGCGACGCCCAGGGCAACCTGCGCGCCCACCCGACGAAGTTCCCCAGCGGCATGAAGGCGCTCGGCGACTACATCCACGGCAAGGGCCTGAAGTTCGGCATCTACCAGGCGCCGAACGAGAAGACGTGCGCCCAGGGCGTCGGCACCCACCCCGGCTCGACCGGCAGCAAGGGCCACGAGGTCCAGGACGCCCGGTCGTTCGCGTCGTGGGGCGTGGACTACCTGAAGTACGACTGGTGCTCGGGCAGCGGCACCCGGGACGAGCAGGTCGCCCGGTTCACCATCATGCGGGACGCGTTGCGGGCGACCGGCCGGCCGATCGTCTACAGCATCAACCCGAACAGCTTCCACGCGCCCACGGGGGACAAGTACAACTGGGGCGAGGTCGCCGACCTGTGGCGGACGACCGAGGACCTGCTGGACATCTGGCAGAACGGCAACACCAACAGCTACCCGATGGGCGTCGGCAACGTCCTGGACGTCACCGCCCCGCTCGCCGTCCAGTCCGGACCCGGGCACTGGAACGACCCGGACATGCTGGTGGTGGGCCGTCCCGGCCTCACGTTGACCGAGTCGCGGTCGCACTTCGCGCTGTGGTCGTTGATGGCCGCGCCCCTGATGGCGGGCAACGACATCCGCACCATGTCCGCCGATGTCAGCGCGATCCTGCGCAACCCGCGACTGCTGGCGGTCAACCAGGACGGCCTCGGCGCGGGCGGTCGGCGGGTGCGCGACGACGGCAACACCGAGGTGTTCGCCAAGCCGTTGAGCGACGGTTCGGTGGCCGTGGGCCTGTTCAACCGGGGCGGCGGCACCGCGACGGTGTCCACCACCGCGGCGCAGATCGGTCTGTCCGGCAGCTCGTTCGGCCTCACCGACCTGTGGACCGGGGGCACGTCGACCACCTCGGGCTCGATCTCGGCGAGCGTGCCCGCGCACGGCGTCGCGGCGTTCCGCGTCTCCGGCGGCAGCCCGGTCCCCGCCACCACGTCCCGGCTGCGCGGCGCGGGCTCGGGCCGGTGCCTCGACGTGGACAACGCCTCCACCGCCGCGGGCGCGGCCACCCTGCTCTGGGACTGCCACACCGCCGCCAACCAGCAGTGGACGAGCTGGGCCGGTGGCGAGATCCGGGTGTTCGGCGACAAGTGCCTGGACGCCTACAACCAGGGCACCACCAACGGCACCCGCGTGATCACCTGGTCGTGCAACGGGCAGGACAACCAGAAGTGGACCCTCGGCTCCGACGGCTCCCTCCGCAACACCAGGTCCGGGCTGTGCCTGGACGCCGAGCAGGCCGGCACCGCCAACGGGACGAGGCTGATCCTGTGGACCTGCAACGGGCAGGCCAACCAGAAGTGGAGCCGCGCCTGACGGTGGCGTCGAGCGGCGCGCCCGCCCTCCGGCCTCGTCGCACCACGCACCCGTCGGCACCGCTCCGGGACCCGGCCCTTCGCGAACGGCACCGCGAAGGGCCGGGTCCACCCCGCATCGACCGGTCCGGGCCCTCCGCTGCCCGGGAGAGGAACACCGTGCGCACCGCCCGCGAGCCCGTGATCGGCAACCCCGTGATCGGCGGATCCCACCCGGACCCGAGCGTGTGCCGGGTGGGCGAGGACTACTACCTGGTGTGCTCCAGCTTCGAGTACTTCCCGGGCGTGCCGATCTTCCACAGCCGCGACCTGGTGCGCTGGCGGCAGGTCGGCAACGTCCTGGACCGGCCGGAGCAGCTGCGGCTGCCCGCCGGCGCGTCGTCCGCGCGGGGCATCCACCAACCCACGATCCGCCACCACGACGGGCGGTTCTGGGTGATCGCGCGGGACCTGTCGGCGGGCGGCACGTTCGTCGTCACGACCGAGCGCCCGGCCGGTCGGTGGTCGGACCCGGTGTGGCTCGACCTCCCGCGCGCCGCGCCCGACCTGGCCTGGGACGACAACGGCGACTGCTGGTGCGCCACGACCGACGGGCGCGCGGCCAGGGTGGACCCGTGCCGGGGGACGGTGCTGGAAGGCCCGTGGCCGGTGTGGGAGAACGGCACCCCGCACCCGAGAGCGCCCCACCTGTACCGCATCGATGACTGGTGGTACCTGATGTCCGATCGCGGCCAAGCGCCGGCCGTGGCCCGCGCGCGCACGCCCCGCGGGCCGTTCGAGCTCGCGCCGGGCACCACCGCCGACACCCCGGGGTCGATCCGGGTCAGCGGTCGCGCGGACCTCGTGACGACGCCCGGAGGGGCCTGGTGGCTGGTGCGGCCGGGTACCCGCGAACACCCGTCGGGCTTCCACGTGCTGGGGCAGGAGGTGTTCCTGACGCCGGTGCGCTGGCGCGACGGGTGGCCCGTCGTGGACGAGGTGACGGCGACCGCGCCGGGGGAGTCGCCCGCGCCGCCGCACCCGCCTCGTGACGACTTCGACGAGGTCGCGCTGGCGCCGTTCTGGATCTCACCCCGCGGGCTGCCGGATGGGTCCTGGTCGTTGACCGAACGGCCGGGCTGGCTCACGCTGCGCGCCACCGGGGACACCCTCGACCGCCCCGGCTGCACGTTCGTCGGCAGCAGGTTGCGGCACCTCGACTCGCGGGTGTCGGTCCGCCTGGACCCCGGCACGGCGCGCGCGGGCCTGAGCATCCGGCGCGACGAGGCGCACCGCTACGACTTCGAGGTGGTGCCCGGTCGGGTGGACGTGATCGCGCGGATCGGGCCGGTGCGCCAGGTCGTGGCGAGCCGCACCAGAGCTCCCGGGCCGATCACGCTCACCGTCCGCACCCGCACGACGGACCTCGTGCCGCCCTCGTTCGTGCGCCCGACCGACGAGCACGCGGGCGTCGAGCCCTCCGGGCCGGACACGATCGCGTTCCACGTCGACGACGATCCCGGCCCGCTGGCGGAGCTGGACGGGCGGTACCTGTCGCCGGAGGTCACTAGCGGGCTGGCCGGTCGGGTCGTCGGCATGTACGTCACGCGCGGGGTCGCCGCGTTCGACTGGTTCGACTACCGCGGCTTCGCCTGAGCGCGCAGCCGCCGTGTGCACGCTAACAAAAGTAACTTAATAAAGGGTTCATATGGCTGAACTGTGCGCTATTTCGATCCACAACACCACTTGACACGCTGGTCAGCGTGCGCTGCGAAACCTTTGCGGACGGGTGGTCGCTAAAGTTAGCGCTAACAGGTTTAGCGTTCCGATCAATTGACGGCGCTGTCGGCCGTCGTTACATTCGAGCCGCGGTGCGCACCTTTCCCCGCACTTCTGGGAGCGCTCCCGGAATGCCTTCATCCGCATCACAGCATCGACGCTGCGAGGACCCTGTATGACTGCAACGAAACTGGCACGCGGCGGCGCCGCTGCCGCGGCCCTGACCCTGTGCTCCGGGTTGCTGATTTTGGCGAGCACCTCGGCCGACGCGGCCCCCGGCTGCTCGGTCGACTACCGGGTCAACCAGTGGGACAGCGGCTTCACGGCCAACGTCACGCTCAAGAACCTCGGGGACCCGATCACCGGCGGGTGGACCCTGGAGTGGGACTTCGCGGGCAACCAGGCCATCACCAACGGCTGGAGCGCGACCTACTCCCAGACCGGGCAGCACGTGAGCGCGAAGAACCCGTCGTGGGCGGGGAGCCTGCCCACCGGTGGGAGCGCGACCATCGGCTTCAACGCCTCGTACTCGGGCACGAACGCCCTGCCTACGTCGTTCAAGCTCAACGGCACCACGTGCGGCGGCGGTCCGACGGACACCTCGACGTCGACGTCGACCTCCACTTCGACGTCGACCACCACCACGACCACGACGACCACCACGACCTCGACCACCCCGGACAACCCCGGCGGGCACGTGGCGAACCCGTACGTGGGCGCGAAGGGCTACCTGAACCCGGACTACGTCGCCAACGTCAACAGCCTGGCCGACGCGACCGGCGGCGCTCTCGGCACCTCCATGCGCAAGGTCGCCCAGAACTCGACCGCCGTGTGGATGGACCGCATCGGCGCCATCACCTCCGGGCGCGGGCTGACCGGTCACCTCGACGAGGCGCTGCGGCAGTCCGCGGGCGGCACGCCGGTGGTGATCCAGGTCGTCGTCTACGACCTGCCCAACCGCGACTGCGCCGCGCTGGCGTCCAACGGCGAGCTCAAGGTCAGCGAGAACGGCCTGGCCCGCTACAAGGCCGAGTACATCGACCCGATCGCGTCGATCCTGGCCGACCCGAAGTACCGCTCCCTGCGGATCGTCGGGATCATCGAGCCGGACTCCCTGCCGAACCTCGTGACGAACCTGAGCAAGCCCAAGTGCGCCGAGGCCAGCTCCAGCGGCGCGTACGTCCAGGGCATCCAGTACGCCCTGAACAAGCTCAGCGCGATCCCGAACGTCTACAACTACGTGGACATCGCGCACTCCGGCTGGCTGGGCTGGGACACGAACATGGGCCCCGCCGTGCAGCTGATCGCCACCACGATCAAGGGCACCACCAAGGGCGTCAACAGCGTGGACGGGTTCGTGTCCAACATGGCGAACACCTCGCCCACCGACGAGGTCAACCTGCCCGACTCGGGCCTCACCGTCGGCGGTCAACCGCTGCGCTCGGCCGCCTTCTACCAGTGGAACCCGTACTTCGACGAGGCCGACTTCGGCACCGAGATGCGCAACCGGTTCATCGCGGCCGGTTTCCCCAGCGGCATCGGCATGCTGATCGACACGTCCCGCAACGGCTGGGGCGGCCCGAACCGGCCCACCGGCGCGAGCGGGTCGACGGTGGACGCCTACGTGAACTCCGGTCGCGTGGACCGCAAGCTGCACCGGGGCAACTGGTGCAACCAGGCGGGAGCCGGCATCGGTGAGCGGCCCACGGCCGCGCCGCGCGCGGGCTTCGACGCCTACGTGTGGATCAAGCCCCCGGGCGAGTCCGACGGCATCGCCACCAAGACCGACGGTCCGAACGAGGAGGGCAAGCAGCACGACCCGATGTGCGACCCGGCCTACCGCGGCGACGACCAGGCCAACGGCGGCAACCTGACCGGCGCGATGGCCGGCGCACCGCACGCCGGTGTCTGGTTCCCCGCCGGGTTCACCTCCCTCGTCCAGAACGCGTACCCCGCGCTCTGAAAGGTGTGGTCACCATGACTCGCAAGAAGCAGACAGCGGCAGCGTGCCTCCTCTCGAGCGCGCTGCTGGCCGGAGCCGCGGCTCTGGTGGTCGGCGGCGCGACGACCGCGCAGGCGGCCGACTCCGCGTTCTACGTCGACCCGAACACGTCGAGTGCGAGGTGGGTCGCGGCCAATCCCGGTGATT
>NZ_JBIVUG010000006.1:0-618398 GCF_044757065.1 Actinosynnema sp. NPDC091369 | reverse complement strand
AGCACCGCGTCGCACAACTCGAACAACGAGTCCGCCCGCGCGCTCAGGCAGTCGTGGAACTCCTCACGGAACCCGGTCAGCACCCCGAGCCCGTCGACACCGGCCCGGTCCGGCACAATGATCATGGCAGCCCTTGGTTCGATCTCTTCCCTAGACAAGAAGATGATCACCCAAGGGCTGCTTCCATGATCAACCGGGTCCCGACCTCACCCACCAGGTTAAAACTCAAGCTGAACGTAGGACTCTCGGGACCTGAGTGTTCGACTCACGCGACCTGGAGGTTCGACTCTCGGGGGTTGTGGGTTCGGCTCGCGGGGGGACGTAGGATCGGGTGGCGTGAAGCGGATCCCGGTGGTCGTGGTCGCGGGGTTCCTCGGGGCCGGCAAGACGACGATGCTCAACCACCTGCTCGGCGGCAGCCGCGGCACGCGGATCGGGGTCGTGGTCAACGACTTCGGCGCCATCGGCATCGACGCGATGAGCGTGGCCGGGCAGGTCGACTCCACCGTCTCGCTGAGCAACGGGTGCCTGTGCTGCGCGGTCGACGTGAGCGAGCTCGACGCGATGCTGGCCAAGCTGGACTCGTTGGTCGACGTCATCGTGATCGAGGCGAGCGGCCTGGCCGAACCGCAGGCCATGGCGCGGATGGTGCTCGCCACCGAGAACCCCCGCCTCGCCTACGGCGGCCTGGTGCTGCTGGTCGACGCCGCCGAGTTCCCCGACGACCTGGCCAAGCACCTGCGCGTGGCCGACCTCGTCGTGCTGAACAAGGTCGACCGCGTCACGAACGCCGCCGCCCTCACCGCCGAGATCCACCGCCTCAAGCCGGGCGTGCCCGTGGTCGAGTCGTCGTACGGCCGCGTGGACCCGGCCCTGCTGTTCGACCCGCGCCCGCGCGAGCGGTTCGGCCAACTGTCCTTCGAGGACCTCCTGGACGAAGAGCACGACCACGTGCACTACGACAGCGTGGAGTTCACCGGCGGCGCCATGGACCCGTTGCGGCTCATGGCTTTCCTCGACGCACGCCCCAAGGGCCTGTACCGGATCAAGGGCTTCGTGCGGTTCGACGTTCCCGGCCACCGGCAGCGGTTCGGCCTGCACACCGTCGGCGCGTTCCTGCGGTTCGAGCGGTCGGCGTGGCCGGGTCCGCGGCGCACCGAGCTGGTCCTCATCGGCACGGGCCTGGACGTCGCCGCGATCCGCGCGGAACTGGCCGCCTGCGAGGAACCGGACCCGGCTGCGGTGAACCCGCAGTCGATGCTGGAGGTCCTGCGCTACACCACCTGAGCGGCCCGCGGCGGGTCAACGCCGGGGGCCGCCGGTGACGTGGGCTCGGAGAGACTCGAACTCTCACTGGCACGGACCTAAACCGTGTGCCTCTGCCAATTGGGCTACGAGCCCGGCGCGGCAAGCTTATCGGCAGGCCCGCGCCGTCCGGTGACGAGGGCCACCTGGGTGAAAACGGCGTTACCGAATTGCTCGTCGGCCGGTCAGGTCAACGCCGCCACCGCGCCTCAACTACGGTTGTGACCAAGGAGCAGCAGCTAGGAGGAGATGTGGCCCGCGATCCCGACACCATCCAGCGCGAGATCGAGCAGGCTCGCAACGCGCTGGCCGTGACCCTCGACGAACTGGGGACGAGGGCGAATCCCCAGCGCTTCGTCGAGTCCGGCAAGGAGAGCGTGCGCGCGAAGCTCGACGAACCCAAGATCCGGTACTCGCTGATCGCGGTGGCCGTGCTCGTCGGGTTCGCCTTGCTGCGCAAGCTGTTCCGCTGACCGCGCCCTACTGCCCCTTGGCGACGAGGGGCACCAGCACCTGGTCCACCACGCGGTCGACGAACGGCAGGTCCAGCGGGTCACCGGTGAGCATCAGCCGGTAGATCAGGGCCGCGCCCGCGATCTCGACGGCCATGCCGCGCGGCGCGTCCTGGCGCAGTTCGCCGCGCTCTTCGGCGCGCTCCAGGATGCGCCGCAGCACGTCCCGCTGCGCGGTCAGGAACGTCTCGCGGAACGCCGAGGCGAGCTCCGGCTCGTGCGGCAGCTCGCCGACGAGCGCCTGCGCCGCCTTGCCGATCGGGCCGGACAGGAACGCGGCGAACGCGCTCAGGAACTCCCGCAGGTCGCCGGCGAGCGAACCGGTGTCCGGCTCGGCCAGGTTCTGCTGCGCCAGCTGCGTGCACGTGTCGATCACCAGGTCGAGCTTGGACTCCCACCGCCGGTAGATCGTCGCCTTGCCCGCACGGGCGCGCGCCGCGACGGCGTCCATCGTCAGCGCGCGGTACCCGACTTCGGCCATCACCTCCAGCGCGGCCTGCCGCAACGCGTCGTCCCGGCTGGCGTCCCTGGGTCTGCCCCGCTGCGGGGTCCGAGCGGCCCCGCTGTACACCGGTGTGGCCATTTCGCGCTCCTGTCGCCTTTGGCCGGACATCCTAGGCCGGGTGAGCCCGGAATCCGGTGTTGATCACCGGCCCGCGCGCCGCGCCGCTTCGGGTTCACCCCGCGGCCGGCGGCACGAGGCCCGCGCGGGTGTGCAGGTACGCCACCGAGAACGCGAGCGCGTCGCCGTCGAGCAGGTGCACGACGGCGCGCGCGGAGCGCCCGATGGCGATCTCCTCCACCAGTTGGTCGGCCGCCAGCCGGGCCGCGATCAGGCCCGGTGCGGTCGCGTCGAGTTCCTTGCCCGCGGCGCGCACGGTGACCGCCCAATCGTCGCCGGTGCGCCGGTAGTTCGCGGTGATGGGGAGTGTGGACATGCCTGGCCTTCCGTCGGTCGTGTGCTCATCTGACCGGCGTTTGGGTGTGAACGCGCGTCGTCCCCTTCTATCGAGTGAGAGACCCCGATGAGGTCGCGACGCCCCCATGCGCCACCCGATCGTGTAGTCGAAAACGCGACACACACCGTGCATGACCCGTAACGCGCCGCCACTGGGCGCCGATAGCCCATTTGGAGTAAGTCCCTTGGTCTGAGAGGTCGTCATGAGCCGTCGAGTGGTCGTTGTTGTGTGCCTGGCGCTGGGTCTGGCGGTCGCGCCCGGGGTGGCGTTGGCGGACCCCTCGTGGCACGTGCCGGACGGGTGGGGCGACCAGGGACGGGGCGACGTGTGCCGGCACCGCGGCGACCCGCCGTGCCACACCACGACCACCAACCCCACGACGACGTCGACCGGCGGCTGGTCCACCAGCGTGACCACGACGACGACCGCCGTGTCCGGCACGTCCGCGACCTCGACCTCGACCTCGACCACCACGACGGCGGTCGCCGGCACCACGACCGCGTCGACCACCACGACGTCCGCGGCGGGCACCACCGTCCCGAAGACGACCACGGCCGCCCTGGCGGTGACGACCACCGTGCCGCCGCGCGTGGTGTCGGCGTCCTCGGGGCAGGTGTTGGCCGACACGGGCGCCGCGCCGCTGTGGACCGGTGTGGGTGGCCTGGCCGCGCTGCTCGCGGGGGCGTCGCTGCTGCTGGTCAGCCGCCGCCGTCGCGCGTGACCGCCCGGCTCGCGCCGCTCAGGACGTGAGCCGGCTCGCCACGCCCCGCCACACGACGTCCATGACGTAGGCCGTCGCGAGCGCGGGCCCCACCTCGGGCCTGCGCTCGCACCACAGCGCCAGTCGTTCGGTCGAGCCGACCACGATCTCGGCGAACGCCTCGGCCTCGACCGCGTCGACGTCGGAGTCGAAGCTGCCGATCACGGCCGCGATCAGGTCGGTCTGCTGCCGCCGGATGCCCTCGACCTCCTCGACGGCCGAGGGCACGGTGATCGCCGCCTCCTGTCGCAGCAGCGACCACGACTGCTTGTGCTCGCCGATGAACTCGAAGAACGCCATCAGGCCGCGCCGCAGGATCTCCTCGGGTCCGTCCGCGCCGGTGATCGCCTGCTGCGTGCGCTCGAGCAGTTCCGTGCGCGCGCGGTGGATGCAGCCGATGAGCAGACCTTCCTTGGAGCCGAAGTACTCGTAGAGCATCGGCTTGGACACCCCGACCCGTTCGGCGATCTCGTCCATCGACGCCGCCAGGTAGCCGCGCTCGGCGAAGACGCCCTCGGCGATGTCGAGCATCTGCGCCTTGCGCTGGGCCTTGGGCATCCGCCTGCGGCGCGGCTCGGTCGTGGTCACGAAGTCGAGACTACCGGAGGTAACTTACTTCGAGTAACCTACTGAAGAGTACGTAGGCGGACTTGGAGGAGACGGGCATGCACCGAGAGGTCAAAGTCCTGGTCATCGGCACGGGCTTCTCCGGCCTGGGCATGGCGATCGAGCTGAAGCGCACCGGGGAACGCGACTTCGTGGTGCTGGAGAAGGCGGGCGACCTCGGCGGCACGTGGCGGGACAACTCCTACCCCGGCTGCGCGTGCGACGTCCCGTCCCACATGTACTCGTTCTCGTTCGAGCTGAACCCGCGCTGGTCGCGCATGTTCGCCCGGCAGCCGGAGATCTGGGACTACCTCAAGCGGGTGGCCGAGAAGTACCGGCTGCGCGACCACATCCGGTTCAACACCAAGGTCAGCGGTGCGCGGTGGGACGCCGACGACAAGGTCTGGCACGTCGCCACCGAGCACGGCGACACCTACACGGCCAAGGCCGTGGTCGCGGGTGTCGGCGCGCTGCACATCCCGAACGTCCCGACCCTGCCGGGCATCGAGAACTTCACCGGCAAGGCGTTCCACTCGGCCGAGTGGGACCACGACTACGACCTGCGCGGCAAGAAGGTCGCCGTGGTCGGCACGGGCGCGAGCGCCATCCAGTTCGTGCCGCGGATCGTGGACGAGGTCGGCGGCCTGACCCTGTTCCAGCGCACGCCGCCGTGGATCATGCCGAAGATGGACCGGTCCATCCGGACGTGGGAGCAGAAGCTGTTCCGGGCGCTGCCGTTCACCCAGCGCCTGTACCGCGACTTCGTGTACTGGACGCGGGAGTCGAGCGCGCTCGGCTTCGCCGTGAACCCGAAGATCATGGAGTTCGCGCAGAACATCGCCAAGCGGCACATGCGCAGCCAGGTGCCCGACGAGGCGCTGCGGGCGAAGCTGACGCCCGACTACACCATGGGCTGCAAGCGGGTGCTGATCAGCAACGACTACTACCCGGCGTTGAGCAGGCCGAACGTCGAGCTGGTGACCGACGGCATCGCCGAGGTGCGGGCGAACAGCGTCGTGGACGCGGCGGGCGTCGAGCACGAGGTCGACGTGATCATCTACGGCACGGGGTTCCACGTGGTCGACTCGTTCGACTACCTGGACATCACCGGCAAGGGCGGCGTCGACCTGGCCAAGCAGTGGCGCGAGAAGGGCATCGAAACCTACTACGGCATCACGGTCTCGGGCTTCCCGAACCTGTTCTTCCTGCTCGGCCCGAACACCGGCCTGGGGCACAACTCGGTGGTGTTCATGATCGAGTCGCAGATCCGGTACGTCCGCCAGTGCCTGGAGCTGCTGGACCGCCACCAGGCCGACGAGCTGGACGTGCGGCCGGACGTGCAGGCGCGGTTCAACCGGCAGTTGCAGCGCAAGCTGAGCAAGGGCGTGTGGACCGAGGGCGGCTGCAAGAGCTGGTACCTCGACGCCCAGGGCATCAACCGCACGGTGTGGCCGGGCTTCACGTGGCGCTACTGGATGCGCACCAAGACCGTCCGCGCCGAGGACTACACCCTGACCCGCGCCCGCCGCACCCGCGTCCCCGCCTGACCGGAACGCGGAACTCGCGGTACCCGAGCGTTCGACTCACGGGCGCTGAGCGTTCGACTCGCGCGGGCCGAACGTAGGACTCTCGCGAGAGTCGAACGCTCAGGCCCCGAGAGTCGAACGCTCAGGACCCCTGAGTTCTGCGTTCAGGACAGGGGGACGCCGGCGGCCTTGGCGCGTTCGGCGCGCAGGCGGGTCACGTCGGGCAGGTCGAGCGGGCCGAGCTTGGCGCCCGTGGCCCACTCGATCAGCAGGTCGGCGATCTGCGGGTTGCGCGGCAGCACGGGACCGTGCAGGTAGGTGCACAGGATCCGGCCCTGGACCGCGCCCTCCACCGAACCGTCGTTGCCGGTGCCCACCTTGACGTGCGCCAACGGCCGCGCCGACGGGCCCAGCACGGTGCGGCCCTGGTGGTTCTCGAACCCGGTCAGCAGGCCCTCGAACAGCCCGTCGGCCGGCGTCGCGATGACCTCGCCGATGGCCCGGCTGCCGCCCGCGTGCGACGTCGAGTCGATCAGCCCGAGACCGGGGTGGGTCACCTGGTCGGCCCGGGTGAACGACTCGCCGAAGATCTGGATCCCCGCGCACACCCCGAGGATCACCGCGCCGCGCGCCGCCGCCCGCTGCATGCCCGGGTGCTCGCGCAGGTGCCGCACGGCCAACGTCTGCGCCGTGTCCTCACCGCCGCCGACCACGTAGATGTCGCACGACTCCGGCACCGGCTCGCCGAACCGGATGTTGACGATCTCGGCGGAGATGCCCCGCCACGTCATCCGCTTCTCCAGCACGACCGCGTTGCCGAAGTCGCCGTACGTGCCCAGCAGGTCGGGCAGCACGAGCGCGATCTGGACCTTGCTGGTGGTCACTGGGCGGCCCTCGCGTTCAGGTCGCGGAATGCGGTGTAGTTGGCGATCACCTCGACCGGCCCCGGCGGCATGGCGTCGATCGCCAGCAGCGGGTCCGGCACGATCGTGTGCTCGACCTCGGCGTACGTCAGCCGCACGGCCAGGTCGGTGGCCCGTTCCCCGGACGCGATCACCTGACGGCCGCGCAGCCGCTCGAACGGCACGTCCCACAGCCACGACAGGTCGCGCCCGTCGGCCTCGTGCGCGTTGATCACGAGCACCGCGGGGTGGTCCGCCTCGCGCACCACGGTCAGCGTCTCGCTCCACCCGGCCGGGTTCTTCGACAGCAGCAGCCGCGCCCGGTGCCCGGACCGCTGGATCGTGCGGTACCGGCCCGCCACGTTGGACACCGCGCGCAACCGCTGCACGGCCTCCTCCACCGGCACGCCGAGCGCGACGGCGGCGGCCGTGGCCATCACCGCGTTGGCCTGGTTGAACTTGCCGGGCAGCCGCAGCGAGAGCTGCACCTTCACGCCGTTCGGCGTCACCAGGTACCCGTCGCCGGTCACCCACTGCGGCCGCGGCCGGGCCAGGTCGCACCCGGTGCAGTGCCAGTGCTCGCCCTCCCAGCGGATCGGGTCGCCGCAGCGCGGGCACGAGGCGGCGTCGTTGTGCCAGCCCGTCCCGGTCGCCACCCAGACCACGTCCGCCGAGTCGCGGGCCGCCGACGTGACCATGATGTCGTCGCAGTTGGCCACCACGACCCCGGTCACCGACGCCAGCGCCGTGCGCAGCGACCGCTCGATCGTGCGCACCTCGCCGACCCGGTCGAGCTGGTCGCGGCTGAGGTTGAGCAGCACGGCCACCGCGGGCGACGCGGCCCGCACGACCTCGGGGAAGTACCCCTCGTCGACCTCCAGCACCGCGTACGGCGCGTCGGGCTGCTTGGACAGCGCGGTCACGTGCCCGTCGGGCATGTTCGCGCCACCGTGGTTGGTGGCGACCTCGCCCAGGAACGACACGGCCCGGCTGAGCATCATCGTGCTGGTGGTCTTGCCGTTCGTGCCGGTCACCAGCGCGACCGAGCGGCCGGAGGTCAAGTGCGCCAGCGCCTGCGGGTCGAGCTTGAGCGCGACCCGGCCGCCGATCATGCCGCCCGCGCCGAGACCCATCTTCTGCGACAGCTTGGAACTCATGTTGCCCAGTCGCACGGCCGCGGCGGTGCGCAGCGGCAGGCGGGCTGGGTCTGCACCTGGAGTGTTCGGCAACCGACTTCCCGGATCTGTCAGGGGAGGGAGATCCCCCGATGCTACCGGGGCCCTTGGTGGTCGAGCTCCCGCAGGGTCCGGATCAGGTCCACCGTGCTGAGCTGGCACAACTGGGCCATGTACTCCAGCGCGGGCAGGTCGAGGTGCACCTCGGGCGGTTGGCCGGGCACCAGGTGCGCGAGCCTGCCCTGCGCCCAGCGGCGCAGCGGCATCAGTTGCGGTCGCGTGTCGGCGACGACCGTGGCCAGGTCGACCGAGAGGTGCCCGGCGGGCGTGTCACCGAACACGCGTTCGTGCACCCGTGCGAGCACCTGGTGCGCGGGCACGCCCAGCGCGACGCAGATCTCCACCAACCTGGTCACCGAGCACTGGCGGGTGCCCAGTTCGTACGTCGCCAGCGTCTGCAGCGAGATGTCGCTCTGCAGCCGGCGGTTGAGCTCCTTGCGGGTCCATCCGCGCTGCTTGCGAAGGCTGCGGAGCTCATCACCGAGCACGCGCTGGTACGCCGCTGTGTCGATCTGCACCGTCGATCCTCCAGTCCGCCGGGGCCCCGACAGACCCCACGCAGATGGAAAGCGCGACCGGACGGTTGCTTACGCGGGTTGTCCGAATTATCGCCCGATCGGGCTAGAGGAGTGGTACTGACAGTAGCGTTTCAACGCCTCAACGCGTTGGTGACGCCGGTTTCGCGCGGCCCGAGGAAGCGCGGGTCGGGCTTGGCGACGAGCCCGTCCCACATCGCCTTGCCCGCCGCGAACACCTCCCGGAAGTGCCCGTAGGACGTGGTCGCGAACCGGTCGGACGTGTCGTGGCCCACGCCGAACGCCTCGATGCCCGCCGAGCGGCACAGCGCCACGGCGCGCGGCAGGTGGAACTCCTGCGTGACCACGGTCGCCCGCTCCACGCCGAAGATCCGCTTGGCCCGCGTGCACGAGTCCCAGGTGTCCAGGCCCGCGTAGTCGGCCACCACGTGGTCCGCCGGCACGCCGCGGTCGACCAGGTACGTGCGCATCGCGGTCGGCTCGTCGTAGTCGGTGGTGCTGTTGTCGCCGCTGACCAGCAGCACCTCGACCTTGCCGCGCCGGTACAGGTCGGCGGCCACGTCGAGCCGGCCCGCCAGGAACGCCGTCGGCGTGCCCGACCTGGTCAGGCCCGCGCCGAGGACCAGCGCCACCGGCGCGTCCGGCACGTCGGCCGCGCCGTGCCGGTAGGGGGCGCTGCTGGTCTGCACCCACACCCACGGTGTGGCCGCGAGCACGGCGAGCAGGCCGAGCGCGATCAGCACCCGCTTCCAGCGGATGCGCTTGACGAGGTCACCCACGACTGCCCCCCGGGATCGGACGTCTCAGCCGGACGTCTCAGTTGACGCAGCGCACCCCGTCCGCCGTGATGGGCGGCTCGGTCGTGGTGGTGTCCGGCTGCTGCTGCCGCGCGCCGTCCAGGCCGACGAGCGGCCGACCGGCGAGGTTCTGCGCGCCCGGCCCGGCGTAGTCCGCGCCCACGAACACGCGCACGTGACCGGCCGGGATGTCGGGGTCCTCTTCCAGTTCGAGCCCGCCCAGAGCGGTCGAGACGGCTTCCGCGCCCGCCTCGCCGCCCACGCCGTAGCGGACCACCGACGCGTCCATGGGGGAGGCGTTGGCCGCGCCGCCGTCCACGAACCGCTCGGCGACGAGCGTTTGGAGCACCCGCGCGGCCAGGCCGGGCGTGCCGGAGGCGTTGCGCACCTCGACGGTCACCGTGGCGTTGTCGACCGCGGGCGTGCCGGCGGCGGTCGCGTTCGGGTCGGCGCTGAGGGTCTTGAAGAACCTCTTCACCTCGCGCTCGTTGATCTCGACCGCCATGCCGTCCTCGGGCGTGGCCAGCTCGGGGTTGCCGGTCGGGATCGTCTCGAACTTGAGGTTCCCGCCGGTCAGGTCCTTCATCTGGGTGGCGAACCGCAGCACGTCCCAGTCCTTGTCCAGCACGATGGACTTGGTCAGCGCGTCGATCAGCGAGCGCAGCTTGCCGGGGTCGGACAGCGTGCCCGCGGACAGGATCTGCTTGGCCAGGCCGGCCATGAACACCTGCTGGCGCACGATGCGGTCGAGGTCGCCGCGCAGCAGCCCGTAGCGCTGCCGGACGAACGCCAGCGCCTCGCGACCCTGGATCTTCTGCGGGCCGGCGGCGAAGTTCGCGCCGGACATGTCGTCGCGGGTGGCCTGGTTGAGGCACACGTCCACGCCGCCGACGGCCTTGGTGATCTCGTAGAAGCCGACCAGGTTGATCTCGGCGTAGTGGTCGATGGTGACGCCGGTGAGGTCCTCGATGGTGGTGATGAGGTTCTTGGCCGCGCCCTGCCTGGACCGGACCTCCAGCTGCGCCGGGTCGGTGACGCCCTCGCGCTCGAGCTTGGCGACGGCCTCGTTCTTGCCGTAGCCGTACGCCGAGTTGATCTTGTGCCGACCGTAGCCGCCCGCGATCTGCACGTAGGAGTCGCGCGGGAACGACACCGCGACCGCCTTGCCGCCGTCGTTCGGCACGTGCATCAGGATCAGCGTGTCGGTGTTCAGTCCGCCGTCGTTCTCGTTGCCCGCGTGCAGCTCGTTCAGGATCTCCTGGGGCAGCGGGTTGCCCTTGGAGTCCGTGCGGCTGTCCATGCCGACCATCAGGATGTCGACCGAGCCGTCGGCGGGCTTCTCGCCGCCGCCCGCGTCGCTGATCACGTCGGTGGTGGAGATCTCGTTGAGCAGCGTGTTCAGGTTCGCCCACGCGTAGCCGGTGCCCAGTAGCACGGCCACCGAGAACAGCGCGAGCAGCGACCGGCCGAAGATCGCGCCACCGGACGCGGGACGTGACGGCGGGCGGCGGCGTGGCGGACCGGTGCGGCCGGCCGGCGGGCGCGGGCGTTGACCGGTGGGTCGGGACGCGGGGGCGACGCGCTGGGGCGCGGCGGGGCGTCGGCCCTCGGCCCTGCGGTCGTCGGCGGCCCTGCGGTCGTCGGTGCGACGGGGGCGGCCGGGCTCGGAGCCCGCGCGCTCACCGGCGCGCGGCGGGTTCGGGCGGGGCCGTTCGCCGGACGGGGGGTCGACCGGGCGGTTCGGCCGCTCACCGGGCGCGCGGCGCTCGCCGGTGGGGCGCTCGGGGCCGCGTCGGGGCGCGTCGAACCGGCCCCCGGGCTCGGAGCGCCGCGGCGGCTCTGGGGCGCGCGGCGGCTGACCTGCGGAAGGACTCCGAGGGGGAACGGGTCGCCTGCGAAACCCGTCGGGTTCGCCTGGCCTCGGCGGCCGGTTGTCCACTCCCACTCCTCCCAAGTACCCGGGTACGTCCCAGTGGACGCATGGCAGGCGGCCCGGGTTGCCACCAGCGTCGCACAGCGGCGTCGCAGGACGTGGTGATACCGGGCCGAGGGCGGTCTGACCAGCTCGGTTACCCGATTGTAAGTTCGGCGGCGTCCCGTTCGTAGACTGCTGCCGTGCTGACCATGCAGGATGCGCTGCTCGCGCTCACCAGGTACTGGACCGAACGGGGCTGCGTCGTCGTGCAGCCGTACAACACCGAGGTCGGCGCCGGCACCTTGAACCCCGCCACCGTGCTGCGGGTGCTGGGTCCCGAGCCCTGGCGCGTGTCCTACGTCGAGCCGAGCGTGCGGCCCGACGACGCGCGGTACGGCGAGAACCCGAACCGGTTGCAGACCCACACCCAGTTCCAGGTCATCCTCAAGCCCGACCCGGGCAACCCCCAGGAGCTGTACCTGGGCAGCCTCGAAGCGCTGGGCATCGACGTCCGGGCGCACGACGTGCGGTTCGTGGAGGACAATTGGGCCTCGCCCGCGCTCGGCGCGTGGGGCCTGGGCTGGGAGGTGTGGCTGGACGGCTTGGAGATCACCCAGTTCACCTACTTCCAGCAGGCCGGCGGCATGTCGCTGGACCCGGTGTCGGTCGAGATCACGTACGGCATCGAGCGCATCATGATGGCCCTTCAGGGGGTCGGCCACTTCAAGGACATCGCGTACGCGCCCGGCATCTCCTACGGCGAGGCGTTCGGCCAGGCCGAGTACGAGATGAGCCGCTACTACCTCGACGACGCCGACGTGGAGGCGAACAAGCGGCTGTTCGAGGAGTACGCCGCCGAGGCGCGCCGGATGCTCGACGCGCGGCTGCCGGTGCCCGCGCACAACTACGTGCTCAAGTGCTCGCACGCGTTCAACGTGCTCGACGCGCGTGGCGCGATCAGCACCACCGAGCGGGCCCGCGCGTTCGGCCGGATGCGCGGCCTGGCCCGCGAGGTCGCCCAGCTGTGGGCGTCCCGCCGCGAGGAGCTCGGCCACCCGCTCGGCGTGGCGGAGGTCCCCGCCGCGGCCGCGCTGCCTGCGGAGTTCGCCGAGGTCGAGGCGCCGAGCACGCTGCTGTTCGAGATCGGCACGGAGGAGCTGCCGCCCGCCGAGGTCACCCGCACCGTCGAGGCGGTCGGCAAGGCCGTCGCGGACAAGCTGGGGGCGACCAGGCTGGCGCACGGGGCGGTCGAGGTGCACGGCACGCCGCGCCGGATCGTGGTGCTGGTGCCCGACGTCGCGCCGCGCGAGCCGGACGCGGAGAAGACCGTGCGCGGCCCCCGGGTGTCCGCCGCGTTCGACGCCGACGGCAACCCGACCAAGGCCGTGCAGGGCTTCGCCCGCGGCCAGGGCGTGGACGTGGACGCGCTCGGCCGCGTCACGGAGAACGGCGTCGAGCACGTCGCCCTGGTGCGCACCGACCCCGGTCGCGGCGCGGTGCGGGTGCTCAGCGGGCTGCTCGCCGAGGTGGTGTCCGAGCTGCGCGCCGAGAAGAACATGAAGTGGAACGACCCGAAGCTGTCGTTCACCCGCCCGATCCGCTGGCTGCTGGCCCTGCTGGGCACGACGCCGGTGCCGGTCGCGGTGTCCTCCCTGGCCGCCGAGCCGAAGACCCGCGTGCACCGCACCGCCGCCGAGCCGGTGGTCGAGGTGTCCACGGCGGACGGTTACCTGGAGTTCCTGGCCGGGCACGGCATCGACGCCTCCGCGCAACGCCGCCGTGACGCCATCGTGGCGCGCGCCGAGGAGCTGGCCGCGTCCGTGGGCGGGGTGGTGGACTTCGAGGGCGTGCTGGACGAGGTGACGAACCTGGTCGAGCGGCCGACGCCGATCCTCGGCTCGTTCGAGGAGCGCTACCTGGAGCTGCCCGCCCAGATCCTCACCACCGTGATGCGCAAGCACCAGCGGTACCTGCCCGTGCGGGCGCAGGACGGCTCGCTGCTGCCGCACTTCGTGGCCGTGGCCAACGGCGAGGTGGACGCGGACCTGGTCCGCGCGGGCAACGAGGCCGTGCTGCGGGCCCGGTACGAGGACGCGGCGTTCTTCTGGCGCGCCGACCTGCGCACGCCGCTGGAGGACATGAAGGCCGGGCTGGAAAAGCTCACGTTCGCCGACAAGCTCGGCTCGATGGCCGACCGGGCGGGCCGGATCGCGGCGCTCGCGCGGCGGCTCGCCGGGGAGGTGAGCACGGGCGAGGTCGGGCCTGAAGAGGTGAGCACCGCCGACGGGACCCTGGCGCGGGCGGGCGAGCTGGCCAAGTTCGACCTGGGCTCGCAGATGGTGATCGAGCTGTCCAGCCTGGCCGGCGTGATGGCCCGCGAGTACGCCGAGCGGGCGGGGGAGACCCCGGCGGTCGCTCAGGCGCTGTACGAGATGGAGCTGCCGCGCTCGGCCGGTGACGCGCTGCCGTCGTCCACGCCCGGCGCGCTGCTGTCCCTGGCCGACCGGTTCGACCTGCTGGCAGGGCTGTTCGGCATCGGGGCCAACCCGACCGGCAGCTCCGACCCGTTCGGGCTGCGGCGGGCGGCGCTGGGCGCGGTGAGCGTGCTGCGGGCGTTCCCGGACCTGAAGGCCATCACGCTGACGAAGGCGCTGGCGCTGGCCGCCCAGGAGCTGGAGGTGTCGGCGGAGGCGCTGGACGCGGCGCGCGAGTTCGCCGTGCGGCGGTACGAGCAGCAGCTGCTGGACGCCGGGCACGACCACCGGTTCGTCAACGCCGTGCTGCCGCTGGCCGACGCGCCCGCGGTGGCCGACACGACGTTGGCCGAGCTGACCGCGCTGGCGGGCGACGAGGGCTTCGCCGCGCTGGTGGCCGCGTTGCAGCGGGTGCGGCGGATCGTGCCCGCGGACACCGTCGGCGGGTACGACCCGCAGGCGCTGGTGGAGCCCGCCGAGGTGGCGCTGCACAAGGCGCTGGCCGACGTGCCGCCCGGCGTCACGGGCCTGGCCGCCTTTGCCGCCGCCGCGACCGGGTTGACCGGGCCGGTGAACACGTTCTTCGACGAGGTGCTGGTGATGGCCGAGGACGCCGACGTGCGGCGGGCCCGGCTGGGGCTGCTGGCCGCGATCCGCGACCTGGCCGCGCCGGTGCTGGACTGGCAGGCCCTGGGCACCGCGCTGGGCTGAGCCGTTCGCGTACGACGATCCCCCGCCCACCGGTTCGCCGGGAGGCGGGGGATCGTCGTAGCTGCCTACATGTCGCGGTTGTCGTCCAGGTTGGTGCTGGAGACGGCGACGGTGTGGTCCGGCGTGGCCTGATCGGCGGCGGCGGACCCGGCGCCCAAGGCGAGCAACGCCGCGGCGGCCACGGCCACCAGCGCTGCGGGGATGATTCTCACGCTGCTACTCCTCACACACCCGGCCAGGGTTCGGCACGCGACACCATCGCACACAATTCACCGCAACGGGAAGTCCCCTTTGGTGGCTGCCGAATCCGTGACCAATCGGGTGCGGAGCGTGATATATACCCACTGTAACGGTCCGACCAGCAGGTTCGATGTTCCGGGAAGGTCAACTGACCGAATGGCGCGGACCATTCGGAGCTGCGGGGTTGCTACGTCTTGACGAACCGCCGCCCGGGGGGTTGGAATTCCGCGACATTCCGTATTCACGCCGTCCGCGGCGGATGTGCCCGCGCAAGGGGTTGGCGAATGCGAAGGCTAGTCACGGCCGTGTCCTGCGGTCTCCTCGTCCTGCTCGCCGCCGCGTGCGGCACGTCGGACGACCCGCTCGCGCCGACCGGCGGTCGGGCGGCCAGGCCCGTCGTCGGGGTGATCCTGCCGGACCGCTCGTCGTCGGACCGGTGGGAGGAGCAGGACCGGCCGCTGCTGCTCCAGGCGCTGAACTTCGCGGGCGTCGAGGGGCTGATCGAGAACGCGGACGGTGACGAGGCCAAGTTCGCGAGCATCGCCGATGAGATGATCGCCCGCGGGGTGAAGGTGCTGATGACGACGCCGCTGAGCCCCGAGGGCGGCGCGGCGGTCGAGCGCAAGGCCCAGGACGCGGGCATCCCGGTCATCAACTACGACCGGATCAGCCTGGGCGGCCAGGCCGAGTACTACGTCTCGTTCGACAACCTCAACGTCGGCGAGTTGCAGGCCGAGGGCCTGCTGAGGTGCCTGGGCGAGAAGCCGGGTGCGCGGATCATGGAGCTCCAGGGCGCGCCGACGGACAACAACGCCACGCTCTTCTTCGACGGCCAGCGCCGCAAGCTCGGCCCCAAGTACGACACCGGGGCGTTGCGGCTGGTCGACAGCAAGGCCATCGACAAGTGGGACCCGCTGCTCGGCAAGGCCGCGTTCGAGCAGATGCTGTCGGCCAACGGCGGCTCGGTGGACGGCGTGGTCGCGGCCAACGACGGGCTCGCGGGCGCGGCCATCGAGGTGCTCAAGGCCAAGGGCCTGGCCGGTCGGGTGCCGGTGACCGGGCAGGACGCCACGGTGGAGGGCCTGCGCGCGATCCTGCGCGGCGAGCAGTGCATGACGGTCTACAAGCCGATCCGGGACGAGGCCGAGGCGGCGGCGCGGTTGGCGATCGCGGTGGCGCGCGGCGACCACAGCGGCGCGGACGACCTGGCCACCGGCAACACCCGCGACCTGGTGGCGAAGCGGGACGTGAAGTCGGTGCTGCTGGGCGCGGACCTGATCACCCGCGACAACGTGCGCGCGCTGGTGGCCGAGAGCGTGGTCAAGCCGGCCGACCTGTGCGCGGGCGACACCGCGGACGACTGCGCGGAGCTGGGCATCCTGACCAGCTAGGCGGCGCTGCCGGGGCCGGGCAGCACGTCGACGTCGGTCGGCCCCATCGGCTCGCCGCACTCCGAGCAGCGCAGCTCCACGTGCGCGACCCGGCCGCAGGCGTGGTGGCGGTAGAGCACCGGCGGGCCGGCCTCACCCGCGGTCCAGCGGTCGCCCCAGCGCACCATCACCATCAGCAGCTCGACCAGCTCCACGCCCTTCGGCGTGAGCGCGTACTCGTGGCGGGGCGGCCTGGCCGAGTACTCGCGGCGTTCCAGCACGTCCTGCTCGACCAGCCACTTCAACCGCTCGGCGAGCACCTTGCGGGAGATGCCGAGGTCGTCCTGGAGCTGGTCGAAGCGGGAGATGCCCACGTAGACGTCCCGAAGGATCAGCGGCGACCACGGCTCGCCGACGACGTCCATGGTGCGCGCGATCGAGCAGGCCATGTCGCCGAACCGGGTCCGCTGCACGGGGTCCAGCCTACCGCTAGAGGGTTCCCTCAGGGAACTATCTGCGCTACGGTCAGTTCCCTCAGGGAACTTGGAGGTGCGTTATGGCTCGACCGCCCGTCGTCACACCGCAGGAGTGGCAGGCAGCCCGCGACGACCTGCTGGTCAAGGAGAAGGAACTCACCCACGCGCTGGACGCGCTGGCCGCCCGGCGCCGCCGGCTGCCGATGGTGCGGCTGGGCGCCGACCACGAGTTCACCGCGCCGGACGGCGCGGTGGTCGGCCTCGCGGACCTGTTCGCGGGCCGCCGGCAGCTCGTCGCCTACCACCACATGCTCGCCCCGGGCGACGACCACCTGTGCGCGGGCTGCTGCTCGTTCACCGACAACCTCGCCGACCAGGTCCACCTCAACGCCCGCGACACCACGCTGATCCTGATGTCACGCGCGCCGCAGCACGAGATCGCCCCCGTGCGCGAGCGGATGGGCTGGACCGTGCCCTGGTACTCGTCCCGGCAGGCGTTCTACGACGAGCTGGGCCTGGGCGGCGGCTTCGGGCTGAGCGTCTTCCTGCGCGACGGCGACGAGGTGTTCCGCACGTACTTCACCAGCGGCCGCGGCGTGGACCGGCTGCGGATGGACTTCACCCTGCTCGACCTGACCCCGTACGGCCGCCAGGAGCGCTGGGAGGACTCGCCCGAGGGCTGGCCGCAGACCCCGACCATGGCGTGGCTGCGCCTGCGCGACGAGTACTGAGGAGGTCCCGGTGGACCGCGCCCTGACCCAGGCCGAACGCGACGAGTTCCTCGCCCGGCCGCACGTCGCCGTGCTGAGCGTCGCCGCCGGCGACCGACCGCCCCTGACCGTGCCCGTGTTCTACGCCTACCGGGACGGCCGCATCACGTTCTTCACCGGCACGCAGGGCCGCACGGCCCGCAAGACCCGCCTGCTCGAACGGGCGGGCGCGTTCAGCCTGAACGTGCAGCAACCGGCCTACCCGTACCGGTACGTGACCGCGGAGTGCGTCGTCGAACGCGCCGACCGCGCGCCGTCGGCCGACGACGTGCACGCCGTGGCGAGCCGGTACATGCCCGAAGCGGACGCGCGGGCGTTCGCCGAGTCGGAGACCACCGACCCGTCGGGCACGTTCGTCCTGTTCAGCGGCCGTCCGGTGCGGTGGCTGACCAACGACTTCGGGGAGCCGGGGGACTGAGCCCGGGTGTCATGCCTCCTCGTCGTGCCGCCCGGAGATGAACTCCTGCACCCGGATCTTCACCCGGATGAGCGGCTGGCGGATGCGGGCCTCCCGGCGGTAAGCCCGGCGCAGCTTGCGCGAGCCCTCGGTGTACCGCCAGCGGGCCCACGGCGAGCCCGGACGGGCCAGCCGCACCGCGCCGATCTCCGGCAGCACCGGCACCAGCAGCCCGAGCAGCCCGGTCCACACCTTGCCCTTGAGCAGCGCCACGATGGCGAACCCCAGGTTGACCAGGATGATCAGCACGCGCAGGGCCACGCCCTCGCCGTAGAACTCCTCGTAGCCCAGCGGTCGCGCGCCGATCAGCAGCAGGCCGGTCATGCCGATGGCGAGGAACACCGCGTCCACCGACAGCCGGCCGTCCTTGGTCCAGTACACGTCCCGCAGGTGCAGGATCAACGCGAACTCGTCGAGCACCAGGGCCGCGCCCGCGCCGAGCAACGCGGCTGCGGCAACCCGCACCCCGTGCATGTCGTCCGGCACGGCCAGCCCGATCACACCGCCGAGCAGCATGAACACCGCGCCGAACACCACGTGGTGGATGTGGGTGCCACCGGGGGTGATGTTGCCCGGCCACCAGCGGACGTTCGCCCGGATCAGGCGCACGCTGATGCGGATGAGGACGAAGGTCAGCACCAGGCCGAGGAAGAAGAACAGCAACCGGGACTGGGGCAGGTGGAGCGGGTACACCCCACCATCTTCACCCGCCGGGGTTACTTGAAGGTGATGCCGCCCTGGATGTCGCCGGCCTGCACGACGTTGCCGCTGACGGTGCCGGAGATGTTGTTGGTCACCCGGCCCGTCTGCGTCACGGCGTGGTGGGCCCGCAGTTCGGCCCCGAAGGCGGGATCGGCCCGCACGGCCCGGTCCAACGTCTCGCTCAACTCCGTGACCTGCGGGGAGTCCGGGGCCGCGCCCTCGGCCGCGGTGAGCGCCGCGGTGGCCACGGGATCGTCCGCGAACTTCACCCGGACCAGCTCGTACAGCCCGGCGACGGCCCGCGAGGCGAGCGAAGCGGCGATGGTGACCAGCATCGGTTCAGGCATCGGGGACCCCCTGTGATCGCGACCTCGCCCACGGTAGCAGTGCGACTCGCCGCATTCTTCCGCTCGACTGGCGGCGGGATCTCGTGGTTGACTGTCTTCGGTCGTACCTTTCTGTGTTCGTGTTCCACCACGCTCGCGGAACGGAGTTGCGGGCGCCGAACTTTCCTCGCCAGGAAGGGCCGGGGCCCTAGCTGACCCGGTGGTCGCAAGCGCGATCCGGCACCTGTTAGAGGAGAAGTAGCAAGATGGCAGTTCAGGGCACCGTCAAGTGGTTCAACGCGGAGAAGGGCTTCGGCTTCATCTCCCCGGACAACGGTGGCGCCGACGTGTTCGTGCACTACTCGGAGATCCAGAGCAACGGCTACCGCACCCTGGAAGAGAACCAGCGGGTGGAGTTCGAGATCGGCCAGGGCCAGAAGGGCCCGCAGGCGCAGACGGTTCGACCGCTCTGACCTAATCCGGGTCACCACCAGGACCTGGATCTTTTCGGGCCGCCACCCCTCGCAGCAGCGGGGGTGGCGGCCCGAATCGCGTGCTCAGGCCCTCAGCGCGGCCGGCCGGTCGACCTGGCCGCCGTAGACCCGCTTGCCGACCAGCCGGGCGTCGTCGAACACGAAGAACGCCGTCGTGCGCACCCGGTAGGCCCGCCCGGTGGGCTCCTCGCCGCCCAGGTGGGTGCCCCGCAGCTCCAGCTCCACGATCACCGCGTCGTCGGCGTGGTGCAGCTCCACGAGCGTGCTGCGCTGGTCCGGGAACGCGTCGCGGACGCGGGCGTAGTACCCGGCCACCTCGGCCCGGCCGTCGAACACCTGCCCGGTCGCCACGATCTCGCACCGCGGGTGGTCGAACGCGCCGACGGCGGTGTCGAACTCCTGCTCGTTCTCCGACTCCAGGTGCTCCAGCACGATCGCCTCGCGAAGGGCCCGGAGTGCCTTGGACGCGGTCATGCGCGCACGAAACACGCACGCGCACCCACCAGTCAAGACGCGGTGGACGACCGGGTATCCGCGATTCCACACCCGTTCACCCGTCGGGCGGTGCGCGTGACCGCCCACTCGGAGTCAGGGTGATTGGTGCCATTGCCGGTGCGGTCGGCCGCGCTCACCCGTTCACCTGCGGCTTTCCCGGCGGAGCGGCGGTGAATGCGCCACCACCCCGCCGGGATCGGCTCACGGGCGCATTTCGTAGGCGCCGGACAGCGCCGCCACCTCGTTCCAGACGCGGTCGAACCGGTCCCGGTCGACCACGGGCTTGCGGACCTGCTCGACCGCCCACGCCTGCTGCGCCTCGGTGGACGACGCCTTGCCGTGCAGGGCGACCGCGTAGGCCGAGAAGTCGCGCACCAGCACGTCGAACACCTGGTCCAGCACGTCGGCGTCCAGCCGGGTGATACGGGCCTGCTCCAGCACGAGTTGGCCGTAGACGACCAGCGTGAACAGGTGGCCGAGGTTGAGCAGGAAGTCCAGGTCCTCCCGCTGGTCGTCGTCCGGCGCGGCCGTGGTCAGCAGCGTGCGCAGGGCCTGGGCCTGCTCGTGGAAGCGGGCGACGTTCGGCACGTGGGCGTGCTCGCGGTAGGCGGTCTCCCAGTCGTGGAACCGGATCCGCCCGAGGCCGCGGGCCGGTCCCTGGCGCCAGAAGAACGCGTCGTCCGCCGGGTCGTGCCGGGTGGGGACCTCGGCGTAGTCGGCGGGCTGGAACAGGTAGTTCGGCATGAACTTGAGCACGAGCGCCAGGTTGACGTGGACCGTGCCCTCCAGCTTCGGCAGCGCGCGGATGTCGCGGGCGGCCATGGAGAAGTAGGTGTCCTTCTCGAAGCCCTTGGCCGCGATCACGTCCCAGAGCAGGTCGACCACCCGTTCGCCCTCGCTGGTGACCTTCATCTTGGTGATGGGGTTGAACAGCAGGTAGCGGCGGTCCTCGGGGGAGGCGCTGCGGAAGTAGTCCACCGAGCGGTCGGAGAACAGCTTCATGGCGACCAGCCGGGCGTAGGCGTCCACGAAGTTCTGCCGGACGTGCGGGAAGTCGGTGACCCTCTTGCCGTACAGGACCCGGTTGTGGGCGTGCGTGACGGCCTCGTAGAACGCGTGCTCGTTGATGCCGATCGAGGCCGTGCACAGGTTGAACTTGCCCACGTTGACCGTGTTGAGGGCGGCGCTGAAGGCTTCCGCGCCGGTGTGCAGGACGTCGTCCGCGCCGACCGGGTAGTCGTGCAGGCGGAACTCGCTGACGAACATCTGCGAGTCGACCACGTTCTTGACCAGCTCGAACTTCTCGTGCTGGGAGTCGACGGCGAAGAACACGTACCCGTCCGGGCCCTCGACGTCGGCGCGGCGGCCGAACACCGACACCATGCCGGCCACGTTGCCGTTGCCGATGTAGTACTTGCCGCCGGACGCGGTGAAGCCGGTGGCGGTGGGCGTGAGGACCATGTCGGTGGAGTAGACGTCGGCGCCGTGCTCCTTCTCCGACAGCCCGAAGGCGAAGACCGCGCCCCGGTCGAGCAGCTCGGCGGCCTTCGCACGGGCCGCCGCGTTGTCGCTCATCCAGATCGGGCCCAGGCCGAGCACGGTGACCTGCCAGGCGTACCAGTACTGGAGGCCGTAGAAGCCGAGGACCTCGCTCAGCGCGGCGTTGCGGGCGGCGTCCCAGCGCTTGTCGCCGTTGCCGCCCGCCTCGGCGGCGGGCGTGCAGAAGGTCGCGAACAGCTTCTCCCGCGCGACGAAGTCCAGGAACTCGGTGTACCAGACCTTCGCCTGGTCGTCGGCGATCAGGCGGCGCTTGCCGCGCTCCTCGAACCAGTCGACGGTCGCGCGCAGCAGGCGGCGGCTCTCCGCGTCCAGGTGGCCGAAGTCGTGGGTGTTCGGGTCGAACAGCACCGGGGTTCTCCCTTCGTCGCCGCCGCACGCTACCAGTCGGTAACTTGTGCGGCCGTCCGGCCGGGGCGCGAGTGTCGGACCCCCGGCGTAGTGTGCTGCGCGTCACAAACCGAGGAGTGGACCATGCACCTGCTCGCCATCGGCACGCGCAAGGGCCTGTGGCTCGCGACCAGCGAGGACCGCACGTCCTGGAGCCTCAGCGGACCGCACCACCCGATGACCGAGGTCTACGCGATCGCGATCGACCACCGCCGCGACCGGCCGCGGCTCCTGGTGGGCACCAGCAGCTCCCACTTCGGCCCGACCGTGGTGACCAGCGACGACCTCGGCGCGACCTGGGACGAGCCGGACCACGCGCCGATCGCGTTCCCCGCCGACACCGCGCTGGAACGGGTCTGGCAGCTCGCGCTGACCCCCGACCCGGAGGTCGTGTACGCGGGCACGCAGCCGTCCGCGCTGTTCCGCTCGGAGGACGGAGGCCGGACGTACGCGCTGGTGGAGGGCCTGTGGAAGCACCCGCACCGGGAGCAGTGGGGCGCGGGGTTCGGCGGGCAGGCCGTCCACACCGTGCTGCCCGACCCGGCCGACCCGCTGAAGCTGACCGTGGCGATGTCCACCGGCGGGGTGTACCGGACGTTCGACGGCGGGTCGTCGTGGGAGGCGAGCAACAGCGGCATCAAGGCGTACTTCCTGCCCGACCCGTACCCGGAGTTCGGCCAGTGCGTGCACAAGGTGAGCCGGCACCCGGCCCAACCGGAGCGGCTGTTCCTGCAGAACCACCACGGCGTGTACCGGTCGGACGACGCGGGGGCCACGTGGACGTCCATCGCCGACGGCCTGCCCGCCGACTTCGGGTTCCCCGTGGTCAGCCACCCGCACCGGCCGGACGTGATCTACACCTTCCCGCTGACCGCGGACGGCGAGCGGTTCCCGCCCGGCGGCCGGTGCGCGGTGTACCGCTCGTCCGACGGCGGGTCGTCGTGGGAGGCGTTGCGCGGCGGTCTGCCGGACGGCTTCTGGACGGCCGTGATGCGGGACGCGATGTGCACGGACGCGGCCGAGCCGGCGGGCGTCTACTTCGGGTCGCGCTCGGGCGAGGTGTACGCGAGCGCGGACGAGGGGGAGAACTGGCAGCGCGTCGCGGAGCACCTGCCCGACGTGGTGTGCGTGCGCGCGGCGGAGGTGTGACGTGCGGGTGCTCGTGCTGATCCCCGGGCCGTTGCGGCAGACGGCGGGCAACCAGGCCAGGCTGGAGGTCGACCTGCCCGAGCCCGCCACGCTGGGGGCGCTGCTCGACCACCTGGCCGAGCGCTACCCGTTGCTGGACCGGCGGTTGCGCGACGAACGGGCCGGTCTGCGCCGTTACGTGAACTTCTACGTCGACGGCGAGGAGTGCCGCCGGCTGTCCGGTGCCGACACGTCGCTGGGCCCGGACGCGGAGGTCCGCATCCTGCCGTCGGTCGCGGGAGGCTGACGGGTCACTCGGCCAGCCGCCGGTAGAGCGGGCGCAGCGCCTCGGTGACCGGGACGCCGTCCACGACGAGCGGGTCGAGCTGGTCGAGCAGCGCGTCCGGTCGCCGGGTCGTCGGCTCGGCCACGTCGGGCACCACCTCGGCCACCGGCGGCCGTGACCAGAAGGTCTCGAACGACTCCTCCGGTGCTTCCCGGGTCGTTTCGGGCTCCTCCGGCGGGATGGGCGCGCGCAGGTCGCGCAGCCGGTCCAGCAGGTCCTCGCGGGAGCGCCCGCGCCAGGCCAGGATCTCGAACGGGTCGGTGTCGAACGACTCGGCGAGCAGGTAGCAGGTGGCGGCGAGGTGCTTGCACGGCACCTCCCAGTCCGGGCACGTGCAGTCCATGTGCAGCTCGCGCATGGTGCTGGGGAACAGGGTGAGGCCGAGGTCGGCGAACACGTCCTCGATCTCCGGCGGCATCTCGCCCGCCAGCAGCTTGGCCGCGAAGATCGCCCGGTCGGCCAGCGCGTGCTCGATGCGCCGCCAGTCGTCGTCGTCGAACTTCCGCACCCCGATCCGCGCCCGGTACGGCTCCGGCCGCGTCCCGGTCACCAGGGCCACCACCAGGCTGGTCGACAGCGACAGGCTCATCACCTGGCCCGTGCGGGCGTAGGCGCGACCGCGGGCGAGTCGCGCGGCCATGCCGAACGACTCCAGCACCTCCAGGAACCGGCGCGACCACCACGTCTGCGCGACGTCACCCCGCTTGCTGCGCAACGTGAGCCCGCCCTCGACCCGGATCGGCCGCGACGGTGGGCGGTACCCGTGCCAGTCAGTCACCGACGGCCTCCCCGGACAGGGCGAACAGCTCGCGCAGCTCGCCGGTGGACAGCTCGGTCAGCCAGTCCTCGCCCGCGCCGACCACGAGCTGCGCCAACCCGCGCTTCTCCTCGATCATCCGGTCGATCCGCTCCTCCAGCGTGCCGACGGTGACGAACTTGCGCACCTGGACGTGGTGGCGCTGGCCGATGCGGAACGCCCGGTCGGTGGCCTGGTCCTCCACCGCCGGGTTCCACCAGCGGTCCAGGTGGACGACGTGGTTCGCGGCGGTGAGGTTGAGGCCCGTGCCACCGGCCTTCAGCGACAGCACGAAGATCGACGGGCCGTCCTGCTCCTGGAACCGCCGCACCATCTCGTCGCGCTGCCGCTTCGACGTGCCGCCGTGCAGGTAGAGGACTTCGGTGTCGAAGCGCGCGGCCAGGTGGGGCACGACCAGGGAGCCGAACGCGGTGAACTGGGTGAAGCACAACGCCTTGTCGCCGTCGGCCAGGGCTTCGTCCAGCACCTCCTCCAGCCGGGCGAGCTTGCCCGAGCGGCCGGCGACGCGCGAGCCGTCACCGAGGAGCTGCGCCGGGTGGTTGCAGACCTGCTTGAGGCGGGACATCGTGGCCAGGACCAGGCCCTTGCGCTTGACGCCCTCCGCTTCGGCGATCTTGGCCAGCATGTCGTCCACCACGGCCTGGTAGAGCGTGGCCTGTTCGGCGGTCAGCGTGCAGAGCTGCTTGACCTCGATCTTGTCCGGCAGGTCGGTGATGATCCGCGGGTCGGTCTTGAGGCGGCGCAGCACGAACGGGCCGGTGATGCGGCGCAGGCGGACGGCGGCGTCCTCGTCGTGGTGGCGTTCGATCGGGACGGAGAAGCGGGCGCGGAACGTGTTGATGGTGCCCAGGACGCCGGGGTTGACGAAGTCCATGATCGACCACAGCTCGGCCAGCCGGTTCTCCACCGGCGTGCCGGTCAGGGCGACCCGGTGCCGTGCGGGCAGCGCGCGGACCACCTTGGACTGGCGGGTGGCGCTGTTCTTGATGTTCTGCGCCTCGTCCAGCACGACCCGGTCCCAGCTGGTCCCGGCGAGCTTCCCGGCGTCGCGCGCGACGACCGCGTAGGTGGTGACGACCAGGTCGCAGTCGGTGTCCAGGGCCCGGTCGGCGCCGTGGTAGACCCGCACCTCCAGGCCGGGGGTGAAGCGGGCGGCTTCCCGCTGCCAGTTGCCGACCACCGACATCGGGCAGACCAGCAACGTCGGCAGCCGCTTGCCGTGCGCGCGGTTGTGCGCTTCCAGGGCCAGCAGCTGGACCGTCTTGCCGAGGCCCATGTCGTCGGCCAGGCACGCGCCGAGGCCCAGTCGGTCGAGGAACGCGAGCCAGGCCAGGCCGCGTTGCTGGTAGGGACGCAGGTCGGCGACCAGGCCGGGCGGCTGGGCGACCGGTTCCAGGTGGTGCTCGACCTCGCCGGACAGCAGGTCGCCGAGCCAGCCGGTGGCGCTGACGCCGTTGAGGGGGAGGGGCAGGTCGGCGTCCTCGGGGTGCAGGCCGGAGTGCAGCAGCACCTGCGCGGCCGTCATCTGCCCGCCGCCGCGCTTGAGGAACGCGAGGCCGGCGGCGAGGCGTTTCGGGTCGACGTGCACCCACTGGCCGCGGACCCGCACCAGCGGCACCTTGGCCTCGGCGAGGGACTGCAGCTCGGCCTCGGTCAGCCGTTCGTCGCCGACGGCCAGCTCCCACTTGTAGTCGACCAGGACCTTGAGCCCGAGCTCGCTCTCCTTGGCCACCTGCCCGGCCGTGCCGCGACTGGCTGCCGTGAGCCGGAGCCCGAGCCGTTGGGGCTGACGCCACCAGGAGGGCAGCATCACGCCGAAGCCCGCCTCCGCCAGCACCGCCGCGTGCTGGAGGAAGTCGTACGCGCCTTCGACGTCCAGCTCCAGCTCCACCGGCCGCTTCGCGGCGAGCGCCCGGTCCAGCGCCGGGTACAGCCGCCCCGCCCGACCCAGGTCGCCGAGCAGCACGTCCTCGGGCCGCCCGACCCACCGCCGCAACACCGCGTCCTGCTTGTGCCACAGCTGTTCGGCGGTCACCACCACACTGGGCTCGTCCACCGCCTGCAACAGGAACTCGACCCGCCACCCGTCCTTGGTCATGCCGCCCTGATCGGGTGAGCTGAGCCGGAAGCACGTGCGCACCGGGTTCTGCCGAAGGCCACCGGCCCGCCACGCCGCCAGCTTCGCCCGCAACGCCCCCGCGTCCCCCACCGCCCGCGGCTCACCGACCAACGCGTCCAACCACCGCCCGACCACCCCCTCCCCGCCGGGGCTCCCCTCGGGCAACGCGGCCCGGACCTTCCGGTCGACCGCGCGATCCAACACCTCTTCGACCAGATCCCCCGCCTCGCCGGTTGCCCGGAAGGACTGCGGCGCACTGGCCCGCAACGCCGCGTACCGCAACGCGTCGACACCGGACAAAGCCGCCCGCCACCGGGCAACCCCGTCCCCGTCGATCCCCGGCAGGACCCGCCCCCGCCGCACCACCTCGTCCGCGAACCCGAGCACGTCACCCCAGAACTTCCCGGACGCCCCCACCCGACAATCCGGCAACCCCTCCAACGCCACCCCATCAACCCACACCACGGGAACGACCCATTCCCGCCACCGAACCACCCCACGCCCACGCCCCTCCCGAACCAACTCAGGAGACTGCACGGGCCCACCGGCCCAAGACGGCAACCGAACCGCGACCTCGCCAACCACACCCCCGACCAACCGCCTCAACACCTCGCCCTCAACCGCGAACGGATGCCGAACCGCCCTCCTCGGCAACCGCCCCTCAACCCTCCCGGGCAACCCCGCCCCCTCCGCCCAAACCCCAACCCGCCCACCACCAACACCGACCGCATGCAGCACCAACACCCCAGCACTATGCGCCCCACCATCACCAACCCCGAAACCCACCCCCACCAAACCCCCCTTCCTCCCGAGCCCTCACCCACCGACCCGCGACAAACCAAACCCACCACCCGCCAACCCACCACCAACCTCAACCGGCCCCACACACCTGCGCCCACCCGAACCCTGCCCACTGACCCGGACAGCCTGCCCAACCAGTCCACTCAAGGCAGCCCGCCCGGGCCCGGCTCAACACAACCCAACCGGACTGCCCAACCTGACCCGACTGACCTGACCCACCTGGCCCGGCCGACCCTCGACCGCCCTAAGCCAGCCCGGACCGCCCAACCGCACCCGGCCCTGCCCGGTCCAAGCCAGCCAGTCGGTCCACGCCAACCCGGCAGGCCCCGCTCGTTCCAGCCAGCCCGGCCCATCCCAATCCAGTCCGACAAAGCCCAGGCTGGGCCGCTCAACTGAGGCCGATTGAGCCGCGCGGAGCGAAGCCGTTCGGTCGGGTTTGTGCAGCCCGACCCTTCCGACGCCGGCCGCCCGGCCGTCTCCGCCGCGCGGGCCGAGCCGTCGGGGTGCGCCGAAGCAGGCCGACCGCGCCCCGTTCAATCCCGCCCGCTCCCCCTCGCAAGCCTTGCGCGCGAGCCGGCGAGCGGTGGGGCAGGCCGGACGGGGTGGGACCGGGCGGCCTGCCGGGGGTCACTGGGGTTGGTGGGACCTCCTGCGGGCCAGGGTGGTGACGCCGACGGCGGCCAAGCCCACCTGCAGCGCCAGTTCGATCCAGTCGATGCCCGAGGTGTCCGAGACGCCCAGGATCGACGCGGCGAACGTGCCCACCAGGGCCGCCGCGATGCCGACCACGAGCGTCATCACCATCGAGATCTTCTGCCTGCCCGGCACGACCAGCCGTCCCAGGCCACCGACGATCACGCCGATGACCAGCGCCGAGATGAGCCCGGTGATCTCCACGAGAGGTCCTTTCCTCGCCCTACGCGTCCACCACGAGCATCACTCGACGCCCTCACCCCCCGAATCGGGTTTGCCCCTGACCCGGCCCTGATCCCGACCCTGAACCCGGAACACCGCCGCGCCCTCCTCCGACAGGGCCCGGCCCGGCACGTCCGGGTCGCACCCCACCTTCGCCAGCCGTGACCGGATCGAGGTGGGGGAGCGTTCCAGGCGTTTCGCGATCGACCGGATCAGGTCGGCGGTCGGGGTGTCGGGGGTGGCGGCCAGCCAGTCGGCGCGCAGGCCGTCGTCCAGGTCCGGGGTCCACGGTTGGTTGGCGTTCGCCGGGCGGTCGCGCGGGGAGAGCGCGGACGGTGCGCTGAGCCGGCCCAACGCCTCCAGCACCTGCGCCAGCAGCTTGCCGATCTTCGCGCCGGCCTCGGCCGGCATCCGGATCGTGCCCTCGGCCACCATGGCGCCGGCAGCGTCCACACCGGCCAGGTCGACGGAGAGGTCCGGGTCGGCGGTGGCCACCACCTGGTAGGTCGTGGAGCCGATGCGGACCGCGTTCTCGTACGTGGTTGTCGTCATGGTGATGACGCTAGCGAAGGGGTCCGACAATTCCGGGCCCATTCCTGGGAACGCGAGCGGATCAGGGGCAGAGCGGGCACGTCGGCGCGGTCGGCTCCGCGCCCGTCAGGTACGGCTTGAGGTGTTCGGCGATGGCCCGCGCCAACGACGGCGGCACGGCGTTGCCGATCTGCCGCGCCACCTCGATCTTCGACCCGCACCACTCGAACGAGTCCGGGAACGACTGCAGGCGCGCTGCCTCCAGGTGCGTGATCGGGCGGTCGACCCGGTGGCCGTCCTCGCCCGGCTCCCACTGCGGGTGCAGGTAGCGGCCCTTCTCCGGCTTGTAGAACTCGGTGCGGATGGTCAGCGACGGCTCGTCCCACCGCATCCGACCCATCACGTCGGTCGTGCCGGTCTTCTTCTCCCGCCAACACCGGGGCAGCAGCTCCGGCGGCAGGTTGAACCGGCCACCGCCCGGCGGGATGTGCCGGTACCGCTCCAGCGACAACGGCGTGGGGTTGCGGCCGATGTGCAAGTCCGGGCTCTTGAACGGACCGGGCAGCTCACGCCCGAAGAACTCCACCACCGAGTTCGGCAACGACGTCGTCACCGGCCGCTCCGGCAGGCCGCGCAGCACGTCGCCCACCGTGTGCCACCGCCCGCGCGGGTGCGTCGCGGCCGGCAACGGGATGCGCCCGATCCGCGAGCCGATCACGATCGTCCGCCGCCGCCGCTGCGGGACGCCGAAATCCGCCGCGAGCAGGATGCCGTGACTCAGCTCGTAGCCCTCGGTCTCCGCCTGCAGCAGCGCGAACTCCGTCGACGCCAGGAACCGGTCGACGTTCTCGATCACGAACACCGACGGCCGGGCCTGCCGCACGAACCGCAGGTACTCCCGCCACAGCGAGTTGCGCGGGTCGTTGACGTCCTTCGAGCCCAGGTTCGAGAAACCCTGGCACGGCGGACCGCCCACGATCACGTCCACCTCGGGGATCGCGCTGTCCGGCACGGCCGCGATGTCCGACCAGCGGATGTGGTCCTCGCCGAAGTTCGCCGCGTACGTGGCCGCCGCGTGCAGGTCCCACTCGACCGCCATGACGGGCCGGTAGCCGCCCGCCGCGGCGAACCCGGAGGTCATGCCGCCGCAGCCGGCGAACAGGTCGATCATGGACAGCACGGGCTCAGGCTAGCCGACCGCGCCGCGCGAGCACCGCCGTCCGCACCCGACTCGCCGCGACGGTCGGGTCCTCGTGCTCCCAGACCCGCACCGCGAGCCACCCCGCGTCGGCCAGCACCTGGTCGGTGTTGGCGTCACGCGCCTGGTTCGCCTCGATCTTCGTCCGCCAGAACTCCCCGTTCCGCTTGGGCCAGGTGCCGTGCTCCGGGCAGCCGTGCCAGAAGCACCCGTCCACGAACACCGCCACCTTGGCCGGCCCGAACACCACGTCCGCCTCACGCCGCACCGCCCGCACCGGCCGCTGGTGCACCCGGTAGCGCAGCCCCAGCCGGTGCAGCTCACGCCGCAACGCCACCTCGATGCCCGTGTCCCGGGACCGCTGCTTGCTCATCCGGGCGCGGACGTCGTCCGTCGTCTCCAGGTTCGGCACCCGGCCATGATGACCCATCCGCACGCCTCGCAAACGTCCACCACGGCAGAGCCCGACGATCGGCGCGAAGCCCTCCTCACGCCGGGTGCAGCACGTCCCGCAGCCTCCGCGCCGCACGGTCCAGCTGTGCTCGCGCCGGCAGCACGGCCGCACCGACCTGCGTGAACCCGGTGACCCCCAGGTCGGCGAAGAAGAACGGCGGCATCGCGTGCACCAGCAGCTCCTCCGACCGCTGCCGCCCGCCGCGCGGGTTGAGGATCAGCCGCTCCACCCACGCGTCCACCTTGAACACGGTGTCCGCCAACGGGTGCACCCGCACGTCCAACCCGTGCCCGCGCAGCACCGCGACCACGTACACGTCCCGCAGGAACCCCAGGAACTCGGACACGACCCGGTTGCGCAAGGCGGCCCGCCCCTCCGGCCCCACCTCGGCGATCACCTCGCGGGCCGGCGTCCACAACATCCCCCGCGCCTTCTCGTCGGCCTCGCAGAACTCGCGGAACTCCGGCCAGCCCGGTAATCGGCCCAGCGCCTCGACCACGTGGTGGGCGACGTGCGCGAACGCGAAGTCGGGCCGCCAACCCCGGATCTGCGGAACGTCGGTCGGACCCGGCCGCGGCGCGCTCCGGCACGCGGCCTCGACCTCGTCGGCGGTGACCCGGTGCACGGCCACGGACTCGTGCGCCATCACGTGCGCCACGACGTGCTTGCGCCCGCTGTACCAGTGGTTGAAGTGGAACCGGGTCTCCTGCGTGACGTTGAACAGCCTGCGCACTTCCATCGCGGTGGTCATGACGCGGAGAGTACGGACGACCACCGACAGTTCCGGCGACACCGCAGGTCAGGTGATCGACAGGTTCGCCCGGTCGGCCGCCGAGCGGCCCGCGTCCCACCCCGCCGCGCTGCGCACCGGCGTCGACTTGGCGACGGTCCGGCTGAACATCGAGCCGAAGTACTCCTCCACCGCCTTCTTGCGCTCCGCCAGCACGGGCAGCAGCCGGTCGTCGTCGGCGGGCACCTCGTTCGCCGCGCGCAACCGCTCACCGATCCGGTGCGCGTACGACAGCAGGAACGACTTGCGGAACGCCGCGGACCGGGCCTCGTCGCCCTTGCGCGCTTTGTCGCCCGCCGCGACCATTGCCCGCGTCGCCTGGACCAGCAACGACGCCGACAGCAGCTCCACGATCTCCAGGTCGAGCTCCTCGCCGACCAGCGCCACGAACCCCAGGTCGTACACCACGGCCCGGCAGCGGTTGGCCTCCGCGACCACGTGCACGACGTGCGCCTTGCCGTCGAAGTACCGCTTGTCCAACCACAGCCGGCGTGACGTCGTCGTCGGCGCCTCCAAGGGCATCCGCTCCAACGCGTGCCGCGTCACGAGCTCCTGCGCCTTGGTCGACAGCGCCTCCGCCTCGTCCGGGAACGCGGTCGACTCGGCCTTCGCCAGCAGCCCCCGCACCCGGTTGAGGATCTTCGGGTCGACGTGGTGGTGGTCGATCGCGGCCAGCGGCGTCCCCGGCTTCGGCACGATCACCGGCAGCGGGGGCAACGTGATCAGCACCGCCAGCACGGCCACCGCGGCGGCCACGGCGTCGTCGCGCAGCTCGATGTGCCTGGTCGCCCACTGGTCGAGGTGCGGCTGGTCGGCATCCCACCACACCGTCGCCTCGATCTCCGCCAACTGCTCCCGCCAGCGCGGGTGCAACGCGGGGTAGCGGGACGCCTCCAGTGCCAGCGAGTCGACCAGGAACGACAGCGCGCGCTCGTCCTCGTTACGCCTCACGACCTCGTACACGTCGTAAGGCAGCCAGCCGTGCTCCCACAGGTGGTCGAACGCACGCCGCAACACCGCCTGCACCGCGTCGTCCACTTCGGCCGGTGGGAGGGAGGAGGTGCGCGGCAGCCGGGCCCGGCGATTCGCCGCGGCCCGCCACAACGCTTCGCGCAGGGAGTCCACGACCGCTGATTGTCCCCTTTCGGGTGTGGTGTCGCCGCAGCCGGTGCGCGTTGCGCTCCACACGGGCCCGGACGTGCCAGCCTCGCGCGGTGAGCCGGAAGACGCAGGTCCCCAAACGGCGGCCGATCGTGGTGGTGCACCGTCCACTGGGGACGCCGCTGACCGCGGCCCAACACCTGGTCGTCCACCGCTGCCGCGCCCTGCCGCAACTGCTCGACCCGCTGGAGGCCGAGCTGACCGTCAGCAGCGCCGTCGCCGACCTCTGCCCGGACGAGGAGTTCTGGGCGGGCCTGATCGAGCACGCCGTGTCGCTGCCCAGCCGCCGCAACCACGCCCTGCTGCGCGTCCTGGCCGCCGTGCTGACCGGCCGCCCGCGCGAGTGGGCGGCCAACGCCGTGACCCCCGCGGGCCCCGCCCTGACCGTCGGCGGCGCCTGGATCTGCGACCGCTCGATCGACGCCGGCTACCTGGCCCTGATCTGCACGTACGCCTTCGCCACCGCCGAGCACGCCATGGTGTTCCTGATCGACGAGCTGTCCGGCGGCGAAGTCCGCACGGCCTTCGTGACCCGCGACGTCACCACCGCCCGCGCCCGCCTGTCCGACCAGGGCCCGCTGACCCCGATAGGAGCCGAGGCGGCCCACTGGCTGCTGGCCAAGTCCTACCACCGCCTGGACCGCAACGCCGACGCCGCCGTCGACGCCGAAGTCCGACGGACCCGTTTGCTGGCGAGCCGGCGAATAGCGCTCGCGTTCGGATGAATGACAGGTCGAATCGTTTGATTCACGTCACGCGGGCGTTGGTCTGATCGGGTTCGGAATCCCTCGGCTGGAATACTTGCGAACGCCTCGCCTCTCGTACGGTGTGTGACGTGGGTCCGAGTGACACGCCTTGGGATCGTCCGCCATCCCATTCAGGCGAAGCGCAAAACAGGTGGCACAACGTGCACAACACGTTGTCCTCTCCGACGCCCGGCGGTGCCGTGCAGGCGGGGGTGGTGCACGGAGGCGTCACGTTCCACGCGGCACCACCCGGTTCACCGATCGTGCCTCGCCAACTGTTGGCCGCTCCGGCCCACTTCACCGATCGCTCCGCCGAGTTGGCGGCTCTGGACGAGGCGCTGACCACGAGTTGGCGCGAGGGAACCCGGATGTTCGTGCTGCTGAGTGGTCCGGGCGGCGTGGGCAAGACGGCGCTCGCGCTGCACTGGGCGCACGGCGTGCTCGACCGTTTCACCGACGGTCAGCTCTACGTCGATCTCGCGGGTTTCAGCGGATCGAGTCCGGTCTTACCGGAGGACGCTCTCGGAATGTTGCTGCGCAGCCTCGGTGTTCCGGCTCGCGAGGTGCCGATCGGCGTCGCCGAGCAGGCCACCCTCTACCGCTCGCTGACCGCGGGCAAGAAGCTGCTGGTCCTGCTCGACAACGCGTTCTCGGCGGCCCAAGTGCGATGGCTCGCGCCGAATTCGCCGTTCAGCGCCGTCCTCGTGACGAGCCGCACCAGGCTGACGGGCCTGCTGCCGGACGGCGCGCAGCTGATCGGCGTCGGTTCGCTCGACAAGCTGTCGTCAGTGCGGCTGTTGGCGAAGTTGGTGGGCGGGCGCCGGGTCGGCGCCGAGCCCGAGCGGGCCGAGGTGCTGGCCGGGTTGTGCGGCGGCTTGCCCATCGCGCTCCAGGTGGCCGCGGCCCGGCTGGCCGGGAGACCCGAGTGGTCGGTGCGCAAGGTGGTCGCCGAGCTGAGCGACGACCGCAACCGCTTGTCGGTGCTCTCGGCGCCGGAGTTGTCCGTGCGGACGACGTTCGACCTGTCCTACCGCGCGCTTCGACCCACCGCCGCCGCGCTCTACCGCCGACTGGCGCTGCACCCCGGCCAGGAGTTCGGCGCTCCGGTGGCGCTGTCGGTGTCGGAGGAGCGCGTCTCGTCCGGCGTCCTGGAGGAACTAGTGGACGCCAACCTCGTCGAGCTCGTCGGGGAGAGCAGGTACCGCTTCCACGACCTGCTGCGGCTGCACGCCCGCGGCAAAGCCGACTCCGAGGAAGGGGCACGGGCCGAAGAGCGGATGGTCGAGTGGTACCTCCGGGTTGCCATGGCCGCCGACCTCGTCATCACGCCGCACCGGCGTAGACAGGACTACCGATTCGCCGCACAGCCGGAGGAGGTGCCGGAGTTCACCGACCGCGAGTCGGCGTTGGCGTGGCTGGAGGAGGAGCGGCAGAACCTGATCGCCTGCGGCCGCGTCGCCCAGGAACGTGAGTGGTGGGCGCTGGCCTGGCACCTGTCCGATGTGCTCTGGCCCCTGTTCCTGCACCACAAGCACTACCGCGACCGCTTGGAGAGCGACCGGCGCGGTGTCGACGCGGCGCGCCGGTGGGGGAACAAGGTCGCCGAAGCCGACATGCTCAAACGACTGGGCATGGTGTGCACCACCCTGGGCAGGTTCGAGGAGGCTGAGGAGCACCTGCTGGCCTCGTCCGCCCTCGCCGAGGAGGTCGGTGACCGGCGCGGCTTCGCCGACGCGGAGGAGGCTTTGGTGCTGCTGGAAGTGGCCGATGGCCGGCTCGCCGAGTCGGTCGGCTTGTTCGAGCAGCTGATCCGCGTCAACCGCGACTGGGGTGCCCAACGCAGCCTCGGTCTCACGCTGACGAACCTCGGCCGGGTGCTGGCCGAGCTCGGCCGGACCGACGAGGCGTTGGCGGCGTTGGGAGAAGCCGGCACGCGGTTCCGGGAGCTGGACCCACCGGATCCGTACAACGAGGCACGGGTCGTCCTGGCCGAAGCGGCGGCACACCTGCGCGCCTCCCACCTGCCGATGGCCGAACTGACGGCGCGTCGCGCGCTGGCGGCGTTGAGCGCGCTCGGCTCGAAACAGGGCATGGCGGAAGCCCACCAGATGCTCGCCGTAGCGGCCGACCGGCAAGGAAGCCGGGAACAGGCGGAGGAGCATTGGGCGCAGGCGCTGCGGCTCTACACGGACATCGGTTCCTCAAGGGCGGTCGACATAGCGCGACCTGGTGACGGCCGTCAGTGCTGAGGCGTCGGAACCGGTGGCACGGCGCGGTGGCGGAGCGGTTCCGGGAGGTCCAGGAGGCGGTACGCGGTTCGACGCAGTTCTCCCGCGGCCGAGCCGGCCCTGGACGTCAGCCGTTCCCGGACGGCCCCGGTCAGATCCGGGTTCGACCGTTCGAGCTGTGGCCGGATCGGCGCACCGAGGTCCAGTCGCGGCGCGGAGCGGCGCAGCAGGTCCTGCGCCGAACCGGCTGCGATCGCGACGCCCTTCGGCCCGTCGACCAGCACCACCGGCCGTCCGACGGCCGCGGCGTAGACACCGACCGACCCGTGGTCGGCCACCACGTGGTCGGAGGCGATGAGCACCGCGCGCCAGTCCACGTGCGGTCCGATGACGACCAGCCCGGCGTCACGGCAGTCCGCGAGCCACGCGTCGACCTGCCGCGAGCCGTGGGCCGACCACACCGCCGGGTGGATCAGCGCGATGACCCGGAAACCCTGAGGCACCAGTTCGCGGAGCAGTGGTGGCACGACGTCCTCGAACCGGGCGAACAGCGAGTCCGGACCCCAGGTCGAGCTGACCACGACGGTCGGCTGGTCGGGCCGCACGCCCAGTGCGGCGCGGTACCTCTCGCGGTGCGGGAGGCTCGCGACCAACCTGTCGTAGCACAGGTCGCCCGCGACGACGGCGACGTCCTGCGCCGACGGGCACTGCCGGCGCAGCACTTCCCGTTCGTCGTCGTGGGCCAGCACGAGCGCATTCGGCAACACGCGGCCGTCGTGGGTGAGCCGTTGTGCGTCCAGTCCGTAAACCACCGGCTCACCGCCTGTGTCGAACGATTTGCCGTAACCGGCGCCGTGCGGCATCACCATCAACGGGGCGTGCAGTTCGTGAAGACGGCCGTAGGCCGCTGTGATCGCCAGGTCGAACCGTTCGCGGGTGGCCTGCTCCCACGGCACCTCGATGCCGCCGGTCGAGCGCAGGAAATCGGCCACGCCGTTGCCGAACACGTCCGGCGCCCGGCTGAAGACGACCTGGACCCGAGGGTCGGCCTCCACCAGTTCGACCACCTCCAGCAACCGCTGACCACTGGTGACGGTGTGCACGACGGCGAGGACGGATCGACAACCGGTGCGACTGACCCACTGCGGGGCGTCGAGCCCGATCGGCACTCGCGGCCACTCCGGACGTGTCATGCGATTGCGCTCCCCGGTTCGGCAAGAAAGAGGACCGGTGGCCTGAAGAGTGTTAGCGACATGCGCGATAAACAGCGAGAGGGCCACCGGAATGGTGACCCTCTCGCTGTGTTGTGCGCCGCCAGGGACTCGAACCCCGAACCCGCTGATTAAGAGTCAGCTGCTCTGCCAGTTGAGCTAGCGGCGCTCGGACTTCCTTGCTCTGTCCGACGCGGAGAACATTAGCACAGCGTCTCTCCCAGCTCCCAATCGCCTGGTCAGGGCAGGTGTGCCGCCCTGGTGCAGGGGGAACTTCGCCTTGGTAACGATCCAGCATCTCGGGCAACATCGTCAACCCTCCAGGCGTCACCTTGTCAGGGGACGCCGACAGGCTCTTGTCGCGGGCTGTCAAGGCGTTCTGGGGATGAAGCGGAGGACGGGGATGTACCGCAAGCGGGGGGCGCGCAGAGCGCTGGGGATCGTCGCGATGGGGTTGGTTGCGACGTTGATCACAAGTTGTTCGTCGGGATCCGCCTCGACCGACGGCGGCGCCGGGGCCGGTGAGACCTCCGCCACGTCGGCCGCTCCGCCGCCCAAGCCCGTGTCGTTGAGCACCGGCCCCGCGGACGCGGCGGTGGACGTGGCGCCCGGCGTGCCGGTCGTGGCCACGGCCACCGACGGCAAGATCACGGCGGTCTCGCTGACCAACCCCGAGGGCAAGGCGGTGGCCGGCCAGGTGAGCCCGGACGGTCTCCAGTGGACCAACACCGAGCCGCTGGGCTACGAGAAGATCTACACGCTGGCCGTGACCGGCGAGGGCGCGGACGGCAAGCCCGTCACCAAGACCTCGACCTTCACCACCGTCAAGCCGCGCACGCAGACGCTCCTCGCGGAGGTCTTCCCGTTCGACGGCATGACGGTCGGCATCGGCCAGCCGGTGCACTTCCGGTTCGACGAGCCGGTCACCGACAAGGCCGCCGCCGAGGCGATGCTCTCCATCACCACGGAGCCGCGCGTCGAGGGCGCCTTCTACTGGTTCGACGACCAGAAGGTGCACTGGCGCCCGAAGGCTTACTGGACGCCCGGCACCAAGGCGACCATCAGCGCCAGGATCTACGGCAAGCACCTCGGCAACGGCGTGTACGGCCAGGAGGACCACGTGTCCACCTTCACGATCGGCGACGCGGTGGTGCACGAGGCCGACGGCCAGTCGCACCAGGTGATCACCAAGATCAACGGCCAGGTGGCGCGCACCATGCCGACTTCCATGGGCGACGCGCAGAACACCACCCCCACGGGCGTCTACGTCACCATGGAGAAGCACGACCACATGGTGATGGACTCCCGCACCTACGGCCTGTCCCTGGACGCGGGCGGTTACGTCACGCCGGTCGACTGGGCCGTCCGGATGTCCAACTCCGGCATCTTCTTCCACGGTGCGCCGTGGTCGATCGGCGACCAGGGCAGGCGCAACGTCAGCCACGGCTGCCTGAACCTCTCGCCGGAGAACGCCCGGTGGGTCTACGACATCTCCAAGCCCGGCGACATCGTGGTCGTGACGAACTCCGGCGGCCCGGTGCTGGAGCCGACCGACGGCTACGGCGACTGGCAGATCCCGTGGGAGGAATGGGTCAAGGGCGGCGCGAAGTAGCGCTCACAGGTCCGTGACGCGACCCGCCGCCACCACCAGGCGGCGGGTCGTGCGCACCGCGTCCAGCATCCGCCGGTCGTGCGTGACCAGCAGCAACGTGCCGGTGTAGGAGTCGAGCGCGGACTCCAGCTGCTCGATCGCGGGCAGGTCGAGGTGGTTGGTCGGCTCGTCGAGCACCAGCAGGTTCACCCCGCGCGCCTGCAACAGCGCCAACGCGGCACGCGTGCGCTCACCGGGGGACAGCGACGCCGCCGTCCGCAGCACGTGCGCCGCCTTCAGCCCGAACTTCGCCAGCAACGTGCGCACGTCGGCGGGCACCAGGTCCGGCACGGCCGCCCCGAACGCCTCCAGCAGCGGCTCGTCGCCCAGGAACAGCCCGCGCGCCTGGTCGATCTCGCCCACGACCACGCCCGACCCCAGCGACGACGACCCGGACGTCAGCGGCACGCGGCCGAGCAGCGCGGCCAGCAACGTCGACTTGCCCGACCCGTTGGCCCCGGTGATGGCGATCCGGTCCGCCCAGTCCACCTGGAGGTCGACCGGCCCCAGCGTGAACGACCCCCGCGTCACGACCGCCGCCCGCAGCACGGCCACCACCGCGCCGGACCGGGGCGCGGCGGCGATCTCCATCCGCAGCTCCCACTCCTTGCGCGGCTCCTCGACCACGTCGAGCCGTTCGATCAGGCGCTCGGTCTGCCGGGCCTTCGCGGCCTGCTTCTCGGTCGCCTCGCTGCGGAACTTGCGCCCGATCTTGTCGTTGTCGGGCGCCTTGCGGCGGGCGTTCTTCACGCCCTTCTCCATCCACGCCCGCTGCGCCCGAGCGCGCTCCTCCAGCGACGCGCGCGTGGTCGCGAACTCCTCGTACTCCTCACGCGCGTGCCTGCGGGCGATCTCCCGCTCCTCCAGGTACGACTCGTAGCCGCCGCCGTAGGTCCGCACCTGCTGCTGCGCCAGGTCCAGCTCCACCACCCGCGTCACCGTGCGGGCCAGGAACTCGCGGTCGTGCGACACCACCACGACGCCCGCGCGCAGCCCCGTCACGAACCGCTCCAGCCGGGCCAGGCCGTCCATGTCGAGGTCGTTGGTCGGCTCGTCGAGCAGGAACACGTCGTACCTGCTCAGCAGCAGCGACGCCATGCTCGCGCGGGCCGCCTGGCCGCCGGACAGGGCCGTCATGGGCAGGTCGAGCGACACGTCGAGGCCGAGGTCGGCCGCCACCTCCAGGGACCGCTCCTCGAGGTCCGCGCCGCCGAGCGCGAGCCAGCGCTCCAGCGCGTCGGAGTAACCGTCGTCACCCTCGCCCGCGGTCAACGCCTCGGTCGCCCGGTCCAGCTCGGCCTGCGCCGCCGCCACGCCCGTGCGGCGGGCCAGGAACGCCCGCACGGTCTCGTCCGGCCGCCGGTCCGGCTCCTGGGGCAGGTGGCCGACGGTCGCGGTGGTGGGGGAGAGGCGGATCACACCCTGCTCGGCGGGCAGCAGCCCGGCGAGCGTCCGCAGCAGCGTCGACTTGCCCGCGCCGTTGGCCCCGACCAGGCCGACCACGTCACCGGGTGCGACGACCAGGTCCAACCCCGAGAACAGCACGCGGTCGCCGTGCCCGGCGGCCAGTTCTTTCGCGACGAGTGTGGCGCTCACGACGACTCCAGGGCAAAAGAAGACGCCCCTCGACGGCGTCGAGGGGCGTTCCGCTTGGGGTGAGTGACGGGACTTGAACCCGCGACACCTGGGATCACAACCCAGTGCTCTGCCAGCTGAGCTACACCCACCAAGACCGGTTGACCCGGCGCGTGAAGCATACAGTGCCCTACCGCCGGGTCTGAAATCGACCCTATTTCTCCCCGTCCGCGGCCAGCAGCTCGGCGGCCACGGCCTGCGCCTGCTCCGACGTCGGCCCTGGTTGCGGCACGAACGCGGTGCGCCGGTAGTAGGCCAGCTCGCGGATCGACTCCTTGATGTCGGCCAGCGCCCGGTGGGCCAGGCCCTTGCCCGGCTGCGCGTAGTAGATGCGCGGGTACCACCGCCGGCACAGCTCCTTGATCGACGACACGTCGACCATCCGGTAGTGCAGGTGGGCGTCCAGCTCCGGCATGTCGCGGGCGATGAACCCGCGGTCGGTGGCGATCGAGTTGCCCGCCAGGGGAGCGGTGCGCGGGTCCGGCACCCACTCCTTGATGTAGGCCAGCACCTGGGCCTCGGCGTCGGCCAGCGTCACGGTGGACCGCCGGACCTCCTCGGTGAGCCCGGACTTGGCGTGCATCTGCATGACGACGTCGGGCATCGAGTCGAGCGCGGTGTCGTCGGCGTGGATCACCACGTCGACCCCCTCGCCGAGCACGTTCAGCTCCGCGTCGGTCACCAGCGCCGCGATCTCGATCAAGGCGTCCTTGTCCAGGTCGAGACCTGTCATCTCGCAGTCGATCCACACCAAGCGATCCATCACCCGCGCGAGCCTAGTCGCCCGGTCCGGCCGGCCCCGCGTCGCTTCGGGTGGCGGCCCCTTCCAATCTCATTACGCTCAGGGCGATGACGGCCCAGAACGACATCGCTGCCGGTTACGCCTCCGAGGGCGCGGCCATCGAACTCGGCGCAGTGCTCGTGGGCGGCGAGGTGGAGCCGACCGCGCACGTGCGGCTCCCGCTGGCCACGATGAACCGGCACGGCCTGGTGGCGGGCGCCACCGGCACGGGCAAGACGAAGACGTTGCAGCTGATGGCGGAGCAGCTGTCGGCGGCGGGCGTGCCGGTGGTGATGGCGGACGTGAAGGGCGACCTGTCGGGTCTGTCCCGGCCGGGCGAGCCCGGCGAGCGGATCACCGCGCGTGCCGCCGAGACGGGTGACGACTGGCAGCCGGCGGCGTGCCCGGTGCAGTTCCTGTCCCTGGGCACGGGCGGCGCGGCGGTGCCGGTGCGGGCGACCGTGACCAGCTTCGGGCCGATCCTGCTGGCGAAGGTGCTCGGGCTCAACGACACGCAGGAGTCCACCCTCGGGTTGATCTTCCACTGGGCCGACTCGCGCGGCCTGCCGCTGCTGGACATCAAGGACCTGCGGTCGGTGATCGGGCACCTCACGTCCGACGAGGGCAAGGCGGACCTGAAGGGCCTGGGCGGGGTGTCGTCGGCGACGGCGGGGGTGATCCTGCGGTCGCTGGTGAACCTGGAGGCGCAGGGCGGCGACACGTTCTTCGGCGAGCCGGAGCTGGACCCGCGCGACCTGATGCGCACCGTCGGGGGACGCGGCGTGGTGACGTTGCTGGAGCTGGCCGAGTTGCAGGCCAGGCCCGCGCTGTTCTCGACGTTCCTGATGTGGTTGCTGGCCGAGCTGTTCGAGGTGCTGCCCGAGGAGGGTGACCTGGACCAGCCGAAGCTGGTGTTCTTCTTCGACGAGGCGCACCTGCTGTTCGCCGACGCGTCCAAGGCGTTCCTGGAGCGGATCACGCAGACGGTGAAGCTGATCCGGTCCAAGGGCGTCGGCGTGTTCTTCTGCACGCAGCTGCCGACCGACGTGCCGAACGCGGTGCTGTCGCAGTTGGGCGCACGGGTGCAGCACGCGCTGCGGGCGTTCACGCCGGAGGACCAGGCGGCGTTGGCGAAGGCGGTGAAGACGTACCCGACCACGCCGCACTACGAGCTGGACGAGGCGTTGACGTCGTTGGGCATCGGCGAGGCGGTCGTGACGGTGCTGAGCGAGAAGGGCGCGCCGACACCGGTCGCGTGGACGAGGTTGCGCGCGCCGCGGTCCTTGATGGACACGATCGGGGTGGACGCGATCAAGCAGGCCGCGGGGGCGTCCGAGCTGCACGGCAAGTACGCGGAGACGGTGGACCGCGAGTCGGCCTACGAGAAGTTGACGGCCAAGGTGGCGCCCCCTCCCGCGCCGGAGGAGGCGTCACCCCGGGAGCCCGAACCCCGGGAGCCGGAACGCCGGGCCGAGCGCGAGGAGCCCGGTGTCGTGGCCCAGGTGCTCGGCAACTCGGCGGTGAAGTCGTTCCTGCGCTCAGCCGCCAGTGCGCTGGGCCGTGAGATCACCCGAGGTCTCTTCGGGACCTCCCGCAAGCGCCGGTGAGCGCTTGACCTTCATGGACAGGAAGGCCGCGCCGATGCTGAGCAGCCCGGCGACGTACCAGGCCGGCGCGTAGTTGCCGAAGTGGTCGCGGGTGAGACCGGCGGCCGTGGCGGCGACGGCCGCGCCGATCTGGTGCGAGGCGAAGACCCAGCCGAACACGACCGGGGCCGACAGGCCGAACACCTGGCGGCACAGGGCGACCGTCGGCGGGACGGTGGCGACCCAGTCCAGGCCGTAGAAGATGATGAACACGAGCATCGACGGGTGCACCGAGTCGTGGAACAGCTGCGGCAGGACCAGCAGCGACCCACCGCGCAGGGCGTAGTACACGGCGAGCAGGATCCGCGAGTCGACGCGGTCGGTGAGCCAGCCCGACAGGACCGTGCCGACGATGTCGAAGATCCCGACCAGGGCGAGCAGCCCGGCGGCGGTGGTGGTGGGCATGCCGTGGTCGTGCGCGGCGGGGATGAAGTGGGTGCCGACCAGGCCGTTCGTGGTCGCGCCGCAGATCGCGAAGCCCGCCGCCAGGAACCAGAACGGTCCGGTGCGCGCGGCGGTGGTCAGCGCGCCGACGGCCCGGCGGGCCGCGCCGCCCGTCGACGGCGGCACGGGCACGACCTCGTCACCGCCGTACGGCGGGACGCCCAGGTCGGCGGGGTGGTCGCGCAGGAACAGCAGCACCAGCGGCACCACCGCGAGGGCCGCCACCGACACCACGAGGGACGCGGTCCGCCACCCCGACGACTCCGACAGCGCCGCCACCACCGGCAGGAACACGAGCTGGCCGGTGGCGCCGCCCGCGCTGAGGATGCCGGTGACCAGGCCGCGGTGCTTGACGAACCAGCGGCCGGTGATCGTCGCCACGAACGCCAGCGCCATCGAGCCGGTGCCCAGGCCGACCAGCACGCCCCAGAACAGCACCAGCTGCCAGGCCGCGGTCATGAACACGGTCAGCCCGCTGCCCACCGCGACCAGCGTCAACGCCGAGGCCACGACCTTGCGCACGCCCAGCCGCTCCATCAGGGCGGCGGCGAACGGCGCGGTCAGGCCGAACAACATCAGGTTGACCGACACGGCGAAGCCGACCGTGGCGGTGGACCAGCCGAACTCGCGTTGCAGCGGTTCGATCAACGCGCCCGGGGTGGCCCGGAACGCCGCGGCCCCGACCAGCGCGATGAAACCCACGCCCGCGACCACCCATGCCCAGTTCTGCCTGCTGCGAATCACGCGATCAAGCGTCACCGATCCGGTCCCGATCAGGAAGTGGCTCGATGGCCATCATGTGCAAGAATCCGGCCATGGATCGCCGTCACCTGGTCGCCGTGCTCGCGCTGGACGAGGTGGTGTCGTTCGACCTCGGCACGCCGACCCAGGTCTTCCACTCCGCCCGCGACGGGCACGGGCGGCGGTACTACCGGGTGCGGGTGTGCACGCCCGGCGCCCGACCGGTGCGCAGCTCGGCCGGGTTCACCATCACCCCCGACCACGGGCTGGAGCTGCTCGCCGAGGCCGACACGGTCATCGCGGTGGGGGTGAGCCACGGCGCCCGGGTGCTGGAGGACGGCACGCTGGACGAGCCGGTGCGCGCGGCGCTCCGGGCGGCGGCGAGCCGGGGCGCGCGGGTCCTGTCGATCTGCACGGGCGCGTTCGTGCTGGCCGCGGCCGGTCTGCTGGACGGCCGCGTGGCCACCACGCACTGGGCGCACGCGGACAACTTCCGCCGCCTGTTCCCGGCCGTCGACCTGGACCCGGACGTGCTGTTCGTGGACGGCGGCGACGTGCTCACCTCGGCGGGCGTGGCCGCGGGCGTCGACCTGTGCCTGCACCTCGTGCGGCAGGACCACGGCAGCGAGGCGGCGAACATGGCCGCGCGCCGCTGCGTGGTGCCGGCGTGGCGGCCGGGCGGTCAGTCGCAGTTCATCGTGCGGCCGATCCCGGACCACGCCGACACGTCCACCGAGCCGGCCCGCGCGTGGGCGCTGGAGCACCTGAGCGAGCCGCTGGACCTGCGCGCGCTGGCCGCGCACGCCCGGATGAGCGTCCGCACGTTCACCCGCCGGTTCCGCGAGGAGGTCGGCGTGAGCCCCGGGAAGTGGATCACGCAGCAGCGCGTCGAACGGGCGCGACACCTGCTGGAGACCACGGACCTGGCCGTCGACCAGGTGGCCCGGCACGCGGGCTTCGGCACGGGCGCGGCGCTGCGGCAGCAGATGAGCGCGACGCTCGGCGTGTCGCCCAGCGCCTACCGCACCACGTTCCGCTCAGTCGGCTAGCTCCAGGAACGGCCGCAGCAGGTCCGGCACCGCCTCGGCGGCCAGCGCCAGGCCGTCGGCCTCGGCCACGTCGACCACGTGGTACGCGCCGTCGCCCGCCGCGGTGGTGGCGGTGATGGTGACCAGGCCCGCGCGGCGCTGGAAGAACGAGCGGGACACGCGCCAGCCGATGATGCCGGTGCGTTGCAGCGCCACGGTTTCCCGCACCGCCGAGCCCGCGCGGGCGAGCAGGTACCGGTCGGTCAGCGCGTGGCCGAGCGAGCGGTACCGGTCCCAGCCCAGGGCCGCCGAGAACGGCACCAGCACCAGCACGACCTGCCACGTCCAGCTCGGCGCCGGCCAGGCCAGCACCGCCGCGAGCACGAGCAGCGGCACGACGGCGCGCACCATCCGGCGGCGCAGGGCGGCCATCGGGTGCCGCTGCAACGGCGTTCGCGTCGGCGGTTCGCCGGTGCGCAGCACTTCCGCCGACACCCGGTGCGCCTCGGCGACCGGAGCGGGCGGCAGCAGCAGGTTGCTCTCGCCCTTGCGCCCCAGACCGGTCGTCACGGTCTTGGCGTGCGCGCCCCGCCCGGCGCGCAGCAGCAGCGGCTCGACCAGCTCGACGCCGCGAAGTCGTTGCTCGGCAACGGAAACCGAGCGGGTGGTGAGCAGGCCGCGGCGCACCCGGACCGTGTCGTCCGGCTCGCGCGTGAGCCGGTAACCGTGGAACTGCACCACGTACACCAGCACCGAGCCGAGCGTGGCGACCAGCAGCACGACACCGGCGAACACCGCGATGGTCAGCCCGAGCGGCTGCCCGGCGACCCAGTGCGCGGCCTCGGTCATCGGCTCCAGCACCTCGATGTCGAGCTCCCGCGCGAAGTTCACCACGAACCCGAACAACGCGCCGGCGGCCACCAGGCCGGACAACGTCAGCGGCGCGTACCGCAGCCACTGGTTGTCCCACTTGGACAGCTCCGCGCTCGGCCGCTCCTCGGCCTGCTCGGCCGGCGCGGCGGGGGCCTTGGCGATGGTGAGCAGCAGCACGCGCAGCCGTTCCGCCTCGGCCGACGACACCGCGTCCAGCGTCAGGCCGTCCTCGCCGGGCTGGTCGCGCTGCCCCGTGCCGACCCGGATCGCGGACAGCCCGAACAGCCGGTGCCCGAGCTTCGCGGTCAGGTCGACGGTGCGGATGCGGTCGCGCGGCACGGCCAGGCGCTTGCGCACCAGCAGCCCGGTGTGCATCTCGACCTGCTCGGAGGTGATCCGGTACCGGGTGGTGATCCAGCGCAGCAGGCCGAACAGCACGATCGCGACGATCACGCCGACGCTGGCCAGGATGCGCCACGTCTCGCCCTTGCCCAGCACGAGCAGGCCGACGAACACCGGCACCAGGCCCAGCAGCTCGTTCAGCGGCCGGACGACGAGCATGCGCACGTCCAGCCGGTGCCAGTCCACGACCGGCTCGGCGTACTCCGGCGCGGCGGGCAGCTCGGTGGTCACGTGGCATCACCCGGCGTGGCCTGGGTGGTGGTGGTCAGCTCGTCGGCCAGCCGCACCGCGTCGCCGTGCTCCAGCCCCTCGATGAGCACGGGCCCGGCGGCCGAGGCGGTGGTGACGGTGACCGTGGACAGGCCGAGCAGCTGTTGCAGCGGGCCGCGCTTGGTGTCCACGGTCTGGATGCGCGAGACCGGCGCGATCCGCCACTCCTGGTTCAGCCAGCCCGCCAGCGTGTAGACCGCGTCCGGGGTGGCCTCCCAGCGGTGCACCCGGTAGCGCCAGCGCGGCATGACCAGGGTGTGCGCCGTGCCCAGCACGAGGGTCGCGATGGCGGCGGTGACCTGCCACGGCGTCGAGGTGAAGACCAGCACGACCACTTGCGGCACCAGCAGCACCGCCCAGCCGATCAGGGCGTGCAGGGTCCAGAGGGTGATCGACTTGCGGCTCACCCGGTGCCGCGGCGCACGCAGGCGCAACACTTCGCTGCTCACGCCGTCCACTGTGCCTCAAGGCCGAGCCCGCGTGCGCGCGAACCCGGCCGGGTCACCGACCGGTCAGGGTTGGGGTGAGTACGGCGCCTGGAAGACCCGGGCGTCGGCGGCGCTCTCGCCCAGCACGGCCACCGCGGTGGGCACACCGACGACGACCGCGAGACCGGCGCAGACGGCGAGCGCAGCCATGATCTTGTGCAGGGAGTGCACAACCATCGTCGAACTCCGTTCGATCGTAGCGGCTTTGTCGGCAGGGGGGAGCCGGACCAGATCCGCGGGTGACGCCCGGAAGCGTCCAAGCGGAGCATGGCACACAGGTGTCGTCACGGTCATCACCCACTTCTGCCTCTGCCCGCTGGGCAATACCCCCGGAGCGGTCGCCCCGATCGTCGGGGACATCCCACCACCACCGGTAACGAGCCGGAAAGGCGGAAGTGACTCAGTCGACCACCGCGCGTGGGCGCGTCTCGTCGTCCAGGTCGACCCACCACACCGCCGCGCCCGCCCGGTCGCGCACGTCGATGGTCCGGTAGATGCGCTGGAGGTGGTTCTGCACGGTCTTCGGCGACAACGACAGCTCGGCCGCGATGGCTGCGGTGCTCTCACCTGCGGCGACGCGCCGCAGCACCTCGATGCCGCGCCGGGTCAGCCCGGCCCGCAGCGCCCGCGCGATGCGCCGGTTGTCCTGTTCCGCGGTGGCCGAGCTGCGCAGCGGGTCCGGCGCGGACCGGCCGTCGCGGCGCAGCCCGAACGTGCGCTCGGCCAACTGGTCGACCAGCCGGGCGGACAGGTCGTGCTCCCGCATCCGCAGCAGGTCCCGGCCTTCCTGGAGCTCCCACAACCGGTACTGCTCCAATTGAGACCGGGCGTGTCGCAACGCCGGTTCCAGCTTCCCGACCCGCTCGTAGGCCACGCTCAGCGCGCCGTGCGCCCGGACCGCGACCTCACGGGCCAGCACGCCCATCGCCAGCTCCGCCGCCCGGGTGAGCTGCCGCACCTGGTCGTCGCACCGGCCGCGGGCGCCGCTGATCCGGGCCCGCGCCATCAGCAGCTCGGCCCGCAGCACGGGCCGGTCCTGCCCGGCCAGCAGCCGGTCGGCCCGCTGGCACGAGCGCAGCGCCCGGTCCACCTCGCCCAGGTCCAGCCGCACGTGCGTGAGCAGCAGGTTCAGCCGGGCCATCCGCAACGGCTGGTCCAGGTGCTTCCACCGGTCGCGGACCTGCGCGCACAGCGCCTCCGCGCGGCGCAGCTTGCGCGTGCACGGCTCGCCGTCGGGGCTGCACCGGCTCGCGGGCGAGCGCACCATGCAGTGCTCGTGGTACTGCGTGCGCAGCACGTTGGCCTGCTCGTACAGGATCGAGCCGATCAGCTCGACGTCCTTGGTCAGCTCGGCCAGGCCCAGCGCGCGGGCCAGCGAGTGCAGCGACCGCTCCCGCGAGTCCAGCCGCAGCTCCACCACGGCCTGCGAGAAGCTGCACCACGCCTGCAAGCCGACGTGCCGGTTGGCCGTCGCGATCGCCTGCACCCGGTCGATGGTGTCCAGCGCGCCCGGCAGCAGCCCGCGCTTGCCCAGCGCCACCGACTGGGCCAGCACGCTGTGCGCCACGCCCTCGGCGTCGTCCAGCCAGGAGAAGGCGGCCACGGCCTTCTCGGCGGACTCCAGCGCGTCGCCCGGGCGTCCCTCGTCCAACGCCAACCGGGCCTCGCGCAGGTTGGACACCGCGGCCTCGCGCGGGTCGGCCGCTCGCTGGACGGGAATCGTCATCGTTGCCCCCGCGCCGAGGGTACTCACCCCAGCTCGCGCTTGAGCACCTTCCCGGTGGCGTTGCGCGGCAGGGAGTCGAGGAAGACCACCTCCCGCGGCACGGAGAACTTGGCCAGGTTGCCGCGCACGTGCTCGCGCACCGCGTCCTCGTCCAGCGCGCCCGGCTCCTCGCACACGACGTACGCGGCGAGCCGTTGGCCGAACTTCTCGTCCGGCACGCCGACCACGGCCACCTCGCGCACCCCGGCCAGGCCCGCCAGCAGGTCCTCGACCTCGCGCGGGTACACGTTCTCGCCGCCGGAGATGATCATCTCGTCGTCCCGGCCGGCGACGAACAGCAGGCCGTCCTGGTCGCGATAACCGACGTCGCCGGTGGACATCAGGCCGTCGCGGACCTCTTTGTTGCTGCCGTTGGTGTAGCCGTCGAACAGCATCTCGTTGGCCACGAAGATCCGGCCGGTCGTGCCCGCGGGCACCCGGTTGCCGTCGTCGTCCAGGATCTCCAGCCGGGTGCCGTGCGGCGGCCTGCCCGCGGTGTCCGGGTGCCGGGCCAGTTCGTCGGGCCGGGCGATGCTCACCCACGACACCTCGGTGGAGCCGTAGAGGTTGTAGAGCACCGGGCCGAAGTCGGCCAGGCACCGCCGCGCCACCGGTGGTGGCAGCGCCGACCCGCTGGACGCGATCACCCGCAGCTTCGGCAGGTGGGGCCGCCCGGTCAGCTCCAGCACGCGTTGCAGCATCACGGGGACCACGAACAACGCGTCGCTGCCGTGCCGGCGGGCGTCGGCGAGCACGTGCGCCGGGTCGAACTTGCGGCGCAGCACGAACGTCGCGCCCAGCACCAGCCCGATCTGGAACGCGGCCAGGCCCCACGTGTGGAACAGCGGCGCGGGCACGGAGAACCGGTCGCCCGCCTTGAGCGGGATGCGGGACAGCAGCGCGGCGGCGGGCGTGAGGCTCGCCGGTTCCGGTCGCTTGGCGCCCTTGGGGGCGCCGGTGGTGCCCGACGTCAGCACGATCATCCGGCCGCGCGGCGGCCGCCGGGGCAGCGGGGTGGCGGGGGAGCCCGCGATCAGCTGCTCCAGCGTCTTGCTCTTCGTGGCGCCGTCCACCCAGGCGATCACGCGACGCACCTTGCGCGGCGCGTTGGTCAGCAGGTCGCGGAACTCGGTGTCGGCGACGACGACGGACACGTCCTGCTCCCGCAGCACCACGGCGATCTGCGCCGCGCTCAACCCGGTGTTGAGCAGCACGGCGTGCGCGCCCAGCTTCACGCACGCGGCCACGGTCTCCACGAAGCCGCGGTGGTTGCGGCACAGCACGGCGACCTTCGAGCCCGCGCGCACGCCCAGGTCGTGCAGGCCGTGCGCGAGCCGGGTGGTGCGCTCGTCCACCTCGGCGTAGGTGAGCGTGCCCGCGTCGTCGATGATCGCCGGCCGGTCGGGGTGGCGCGCCGCGCCGGTGGCGAAGCCGAACGCGACCGTGATGTCCCACCGGAGGAAGGCGTCCACGACGCCGAGCAGCCGACCGGGGCCCATCGGCCGCACGACACCGGCGCGCACCAGCGTCGCCAGCGCGCGCAGCGCTCCCACGACCCGGTTCACCGCGTCGCCCGCAGGGCCAGGCGGGTGGCGCCCGCGGCGACGGAGGCGAGCGGTGACGTGCGCGGCGCGCCCTGCTCCGGCATGGCCCGGTAGACCAGGTGCAGCAACGACCGCACGGTTTTCGGCGCGGCCTTGCGGGCCAGCTCGGCCAGCACCCCGGCCGGGAGGTTGACCTCTTCCGGACGGCGTTCCAGCGCGCGGACCACCCACTGCGCCGCGCGTTCGGGCGTGGCCGCCGGGAACGCGTCGTAGACCTTCGTCGGGCCGATCATCGGCGTGCGCACCAGCGGCATCCGCACCGAGGTGAACGTGACGCCGTCGGCGACGGTCTCACTGGCGGCCACGCGGCTGAACGCGTCGAGCGCGCTCTTCGAGGCGAGGTAGGCGGAGAACCGGGGTGTGTTGATCTGCACTCCCATGCTCGAGATGTTCACGATGTGGCCGAACCGCCGTTCCCGCATGTGCGGCAGCAGGCCGAGGACCAGTCGCAGCGGTGCGAAGTAGTTCAGCGCCATCGCGCGCTCGTAGTCGTGCAGCCGGTCCACGCTCAGGTGCACGCTGCGCCGGATCGACCGGCCCGCGTTGTTGACCAGCGCGTCGACGCCGTCGTGGTCGGCCAGCACCTGCTTGAGCAGCGCGCCCACCGCCTCCGCGTCGGTCAGGTCGCACGGGTAGGTGTGCGCCGTGCCGCCCTCCGCGCGGATCCGCTCGGCGACCTCCTCCAGCTCGTCGGCGCGCCGGGCGACCAGCAGCGGCACGGCGCCCTTGCGCGCCACGGCGAGCGCGGTGGCCGCGCCGGTGCCCGACGACGCGCCGGTGATGAGCACGGTCCGCCCGGCCAGGCCGTGCCCGCGGGCGGCGCGCAGCGGGTCGAGGTGGTCGGCCCAGTACCGCCACAGCGTGCGGGCGTAGGTCGTGAAGTCGGGCGGTTCGAGGCCGGTGACCGCGCGGGTGGCGGTCGAGTCGAACTCGGCGTGCAGCGCCAGGTGGGGCACGAGCCGCGGCGGGATGCCCAGCTCGGTGAGCACGCCGGTGACGATCGCGCCGGTGGGCGCGGCGGGCAGCGGCAGCGGCACGCTGAACCGGACCTTCGGCGCGCCGGCGGCGTCGGCCAGCGCGTTGTAGACCTCGTCCATCCGCTGCGAGCGGCGGGCGGTGAGGTGGAACGTGCTGGCGGCCGGCACGTCGGCGTGGATCAGCCGGTCCAGCGCGGCCACCACGTAGTCGACCGGGACCAGGTTCGCGGCCCCGAAGTGCGGCGCGACCAGCGGCAGCCGGCGCGGCAGGCGGGCGAGCGCGGCCAGCGCGGGGAAGAAGTGGTACGGGCCGTCGGCCTTGTCGATCTCGCCGGTGCGCGAGTCGCCGACCACCGCGCCCGGCCGGTAGATCCGCCAGGGGACGCCGTCCTGCCCGCGCACGACCGCCTCTGCCGCGTGCTTGGTCGCGTGGTACGGCGAGCCGAGGTGCTGGCCGAGGTCGAAGTCGTCCTCGGTGAACGGGCCGCGGTGATCGCCCGCGACCGCGATGGACGACACGTGGTGCAGCAGGCCCGAGCCGGTGCGCTCGGCGTACTCGACGACCCTCCTGGTGCCCTCGACGTTGACGGCGTGGTGCGCGTCCGCGGACGCGGTGAAGTCGTAGACGGCGGCCAGGTGCACGACGTGGTCGACCCGGTCGGCGTCGATCGGCGAACCCAGGTCGCCCAGCACCGGCGTCAGCTTGTCGTGCCGGTCCAGCTTGTCTGCCGAGTGTGGCCTGACCAGCGCGAACACCCGTTCGCAGTCCGGTCGCCGCAGCAGCTCGGCGACCAGGCGCCTGCCGATGAAACCCGTCGCGCCGGTGACGAAGTAGGTACCCACGCCCCCGATACTGACATTACCTACCCGCGAGTAGGAAGAGGCGGGGGTGAAATCGGAACGCTGGTGATCAGCTTTCCGGCGTGCCGGAGGCGTTCACCACCGCGTCGCGCAGGGCCGCGCGCAGCCGGCCCACCTCCAACGGCGTCAGCACGGCCGCCTCGCCCGGCGGCACGGTCACCACGACGTGGCCCTGGCTGACGAAGACGGTCATGTCACGGCGACGTGACGCGATGTCGCGGCAGGAGACCTGCCACTCCTTGCCTGTGCTCACGGCACCCAACCTCCAGCTGTGTCGACACGGGGTGCTCGGACCGATCCGGGCGTTCTCGGGGAGGGGACGCACGAGAGTTGGTGCCATGACGGGACTTTCCGCCGGGCGACCGTGCCGAGCTGTCGCTAGCGTCGCATGAGGCTGTCCTCGCAGTCACCTGAAGGGGTGAGAAAATGGCTGAACCGCAACGGATCGTGATAATCGGGTCGGGCCTGGCCGGTGCCGCGGCGGCAGGTGCGTTGCGCGCCCGGGGTTACACCGGCGACCTCGTCGTGTTCGGCCGCGAGCGCCACCGGCCCTACGAGCTGCCGGCGCTGTCGAAGCAGCTCCTGCTGGGTGAGGCCGACGAGCCGAACCGCGTGCACGAGCCCGACTTCTACGAGGCCCACCAGGTCGAGCTGCGGTTGGGCGTCGAGGTCGTCCGCGTGGACGTCGCCGGACGGGCCGTCGAGGACGCCGGCGGGGTGTCCCACTCGTACGATCGGCTGATCCTCGCGACCGGCTCGACACCGCGTCGGCTGCCGGTGCCGGGCGGAGAGCTCCCAGGTCTGCGGACGCTGCGCACGGTGGAGGACTCGCTGGCGTTGCGGGCCGAGCTGACCGAAGGGGCCGAGGTCGTCATCGTCGGCGCGGGGTGGATCGGCTGCGAGGTCGCCGCCGCGGCCCGCCGGCACGGCGCGTCGGTGACCGTGGTCGACCCGGTGGACCTGCCGCTGCGCCGCGTGCTCGGGCCGCGCATGGGGGAGGTGTTCCGCGACCTGCACGCCGAGCACGGCGTGACGTGGCGGCTCGGCGCCGGCGTGGACGGCTTCACCGAGCACGGCGTCCGGCTCGCCGACGGCGGCTCGCTGACCGGTGACGTCGTGGTGGTCGCGGTCGGCGCCGCGCCGAACCTGGACCTGGCGCGCGACGCAGGGTTGGCCCTGGTCGAAGGCGGGGTGGCGGTGGACGGCACGCTGCGCACGTCCGCGCCGGACGTCTTCGCCGTCGGCGACGTCGCCGCGCACGACCACCCCCGCTACGGCCGGCGGGTCCGGGTCGAGCACTGGGCGAACGCCAAGGGCCAGGGCGAGCACGTGGCCGGCCCGGTCCTGGGCTCGGACGAGCCGTACGAAGCCTCGCCGTACTTCTTCACCGACCAGTACGACCTCGGCATGGAGTACCGGGGGCTCGCCGACGCCGAGCACGACGAGCTGGTGGTGCGCGGCGACGTGGACGCGCGCGAGTTCACCGCGTTCTGGCTGCGCGACGGGCGGGTGCAGGCCGCGATGAACGTCAACCAGTGGGACGACGGCGAGGCGTTGCAGCTGCTGGTCGACGCGCGGGCCGAGGTGACGCCGGAGCAGCTGCGCTAGGCGTCACATGCAGGAGCCGTGGTCGGGTCCGTTGCCCGACGCGATCAGGCGCTCCAGCAGCACGCGCAGCGTGTGCGCCTCTTCCGGCCCGAGCCCGGCGGTGAACTCCCGCTCCACCGCGGTGTGCAGCTTCTCCACCTCGCGCTGGACGGTCCGGCCCTGCTCGGTGATCACGGGCACGCGCACGCGCCGGTCGTTCGGGTCGGGCTTGCGCATGATCAGTCCCGCGCGTTCGAGCCGGTCCAGCTCCGCGGTCAGGGTGGTCTTGTCCACGCCCAGCGCGTGGCCGAGCGCGAGCTGGGTGCGCTGGAACTCCTCGCTGACCAGCGCGGTCAGCACGATCTGCCCGCGCGTGGTGATGCCGTGCCGCACCGCCGCTTCCTGCGCGACCGCGCCCAGCTTCTGCGCCGCGCGGTGCAGCAGCCAGTTCAGGCCCGCGCGGCTGGTGCAGCCGAGGTCAGGGGCGAGGTCCATGCCGTCGAGCATACCTGCCGTGTGAGATATTCCCGGCTCGGAACATCTTGACTCGTAACTCCTCTACCCATATGTTCCGAGTCAAGAACTTCTAGGGGGGACCATGGCGCACTTGTTGCACATCGACACCAGCCTGCGGACAGACGGCTCGGTGTCGCGCGAGGTCAGCGGGGCCTATGCGCAGGCGTGGCGGGCGGCGCGCCCGGACGGCCGGTACACCTACCGCGACCTGGCCGTGGAACCGCTGCCGCACGTCGACGCGGCGGCGCTGGCCACGCGCGAGGCCGACGGCGACCGGCCGCTGGAGCGGCAGCTCGTCGCCGAGGTGAAGGCGGCGGACACCGTCCTGCTCGGCGTGCCGATGTACAACTACGGCGTGCCGTCGAGCCTCAAGGCGTGGCTCGACTGGATCCTGGTGCCCGAGCTGTTCGCCGACCAGGAGACCGGGGAAGGCGTGCTGACCGGCACGCGGGTGGTCGTCGTGACCGCGCGGGGCGGTTCCTACGCGCCCGGCACGCCCCGGCACTCGTTCGACTTCCAGGAGCCCTACCTGCGGGCGGTGTTCGGCATGCTCGGCGTGGCGCCGGAGTTCGTGCACGCCGAGCTGACGCTGGCCGGCGTCGTGCCGCACCTGGCGCAGTTCAAGGAGTTGGCGGCCGCTTCGCGGGAGGACGCGCACCGCTTGGTGCGCGAGCTGGCCGTCACCTGAGGGGGAGGCGGGTGACGGGCCGTCGTCGAGGGGGCGGCCCGTCACCCGATAGTGCAAGCCCGATGGGCCTGCCACGATGTGGGCCATGTCGGAGCCGATCGCCGCGGTCGTGGTGCGCGCCGCCGAGCTGACCGCACGCGGGTTGCCGCGCAAGGCGATCGAACTGCTCCAGCCGGCGCTCGTGGTGAACCCCCTGCACGGTGAGGCGTGGTGCCGACTGGCCGCCGCCCACCTCGACGCGGGCGAACCCGACCCGGCCCTGAACGCGGCCAAGCGCGCCCTGGTGCTCGACGGCGACCCGGCGTGGGCGCAGCGGCTGACCGCGCTGGCGTTGAGCGAACTGGGCCGGCACGCCGAGGCGGTCGTCGCGGCCCGGGAGTGCGTGCGCCGCAAGGCCGGCGACTGGCGCTGCCAGGTGGTGCTGGCCGAAGTGCTCGCGAACAGCCCCGACGGACGGCCGGAAGCCGTCGAGGTCGCCCGGCAGGCCGCGCACCTCGCGCCCGGCCAGGCCCGCGCGTTCCAGGTGCTCGGCGACGCCGCCCTGCGCGTGCGCGACTGGGGCACCGCCGAACGCGCCTACCGCACCGCGTTGCGCCTGGACCCCGAAGCCGACGACGTGCGCGCCAACCTCGACACCGTGCGGCGCAAGCGCGGCGGCGCGCCCATCCCGCCGCCGTCCGGCGAAGCCCTCCAGGCCGCGCACGCGCTGGTCTGGCCCGCCTTGTCGCGGCTGGCCGCCCTGCTCGTCGCGGGCGGGCTGGTGCTGCTGCTCGCGGGCATGCCGCGGCCCACGCCGCTCCTCGGCTGGTTCTCCGGCCTGCTGGTCGTCGCCTGCGGCGCGGTCGTCGGGCTGGTGCTGCTCAAGGCGCGGCGCGGGGTGCGGCGGGCGCTGCTCCGGCTGCCGCGGCACCGGCCCAAGGTCGCCTTCACCGCGACGATGTTCGCGCTGTCCGCGGCCGTCCTGGCCGGTTGGACGGTCGCGCTCCTGCTCGGCGCGACGACGATGCAGCCGCTCGTCATCGCCTGGCTGTGCGCCCTGATCGGCGGAGCCGTCGTCGTCCTGGCCGGCGGTCGCTAACCTGGACGTCGGGAAGGAGGCCGATGACCCGACGCGCACTGCTCGCGATCCTGGCGTTGATCGCGGGTTTCGTCGTGTCCGGACCCGGCCCCGGCACGCCCGTCGACGTGGTCGCCGTCTCGTCCACCGTGGACGCCGCCCACCTGCCCGGCACGGCCACGCGGGGCACGAACGTCTCCCACCCCGTGCAGGTGCACGTGGGTCAGCCGCTGGACGGCGTCCAGCCGCCCGTGCACGTCACACCCGCCCCACCCGTGCGGGTGAACGTGATCGACCCGACCCACCACGTCGTCGAGCGCAACGGCCAGACCCCGCTCGGCGAACGCGCGCCACCCGCGACCTCCGGTAGCTGAACCCACCCCGTTCACCTCACCCGGAGGTTCCTTCGCCATGCCGCGCCCCAGTGCGCGGCGAGCTCTCGTCGTCCGCGGGCTGCTTGCCCTCGGCGTGCTCGTCGCGTCCGCGTTCACCCTGCTCACCGTCCAACCGCGCCTCGGTCTCGACCTGCGCGGCGGCACCCAGATCGTGCTCGAAACCCCGTCCGAAGCCACCTCCGACGCCACCGACCGGGCGATGGAGGTGCTGCGCCGCCGGGTCGACGAGCTCGGCGTGGCCGAACCCGTGCTGGCCCGGTCCGGTGATCACCGCATCGTGGTCGAACTGCCCGGCGTGCAGGACCCGACCGAGGCCATCGAGGTGCTCGGTCGCACCGCCCAGCTGCGCGTGCAGCCGGTGACCGGGCTCGGCGACGTGCCGACGCTGGCGGGTGACGCGGTCAGCCTCGGCGAGGTCGTGATGACCGGCGAGGGCATCGAGGACGCCCGCGCCACGCCCAACTCCCAGGGCGTCGGCTACCTGGTCGGCGTCGACTTCCAGGGTGACGCCCCGCAGGCGTGGCAGCGGGTGACCGCCGAGGCCGCGTGCTCGCCGCCGGGTGACCCGAAGCGGCGGGTGGCGTTCGTGCTGGACGGCGAGGTCGTGTCCGCGCCGCAGGTCGACCCGTCGGTCGTGTGCGGCACCGGCATGATCGGCGGCAGCACGTCGATCACCGGGCAGTTCAGCCAGGCCGAGGCCGAGGAGCTGGCGCTGGTGATCCGGTCCGGCGCGCTGCCCGTGCCGGTCGAGGTGGTGGAGCAGCGGACCGTCGGGCCCACGCTCGGCGCCGAGGCGATCGAGGCCAGCGCCCGTGCGGCGATCATCGGCGTCGCGCTGACCGGGCTGTTCCTGGTGTTCGCGTACCGGCTCGCCGGGCTCGTCGCGGTGGTCGCGCTGGCCGGTTACGCGGCTCTGGCGTACGCGGCGATGCTGGCGATCGGGGCGACGTTCACCTTGCCGGGGCTGGCCGGGTTCGTGCTGGCCATCGGCATGGCGGTGGACGCGAACGTGCTGGTGTTCGAGCGGTCCCGGGAGGAGTACGCCCGCCGCAAGCGCTTGCCCCGGTCGGTGGACCAGGGGTTCCGCGGCGCGCTGAGCGCGGTCGCGGACTCGAACGTGACCACGCTGCTCGCCGCCGGTCTGCTGTTCTGGCTGGCCACCGGGCCCGTGAAGGGCTTCGGCGTCACGCTGTCGATCGGTGTGCTGGCGTCGTTGTTCAGCGCTCTCGTGCTCAGCCGGGTGCTGCTGCAACTGGTGATGCCGTTGCTGGAACGGCGGCCGACGTGGAGCGGCCTGCACTCGTTGGGACGGGTGCGCACGTGGCTCACCTCACGCGGGATCACCCTGTACCGGCGGCCCCGGCGGTGGCTGCTCGCCGCGGGCCTGGTGGTGCTGGCGGCCGTCGGCGGCCTGGTCGTGCGCGGCTTGGAGCTGGGGGTCGAGTTCACCGGCGGGCGGATGCTGGAGTTCACCGCCTCCTCCGCGGACACCGGCCGGGTGCGGGCCGAGCTGGCGTCCGCCGGGTTCGGCGACGCGGTCGTGGTGAGGTCGGGCTCCGACGGCCTCTCGGTGCGCACCGGTCCCATCGACTCGGCCGCCGCCGTGCGGCTGGGTGAGGCCGTCGACCGCGCGACCGGTGGCGCGGAGCAGGTCAGCAACGAGCTGATCGGCCCCAGCCTCGGCTCCGAGCTGCGGCGCAACGCGCTGATCGCGCTGGCCATCGCCGTCGCGGCGCAACTGGTCTACCTGGCCGTGCGGTTCGACTGGCGGCTCGGCGTGGCCACCGTGGTCGCCCTGGTCACCGACGTGGTCGTGCTCGTCGGCGCGTTCGCGTGGCTGGGCAAGACGGCCGACGCGGTGTTCCTCGCCGCGCTGCTCACCGTGATCGGGTACTCCGTCAACGACTCGGTGGTGGTGTTCGACCGGGTGCGGGAGCTGAGGCGGACCAAGGCGCCGTTCCCCGATGTGATGAGTTCGGCGGTGCTGCAAACCCTGCCGCGGACGGTGAACACGGGCATCGGCGTGCTGTTCGTGCTGGCCGCGCTGCTGGTGCTCGGTGACGGCTCGCTGGCCGACTTCTCCACCGCGCTGCTGATCGGGCTGGTCGCCGGTACGGTCTCGACCGTGGTGACGGCGGCGCCCGTGGCGATCGCGTTGGAGGACCGATGAACACAGGCCACGCGTTGCTCGCGGTCGGCGGGGCGTTCCTGGCCGCCGGCGTCATCGCGCGGGCGGGAGTCCGGATCGGACTGCCCACCATCCCGCTGTTCATGGTCGCCGGAATCCTGTTCGGACCGAACACACCCGGTCTGTCGCTTGTGGACGACCCCGGCGAGATGGGCGTGCTGTCCAGCCTCGGCCTGGTGTTCCTGCTGTTCTACCTCGGGCTCGAGTTCTCCGTGGACGACCTGGTGTCCGGCGGGCGGCGGCTCGCCCTGGCCGGCGCCGGGTACCTGGTGCTCAACATCGGCGGCGGGCTCGCGTTCGGCTTCGCGCTGGGGTGGGGCACGCGCGAGGCGCTGGTCGTCGCCGGCGCCATCGGCATCTCGTCGTCCGCGATCGTGACGAAACTGCTCGTCGAGGCACGGCGGTTGCGCAACCCCGAGTCACGGCTGGTGATGGGCATCATCGTGATCGAGGACGTGTTCCTCGCCCTGTACCTGGCCGTGCTGCAACCCGTGCTCAGCGGCACGTCCGGCGTGTCCGCGCTGGTGGACTTCGGCAAGGCGTTCGCGTTCCTGCTGGTGCTGGCCGCGGTCGCGCGCTGGGGCGGTCCCGTGGTGACCAGGCTGTTCCGCTCGGCGGACGACGAGCTGCTGGTCGTGTGCTTCGTCGGCGTGGCGGTGACGGGCGCGGCGCTCGCGCACGAGCTCGGCGTGTCCGACGCCATCGGCGCGTTCATGGTCGGAGCGGTGCTCGGCGGCTCCGGCGTCGCACCCCGCGTGCACAAGCTCGTCCTGCCGCTGCGGGACGCGTTCGGCGCGCTGTTCTTCTTCATCTTCGGCCTGAGCATCGACCCGCGCGCCGTGGGCACCGTCGTGCTGCCGATCCTGGCCGCCGTCGCGGTGACGATCGTGCTGAACCTGGGCGCCGGCCTGTACGCCGCCAAGCTGCACTCGTTCGACCGGCAGCAGGCCGTGGACATCGGCCTGACCGTGCTGACGCGCGGCGAGTTCTCCCTCGTCCTCGCCGCGATGGCGGTGGCCGCGGGCCTGGACTCCCGCGTCGCCCCCTTCGTGGCCGGGTACGTCCTCCTGCTGGCCGTCGTCGGCCCGCTGGCGGTCCTGCGCTCGGACCGCCTCACCTGGCTCCTGCCGAAACGCCTGTTCGTGTAGCAAGGTGTCCCCATGACCGGATTCGCCTCGTACCAGAACGAGATCTTCTGAGTGCTGTTCTGGCCGACCAGTCCTCTTCGGACTCGGGTCGTCTCTGACCAGCGCAGACTCTCTCGTTACTTCTCGGTGGTTCTCGTGACCGCCCGACGTCGTACGGCCTGGTGACGGCCTGAAAGTTGATCACCACACGGGCGCTGCCCTTGATGCGAACGACGCGTCAGGGACAGCGCCCGTCGTGCATCCTGGGCCTGGTGCTCATCGCCAGTGGCCTTCTCGATGGCAAGACGGCGCAGCCGTCGCGGCAGCCGATCGCCGTGCCCAGCCCGACCAAGCCGCGTGACCGCGCGATCGTCCCCCACCGGTGCCGCTCCCGAGCTGCTTGTGGTCACGGCCTCCGCGCTGGCGCGCCGCTTCCCGGCCACGTGCACCGACTCCGCGCACGGCCGACGGGCGGAGCGAAGCGGGAGCCCGGCGTGCCGTGATGCGGGGAGGCGGTGCCAACGTGCGCCGGTACTTGCCGCGCGCTGCCGCAGGCGGCGCGCCTTGATCCCATAGAGCTATATTCGGCAACCATATGCTGTCTAATTATTAAATTCTCCCGGCGTTGTAGGCAGTAACCACGGCTACGGTTACGACGAAGACTCCGGTGAGAAATCCCCATAGAGCATATTTCCATCTCTGTGGATGGTTTACAACAACAGGAGGTTCTCCGATGTCGATGTTAGACACCCTCTCGTCAATTCGCGCGATCAGTAATTTGCTCGCCTGGTTGACCGCGTAAGAAATATCAGGTGGTTCGGGTGTATTGCGTATGGCTCGCTCGTAATCTGAGATGGCTTGCTCAAGTCGACTCACATGTTGGCCGAAATTCCCCAGATTGTCGGCAGCCCATTGGAGCTTGTTAGAGCTGGATTCGAGATTGCCAAGCTGTTCGGCTACCCAGTAAAGCTTGCTTGAGCTAGCCTCAAGATCACCAAGAGTGTTGGATGCCCAGTAGAGCTTACTCGATCCCTCCTCAAGGTAAGAGAGTCGATGTGAAGCTGCCTCAAGTCGATCGATTGACTCTCGGTCGAGATAGTGGCCTTGGATTTTCTCGAAGAGACTGGCTAGCACCTTGGCGGCACCCGAGCTGACTTCAGATAGCTCCCTAATTGCATCAGTGATCTCATTCTTCGTTTGCTTGGCGGCTGTCGTTAGCATTCGATTGAGCCGAGGTTCGGTTAGGCTGTCCAAGCCATCCACCTTCGAGCGGATGTCTTTCTCGATCTTGAGCTTCCACTCATTGAGCAGCTTTACTGAGTAAATTTTCTCGTTTTCTTTTTTGTCGACGATCGGATGATGAAAGTCGCACAATAAGAGGAGGTTGGAGAACTCGTTTCTCTGTTCCGCGGTCAAACTTGGATATCCGGGAGGGTTGTAGCGAGGGCCGTTAGGCGAGATTGCTCGGATATGTGCGATCTGCACATTTTTCTTCGGGGACTTCCCGAAGAATGTGACGGTCGGTTGCTGGCACTCGGGGAAGTAGCACTTCGTACTCAGTGCAAATAGGGCGCTTTTCGTGGCTTCGGTATAATTTCTTTTGTCTGCCATCTAATTTCCGGTTCGGTGTGGGTGACAGTACTCTGGTTGCATTATTGACGTGTTGGCGGTGTGCTCCTGTGGTCGATTCGGTTAATCGGCGCCCCGCGTGATTGCTAGAAGCTCTTCCAGGATTTTAGGCGTGCCTGCTACGAGGTCGCTGGACCTTGGATGGTACGAGTCGCCCTTGGTGTCAAGGAGAAGTGCACCAGCCTCGGCCGCTATCAGAGTGCCTGCGGCCATGTCCATCAGATTGTTTGAGAGGATTACTACGCCGTCGATACGCCCTTCTGCCAGCCATGCCAAGTCGTGAGCCGCAGATCCAAACATGCGAATACGTTCGACGTTGTTAGCGAGCCCGGCGGTGATTTTGATCCGCTTTCGATTCCTCTCCTCGGAGTGCTTGCCTACTGCGTAGTCACCCATGGACACGATGGCCTGGCGCAGTAGCGGGGTCCTGCTTACGTGGATCCTACTCCCATTAACGTGGGATCCTTCCCCTTTTGTTGCCTGGTAGTACATACCTTGGTATGGCAGGGCAATTACGGCGACGACGGCGGAGCCGCTTTCATCGATGAGGGCAAGTTGTGCAGCTGACAAGGGAACGCCGTGCACAAAGTTCGAGGTTCCGTCGATTGGGTCCAGCGCCCAGAAAGGGTCTCCTTCTCTGAAGTTTTCACTGAGACCTTGCTCCTCGCCAGCGAAGCCAAGTTCGGGCGTAACTTGACTGAGGTATGACTTAATCTCCCGTTCGATGTCTAGATCAATATCTGTGTAGGTGTCACGATCCGACTTCTCGATGACAGTGCCCGGCCTGCTCTGCGTAATTTTCTGAGCGGCTATTTGAATGGCGTTGTAAGCGATGTCGGCCAACTGGTCGAGTGGTCGCTTCACGCAGTCTCCTTTGCGCGGTTCCACATGGAGTCGAACACCTGGGAGAAGGTGGCGAACAGGCCGGGTGTCGCGTCGTCCTTCTCGATCACGAGGGTAGGGGATTCGACGCCTCGGGCGTCGGGTAGGTAGGGCTGGACTACGCACTTGGCTTGGTCGGTGATGAGGATGTTGTAGCGGAGTGGTTCGTCGTAGACGCGGATGTGGAGCTGTCCGTGTGCGTTGGGTGGGATTTTGGCTCCCACTCGGCGTAGGGCTTCGATGTTGAGGCGGGTGAGCATGGAGAGGTGGCCTTCGGGTAGGCCCTCTTCGTGTTCGCGGGCGGTGATGTTGTGGCCGTTGGGGTCGAGGAAGAGGGCCTTAATGGTGGTGCCGGTCTCGATGGAGTCGAGTAGGGCTTTGTCGGAGTACTGCTGGCACAGGACGTTGAGGGACAGGCCCGCGATGTCGATGGTCTTCGCACCTTCGAACAGGTCGCGTGGGGTGACGTTGTGCAGGAACTCGGTCCGGCTGGGGTAGACGGCGGTGACGTCGGCCAGGCGGGCCTGTTGGGGCATCTGGACCGGGCGCGGTACGGGGTGGGTGGAGGCCGCGGTTCGTTGGGGTGGGGTGATGAGGCTGTCGGTGTCGCCCTCGTGTGGGGACAGGAGCTGCTCGGCGGTCCAGCCGGGGAACATCTTTTCGAGGATGCGGCAGTGGTCGGCGTAGGGCAGGCCGAGTAGGTCGCCGGACAGCCAGCGGTAGAACTGGGCTTTGCTGGGGTAGCGGCCGATGAGGTCGGTGTCGAGTTGCTTGGCGACGCGGTCGTACTCCTTGCAGAAGGTGCGGTAACCCTGCATGTGGCGTTGCCTGAGCAGGACTCTCAAGAGAGTGGACTCTGTAGCCATGTGGTCTCCCCCCACGTGGTGCCTTCGGCCGAGGCTAGCACTCAGACGAGACCAAGACGAGACTCGCTGAGATCGACACGCGGGCGGTACGCGGCAGGTGAGACCACTGCGGACCTGGGACGGGACCATTGGCCAACGAATCTGAATGGGCAAGCCGCGACACAGCGGCACCAGTCAGAGGAGTGAAGCCGATGGCGATCAGCAAGGGGTACCGGTTCCCCGTCTCGTTCGATGATGCGTTCCCTCAGGGCCTGGTGATGGTCGGGGAGGTCATGCCGGACACGGAGTACCAGACGCGTGACGAGAGGGCGGCCGGTCGGCCGGTGCGTCAGCGGGTGGACGAGGCGACCGGTAAGCGGCAGTGGAAGGTCACGGTCACCGACCCGCACGAGCCCAACGCCAAGCGCAAGAGCTTCGAGATCACGCTGCTGGCCGACGTGCAGCCGGTGCCGACCACCGGTGAGGTGTTGCCGGGGATGCGGCCGGTCGAGTTGGACGGTCTGACGGCTGAGCCGCGCATCGCGGGCAACGGTGAGTTCAAGTACCAGTCGTTCCTGTTCCGGGCGACCGGGTTCAGGGCGGTGGGTAAGGCGGCTGGCTCGGCTCCTGCCGGTGGCAAGTCGAACGGTGGCGGCGCCGAGGCCAAGGCGGCATGAGCCGTGTCGGATCTTCAGCAACTGACCGTGCAGTGGCAGGCGGCGTACCGGGCCTACACGGAGGCGCACGAGGCGAACCGGTACGTCGCTGCCGATGATCCGGCGGCTGCGGCTCGGATCGCGCCGACCTATCGGCGGGTGGCGTGGTTGTGGCGGCAGCTCGCGGCGTTGGAGAGCACGCCTTGGTGGGCCAAGGCGGCGGCGCTGCACGCGGCCGAGACGTTCGACCACCAGGCCGACGTCAACGAACGCGTTGCGGGCGGCGATCGGGAGGCCGGCGGTCATCGTGCTCACGCGCCGGTCGAGGGGGTGAGCGGTCGTGGCGAAGACCAAACCTGACCGGTGGGCGGCGGCGTACGCCGTGACGTCGCTCAAGGACGCGCACGAGGCGTTGACGCATCTCATGCCAGGTCCCGACGCACCGCGTGACGTGTGGCGGGAGTTCTACACGCGATCGGCCGAGGTGTACGCGCGGGTCGCGGAAGTTGATCGAGGTCATCACCACGAGGCGCTGTATTGGGCCAAGCGCGAGCGTGCGAAAGCTGAGGGGGTTGAGTCGGATGAGCGTTGATCAGGCTGTGGAGCGGGCTCGTCGTCGGTCGAACGGTGACGGTGTGGGTCTGGCCGGTGTGGTGCGGGATGGGTTGCCGTTGGAGCGGTTGTCCGATGCCGGGTACACGCCGTTGATGTTCGAGGCGGTGATGTGTCAGCTCGTCGGCTACCCGCATGAGGAGTGGTCGTTGCGCTCGTTGGCGCGGTCTGCGGACGTGCCGTACTCGGTGGTGCGCCACATCTGCAACGACCTGGCGGAGTTGGGGCACGTGACCGTCGACCAGGAGACGTTGCAGGGAGCGCTGTCGGTACACAAGCATCGGCTGTCGCCCGAAGGGCTGGCCTACTGGGGTGGGCCGGTTGTTGCGCACGACTGGTTGCGAGATGCGGACATGTGGCGTCATCCCCGCCTGGCTCCGGTGATGGGGTCGCGCCTATCGGACGAGGACCGGGCTCGGGGTGAGCTGGTTGGTTACTCGTTCCCGGTGCTGTACCGGGTGGCGGATGCGCTGGTGCTCGTCCCGTCGCGGGCGTGGACGGTCGAGGATCTGGTGACGGCGGCGGGTGCCACCGAAGAGATGGTGCGACTGGCCTGCCTGGACCTGGTCGCGGCCGGTCATGCCACGGGGCACGAGTGGCGGGAGGACGGCGGGGAGGGCCGCGAGGAGACGCGGTTCAAGATCACGCTCGGTGGGCTCGCGGCCTGGTTGCGCTGGATGCCTGACCCGTTGGACTACTAGCTAGTCGGTGGTGTGGGCGGGCATCGGATGCGGCGGTGTCCGCCCGCACTGTCGGGTGACAACTGAAGACGATCACTGACCTGTGTCGGTCGTGGTCGTCGGTGAACGGACCTCAAGTCTTGGCGGGCCTGGAGCAGTTCACCGACGACGCAACGACCGGGCTTTCTCGCGCGCTTTTGTTGACACACAAGGGGTTCCGGTCATGTCAAGGCTATCGGTACGTGGGGGTCGCGCGTCAAGTCGGCGTGGTGCCCCGTCTGTGTGGAAGCTGTCCAACGGTCGCCCCTGTGGGGCGTGCAAGCGGTTCGGCGTCTACGCCCCGAACCAACTGGTGTGCTGCTCGTGCCTGGGGTGGCTGCCGCTGATCTTCGCCCCCGTGGGGCGTGCGTGATGGGCGGCAAGTGGGTGGACCCGGCTCCGTTCGAGGGTGTCCGGCCTCGGGTGCCGTGGTGGGCGCTGGTGCCGGGCAAGGCCAAGTGGCTGGCCGCGCTCGTGGCGCTCGTCTGGCTCCTCGTGGTCAGCGTCGTGCGCCTGGTGCTCGTCGTGATCCGGTATCCGGTGGTCACATTGGTGCCGGTGTCGGCGGCCTGGTGCTGGTGGCGGTTCGGGCTCTCGCCGCTGGTGCTGGCGTTGTTGTCGCTGGTCGCTGCCCTGACCATCTGGGCCGGATTGGATCGCGGGTCGTTCCTGAGGCACGGCTGGTACCGGCTGCTGACCGAGTGGCGACGCGCCACCGTGTACGTGCCCCGGTGGCGGTCGGTGATGCGCCTTGCCGACCTGGCCAAGCGGGACCGGGGGCGTGAGTACCGGCCGAAGCTGCGGCGGGTCCGGTCGGAGGGCTGGCGGGATCGGGTCCGGGTGCGCATGGTTCCGGCCCAGTCTCCTGAAGCGTGGGAGCTTCGGCGGGATGGCCTGGCGCACTCGTTCGGCGCTCGCTCGTGCCGGGTCCGGGTGCTGCGGCCTCGGGTGATCGAGCTGGACTTCGTCCACCGTGACCCGCTGCTGCGCCCCCTGACCGTGCCCGCGCTGACGGATGCCGAGGTGGATCTCAAGCGGGTGGTGGTGGGCAGGACGGAGACGGGCAAGCCGTGGCGACTGCGGTTGCTCGGGTCTCAGGTGCTCGTGGTCGGCGTGCCGGGTGCGGGCAAGGGCTCGGTGCTCTGGTCGCTGGTCTGGCAGCTCGCTCCGGCCATCCGGACGGGGTTGGTGCGGCTCGTTGGGATCGACCCGAAGGGCGGGATGGAACTCGGGCAATGTCCCGACGCCTTCGATCGGGTCGTGTACGACAACGGGCCGGAAGCCGTTGCCCTGCTTGAGGAAATCGCCGCAGAGGTCAAAGACCGGGCGACCCGATACCGGGGTGTCCGGCGGCTGTGGGCGCGGTCGACGGGGGAGCCGTTCACGGTCCTGGTGGTGGACGAGCTGGCGGACCTGATCGCCTACCAGCCGGACAAGCAGCTCCGCGAACGAGCCGTGCGGGCTATCCAGACGATCACTTCACAGGGCCGCGCACCCGGCTACGCCGTCGTGGGCCTCGTGCAGGACCCGCGTAAGGAGGTCGTCGGGTTCCGGCACTTGTTCAGCACCCGTGTGGCGCTGCGCCTGGATGAGCCGCAACAGGTGGACATGGTCCTCGGTGATGGCGTCCGGCAGCGCGGCGCGGCGGCCCATGAGATCAGCGAGAACACGCCCGGCGTCGCCTGGGTCAAGCACGACGGGCAGCGGGAACCGGAACGGGCTCGGGCCTTTCACGTCACCGACGCCGACCTTGTCGAGCTGGGCGTCTACCTGGCGAATGCGACCGTGCACGACTTCCCCGCCCGACCGGACGGCACCGAAGGGAGGGCGGCGGCATGAGCGGCGAGACTCGTGCGGAGCGGATGCGTCAGCCCATCGCCCTGGACGTGGCCAAGGCTGCCGCCGAGAAGTACGGCGTCTGCGTCCGGCCCTTCACGATGGAAGTGGAGGACCGGGCCACCTTCGAAGTCCGCTACGTGGCAGTGCCCTGCGGGTCGACGGTCGAGAGCGTGTGTGCGCCATGCGCCAAGAAGGCCAAGGCGTTGCGGATGGTCCAGTGCCGTGAGGGCTGGCACATGGCCGAGGAACCCGACTTCACCCCGACCGCGCCGACTGAGGACCAGCAGGCGTTGCTGACGTTCCGGGCGGACCTGGTCAAGGCGTACCGAGAGGCGGTCGAGGCCGGGCAGGCGGGCGACGCTGACGAACTGCGGGAGGAGATCCACAGCGTCGACGCGGAACTTCGGCAACTCGGCGTCCGGGGACGCTTCCCCTCACCCGACGTACCACCGAAGCGGCCGGTGAAGCGGTCGACCAAGCGGCGGCAGGACGCACCGAACCTGCCTCGGCGGCGGGTCGAGAAGCGCACCGTGGGCCGGGAGTACGCGGGTGGGTTCCGGCCCTCGATGTTCGTCACGCTCACCCTCGACACCTACGGCCGCGTGCGTGACGACGGCACACCGGTCGACCCGGACACCTACGACTACCGGCGGGCGGCTCGCGACGCGGTGCACTTCGCCTCGCTGGTCGACCGGTGGTGGCAGAACCTGCGGCGGGTCATCGGCTGGGACGCGCAGTACTTCGCCACCGTCGAACCGCAGAGGCGAGCGGCGCCCCACCTGCACGCGGCAGTCCGCGGTTCGATCCCGCACGAGACCATCCGACTCGTCACGGCGGCCACCTACCACCAGGTGTGGTGGCCCAACCATGAGGAGCGCGTGTACAGCGGCGATCACCTGCCGGTGTGGGACGCGCGGGCGGAAGCGTTTGTCGACCCGGACACGCGTGAGCCGCTGACGGCTTGGGCGGACGCGGTCGAGGCCGTGGAGGAGCCGGCGCACGTGGTGACCTTCGGCCGCCAGGTGCACTCCAAGGGCATCCTCGGCGGCTCGGAGGAGGCCGGGCGCCACATCGGTTACCTGACCAAGTACCTCACCAAGTCCATCGGTGAGGTGGTCGAGCAGTCCACCGACCGGCAGCGCAGGCACGCTGACCGCCTGGCGGACGAGTTAGCCGTGACGCCGTGCTCCGACCGCTGCCCGGTCTGGCTCCTCTACGGCGTCCAACCACGTGGGGCCGGTTCGCGCACGACACCGGGGCACTGCAAGGGACGCGCGCACCGGCGGACCACGCTCGGCCTGCCCGGTCGGCGGGTGCTGGTGTCGCGCAAGTGGTCGGGCAAGACGCTGGCCGACCACCGGGCCGACCGGAAGCGGTTCGTCATCGAGTCGCTGAAGGCGGTCGGGATCGAGAAGCCGGAACCCGACACGTCCCAACTCGTCTGGCACAAGGTTCGGCCCGGTGATCCCAACGTGCCACCACGGGCGCACCTGCTCATGCACGCCATCGCAAAACGAACGCGGTGGAAGGCGGAGTACGACCGGGCAATGCTCGCGGCCGGTGAACCTCCGGATCTTTCGGCAACTTCGCTAGCAGCTTGACAACCGTGGGGGAAGTCATGACTGAGATCGAACCGCTCTGGGGTGTGGACGAGGTATCGGCGTTCCTCGGCGTTCCGGTCAAAACCCTTTACCAGTGGAAGTGGCAGCGCATCGGGCCGCCCGTGAAGAAGGTGGGGAAGTACCTCCGGTACGTCCCGGCCAGGGTGCGGGCGTGGGCTGACCAAGCGGACGAGAACGCCGCCTGATCTTTCGACAATTCGATCGACAGGAGAAGACTGTCATGGGGCACATCCAAGACCGCTGGTGGCGGCCGAAGTGGGACGAGTCCGGCAAGCCTGTGCTGGATGGCAAGGGCAAGCCGGTGCGAGAGAAGACCGAACTCCACGGTGTCGGGATGCGGTACAAGGTCCGCTACGTCGATCCGTCAGGCCAAGAGCGGAGCAAGAGCTTCCCGGACAAGCAGCGCGGTGCGGCTGAAGCGTTCCTGCTCAAGGTCGAGAATGAGAAGCGCACCGGCACGTACCTCGATCCGGAGGCGGGCAAGGTGTCATTCCGCGTCTACGCGGACGCGTGGCTGCAAGACCAAGCGTTCGACGGCAGTACGCGGAACGCTGTAGAGCGGAGGTTGAGGAAACTGGTCTATCCGTACATCGGTGACAAGGAGATCGGTTCGATTCTTCCGACGCACATTCGCAGTTGGCTGCGCACTCTGCAGCAGAAGAAGCTTGCCGGTGGAACCCGTGCGGTCACGTTCGTCCACGTTTCAGCCATCTTCAACGCGGCGATTGATGACAAGAAGATCAGCGAGAACCCGTGCAAGGCCAAGAGCGTGACTCGTCCGCAGCCTGACAAGCGCAAGATCGTTCCCTGGTCGGCGGGCAAGCTGGCGGCTGTCCGGCTCGCGTTGACGGCCAAGTACAAGATCGTCGTCCCCCTCGCGGCTGGTTGCGGTCTGCGACAGGGGGAGGTCTTCGGGCTCTCGATGGACGATGTCGACCGCGACGAGAAGGTGCTGCACGTTGTTCGGCAAGTGCGGGTCGTGGACAACGTGCAGGTGTTCGCGCCTCCCAAGGGCGGCAAGGAGCGGGACGTGCCGCTGCCGGACAGCGTTCTGCGGGACCTGGACGCGTACGTCGAGGAGTTCCCGCCGGTCGAGGTGACCTTGCCGTGGAAGGAATCGGACGGTGAGCCGGAGACGGTCTCGCTGATCTTGGTCAACAAGGACGGCAGCCCGATCCGGCGGGACGGGTTCAACCAGTACGTCTGGACGCCCGCGCTTGATCGGGCGAAGGTTACGCGGGTGCCGCAGCAGGACGGGATGCACGCGCTGCGGCACTTCTACGCCTCGGTGCTCCTGGACGCTGGTGAGTCGATCAGGGCGCTCGCTGAGTGGTTGGGCCACTCCGACCCGGCCTTCACGATGCGCGTCTATACGCACCTGCTGCCCTCCAGCGGTGATCGAACTAGGCAAGCGGTTGACCGTGTACTTGCAGGATCGATGGAGGGGAGCGAGCATGATTTGGAGAACATTGACGATGATCGAAATTGCTGAGGAGTGAACGCGTGATGCAGTCCAGTCGTGAGACGCGATACCTCGAATTTGTTGGTGTTATGGTAACCGTTGTTCCCTTTTTTGTTGCAGCCTTTAACGTGTTGACCCTGGCTCGCTACGATGTGACGGTCCTGCCGTCGATTATCCGTGGTTCGGACGCTGTCACAGTCGCCTTTGGTGCATTTGTTGTCGTAGCTATATTTCTACCGTGGGCCCTGGTTGCATTCCTGAGTGACCCTTTTGTGAACTGGATGACGGTCAGGTGGTGGGTGCACTTCGGAATTAGCTTTATGGTTATACTGATTGCGTCGCTGGTCTTTCCGGTGGTGGTTGCCGTGGGGGCGTTGCTGCAATGGATATATATGCTAATGCTGGGTAAGTTGTTGTCGTTGAGAGCAAAAGTCCGCGATGGCGAGGGAGTGGGGAGAGGTTCCGGAGCTGAATTCCTCCGCCGTCTTCCGTTGGGGAAGATTCGGTCGTCCGTGAAGTTCTTCGGTGTGGCGAGTCTGATGGTAACGCTTGTGATACTTTCATTTTTCGGAGACTCGCGATGGATTCCACTCGAAAAAGTTGTTACATCGGACCGGGCTTATGTCGGATGGGTGCTCGAGTCTGGGGATCATCACCTGAGTCTTCTGTTGGAGGATTCTCGAGAGCCGCTGATGTTGCAACAGGAAAATGTAGTCAGGCGTACTGTATGTACTAAGGACGAGGATTTTGGGTTGCGTCGCACCCTCCTTCGTCCTATTCCATCTATAGTCGCTGATGGCTGGCATGTTCCAGTAAGTGTGCCAGGCTGTCCTAACGTGTGAGAGCGGAACGAATGGTGTTCGCACGTGGCTTTCCGTGCGCGCGTCCTGCTCTAGCGATGACGGGACGTGTCAATAGTGTGCTTGCAAGCGGCGCGGACGAGGCAGAGCATGATCCGCAGACCGACGACGCGGACGGTTCCGCAGACGGCCTGTAGACGGCCTGAGCGGGGGATGGGGCACAAAGTGACTGGTCAGTTCGCTGCCTACCAGAACGAGATCTACCTGCAAGGTCTCGCGGGCAACGTCCCGCCGTTCACCACCGACCCCGAAGCGCTGGAGGCGTCCGCCCGGGAACGGCTCGGGCCCGGGCCGTTCTGGTACGTGGCGGGGGCTGCCGGTGGGGGTGCGACGGCGCGGGCGAACCAAGAGGCGTTCGACGAGTGGCGGATCGTGCCGCGGATGCTCACCAACGCCACCGAGCGGCACCTGAGGACGTCCGTGCTGGGCACCGACATGCCCGCGCCGGTGCTGCTCGCGCCGGTCGGAGTGCAGTCGATCCTGCACCCGGACGGCGAGCTGGCGACCGCGCGGGCGGCGGCGGAGCTCGGGGTGCCGTTCGTGCTGTCCACGGCGTCGTCGCACACGATCGAGGAGGTCGCCGAGGCCGCCGGTGACGCGGCGCGCTGGTTCCAGCTCTACTGGCCCAACGACCCGGACGTGGCGGTGAGCATCCTCGGCCGGGCGCGGGCCGCCGGGTACCGGGTGCTCGTCGTCACGCTCGACACGTGGACGCTCGCGTGGCGACCGCACGACCTCGACCAGTCCTACTTGCCGTTCCTGCGCGGCGTCGGCACGGCGATCCCGTTCTCCGACCCGGCGTTCCGGGCCGGGCTCGCCGCGTCGCCCGAGGACGACATGCCGATGGCGATCCTGCGGTGGGTGCAGCTGTTCACCGGCACCGACAAGTCGTGGGACCAGCTGGCGTTCCTGCGCGAGCACTGGGACGGCCCCATCGTGCTCAAGGGCATCCAGCACCCCGACGACGCGCGCAAGGCCGTCGACGCGGGTGTGCAGGGCATCGTCGTGTCCAACCACGGCGGACGGCAGGTGGACGGCGCGGTCGCGTCGCTGGACGTGCTGCCGGAGATCGCCGACGCCGTCGGCGAGCAGATCGAGGTGCTGTTCGACTCCGGCATCCGCAGCGGCGCGGACATCGTCAAGGCGCTCGCGCTGGGCGCGAAGGCGGTGCTCGTCGGCCGCCCGTTCGCCTACGGCCTGGCGCACGGCGGTCAGGTCGGCGTCCGGCACGTGCTGCGCAGCCTGCTCGCCGACTTCGACCTGACCCTGGGCCTGTCCGGGCACCGCAGCCCGGCCGAGCTCAGCCGCGAGGTGCTGCGTCGGCGCTGAGCTGCCGCAACCGGTTCTGCAAGGCGGTGAAGTCGGCCGGCTGCACGGTGATCCACGGGGTGCCGTCGCCGCCGGTCGTCTTCGCCGACAGGTAGCGGCCGGTGATCGTGTCGAAGTACGTCAACGGCGCGGCGCACCGCTGCTTGCGGCCGAACCGGTCCCGTCGCGCCGCGTACAGCTGGCCGCCGCCGGTGCGCTGCTCGGCCAGCAGCTTGCGCACCTGCTGCACCTCGGCGGCGTGCCCGCCGGTCGGCCTGCTGGCCTGGAGGAACGACCCGCCGTCCTCGTCCGGCCGGGGTTGGCGCGGCTTGTCGTTCATCGCGTCCGCGGGCAGCGAGAGCACGCCGCCGCGCCCCGGCTTCGCCTCCGGCAGCGCGGACACCAGTGACGCCACCACGTCCTCGACCCGCACGGGTTCCAGCACGAAGTGCTTGTCCGCCCGCAGCACCACGCGCAGCGCGTCGTCCCCCGACTGCACCACCAGGGCGGTGCGCGTCTCGTCGTCGCCCTGGTTGAAGAACGCGTAGTACTCGGCGCTCGCGTTCGCAATCAGGCGCAACGACCGACCCAGGTCGGCGTGCACCTGCCTGCCGCGGGCGAGGCCGAGCCGTTCCAGCTCGGCCCACCCGCGGCGGGCGAGGTCGGCCAGGACCGTGACGTCACCCTCGGCGAGCCGGTCGTCGTCGAAGTCGACCTGCGCCAGCAGCGCGTTGTGCAGCGTCGGCAGATCTTCGGCCTGCCAGGCGTTGTAGAGCGCGACGACCGGGATGGCGACCCTGGTGCGCAGCACGTTCCCCCCTGTTCCCGCTATTCACCGATGACCGGTGGGGCCACCATCGTGCCGTCGCCGAAGATGTCCTCGGTCTCCTGGAGGTAGGACGCGGACTTGTGCTCCTTGTCCTCGTCACCCTCGCCGCGCGCGCCACCGGCACCCATGCCGCCCATGCCGGCCGCACCCGGGCCACCGCGACCACCGGCCGCGCCACCGGGCCCGAACCCGCCCGCACCGCCGGGCCCGAACCCGCTGCGGCCCTCGCCGTGACCCAGCGCGCCGGACGCGCCACCGGGCCCGAAGCCACCGGGCCCCATGCCACCGGGTCCCCCCATGCCGGGCATCCGCCCACCGCCGAACCCACCACCGCCACCGCCACCGCCGCCACCACCGCGACCGCTGCCTCCACCGGGCATGCCGGGAGGTGTCCCCGGCACCCGGTTGCGCGGGTTGTTGGGATTGTTCGGGTGGTTGGGGTTGCGCGGGTCGTTCGGGTTGCGCGGGTCGTACGGCAACCGCGGGTCATTGGGCAACCGCGGGTCGTACGGCAGGCGGTCCTTCGGCGGCTCGGTCCGGTAGCCGATGTCGGGCTGGGGCCGGTTGGGGTCGGGCTGCACCCACGACGGCTTGGTCGTGTCGGTCGTGCCGGGCGGCGGGATCGACGGATCGGTCCACGACGGCTTGGTCGTGCCCGTGCCACTGCGGTCGCCGGTACCGGTGCTGCTACTGCTGGAGGTGTTGTTGCTGGTCGTGTTGTTGTTGTTCTCTTCCTCGCCGGGCTTCGGCGGCGGGATGACGAGCTTCTCCTTCTCGACGTTCGCCCCGATCTCGTCGGGGGACTGGAACGTCGGCATGCCGGAGCCCGCCGAGTTCGCCACGTCGCCATAGCTGCTGAGCACGGCGACGTTGTGCGAGTTGACCTGCTGGCTCTCCTCGACCGCGTCGTCGTAGTCCGTGTCCCACGGGATCGCGTCGTTGTACCAGGGCTTGTCGGGCACGTCGACGGGCTTCTGCAGGCTGTCCTTGGCCTGCCGGAACGCCCGGCTGATCTCCGCGGTGTTGTCGCTCGCGGTCAGGGCACTGCTGCTCGCCGCGTCCGACCAACTGGCCAGCGGCGTCGTGGACGACCGCGCCTGGTCACCGGCCGCGCCTTCCCACGCCGCGCCGGACGCCCGGACCGCCTCGTTGATCAGGTCGCTGACCTCGGTCTGGCCGCTGGAGATGGTGCCCCACGTCTCGAGGCCGGAGTCGGTGGTCTGCTCGGGCCCCTTGCCCTCGTGGAACCAGCCGTAGATCTTCTCCGCCCCCATGCCCATCTGAAGGAGCACGAAGCCCCCCAGGTCCATGTCCACGTCGCCGGCCATGTCCCTACCCCTTCAGGTTCTTGACGATCGTCTCCGCTATGGCGCCGGAGACCGAGCACGGGTTCTTGTACTCGGGCCGCTTCTCGTCGTTCACGATGCTCTGGACGAGAAAGCCCTTGCCGTCCGCCACTCCGACACCGGTGGTGCAGGACCCGCTCCTGAGGTCGGTCTTGCTGGCGTTGAACCCCGGGTAGCCCGCGACCTCGATCTGCTCGAACTCGGCGTAGTCGTCGCGGTTCTCGTAGTAGCCCGCGATGCCGTCGGTGTTCTCCAGGATCGTTGCGCTGAAGCTGGTGCCGAGGACCCGGTCCTGCGGACGCCACTGGCACGTCTCGCCGGCGGCATCGGTGGTGACCTCGCCGGGCTTGGTCACGTCGTGGGAGGCCAGCTGGTCGGCCTTGAGGAGCTCGCACGCGCCGGACTTCGGCAGGTCGAGCTCCGGCCCGCTGATCGGGGGCATGCCGCTGCCGTTCGAGGCGGAGGACTGGGTGGTGGTCGAGCCCCCGGTGGTCGTCGTGGCCGGACCCGCGGAGCCGTCGGTCGACGTGCAACCCGCGACCACCGCGACCAGGGACAGAACTGCCAGAACTGCTCGCCTCACGACTACTTCCCCTCGCCCTTGAAGGCGTCGGCGGTTGCCTCGTCTTGGCCCTTGTAGGTATCCAGGGCCGCTTGGATGTTCAGGATCGTGTTCGTCAGTGCCTTGTAAGCCTCTTTGTTCGCCCACACGTACCCGCCCGGCTCGCCGCCGGCGGACCGGCGGATGGCCAACGTGGCGAAACCGCTGTACGGGTCCTTGCCGGGCGACTGGACGCCCGCGAGCCGCTCGGCCTGCAGCACCAACCCCTGAAGCTTGTCGCGCGCCTCGGTCAAGCCGTCGATCAGCTTCTGGGCCTGCTGCGGGTCGACGCTGAACCGCGTCTGGCTCGCCACCAGCCCCGAGCCCGCCGGCCCGGCCGACACGGTGTCGGCGACGAAGCCGATCTGCATGGCGCCCCCGCCGCCTCCGGCGTCCAACATCGTCGTGCTCCCCTCACGCTGAACTGCCCGACGTGATGATGGCACAGGGGACTGGCCCCGTCGGGGGTATCGCGACGGTTACTCCTGCCGGGGGATGGACGTCCGATTCGTTCAAGACGCACCAGCGCGGACGGGCCTACCGTCGGGGCATGATCGAAGCGGCACGGTCCTTCATGTGGCTCAACGCCCGCGTCCTGGAGCAGCGGCGGTTCTCGTACCTGTTCGACGGTGGGCCGGCCGACGCGGTGGTGGCGGCGGTGGTGGCGTATCGGAATGACGACGGTGGGTTCGGGCACGCGTTGGAGCCCGACGGGCGGGGGCCCGAGAGCCAGCCGTTGCACACCTACACCGCCTTGTCGTTGCTCGAAGAGGTGGGCAGTGCCGAGTACGCGGAGTCGGCGTGCGACTTCCTCATGACGATCACGAACGCGGACGGCGGGGTGCCCAACTGCCTGAACACCGGGCGGCCCGACCTGCGGGCGCCGTGGTGGCAGCCGTCGGGGGACAGCGACCTGCTGGTCACGGGTCTGCTGGCGTCCGTCCTGCACAAGATGGAGGTCGAGCACGCCTGGCTGGACCGCGCCACGGAGTTCTGCTGGCAGCGCATCACCGACCTGACCAAGTCGCACCCCTACGAGGTCAACGCCTGCGCGCGCTTCCTCGACCACGTGCCCGACCGGCCGAGGGCGGAACGGGAAGCCGCACGGTTGGGCGCGGTGGTGCGCGAGCAGGGGCTGGTCGACCTGGGTGACGGGGAGGCGCACGAGGGGTACGCGGAGGGCGAGACGCACAAGCCGCACCACTACGCGCCGACGCCGGACAGCCTGGCCCGGAAGTGGTTCACCGACGACGAGATCCGCGCGGACCTGGACGCGGTGGCGGCGGCGCAGCAGGACGACGGCGGGTGGACGTTCCCGTGGGCCTCCTGGACCCCGGTGACGACCTACGAGTGGCGGCCCGTCGTGACCATCGAGGCGTTGCTGACCCTGCGCGCCTACGACCGGATCAGCTGACCCAGCGGCACGCCCGCCAGCTCGCGCACCTCCCGCGACAGGTGCGCCTGGTCCGCGTACCCGGTGCGCTGGGCGACGTCGGCGAACGGCACCCCGTCCCACGCCAGCTTGACCGCGCGGTCGAACCGCAGCACGCGGTGCAGCACCTTGGGGCCGTAGCCGAACGCGGCCAGGCTGCGCCGGTGCAGTTGCCGGGCGCTGAGGCCGAGAGACCACGCCAGGTCGCCGACGGTGCCCGACGACGACGCGATGGCCCCGACCAGGGGCGGGGGCGGTGTCTCCCGCAGCCGGGCCAGCGCGGCTGCCGCCAACACCGCGCACGGGTCCGACGCGGCGGCGAGGTCGTCCTCCAGGCGGGCCGACGGCCCCCACAGCTCCGACAGCGGTACCCGCTGGTCACGCAGCTCCACCGCGGGCACGCCGAACGCCGAAGGCCCCACGCCGGGCCCGAACCGCACCCCGAACAACGTCCCGGGCCGCATGGACGTCACGTGCCCGACCGTGTCCGGCCCGGCCACGAACACCCGACCGGACGCGGCCGAGTAGATGATGTCCGTGCACCCGTCCGGCACGACCCGCCCCACGGCGGCCGACGACGTGGTCCGGCGCCACACGCAGGCCAGACCGGGGAACGGGCGTTCCGCGTACACGTCGCAGATGGTAGTGGCGGGCCGCGCAGGAGGAGGCACGCGCGGCCCGCCACGAGCACTCACGTGCCGAAGCGGATCCAGTTCAGGCTCACGTACGGCGCGGGCTGGCCGCTGGTGAACGTGACGTAGACGTCGTGCGTGCCGGTGACCCCGGAGATGTTCGCGGGCACCGTGCGCCAGCTCTGCCACCCGCCGGTGTCGCCGATGGCGAAGCTGCCGATCGGCGCCGCGGTCGGGCTGTCCAGCCGCACCTCGACCAGGCCGCTGACCCCGCCGGTCGCCCCGGACGCGGCTCGCGCCACGAACTGGGTGGCCGTGCGCGAGCCGAACCGGACGCCGGAGAACCGGAGCGAGTTGCCGTTGCGCAGCTGCGCCACGGTCTGGCCGCCGTCACCCGCTTCGAGGACACCGCCGGACCGCGACGTGGCCTGCTCGGCCTGGATGTCGGCGAACGCGTCCCAGCCGCTGCCGCCGGGCTGGGTGGTGGTCGTGGTGGTGGGTTGCGTGCCGCCGCCCGTCGACCACACCGCGACGTAGTCGACCACCAGCGAGTGCCCGGACTGGGTGGCCGAGGTGGGCGTGCCGAAGCCCGCGACGCCGTTGGGGAACGCGCCGCCCATGGCCAGGTTCAGCAGCAGGAAGTAGCCCGCGTGGCCGGTCATGTTGTTCCACGTGGTGGCGTCGAGCTGGGCCTGCGTGACGCTGTGGAACTGCTGGCCGTCCACGTACCAGCGCAGCGCCTTGGCGCCGTCGTCCCACTCGAACCGGTAGGTGTGGAACGCCGACTGGCACGAGGAGCCGGGGCACGCGCGGCTCGCGCCGAGGCCGTTGGTCTCGTTGCACGGCCCGCCGGGGTTGACGCCGCAGTGCAGCACGCCCCACACGGAGTTGATGCCGTTGACGTTCTCCATGATGTCGAACTCGCCGATGGCGGGCCAGTTCCAGTAGTTGCCGCGGTAGGGCGAGCCGAGGGCCCAGAACGCGGGCCAGTAGCCGAGCGCGGCCTGGCCGGTGACGTTGGGCATCTGGATGCGGCCCTCGATGGCGAGCTTGCCGCCCGCGGGCGGCTTGAAGTTCGCCCGCTGGGTCTCGATGCGGGCGGACGTCCAGTTGCCCGAGCCGTCGCGCAGCGCGGTGATGCGCAGGTTGCCCGCGCCGTCCAGCTTGATGTTGTTCGTGCTGTTGGTGTAGTTCTGGATCTCGCCGGTGCCCCAGTTGCCGGGGCCGCCGGGGTAGCCGTGGCCGAGGTCGAAGATCCAGTTCGAGGACGACGGCAGGGTGTTCGCCGCGCCGTTGAAGTCGTCGCTCCACTGCAGGGTCCAGCCCGGTGGGGTGGACGGCACCGAGGCGTCGGCCGACATCGTGGCGACGACCGCCAGCGGCACGGCGGTGATCAGGGCGGCAGCGGTCGCGAGGACGCGTCGTCGTCTGCTCGGGCTGAACTCCATGAGCGGTGACCTCCTTGTCACTGTCCTCTAGCGTTCGGCACGACAACACATTGCCTTGCACTCATGAGAGCGCTCTCACGGTGATCGTTCAAGCGACCGAACGGCGCAAAGCGGCTATTTCGCGTCCGCGTAGGAGTCCACCGGCACTGCTTTGAGCGGGAACCGGACCGGTGTCGCGCCGAACACCAGGCGGGACGCCTCCTCGCCCGCCGCGGTCACCTCCGCGCACACCACCTCGGCCAGCTCCGCCGGGCAGTGCACCAGCACCTCGTCGTGCTGGAAGAACACCAGGTGGGCGCCGCGCGCCGACTGGTGCAGCCGCCGCCGCAGCACGCCCAGCAGCGCCGCCGTCCAGTCGGCCGCGCTGGCCTGCACCACGAAGTTGCGGGTGAACCGGCCCCAGTCCCGCGCCGCCCGCCGCGACTTGCGCACCGCGTCCTCGCCGTCGTCGGTGCTGCCGGTCACCTCGCGCCACGCCTCCGAGGGTGGCGGGCTCGTGCGGCCCAGCCGCGAGCGCACCACCCGCCCCTGCTCGCCCGCCAGCGCGGCGGCCTCCACGTACCCGACGGCTTCGGGGAAGCGGCGGCGCAGCACGGCCATCGCGGGACCGGCGTTGCCGCCCGTGCCGCCGTACATCGCCGACAGCATGGCGAGCTTCGCCTTGCCCCGGTCGCCGTCGAACGCCTCCTCGGCCAACGTCGTGTAGAGGTCGTCGTCCGACGACACCTCGGTGAACCGGTGGTCGTTCGCCAATGCCGCCAGCACCCGCGGCTCCAGTTGCGCCGCGTCCGCCGCCACCAGCTTCCACCCCGGGTCGGCCCGCACCGCCGTGCGCAGGGTGCGCGGGATCTGCAACGCCGCACCACCCCGCGTGGCCCACCGCCCGGACACCACGCCGCCCACCACGTAGTCCGGCCGGAACCGGCCGTCCTCGACCCACGCGTCCAGCCAGGACCAGCCGTGGGCCACCCACAGCCGGGCCAGTTCCTTGTACTCCAGCAGCGGTTCCACGGCCGGGTGGTCGATCCCCTTGAGCACCCAGGCGCGGGCCGACGGCACGTCGATGCCCTCCCGGGCGAACGCGCGCACGATGCCCGGCGGGTGGTCGGGGTTGACCTGCTTGCCGCCGAACGCCGCCGTGATCCGGTCGGCCAGCTCTGCCAGCCTGGCCGGGCGGACGCCGGTGGCCGGCCGCGGGCCCAGCGTGTCCACCAGCAGCTTCTCGTGCACGTCCGCCCGCCAGGGCAGGCCGAAGTGGGTCATCTCGGCGGCGGCCAGCGCGCTGGCGGACTCGGCCGCGAACAGCAGCCGCAGCCGGTCGGCGTGGGGGAGGGTGGCGGCCAGCCGCTGCTGCTCGGCGTGCACCTCGACCACCGCGTCGAGCGGGTCGGCGTCGCCGGGCAGCCGCTGCTGCTCGGGCTCGAACAGCGTCGGCTGGGTGTCGCGCTTGCGCGGCCCCTGGTCCTCCGGCACGGGCAGCCCGCGCAGCCGGGCGACGGCCGCGCCCAGACCGCGCGGCTCGCCGTGCCGCCCCTGGTAGGCGAGCAGCAGGTACTCGACGTGCGCCAGGTCCTGGCACCGCTCGACCCGCACCCCGCGCGCCAGCAGGTCGGGGTAGACCTCCGCGGTCTCCGGCCACAGCCACCGGGGTCGGTGCCGATCCTCCAGTTCGGACACCGCGGCGGCCAGGTCCGCCGTCCGCACCACGGGTCCTTCGGGCAGCCCGGCGTCGGAGAGGACGCGGAGCCGACCCGCGTTCCCGCCTTCCGGCACCAGAGCGATGAGCACGCCTCCGATTGTGCAAGGCACCCCTGACAATCCCCGCGGTCACCAGTCACCCGATCGTGGCCGAGGGCGGGGAGCAGGATGTGGCCGGTGGACCGCACCCTGTCGCCCGGTGAGCTGCTGGACCCGCGGTACGAGGTGGTGCCGTTCCACGGGCGCGTGGACGAGCTGGCCGAGCTGGCCCGGTGGTGGGACGACGGGGCGGCGTGCTCCGTGCTGCTCCTGCACGGCCCGGCGGGGGTCGGCAAGACGCGCCTCGCCCGGCACTTCCAGGCGGGATCCGACGTCGTGGTCGTCGACGACGCCGACCTCGTCACCCACCTTGACCTGCGAGAACCACGCGTACTGCTGATCGCCCGGACCGCGGGCTGGTGGTGGTCGGCCGTGCGCCAGCGCGCCGCGCGCCAGGGCTACCGCACCGAGGACCTCGCGGTCGCGCCGTGCCCGGACGAGCACGAGACGTCCTTCGCCACCGCGTGCGCCCACTTCGCCTACGCGCTCGGCCTCACCCTCCCGACCACCGCCGCGCCCGACGTGGCGACGTTGCACGAGCTGCACCTGGCGGCCCTCGCCGAGGTGTGCGGCACACCGGCCCACTGGCTGGTCACCACCGACCCGGCGCCCGGCCGGCTCGCCGAGGACGCCCTGGCCGTCGCGCTGCTGGACGACCGGATCAGCCCCGACCGCACCCCGGACGCCTTGCAGACCCTGCTGCGCGCGGCCGAACGCCTGCCGCACGTGCGCCGCCGTGCCGAGGAGCTGTTCACCGCCCAACCGGAGCTGGCCGACCGCGCCACGGCCGCCACGCTGCGCATCCTGGCCGAGTGGCCCGCGACCGCCAGGGCCGTCGCGCGGCGGGTGTTCGACGACCCCCGCTTCCACGGCGACCCGCTGCCCGCGATCCTCACCCGGGCCCTCGCCCAGCAGGCCGCGACCAGGCTCGAACGGGCCGAGCTGCACGGCCTGCTGGCCGCCCGCGCCGCCCTGGCGTCACTGCACGAGGAAGCCCTGGACGCGGCGCGCCAGGAGGTCGCCCTCTACCGGCAGCTGGCCGCGGACGACCCGGACGAGCACCGCCCCGCGCTCGCGGACGCCCTGGCGGACCTGAGCCTGCGGCTCGTCGCCGCGCACCGACCCGAGGACGCGCTGGCCGCGTCACGGGAGGCCGTGGCGCTGTGCCGGGTCGTCGCCGCCGAGGACCGCGACTGCACGTCACGCCTGGCCGACGCGCTCGACCAGCTCAGCCGCCGCTACGCCGCGCTGGGCCGCCGGGCCGAGGCGCTGAGCGCGGTGGACGAGGCCGCCGAGCTCTACCGGAGCCTCGCCCAGGTCCACCCGAAGCTGTTCCGGGTGGACCTGGACGAGGTGACGCGCAGGCGCAGCGCGCTAGCCCGTGGTGACCAGTGAGCGGAGGAAGAACGCCACGTTCGCCGGGCGCTCGGCCAGCCGCCGCATGAAGTAGCCGTACCACTCGTCGCCGTACGGGACGTAGACGCGCATCCGGTTGCCGGCGGCGGCGATGCGGCGCTGCTCGTCGGGCCGGATGCCGTACAGCATCTGGTACTCGTAGCTGTCGGGCGAGCGGTCCTTGGCCAGTTCGCCCGCGATCGCGATGAGCCTCGGGTCGTGCGAGGCCACCATCGGGTAGCCCTCGCCCTCCATCAGCACCTTCAGGCACCGCACGTACGACCGGTCGACGTCGGTCTTGTCCTGGAACGCCACCGAAGCGGGCTCCTGGTACGCGCCCTTGCACAACCGCACCCGCGACCCCGCGTGGGCGAGGTCCCGGCAGTCCTGCTCGGTCCGCTTCAAATACGCCTGGAGCACCGCGCCCACCCACGGGAAGTCCACCCGCAGCTCGCGCAGGATGCCCAGCGTCGAGTCGGTCGTGGTGTGGTCCTCCATGTCGAGGGTGACGGTGGTGCCGACCGCGCCCGCCGCCGCGCAGATGCGCCGGGCGTTCTCCAACGCGATCTTCTCGCCGTCCACCGGCAGGAACTGGCCCACCGCGGACAACTTCACCGACACCTCGGCCCGCTCGGTGTGCCCGGCCAGTTCGAGCCGGCGCAGCAGGTCCAGGTACGCCTCGACGGTGGCCGCGGCCTGCGCCGCGTCCCGGGTGTCCTCGCCGAGGTGGTCGAGGGTGACGTACCGGCCGTCGGCCAGCACTTCGCCGGTGGTGGCGACGGCCGCGGCCACGTCGTCGCCGGAGATGAAGCGCTTGACCACCGGCCGGGTCAGCGGCGTGCGTTCGACCAGCTCGCGGATGGCCCCGGAGCGCGAGGCGGCGAGCAGCGCGGAGCGGAGCATGATCACCCCTGGTGCGGGTAGCGGTAGGAGGTCGGAGCCGCGAACGTCTCCTTGATCGACCGGGGGCTGACCCAGCGCAGCAGGTTGTGCACCGAGCCCGCCTTGTCGTTCGTGCCCGACGCCCGGCCGCCGCCGAACGGCTGCTGGCCGACGACCGCGCCGGTCGGCTTGTCGTTGACGTAGAAGTTGCCCGCGGCGAACCGCAGCTCGTTCTGCGCGTGCACGATCGCGGCCCGGTCCTGCGCGATGATCGCGCCGGTCAGCGCGTACGGCGCGGCGCTCTCCATCTGCTTGAGCACGGTGTCGTAGTCGGAGTCCTCGAACACGTGCACCGCCAGCACCGGCCCGAAGTACTCGGTGGTGAACACCTCGTGCTCGGGGTTGGTGCCCAGCAGGACGGTCGGCCGCACGAAGAAGCCCTCGGAGTCGTCGGCGGTGCCGCCGGCCACGACCTCCAGCTGGTCGTCCGAGCGCGCGGCCTCCAGCACGCCGGACAGCTTGTCGAACGAGCGCCGGTCGATGACCGCGCCCATGAAGTTCGACAGGTCCGTGACGTCGCCCATGGTCAGCGACTCGACGTCGGCCAGGAAGTCGTCCTTCACCCGGTTCCACACCGAGCGCGGGACGTACGCGCGGGACGCGGCCGAGCACTTCTGGCCCTGGTACTCGAACGCGCCGCGGACCAGTGCCGTGCGCAGCACGTCCACGTCGGCGGACGGGTGGGCGAGCACGAAGTCCTTGCCGCCGGTCTCGCCGACGATCCGCGGGTACGAGCGGTAGTTCGCGATGTTCGCGCCCACCTGGCCCCACAGGTGCTGGAACGTGCGGGTGGAACCGGTGAAGTGGATGCCCGCGAGGTCCGGGTCGGCCAGCGCCACCTCGGACACGGCCAGGCCGTCGCCGGGCAGCAGGTTGATCACGCCGGGCGGCATGCCCGCCTCTTCGAGCAGCCTCATGGTCAGGTGCGCGGCGAAGCTCTGCGTCGGCGACGGCTTCCACAGCACCACGTTGCCCATCAGGGCGGGCGCGGTGGGCAGGTTGCCCGCGATGGCGGTGAAGTTGAACGGCGTGATCGCGTAGACGAAGCCCTCCAGCGGGCGGTGGTCCGTGCGGTTCCACACGCCGGGGGAGGACTGCGGCTGCTCGGCGAGGAGCTGCCGGCCGAACGAGACGTTGAAGCGCCAGAAGTCGATCAGCTCGCACGCGGCGTCGATCTCGGCCTGGATGGCCGTCTTCGACTGGCCGAGCATGGTGGCCGCGTTGAGCGTGGCCCGCCACTTGGTCGCGAGCAGGTCGGCGGCGCGCAGCAGGATCGCGGCGCGGTCGTCGTAGGACATGGCGCGCCACGCGGGCGCGGCCTCCTTCGCGGCGGCGATGGCGTCCCGCGCGTCCTGCTGGGTGGCGCCGTGCAGGGTGCCGAGCACGGCGCGGTGGTTGTGCGGCTGCACGACGTCGAAGCGCTCGCCGCCACCGACCCGCTGCTCACCGCCGATGGTGAGGGTCAGCTCGGCGGGCTCCTTGGCCAGCTCGGCCAGCTTCGCCTGCAACTGCGCCCGTTCCGGGGTGCCGGGGGCGTAGCTCAGGACGGGCTCGTTCACCGGTGCGGGGACCGTGGTCACGGCATCCACAAGCAGCTCCTTCGCCACAGGGTTGGGGTTGACCCAACGGTAGGACTTCCAACCATGCGACCCGTTGTCCGCACGTCTAGGCTTGGCCCTCCGTCGTTGTAGAACTGGACAAAGATGAGCCTGCGGCAGGTCCTGATCGCGCTCGGCGATCCGCTGGTCGAGGTGCAGGTCGCGCCGCACGGGCTGGAGGGCGACGTCCTCGACGTGGTCATCCTCGACCCCGACGACACGCCCGACGTGCGGCCCGGCGACCTCGGGTTGATCGTGGGCGCGCGTGGTCGTGCCGCGTCACCGCTGGTCAGGGCGGCGGGGGCCGGGGGAGCGGTGGCGGTGGCGGTCAAGGTCGACACGCCGTCGCCGGTGCTGCGGCAGGCGGCGGCGGACGCGGGCGTGGCGCTGCTGGCGGTGCGGCCCGAGGTCCGCTGGGAACACCTCGAAGCGCTCGCCCGCGGCGTCGTGCACAACGCCCGCCTGACGGCCGACGCGGGCGTGGGCGAGGTGCTCGGCGACCTGTTCGGCCTGGCCCAGACCATCGCGTCGCTGACCGGTGGCATCGTCAGCATCGAGGACACCGCGAGCCGCGTGCTGGCCTACTCCCGCTCGACCGACGAGGTGGACGAGCTGCGCCGGCTGTCCATCCTCGGCCGCCAGGGGCCGGAGCCGTACCTGAAGATGCTCCGCGAGTGGGGCGTCTACCAGCGCCTCCGCTCCGGCGAGGAGGTCGTCCGCATCGACGAGCGCCCCGAGCTGGGCATCCGCCGCCGCATCGCGGTGGGCATCCACGCGGGCAGCCAGCCGCTGGGCACGATCTGGGTGCAGGAGGGCGGCACGCCGCTGACCGAGCAGGCCGAACGGGCGCTGCTGGGCGCGGCCCGCGTCACGGCCCTGCACCTGGTCCAGCAGCGGGAGCCCGCCGCCGCGTTCCGGGAGAACCTGCTCGCGTCCCTGCTCGACGGCCGGATGGACGCCGAGGCGATCGCCGAGCAGATCGGCGCCGACCCGGACAAGCCCGCCGCCGTCGTCGTGTTCGCGCTGCGCGGGCAGGAGCACGCCGACCGCACCGAGCACGAGCTGCGCCGCGCCGAGATGACCAGCCTGATCTCCGTGCACGCCGCCTCCTACCGGCGCAGCGCGCTGGTCAGCCAGCAGAGCGGGCGCACGTACGCCCTGCTCACGGACCTGCCGCCGAAGGCGCCGCTGCTGACGTTGACCAAGGAGATCGTGGCCGCCGCGCGCAAGCACATGGGCCTGCGGGTGCAGGGCGCGATCGGTTCCACCGTGCCCACCGTGAACGAGGTGATGATCTCCCGGGCCGAGGCCGACCGCGTGCTCGACGCGATGTCGCGCGACCTCGACGCCGACGTGGCGACCCTGGAGGACGTGCGGTCCCGGGTGTTGATCAGTGAAACGCTCGCCCTCTTGGCCGAGCACCCGCGCATCCGCGATCCGAGGCTCGCGCGGCTCGATGGGGAACTGGCCCGTTCCCTTTTGGCGTACCTCGACGAATTCGGTGATGTGAAAAGCGCGGCGGCGAAGTTGCACGTGCACCCGAACACGCTGCGGTACCGCGTCCGACGTGCGGCGGAGGTCGGTGGATTCGATCTCGACGACCCGCTGCTCCGGTTGTTCGCGCAGTTGCAACTCAGGCTGGGCTGAACTGCCGGCCCCGCGCGCCGTACCCTCCGGGAGTGAGCACCCAAGCCCGCGGCAGCGACTTCGCTGAATTGTCCAGGCTGGTCAAGCAGCAGGGTCTGCTGGACCGGCGCATCGGTTTCTACATCACGTTCCTGGTCGGCGTGCTCGCCGCGTTCGGCCTCACCGGGGTATCCATGGTGCTGATCGGCGACTCGTGGTGGCAGCTCGTGCCGGCCGCCGTGCTGGGCGCCGTCTTCACGCAGATCGCGTTCCTCGGCCACGACGCGGGCCACCGGCAGGTGTTCGCCGACCACAAGACCAACCAGACCATGGGCCTGCTGCTGGGCAACCTGCTCATCGGCGTCGGCTACGGCTGGTGGATGGGCAAGCACACCCGCCACCACGCCAACCCCAACCACGAGGACGAGGACCCGGACGTCGACATCGCCGTGCTCGCGTTCAGCGCCGAGCAGGCCGAGCGCAAGCGGGGCTTCTTCCGCTGGGTCGTCAAGCACCAGGCGTGGCTGTTCTTCCCGCTGCTGCTGCTCGAAGGCTTCAGCCTGCACATCATCAGCACCGCCGCCGCGGTCCGCCGCGAGGTCAAGGGCTGGCGGCTGGAGCTGGTGCTGATGGCCGTGCACGTCGTGGTCTACCTGGGCGCGGTGTTCCTGCTGATGTCCCCGCTGAAGGCGGTCGTGTTCATCGCGGTGCACCAGGGCGTGTTCGGCGTCTACATGGGCATCTCGTTCGCGCCCAACCACAAGGGCATGCCGGTGCTGCAAGCGGGCCACCAGCTCGACTTCCTGCGCAAGCAGGTGCTGACCTCCCGCAACGTGACCGGTGGCTGGTTCACCGACTTCCTGCTCGGCGGCCTGAACTACCAGATCGAGCACCACCTGTTCCCGAGCATGCCGCGGCCGCACCTGCGCCACGCGCAGGCGCTGGTCCGCGACTTCTGCCAGCGGCACTCGGTGTCCTACGCCGAGTGCGGCCTGTTCACCTCGTACGGCTTCGTGCTGAAGTACCTGCACGAGGCGGGAGCTGAACTGCGCGGTACAGGAAAGCTCGCTCCAGCAGGGTCCAGGTAGTCGTCGTCACCAGGTAGATCCCGGCCGCCAGCGGCAGCACGGCGGCGATCAGCACGGTCCCGAACGGCAGGAGCCGCAGCAGCCCGGCGAACGGCGGCTGCGGCCCGCCGTTGCGGCGCGCCACGGCCGCCTGCCACCGCGAGGTGGCGAGCGCGACCCCGGCGAGCACGGCGAACAGCGCCGCGAACACCGGCGTGTGCGCCCACACCCCGAACCAGTGCGTGCCCAGCGGCACGCCCAGCAGCGTGCCGTCCAGCAGCGGGTTCGGGGTGGTGACCAGGCGGTACACCACCATGAAGAACGGCACCTGCACCAGCGCGGGCAGGCACCCGGCCAGCATGGACGTGCCGTGGGACCGGTAGAGCTCCAGCGTCTTCTCCTGGAGCTTCACCCGGTCCTTGCCGTACTTCTCGGACAGCGCGCGGACCTCGGGCGCCAACGCGGCGCGGGCTTTCTCGCCGCGCACGGCGGCACGGCTGAGCGGGTGCAGGAGCAGCCGCACGGCGACGGTGAAGGCGACGATGGCGAGCGCGGGCGTGGCGAACGCGGCCAGGGCCGAGCCCAGGGCGTGGAACAAGGGTGAACTCCGTCCTCAGAGCAAGGGGAACTGCGGGCCTCAGGTGCTGAGGCCCAGTCCCGGAGCTCGAGGACGGGGACGGCCCGCCGCGTCGGGGTCGCGCAGCCGCAGGAACGCGGCGCGCAGGGACTTCTCGCGGATCGACAGCGACCGCACCCACGCGGGCGCGGCCTGCACCACCGGCGCGGCGGTGAGCAGCAGCACGACCAGGGCCACGGCCGTCACGGCTGCCAGCACCTCCGTGGGCGTGCTGAGCAGGGTGAGGGCGTAGACGGCCAGGAGGCACACCGCGGCCAGGTCAGCCGGCAGCAGCCGCAACCTGGTCATGCCCGCACCTCCCCCGGTCGATCTCAGTCCACTGTACCCACGAGCGCGGGCCGCGCGGGGTGGTCGTAGCGCACGGTCACGTCGGCCTGCGGCTCGTAGGAGGCGTACGCGGGCAGCGTCCACCGCCACTCGTCCGGGACCTGCCGGTCCAGCGCCCCGGACGACAGCCACAGGTGCACGGTCAGCTCGGCGGGCAGCCACTTGTCCAGCAGCATGGTGCCGTCGACCAGCAGCACGCCACCCGCGCCGAGGGTCACGTAGTCGGCCCGGTGCGCCCGGTCCGTCGCCGCGTTCCACAGCGCCGGCAGCACCCGCCCCGACCCTCCGGGGTCCAGCGGCTCCAGCACCTCGCGCAGCAACCCGCCCACGTCCAGCCACGAGTCGCGGAACGAGTCGGGGTCCTCGTGCCCGTACTCCAGCCGCACGGACGCGGGCCGCAGGAAGTCCCACGCCGACACCCGCAGCACCGGGCGTCCCAGCGCGCGCAGCGGCTCCACCAGGGCGTCCGCCAGCTCGCCCGGCCTGGTCGGCAGCGCGCCGTCGACCAGCACCCGGGCCCACGTGGAGCGCGGCAGCGCGTCGATCCGCCCGACCAGCTCGTCCACGAGGGTCTGCGGGGAGAGGGGGACGACCTTCACGGCAGCGGGTGGTCCTCCCAGCCGGCGGGCAGCACGGGCACCGGCCAGGCCGGGTCCGGCTCCCACGAGCCCCACGCCGGGTCCCACCACGTGCGGCCGTCGGTCAGCATCGCCTCGACCTCCTTGGCGGTGCGCCGGATGCCCTCCGCCTCGGCGGCGTCGTACTTGCCGTCCGCGACCATCTCCTCGAACTCGTCGCGGTCCAGCTCCTGCCAGTCGCCGTCGACCGGCGCCCAGAAGTCCAGCGCGTGGTCGAGGGTGTCGAAGCCGTGGGCGGTGCGCCGGAACGGCGCCTGGAGGTTGAGGTAGAAGCCCGCGAACCGGCGCTGCTCGCCCTGCCAGTACAGGTCGACCGAGTAGGCGTCGCCGGGGCGGTGCAGCTGGAGCTTGCCCAGGCCGTTCCAGCGGGTGCGGCCCAGCTCCTGCCAGTGGTGGGTGCGCGGGTGCGGGTGGAAGCCGAACTCCGTGCCCGGCGCGGTGTAGACGACGAGCAGGTCCGGCCCGTCCCGGACGACCCGGGTCGGGGTGACCACCCACGGCTCGCCGTGCAGCACCTCGCGCCGCAACGCCACGTCCCCCGGCCGGAAGTACCCCATGTCGATCAGGCTAGATGAGCGCCCGCCGCAGCCGGGTCGCCGCCACCTCGCGGCGCGGGTCGGTCCGGGGCAGCAGCAGGACCAGGCGTTCGAGCACCGTCGCGTCCTGCGCCACCAGGCCGAACGCCCACAGCGCCTCCGCGTCGCCCCGATCCAGCACGCCCCGGCGCAGCGCCGCGGCCAGGTCCTCCCGCTCCTCGCACACCACCGGCGCCTCGGACCGGGGGAGCAGCTCGCCCCGGTACGCCGCCGCGGCCGTGCCCACGTCACCGGCGCGCAGGGCGTCGCGCACCGCCAGGAAGTCGCCGCGCACGTCGGCGGAAAGCCGGTACGGCCTGGTCAGCAGCACTTCGCCCAACTGGGCGCGCAGCCGGTGCAGCTCGGCGCGCACGGTGGTCGGGTTGCCGCGCTCGCCGTACAGGTGCAGCGCCAACTGCTCGGCCGTGAGCCCGCGCGGGTGCAGCGCCAACGCGGTCAGCAGCTCCGCGTGCCGAAGCGACAGCGGCAGCGCCCGCCCGTCGACCGAGCCCTTCACGTCACCCAGGAACCGCAGCGAGAGCACGGGTCTTCGGGTCCGGTGCCGCGGCACCCGCAGCAAATACCCCTCGTCCAGCTGCTCCAGGACCGCTTCCCGCCCGTCGGCCAGCCGCACGCTGCCGCCGCTCACGTCCACCCGCGCGGTCAGCAGGCCGTGCGGCTCGGCGGCCAGCACCCGGCCGCTCGGGCTGAGCAGCGCGCCCGGCTCGCCGCGCAGGCCGATCAGGTGCCGCATGTTCAACGACCGCAGCCGCTCGTCGCGGGCCGCCAGCCGCTCCTGCAACCGGCCCTCCGCCAACCGGGCCGCGGCCGACACCAGCGCCACCAGCGCCGGGTGCGTGCTGCTCAACGGCCCGCTGACGTCGACGACGCCGATCGTGCGGCCGGTGTCCGGGTCGCGCACGGGGCTCGCCGCGCACGTCCAGCCGTGGTAGGTCCGCACCAGGTGCTCGGCGGAGTGCACGGTCACCGGCTCGCCCAGCGCCAGCGCCGTGCCCATCGCGTTCGTGCCGATGGCGTCCTCGGCCCAGCATGCGCCCTCGGTCAGCCGCACCCGCTCGGCCGGGCGGCGCACCGACTTCGCGCCCTCGCACCACAGGATCGTGCCGTCCGCGTCGGTGACCAGCATGACGTGCTGCGCCTCGTCGGCGATCCCGACCAGCGTCTCGCGCAGCACCGGCAGCGCGGCGGCGAGCGGGTGCGAGCCACGCCGGTCGACCACCTCGTCCGGGGCGAGCACCACGGGCGCCTCGTGCCGCTCGGGGTCGACCCGCGCGGCCAGCGAGCGCCGCCACGACTCGACGATGAGCTGCCGCGCGCCGTGCGCCCGACCCCCGTTGAGCACCGCCTCTCGCGCGTGCGCGAGCCGTCGCGGGTCCGGTTGCATTGGGCGCCTCCCGGACCAGGATGACCCGCCCGCGCCGATCGCGGCAAGCGAAACGCTGATCCATTCGGGTGCAACGCGACTGCAACGTTGTGCGTCCGACGCTGCACCCCACACGACCGACGCGAGGGGAGCGGGGAGATGGCGAGGTACGCGGCGCCGGGCGCGAGGGGGAGCGTGGTGTCCTACCGCGACCGGTACGACCACTTCATCGGCGGCGAGTACGTGCCGCCCGCCAAGGGCGGCTACTTCGCCAACCCGACCCCGGTCACCGGCGAGGTGTTCACCGAGGTCGCCCGGGGCACCGCCGAGGACGTCGAGCGGGCGTTGGACGCGGCGCACGGCGCGGCCCGCCGGTGGGCCCGCACGTCGCCGGCCGAGCGGGCCACCGTGCTCGACGAGGTCGCCGACCGGATCGAGGACCACCTCGAAGCCCTCGCCGTGGCCGAGACCTGGGAGAACGGCAAGCCGGTCCGCGAGGCGCTGACCACCGACCTGCCGCTGGCGGTGGACTGCTTCCGCTCCTTCGCGGGCGTGGTCCGGGCCCAGGAGGGCGGCATCTCGCAGATCCGCGACGACCTGGTCGCCTACCACTTCCCGGAGCCGCTGGGCGTGGTCGGCCGGCTCGTGCCGTGGAACTTCCCGCTGCTCATGGCCGCGTGGCAGCTCGCGCCGGCATTGGCGGCGGGCAACACCGCGGTGCTCAAGCCCGCCGAGCAGACCCCGGCCTCGATCCACGTGCTGATGGGCCTGATCGCCGACCTGCTGCCACCCGGTGTGGTGAACGTGGTCAACGGGTTCGGCGCGGAGGCGGGCATGCTGCTGGCCGCGAGCCACCGGGTGGCGAGGACCCCGGTCGCGCCGAAGCCCGGCGGCAAGAGCGCGATCGTGTTCTTCGCCGACGTGGCCGCGCGGCGTGACGCGTTCTACGACCGGGCGCTGGAGGGCTTCACCGCGTTCACCCTCAACCAGGGCGAGGGCTCCACGTGCCCGTCGCGCGCCCTGCTCCAGAGCCCGATCTACGACGAGTTCCTCGCCGACGCCACCGAGCGCACCAAGGCGGTCAAGCAGGGCCACCCGCTCGACACGGAGACCGTGATCGGTGCGCAGACCAGCCGCGAGCAGCTCGACAAGGTCCTGGCCTACTTGGAGATGGGCAGGCGCGAGGGCGCGCGGGTGGCGTGCGGCGGTGAGCGCGCCGACCTCGGCGGCGAGTTGTCCGGCGGCTACTACGTCACGCCGGCGATCCTCGAAGGCGACCACAAGATGCGGGTCTTCCACGAGGAGGTCTTCGGCCCGGTGGTATCGGTGACCCGGTTCGACGACTTCGACGACGCGGTGAAGACCGTCAACGACACGCCGTGCGGCGTCGGCGCGGGCGTGTGGTCGCGCGACGGCGGTCTGGCCTACCGCGCGGGCCGCGAGCTCCAGGCGTCCCGGGTGTGGGTGAACAACCACCACGCCTACCCGAGGTCCGGCATCGTCCGGGAGGACCACCGGGTCGTGCTCGACCACTACCAGCAGACCAAGAACATGCTGGTCGCCTTCTGAGCGGGAAGGGGGGAGCCGGTGCCGCGGCTCCCCCCTCCCACCGTCACTTCTTCCAGGGCACCTGCGGGGACGCGTAGTAGTTCACGCCCATCACGGCCCACCGGTCGGCCTGCGCCGCCAGCCGGACCTTGAACTCCTCCCAGTCGTGCGTCGACCAGGGCGACCAGCCCAGCTCCGCGATCGCGGGCAGCCGCGGGAACGCCAGGAACTCCAGGTCGGCGGAGTTGGTGATGGTCTCGCTCCACAGCGGCGCCTCGACCCCGCGCACCGCCTCGGCCGGCAGGCCCTCGATGTACGCGCCGGGGTTCCAGTCGTACGCGTCCTGCACGTCGGTGTAGCCCGCCCAGCTCAACCCGAGCTTGGTGTTCGCGTCGTACTTCATGTCCAGGTACGCCTTGGTCGCGGGCGACAGCACGATCTCGCTGCCCCGCGCGGCCGCCGCGACCATGTCCGGCGCGACCGTCTTCGTGCCCCAGAACTGCGGCACCGCCGAGGCGGGCGGACCGGACTTGACGAACTCGTGCCAGCCGGTCGCGGTCTTGCCGTGCTTGGCGACCAGCGCCAGCGCCTTGTCCATGAACAGGTCGAAGTCCGGGTCGGTGGTGGCGTGCGCCTCGTCGCCGCCGATGTGCAGGTACTCGCCGGGCGTCAACGCGGCCAGCTCGCGCAGCACGTCGTCCACGAACTCGTAGGTGATGTCCTTGTCGATGCACAGCGAGCTGAAGCCGACCTCGATGCCGGTGTAGAGCGGCGGCGCGACGCCGTCGCAGTTCAGCTCCGGGTACGACGACAGCGCGGCGTTGGTGTGGCCCGGCATGTCGATCTCCGGGATCACCGTGATGTGCCGTGCGGCGGCGTAGGCGACGAGGTCCTTGTACTGCTCCTGCGTGTAGAAGCCGCCGGGGCCGCCGCCGACCTCGGTGCTGCCGCCGTGCGCGGTGAGGTTGGGCCAGCTCTTGATCTCCAGCCGCCAGCCCTGGTCGTCGGTCAGGTGCAGGTGCAGCCGGTTGACCTTGTAGAGCGCGATCTGGTCGATGTACCGCTTGACCTCGTCGACGGAGAAGAAGTGCCGCGCCACGTCGAGCATCGCGCCCCGGTGGGCGTAGCGCGGGAAGTCCAGCACCCGGCCGCCGGGCGCGGTCCACGGCCCGCGCTGCCTGGTCTTCGCCTCCACCTTCGCGGGCAGGAGCTGGCGGAACGTCTGCACGCCCGCGAACAGGCCCGCGGCCGTCCGCGCCCGGATCAGCACGCCCCGCTTGGTCACGTCGAGCTGGTAGCCCTCCTCGCCGACGCGAGCGTCCGCGCCGACGAGCAGCAGCGAGATGTGCCGACCGGACGCGCCGGGCACGACCGGCAGCCGGTAGCCGGTGGACGGGCGCAGCACGCCCGCCAGGAACTCGCCGACCCGCTTGGCCTCGGGCGAGCCGGGCTGGGTGTAGATCCTGGTGTCCGCGCCGAGCGTGAACGTCACGCCCGGTCGCGGGGTGGCACTGACGGGAGCGGGCACGATGTGCTGCAACGGCGTCTCCGGAGCTGCTTGTGCGGGAACCGCCGCGCCCACCGCGCCGAGGAACAGCAGCGCGGCGAGCGCTCGACCGAACCCGCGCCGTCCGGCGCCTTCTGAGAGAAGCACTGACATCCTCCTGGCCGGCGTGGATCACCGAGCGGCGGCTCCAGCCACCGTTTCAGCCGCACCAGGAGGTGTCAAGGTCCAGACCAATCACCGCAGCTTCGGCTTGCCGAGACGACGCCACACCGCCGGGAACCGGTCCTCCACCCGCTGCGCCGCGGCCGTCTCCAGGCCGTGCAGCAGACCGAACGTGAAGCCGTTCTCCCCGTCGAGCTGCGCCTTCGCGCCGAGCTCGCGCAGCACCGGCCGCGCCACCACGCCGTCCTGGTGCTCGCCCAGCAGCTCCTGCACCGCCTTGACCTTCTTGCGGTACTCGGTGGCCCGCTCGCCGAACCTCGGCTCCGACACCTCCACCGCGTACCGCAGCCGCTTGGCCGCCTTGCGCGCCTCGTGCAGCGCGATGTCGTCCCGCGCGCCCTCGGCCCGCTTCGCCAACCTGCGGTAGGTCTTGTCCACCAGCGCCGGCAGCACCTTCGCGGCCTTCCCGCGCGCCGCCGGCGTGAACGGCGGGTCGGTCACCAGCGCGTCGACCGCGTCCAGCAGGGCGAAGTACCGGTCGCTGTCCAACGCCGCCACGGCCGCCTCGTGCGCGGCCGTCTCCAACGGCGCGAAGTGCCGGGTCAGCTGCGCCTTCACCGGGCCCAGCACCAGCTCGTCGTCCAGCTCCTCGACCGCCTCGGAGAACCGCGCCCGCAGCACCTCCAGGTCACGGGCCTCGCCGAGCACGCCCGCGAGCCACTTCAGCTCGTCGGTCAGCTGACGCGTGTCGTCACGCTCCACGATCGTGCCGAACGCCTGCAACGCGCTGCGCATCCGCCGCGTCGCCACCCGCATCTGGTGCACGGCGTCGTCCTCGCCCCGGCGCACGCGCGGGTCCTGGTGCTTCAACGCGTCGGCCTGCTCCCGCAGGTACGCCAGCACGACGTCGCCCGCGGACCTGCCCGGCGTGGTCGGCGGCGCGGTCGTCGCGGCCATCCGGTCGGCCAGCAGCCGGGTCAGCTTCGCCGACGACGTGGACCGCGTGATGCCCGAACCCGCCAACCGTTCCTCGACCAGGTCCAGCAGCGCGACGTCCCCACCCTCACCCAGCTCCACCTCGACCTCTCGCCACGAGTCGACCGGCGAGTCGTCCACCAGCGCCTGCCCGGACACCAGGTCCTCGACCACCTCGGTGAGCAGCCGGCCCTTGTCGTCCACGAGCTGCCAGCGCTGCCGGGTGGTCTGGATGCGCGCCACCGGCGCCAGCTCGCGCCCGCGCGCGTGCACCCGGACCAGCGCTCCGAGCTCCTCGGGCGGGTGCTTGGCCGCGCGACCCGGCGGCAGCCGCACCTCCTCGCGCGTGTCCACGCCCACCGGCAGCTTCAGGTGCCAGCCCGCGTCGTCGCCGCCCGTGCGGCGGCGCATCGTCAACCCGGCCCGCGCCAGCCTCAGGTCGGCGGTGTCGTAGTAGACCGCTTCCAGTCGTTGTTCCTCCGGTCCCGCCACGGCCGCCACGCCGGGCAGGTCGGCCAGGTCCGGCAGCGCGGTGCCACCGGGGGCCTCGTACTTGCGTTCCGTCTCGTGCACCGACCTCGACATGTAACAGAGGTACACCGTTTGATCGGAGTTCAGGCACGTCACCGTGCGTGATCGAGCGTTAACCAGGCCGGGGGTTTGTGTCGGCCCGTCCGCGTGGTTTCCCCGTTTCGTCCCTGGACTCCGCCGGCGCGTGCGGTTGGCTGATCCGCGTGCCCACCGAAAAGGAACGGCTCGACGAGGTCGAGCCGACCGTCGCTGATCTCGTCGCCACCACCCAGGCGCTGACGGCCGAGCTCGGTCGGGTGAGCGCACGCCTGCACGTGCTCGAACGCAGGCTGTCCGGCGCCGGGTCCGGCCCGGACGAGGACCTCGACTCGACCGCGGACATCGCCGGCACCGTGCGGGCGCTGCGCGCCGCGTGGGACGCGGAGCAGGACCTGCTGGCCGACTCCGTCCGCGCCGAGCTGCGGGCCGAGGTCGGCGAGTACGAGTCGATGAAGCAGCAGCGGGACGCGGGCCTGGCCAAGCTCTCGTCCGGCCGCATGCCCCGCTTCGAGCGCGACGCGTTGCAGCACGAGGTGCAGAACCTGGAGTGGCGGGTCAACGCGCAGGAAGCGGGCGCGGTCGCCGCCGCCCACCGGCTGGCCGCCGACCAGGTCGCCGCCGAGGAGCCGTGGCGGGCGGAGGCCGTCGTGGCGGGGGAGAAGGCGCGCCAGGAGGTCCTGGACATCGCCCGCCGCCGGCTCGAACGGGCCCTGGCCGCCGACACCCGGTTGCCGCTGTGGTTCCGCGTCGGCTTGGGCGAGATCACCACCCCGGACCCGTCCCGCTGGGTCGAGGCCGCCGTGGCGCTGGTCGCCTACCGCCTGGAGTACGGCGTGACGGACCCGATCTCACCGCTGGGCGAAGTCCCCTCGGCCGCCTCGGGTTTCGCCGCCTGGGTCCGCCGGGCCGAGGCCCACACCGACATCGTCGACCAGCTGGAGTCCTTGCGGCCCTAGCAGGTCTTGAGCATCGCGCCCAACGCGTCCCGCTCCGCCTCGTCCACCGTCAAGGCGTACAACGTCTTCACCGACACCACGGCCCGCGCGTACGTGCACCAGTACGACTGCACCGGTGGCTTCCACTTCGCCGCGTCCTGGTCGCCCTTGGCCCGGTTGCTGCTCGCCGTCACCGCGATCAGCTGCAACCCGCCGAGGTCGTTGGCGAACTTCTCCCGCTGCTCGTCGGTCCACTTGTCCGCGCCCGAGCGCCACGCCTCGGCCAACGCCACCGTGTGGTCGATGTCCAGCTCGCCCGGATCGGTCACGACCTTGCCGTCGTACGCGCTCGTCCACGTCCCCGACGTGATCTTGCAGCGATCACCGGTCCGCACGTCCGCGCCCTGCCGCTGCAACACCACGTCCCGCGTGTCGCACCCCTGGCCCTGGCTGCTCCAGTGCGGGAACCGGTCGCGGCTGTAGCCCGCCATCTTCCCCTCGGGCGCGACGGTCAACGCCGCCAACTGCGCCGCCGGGTCGTCACCGGGCGCGGCCGGGGCTGTCGGCACGCCCGCGGACGACGGGGTGTCCGGCTTGAGCACGTCGGTGCCGCAGCCGGCGACGATCAGGAGGAGAACCAGGACACCGCTGACGACCGCCGACCGCTTGCCGCTCATGCCACCATGATCAGCGATGATCGCCCCGACCGGAACACCGGGGCCGAACATTCCCGAACCCGCCGCGGATTCGACGCGCGTTCGACGCCGGGCCGAACCCCTTCGGCCTACCCGGTGCGGGGTGGGATCCCCCACCCCGCACCGGGTTCGCCATCAGGGCCGGCTGGTGAGGTACCCGCCCATGTGCGTGAAGTACTCCGTCGCGCCCAACTCCGTGCCGTCCTCGGTGCGCACCCGCTTGACCAGCAACGCGTGGTTGCGGCCACGCCGCGCCATCGCCCCCGCGACGATCGCGACGCCGTCTCCCTCGCGGTAGAAGATCCGACCGGGCGTGCCGCCGTAGCGCTCCTTGGACACCTCGGCCTCCAGGATCTCCAGCCGCTTGCCCTTGTGGAACGCGAAGGCGCTCGGGTACGGCGGGCACTGCGCGCGAACCAGCCGGTCCAGCTCGTCGGCCTCCCACGTCCAGTCGATGCGCAGGTCCTCCTCCGCCCGCTTGTGGAAGAAGCTGGCCTTCGACCGGTCCTGCTTGGTGAAGTCCGTGCGCCCCTTGGCGATTTCGGCCAGGCCGTCCACCGTGATCGGCCCGAACAGCTCCAACGTCTTGTGGAACAGGTCCGCCGTGGTGTCGCGCGGGCCGACCGGGACGGCGCGCTGGAGCACGATGTCGCCGGCGTCCAGCGTCTCGTCCATCATGTGCGCGGTGACGCCGACCTCCTTCTCGTCGTTGATCAGCGCCCAGATCAACGGCGAGAAACCCGCGTAGGCGGGCAGCAGCGAGTCGTGCACGTTCAGCGTGCCGTGCTTGGGCAGCGTGAAGATGTGCGGCGGGATCCACGTGCGCCAGTTCGTGGCGACGATGACGTCCGGCTCGACCTCCTTGAGCCGCTGGAACAGCTCGTCGTCGTCCGGGCGGTTGCGGATCAGCGTCTCGACGCCGTGCTCGGCGGCCAGGTCCGCGACGGAGTCGCTCCAGATGCGCTCGTAGGCGTGGTCGCTCTTGGGGTGCGTGACGACCAGCACCACCTCGTGCTCGGAGTCCAGCAGCGCCTGGAGCGTGCGGTGACCCCAGGTCTGGTAGCCGAACATGACGACCCGCATGGAGCTCCTCCTTGGATAGGCTCGCCTAAGTTATCGAACCCTAACCTAACTGCCTTGGGCTAGCCTTTGCGGGTGATCCTCGACCTCAAGGTGGTGGGCGGACGGGTCGTCACCCTGGACCCGACCCGGCCGGTGGCGTCCGTGATCGGTGTCTGGGCCGGGAGGATCGTCGGCTTGGACGACGACGTCGCCGACCTCCCCGCGCGCCGCGTGGTCGACCTCGACGGCGCGGTGGTGCTCCCGGGCTTCGTGGACGCCCACAACCACCTCGCGTGGACCGGACGCGCCGCGCGAACCCCGGACGTCTCGGCCTGCGCGACCGTCGCCCAAGTCCTCGACGTGCTGCGCGGTGCGCCGCGCTCGTCCGGCTGGGTCGAAGCCGCCGGCTACGACCACCGCGCCCTCGACCGGCCGCTCACGTCACGCGACCTGGACCTGATCGGCCCGCGCGTCTACGTGCAGGACCTCTCCGGCCATGCGTGCGTCGTCAGCAGCGACGTGCTCGCCGTCCTGCCCGCCTCGGCCCTGCGCGACGCGCAACGCGACGCGACGGGCACCCCGACCGGCTTCCTCGCCGAAGCCGCCCAGACCGCCGTCCGGTCCCTGCGCCTGCCCTACTCGCTGGAGGACATCGCCGCCGATGTTGAATCCGGTGCGCACCAATGCCTTCGCGAGGGCGTCGTCCTGGCCGCCGAAGCCGGCGTGGGCGGCGGCCTGATCGGCAGCAGCCCGCTGGAGGTCGAGTCCTACCAACGCGCCACCCTGCCGATCCGCATCCAGCTGATGGTCTCCGCCGACCGCCTGGAACCCGTCAAGGCCCACGCCGACGACGGCATCCGCCGCGCGGTGCCCCTGGGCCTGCGCACCGGCCTGGGCGACGACCGCCTCTCCATCGGTCCGCTGAAGCTGTGGACCGACGGCGGGATGATGGCCCGCACCGCCGCGCTGACCAGGCCCTACGAGAACATGGACACCGCCGGCCAGCTCCAGGACGACCCGGACCTGATGCGCGCCGCGATCCTCGACGGCCACGCCGCCGGTTGGCAACTGGCCGTGCACGCGATCGGTGATCGCGCCGTCGACTTCGCCCTGGACGCGCTCGCCGAAGCCCAGCGAACCGTGCCACGGCTGGACACCAGGCACCGGATCGAACACTGCGGCCTCGTCCGCCCGGACCAACTCGACCGGATCGCCGACCTCAACGTCATCCCCGTCATCCAACCGACGTTCCTCTACGCCTACGGCGACGACTACGCCAGGATCATGGGCCCGGAACGCACCCCGTGGATGTACCGCGGCAAATCCTTCCTGGACCGCGGAATCCCGATCGCCGGCAGCTCCGACCGCCCGGTCGCCGACGGAAAACCGCTGCGCGCCATCCAGTTCATGGCCGAACGACTCTCCAAAGAGGGCAACCCCATCGGTCAGGGCGAAGCCATCTCCGTTCACGAAGCCCTGACCGCCTACACGATCGGCGCCGCTTACGCCTGCCGCCAAGACCACGCCCTGGGCACCATCACCCCCGGCAAGCTGGCCGACTTCACCATCCTCGAAACCAACCCGCTGACCGCCGACATCGGCACGATCGGCGACATACCCGTCGCCGCCACCGTCGTGGGCGGGGACTTCGCCCACAACCCGGCCGCTTTCGGCTGACCCCCCCGGTCCTCCGACCCGGGACCCCGTCGGCGAAGCGGCCGGGTGGCGTCCGACGTCAGGCGCTCATCCTCCAGTGCACCACGTACCCGGCCGCTTCCGCCGCGATCAACGCGTCCAACTTCGCGAGGTTCGTCCGCCTCGACATCCGGAACGCCCGCCCCCGCCGCGCGTCCAACACCAACGGCACCGCCCCCGGCAGCGTGTCGGCCACCGTCTGCTGCAAGATCCGCAACCCGACGTTCGCCGCCTCCTGCGTCATGGGCGTCTCCTTCACGTACACCAGCACCGCCGCCTTCGACCCGTCCGGCAACCGCAACCCCAGGTGCGGCCGGACGCGCAACGCCAGGTCTCCGGCCTGCCACCGCGCCGCCCCCGTGGGCACGCCGGTCGCCCGGGTCGCCTGCAACCACGGCAGGAACCCCTCCCGCAGCTCCTCGAACGCGCGCGGCTGACCGGCCCGGGGCTGCCGGTGGGCGGCCTCCACCACCTTGTCCAGCTCCGCGGCCGGGTCGGGCGAGTTCGCCGCCCGCCGCATCGCGTCCCGCATGGGGTTGTAGAACCCGGCCACCCACTGCTCGGCGGACAGGTAGATGCGGCGCTGCTCGGACACGATGCTGATCCGGCCACGCTGGCCGCTCATGACGTACTCGGTGAAGGACAGGGCGGTGACGCTGATCGGCTCCACGACAAGCTCCCCTCGCGCGCGATCGAACTCGTGTTCGATTCTACCGAGGGGGTCCGACAATTCGCGGGCTGCGAACGGCCCATCCGCAGGTGGCACGCGTTCAGCCTGGTCTCGGGTCAGGACCGCCCAACGCCTAAGCTGCCGGACCTGGGGGAAGGGAGCCAGCCGTGGGTGAACGACCGGACATCGACCTGACCAGGCCGAGCGCCGCCCGGGTCTACGACTACTACCTCGGCGGAGCGCACAACTTCGCCGTCGACCGGGAGATGGCCGAGCAGGCGATCACCATGTGGCCGGAGCTGCCGCTGATCATGCAGGCCAACCGCGCGTTCCTGCGCCGGGCCGTGCAGTTCTGCGTGAGCCGGGGCGTGACCCAGTTCCTCGACCTGGGCTCCGGCATCCCGACCGTCGGCAACGTCCACGAGGTCGCCCGCGAAGCCGACCCCTCCGCGCGCGTGGTCTACGTCGACAACGACCCGATCGCGGTCACGTACAGCCGCACGATCCTCGGCGACGACCCGCAGACCACCGTCGTCCAGGCGGACCTGCGCCACCCGGACGCGGTGCTGGCCACGCCCGAGGTCTCCGGCCTGCTCGACTTCGACCGACCGGTCGCGGTGATGATGGTCGCGGTCCTGCACTTCGTGCCGGAGGACCCCGCGAAGATCATCGCCGCCTACCGCGACGCCGTGCCGCCCGGCAGCTACCTGGTGATGTCGCACGCCACGCACGACGGCCAGGACACCCAGGCCGACGAGCACACCGACCTCTACCGCCGCCGCACGGCGACCCCGATGACGATGCGCTCCAAGCCCGAGGTGGAGGCGTTGTTCGAGGGCTACGAGCTGGTGGACCCGGGTGTCGTGCACCTGCCGCTGTGGCGTCCCGCGTCGCCGGAGGACGTGGACGAGCACCCCGAGCGGTTCGCGGGTCTCGCCGCCGTGGGCCGCAAGCTCTGACCTCCCGGGACGCACTTCTCAAAAACCGAGGGATTCGCACCTTCGAGTGATCGAGCCCCGCCGGCCAACCTCGTTGTTGTAGTTTTGTGACCTGGCAGGTGCGGCTGCCATCGAGGCTCCTCCTGACCCGGATGGAGTGGGTGCCTCCAGAGCGCGTTCGAGGGGACGCGTCCCGCATGTCCGCCCACTTTCCCGGGGTTCGGCGTCCACGTGTTCGCACCGGCGTGCGCTCGCGCGCCCGCGGACCCGGTGGCGTCGACCGGGTGGCGTCCGCGGAGGTTGCTCGTGTCGACAAGCTCTTTGGTCAAGCGCTACTGGTGCACCGGCGAGACGCCGAACATGGTGCGCAGGCAACGCGGCGGCGCTTCGCCCACCACCGTCGTGCCCGCCGCCCGCACCCCCGGTCAACGCCGGTTCGAAGCCGCGCTGCTGACCGCCGTCACCCGCACCATGGCCGGGATGCGCAGGCGCGGCCACCACCTCCGCCCCACGTCCCTGGTCAGCCGCGTGCGGCCGGACGAGAAGGTGCTCGGCCTGCGCGTCCACGACGCCGCGCTGGACGACCTGCTCACCCAACTCCTCCCGGCGGTCGCGGGCGACCGGCTCCGCGGCGTGCCCGGCCTGCGCGTGCGCCCCCGCCGCGACCACCTGGACCTGCGCTCACCCGACGGCGAAGCGCGCCTGCTCGGCGTGACGCGGGAACGCTGGCGCCAGGCCGTCACGGCGGGCCTGCCGGTCGACCTGGCCCTGACCGGCGGCCTCCACCGCCTCGAAGCGGCAGCGACAGCCCGCTCCACCCCGTCCGCCACTGCGCCCGTCGCTGCCACCTCACCGACCCCCGGTCTCCCGACCGACCTGATGAGCGGCGTCCTGCGCCGCCTGCCGCTGTGGCGCGGCGCCGCGTGGCTGGACGGCGTCGTCGTGGGCGACACCTACGAGCTGTACTGGCGAGGCGGCCCACCGAGCGGCTCCGTCGCCGCGATCCTGTCCGGCTCCACGTGCCGCATCCCGTCCTCCGCGGCCGTCCCGTACCGCCTCCGCAACGACGTGCACGGCGTGGCCCTCTCCGCCGCCGACCCGCACACCCCCGCACCGCCACCCGAACCGGACCGGGCCTGGAACGACTGGCTGGCCGCCACCGCACCCGGTCCCGCCGTGGACGAACGCGCGGTCCGCCCCCTCCCCTCCGCCCGCCCCGACCTGCCGGACGTGTGGGAGCACCACGAGATGCGCGCCGCACTGGCGCTGCGCGACATCACCACCGTCTACCGCCTCCTGACCCACCACGGCGTGCCGCGCGACCGGATCGCCGCGCTGACCGGCCAACCGCACCACGACGTCGACCGCGTCCTGTCCGGCGCGAAGGTCGAGTCCTACGACACCCTGACCGACATCGCCAGGGGCCTCGGCGTCCCCCTGGGCTACATGGGCCTGGCCCACGACGAGCCGTCCCACCCCGACACCGCCTGCGCCTGCGCCCACCTGGACGAACGCACCAAACGCGACCGCTTCCTGGCCCACGCCGCCCTCGTCACCGTGGGGACGACCACCACCGGCTGGGGCTGCCCGACCGAAAGCTGCCGCTCCACCCGCCCGGTCTGACCCATATGCGCACACAACTGACCGGATAAGCGGACTTCACGGACTTGACGTGGGCCGATCTTGACCGGAGATCGGCCCCAACGTCCTCGGGATTGGAGCGAGACCCCTGTCATCATTCGCCATAGCCGGCGAACATCGCTGCTCCCCTGCCCGATCATCGCACCGGTCGAGCGTCGCCGACGATCCATACCGGTTCCATGCCTTCACGTCACGCAGGAAGACCCACTGACATGTTTGCGAACCCGGGTGACAAGCCCTCTGCATGTACAACGCACCCTTATTCGTCTATCGGCCGATCGCTCGGCAGTGCTGGGATGATTTAGACGACAGGGTGCCTCGCCGCCGACAGCGCGAGAAGCGAACTCCCGGACACGCGTTGAAAGCGGCGTCGATCCTGATTTCCGAAGCAGCAGATGTGGGGGATGTAATACGGCGATTCCGCCTGTAACGCACGATCGACCCAGGTGGGACGATGTGGTTCGCACCGGCTAGAATGTCGCGGTGTCTACCGCGTGGAGCATCTTTTCAGCCTGTCAGCGTGCTGTGGCCGAGAAAATCCCTACATCGCGCCCTGCAAATGATAAAGAATTTCACTTCCAAAACTGGGTTTATGACCGCATTACCGAGGCAGGCTATCGCTCGTCAAGCGCAGGGAGGAACACCTACCCCGATTTCTCCATTGATGGGACGGACGAAGCGTACGAAGTAAAAGGGATCACGGTCGGCAGTCGCGAGCGCGACTTCGACTCCAATAGCGCTCTACCTTCAGGGGTGCACCAGGGTAGGCAGGTGTTCTACGTTTTTGGGCGCTACGACAATGATAAAGTTGGCGGAGAAAATCCCGTCGTCCATGACATCGTCATCGTGCATGGATCGTTCCTGAATGCGGGCCAGGGCTTTGTGGCGGCCAACAGGAGTCTTCGCGTGTTGGGTAGCTACGGGGACATTCTACTGCGCGACCGGAAGATGTATGCACCTTATACCCCTTACAAGCTCCTCGGTGGAGTCAGGGATGAATGCACCCTGGTTCTCCCGTCGACCGAGGAGATGCCTGCGGGTTTTACCGCGGTAGGGCAGTTCGATCGGATCGAAACAGATCAAATCCCTATCGGGTACAAGGCTGACCTGAAGGCCGATACTCTCGTAGGTGAATTCGAGTCGAACCCTTCCTCCGGCGTCGTGCATTCGTTTGTTGCTTACCGCACGCAAGCGAGCGGTTCGACAACTCCGGTCGATTTGGTGTCATCATGAGTTACACAGTGCTGGGGATGTTCAGTGGAGCCGGCGGTCTCGACCTCGGCTTCGAGCAGGCTGGATTCGACCACATTGGTGCGGTGGAATGGGATCCTTGGGCGGTCGCGACTCTCAGGAGGAACAGGCCGTCGTGGCATGTCGACCAGGCCGATGCCAGAGAGTGGACTTTCGGGGAGCAAGCAGACGTCCTTATCGCCGGCCCTCCCTGTCAGGGCTACAGCCTGGGGGGACACCGTAAAGCAACAGACAAGAGGAACGACCTCTACGAACAGGTCCTACGGATCGCCGCATCCGCTCGGCCCAGAGCGGTGGTCATCGAAAATGTCTTGAACTTGCGCACGCTGGTGCACCCTGAAACGGGGAGGTTCTTCAATGACCAGATCGCACATGACCTGACCCGGCTGGGCTATGAAGTGTTTCACGACGTTTTTCGGATGGATGGTTTCGGCGTTCCTCAAACCCGTCGCCGTTGGGTTTTCGTTGCTTTTCGCGGCTCGGCTCCTGCAGGGTACAGGCTACCGCAAGCCGGCGGCACCGAGACTGTGCGGAAGTGGCTTTGGGATCTTGGCCAAGGCGGTGGAGCCGGGTTGCCGAACCACAATCCTAGGTGGGGATTCCAGAGTGCCGTTCACGTCGCCACCGGGAAAGAGTTCGATCCATCAGAGGAAGCCGTGATAGTTCGGTTTTCCCGTACTGCTAGCGACGGCAATCCCGTACGGTCTTTTGATCTCCCCTTTCCCGCGGTGGATACCGGGACGATTTGGGGATGGGCGCAGGGCAACGTATCGGCCGCACGGTTCGAGGTCGACAGGAGTTCCGCAAAGAACGTCCGCAACCCTGAGTCCAAAGTGAAGCTCTGGCGTATTCAAGCCAGTCGCTTGCGTGCGATGACACATCGTGAACTCGCTCGGCTTCAAACGTTCCCCGATGACTGGGAATTCGTAGGCGGCTCCGCGAGTCGGGACGTGCAGATGCAGGTCGGCAATGCGGTCCCTGTCGAGTTCGCCCGAAGGTTGGGTGACAATGTCCGCGAAGCACTCTCGTGCCTGGACGGAAGTCGGAAGTTCGACGAACCGAGTCGTCCCCTTCAATTGGCACTGGAATAGTGATCGGCACCCACCTTGAATGCTGGACGACAGTTCCAGATGATCAAACCATGTCAGCTGATGCGACAGTCGCCGCGACTCTTCAGGAAAGAGTTTCGTATCGTCTCCGGCCTGGCTTGCCTGAACCACGCGTGTCAAGGGGCATCTTCGCCCCCACTGGACTGCTGGGCTGGAATCGCTCCTATGGCGCGCGTGGATGCCCTCGGGAAGGTCGGCAGGATGGGGTTGTAGTAGCTCGTGAGGGTCGCGCACCACCAGCCGCGGGAAGGTCCTGTCCTGTGCGTGCGGCTCCTGGTACCACCCCGATGATCCCGCCATCGGCACCCCGCTCGACCTCGACACCTACGACTACGTCGGCTCGGTGCTGTGGCAGGCCAACGCCGGGAAGCTGTGGCACCGGTTCGTCACCGCCCTGAAACGGGAAGTGATGAAGGCCGCCGGGCCGCCGGTTCGGGTGTTCACCGACCACGCCCGGCTGTCCTACGCCAAGGTCGGTGAGTACCGGCGGCGCGGCCTGGTCCACATCCACGCCGTCGTGCGCCTGGACGGCCCGAACGGTCCGCTCGCGCTCGATTGGACGCGGGTCGACGCGGACGGCCGGACGGTGAAGTTGGACGGAACCGTGATCCGGGAGGCCGGGACGGGCCTGTTCGTCCAGCCGCACACCAAGTCGTCGGCCGGGATGCGACCATCAAAGTCCCGACTTGGGCGGCCGAGGTGCTGGCCAAGCGGCAGGCTGCTGCCTCCGCCGAATGGGTGTTCCCCTCGGCTAGTGGTTCTCTGCGTGACCCGGACAACACCCGCAAGAGCCTCCGGCGGGTGCTCAGCGGAACGGACTGGGGAGGTCTTCACCCGCACGCGTTCCGGCACCTGGTCGCGACCAGGCTTGATGAGGCGGGGTTGTCAGCCCGGGAGATCGCGGACTACCTCGGCCACGCCCAGGTGAGCATGACCCCGGACGTTTACCTGAACCGCCGCACGGTGGGCCAGGCGGCGGCCGACGCCCTGGAAGGTCTCCGACCGGAGAAGTGAATCACCTGGGTTTGACGTGGGCCGATCTTGACCGGAGATCGGCCCCAACGTCCTCACCTGCACTGCTGCGCCCCCGGCAGGATTCGAACCTGCGACCTCGGGATTAGAAGTCCCTCGCTCTCTCCACTGAGCTACGGAGGCTGGAGGGGCTGTTGACCACGCGCTGTAGCAGCGTAGCCGCCCCACCGGACACATCGTCCGGAAGACTCGTCGCGTTTCGTCCGAGCACCAGAAGGGTGATCAGGAGGGCCGAAAAGTGAGGTGGATCACTTCGGTGGGGCCGTCGAGTCGCGCGAAATCAGGGAAACCGGCAGTCTTGTCGGCTCGCCGGGTCTGCCGCCGTCGAGCAGGCGCAGGGCCAGTTCGCCCGCGTGGCGGCCCTTCTCGGCCAGGGGTTGACGGACGGTAGTCAATGGTGGGTCTGCGTGTTCGGCGGCGGGCACGTCGTCGAAGCCGATCACCGACACGTCGGCCGGTACGCGGAGTCCCAGGTCGCGCACGGCCTGGAGCGCGCCGAACGCCAGCTCGTCCGAGGCGCACAGCAGCGCGGTCGGGCGTGGGGTTGCCGAGAGCAGTGCGCGGGCGCCTGCACGGCCCAGTTCGCGGCTGCTCCGCGCGCACTCCCACACCGGGGTGTCCGTCCCCGTCACGTCGAGGTAGCCGTGCAGCCGGTCCCGCGTCACGCGGAACGACGTCGAGGCCAGTCGTGCGGAGGTCACCGGCCCGTTGTGCCCGTCCGGGTGCAGCGCGAACGTCACCACGCCGAACCGCCGGTGCCCCAGCCCCCACAGCGACGACGCCGCCAGCCGCGCCCCGCCGAAGTCGTCCACCTCGACCCGGGCCGTGTCCGGCAGCACGGGCTGGTCGATCACCACCATCGGCAGCCCGCGCGCCCGCACGGCGGTCAGCGCGGGCGCGTCGTCGGGCAGCGAGTAGGCCACGACGACGTCGGCCTGCGCCCGCGTCACGGTCTCGGGTCGCGGCCCGCCCCGGTCGCGTCCCGGCATCAGCACCAGGCAGTGGTCGTGCCCGTCCACGGTCGACGCGAGCCCGTCCAGCACGATCGACAGCGCCGCGTCGGCGAACGAGGCCGACAACCCCTGCCCGAGCATGAACCCGACGGCCGCGCTGTGCCGGGTCGCGAGGCTGCGCGCCACCGGGTCCGGTCCGGCGTAGCCCATGGACGCCGCGGTCTCGAGGATGCGCTCGCGCAACGCGGCGGACAGCTGGTCCGGCCGGTTGTAGGCGTTCGACACCGTGGCGCGCGACACGCCGACCGCGCCGGCCACCGTGTCGAGCGTCGGCTTGCGAGGGCGGTCCACGTGATGAGCGTAACCAGGTAATCGGTTGGACGTTCTGAAGCGCTCTAGTTCACACTCGAAAGCATGCCCACGTCACGTCTCGCGGTCTTCGCGGTGTTCCTGTTCAACGGGGCGCTGTTTCTGTCCTGGGCCGCGCGCATGCCCGCGTTGGCGGCACAGGTGGGTGCGACCGAGGCCACGCTGGGCCTGGCGCTGTTCGGCGCCAGCGTCGGCCTGGCGTCGACGGCGCCGTTCGCCGCCCGGATCTGCGCGCGGGTGGGTGCGCGGAAGCTGATCGTGGTGGGGGCGGGCGTCACCGTGCTGGCGGTGCCGTCCCTCACGCTCGCCGACACGCCGTTCCAGCTGGGGCTGGTGCTGTTCGTGCTCGGCGCGTGCGGCGCGTCGCTGGACGTCGGCATGAACGTGGCGGCCGTGGCCGTGACCCGCAGCCTGGACCGACCGCTGATGCCGCAGTTCCACGCGGGGTTCAGCGTGGGTGGCCTGATCGGCTCGCTGGGTGCGGCGGCGGCCGCGGGCGTCGGCTGGGGGCTGACCCGGCACCTGGTCTTCGTCGCCGTGATCGGCGCGGTGGTGATCGCGTGGGTGATCAGGGCCGTGCCGGACACCACCGGCGAGACGGCCGACACCACCGGGGACGACCGGCCGGTCCTCAAGCGGCCGCTGCTGTGGCTGCTGGCCACGATCACGCTGTGCTCGGCGATCGCCGAGGGCGCGGCGTCGGACTGGTCGGCGCTGTTCTTCGTCAACGAACGCGGTGTGAGCGAGGCCGCGGCTGCTGCCGCGTACGCCGGGTTCTCCATCGCCATGGCGACCGCCCGCCTGCTCGGCGAGCCCGCGCAACGCCGGGTCGGCCCGTACTGGCTGCTCGCGTCCGGCGCGGTGGTGGCCGCGCTGGGCCTGGGGCTGGCCGTGCTGGTGCCGCTGCCCGCGTTCGGCTACATCGGGTTCGGCCTGGCGGGCCTGGGGTTGGCGTTCGCGTTCCCGGTGATCATGGACCTGGCCGGTGACGCGGGCAAGCGCGCCGACGGCACCGGCGGTGAGCGCGAGATCGGCCTGGTGACGACGGTCGCCTACACCGGGTTCCTGCTCGGCCCGCCCCTCGTCGGCGGCATCGCGCACGCCGGCAACTTGTCGATCTCGCTCGGGTTCGTGGCGTTCGTCATCGCGCTGATGGTGCCCGCCGTGCTGCTGGCGCGCCGGTCCCGCGCCCGTGAGCTCACGCGATCGGGAGCCGGTTCAACGCGGCCTTGAGCAGGGGCTGCATGGCGGCGAGCATCTGCTCGGGCACGCCGCCCGCCTGCGCCATCGCCACCAGGATGCTGCGGTTGGCGTTCACCGCGAGGGTCGCGGTGCACGCCATCTCGCCGCCGCTCAGCTCGCACAGCACCCACGTCGAGTGCCCGTCCACGACCACCTCGCGGCCCTTGGCCTGCCGCGTCCGCACCTGCTCGTACTTCTGGTAGAGCGCGGCGACCACGGTCCGGCCGGCCTGCGAGCCGTCGTCCAGCACGTACTGGCACGACTCCTGGATCACGTCGTCCTTGCGCGCGGGGTCCTTCTTGAACGGCCCGATGGCCTTCAAATCGGTCGCGGTGAGCAGCGAGCACGGCTCCACGCCGACCACCGTGCGCGCCTTGGCGATCTTGGGCTCGGCCGGCGGTTCGCCTGACGGTTCGGCCGACGTGGTCGCGGGTGTGACCCCGGCCTGGGGCAACGCGTCCCCGTTGACGGAGTAGCTGCACCCCGCCGACAGGAGCAAGGCGAAGGCCATCACGAGCGCCGAGCGAGAACTGGTCACGTCCGGCAACGGTAGTGGGTGTGATCTGCGCACGTCCGGCGGTTGGTGGCGGTGCGGTCGGGCCGCCTACGCTCGTCTCGTGCCCACTGACGCGCCCTCCCGCACCCGGCGGACCGGTCTCATCCCCCTGCTGATCGTCGGCACGGCGATAGCCGCCCTCGTGGCGGCGGGGCTGCTCGTGCTCACCGGCACCGACGCGTCCGGCTTGATCGTCGTGCGGGTGCTGACCGAGGCCGCCGCCGTGGTGACGATCGGGTCGCTGCTGCTGGCGGCGTTCCTGGTGCCGCCGCAGGAGACCGGCACGCTGGCGGCCGACGGGTACGCCGCCGTGCGGACCGCGGGCTGGGCGGCGCTGGTGTGGACGGCGGGCGCGGTGCTGTCGGTGCCGTTCACGGTGGCCGACGCGCTCGGCCAGCCGGTGACGGCGCTGCTGGAGCCGTCGGTGCTGGTGCAGGTGGCCGGGCTGGTGGAGCAGTCGAAGGCGTGGATGATCACGGCGGTGCTGGTGGCGCTGCTGGCCCTGGGCTGCCGGCTGGTGCTGTCGTGGGGCTGGACCGTGCCGCTGTTCTTCCTGTCGGTGTTCGCCCTGATCCCGGTGGCGGTGACGGGGCACTCGTCCGGTGGCGGCTCGCACGACGTGGCCACGAACAGCCTGCTGTTTCACCTGATCGGGGCGGCGTTGTGGGTCGGCGGCCTGATCGCGCTGCTGGCGCACGGCCGGCGTGGCGGCGAGCACCTGGGGTTGGCGACGGCGCGGTTCTCCAGGCTGGCGCTGGTGTGCTGGATCGTGATGGCGGCGTCCGGCGTGATCAACGCCTGGGTGCGGCTGCCGCTGAGCCAGCTCTTCGACAGCGAGTACGGGCTGTTGGTGCTCGGCAAGACGGTCGCGCTGGTCGTGCTGGGTGTCGTGGGGTACTTCCAGCGCGAGAAGAGCGTGAAGGAGGTCGTGGCCACCGGCTCCGGGCGGTCGCTGGTGCGGCTGGCGGGCGTCGAGGTGCTGCTGATGTTCCTCACGCTGGGGCTCGCCGCGGCGTTGAGCCGCACGCCGCCGCCGGTCGAGGGCCGCGTGCTGCCCAGCACGGTGGAGCTGCGCATCGGCTACGACCTGTTCGGCGCGCCGACGCTGTCGCGGCTGCTGTTCGACTGGCGGTTCGACCTGGTCTTCGGCACGGTCTTCATCGCGCTGGGCGTGCTGTACCTGCTGGGTGTGCGGCGGCTGCGCAAGCGCGGTGACGCGTGGCCGGTCGGCCGGACGATCGCGTGGGTCGCGGGCTGCCTGACCGTGGTGTTCGCCACGTCGTCCGGTGTGGGCCGGTACGCGCCCGCGATGTTCAGCATCCACATGGAAGCGCACATGCTGCTGTCCATGCTGGCGCCGATCCTGCTCGTGCTGGGCGGCCCGGTGACGCTGGCGATGCGCGCCCTGCCGCCGGCGGGCAAGGGCAACCCGCCGGGGCCGCGGGAGTGGCTGCTGGCGTTCGTGCACTCGCCGGTGGCGAAGGTGCTGACCAACCCGTTCGTCGCGCTGGCGCTGTTCGTGGGCTCGTTCTACGGCCTGTACTTCTCCGGCCTGTTCGACAGCGCGTTGAACTACCACTGGGCGCACCTGGCGATGAACGCCCACTTCATCCTGGTCGGCTACGTCTTCTACTGGCCGGTGATCGGCATCGACCCGGCGCCGAACCGGCTGCCGCCGCTGGGCCGGCTCGGGCTGCTGTTCGCCTCGATCCCGTTCCACGCGTTCTTCGGCATCGTGCTGATGAGCTCCCAGACCGTGATCGGTGACAACTTCTACCGGTCGCTGGGCCTGCCGTGGGTGACGTCGCAGCTGGAGGACCAGCGGCTCGGCGGCGGCATCGCGTGGGCGGCGGGCGAGCTGCCGCTGATCGTGGTGATGGTGGCGCTGCTGGTGCAGTGGGCCAGGTCGGACAGCCGCGACGCCCGCCGGGCGGACCGGCGGGCGGACGCGGACGGTGACGCGGACCTGGCCGCGTACAACGCGATGCTGCGCAAGATGTCCGGCAAGGACTAGAGCGGGCGCCGGAAGCCCTTGACCGCCGCGAACCACCCCGCCGCGGCCAGCACGGCACTCGTCGCCAGTGCCCCGACCACGCCCGTCACGGGCTGGGCGAGCGCCAACGACCGGGCCGCGTCCACGGCGAACGTCAACGGGTTGACGGTGGCGATCGCCTGGAGCCAGCCGGGCAGGCCGTTGATCGGCACGTACGCGCTGGAGGCGAACATCAGCGGGAACATGGCCAGGAAGCCGACGGTCTGCATCAGCTCGGCGTTGCGCAGCCACGCGGCGATGGCCAGGAAGATCCAGCCCAGGCCCCAGCCGACGGCCAGGGCGAGCGCGAGCGCCGCGGCGGTGCCCGTGATGCCGCCGGCGGGGGAGTAGCCGAAGACCACGACCGCGAACACGAGCATCAGCAGCAGTTGCGCGGCCGTGCGGACCAGGTCGGACAGGCTGCGCGCGACCAGCACCGAGCCGGACCTGATGGGCAGCGAGCGGAACCGGGCCAGCACGCCGTTCTTCATGTCGGTGACGAGGCCGACGCCCGCCTGCAACGCCGATTGCATGGCGGTGTTGACCAGGATCGCGGGCATCAGGAAGTCGATGTAGGCCACGCCCTGCGGGAAGCCCGGGGTGTTGGCGATGCTCGCGAAGATCTGGCTGAACAGGGTCAGCATGATCAGCGGCTGGAGGACGCTGAACACGATCATGCGCGGGTCGCTGACCAGGGTGCGCAGGGAGCGCTGGGCCAGCACCAGCACCTGGGTGCCGAAGTCGGTGCCGCGCCAGCGCGGTGCGGCGGTGAGGGTGGTCATCCGGGAACTCCTGTTCAGGCCGCGTGCTGCGCGAGGGTGAGGTAGACGTCGTCCAGGGTCGGCTCGCCCAGTGCCAGTTCGGTGGCCTCCAAGCCGACTTCGTCCAGCGCGCGGACCACCGTGGCGATCTCGCGGGACGACGTGACGGGCGCGGTCAGCGTGTTGTCGGCGGGCACGGGTTGCAGGCCCGCCCGCTCCAGGGCGCCGGTGGCCTTGGGGACGTCCGAGACGTCGGCCAGGGTCACGGTGACCGTGCGCTGGCCGACCTGGGCCTTCAGCTCGGCGCTGGTGCCCGCGGCCACGACCTTGCCCTGCGCGAGGACCGTGATCGAGTCGGCCAGGCGGTCGGCCTCGTCCAGGTACTGGGTGGTGAGCAGGACCGTGGTGCCGTCGGTGACCAGGTTCTCCACGATCTCCCACAGGCCGAGCCTGCCGGCCGGGTCCAGGCCCGTGGTCGGCTCGTCCAGGAAGATCACCTCCGGGTGCCCGACCAGGCTCGCGGCCAGGTCGAGGCGTCGGCGCATGCCGCCGGAGTAGGTGCGGGACGGCCGCTTCGCCGCGTCCGCCAGGCCGAACAGCTCCAGCAGCTCCGCGCCCCTGGCCCTGGCCTCGCGCGGTGACGCGCCGAGCAGGCGGGCGATCAGGATCAGGTTGTCCAGGCCGGAGAGCTGCTCGTCGACGGCGGCGAACTGGCCGGTCAGGCCGATGCGGCTGCGCACCTGGTGCGCCTGCGCGACCACGTCGAACCCGGCCACCTCGGCGTGGCCGGAGTCCGGCGGGAGCATGGTGGTGAGCACGTTGACCAGCGTCGTCTTGCCCGCGCCGTTGTGGCCGAGCAGGCCGAGCACGCTGCCCCTGGGCACGGCGATGCTCACCCCGTCCAGGGCCTTCTGCGGGCCGAACGCCTTGCCGACGTCGGTCGCCTCGATCATCAGGTCTTCCACTGGTTCCCCCTCAGTTCTGCGTCAGCACGCCGTGCAGGAACAGCTCCACGAGCTGGTCGGCGTCGGCGGTGGAGTCGCCGAAGCCCTCGCCGTGCATGCGGTTGGTGAACACGAGCCCGAGCAGCAGCCGTGCGGCCAGGGACGGGTCGACGCGCAGGTGGTCGTCCGGGCCGAACAGCGACGCGACGTGCTCGGTGATGCGCTGCATCTCGACCGGCGGTCCCTTGCGCCCCTTGTCGTGCCCGTCCTCACCGCCGTGCGGGTCGTAGCCGGAGTCGCGCAGGACGCTCATCAGGTTCCACATCCGGTCGAGGTAGCCGGAGACGGCGTCGATGGCCCCGGAGAGGCGTTCGGCGAGGGTGCCGGCCTGCCTCGCCCGGTCGATCAGCTCCAGCTCGGAGTCGACCGCGAGCACGCTCTGCACGCACGTGCGGATGAGTTCCTGCTTGTCCTTGAACGCCCGGAAGACCGTGCCCTCCGCGATGCCGGCCGCTTTGGCGATCTGGCTGGTCGTCACGTTGGCGCCGTGCGCGTAGAGGAGCGGGACGGTGGCCGTGACGATCGCCTCGCGGCGGTCTTCGGGGCTCATCGCGGGTGCGCGTCGGCGGCGGGTGGTCTCATCGGGCATGGGACCAGCTTATGAGTGAGTCCTCACTCATGTCAACGAGTGAGCGCTCACTCATTGCGATTATGCATGCTTCAAGCAGTTGTCCACAGATCCCCGATCTCCGCTGGGCAGCCGCCCCGACCACCGGCAACCTGATCCCAAGGGATCACCCACCAGGGAGGCGGACATGGCTTACAACGAGACCCGGGTCACCATCTGCGGCAACGTCGCCGGCCCGGTCACCCACACCAAGGTCGGCACCGGGTTCAGCCGGGCGAAGTTCCGGTTGTTCAGCGCGGAGCGGGTCTGGGACCAGGAGGACCGCAGCTGGTCCGACGGCGCGCGGATGTTCTTGACGGTGTCGTGTTGGCGGATGCTCGCGGACAACGCGCAGGCGTCGTTGGTCAAGGGCGACCCGGTCGTGGTCACCGGCCGGCTGACGATCAGGGAGGTGGAGTTCGAGGGCAAGCGACAGCCGGAGGTGGAGCTGGAGGCCACCGCGATCGGGCCCAACCTGGCGCTGTGCACGGCCATGCCGGTGCGGACCAGGCACGGGGCGGACGCCGTCGAGGCCAGGGCCGCACCCGAGATCGCCGCGCCCCGCGAACCGGAGCAACTGCCGCTGGTCGTCGTGGGGGAGGACGAGCAGTCGAAGGAGGTGGCCGAGGTGCCGTTCTGAGCCGAGGCGTCCGGGCGGCTCGGAGGTGCTGTGGCAGGTCGTCGAGGTCGAGGATGCGCGGTGGCGGGTTTCGGGTGGCGGGTGGCCGGGGAACTGGTGGCCGGGGGTCTGGTGGCCGGGCGGCCAGGAGCCGTTACCGCCGTTCGTCGCGGAAGGGGGAGGAGTCGAAGGGGACGACCGAGGTGCCGAGAACGACAGAACTCGGCCACCTACCGCAGCCGATCGAGCCCGCCGCACCTCCGCGCCGCACGGCAGGACCACCGCCGGCCTGCCGGAGATCCCGTCACCTGACCGGTTCGAAGCAGTACCTCGACCAGCGCGGACCATCAGCGCCGACGACCTGCGGGCCTGTCGGAGGTCGGTGGGCTGACCCGCTCGAAACCGGAACCGCGCCTTGACCAGCACCGAGGGGCACCTCCCTCGTGCGGCCGACCGACGACCGCCGACCGCACCGTGGGCCGGTCGGCCTGTTGGAATCCGGGACTGAACGGCTCGAAGCCACACCTCCACCGCCCGCTCCGGCTACTTCCCCCTCTCCGCGACCGCCGGGCCGCAACGGTCGGGGAGGCACCGGACACGTCGGCCGCAGCCGGGTTGGCCGGGTGACGAAAGACCCTTGGTGAGCCGATCGGATGGTCGGCGATCCGGATCAACCGCCGCTGGCCCGTCTGGGCGAGGGGCAGCGCCCGAAGGAGGTGGCCGAAGTGCCGTTCTGAGCCGATCGAGCGACAGGGGCTTCCGTCAGGCCGATCGGAGCGGAGAATGCGCGGGCAGTTGTCGCCGTTGCGAGCGTGGAGGAGGGAGGTCGTCGGGCCGGCGCCAGGGCCGGATCCGCACGCGGGCACCGGGGGTTGACAGCGCACCGAGTTCGCGCATCCGGTCGGAGTCGCTGGTCGCAGGGTCGCGCCAGGCTGGACCGGCGGTCGTGTTACGTCTGTGGGTGACCCACGTTCGCGTTAACTCTGCGTTGTGACCCGTCCGTAGCCGGCGTCCGAGGTTCGGGCCCGATCGGCACCGCTCTACGATCGCGGGCATGGCCGAGTACGTCTACACCATGAAGAAGGTGCGCAAGGCGCACGGGGACAAAGTCATCCTGGATGACGTCACCATCATGTTCCTCCCCGGTGCGAAGATCGGCGTTGTCGGTCCGAACGGCGCCGGCAAGTCGAGCGTGCTGAAGATCATGGCCGGCCTGGACACACCGGGCAACGGCGAGGCTTTCCTCTCGCCCGGCTACACAGTGGGCATCCTCCAGCAGGAACCGCCGCTCAACGAGGAGAAGACCGTCCTGGGCAACGTCCAGGAGGGCCTCGGCGAGATCAAGGTGAAGCTGGACCGCTTCAACGAGATCGCCGAGAAGATGGCCGTCGACTACTCCGACGAGCTGATGGAGGAGATGGGGCAGCTCCAGGAGGAGCTGGACCACGCGAACGCGTGGGACCTCGACTCCCAGCTGGAGCAGGCGATGGACGCCCTGCGCTGCCCGCCGCCCGACGCCGACGTCAAGACGCTGTCCGGTGGCGAGCGCCGCCGGGTCGCGCTGTGCAAGCTGCTGCTGAGCAAGCCGGACCTGCTGCTGCTCGACGAGCCCACCAACCACCTGGACGCGGAGAGCGTGCTGTGGCTGGAGCAGCACCTGGCGCAGTACGCGGGCGCCGTCCTGGCCGTCACCCACGACCGGTACTTCCTGGACAACCTCGCCGAGTGGATCCTGGAGCTCGACCGCGGCCGGGCCCACCCGTACGAGGGCAACTACTCGACCTACCTGGAGAAGAAGGCCGAGCGGCTGGCCGTCCAGGGCAAGAAGGACCAGAAGCTGCAGAAGCGGCTCAAGGACGAGCTGGACTGGGTCCGGTCGGGTGCGAAGGCCCGCCAGGCCAAGTCCAAGGCCCGTCTCGGCCGCTACGAGGAGATGGCCGCCGAGGCGGAGAAGACCCGCAAGCTCGACTTCGAGGAGATCCAGATCCCGCCGGGCCCGCGTCTGGGCAACGTCGTGGTCGAGGTGGAGAACCTGAAGAAGGGCTTCGGCGAGCGGGTGCTGATCGACGGCCTGTCGTTCAGCCTGCCGCGCAACGGCATCGTCGGCGTCATCGGTCCGAACGGCGTGGGCAAGACGACGCTGTTCAAGACCATCGTGGGCCTGGAGCAGCCGGACGCGGGCACGGTCCGCATCGGTGAGACGGTCAAGCTGTCCTACGTCGACCAGAACCGCGCGGGCATCGACCCGAAGAAGAACGTGTGGGAGGTCGTCTCCGACGGCCTGGACTACATCCACGTCGGCAACGTCGAGATGCCGTCGCGGGCGTACGTCAGCGCGTTCGGCTTCAAGGGCCCGGACCAGCAGAAGCCGGCGGGCGTGCTCTCCGGCGGTGAGCGCAACCGGCTCAACCTGGCGCTGACGCTCAAGCAGGGTGGCAACCTGATCCTGCTGGACGAGCCGACGAACGACCTGGACGTCGAGACCCTCGGCTCGCTGGAGAACGCGCTCGAGCAGTTCCCCGGCTGCGCCGTGGTCATCTCGCACGACCGGTGGTTCCTCGACCGCGTCGCCACGCACATCCTGGCGTGGGAGGGCACGGACGAGAACCCGTCGCAGTGGTACTGGTTCGAGGGCAACTTCGAGGGCTACGAGAAGAACAAGGTCGAGCGCCTCGGCGCGGAGGCGGCCAGGCCGCACCGCGTGACCTACCGCAAGCTCACACGGGACTGAGAGCCGGGTACCTACATCGTGGCGGCGAGGGGCGAGGCGCAGGCGGACGTCGAGGTGAGCACGCTGGTCGTGCCCGCCTGGCGGCTGCGTTGGCGGGCACCGGAGCTTGCTCTGGTGCTGGGTGAGCGTGCGGTCGCGCTCGCCTCCACCCGCCGTGACGAGGTCGACCGCCTGCGCGCGGAGGCCCTGGTGGTCTTCGCGAGCAACCGCATGGGCCGGGGCGTCCGGATCGCCGACCGGGCGCTGGACGCCCTGAAGGCGGCCGAGGCGGCTTCGGAGCGGGAGACGGCCTGGCGGCTGCGGGTCGAGTTGGCCGACAGCGCCAGGTCGGTCGGCGCGCCGCTGACGGGTTTCGCGGCCGTCCGGCCGGTCCTGGAAGCCGACGACGTCCCACCGGGGCTGCGGGCGACCGCGCTCGTCCAGGCCAGCGAGTGCCTGGTCTCGGTGGGCCGGGGCGCGGCGCTGGCCCAGGCGTTGGACGAGGCGGACCACCTCTACCAGGCGGATCCGCTGCTGGACCACGACACGACCCTGCTGCACCGGGGTCTGCTCCGGGCCTCGGCGGCGGGTCAGCACCGCCGGTGGGGCGACCTGCCGGCGGCGGTCGCCGCGGCCCGCGACGGCCTGGCCGTGCTGGACCGCCTGAAGGAGCCCGCGTCCGACAACGGTCAGGTCCGGGGCAGGCTCACGGTCGAGCTGGTCTGCGCCCTGATGGACCTCAACAAGCCGGGCGAGGCTTCCGAGATCGGCACCCCGCTGCTGGAGCGGCCGGTCCGCGCGCCGTCCGCCGCCACCGCCGGCTGGCTGAGGTTGGCCCTGGCCACCAGGGTCCACCTGCCCGCGGGTCGGGTCGACCAGGCCCGCGACCTGCTCCGCGACGCCGCCGACAGCGCCGAACGGCACCAGCTGGACACGCTCCTGGCGGAGAGCCTCCTCGCGCTGGCGCACGTCCACGAGGTGGCGGGCGACCTGGCCGAGGCCCTGGCCAACCTCCGGTCCGCGCACGCGGCCGAACGCCGCCGGGCCAGGGCCGTCTACGCGGTCCGGGCGAGGCTGGCCGCCGAGTTCGCGGGCATCCACCGCCGCCCCGCCGGCGGTCTGCACGACGAACTGGCCGCCCTGCTGCGCACCGGCACGCCCGCGCCCGCCCCGGCCACCGACCCCAACGTGGCCCCGGAGGTCAAGCAACAACTCCGCCAGTGGCGTCCGGTCCAGATGCACCGCAACGAGGGCGTTCGGGTCAAGCGCTCGCGCCGTGCGGCGGAGGACATGACGGTGGACGGCATCTCCGCCGCGAGGGCCCACGCCGCGGACCGCTGGCGCCTGGTCCAACCGTTCGGCGAGACGGAAGGCGACCCCCAACCGGGTGGCCGCCGCCGCGCCCCGGACCAGGAACCCCGCCCCACGCAGGGCCGCCCGGAACACGCGAGAAGCGGCCAGGCCCGCCCCACCACCGGCGCTCACACGAGCCCGCCGAGTGCGACGCAGCCGCCACCCATTAGCGCCGTCGCCGCATCGGCCGGCACTCGGGCGGCCGGTGGCTCGGACGACGCCACGACTTCGGCCGGCAGCCACGCGGCCGGTCCCGTTCCGGCCGAGGCCGTGTCGAGCGGCGGATCGGACGGGGGCGGGGCCAAGACCGACGTCGGTGGTGCACCGGTCGGGAGCCATGCGGCTGGGGGCACGGGCGACACCAAGGCTGTGGGCGGTGCTCACGCAGGTGGTGCCGGCCCGGCCGGGGCTGCATCGAGTGGGTCCGGGATCGCGGCCGACTCCGGTGGTGCGTCGGTTGCGGGTGGCGGCGTCGGGCCCGTGCGAGCTGGTGCGCAGGTAGGCGCTGCTGGTTCGGCCGAGGTCGTCGGTGGTGGGTCGGACGAGGTTGTGTCGAGTGCCGCGGCGGCGGGTGTGGGGCTTGGTGATGTGGTGTCGGGTGTGCCGCGCCAGGATGCGTCCGTGACGAGCGGCACCGGGGCGGGCGGTGGGGCGGAGGCCCCGGCCGCGTCGGCTGGTTCCGCGGGTGCGGTGGCCGGTGGTGGGCGGCAGGTGCCCGAGGTGGACGCCGGCAGCCAGGTGAGTGGTGGGTCCGGTGCGGCGGAGGCCCCCAGCGCCCCCGGTGAGGGTGGTGAGCGGAGTGTGCCCGCGGCCGGGTTGATCGCCGCGGCCGGTGCGGTGCGCAGCGGGCGGCGGCGGGCGGCTCGGGAGGCCGCCGAGGACGACGGGGACTCCGAGTCCAGTGTCCTGAACACGTTGAAGGCAGCCGGTTTGCTCGACCCCCAGCGTGCCGGCGGGCGGCGGCGGGCCCGTGATGCCGAAGACGAGGCGAACGCGCCGGAGCCGCCCACGCCGCCGGCGGAACCCGAGACGGTGCAGTGGCGGGTCGAGCCACCCGCTCGACTGCGCGGCGAGAACCCGCCGCCACCGGTCGACATGTTCGACTCGCCGACCATGGTGCAGCCCGCGATCAGGGACGACGTGCCGCCGGTCGGGCTCGGCGCGGCCTTCGTGAAGGGCCCGCTCATCCCGACCGCCCGCGTGCCCGACCCGCCCGACTACCCGCCGCCGCCCGTGCCCGACTTCGGCATCCCGGACCGGTCCGAGCCCAAGGCGGATCTGGCCGGGATCGAGTCCGAGGCCGGCCGGGCCGAGATCGAGCCCGAGGCGGGCCGGGCTGTGCCCGAGTTCGAGCCGGATCGGGCCGGGATCGAGCCGGGCCGGGTCGCGTCTGAGCCGAGCCGCGCCGCGACCGAGCCCAGGGCGGACCAGCCCGTGACCGAGCTCAAGGCGGATCGGACCGCGCCCGGGATCGAGCCGGACCGGGCCGGGACCGAGTCTGAGGCGGGTTTGGCCAAGGTCGAGGCGGAGCCGGCGGGCGCGGAGGAGCCACGGGTGACGGCGGAGGGCGAAGCACGTCCCGTCTTCCCCACCACGGACGTCGACTCGATGCCCGAGGAACCGGCGAAGCCGCTGCCCGAACCGGACCAGGTGCCGGGCGTCCCCGAACCCGACCAGGTCCCGCCCGTGCCGGTGCCCGAGCCCGTGCCGGTCGACCCGTCGCCCGAACCCGCGCCGCCGCCGGCGCAGTTCGGCCCGACCGGGTTCCTCAGCGCCGCGGACGTCGAGCACGACGACGTGCCCGCGACGGCCACGGCGGAACCGGTGCCGGAGCCGTCGACGCAGGCGCCCGGGCCGGAGACGCCGGGCGGAGAGGTGCCGAAGGAGCCCTTCGTCACCGCGGTCGTGGTCGGGGGCAAGACGATCGACCTGCCGGCGATCGTCGAACCGCCGCCGCCGTCCTCCGAGTCGCCCAGCGCGACCCGCGCCTCACGCCGCCACAAGAGCGACCTGAGCCTGGCCGAACTCCTGGCGGAAGCCCTCGTGGCTTACGAGGACGCCCGGCGCGAGGACGAGGCCGCCGGTCGCGTCGAAGTGGACGAGGACACGGTCCCGATCTCACCTGTCGGGACGCCGCCGCCCGTTTCGGACACCGAGACCACAGCCCCGATCCAGCGCGTCGACCCGCCGCGCCGGTTCGACACGTGGACACTTCCCGAAGCGTGAAATGATTTGAGGTTCTAATAAGGTTCCCCGCCGGTAACAAAGCGGGAAATAGCCCAGGTCACAAGTGAATTCCGGACTTTCCGGCAAGTTGTTCGATTCAGTGCGAGGGTTGCGGCGAACGGGTTCGCGCCCGTCTGGTTAAGTGGTGCGCGGACCCGGTACACAGAGGTGCCGGATAGCGTGGAGTCGCCTGAACATGACCTCGACTGGAGCCCCGTCCCGATCCGAGCACGCCGCCCGCGACGTCGGCGCGGCTCGCCCGGCCAGTCCCGAGCAGGCCCGTGACGAATTGATCGAACGTGCCGCCGCCAACGCCCCCGAACTCGCCGAGCTGATCCGCCTGTACTACCGCCACGTCCCCGCCGAGGAAGTCAACGACGACGACCCGGTGGACCTGGTGGGCGCGGTGCGCTCGAACTACCAGCTCGCCGGGACACGGGTGCCCGGTCGCCCGGTGGTGCGGATCATCAACCCCAACCGCGCCCACGACGGCTGGACGTGCCCGGCCACGGTGGTGCAGGTGGTCACCGACGACATGCCGTACCTGGTCGACTCGGTGGCCTCCGAGCTGACCCGCGGCGGCGTGCAGGTGCAACGGGTGGTGCACCCGATCGTCGTGGTGCGCCGGGACCTGGTGACGGGTGCGCTCCAGGAGGTCCTGCCGGCCGCGGACCCGGCCGACCCGCCGGGTGACGCGCTGGCCGAGTCGTGGATGTACATCGAGGTCGACCTGCTCACCGACCCGGACCGGGCCCGTGAGCTGGAAACCAAGCTGCACGCGGTGCTCAACGACGTCCGCGAGGTCGTCGAGGACACCGACAAGATGACCGGCACGGCCCTGCAACTGGCCCAGCTGCTGGAGTCCGACCCGCCGCCGCTGCCGGACCACGAGGTCCGCGACGGCGCGAACCTGCTGCGCTGGCTCGCCGACGACCACTTCACGTTCCTCGGCTACCGCCAGTACGAGCTGGTCCACGACGACCCGGCGACCGGCGGCGACCCCGCGCTGCGGGCGGTGCTGGCCAGCGGCCTGGGCGTGCTCAGACAGGACAGCCTGGCGGCGCGGAGCCTGACCGCGGGCCCGGACGCGGGCGCGCAGGCACTGTCACCCGAACTGCTGGTCCTGACGCAGGCCAGCGCCCAGTCGAGCGTGCACCGGTCGGTGTACCCGTACTACGTGGGCGTGAAGACGTTCGACGCCGACGGCAACGTGACCGGCGAGCACCGGTTCCTCGGCGTCTTCTCCACCACCGCGCTGCACGAGGACGTGCTGGACATCCCGGCCATCGAACGCCGGGTGCGCGACGTCATCCACCGCGCCGGTTTCCCGCTGCACTCGTACTCGGGTCAGCGGATGCTGGAGGTGATCCAGAACTACCCGCGCACCGAGCTGTTCTCGGTCGACACGGACACGCTCTACCAGACCGTGACGGGCGTGATCGCGCTGGCCGAACGCCGCCGGCTGCGGCTGTTCCTGCGCCGCGACCCGTACGGCCGCTTCTACTCGTGCCTGGTCTACCTGCCGCGCGACCGCTACACCACGACGTCGCGGCTGGCCATGCAGGAAGTGCTGATCGACCAGCTCGGCGGCGTGAACCTGGAGTACAGCGCGCGCGTCGGCGAGTCCGCGCTGGCCCGCGTCCACTTCACCGTGCACACCGACCCGACCCGCCAGGTCGAGCCGGACACCGGGTACATCCAGCAGTTGCTGGCGGAGGCGGTGCGCTCCTGGGACGACCGCATGGTCGAGGCGGTGCTGGACGACCGGGGCGCCGGTCTGGGCGCGGAATCGTCGTCCGAGCAGGGCCAGCGGATCGCCGCGGCGTTCCCCGAGGCGTACAAGGAGGACTTCACCGCGGCCGAGGGCCTGGCGGACTTCCGGCGCATCGAGGCGCTCCGGCCCGGCGACCTGGACCTGGTGTTCTACGTGCCGCGCGACGCCGAGCCGGGTGAGCGGCGGTTCAAGCTGTTCCTGGTCGGCGCGCGGTTGACGCTGTCGGACGTGCTGCCGATGTTGCAGCGCATGGGCGTGGTCGTGGTGGACGAGCGCCCGTACGAGCTGTCCCGCGACGACGGCGCGGAGTGCTGGATCTACGACTTCGGCCTGCGCGTCGACCAGGTGACGCTGGACAAGCTGTCCGCCGAGGACATGGAGGCCGTGCGCACCCGGTTCCAGGACGCGTTCGCCGCCGCGTGGCGCGGTGAGGCCGAGGTGGACGGCTTCAACACGCTCGTGCTCAAGGCAGGCGTCACGTGGCAGCAGGCCGCGATGCTGCGCGCCTACGCCAAGTACCTGCGCCAGGCGGGCACGCCGTACAGCCAGGACTACATCGAGGACGCCGTCCTGGGCCACACCGAGGTCGCCACGGCTCTGGTGCGGCTGTTCGAGGCGCGGTTCGACCCGGCGCTGTCGGACGACCAGCGCGTCGACCGCACCGAGCACCTGGTCACCGAGATCACCTCGATGATCGACGACGTGACCAGCCTGGACGCGGACCGCATCCTGCGCAGCCTGCTCACGCTGGTGCAGGCCACGCTGCGCACGAACTACTTCGTCCGCGACGCCGAGGGCAACCCGCGCCCGTACCTGGCGGTCAAGCTGAACCCGCGCGCGATCCCGGACCTGCCGCAGCCGCGGCCGCGGTTCGAGATCTTCGTGTACTCGCCGCGGCTGGAGGGCGTGCACCTGCGCTTCGGCCCGGTGGCGCGCGGCGGGTTGCGCTGGTCCGACCGGCGCGAGGACTTCCGCACCGAGATCCTGGGCCTGGTCAAGGCGCAGGCGGTGAAGAACGCGGTGATCGTGCCGGTCGGCGCGAAGGGCGGCTTCGTGCTCAAGCGCCCGCCCGTCCCGACCGGTGACGCGGGCTACGACCGCGAGCAGCTGATGGCCGAGGGCATCGCCTGCTACCGGCAGTTCATCTCCGGCCTGCTGGACCTGACCGACAACCTGAACTCGGGCACGGTGCTGCCCGCGCCGCAGGTCGTCCGGCACGACGGTGACGACACGTACCTGGTGGTCGCGGCGGACAAGGGCACGGCGTCGTTCTCCGACATCGCCAACGAGGTGTCGAAGTCCTACGGCTTCTGGCTGGGTGACGCGTTCGCGTCCGGCGGGTCCGTGGGCTACGACCACAAGGCCATGGGCATCACGGCCAAGGGCGCGTGGGAGAGCGTGAAGCGGCACTTCCGAGAGCTGGGCGTGGACACGCAGTCGGAGGAGTTCACCGTCGTCGGCGTCGGTGACATGTCCGGTGACGTGTTCGGCAACGGCATGCTGCTGTCCGAGCACATCCGGCTGGTGGCCGCGTTCGACCACCGGCACGTCTTCATCGACCCGAACCCGACCGCGGCGACGAGCTTCGCCGAGCGCAAGCGGCTGTTCGAGCTGCCCCGCTCGTCGTGGGACGACTACGACCGCTCGCTGATCAGCGAGGGTGGCGGCGTGTGGCCGCGCACGGCCAAGTCGATCCCGATCAGCGCGCAGGTCCGCGAGGCCCTGGGCCTGTCCGACGGCGTGGTGAAGCTGTCGCCGCCGGAGCTGATGAAGGCGATCCTGCTCGCGCCGGTCGACCTGCTCTGGAACGGCGGCATCGGCACGTACGTGAAGGCGGGCGCGGAGTCGCACGCCGAGGTCGGTGACAAGGCCAACGACGCGATCCGCGTCAACGGCGCCGACCTGCGCGTCAAGGTCGTCGGCGAGGGCGGCAACCTGGGCCTGACCCAGCGCGGCCGGATCGAGTTCGCGCGCACCGGCGGCAAGGTCAACACCGACGCGCTGGACAACTCGGCCGGTGTGGACTGCTCCGACCACGAGGTCAACATCAAGATCCTGCTGGACGAGCTGGTGCGGGACGGCAAGCTCGACCAGGAGCAGCGCAACGAGCTGCTGGGCCAGATGACCGACGAGGTCGGCGAGCTGGTGCTGGCCGACAACTACTCGCAGAACGCCGTGCTCGGCGTGTCCCGGGCCCACGCCGCGCCGATGCTGTCGGTGCACGCGCGCCTGGTCGCCGACCTGGAGCAGCGCGGCGTGCTCGACCGCACCCTGGAGGCGCTGCCCGGCCCGGCCGAGTTCAAGGCGCTGGAGAAGGCGGGCGACGGCCTGACCTCGCCGGAGCTGGCCACGCTGCTCGCGCACGTGAAGCTGGCGCTGAAGGAGGAGGTGCTGGCCAGCGACCTGCCGACGATCGACGTGCTGGCCCGCAAGCTGCCCGACTACTTCCCGAGCGAGCTGCGGGAGCGGTTCGCCGACGCCATCGGCAGCCACCCGCTGTCCCGCGAGATCATCACCACGGTTCTGGTCAACGAGGTCGTGGACGGCGGCGGCGTGTCGTACGCGTTCCGGCTGGCCGAGGAGACCAGTGCGTCGGCCACGGACGCGGTGCGCGCGTACACCGTGGTGACGGGCATCTACGACCTGCCGTCGATCTGGCGGCAGATCCGGGAGCTGGACACCGTCGTGCCGACCGAGGTGCAGGACGCCATGGTGCTGGAGACGCGCCGCCTGCTGGACCGCGCGTCGCGCTGGCTGCTGACCAACCGGCCGCAGCCGCTGGCGGTGGGCTCCACGATCAGCCGGTTCGCGCCGGTGGTCGCCGAGCTGGCGCCGCGCACGATCGAGCTGCTCCAGGGGCACGAGCGGGAGTCCGTGCTGGAGCACGTCGAACAGCTGGTGGGCCACGGCGTGCCGGAGGAGTTGGCGCGCCGGATCGCCGGGCTGCTGTTCACCTACGGCCTGCTGGACGTGACCGAGGTGGCCGAGCTCGCCGAGCGCGAGGAGGGCGAGGGCGCGACCGGGCAGGAGCGGACGCACGCGGAGACCGCGGAGCTGTACTTCGCGCTGTCGGAGCACCTGGACGTGGACCGGATGCTCAGCTCGGTGTCGAGTCTGGAACGCCTGAACCGCTGGCACTCGCTGGCGCGCCTGGCGCTGCGGGACGACTTCTACTCGTCGCTGCGGGCGATCACGATCGACGTGCTGCGGTCGGCGGATCCGGGTGACACCGCGGAGGAGAAGATCGCCACGTGGGAGCAGGCGAACTCGTCGCGCCTGAGCCGCGCCCGCGCCGCGCTGGCCGAGATCAACCGGGTCAGCAAGCTGGACCTGGCCACCCTCTCCGTGGCCGCCCGCCAGGTCCGCAGCATGATCCGCTGACGTCCGCCGCCGGGGCGTCGCACGTCGCGGCGCCCTAGCGGCGGTCGGGTTCGTCGATCACCTGCTCGGCGAGGAGCCGGGCGGACACCGCCGGGTTCGTGCCGCGCCGGGTCGCCCCGGCCGCGAGCGTGCCGTCGATCAGCAGTTGCAGCTGGTCCGCGGCGCGCTCGGGGTGCGGGTGGCGCAGGTCGCGCAGCTCCCGTTCGAGGAGCCGGCGCACGTCCTCGCGGTAGCCGCGGGTGATGGCGTGCCCGGGGTGGTCGGGGTCGGCCAGCGCGAGGTCGGCGGCGAGGTAGCGGCAGCCGCGGAAGTCCGGCCGGCCGATGATCTCGCCGAGCCGGTCGAAGATCGCCAGCAGGCGGTCGCGCGGGTCGTCGCCCGCGTCCCGCATGGTCTGCCGGTACGCGCCCTCGTCCTCGACGGCGCTGAGCCGCAGCACCTCCGCGATCAGCCCGTCCTTGCCGCCGAAGTGCTCGTACAGCGAGCGCCGGGCGACGTTGGCGGCCTTCAGCAACGCGTCCACGCCGACGCCCACGCCCTGGCGGTAGGTCAGGTCCTTGGCCGCTTCCAGCAGGCGTTCCCGCGGTCCGGGGGCGGTGGTGCGCGTGGTCATGGCCGCCAGCGTGCCACCCCTTGACCGGTAGATCAACCGTTCTATATGGTCGATGTAGACCGACTGTTCTATCTATGGGAGCGCGCATGCACCGCACGACCCAAGAGGTCATCGACCGCTTCAACCACGCCTTCCTCCACCACGACGCCGAGGCGCTCACCGACCTCGTCGGCGAGGACTGCGTGATGGAGGCCATCCAGCCCGCACCGGAAGGCGCCCGGTCCGAGGGGCGGGAGGCGTGCCTGGACTTCTGGCGGGCCCTCGCCGAGGACCGCAGCCGTCAGTTCACGCCCGAGGACGTGGCCGTCGACGGTGAGCGCGCGACGATCCGCTGGCGGTACCGCTTCGGCGACGGCCCCCACGACTGGGTGCGCGGGGTCAACCTGATGCGCGTGCGCGACGGCCTCATCGTCGAAGCGCTCGGCTACAGCAAGACCGCCGGCGCGGCACCGCTCGTCGTGGGCGGTTGAGCCGGTGCGCAGCTATCACGCCGACAGCGGTGCGGGGATCGACGGGCTGTCGGTCCGGGAGCACGACGACCCCGTGCCGGGTCCGGGCCAGGTCCTGGTCGCCGTGCGGGCGGTCTCGCTGGGCTACCGCGAACTGCTGGTGCTGCGCGGCGAGTACGTGCTGCCGGTGAAGCCGGACGTGGTCCCGGTCTCGGACGGCGCGGGGGAGGTCGTCGCGGTCGGCGTGGGGGTGACCGCGATCAAGATCGGAGACCGCGTCACGGCCACGTTGTTCCCGACCTGGCAGGACGGGCCGTTCGGCGTCGAGCACCTGGCCCAGCGCGGCGGTTCGCTGGACGGGATGCTCACCGAGCTCGCGGTGGTCGACGAGCACGCGCTGGTGCCCGTCCCGGACCACCTCTCCTACGAGGAGGCCGCCACGCTCCCGTGCGCCGCCGTTACCGCGTGGAACGCCCTGACCGGTGCCGGCCTGCGAAGGGGGCAGACGGTCGTCGTGCAGGGTTCGGGCGGGGTGTCGCTGTTCGCGTTGCAGCTCGCCAAGGCCCTCGGCGCGCGGGTGATCGCCACCACGAGCAGCCCCGCGAAGGCGGCACGCCTGGTGGTGCTGGGCGTAGACGAGGTGGTCGACTACCGGGCCACACCCGACTGGGCGGGTGCGGTCGTGGAGCTGACCGGCGGTTCGGGCGCGGACGTCGTCGTCGACGTCGCCGGTGCGCTGGAGCAGTCGTTGCGGGCGGTGCGGGTGGCGGGGCACGTGGCCTGCGTGGGCTTCCTCGCCGGGGCCGCCGCGCCGCTCGACCCGCGGGCGCTGTTCGCCTCGGGCGCCACCCTGCGCGCCGTCGCCGTCGGCAGCCGCGCGCAGTTCCTCGCGATGAACCGCGTCGTCGGGGCGAACCGGCTCCGCCCGGTGCTGGACCGGGTGTTCGCCTTCGACGACGCGGTCGCGGCCTTCCGCCACTACGCCTCCGGGGAGGCGTTCGGCAAGGTCGTCATCGCGATCCGACCGGGGTCAGCTGCCCCAGGTGTCCGACAGCGCCGCCGGTGACGTGGCGGTGCGGTTCGCACCGGTCTCCCACGTCACCGCGCCGCCGGAGTCCTTGCGGATGTACTTGTACTGGAACGACGTCCCGGCGGGCAGGGACACCGAGCCCTTCCAGGTCGGGTAGGCGGCCGAGGACAGGGCGACGGCGGCGGCCGGGTTCCAGGAGCCCAGCGACGGGTGATCGCCGACCACGAAGATGTTCTGCCCCAACGACGTGGTCGCGTTCACCGCGAACGAGGTCGTCCCGGCCGGCGGGTTGCCGCCACCGCCCGGGGCGCCCACGTGCAGCGCCAACGCCTCACCGGCGCCCAGCGTCGCGGTGAACTGGCCGTTCGACCCCACCGAGTACGAGACGCAGCCTTCCTGCTGCACGTTGCAGTACGGCCCGGCGGGCAGGGAGGTCTGGAACGTCCGCGTGATCGGCGACGACTCGCGGTTGATCGCGACGAAGCCCTTGCTTCCCCGGCCGAACGCGATGGCGTCACCGCCGTTGTCCCACCAGTTCACCACCGACGTGCCGGCCACGGTGTTGCGGAACTGGACCATCGACGCGATCTGCGTCCACCGGTGCTGGCACTTCCACCCGGACGTGTAGCACTCGGACCCGGACGGCGGCCCGGCGTCGTGGTTCGAGAACTCGTAGCCCGAGTACACGTTCGGCGCGCCGTAGGGCCAGGCCAGCATGAACACGTTCGCCAGCGTGTAGGTGGACCCGTCCTTGTACGTCAGGGTCGACCCGTTGCGCTCGGTGTCCCAGTTGTCCACGAACGACCGCGCCTGACCGCTCGGCAGGTAGCCCCACGACTGCCCGAACGTGCTCAGGTACGCCAGGTTCTCGTTGGCGAAGATCCGCTTGATGTCGTAGGCGTACCGGAACTCGTCCACGTCACCGGACCCGGTGTACTCGCCGGGCTGCACGGCCTCGCCGGCGCCGTAGATCACCTCGTGCACCCAGAACACGTTCGGGTTGCTCAGCCGCGACTTGATCGCCGACAGGTCGGCCGCCGCCATGTGCTTGGCCGCGTCGATCCGGAACCCGTCCACGCCGAGCGAGATCAGGTGGTTGAGGTAGGACGCGATCCGCCCGCGCACGTAGTCGCTGCCGGTGTTCAGGTCCGACAGCCCGACGAGCTCGCAGTTCTGCACGTTGTCGCGGTTGCGGTAGTCGCTGATGTGCGACCGGCACGAGTGGAAGTCCGGGTCGCTGTAGATGCCGGGGTAGTTGTACTTCGTGTACGACGAGCCGCCGGTCCCGGTGCCGGACCCGGCGCTCATGTGGTTGATCACCGCGTCCGCGATGACCTTCACGCCCGCCGCGTGGCAGGTGTTCACCATGTTCCGGAACGCGGCCTCGTCACCGAGGCGTCCGGCGATGCGGTAGCTGACCGGCTGGTACGAGGTCCACCACTGGGACCCCTGGATGTGCTCGGTGGCCGGCGAGACCTCCACGAACCCGTAGCCCCGCGGTCCGAGGACGTTCGTGCACTCACTGGCGACCCGCGCGAACGGCCACTGGAACAGGGTCGCGGTCACGTCCTTCGCGGAGGGCGGCGTTGCAAAACTTTGCGGAACCGCCAAAAGGCTGAACAGCAGTACGGCTATCGCGCACGAAGCGCGTCGACTAGCGGAAACCACGTTGTCTCCTTGCTGGCAGGGATGTGCTCTAGGTCATACCAGCTGCCAGACTTGCTGAAAACACTTGCAAAGTATTTCATTGCCCTCCGGCGGAACCGATCCGGAAGGACACCCCATGACGCAGGACTGGTGGCGCGAGGCCGTCATCTACCAGGTCTACGTGCGCAGCTTCGCCGACTCGGACGGCGACGGCGTCGGTGACCTGCCCGGCATCCGCTCCCGGCTGCCCTACCTGGCCGACCTCGGCGTGGACGCCGTCTGGATCACGCCGTTCTACTCCTCGCCCATGGCGGACGGCGGCTACGACGTGGCGGACTACCGCACCGTCGACCCCCTCTTCGGTTCCAACGACGACGCCGAGGCGCTGGTCCGGGACGCGCACGAGCTGGGCATCCGGGTGATCGTGGACCTGGTCCCGAACCACACCAGCGACCGGCACGCGTGGTTCCGGCAGGCGCTCGCCGCCGCCCCGGGCTCCCCGGAACGGGCCCGCTACCACTTCCGCGACGGCCGCGGCGACCAGCCGCCGAACGACTGGGAGTCCGTCTTCGGCGGGCCCGCGTGGACGCGGGTGGCCGACGGCCAGTGGTACCTGCACCTGTTCGCGCCCGAGCAGCCCGACCTGAACTGGGACCAGCCGGAGGTGCGCGACGAGTTCCTGGACGTGCTGCGCTTCTGGCTCGACCTCGGCGTGGACGGCTTCCGCATCGACGTCGCGCACGGCATGGTGAAGGCCGACGGCCTGCCCGACGTCGGCACCCCCGGCCACCTCAAGCTGCTGGGCACCGAGGCGCTGCCGTTCTTCGACCAGGACGGCGTGCACGAGATCTACCGCGACTGGCGCAAGGTGCTCGACTCCTACCCGGGCAACCGGATCGGCGTGGCCGAGGCGTGGACGCCCAGCCCCGAGCGCACCGCCCGCTACCTGCGCGCCGACGAGCTGCACCAGGCGTTCAACTTCCACTACCTGACCGCCGAGTGGAACGCCGCCGACCTCAAGCAGGTCATCGACGACTCGCTGGCCGCGATGCGCCCGGTGGCCGCGCCGACGACGTGGGTGCTGTCCAACCACGACGTGCAGCGGCACGTGACGCGGTACGGGAGCGTGGCGCGGGCGCGCGCCGCCGCGCTGCTGATGCTCGCGCTGCCCGGCAGCGCCTACGTCTACCAGGGCGAGGAGCTGGGCCTGCCCGAGGTGCTCGACCTGCCCGAGGACGTGCTCCAGGACCCGGTGTGGGAGCGGTCCGGCCACACCGACCGGGGCCGCGACGGCTGCCGCGTGCCGATCCCGTGGACGGCCGACGGCCCGTCGTTCGGCTTCGGCGACGGCGGTTCCTGGCTGCCGCAGCCCGCCGACTGGGGCCGGCTCAGCGTGGCGAGCCAGCTCGGTGACCCCAACTCGGTGCTGGAGCTGTACCGCGGCGCGCTGCGCGTGCGGCGGGAGCACCCGGACCTCGGCGCGGGGTCCGAGGTGGAGTGGCTGGACGTGCCGGAGGGCGTGCTGGCGTTCCGCCGCGGGGCGTTCACCTGCGTGGTGAACTTCGGCCCGGACGTGGCCCGGCTGCCCTCCGACGGGGACGTGGTGCTCGCCTCGGGTGGTTTCGCGACCGAAGACGCGGACGTCCTCGTGCCGCCGGACACGACCGTGTGGCTCTCGCGCCCGTAGAGTCACCCGGTGTGACAGCGCGGCTCAGTGACATCGCGACCCAGGCAGGCGTGAGCGAGGCGACGGTCAGCCGAGTGGTCAACGGCAAGCCAGGCGTTTCGGCCGCGACCCGCCAGGCGGTGGTCGCCGCGATGGACGTGCTCGGCTACGAGCGCCCGCCCAGGCTCCGCCAGCGCAGCGCCGGGTTGATCGGGTTGATCACCCCCGAGTTGAACAACCCGATCTTCCCGGCGTTCGCGCAGGTCATCGAGCAGGTGCTGACGCGCGACGGCTACACGCCGGTGCTGTGCACGCAGACACCCGGCGGTTCGACCGAGGACCAGCTGACCGAGATGCTGGTCGACCGGGGCGTCACCGGCATCGTCTTCGTGTCCGGGCTGCACGCCGACACGACCGCCGACAAGGACCGGTACGTCAAGCTGGCCGGGCGCGGCGTGCCGTTCGTGATGATCAACGGCTACACCGACCAGGTGTCCGCGCCGTTCGTCTCGGTGGACAACCGCGCCGCCGTCCGGTTGGCGGTCACCCACCTGGTCGAACTCGGGCACGAGCAGATCGGCCTGGCCGTGGGGCCGCCGCGGTTCGTGCCGGCGCAGCGCATGGTGGAGGGCTTCACGCTCGTCCGCCCGCGGGCCTCCGAGCTGGTCGAGCACTCCCTGTTCACGGTCGAGGGCGGCCAGGCGGCGGCCAACGCCCTGCTGGACCGCGGCTGCACGGCGATCGTGTGCGGCAGCGACCTGATGGCGTTCGGCGCGATCCGCGCGGCCCGCCGGCGCGGCTTGAACGTGCCGCGCGACGTCTCCGTCGTGGGGTTCGACGACTCGCCGCTGATCGTGTTCGCCGACCCGCCGCTGACCACGATCCGCCAACCGGTCGAGGCGATGGGGCAGGCCGCCGTGCACGCGTTGCTGGAGGAGATCGGCGGCACGTCGGTGAGCTCCTTCTCGGGCACGCACGCGGAGTTCGTGTTCCAGCCGGAACTGGTGGTGCGCGGCTCGACGGGCGCCCGCCCCAGATGACCGTGCCCGCGCAGCGGATGCGGGCCCAACGTCTCTCGCACCCGGCCGCCGACGTGGCGGACCTGTTCGCCTCCGTGTTCGCCCTGCAAGCGCAGGACGTTCCGGCGGCACGGCTCGCGGCGCGCGCCCGGGGCGTGAGGTCCCTCGACGGTCCTCTGGTGCGCACGTGGGCAATGCGCGGCACCCTTCACCTGCTCCACGAGGACGACCTGTGGGTCGTGGACCTGCTCGGTCCGACGTTCATCGCCGCCGGACGCCGTCGCCGCGACCAGCTCGGCCTCACCGATGAGCTGTGCGAGCGCGCGCTGCCCGCGCTCCGCGAAGTTCTCACCGAGCCGGTGGACCGCGCCGAACTCGTGCGCCGCCTCGCCGAGGTCGGCATCGCGCTCGACCCGAGGTCCCAGGCGCCCGCCCACCTGCTGGCGTTCGCCGCGCACTCGGGCGTGCTGTGCCGGGGCCTGGACGACACCTACCGGCTGCTGCGGATCGAGTGCGCACCGCGTGACGTGGCCGAGCTGTGGCGGCGCTACCGGCGTGCCTACGGCCCGGCCACGCCGGACGACTTCGCCGCGTGGAGCGGCCTGCCCAAGCGGCGGATCAAGGACCTGCCCGAGGTGGTCGACGAACCGGCCGAGCCGACCGGCGCGGTCCGGGTGCTCGGCCACTTCGACCCCTACCTGCTCGGCTACCGGGACCGCTCCGCGGTGCTGGACCCCGAGCGCGCGCCGCTCGTGCAGACCGGCGGCGGTGTCCTCACCCCGTACGTGGTGGTCGACGGGCGGGTGGTGGCGGTGTGGCGGCGCACCGGCGGGCACTTCGTCGTGCGGCCGTTCGGCGCGCGTCCCGACATCGCGGACGAGGTCGCCGACCTGGGCCGATTCCTCGACGTGGACGCCCGCTTAACCTGGGCGTAGCACGTGGATAAGGTCACTGCCACGCATCGACACCGGGAGGCGCGTTCAACTTGGGTGTGTTCGTCACGGGCGTGCGCCCGCGCTGGTCGGACATGGACGCGTTCGGCCACGTCAACCACGCCAGCACGGTGACCCTGCTGGAAGAGGCGCGCATCGACCTGCTGTTCACCGAGGCCGCCCGCCACGGGGTGCCGGAGATGTCGCACGGCGTGGTCGTGGCCCGGCTGGTGGTGGACTACCTCGCGCCGCTGGTGTTCACCGGTGACGAGATCGTGGTGGAGCTGTCGGTGCGGGAATTGAAGTCCGCGTCGTTCACGTTGGACTACGCGGTCCGCGGCAGCCGCCAGGAGGGCAGCGCCGTCGTCGCGACGGCCGAGACCCTCATGGTGCCGTACAACCTGACGGCCGGACGCCCGCGCCGTCTCCTCGAAGCCGAGCGCGACTTCCTCGCGGGCTGGCGTGCCGGAGGTAATGGTGCCTGAGCTGGTCCTCGCCGATCCCGCCGAGCGGGACGACCTCGGCGCGTTCGTCGCCCGTGCCGTCCGCCTGGACGCCCAGGTGGTCGTGCGGCTGCGCAACCGCGCGTCCGGCGACCTGGTGGACGCGTGGGTCGCGACCCCGTTCGACACGCTGGCCACCCGCACGGTCGCCGGTCGCCTCACGCCCGGCGACGTGACGGTGTCCGGCACGGACCTGCTCACCGGCCTGGCCGTGGTGCGCAGCGAGACCGTCGACCCCGGCCCGGCGCGGGACATGATGTGGCGCTCGGCGCTGCCGCCGTCGGCGGGCTGGCTGCCGGTGGACCGGCTGCCCGGCAGCGTCGTGTCGGACCTGGCCGAGAAGGGCGTGGAGGTGGCCCGGGAGAACGCGGGCCCGCGCGGCACCCCGCCCGCCTCGCTGCTGGACCAGACCGTGATCACGGTGAGCGGTTCGGGCCTGGACGTGAAGGTGCCGATGCGCTGCCTGTTCGCCCTGTCCGGCATGGGTTTCCTGGGCGGCGACGACGTCCGCATCACCGCCACCGACGCGTGGCTGCGCATCGACGCCCGCTTCGGCGCGGTGGTCCGCCGCCGCCACTCCATGCTGCCGCTGCTGGTCTGACCCCCTGCCGACCTGACAGATCACTCTTCCGAGTGCTCTTTGTGGTCACCGCCGGCTACTGTGAGTCGTTCAGCGGTGTCACAGGGGGCATGGGTGGAGTTCAAGGTTCTGGGGCCGGTCGAGGCCCGGGTGGAAGGCGGTCCGGTAGCCGTCGGCGGGCCGAAGCCCAAGACGCTGCTGGCGCTGCTGGCGATCCACGCGGGCCGGGTGGTCTCGCTCGACCAGCTGGTCGACGCGGTGTGGGGCGAGCAGCCGCCGGACCAGGCGCGGTCGGCGATCTACACGTACGTCTCGTCCCTGCGCCGGGGGCTGGGCGACGTGCTGTCGCGCTCCGGCGGCGGGTACCTGCTGGCCGCCGACCTCGACGAGGTGGACCTGCACGTGTTCACCGCCGAGGTCACCGAGGGGCGCAAGGCGCTGGCCGAGGGCGACCTCGAAGGGGCGGCGATCCGGTTCGCGACCGCCCTGGGCGTGTGGCGCGGCACCCCGCTGGGTGGCGCGCAGGGCGCCTGGGCCGAGGGTGAGCGCTCCCGGCTGGAGGAGCTGCGCCTCGCCGCGCTGGAGGACCGGTTCGACGCCGACCTCGCGATCGGGCGCGGTGAGTCGCTGGTGGTCGAGCTGAGCGCCGCGGTGGCCGCGAACCCGGTGCGGGAACGGCTGCGCGGCCAGCTCATGCTGGCCCTGCACCACGCCGGGCGGCAGGCGGACGCGTTGGCCAGCTACCAGGAGGGCAGGCGGATCCTGCTCGACGAGCTGGGCCTGGAGCCGGGACCGGCGCTGCGCGCGACCCACGAGCGCATCCTGCGCGGTGACGCCGACGTGCGGTCGGCGGACGGGCGGTCGGCCGACGCGGCGTCGCAGGCCGCGCCGAGGCCGAGCCAGCTGCCGTTCGACATCGGCGACTTCACCGGTCGCGTCGCCGAGCAGGAACGCCTGGTGGCGCGGTTGACGACGGACACCGGCGCGGTGCGGGTGTGCGCGATCTCCGGACCGCCGGGCGCGGGCAAGTCGACGCTGGCCGCGCACGTCGCCCACGAGGTGCGCGACCGCTTTCCGGACGGCCAGCTCTACGCGAACCTGCGCGGCGTGCAGGCCGTGCCCGCCGATCCGGGCGAGGTGCTGGCGGGCTTCCTGCGCGCCCTCGGCGTGGCGGAGCCTGCCATCCCCGCCGAGCTGGAGGAGCGCGCCCAGCTCTACCGCACCCTGGTGGCCGACCGCCGGGTGCTGATCGTGCTGGACGACGCCAGCGACGAACGCCAGATCCGGCCGCTCATGCCCGGTGGCGCGACGTGCGCGGTGCTGGTGAGCAGCCGCGAACGCCTGGGCGCGCTCAGCGGCGCGGTCCAGCTGCACCTGCGCGTGCTGCGCGACGACGAGGCGTTGGAGCTGCTGGACCGCGTGGTGGGCGACGACCGGGTGCCGGCCGAGCCCGACGCCGCCGGGGAGATCGTCCGGCTGTGCGGGCACCTGCCGCTGGCGCTGCGCATCGCGGGGGCCCGGCTCGCCGCGCGCCCGCAGTGGAAGCTGTCGCGGTTGGCCGAACGGCTGGGCGTGCAGCGGCGCGTGCTCCAGGAGCTGACCCTGGGCGACCTGGAGGTGCGCGACAGCCTCGCGCTGAGCTACGACGGCCTGGGGGACCGGGAGCGCACCGCGTTGCGCCGTCTCGGGCTGCTCGACGTGTCGACCTTCGGCGGTTGGTTGCTCGCACCGCTGCTCGACTGCGACCCCTACGAGGCCGAGGAGGTCGTGGAACGGCTGGTCGACTCGCAGCTGCTCGACATCGCGGCCACCGACGACGGCGTGGCGCTGCGCTACCGCGTCCACGACCTTACCCGGGCGTTCGCCCGCGAGCGCGGTGAGGCCGAGGAACCGCCGGAGGAGGCGAAGGCGGCCTGCGCGCGAGCCGCCGAGGCGTGGCTGTCCTTGGTGGAGCTGGCGGGCAGCCGGATGCCGCACGCGAACTTCGGCGGCACGCCGGCCGCCCTCGACGCCCGCTACTTCGACCCGGCCGTGGCCGACGACGTGGTGGCCGACCCGGAGGGGTGGTTCGACGCCGAGCAGGCGGCGCTGGTCGGCGTCGTGGAACGGGTGTCCGAGCTGGACCTGACCGACGTGGCCACGCGCCTGGCCGCGACGCTGTGCTCGTCCCGGTTCGCGGTGCGCAACCTGTTCGGCCAGTGGTGGCGCACGCACTCGTCGGCCCTGGCGGCGGCACGCCGCACCGGTGACCGGGCGGGCGAGGCGCGGCTGCTGTCCGGCCTGGGCTGGCTGTGCTACGAGCAGGACCGCTTCGACGAGGCCGCGTCGTACTACGGGCAGGCGCTCGACGCCTTCCGCGACGGCGGCGACGAGCTGGGCGAGGCGTCGACGCGGCTGTCGCTCAGCACCGCGCTGCGCGAGCGCGGCGAGCTGGACCGGGCGGAAGAGCTGCTGGAGCTGGCGCTGCCCGTGCTGCGGGACCGCGGCGACGGGCGCCTGGCCGCCCAGGCCCTGCACGCCCTGGGCCGCGTGCTGACCGAGAAGGGCGAGCTGGACCGGGCGCTGGAGAACTGCGTGCGGACGCTGGACTGCTACCGGGAGACGGGCGACCGGCACAGCGAGGCCATCGCCCTGCGCTCGGTGGGCATCGTGCACCGGGCCGCGGGCCGCTGGGACGAGGCCGCCGAGCACTGCGCCGAGGCGGTGCGCGTGCTGCGAGGGCTGGGCGACCGACTGATGTCCGCGTACGCCGTGCAGGCGCTGGCCAAGGTGCGCATCCGCCAGGGCCGCGGCGACGCGGTGCGCAGCGACCTGCTGGAGTGCCTGACCACGTGCGGCGAGATGCAGGACGGCTTCGGGCAGGCGCTCGTCCTGCGCACCCTGGGTGAGCTGGAGCTCGCCGCCGGCCGCCCGGACATGGCCCGCCGGTACCTGGAGCACGCGCTGCACCGGTGGACGTCCCTGGCGCTGCCGGTGTGGCGGGCCAGGACGCTGCGGGACCTCTCCGCCGCGCTCCTCGCCCTGGACGAGCAGGCTGCGGCGGACGAGACCTGGACCGAGGCGTTGAGCATCTTCACCGCGCACGGCAGCCGTGAGGCGGGCGAACCGCGCCCCTCGGCCGCCACCGCGTCCCGGACGTCCTGGGTGGAGTCGACGAAGGTCTCCTGACCAGCGGTAACGAAGGGCTGGGGGTCGTGGGCCCCCAGCCCTTCCGCATGTCCGCGGCGACCTCAAAACGACCTCAAAACGCGCTTTCAGCTTTCTCGGAGCCCTCGGCGACAGGGTTGTGCCAACACACCGGGCACCACCTCCGAAGGAGCCGAGATGAAGACCGTCACCAGCCGGAACGCCACCCGCGTCGCCGCTGCCTCCGTCGTCGCCGGCCTGCTGACCGCGGGTCTGACCACGGCCGGGCTCACCACCGCCGCCCAGGCCGCCGAGCTGCCGCCCGGGTCCAGCCGCGTCGGCGTGCTGTCCACCTCCGGTGACGTGCACATCAAGGAGGGCACGCTGCACTCGTCCTGGCTCGAGAACGTGTCGACCGGGATCGAGAAGTTCGAAGTGGCGGGCGACCGCATCGGCGTGCTGGATACCGGCGGCAAGTTGTGGGTGAAGGAGGGGAACCTCTGGGCCGGCTGGGCGCACCAGGCGGACGGCGTCAAGGACTTCCGCCTCGCCGGCGACCGCATCGGCGTCGTCCGCACCGACGGCACGGCGGCGGTGAAGGAGGGCGGCCTCCAAGCCGGCTGGTCCGAACAGGCCAACGGCGTGCGGGAGGTGGAGATCACCCCCAACCGCGTCGGCATCGTCGGCACCGACGGCTCGGTGAACGTCAAGGAAGGCGGGCTGAACGCCGGGTGGGTGCCGCAGATCGGCGGCGTCGCGGACCTGGAGCTGTCCGGCGACCGCATCGGCATCGTCCGCACCGACGGCACGGCGGCCGTGAAGGAGTCCAACCTCTGGTCCGGCTGGGTCGAGCAGACCAACGGCGTCATCGACCTGGAGCTGTCCGGCAGCCACATCGGCGTCGTGCTGGCCGGCGGGCTGGCCACCGTCAAGGAGGGCAACCTCTACGCGCCGTGGGTGAACCAGCTCGGCGACGCCAAGAGCATCGAGATCTCCGGCGACCGGATCGGCGTGCTGCGGACGAACGGGTCCGCGGTCGTCAAGGACGGCGGCGTCTACGGCGCCTGGGTCGAGCAGACCAGCGGCGTGAAGCAGCTGAGCCTGGCCACGGCGACGCCCGGTTCCGCGGCGGGCCACGTGACGATCAACGACATCACCGCCATCTACGGCTCCGCGTACGCCACGGACACCGTCGCGGCGGGTCTGCCCGGCCTCAACGAGGTGATGGCGCAGAAGGGCATCACCACCCCGACCCGCAAGGCCGCGTTCCTGGCGACCCTGAAGCACGAGAGCGGCTTCCGCTACAACGCCGGTGAGGCGGGCAGCACCGCGATCTACCGCGGTCGTGGCTTCATCCAGCTCACCGGCCAGTTCAACTACCAGTCCGCCGGCGCGAGCCTCGGCCACGACTTCGCGGGCAACCCGTCCGACGCCGCCTCTCTCGCCTGGAGCGCCAAGATCGCCGGCTGGTACTGGACCGTCGCCCGCAACATCAACGCGGCCGCGGACGCCTACGACATGGGCGCGGTCGGCCGCGCGATCGGCTACTCCTACGCGCTCGACCCGACCGAGTCGAACAACCGCTGCGCCTCCTACAAGCGCGCCCTCGCCCACTTCAACGGCGGCAGCCTGCCGGTCCCCGAGTCCGCCATCAACTGCGCCCGTTGACCCCGCCCGATCCCGTTGACGCTTCGAACCACCTGATCGAGAGGAACACCACCATGTCCATCAAGACGACCGTGCGCCGCACCGTCACGACCGCCCTCGCCGCCGCCGTGCTCGCCCCCGTCCTGACCCTGCTCTCCGCGGGCTCCGCCGTCGCCGACGCCCGCACGGACATCCGCGACCTGGCCAGGGCGAACCTGGGCAAGCAGACGTGCAGCACCAACAGCCTCGGCGGCGTGGGCTACATGGACTCCTGCCGCATGGCCCACGCCTGGTGCGCGGACTTCGCCCGCTGGGTCTGGGGCAGAGCGGGCCTCTACACCGACCGCCTGACCCCGGCCGCGGGCAGCTTCTACCTCTACGGCGTCAACAACGGCACCCTGCACACCGATGCGGGCTACGTGCCGCAGGTCGGCGACGCGGTGGTGCTGAACTACCAGGGCAACGGCTACGCCGACCACGTGTCCATCGTCGACTCGGTCGCCGCCACCTCGATGACCACGATCAACGGCAACTCCGGCGGCAGCGGGCCCACCACCTCGTCGGTGCAGTACGCCACCGGCGGCCACCGGGTCGGCCAGTACATCGGGGGTCAGCGGATCTCCGCGTTCGTCAGCCCGGCGGGCGCCGGCACCACCCCGGTCCTGGCCAAGCGCGTGGGCATCCTCGGCGGTGGCGGCGTGGTCACCGGCAAGCAGGGCGAGCTCAACGCCGGGTGGACCCCCGTGCACGGCGGCGGCATCGTGCAGGCGAAGTTCCACGGCGACATGGTGGGCGTCGTCGACGCGGGCGGCACCCTGCACGTCAAGCAGGGCGACATGTACCAGGAGTGGTTCCCGCAGATCGGCAACGTGAAGGACTTCGTGCTGGAGTCCCGCACCGGCCGCATCGGCGTGCTGCGCACCGACGGCACGGTCACGGTGAAGGAAGGCGGCCTCCAGGGCGGCTGGGTCGAGCAGGCCAACGGCGCCGCGGAGCTGGCGCTGTCGGGTGACTGGATCGGCTTCGTGTCCACCACCGGCACGGTCTCGGTCAAGCAGGGCAACCTGTACGCGCCGTGGACCACGCAGCTCGGCAACGCCAAGCACCTGGAGCTGGACGCGAACGCCGGCCGGATCGGCGTGCTGCGCACCGACGGCTCGGTCGTGGTCAAGGAAGGCGGCCTGTACGGCACGACCTGGGTCGAGCAGACCAACGGCGTGACCGACTTCGAGCTGTCGGGCGACTGGATCGGCGTGGTCTTCGCCAACGGCCTCGCGTCGGTCAAGGCGGGCAGCCTCCAGTCCGGCTGGGCCAACCAGATGTCGGGCGTCAAGAACCTCGAGATCGACGCCGCGGCGGGCCGGCTCGGCTTCCAGCGGACCGACGACACCCTCGTCGCCAAGGACGGTGGCCTGTACGGCACCACCTGGCACGAGCTGGCCAACGGCGTGACCTCGTTCGACGTGACCAGCTTCTGATCAATCCCCGTCGGGCCCTCGACCACACCGGTCGGGGGCCCGACCCGTTCCAGGGAGCCGCCGTGCCCGTGCCGATCACGAGGGCCGAAGTCCTCGAACGCGCCGCCAGCTGGGTGCGCGTGCCCTACAGCCAGACCGCGTTCCACACCAACCGCTACGGCACCTACCGCACCGACTGCTCGGGGTTCGTGTCGATGGCATTCGGGTTGCCGGACGTGCCGCACGGCGGGCTCAACACGGTGGACCTCGTCGTGGTGAGCACGCCGATCGGCGAGGACGACCTCCAGCCCGCCGACGTGCTGATCGACCCGACCGGGGACCGGACGACCCGGCACGTGGTGCTGTTCGAGGCGTGGGCGAACGCCCGGCACACCCACTACCTGGGGCGCGAGCAGTGCAGCGGGCTCGGCACGGTGCGCCGCACGCTCGTCTACCCCTACGACACCGGGCCGCGCGGCTACCGACCCTACCGGCTCGACCACGTCGTCGAGCCGGACCGCTGACCCCTCCGAACCGGTCAGACCAGCCAGACCGCGGTGTCCGGCGGGAGTTGGTTGCCCGCCATCGGGCCGCTGGCCAGCAGGACCTCGCCCGGTGGCAGGGGCACGGGTGCGCCGGAGGTGTTCAGGGCGCAGATCAGGCCGCCGCCCTTGCGCCGGAACGCGAAGCAGCCGGGCGGTGCGCCGTACCACTCCAGCTCGTCGCCGTTGAACGCGCCGTGCGACTTCCGCAGCTCCAGGGCGTGCCGGTAGAACGACAGCATCGAGTCGGGGTCTTCCAGCTGCGACTCGGCGGTCAGGCCGGCCCACTCGTTCGGCTGCGGCAGCCAGGTGGTCACGCCCTCGGAGAAGCCGAACGGGGGCGTGTCGCCCTCCCACGGCAGCGGGACGCGGCAGCCGTCACGACCGCGCAGGGTGTGGCCGGAGCGCAGCCAGATCGGGTCCTGCAACGCCCACTCGGGCAGCTCCACGTCCGGCAGGCCGAGCTCTTCGCCGTTGTAGAGGTAGACCACGCCGGGCAGCGCCAGCTCGACCAGCGTCATCGCCCGTGCCCGCTGCGCGCCGATCGCGCCGCCGCCGTACCGCGTCACGTGCCGCGGCACGTCGTGGTTGGACAGCGTCCAGGTCGGCGGCGCGCCCACGCCGCGCACCGCGCTCAGCCCGTGCTCGATGGCCGAGCGGACGCCGTCCGCGTCGAACGGCGCTTCGAGGAACCGGAAGCTGAACCCGAGGTGCAGCTCGTCGGGCCGCAGGTACCGGGCGTACCGCTCGTCGTCCTTCACCCAGATCTCGCCGACGGCCATCCGGCCCGGGTACTCGTCGATGACCTTGCGGATCATCCGGTGGATCTCGTGCACGCCGTCGTTGTCGAACCGGGGGTCCAGCGCGTTGTCGTGCAGCACGCCCGCGCCCAGTTCGACCCGCGGATCGAGGTTCGGCAACCCGTAGGGCTTGGCCATGCCGTGCGCGACGTCGATGCGGAACCCGTCCACCCCGCGGTCGAGCCAGAACCGCAGCGTGCGCGCGAGGTCGGCGGCGACCTCGGCGTTGTCCCAGTTCAGGTCCGGTTGCTCGGGCGCGAACAGGTGCAGGTACCACTGCCCGTCGGGCACCCGGGTCCACGCCGGGCCGCCGAACTGGCTCGGCCAGTTGTTCGGTGGCACGGACCCGTCGAACCCGCCGCCGTCGCGGAACACGAACCGGTCCCGCTCGACCGAGCCGGGCCCGGCCCGCAGCGCGGCCTGGAACCAGGCGTGCCGGTCGCTGGTGTGGTTCGGCACGAGGTCGATGGTGACCCGGAGGTTGTGCGCGTGCGCCTCGGTGACCAGCCGGTCGAACGCGGCCAGGTCGCCGAACAGCGGGTCGACGTCACGCGGGTCGGCCACGTCGTAGCCGTGGTCGGCCATGGGCGAGGTGAAGAACGGCGTGAGCCAGAGGGCGTCCACGCCGAGCAGTTCGAGGTAGCCGAGCCGGGAGCGGATACCGTCGAGGTCGCCCACGCCGTCACCGTTCGCGTCGGCGAACGATCGGACGTAGACCTGGTAGAAGACGGCGTCACGCCACCAGGCGGACTCGTCGGCGATCTCTGGTTGTAGATCGGAGGATCGTCGCACGAGGAGTCATCCTGCCATTCGCGACCGACACCACGACCCCGTTCGGGTGATCAAGAATCACACCCAGGCGTTCATCATGCTGTTTGCGGCCATTTCGAGGTAAGCCCACAGTTGCTTGCGGTGTTCGGGCGACAGCTCAACGGAGTCGACGCCCACCTTGATGCAGCGCAACCACGCGTCCCGCTCCACGGGACCGATCACGAACGGGGCGTGACGCATCCGCAACCGGGGATGACCGCGGTTGTCGGAGTACGTGTGCGGCCCGCCCCAGTACTGCATGAGGAACAGCCGGAAGCGCTCCTCGGCGGGGCCGAGGTCTTCCTCGGGGTACATCGGACGCAGGACGGGATCGTTGGCCACTTCCTCGTAGAAGCGCGCGACGATCTTGTGGAACGTCTCGTACCCGCCCACTGCTTCGTAGAAGTTCTCCGGAGGAGTGGTCACCCCTCCATCCTGCCTCAGCCACCGGTGGGCAGCCCACGCCGGGCGGGGGTTGGCGAACGTCTGGCGCATCACCGCGACCGGTGGTGGACGCGTCACGCCGCCCCGCATCCTGGCCCCGGCATCTCCTGCCGCGAGGGAGGACACGACATGGGCGGCTCGAACGAGGCGCTGCTGAGCTGGTTCCGGCGGGGTGGGTGGACGCAGCTCGAACTCGCGCGCGCCGTCGGGCGGCTCGGTCGGGCGCGGGGGTTCAACGTCGCGCCGGACAGCTCCCGGGTGCGGCGGTGGCTGGAGGGCGAGCAGCCGCGGCACCCGGTGCCGGAGCTGCTGGCGGCGTTGTTCGCCGAGCGGCTGGGCACGCCGTGCACGCCGGCGGACCTGGGGTTGACCGCGCCGGCCCGCGACGACGTGTCGTGGGACCACCGCGCGCTGGTGGCGACGTTGCAGGACTTCACGAGGAGCGATCTGATGATCAAGCGCAGGGACGTGCTCGGCGCGACCGCCGCCCTGGCCACCGGGGCGGTGCTGGAGGGACGCCTTGCCGGGTGGTTGGACCCCGGCGACGCGGCACCGGCCCCGGCGCTGGGTCCGGGCCGGATCGGCACCGCGGAGATCGCCGAGATCGAGGCCGCGACCAGGACGTTCTGGGCCTGGGACGCCCAGCGCGGCGGCGGCCTGTACCGCGAGGCGGTGGTGGGGCAGCTCAAGGCGATGACGGACCTGCTCGACCACTCCTACCCGGAACCGATCGGGCGCCGGTTGTTCCGCTCGACCGCGGACCTCGCCCGGTTGGCCGGGTGGATGTCGCACGACGTGGGCCTCCAGGCGACCGCGCAGCGGTACTTCACCCTGGCGCTGCACTGCGCCAAGCGGGCCGGTGACACCGGGCTGGGGGTCGAGGTCCTGTCCCGGATGGCGCGCCAGATGGTGCACGTGGGCAAGCCGCGGGAGGCGCTGTCCCTGGTCGCGCTGGCCCGCCGGGGCTCGGGGCGCGGGCTCGTGCCGATGGCGTCGGCGATGCTCTCCACCTGCGAGGCGTGGGCCCACGCCACCCTGGGCGACGTCGAGGCGGTGGACCGGGCGCTGGGAGCCGCGCAGGAGCGGTTCGCGCGGGCCGACCCCGGCGGGACGCCCGGCTGGCTGTCGTACTTCGACCGGGCGGGCCTGGAGGGCATGGCGGCCCTGTCGTACCGGACGGCGGCCGAGCACCGGCCCGGCACGGAGGGCCGGGCCGAACCGCACCTGGCCGAGGCGCTGCGCCTGCGCCGCGAGACCTACCGGCGGTCGAACCTGTTCGACGTCATCTCGCTGGTCGGCGTCCGCGTGCTCCAGGGCGAGCACGCGGAGGCGAACCGCCTGGCGACCACGGTGCTGGCCCCGGCCGGCCGGATCAGCTCCACCCGGACGTTCGACCGGATCGAGGTCATCCGCGGCCGTGCCGCCGCCGACGCCGCCCGCGCGAAGGACGCGCGGCTGCTGGCCGACACGCTCGCCGCGCTCGTCGCGGCGTGACGGGGGGTGGCCGGTCCGGGCAGCCCGCCCGGACCGGCCACGTGGCTCAGGTCGACTTGATCGAGATGCCCGACTCGTCCAGCGCGGGCATCAGCTTGGCCCGCAACGCCCGCTGGACGGCCCACTGGCGGCCCGGCCGGACCTTCACCGTCACCCGCATCGTGATGCCCTCGGGCGTGACCTTCTCCACGCCGAGCACCTGCGGCTTGTCGATCACGTCCTTGGCCAGCGGTTCCTCGCCCGTGGCGGCGGTCACGGCCTCGGTCAGCACCTCGGTCGCCGAGGCCAGGTTGGCGCCGTAGGCCAGCGGCAGGTCGACCACCGCGACCGCGAAGCCCTGCGACGAGTTGCCGACCCGCAGGATCTCGCCGTTGCGGACGTACCAGACCGTGCCGTTGGTGTCGCGGATCGTGGTGATCCGCAGCGCCACCGACTCGACCGTGCCGGTCGCCGGGCCGAGGTCGACCACGTCGCCGACGCCGTACTGGTCCTCCAGCATCATGAACATGCCGGACAGGAAGTCCTTGACCAGGTTCTGCGCGCCGAAGCCGATCGCGACGCCGAGGATGCCCGCCGAGGTCAGGATGGGCGCGGGGTTCATGCCCAGCTCGGTGAGCACCTGGATGAACGCCACGCCGAACACGATGATCGTGACGAACGACTTGAGCACCGAGCCGATGGTCTTGGCCCGCTGCTCGCGCCGCTCGGAGACCAACGCGCCCAGCGCCTGGGGAGCGCGCTCGCGCAGCGGCTTGAGCAGCTTCGGCTTGCGCCCGCCGTTGCCCCGGGTCATCCGGTCGATCAACCGGCGGAGCAGGAACCGGACCACCACGGCGATGATCAGCGTCAACGCGATCCGCACCGCGCCCTCGGCGATCTTCGGACCGTTGGTCACCCACCACTCGACGGCGAGGGTCGACTCCACGTCGAACATCGGCGGCGTCGGCGTCGGGATCGGCTGCACGTCCTGCACCTGCTCAGTCCTCCACTCACAACTCCAGGCCGGTAGCCCAGGCCAGGAACGTCAACTGGTCCACGGCCAGGCCGACCGACCGGCTCACCGATCGGCCCGCGTGCCCCACCTCGGTCTCGCGGCGGAGCAGCACCGGGTGCTTGGTCGGGTCACTCGACGTCGCGTGCTGGAGTGCCGCGCACATCTTCCGGGCGTGGTTGGGGTCCACGCGGCTGTCCGACTCGAAGACCGTGAACAGGACCGAAGGGTACTCAACCCCGGGCCGGACCCGGTGGTACGGGGAGTAGGCCAGCAGCCAGGCCAGCTCTTCGGGCACGGACGCGGAGCCGTACTCCTCCGCCCACAGCCGCCCCAGCAGGAAGTTCTCGTACCGGACCATGTCCAGCAGTGGCGCTGAGCACACCACCGCCGCGTACAGCTCCGGCCGCTGCGTCAGCGCCGCGCCGACGAGCAGCCCGCCGTTCGACCCGCCCATGATCGACAGCTGCTGCGGCGTGGTCCAGCCGTCGCGGATCAGCCGCTCGGCCGCCGCGTGGAAGTCGTCGAACACGTTCTGCTTGCGCTCGCGCATCCCCGCCCGGTGCCACTCCTCCCCCTCCTCGTCGCCGCCGCGCAACGACGCGTGCGCCCACACGCCGCCCGCCTCGACCCACGCCAGCGCGGTCGCGCTGTACCCCGGGCCGCGGCCCACCGCGAACCCGCCGTACCCGGTGAGCAGCGTCGGCCGGGGCAGGTCCGGGTGCTGCTCGCCGGACACCACGAACATTCGCACGACCGTGCCGTCCGACGACGTGTACGAGACCTGTTGTGTGGACAACTCCGGCAGGGTCACCGTTCCGGGTGCCGCCGCGTCCAGCTCCGTCCGGCCGGTGGCCGGCGAGTACCGGTACACCGACAGGGGCGTGACGAAGTCCGACCAGCCGAACCACAGCACGTCCCGATCGGCAACGGTGAGCGCGTCGGTTGTGGACAACCCGTGCACCGACCCCGGGCCGGGCATCGGGACCACGCCGAGGTGCTCGCCGGTCGCGGGGGAGTGCAGGTGCAGCTCGGACACCGCGTGCCGGGTCCGCAGCAGCACCAGCGAACCGTCCAGCCAGTGCACGTCGTCCAGCACCGAGTCCGGCTGCTCGCCCACCAGCTCGGTCCACGCCGTCGGAGTCGCCGGGTCCGCCACGCACAGCCGGAACCGGGGCGCGTCCAGGCTGGTCCGCAGGTAGAGCCGCCCGTCCGGCGCGACCCACGCCGAGCACTGCACCCCGTCGGAGTCGCGCACGACCGGCGTCAGCTCGCCGGACGAGTGCAGGTCGGCGATCCACACCGAGTCCCGCCGCACGGTGCCGGGCGCGCCGTTCACGATCAGCCACCGCGCGTCCTCCGACAGCGACAGCCCGTAGTAGTACGTGTGGTCCAGCCCGTCGCCGTGCACGTTCACGTCCTGCGACGCGGGCGTGCCGACGCGGTGCCGCCACACGCGCCGGTGGAACAGCCGCTCGTCCTCGGGCACCAGCGCGGGGTCGACCCGCCGCACGTAGAAGAACTCCTCGCCGCCGGGCAGCCAGCCCACCGGCGAGTACCGGCACCGGTCGATCGGGCCGTCCAGCAGCTCGCCCGTGTCGACGTCCACGACGTGCAGCAACGAGTGCTCGTCGCCGCCCACGGACACCTGGTACGCCAGCCGCGTGCCCTCCCGGGACGGCGACCACCGGTCGAGCGTCGTCCGCCCGGACGGGTCGAGCCGCGAGACGTCCAGCAGCACCCGTTCGACGCCGTCCACCCGCACGTACAGCACCGGGTGGTCCTGGTCCGGACCGCGCCGGGTGTAGAACGCGCGGCCGGCCCGCCACACGGGCGTGCCCACGGACCCGGTCCGCAGCAGCTCACCCAGGCGGGCGGCCAGCGCGTCCCGGCCGGGCATGGCGTCCAGCCACGACCGCGCCAGGTCGTCCTGCTCGGCCGACCACGCGGCGGTGCGGGGGTCCGCAGGGTCTTCGAGCCAGCGGTACGGATCTTCGACCGCGTGTCCGTGCAGGTCCTCGACGAGGTCGAGCCGCGACGCGGCGGGATAGGTGATCGTCGCAGGCAGCGCTGCGCGGGAGGCTTCGGTCACCTCGCCGAGGGTAGCGCGGGTGATGAAAACCATGTCCGATTGGGTCCGTTCACCGAAGTTTTGGTCCCGGCTTCGTGACACGTCACATATCACAGGTGATTTTTGGGGTCGATCTGTGGTCTGCTAGCACTGAACCGGTGGAGGTGGTCGCGTGCCAGACCGACAACCCACCCCGATCGGCGCCCTGGTGAACGCCGGGATCGCGTCGTCGGTCCCGTCCGGCCAAAAACAGCTCGCGGTGAGCGCCGTGCACTCCGTGGCCGACGGGCAGGGAGCCGGTCAGGCGCCCGTGGTCCTGCCCTGGGGCAGGCGCAAGGTCCTCCTGCTCAACGCCACGTTCGAACCGCTCACCGCGCTGCCGCTGCGGCGCGCGGTGGTCCTCGTGGTGTGCGGGAAGGCCGAGGTCGTGCACGGCGACCCGGCCGGGGCCGTCGTCCACTCCTCGACGTCCGAGGTGGTCGTGCCGTCGGTGATCCGGCTGGCGAACTACGTGCGGGTGCCCTACCGGGGCCGCGTCCCGCTCACCCGGGCCGGGTTGATGCACCGCGACCGGTACCGCTGCGCGTACTGCGGCGGGCGGGCCGAGACGATCGACCACGTCGTGCCGCGCAGCCGGGGCGGCCCCCACTCGTGGACGAACTGCGTGGCGTGCTGCGCGAAGTGCAACCACCGCAAGGCCGACAAGCTCCTGTCCGAGCTGGGGTGGCGCCTGCGCGTGGTCCCGAACGCGCCCCGCGGGCCGCACTGGCGGCTGCTGGCCGGCGTCACCGAGGCCGACCCGCTCTGGCTGCCCTACCTCGGCGAGCCCGCGGCTTAGCGAGACCTCTTGCCCTCACACCGCCGGGGCTCGGCCCTCGGCGGTGTCGGTGATGCGCACCGAGCCCGACGTGATGCGGACGGAGCTCGCCATCGTGATGCGCACGGAGTCCGTGTCGGACCCGGTGATCCGGACGGAGCCCTCCGCCGTGATCCGGACGGAGTCGTCGGAGGTGATGCGCACCGACTCGGCGAGCACTGCCTGAGGCTGAACAGTGGTAACGCTCTGCGCCGATTGGGTGTACGACGAAAGAGTGAGGGCGGCGACCAGAACAAGGTTCATGGTGTACATGTCGTGTCCTCCGAGACTCATTGGGCGGGAATTGGTCTCCGGAATCGGATGCGCAAGACCCGTACAGGTGAAAAGCTAGAAGCCGAGTGGGCCCAGGACAAGACGCCAAACCGGCCGCCATTCGCCTCCGTCCGGGGGAAGACCGTCCGGGTGTACGGACTGCGACGATCGAGCGCCGGAGCTGGTGCATCCGGCACCGATGGACACCGAGGGTGACGTCGTCGCAGGTAAGGGGTCGGCCAGATCACACGCCGCGATGCCACGTGGCCGGGGCTGGCGCCGGTGGTCGACGGGGGTGCGGAGCCGGGGCGGGCGTTCCACGACGTGGTCACCGCCGTACGCGTGGTGGCCGGCCGGCCCGACAAAGCCTCGTTCACAGTTGGAGGTGGCCCCGGCGCGGCCCCGCGCGGCCCGCCGGGCCCGCCCGTGCGGGAACGGGTGCCCTCACCCCGACCTGACCTGGACGATCGGTTACCGTAACCGGCGTGACCATCGTGGAGACCGTGCTCGTCTTCGCGCTGATCCCGCTGGCCATCTACGGCGTGATCACGCTACTGACGCTGAGGCCGAAGGCCACCCGCATTCAGCGGTACCGGCCCGGCCAGGAGTGGAACTACGCCCCCGTCTGGTGGACGGCGAACCCGGCCGGCCTGCCCGGCGGCGCGCACCAGGCCGTCACGGCGCCGGCCGAGGGCCGGACCGCCAAGGGAGGTGCCCGTGGCAACTGGTGAGCTGACGAGGGTGGAGGTGGACCCCTCGGACCTGCCGATGGGTGCCGCCGTCACCAACAGCGGCCGGATCTCCGCCGCGAAGATGTACGAGCCGCACGCGCCGAGCCTGCCGTTCACGCCGGTGCAGCTGGCGAGCCTGGACGAGGCGCTGACGCTGGCCAGCCGCACCACCGGGCTGGACTTCAGCGTGTACCTCGGCGAGCTGGGCGCGGAGTCCCGAGCCAAGGCCGAGGAGCTGCACGCGGGCACCACGCGCCCGACGCACGCCGTGCTGATCGCCGTGTCGCCCGGTGAGCGCCGGGTCGAGGTGGTGACGGGCGACGAGTCCCACCGCCGCATCGCCGACCGCGGCGCGAAGCTGGCCGTCATGAGCATGGTCGCCTCCTTCAAGGAGGGCGACCTCGCCGGCGGCCTGGTGAGCGGCCTGCGGATGCTGACCGACCAGGCGGGTCGCGCGCCGAAGCACGCCTGACGAACGACGAAGTGAAGGCCCCGGCGCAGTCGCCGGGGCCTTTGCGTTACCTGGACTTGAGCGCGTCCACGAACTCCCTCAACCGGTCCGGGCTGACCTCCAGCACGACCCCGGGGTTCTTGCTGTCCCGCACCGCGCCGAGGTGGTTCGCCACCTCGACGCAGTCGCCGCTCGCGCTCCTGCCCGACTTCTTCCACCGCAGTGTCATGCGACTCCCGTCGTGCGCTGCACCTCCTTCGCGATGAGTTCGAAGGACCGCTCCGGGCTCATCGCGACCTCCAGCAACTCTGGCACGGACCGCTCGAACCCGGCTACCGCCTCGGTCTCCTGCACGAAGACGGCGCTGACGGGGTTCTCCAGGTGCACGAACGCCGTGCCCTCGCACTTGATCAGCTGGAACGAGCCGCAGAGCCCGGGGTGCCACCCGGTCGCCGCGGGCACGATCCGCAGGTCCACGTTCTCGTGCGCGCTCATCATCAGCAGGTGGTCGAGCTGCTCGGCCATGACCGCCGTGCCGCCGATCGTCTGGCTCAGCACGCCTTCGCCGATCAGGGCGGTGTAGCGGACCGGGTTGCGCCGCGTGAGGATGTCGCGTCGGCCCATCCGGACCGCGACCCGGGTGGCGATCTCCTCGTGGGGCACGGGGACGGCCTCCATGATCGTGCGGGTGTAGGCGCTGACCTGGAGCAGGCCGGGGATGATCAGCGGCGACCAGCTCACGATCTCCCTGGCCATCTGCTCGACCTCCACGAGGGCCGCGATCTGGGCGCGGCGCTCCGGCAGGTCGATCACCGTCAGGGGCGACCCGCTCGGGTCCTCGGTCATCTCCAGGATTTCTTCGCGTTCCCGATCGGGGATGACGAGCGGTTCGAGGATGCGGAGGACTTCGGTCCGGGTCGGCACCCGCTGGCCGTTCTCGTTGCGCGAGAGCAACGAATGTACGACACCAATCTTCTTCGCCAGTGCGCGCTGGCTCAAGTTGTTAGTCGTACGTGCGTTGCGCAGACGCGCGCCCAATGCGATGGCCTTCGAGGTATTGCGGTTCATGGAAAGCGATCCTAGAGCGGGACCGGTGGTCAAGTCTCTCGCTCGAAAAGGGTATTGACCCCTTGTTGCGGTCCGGACAAAGTGTTGTGCAACAAGCCACCGACCAGCCCGCACACTGGTCGGCCATGTGCGACGGGGTGGTGCGGCACGGTGAGCCCGCGGCTGCCCGCCACCCCGTCGCATCCTTTTCCTCTTGTGCGGTCGAGGGGGTTTCGTGGAAACCGAAGAAAAGCCGGCTACCCGGTTGAGCACCGCCCGTAGCCGTGAATTGGGCGAGGAATTGCGTCGCGTCCGGCACAAGGCCCGGATGTCGTCGGGCTTCCTCGCCGACGCCCTGGGGTGGTCCTTGGGCAAGCTGTCGAAACTGGAGACGGGGAGTCGTGGCACGAGCCCGTGGGAAATCGGGACGCTGCTCGGTCGCTGCGGCGCGGACAAACCGACCCGCGACCGCATCCTCGCCATCGCGAGCGAGTCCGACTCGGGCAACTTCGTGCGGCGGCACGACCCGGGGCCGGACGCGATCACCGCGGTGTACGTGCACGAGCACGCGGCCCTCACGCTGACGACCTACGAGCCGCTGGTGATCCCGAGCCTGGCGCAGACCGAGGACTACGCGTACGCGCTGACGGGGGACCACGACGCGACCGAGGCGCGGATGGCCAGGCAGGAGACCCTGCGCCGGCCGGGCGGCCCGGAGACCGTGATCTACGTGCACGAGGCGGCGTTGCGGCTCGTCGTCGGCGACGCCAAGGTCATGCGGGACCAGCTGCTGCGGCTGACGCTGATGTGCGGCTGGGCGCGGATCAGCCCGCGGATCATCCCGATGAGCGCGGAGCCGCACTCGGTCCTGCGCCACCCGGGCACCCTGCTGACGTTCCCGTCACCGCTCAAGCCGCTGGCCTACGCCGAGACGGAGATCGCGACGGTGTTCCACGACGAGCCGACCGCGATCGCCGCCTACGAGGCGAAGATGCGCCACCTGGAGAGCCTGGTGCTGAGCCCGGTCCAGTCCCGCGACGTGTTCGCCCGCTGGGCCGACGCCTACGACCGCGACCACCGGTCGGCCCCGGACGCGAAGCGGGGCGACGCCTGAAGCGCCGCCCCGCCCGTCACACCCGGCTCAGGACCGGTCGAACTCCTGGGCCGCCAGGGCGCGCACGATGCCCGCGCGGCCCTCCGATACCAGCCGCCGCAGGGCGGGCGGGCGCTCCTGGGCGAGCCACTCGTCCGCCGCCGTGACCGTCTCCTTCGAGATGGACCACGACGGGAACAGGCCGACGACCATCGACTGGGCGCGCTCGCTCGACCGGCGCTCCCAGACGTCGGCCACGTCGGCGAAGTACCGCGCGACGAACGGCTGCAACAGGGCCTTCTGACCCGGGTGCTGGATGCCCGCGATGATCGCCTCCGACACCGCGTTGGGCAGTTCGTCGTCGTTCACCGCACGGTCCCACGCCTCGGTCTTGGCGTCGACCGTCGGCCGCAGCGCGCGGGCCGACTCGGCCTTGCGGCGGCCGGTGGCGGTCGGGTCGCGCTCCTCCTCGGCCCCGATCTCGTCCAGGTCGGCCGCGCCGTGCGCGACCAGCGCGTGCAGCAGCCGCCAGCGCAGGTCGGTGTCCACGTCGAGGCCGTCGAGCACGTCCGTGCCGTCCAGCCACCCGCGCACGACGGCCAGCGTGGCCTCGTCCAGCACGGAGCCGGCCAGCGCGTTCACGAACGCGAGCTGGTGGTCCGAACCGGGCTCGGCGGCCCGCGCCAGCTCCAGCGTCTTCGTGGTGAACCGCCGCCAGCCCTCGTCGCGCCACGACACGTCCGCGTAGGACGACAGCGCCGTCTGCGCCTGGAGCAGCAGCCGCTGCACCACGCCGACCTCGGTCTCCGCGTGCAGGCCGCCGAGCACCAGGTTCACGAAGTCGCGGGCCTTCAGCTCGGCCTCGCGCGTCATCTCCCACGCCGCCGACCAGCACAGCGTGCGCGGCAGCGGCTCGGCGATGTCAGCGATGTGGTCGATCAGCGACGCCAGCGAGTCCGCGTCCAGCCGCATCGTGCAGTAGGTGAGGTCGTCGTCGTTGACCAGCACCAGCTTGCCGCGCGGCACGCCGACCAGGTCGGGCACCTCGGTGCGCTCGCCGGACACGTCCAGCTCGACGCGGTGCGTGCGCACGAGCTTGCCGGAGTCGTCGGAGTCGTACACGCCGATCGCCAACCGGTGCGTGCGCAGCTCGCCCTTGCCCGGACGCGCCCCGCCCTGCAGCACGGCGAACTCGGTGAACCTGCCCTCGGCGTCCACGGAGAACTTGGGCCGCAGCAGGTTGAGGCCGGTGGTCTCCAGCCACTGGGCGCTCCACCACGACAGGTCGCGGCCGGACGCCTCCTCCAGCGCGTTGAGCAGGTCGGCCAGCGTGGCGTTGCCCCACGCGTGCTTGCCGAAGTAGACCCGCAGGCCGGACAGGAAGTTCTCCAGCCCCACGTACGACACCAGCTGCTTGAGCACCGACGCGCCCTTGGCGTAGGTGATGCCGTCGAAGTTGACCTCGACCGCCTGGAGGTCCGGGATGTCGGCGGCCACCGGGTGCGTGGACGGCAGCTGGTCCTGCCGGTACGCCCACGACTTCTCGATCTTGGCGAACGTCGTCCACGCCTGCCGGTACTCGGTCGCCTCGGCCTGCGCCAGCACCGACGCCCAGGTGGCGAACGACTCGTTCAGCCACAGGTCGTCCCACCAGCGCATGGTGACCAGGTCGCCGAACCACATGTGCGCCATCTCGTGCAGCACGGTCTCGGCGCGGCGCTCGTAGAGGTAGCGGGTGACGCGGCTGCGGAAGACGTAGTCCTCCAGGAACGTGACGCAGCCCGCGTTCTCCATCGCGCCCGCGTTGAACTCGGGCACGAAGCACTGGTCGTACTTGCCGAACGGGTAGGTGACCCCGAACGCCTTGTGGTAGAAGCCGAAACCCTGCTTGGTCTCGGTGAACAACCGCTCGGCGTCCATGTGCGGCGCGAGCGAGGCGCGGCAGTAGATGCCCAGCGGGATCGTGGTGTCGCCGTCGCGGAACTCGTCGCGCCACTCCGCGTACGGGCCCGCGACCAGCGCGACCAGGTACGTCGACATGGGCTTGGTGGTGGCGAAGACGTGCTTGTCCGCGCCGCCTGTGCCGTCCACAGTGGACTCGATCGCCGAGTTGGAGACGACCTTCCAGTGGTGCGGCGCGGTGACCGTGAGGTCGTAGACCGACTTGAGGTCGGGCTGGTCGAAGCAGGCGAACATGCGCTTGGCGTCCGCCGTCTCGAACTGCGAGTACAGGTACACCTCGCCGTCGACCGGGTCGACGAAGCGGTGCAGGCCCTCGCCGGTGTTCATGTACCGGCAGTCGGCCTCGATCGTCAGCTCGTTGACCTCGGCCAGGTCGGGCAGGTGGACGCCGTCCTCCTCGCGGTAGGAGGAGACGTCGAGCTCGTGCCCGTTGAGCACGGCGCGGTGCACGTTGGCGGCCACGATGTCGACCCACGAGGACGCGCCGGGCGTCCGGCTGCGGAACGCGACCGTCGTCGTCGAGCGGAACGTGTCCGAGCCGGGCTTGCCGCCACCGTCGGTCAGGTCCAGTTCGATCCGGTAGGAGTCGACCTCCAGCAGCGCGGCGCGCTGCTGCGCCTGGTCGCGGGTCAGGTTGGGTGCCGCCACTGGTCACCTCGTCTGCCGGCGCCACGGGACCTCGACGCCGACGTCGTCGGAACGGGGAAGGGTGTCGAGTCGGTGAACACGACAGTCGCATCCAATCACGTGGGACCCGCGGAAGTGGACTGGCGTCCGAGGGAAGACTGCGCCCGGTCGGCTGGTTGAGCACGATGGGAGTGCCGAACCAGGCGCACGCTCACGAACAGCCACGGAGGGAACACCGCATGTCGACAGAGGGACGCACTAAGGTCGACTTCTACTTCGACCCGATCTGCCCGTTCGCGTGGATCTCGTCCCGGTGGATCCTCGAAGTGGAGAAGCAGCGCGACCTCGACCTGAACTTCCGGGTCATGAGCCTGTCCGTGCTCAACGAGGGCCGCGACCTGCCGGACGACTACCGCGAGCTGCTCGACCGGGGCTGGGGCCCGGTGCGGGTGGCCATCGCGGCGGCCAAGGCGCACGGCGACGACGTGCTGCGCGACCTCTACACCGCGCTCGGCACCCGCATCCACAACGAGGGTCTCGGTAGCGAGCGCGACTACGACCAGGCCATCAAGCTGGCGCTGGAGGACGTGAACCTGCCGGCGGAGCTGGCCGCGGCCGCGCACACCGACGAGCACGACGAGGACCTGCGGGCCAGCCACCACCGCGGCATGGACCCGGTCGGCATGGACGTGGGCACGCCCACGATCCACATCGACGGCGTGGCGTTCTTCGGGCCCGTGCTCTCCAAGATCCCGCGGGGCGAGGACGCCGTGAAGGTGTTCGACGGCGCTCGGGCGTTGGCGGGCTTCCCGTACTTCTTCGAGCTCAAGCGCACCCGGACCGGGGGACTGGACTTCTCCTGACGCGCTCGGTGTGACACTCTTGGGCGAGTTTCGTCCTGGAGTGTCACATCGTTCTCGGGGGGTCCGCAGTGATCGAGGTCGTCAACCCGGCCACCGAAGAGGTCGTCGGCACGGTCCACGCCGGCACGCCCGGCGACGTGGACGCGGCCGTGACCAGGGCGAACGCCGCCTTCCCGGCGTGGTCGCAGACCTCGGTGGAGTCCCGGGTGGCGATCGTGCGGGCGGTGGCCGACGCGCTGGAGGCGCGGGCCGACGAGTTCGCCGCCACCATGACCAGGGAGATGGGCACGCCCATCACGTTCGCGTCGCGGGTGCAGGTGCCGAACCCGGTGGGCATCGCGCGGGGCGTGGCCGAGGCGGTCGAGTCCGGGTGCCTCGCCGAGTCGGAGATCGGGAACTCGCTCGTGCTGCGCGAGCCGATCGGCGTGGTCGCGGCCATCACGCCGTGGAACTTCCCGCTGCAGCAGATGGTGGCCAAGGTCGTGCCCGCGCTGGCGGCGGGGAACGCGGTGGTGCTCAAGCCGAGCGAACTGGCCCCGCTCACCGCCGACCTGCTCGCCTCGGTGCTGTCCGACGCGGGCGTTCCCCCGGGCGTGTTCTCGCTCGTCCACGGCACCGGTCCGGTGGTCGGCGAGGCGCTGGTGAGTCACCCGATGGTGGACATGGTGTCGTTCACCGGTTCGACGCGGGCCGGTCGGCGGGTGTCCGCGCTGGCCGCCGAGACGGTGAAGCGCGTGGCGCTGGAGCTGGGCGGCAAGTCGGCGAACGTCGTGCTGGACGACGCCGACCTGACCCGCGCGGTGAAGATCGGCGTGGGCAACGCGTACATGAACAACGGTCAGGCTTGCAGCGCGTGGACCCGCTTGCTGGTGCCCGCGTCACGGCACGACGAGGCGTTGGAGATCGCGGTCGCCGCCGCGGCCAAGTACGAGCCGGGCGACCCCGCCCTGCCCACGACGCGCATGGGTCCCGCCGTCTCGGCCGCCCAGCGCGACCGCGTCGTCGGCTACATCTCGCGCGGCACCTCGGAAGGGGCGAAGCTCGCCCTCGGCGGCACCTCCCGTCCCCTGGAGCGCGGGTTCTTCGTCTCCCCGACCGTTTTCGGTCACGTCACGCCGGACATGGTGATCGCGCAGGAGGAGATCTTCGGCCCGGTGCTGTCCGTGATGCCGTACGCGGACGAGGACGACGCCGTGCGCATCGCGAACTCCACCATCTACGGCCTCGGCGGCGCGGTCTTCTCCGCCGACCCCTCGCGCGCCCTCGCCGTCGCCAAGCGCCTGCGCACCGGCCAGGTCGACATCAACGGCGCGGCGTTCAACACCAGCGCCCCGTTCGGCGGCTACCGCCAGTCCGGCAACGGCCGCGAATTCGGCCCCCACGGCCTCCTCGAATTCACCGAGCTGAAGTCCGTCCAACGCTGACCCCCGCGCGAGTCGAACGCTCAGGTCCCGCGTGTCGAACGTTCAGGACCCCCGAGTTCAACACTCAGGTCCGCCGGGGAACGCCCGTCGGCGTCCTGAGTGTTGAACTCACCGGTCCTGAGTGTTCGACACGCGGGCCCCGAAGGTTCGACTCGCGCGGGGTTCAGGTGGCGCGGAGGAGGCCGTTGGTCAGGCGCGGGACGGCGGTGCTGACGTTCACCTCACAGGCCAGGGCCACGTCACCGGCGTGGCCCGCGGCAATGAGCTCACGACCCGAAACGCAGCCGTTCAGGACGTCTTCCACCGAAGCCCACGCGTACGTTTCCGCGGCCAGGGCCGCCTCCACCGAAGCCGTGCCGTAACCCAGCAGGGCCGCCATGATCGCGCCCGCGCCGAGCAGGTCCTCGACCGCCGGCCGCAGCGGCCCCACCTCCGCGTCGGCGGCCAGGTTCACGCCCCAGCGCTCACCGGCGGGCACGACGCCGATCGGCCCGCCCGCGGCCAGCTCCCGGGCCGCCGAAGCGACCGCCTGGGCGTTGCGCAGGCACCCCGCCAGCACGACCGCCCCCGTCGACGCCGCCAACGAGCACAACGTCGCGCCGTTCGCGGAAGCCAGCTCCAACTCCGTCCCGGCCGGCACGGACACCAGCGACGACGGCCGCAACGTCCACGACGGGTCGGCCGGCCGCGCCGCCCCCGCCCGGTCCGCCCAGTGCACCGGCCGCACGGACCCGCCCCGCGCCACCACCACGTCCACCGCCGTCGAGAACGACAGCACGTCCACGATCACGAGCACCGCGCACTGCTGCCCGAGCGCGGCAACCCCCTCTGGACCCCATTCCAGCCGCAGCCGGCAACCCTCTTGTCCGAACACCCGGTCAAGGATGGCAGACTTGCTGACGTGCGCGTTTACCTGGGATCGGACCACGCGGGCTTCGAGCTGAAGACCCACCTCGTCAAGCACCTGACCGACGCGGGCCACGAGGTGGTCGACGTCGGGCCCGCCGTGTACGACGCGGAGGACGACTACCCGCCGTTCTGCATCGAGGCGGCCCGCCGCGTCGTCGCGGACGAGGGCAGCCTGGGCGTCGTCATCGGCGGCTCCGGCAACGGCGAGCAGATCGCCGCGAACAAGGTCCCCGGCGCGCGTGCCGCGCTCGCCTACAGCGTCGAGACCGCGAAGCTCGCCCGCGAGCACAACGACGCCCAGCTCATCGGCATCGGCGGACGCATGCACACCACCGAGGAGGCGTTCGCGATCGTCGAGGCGTTCCTCGCCACCCCGTTCTCCGGCCAGGAGCGGCACGCCCGCCGGATCGGCATCCTCAGCGAGTACGAGCGCACCGGCGAGGCGCCGGCCCTGCCGTAATGCCCGAGGGCCACACGCTGCACCGCCTGGCGAAGCTGCACCAACGCCGGTACGCGGGCTCGGTCGTCCGGGTGTCGAGCCCGCAGGGCAGGTTCGCCGCGTCCCTTGTGGACGGTCGCCTGCTCGAACGCGCCGAGGCGCACGGCAAGCACCTGTTCCACGTGTACGGACCGGACGCGACCGTGCACGTCCACCTGGGCCTCTACGGCACGTTCACCGAGTCGCCGCACCCGGTGACCGAACCGGTCGGCCAGGTGCGGATGCGGCTGGCCGGACCCACCCACTGGACGGACCTGCGCGGCCCCACCCGGTGCGAGGTCCTGACCGACGTCGAGGTGGCCGCGCTGCGCGCCCGCCTGGGGCCGGACCCGCTGCGCCGTGACGCGAAACCCGACCTCGCCTTCGCGCGCGTCGCCCGGTCCCGCCAGTCCATCGCCGTGCTGCTGATGGACCAGACCGTGCTCGCGGGCGTCGGCAACGTCTACCGCGCCGAGGTGCTGTTCCGGCACGGCGTGCACCCGCTCGTGCCCGGCAACCGCGTCGACCGGGCGTTGTGGGACGACCTGTGGGCAGACCTGGTCGTGCTCATGCGCGCCGGCGTGAAGGTCGGGCGCATCGACACCGTGCGGCCCGAGCACCTGCCCGAGGTCACCGGCCGCGCTCCGCGCCAGGACCGGCACGGCGGCGAGGTCTACGTCTACCGCCGCACCGGTCAGCCGTGCCTGGTCTGCGGCACGCCCGTGGCCGGCGCCGAGCTGGCCGGCCGGAACCTGTACTGGTGCCCGACCTGCCAGCCCGCGTGACTCAGATGTCGAACCCGCCGAAGTCCCCGCCGCCGTAGTCGCCACCGAAGTCGCCGCCGGAGTCACCACCGGCGTCGCCGCCCGCGTCACCACCGTCACCGGTGTCGCCCCCGTCACCGCCGTCGGCGCCGGGGTCCTCGGCCGCCACGGCCGCCGGCACGCCGACCATGCCCGAGAACATCGCGCTGAACAGCAGCATCGAGCCGAAGCCCCACGCGCCCGCCACCAGCGCGGGCTTCCACCAGGGCTCGGAGTACCAGCCCTGCGGCACCGGACGGCCCGCCACCACACCACCGGGGTAGTAGTGCGGCGTGTGCGAACCCGGCCGCGGCGAGGCCACGTACCGGTGGCCCTCCACCGTGACGTCACGCTCCTCCGACACCTTGCCCGCCCGGCCCTGACCGGTGAGGTCGGGCAGCTCGGGGCCCGGGTCGAGGTCCATCGCGACGCGCGCGGCCCGCACGTAGTACAGGCCCTCCATCGCGGTCTGCGTGACCAGGCGGCACTGCTCCACCGTGCGCGCCTGCTCCATCTGCGACCCGGCCGCGGTGAACCGCTCCGACGCGTCCGCCAGCGCCTGCTGAGAGGCCACGTCCGTGCCGGTCAGGTTCATGACCTGGCCGCCCAGGCGCTCCACCCAGCGGCGGGCCTCAGCCTGGGCGTCCTCCAGCTCACGGCGGCGCTTCTCGGCGGCGGAACGGGCGGAGTACCAGATGGCGCCCGCCAGGACCAGCAGCACGAGCAACACGATCGTGGTGGTCATAGACCCTCCCGGTGCTTGATGCCCGGAAAACGCCCCGTGCCGGGCCGGGGTTCCCGAAACGGTCAGAACACCTCCGGGCAGTGGGGCTCCCGATCACCCAAAAGCGCATGTGACACGGCGTTCAGCGCACCCTCGGTGACCTCACTCACCCGTTGGGCACGCGCCAGCATCGCCAGCCTCGTCCCACCGAGGTACGCCGCGCCCAACGCCTGCACGTCCAGCACGAGGTCCGGCGCGTCGTCGACCCGCCGCACGGTCGCCGCGCCGTCCTTCACGGTGAACCGCCACCGGCCCGCGTTCCACGGGCAGAACTCGTCCGACACCTCCAGCACGGCGTCCACGTCGGAGGCGTAGCGGCGCTGGGTGAGGGCGCGGTCGACGTCCACGACCCGAACCCACAGCGCGTCCGACCGGCCGCGCAGCGCCAGCCGCACGTCGTCCAGCAGGTGGACGACCGGGTCGTCCGACGCGGTGTAGGTCTTCAGCTCGCCGACCAGGTCGACGTCCAGCAGGTACCGGTAGAGCGCCGCGTACGCCTCGTCGGTGCGCGCCGCGATCTCCCGCACGTGCAGCTCGTTGCGCGGGCCGCGCTCCCGCCAGTCGTGCTTGATCCGGTAGACCGCGTAGCCCTGCGGGTGCAGCACGTAGTGGTAGGCGCTCAGCCCGTCGCGGTCGCGCTCGGTGTCGGCGAACTGGTGTTCCCACGAGGCGTCCAGGCGGCTCAACCAGCCCGTCCGGCCCGGCCGCAGGTCTTCGTACACGGCCTTCATGACCGGCATGGCCTCGTCCCGCGACACCTCGCGCACCCGTTCGCCGTCGACCGTGACGCCGGGGTGGAACTTCGCGCCGCGCGGCACCTCCAGCCGGGCGAACTCGGCCGCGAGCCCGTAGCCGAACCGGGGGTAGATCGCCGCCTCCGACGCCCACAGGGCGGCGATGGCCTCACGGCCCTCTTCGTGCAGGCCGTGCAGCTGAGCCCGCATCACGCGCGTGAGCACGCCCCGCCGCCGATGGCCCGGCTTCACCCCCACCGACGTCACCGCCGCGACCGGCTGCGGACCGGCGCCCGGCAGCGTGATCTCGCGGCTCTGGATGCCACCGCCGCCGATGAGCTCGTCGCCGTCGAACACGGCGTGGTGCCGTTCCGGCTCGAACAGGCCGCGCCACCGTTCGAGCTGGTCCTCGACGCTGTCGGCGAGGAACGAGGAGTTGACGAGCCGTTGGAATTCCGCGAGGTCGTCGGCGGTGAGGGTGCGGAGGGTGAGCGCCATGGCTCGTTCATACGCCGGTCGTCGGCGGCGCGCGATCGGTTTCCGGGCTCGCACTCCGGCGGGTCGTTCAGAGATGCTGCGCGGATGGACGCCCACTCGTTGGCCGGCGCACTGCGCGCCGAAGCGGAGGCATTGGCAGCCGCCGCTTCCCTCGCACCACACGACCGTGACGTGCCCGCGTGCCCGGGGATGACGGTCGGTGACCTGCTCGTGCACGTCGGTTCGGTGCACCGGACGGTGGCTCACTGGGTCACCCGCGGTGGACGTCGGCCGGGGGCGGGTTTCTCGCCCGGTGACGCCGACCCCCTCGACTGGTACCGGGACGGTGTCGCGGCGCTGGTCGCCGTGCTGGACCCGGCACGGGCGGGTGAGCCTGCGGCGACGTGGTGCCCGTGGGACGCGACGCTGGGGTTCTGGGTGCGGCGGATGGCGCACGAGACGGCCGTGCACCGGGTCGACGCCCAAGCCGCGGCGGGGTCGGTGGAGCCGGTGGAGGCGGGGTTGGCGGCGGACGGCATCGACGAGGTGCTGCGGCTGTGGCTGGGCTGCCACCAGCCGCCCGGGGCGCACACGTCCGGGCGAGCCGTGACGCTGCGCGTGCCCGGCCGGGAGTGGACCGTGGCGCTGCACGAGGGGATCGTGGACTACTGCCCCGGTGCCGAACCGGCGGCGGTGGTCAGCGGCTCGCCGTCCGACGTCGACCTGTGGTTGTGGGGGCGGGTGGGCGACTCGTCCGTGTCGGTCGAGGGGGACCTCGGCGTCGTGCGCTCCCTGCGTGCCGCCGTTGCTGCCGCAACCGGCTGATTCGCCGTCGTTCGCGGGGCACACTGGGCGCGTGACGAAGCTGCGCGTGATCGTGAGATGCCTGGTGACCTTCGCCATCGGCTGCCTCATGGTGGTGCTGGCGGTCCGCTTCGGCGAGGCGCTGTGGCGTGCCGTGACGTCCTAGCCGACGTGTGCCTTGACGAAGCAGAACTCGTTGCCCGCGGGGTCGAGCATGACCTGGAAGCTGCCCTGCTCGTCCGTCTGCACGGCACCCCGCACCGCCGCCCCGAGCCCGACCGCCTTCTCCGTCGCCGCCTCGATGTCGTCGACCTCGACGTCCAGGTGCAGCCTGTTCTTCACCGCCTTCACCTCCGGCACCGGCTGGAAGGACAGACGTGGCCACCCGGGCGGAACGACGTGCGCCCACCCGTGCCCCCGCTCCACGGGATCCCCACCGAGCAACCCCGCCCAGAACCGCACGAGCCGTGCGGGGTCCACGCAATCCACCACGATCTGCTCCAGGCGCATGTTCACATCATGAGGTGACCTGGGATTCGTCCGGCGCCCCGGGTCCGGCTCCACAGATCACCGGCGACCATTCGGACCGCCGACACCGTCCGTCGCTCGTCCCCGGAATCGCCAAAACCCCGTCAACCCTGCAGCGTGGACCCCAATCATTCCCCACCCTGCTTCGAATGTGCCCGGACGCCCTGCCCGCCCGTCCTCAGGCCCTGCCGACTGCGTCCCTCGGGCCTGTCACCTGCACATTCACGGCTCCCTCAGCCACTTCGTCCTAACGCCCCGACCTTTCTCGTTCACTGATTGACGGTTGCGGGAAGCACCCAAACCCACCCTGCTTCCCGCAACCACCGACGAGTCCGCACGTGCCGAGGGGGTGGCAACAACTCGTCACAACGCAATAAACTCGCGCCCACTCACAACGTCAAGCCCAATCCGCCACCTCAATAGCGTGAACAATCCACACCACCACCCCCACCGGGACACACAATCCCCTTAATACCCGCAGGCCACCACCCACCACCTCGCCCACAACCCCGCCCAACCGGTCCCATAGCTAGAGCGACCCGCCCCCACGGCCAAGTCCTCCCACCGACCTGCCGCTCAACCACCTCACCCCACCCCACGCCCGCCCGAGCGCGACGCACGGACGGTCCCCGAACAACAAAAAGACCGTCCACACGGGACGGTCTGGAGGCGATCTGCCAGCGAGAAGAGGCTGGAGCGGGTGACGGGAATCGAACCCGCATGACCAGCTTGGAAGGCTGGGGCTCTACCATTGAGCTACACCCGCATCGCGCCTACCGGGGTGGGCGCGTGGTCAGCTTAGCCGGTCGCGATAGGCTGGGGTGGACCGGGGCGTGGCGCAGTTTGGTAGCGCACCCGCTTTGGGAGCGGGGGGTCGCAGGTTCAAATCCTGTCGCCCCGACGGTAGCCCTGGCTGGCCGGTGGTTGGTCAGGGCACTTCCCCGGGGTCGCCCCGAAGCCGTTCCGACGGTCAGCCGCCCAGTTCGTTGACCGCGGTGGAGATGGTCGCGGCCTGGCGTTCCAGTTCGGTGTCCGGTGAGTCCTCGTCGACGCCGCGCGCCAGCAGCTCGGCCCTGGACAGCAGCAGCATCGCGCCGCGGAAGTCGTCCGTGTCCAGGTCGTCGACCTGGATCACCTCCAGCCTGCCCTCGATCAGGACCAGGTTGGGGTCCGGCAGGTCGGACGTCAGCAGCTCCCGCAGGTCGCTCGCCTTCACGGTCATGTGTCCGTTCTACCCGGCTCCCGCGTCGCGAAACGCGGGCCGTTCTTGAGCACAACCCGCGCCCGGGTGCTCAAGAACGGCTCCCCAGTGTCATGCCGGAGTCGCCACCTGCTCGCTGACCACCTGCGCCGCCGCCGACACGAGTGCCGTCACCGACGGGTTGGTGGAGTTGTCCTGGCGCCACGCGAACTGGGTGTAGACCCGGAACGGCGGGACCCAGGGCAGTCGGCACAGCCTGCCGTCGGCGAGCTCCGCCGCGACCGTCACCTCGGGGACGAGCGAGATCCCCAGACCCGAGGCGACCGCCCGCTTGGCGGCGTCGATCGAGTCGAGCGCCAGCACCGGCGACTTCGACTCGGCTTCCCCCAGTCCCAGCGCCTGCTCGAACTGCTCGTAGTAGCTGGCGCCGTTCTCGGCCCGGATGAGCGTGCTGCCCCGCAGCTCGTCCTCGGTGATCACCGAACGCCTGGTCAGGGCGTGGGTCGGGCCGGCGACCATGACCAGCGGCTCCGGGCACAGCACCGTCGTCTCCAACCCCTCGCGGGGCTCCACGGAGCCGATGAAGAAGGTGCAGTCGAGCCGCCCCTCGCGCACCGAGGTCAGGTTGGCCTGGGTGTTGCGCGAGTGGAGTGAGATCTGGACGCTCGGGTAGCGCCAGCACATGTACTCGATCAGTGGTAGCAGACGGTAGTCGGTCAGACTCTGTGCGCTGCCGATGACCAGCTTGCCGTGCGGCTCGCCGTTCATCGTGATCGCTTTTCTGGCCTTGTCGGTCAGGGTGATGATGTTCCGCGCGAACGGCAATAGCTCGACACCGGCAGAGGTCATCTGGATGCCGCGCGGAAGTCGACGGAACAGTGGCACGCCGAGGGTCTCTTCGAGTGCCTTGATCCGAGTGGTTATAGTGGGTTGCGAGCAATTCAGCGTGGCGGCTGCCTTGGTGAAACTGCCCGTTTGAACCACAGTTGTGAACGCCAAAAGCTGACGCGTCTCCATGGAGCTCCCCAACGGTGCGTTTAAGTGGTCCACGATGAGGTCGGTGCGGGCCGGCATCGTGGTCTCTCGTGCGTGGCGGCAGTTGACCTGGCTGCGCTCCTGCGTGCGCGTGGCCTGAGCTCGATCAACATCGCCGCGCTACCGCGAGGGGTGGTACGCGGTGGCCGTGGGGTGAGTCCGGGGTCCGTCGGACCCCGAAGTCACCGCCGGCGCCCAGCGGTGGTCCTGGGATAGTGTTCGGCAGCGGCGGAATGGATCTCATCGGGTCATCGGCACCTTGTCTGGTAGGTGGTTAAAGAGCTCGATGACATTGTCTCGCTCGTTCCTGTCGGTCCCGGTTGCCGGTTGCGTCCGCTGCTGACCCCCCAGAACGTCCGGCAACGTGAATTATTGCTGGTCCAACATGCGGATCCGGGCGTCACGCTACCTGAAACCCACACTAATGGACTACGGCGGTTGGAGTCATCTCGACAAGTGAAAGTTTTCTGTCGGGCACTACTCCAAACGGCCTCAATTCACTCTTTCTGGCGAACCTCCCCTCGCTGGCGGTCGCCGACTGTTAGTCGGCTCTACGGCATACGTGTTACACGACGACGCGGTGGCCTCGCTCGGTGCTGACGCGGTCCGCCGTGCTCACGGCTCCCAGTGCCACTCGAACGGCCTAACGAATCGTCCTGTCGATCGACCGTTGAGCCGCATAGGTACGCCCGATCCGCCGCTGGCGAAGCCGCGAAAGTGCGGTCTCGCGTTCTCGGTCACGGAGCGCCCCGGACGCCGGTGGCGACCGCGACCGGGCCGGGCGGCGGGCCGGCCGCGTGGACCCCCGCGGCCGGGTTAAGAACCACTGTTGTGATTTTCGCCGCGCGCCCGACGCGGCCGGCGGGGCGCCGAGGAGTGCCCCTGGGGCCGCGCGGAAGGACGCCCGAACGGGCGGAATTCCACCTGTGTCTCGAATTGTCACCCCACGACCGCAAAGCCATTCCCGCCGAACGGGTATTGCCCGCGACAATGCCCGGACGCCCCCCGCCCGAGCGGTTGCGGCGCCCGGACCCGGGGTGCTAGCGCCACGCGGTCGGCCGACCGCCTAGACTCAGGCGGAATCCCGGCGCGCCCCCACGCGTTCACGGGGTGTTCCGCACGTCCTGCCCGTTACGAGGAGACCACGTTGAAGAGCACCGTCGAGCACCTGAGCCCGACGCGGGTCCGGATCAACGTCGAGGTGCCGTTCGACGAGCTCAAGTCGGACTTCGACCGCGCGTACCGCAAGCTGGCCAAGCAGGTCCGCATCCCCGGCTTCCGCCCCGGCAAGGCCCCCGCCCGCGTGCTGGAGAGCCGCATCGGCCGCGCGCCCGTGCTGGACGAGGTCGTCCAGGAGGCCATCCCGGCCAAGTACCTGGAGGCCGTCAGCTCCGGTGAGCTGCGCACCCTGGGCCGCCCCGACTTCGAGGTGACCAAGATCGAGGACGGCGAGTCCCTGGCGTTCACCGCCGAGGTCGACGTCCGCCCCGAGATCACCGTCCCCGCCTTCGGTGAGCTGACCGTCAGCGTCGACGACCAGGAGGTCACCGACGAGGACGTGGAGACCCAGCTCAACGAGCTGCGCGCCCGGTTCGCGACCCTCACCGGCGTCAAGCGCCCGGCCGAGAACGGCGACTTCGTCGTGGTCGACCTGTCGGCGACCGTGGACGGCGAGGAGGTCGAGGAGGCCAAGACCTCCGGCCTGTCCTACGAGATCGGCTCCGGCCAGCTCGTCGAGGGCATCGACGAGGCCCTGGTCGGCGCCTCCGAGGGCGAGTCGAAGAACTTCACCACCACCCTGGTCGCGGGCGAGCACGCGGGCCGCGACGCCGAGGTCACCGTGGTGCTGAACTCGGTCAAGGAGCGCCAGCTCCCCGAGCTGGACGACGAGTTCGCCCAGCTCGCCAGCGAGTTCGACACGCTGGACGAGCTCAAGGCCGACCTGCGCACCCGCCTGGGCCGCGTGAAGAAGATGCAGCAGGGCGTCCAGGCTCGCGACAAGGTGCTGGAGGCGCTGCTGGCCAGCGTCGAGGTGCCGCTGCCCGAGGCCGTCGTCCAGGGCGAGGTCGAGGCGCGGGCGCACGACGCCATCCACGCCCTCGACCACGACGAGGCGCGCTTCGCCGAGTGGCTGGCCGAGCAGGGCCAGACCAAGGAGCAGTTCGACGCCGAGGTGCGCGAAGCCTCCGAGCAGGCGGTCAAGACGCAGCTCGTGCTGGACGCCATCGCCGACGCCGAGCAGCTCAACGTGACCGACGCCGAGCTGACCGAGCGGATCATCTACCAGGCGCAGCGGTTCGGCATCAGCCCGGACGAGTACGTCAAGCGGGCCCAGCAGTCGGGCCAGCTGGGCGCCATCTTCGCCGACGTGCGCCGCGGCAAGGCGCTGGCCACCGTCGTGCGCCAGGCCACCGTGACCGACTCCGCGGGCAACGCCCTCGACCTGGACGAGCTGTTCGGCGAGACCAGGTCCACTGAGGAGCAGGAACCCGCGAACGCGGAGTGAAGCCCTGAGCGAACGCGGGCGGTGTCGGGACGTCGACGCCGCCCGCCTTCGTTAAGGTCGTTGCTACGAGACTCTTTTCGGCACAGTTAGTCGCAAAGTTAGGCAGGCAGACGTGACGCAGCACTCTTTCTCGGAGCCCGTGATGCGAGCGGCCTCGGGGATGAACCTCAACGACTCGGTCTACGAGCGTCTGCTCCGCGAGCGGATCATCGTCCTGGGGACCCAGGTCGAAGAGAACATCGCCAACCAGATCGTGGCCCAGCTCCTCCTCCTGGCCGCGGAGGACCCGGAGAAGGACATCACCTTCTACATCAACTCGCCCGGCGGCTCGGTGACCGCGGGCATGGCGATCTTCGACACGATGCAGCTGATCGAGCCGGACGTCGCGACCTACGCGATGGGCCTGGCCGCGTCGATGGGGCAGTTCCTGCTCTCCGCGGGCACGCCCGGCAAGCGCCACGCGCTCCCGCACGCCCGCATCCTGATGCACCAGCCCTCGGCCGGCGTCGGCGGCACGGCGGCCGACATCGCCATCCAGGCCGACATGCTCACCCGCACCAAGCACGAGATGGCCGAGCTGATCGCCCAGCACACCGGCCAGCCGGTCGAGCGCATCATCGCCGACTCGGACCGCGACCGCTGGTTCAACGCCCAGGAAGCCCTGGAGTACGGCTTCGTGGACAAGGTGATCACCCGCGCCAGCCAGGCGAAGACCAACTGACCGCGACCCGAGCACCAGCCACCAGGAGACCTGAAGTGAGCCAGTTCCACGCGCCGCAGTCCCGGTACGTGCTCCCGTCGTTCGTCGAGCGCACGAGCTACGGCATCAAGGAGTCCAACCCGTACAACAAGCTGTTCGAGGAGCGCATCATCTTCCTCGGCGTGCAGGTGGACGACGCGTCGGCGAACGACGTGATGGCCCAGCTGCTCGTGCTGGAGTCGGAGGACCCCGACCGCGACATCCTGATGTACATCAACTCGCCGGGTGGCTCGTTCACCTCGCTGATGGCCATCTACGACACCATGCAGTTCGTCCGCCCCGACATCCAGACCTACTGCCTGGGCCAGGCGGCCTCGGCGGCGGCCGTGCTGCTCGCGGCGGGCACCCCGGGCAAGCGGCACGCGCTGCCGAACGCCCGGATCCTGATCCACCAGCCGGCCACCGAGGGCGTCTACGGGCAGGTCTCCGACCTGGAGATCCAGTCCAACGAGATCCAGCGGGTGCGCAGGCTGCTGGAGACCACGCTCGCCAAGCACACCAGCCGCACGCCGGAGCAGGTGCGCCAGGACATCGAGCGCGACAAGATCCTCACGGCCGCGGAGGCCAAGGACTACGGCATCGTCGACAGCGTCCTGCCGTACCGGAAGCTCTCGGCGAAGTAAGTCTCGGCGTGGCGCCCGACACGCCGAGCTGACCAGGGGGTCCTGTGCAGTTCGGGGTGTCGGGGGCACGCTGGTCCTCCCGCACAGGCGGGTAGGGCAGGTACCGTCGAGGGGAACGGGCGGACCCCGCACCCAGCGGGCACTCGCCACATCAGCAGTCAGGCGCACCTCACCAGGTCGTGCGCCGGAGGGGACAGAGGTCAGCGGTCATGGCACGTATCGGTGACGGCGGCGACCTGCTGAAGTGCTCTTTCTGCGGCAAGAGCCAGAAGCAGGTGAAAAAACTCATCGCCGGGCCGGGTGTCTACATCTGCGATGAGTGCATCGACCTCTGCAACGAGATCATCGAGGAAGAGCTCGCGGAGGCCGGTGACGTCAAGCTCGACGAGCTGCCCAAGCCCGCCGAGATCCACGAGTTCCTCGACCAGTACGTGATCGGCCAGAACGAGGCCAAGCGCACGCTCTCGGTGGCGGTCTACAACCACTACAAGCGCATCCAGGCCGGTGACCGCGGGCGTGAGGGCCGCGACGACGGCGTGGAGCTCGCCAAGTCGAACATCCTCATGCTCGGTCCGACCGGGTGCGGCAAGACCTACCTGGCCCAGACGCTCGCCAAGATGCTGAACGTGCCGTTCGCCATCGCGGACGCCACGGCGCTGACCGAGGCGGGCTACGTGGGCGAGGACGTGGAGAACATCCTCCTCAAGCTCATCCAGGCGGCCGACTACGACGTCAAGCGCGCCGAGACCGGCATCATCTACATCGACGAGGTCGACAAGATCGCTCGAAAGAGTGAAAATCCGTCGATCACGCGCGACGTGTCGGGTGAAGGCGTGCAGCAGGCGCTGCTGAAAATACTGGAGGGGACGACGGCCTCGGTGCCGCCGCAGGGTGGTCGCAAGCACCCCCACCAGGAGTTCATCCAGATCGACACGACGAACGTGCTGTTCATCGTGGCGGGCGCCTTCGCGGGTCTCGACAAGATCATCCAGGACCGGGTGGGCAAGCGCGGTCTCGGGTTCGGCGCCGAGGTGCGCACCAAGGCCGAGGTCGACGCGGCGGACTACTACGCCGAGTCGATGCCCGAGGACCTGATCAAGTTCGGGTTGATCCCCGAGTTCATCGGCCGGTTGCCGATGGTCGCGAGCGTCACCAACCTGGACAAGGAATCGCTGGTCCGCATCCTCACCGAGCCGAAGAACGCGCTGGTCAAGCAGTACCAGAAGCTGTTCGAGATGGACGGCGTGGAGCTGGAGTTCACCCGCACGGCCATGGAGGCGGTCGCCGACCAGGCGATCCTGCGCGGCACGGGTGCGCGCGGCCTGCGGGCGATCATGGAAGAGGTCCTGCTGCCGGTGATGTACGACATCCCCAGCCGCACGGACGTCGCCAAGGTCGTCATCACGGAGCAGACCGTGAAGGAGAACGTCAACCCGACCATCGTGGCCCGGCAGCCCTCGCGCCGGGAACGTCGCGAGAAGTCCGCCTGAGTTGTCGCTCCCGCACACGCTGATCCTGCACGGCCTGGGTGGTTCGGGGCCGGAGCACTGGCAGAACTGGCTGGCGGGCGAGCTGGCGCACCACGGCGGGTCGGTGGACCTGCCCGAGTTCAGCTCGCCCGACGCGCCGCGGCTCTCGACGTGGCTCGACGAGCTGCGGTCCCACCTCGCCGCGATGCCCCCACCGGGGTCCGGCGAACGGGTGGTGGTCGCGCACTCGCTGGCGGTGCTGCTGTGGCTGCACCACGCGGCGGGGCCGTTCGACGAGTCGCTGCGCGTGGACCGCGTGCTGCTGGTCGCACCGCCCGCCCCGGACTTCGACGGCGAGCCGTTGATCTCCGAGTTCCTGCACCCCGTGCTGGACCCGACGGTGGTGCGGCGGGCGGCGGTGTCGACCCGGCTGGTGGTGGGCGCGGGCGACGACTACTGCACGGTGACGCAGGCCAAGGAGCTGGCCGAGGCGCTGCGCGTCGACCTGGACGTGATCGTGGACGGCGGGCACCTCAACGTCGCCGCCGGGTACGGCCCGTGGGGCGCGGTGCTGAAGTGGGTCCGCAGCGGCCGGGTGCCGCTCACGCCGCGCTGACCGTCACCCGGAAGAGGGTGAACGCCGCCAGGAACGGTCCGGCGGCGAGGTCGGCCAGCCAGGCGTCGGCGGCCCGGCGGGTGAGGCGACCCGCCTGGACGGCCCGCTGGGCGTTGCGGGTGAGGCCGAGCAGGTGGTCGGCCGTGCCGAAGTCGTGCAGGAGCTGCACGTCGGCCTCGACGGAGGCGACGGCCAGGCCCGCGGCGGCGGCGAGCCGGGCGAGCTGCCTGCCGACCACCGGGTTGGGCACCACCCGGTCGCACACGAACCGGGTGAACGCGAGGTTCGTGGCCACCGACCCGGGGTCGACGGCCAGGGTCTCCCAGTCGGGCTGGGCCAGCGCGGCACGTCCGCCGGGCCGCAGCACGCGGCGCAGCTCGGCCAGGACGGCGGCCGGGTCGGCGACCAGGTGCAGGACCCGGTCGACGCGGGCGCGGTCGACGCTGCGGTCATCGAGGGGCAACGCGTGGGCGTCGCCGTGCCGCACGTCCACCCGCAGGTGCGCGGTGCGGCGCTGCGCTTCCTCGACCATGGCCGGGTCCACGTCCACGCCGACGACCTCACGGGCCCGTTCGGCCATCGCGGGCAGGTCGGTGCCGGGTCCGCAGCCGATGTCGAGCGCCACGTGGTCCGGCCGGAGGTCCAGGGCGTCCAGGAGCCGCTGCTTGTAGGCGCTGCCCGCGGCCGCGGCGTGGTCGAGGTAGGCGATCGGGTCGGGTCGGGTCACCATGCCGCCAGGCAACCACAGGTTTGTGGAGGTCCTGTGCAGGTCCGGTGGCTATAGGGGGACGCGCTTGCCGAGGAACCGAATCACGTCGGGGACGACCTTGCGGTAGAGCGCGTCGTTGTGGCCGCCCGGGACGATGGACGCCACGGTGGGTTTCGCGTCGGCGATGAACCGGCGGGTGCCGGTGATGAAGTTGTCGCGGTCGCCCGCCCACACGCCGACGGGCGCGGTGCCCAGCTTGTCGATGTTCTTGAGGGGGTCCAGGGACGCCCACTGGTGCTGGTCGGCGAAGGCGTTGCGCTTGGACATCTCCGCCCAGTCCGTGAGCAGGGCGGGGGCGATGGCGGCGACGGCCCGGGTCGGTTCGCGGCGCTCGTGCCGCCGGCGGGCGTAGAGCAGCGCGCCGAAGCCGCCCATGGACACGCCGGTGCAGGCGAACGGCGCGCCGAAGCCCCGCTCGGCCAGCCAGCGCGGCACTTCTTCGAGCAGCATGCCCATGGGGTCGTCGCCCGGGACGTTCTCGTGCCAGTAGTGGTCGCCGCCGTCCACCGCGACGAAGCCGAACGGGGGCACCTGACCCCGGCCGACCGCCGCCACCAGGACCTCCGCCATGCCGCCCGGGGACGCCGTGCGGGCCGTGCCGAAGCGACCGTGCAGGAGGATCGACATGGGCAGGTCCCGGGTGGGCACGCCCGGCGGGACCATCGTCAGCAGGTCCACGTCGCCGCCCCGGTGGTGGGAGCGGACGCGTTCGACGCGGACCACGGCGCGCTTCACGGCGGGCACCGGTCCGGCGACGCCGAGGGCGTGGCGCAGCGCCTCGCCCAGCGGCGCGTTGCCGTGCCACGCGGCCGTGAGGCCGGCGGCGGCCAGGGCGGTGCCGCCGAGTGCGGTGAGCGCTGTTCGCCTGGTGACCATGTGCGTTCCCCCTGGAGATCCCCTCTCGGACATCGTCGTGAACGGGGCTCGCGTTTCGTCAGAGCGCGGACTCGTCCCGCAGCGCCGCGATCTGCTCGGTGGAGTACCCGAGTTCGCGCAGGACTTGCCCGGTGTGCTCGCCGAGAGAGGGCACGGGGGCGGGCGTCCAGTCCCAGGCCGTGGAGTCCACGGGAGGGCGCAGGGCGGTGATCCGGCCGTGGGGCACGTCGACGGGGGTCTGCCGGGCGCGTGCCGTGAGCTGCGGGTGGTCCGGCAGGTCGGTGACGCTGCGGGTCAGGGCGGCGGGCACGTCGGCCCCGTCCAGGGCGTCGAGCAGCGCCTGGGTGGTCCAGGCGGTGAAGTCGAGTTCGGCGTGCAGGGCCGGCCGGTGGGCCACGCGGGACGCGACCGTGGTGAAGCGGGGGTCGTCGGCCAGGTCCGGGCGGCCGAGCAGGTCGCACAGGCGACGCCACTGCGGGTCGTTCTGCACGGCCAGGTGGACTGTGCCGTCGGCGCAGGTGAACGGGCCGTAGGGCGCGATGCTGGGGTGGTGCGCGCCGGTGCGCGGAGCGGCCCGGCCGGTGCCCGCGGCGTAGAGCATGGGCTGGTGCATCCACTCGGCCATCGCGTCGAAGAGGGACAGGCCGAGGGTGGCGCCCTCGCCGGTCCGGGCGCGGTGCAGCAGGGCGGCCAGCACGGCGGAGTGCAGTTGGACGCCCGCGGCGATGTCGGCCACCGAGATCCCGGCCCGCGCGGTGACGTCACCCTCGCCGGTGAGGTCGATGAGGCCGGTCTCGGACTGGACCAGGGCGTCGAACGCCTTGCGCGACGCGTACGGGCCCGAGTCGCCGTAACCGGAGAGCTCGCCGATGACGAGGTCGGGCTTCAGCCGGCGCAACGAGTCGGCGTCCACGCCGAGGCGGCGGGCGGCGGCGGGGGAGAGGTTGCACAGGACCACGTCGGCGGTGGCGACCAGGTCGTGCAGCACCCGGGTGGCGGCCGGGTGCTTGAGGTCGAGCGTGACCGACTGCTTGCCGACGTTGGTCCAGGCGAAGTAGGACGAGACCTCGCCGCACGTGGTGTCGTAGTGGCGGGCGAAGTCACCCCCGTCCGGGCGTTCCACCTTGATCACGCGGGCGCCCAGGTCCGCCAGGAGCCGGGTGGCGTACGGCACGGCCACCGCCTGTTCGAGGCTGACGACGGTGACGTCGTCCAGCGGTCTCATGCGGTGATCCGCTGGTGGCCCGTGTAGACGTTCATCGAGTCGCCGCGCACGAAGCCGACCAGCGTCACGCCCTGCTCCTCGGCCAGGTCGGCGGCCAGCGACGACGGGGCCGAGACCGCGGACAGGACCGGGACGCCGGCCATGGTCGCCTTCTGCACCAGCTCGAACGACGCCCGCCCGGAGACCATCAGCACGGTGCCCGCCAGCGGGACCTTGTTGTTGAGCACGGCCCAGCCCAGGACCTTGTCCACGGCGTTGTGCCTGCCCACGTCCTCGCGGACGACCAGCGCCTGGCCGGTGGTCGTGAACAGGCCCGCGGCGTGCAGGCCGCCCGTGGCGGCGAAGACCTTCTGGCGCTTGCGCAGCTCGTCCGGCAGGGCGGACAGCACGTCCACGTCCACGGTGGAGCGGTCGTCGGCCGGGGAGTGCTGGGTCTTCAGCTTCACCGCGTCCAAGGCCGCCTTGCCGCACACGCCGCACGACGACGTGGTGTAGAAGTTGCGCTCCACGCCGGTGTCGGGTGGCGGCACGCCGTCGGCGAGGGTCAGGTCGAGCACGTTGTAGGTGTTCAGGCCGTCCGGGCCGGTGCCCTCGCAGAAGCGGGCGACCGAGATGTCCTCCAGGCCGCGGATGACGCCTTCGCTGAGCAGGAAGCCGTGCGCCAGCTCCACGTCGTGACCCGGCGTCCGCATCGTCACGGTGAGTGCCTTACCGCCTACGCGCAGCTCCAACGGCTCCTCGGCGGCCAGCGCGTCGACCCGTTTGCGCGACGTTCGTCGCGCATACGTGACCACTGGGCGACGCACGGTGACTCGCCCCATCGCGAAACTCCTTCTCTTGGCTAAGTTTTTTCGCAAGCCACTCACCAGGTTACGGAGGTGTCGGGCAGTGGGTTTCCTGGACCGCTCTCGCACGATCGCCCCACCGGGGTGGAACCGCTGGTTGATCCCGCCCGCCGCGCTGTCGGTGCACCTGGCCATCGGTCAGGCGTACGCGTGGAGCGTGTTCAAGCCGCCGTTGGAAGGGGCGCTGGGCCTCACGGGGACGCAGAGCGCGCTGCCGTTCCAGCTGGGGATCGTGATGTTGGGGTTGTCGGCCGCGTTCGGCGGCACGCTCGTCGAGCGCAAGGGGCCGCGGTGGGCCATGTTCGTGTCCGCCACCTGCTTCTCGTCCGGGTTCCTGATCTCGGCGCTGGGCGCGTGGACGCAGCAGTACTGGCTGGTGGTCGTCGGCTACGGGTTCGTCGGCGGCATCGGGTTGGGCATCGGGTACATCTCGCCGGTGTCCACGCTGATCAAGTGGTTCCCCGACCGGCCGGGCATGGCCACCGGCATCGCGATCATGGGCTTCGGCGGCGGCGCGCTGATCGCGTCACCGTGGTCGGCGCAGATGCTGGAGTCGTTCGGGCGGGACAGCGGCGGCATCGCGCAGGCGTTCCTGGTGCACGGCGTGGTCTACGCGGTGTTCATGTCGGTGGGCGTGCTGCTGGTCCGGGTGCCCGCGGAGGTCGCCGAGCGGGAGGTGGTCCGTTCGGCGGCCAACGTGTCAGTGGTCAACGTGTCCGCGCGCAACGCGCTGCGGACGCCGCAGTTCTGGTGCCTGTGGGTGGTGCTGTGCTTCAACGTCACGGCGGGCATCGGCATCCTGGAGAAGGCGTCGCCGATGATCCGCGACTTCTTCGCCGACACGTCCACGCCGGTGGCGGCGGGCGCGGCGGCCGGGTTCGTGGCGCTGCTGTCGCTGGCGAACATGGTCGGCCGGATCGCGTGGTCGTCCACATCGGACCTGGTGGGCCGCAAGAACGTCTACCGGCTGTACCTGGGCGTGGGCGCGGTGACGTACCTGGTGCTGGCGCTGGCCGGTGACGCCTCGAAGCCGCTGTTCGTGGTGTGCGCCATGCTGATCCTGTCGTTCTACGGCGGCGGTTTCGCGACGGTCCCGGCGTACCTGAAGGACCTGTTCGGCACGTACCAGGTGGGCGCGATCCACGGCCGGTTGCTGACCGCGTGGTCGCTGGCAGGCGTGCTCGGGCCGTTGATCGTGAACGCGATTGCCGACGGGCAGAAGGCGGCCGGGAAGTCCGGGCCCGACCTCTACGCGGCGTCGCTGTTCATCATGATGGCGTTGCTGCTGGTCGGGTTCGTGGCCAACGAGCTGGTGCGGCCGGTCGCGGCCAAGTACCACGAGCCCGAAGTGGAGGCGGTCCGGTGAACCGGCGCTGGGTGGTCGTGTTCGCGTGGCTCTGGGTCGGCGTGCCGCTGGCCTACGGGCTGGTCGAGCTGATCCGCAAGGTGACGGCGTTGTTCACTGGTTAGAGTCGGCCGGGTGGATACCTACGACGTGGTGGTGGTCGGCGGCGGGCACAACGCGCTGGTGGCGGCTGCCTACCTGGCGCGGGCGGGCCGCACGGTGCTGGTGCTGGAGAAGCTGGACCACGTCGGCGGCGCGGCGGTGAGCGAGGAGGCGTTCCCGGGCGTGCCGGCGCGCCTGTCGCGGTACTCGTACCTGGTCAGCCTGCTGCCGGACCGGATCGTGGCGGACCTCGGGCTGCGCGTGGCGCTGCGGTCGCGGTCGGCGTCGTCGTACACGCCCGGCGGTGACCTGCTGGTGGAACGCGTGCCGGGCGAGGCGACCGCGGCGTCGTTCCGGGCGCTGACCGGGTCGGACGCCGAGTGGGAGCGGTGGCGCCGGTGGTACGACGACCTGGAGGTGCTGGCCGAGGCGTTGTCGCCGACGATGCTGGAGCCCCTGCTGTCCCGGGAGCACGCACGGCTGCGGGTCGACTCCGCGGCCCGGATGCGGCTGTGGGACCAGGTGGTGGAACGGCCGCTCGGCGAGACGCTGGAGGAGCTGTTCGCCGACGACGTCGTGCGCGGCGTCGTCGCCACGGACGCGTTGATCGGCACGCACACGTCGTTGCACGACCTGAAGGCCAACCGGTGCTTCCTCTACCACGTGATCGGCAACGGCACGGGCGAGTGGCAGGTGCCGGTGGGCGGGATGGGCGCGGTGACCGGCGAGCTGTTGCGGGTGGCCCGGGAGGCCGGCGCGGAGGTCGTGACGCGGGCCGAGGTGACGCGGGTGGAGGCGGACGGCGTCACGGGCGAGGTCGAGTACGACGGGCGCACCGTGGGCGCGAAGTTCGTGCTGTCCGGCGTCGCACCGTCCACTCTGGACCGACTGCGCGGACGCCCGGCCCGGTCGGTCGCCGAGGGCTGCCAGGTCAAGGTGAACATGCTGCTGGAACGGCTGCCCCGGTTCCGCAGCGGCGTCGACCCGCGGGTGGCGTTCGCCGGGACGCTGCACGTGGACGAGTCCTACGGGCAGCTGGAGACCGCGTACCGGGAGAGCGCCGCGGGACGGGTGCCGTCGGTGCTGCCGTCGGAGATGTACTGCCACACGTTGACCGACCCGTCGATCCTCGCACCGGAGCTGGTCGGACGCGGGTGGCACACGCTGACGTTGTTCGGGCTGCACACCCCGGCGGCGTTGTTCGAGCAGGACAACGCCGGGCTGCGGGACGAGCTGGTCGGCCGGTACCTGGCCGGGCTGAACGCCCACCTGGCCGAGCCGATCGAGTCGTGCCTGGCGCGGGACGCCGACGGCGAGCCGTGCCTGGAGGCCCGCACACCGCTGGATCTGGAGGCGGAACTGGGCCTGCCGCGCGGCAACATCTTCCACGACGAGCTGGCGTGGCCGTTCGCCGAGGAGGAGGACGAAGTCGGCCGCTGGGGCGTGGAGACCGACGTGCCGAACCTGTTCGTGTGCGGCGCGGGCGCCCGTCGCGGCGGCGGGGTCAGCGGCATCGCCGGCCACAACGCGGCGATGGCCGTGCTGGAGCGCTGACCCTCAGAGGGCGGCGAAGAGGGTGTCGACGAGCTGCCGGGCCCGGTCGTCGGTGGCGTCGGTGGTGACGGTGATCTCGACCGTGCCGGCGCGGGCGACGACCGCGGTGCGGACCACCTCGCCCGTGACGGCGGTGGCGCGGTAAGCCTCGTCGTGGAAGCCGGGCAGGTCGGTGATCCCGCTGTGGTCGCGGCGGCCCTCGGCGAACGACGCGGCGTCCGCGCCGGTCTCGAAGCGGACCTCGGCGGTGCCGCCGCCGTACGCGCAGCGCACGACGTTGCCGGTGATGGTCTGGCGCGGCCCGTTCAGCCGCAGGTCCAGGGCCTTGCCGACGACGTCCGGGGGAGCGTCCTCGCAGTTCACGCCGGCCGAGTCGGTCGGCGTCGGTGACGGTGGCGGCTCGACGGCGGGCGTGGCCGTGCACGCGCAGAGCGCGAGCAGCGCCATGGGGAGCACGGTCCTCATCACGTGCGTAGGTTCGCCCGAACGGCCGTCGCCGTTACCCGTGCGTACATCAAGATAGCTTTCTAAAGGAACCTTGCTAAAGGAACCTTGATATGGGTACCGTGGTCACGTGGCCGATGACGGAGTAGAGCTGATCCGGGATCCGAAGACGCTCCGGGCGCTCGCGCACCCGCTGCGGTGGAAGCTCCTCGACGTGCTGGCCAGCTACGGGCCGTCGACCGCGACCCGGTGCGCGGAGCTGCTGGGCGAGAGCGTCGCCAGTTGCTCCTACCACCTGAACATGCTGGCCCAGTACGGGTTCGTGGCCGAAGTGCCCGGCAAGGGCAGGCAGAAGCCGTGGCGGCTGGTGCGCCGCGAGCAGAGCTGGTCGTCCATCGGGATGGACGACGAGGCCGCGCTCGCCGCCGAGGCCGCCGGTGACGCGTTCCTGGAGAAGGAGTTCGCGTCGATTCGCGAGCGCTTCCGGATCAAGGACCGCGAACCGCTGGAGTGGCGCGAGCAGATGGGGACGTTCGCGACCACCGAGTTCCTGACCACCGAGGAGGCGGCCGAGCTGCACACCCGGATCGCCGAGCTCTTCAAGCCCTACGCCGACCGGCACGAGGACGAGGCCGCCCGGCCGGAAGGCGCGCGTCCGGTGCGCTTCTTCCTGGCCACCACCGTGGCACCACGCCGCGACTAGGGGGGAAACCATGCCGCACGACGACCTGCTGCTCGCCGTGGCGATGCAGCGCATGCACGACGACCAGCACGCCGCCGCGAGCCACCGACTGGCCGGGAGCAAGCGCTTGCGCGCGCTGAGCGGTCGGATCCGGCTCGACTGGCGCGTGGTGCGGGACCAGCGCGTGCTCGTGGCCAGCGTCGGGTTCTCCTGGCGCCGGGCCGCGGGCTGACGGCTCAGTCGACCTTCTCCAGCCGCACCACGATCGACTTCGACGTGGGCGTGCCCGACACGGTGGCCGTGGAGTCCAGCGGCACCAAGGAGTTCGCCTCCGGGAAGTACGCCGCCGCGCAGCCCTTCGCCGTCGGGTAGGCCACCACCCGGAACCGCTCGGCACGCCGTTCCGTGACGCCGGTCGGGTCGTCGGGCCACTCGCTGACCAGGTCCACGTGCTGCCCGTCGAGCAGGTCGAGCGCGTCGAGGTCCTCGGGGCTGACGAACACGACCCGCCGGCCGTCCTTCACGCCCCGGTAGCGGTCGTCCAGGCCGTAGATCGTGGTGTTGTACTGGTCGTGGCTGCGCATGGTCTGGAGCAGCAGCCGACCCCTCGGCACCCGCAGCACGGTGAGGTCGTTGGCCGAGAAGTGCGCCTTGCCGGACCGGGTGCCGGTGAACTCGCGGGCGTCGCGCGGCGCGTGCGGCAGCACGAAGCCGTCCGGCCGGCGCACCCGCGCGTTGTAGTCGTCGCAGCCGGGCACGACCCGCGCGATCCGGTCGCGGATCAGGTCGTAGTCCTTCTCGAACTCCTCCCACGGCACCGGGTGGTCCGGCCCCAGCACGGCCCGCGCCAACCGGCACACGATCGAGACCTCCGACAGCAGCCGGTCACTGGCCGGGGCGAGCCGGCCGCGGGAGCGGTGCACGACCGACATCGAGTCCTCGACCGTGACGAACTGCTCGCCGGTGTGCTGGAGGTCGCTCTCCGTGCGGCCCAACGTGGGCAGGATCAGCGCCGTGCGGCCGTGCACCACGTGCGACCGGTTCAGCTTGGTCGACACGTGCACGGTCAGGTCCAGCTTGCGCATGGCCGCCTCGGTCACCGCCGTGTCCGGGGTGGCCGCGACGAAGTTCCCGCCGACGGCGAAGAACACCTTCGCCGCGCCGTCGCGCATGGCCCGGATGGACGCCACCGTGTCGAACCCGTGCTTGCGCGGCACGTCGATGCCGAACTCGGTCTCCAGCGCGGACAGGAACTTCTCCGGCATCTTCTCCCAGATGCCCATGGTCCGGTCGCCCTGCACGTTCGAGTGGCCGCGCACCGGGCACAGGCCCGCGCCCGGCTTGCCGATCATGCCGCGCAGCAGCGCCACGTTCGCGATCTCGCGGATCGTCGGCACGGAGTGCTTGTGCTGCGTCAACCCCATGGCCCAGCAGAAGATCGTGCGCCGGGACTCCGCCAGCATCCGGGCGAACAGCTCGACCTGGGCCCGCGGCAGGCCGGTGGCCGCGTCGACCGATTCCCAGTCCAGCCGCCGCACGTGGTCGGCGTACTCGGCGAACCCCTCGGTGAAGCCCGCCACGAACTCGGTGTCCACCGCGTCCCACGACAGCAGCAGGTTGCCCGCGGCCTGGAACAGCGCCTGGTCGCCGCCCAGCCGGATCTGCAGGAACTCGTCGGCCAGCTTCGTGCCCGCGCCCACCAGCCCGCGCACGTTCTGCGGGTTCTTGAACCGCAGCAACCCCGCCTCCGGCAGCGGGTTCACCGCCACGATCTTCGCTCCGCCGCGCTTGGCCTCCTCCAACGCCGACAGCATCCGCGGGTGGTTCGTGCCCGGGTTCTGGCCCACCACCACGATCAGGTCGGCGCGACCGAAGTCGTCGATGCTCACCGAGCCCTTGCCGATGCCGGTCGTCTCCGACAGCGCCGCGCCGGACGACTCGTGGCACATGTTCGAGCAGTCCGGCAGGTTGTTCGTGCCGAACGAGCGCACCAGCAGCTGGTAGAGGAACGCGGCCTCGTTGCTGGTGCGGCCGGACGTGTAGAACACGGCCTCGTCGGGGCTCGCCAGGCCGGTGAGGTGCGAGGCGATCAGCGAGAACGCGTCGTGCCAGTCGATCGGCTCGTAGTGCGTGGCGCCCTCGCGCAGCACCACCGGCTCGGTGATGCGGCCCTGCTGGCCCAGCCAGTAGTCGGTCTTGCCGGCCAGCTCGGCGATCGGGTGCGCGGCGAAGAAGTCCGGGCCGACGCGCCGCCTGGTCGCCTCCTCGGCCACCGCCTTCGCGCCGTTCTCGCAGAACTCGGCCAGCTTGCGGTGCCCCTGCGGCTCCGGCCACGCGCAGCCGGGGCAGTCGAAGCCCTCGCGCTGGTTGAGCAGCTTCAACGTGGTCGCGGTCCGCGCCACGCCCATCTGCTCCACGCCGCGCCGCAGCGACACGGCCACGCCGGGGATGCCCGCCGCCCACCGCTTGGGCTCGCTCACGTCGAGCTGCGACTCGTCGATGTCCTGCCGGGGCGGGTTGCGGTCCATACCCCATATTGTGCCGCCGGCGCACCCCGCGCGAGCGCGCCGGCGGTCTGTCCGATCGCCGGTCGCGCCGGGGCGACGCGGGACCGCCGGCACGGGCCCCAAGGGGTTGTGAACGGCCCGTGCCTTCGGCGTCCTCACCTGCGACGATCCCGGTGATCAACGTCAATTGTGATCGGCGCCACTTCAGCGCGAATCGTCCGAACGGGTAACGTGGGTTTAACTTGCCGTTCCCCTGGGGACCAAGACCCGAACCGGGCCGGCGCCGAGGCGTCCGGACCTGCGGTCTCAGTCCGGGCAGCCGTCGGCCGGGGACGACGGTGAGCCGAGGTCGAAGTCCACGCCCGGGGGTGCGGACGGGTCGGTGAACGCGGGCGCCAGGTAGCCCCGCTTGGCGCTCGAACACGCGATCGAGTGCAGCGAGCCCAGTGACGCGTCCGCCCACAGCCCCTCGACACCGGGACTGCCCGTGCGCAGCGAGTAGCGCACCTGGAACCGCGCCAGCGCCACCACGTCCAACGGCCCGCGCACCTCCTCCGGCCGGTCCGGCGCGAACGCGTAGGCGAACGCGTAGTCCGTCCGCACCGCCAGCTCGCCCTCCGGTCCCACCTCGGCGACCATCTCGCCACGCACCTTCGGCTCCACCTCGGCCAAGCGCGCGCCCCGGTCCACCCGGGTCGCCACCAAGGCCGCCTCACCGTCGTTGCGGCCGTCGAACAGCACCCGCAACGACTCCCTCAGGTCCGGCGCGAACAGCCCGAACAGCGGCTCCAGGTCGTGGTCGCGCACCACCCGCGGGTCCAGCCGCGCCGTCACCACCGCCTCGCGCACCCGCTCGTACGCACCCGCCACCTGCTCCGCCGAGAACGGACCGACCTGCGCGGCCCCGGGAACCGCAACCCCGGCCGCACCGTCCGCCCACGACGCCGCCGACGTGCCCGCGAACGGCTCGTCCAGGTCCACCGGGCGCTGCCCGGCCGGCGCGCCGGACTCCGACGCCACGACCGCCCACGCCAGCAGCACCGCCGCCACCGCGATGGCCGACCCGACCCAGAACCGCCGCCGCGGCCGGCGCGGCAACGACCGCAGCCGCCGCACCCTGGCCTCGCGCTCGGCCCGCCGCACGGCGTCCCGCGCCCACCCGGCGTCCCGCAGGTCGGGGTGGTCCTCGATCCGGTACTCGTCCACGTTCCCCCCCAGCTCGTCAACCGTCACCCAAGGCGTTACCAGCTATCACCCGGGAAGTCGATACGGGACGGTCCAGAGCGCGCTAGCAGGTATCTGGTTAGAAGTCGATACCCGCGCCTCCGTAGACTTCGACCGTGACTGAGACCCCCACCGCACCGCAGCGCTCCGAACTCCCGCCGGCGTGGAACCCGGCCGAGGTAGAGGCCGGGCTGTACGAGCGGTGGGTCGAGCGCGGCTACTTCACGGCCGACGCGACCAGCGACAAGCCGCCGTTCTCCATCGTGCTCCCGCCGCCGAACGTCAACGGCAGCCTGCACATGGGCCACGCGCTGAACCACAGCATCATGGACGCGCTCACCCGCCGCCGCCGCATGCAGGGCTACGAGGTGCTCTGGCTGCCCGGCACCGACCACGCGGGCATCGCCACCCAGACCGCCGTCGAGCGCGCCCTCGCCGGCGAGGGCAAGTCCCGCCACGACGTGGGCCGCGAGAAGTTCGTCGAACGCGTCTGGGAGTGGCGCGACGAGGTCGGCGGCAGGATCCTCGGCCAGATGCGCCGCCTCGGCGACGGCGTCGACTGGACCCGCGTCCGCTTCACCATGGACGAGGGCCTGTCCCGCGCCGTCCAGACCATCTTCAAAAAGCTCTACGACGACGGCCTGATCTACCGCGCCGAGCGCATCATCAACTGGTGCCCGCGCTGCCAGACCGCGCTGTCCGACATCGAGGTCGACCACTCCGACGACGACGGCGAGCTCGTCTCCATCCGGTACGGCTCCGGCGAGAACTCGATCGTGGTCGCCACCACGCGGGCCGAGACGATGCTCGGTGACACCGCCGTCGCCGTGCACCCCGAGGACGAGCGGTACAAGCACCTGATCGGCACCGAGGTCGAGGTGCCGCTGACCGGCCGCTACGTGCCGATCGTCGCCGACGAGCACGTCGACCCGAAGTTCGGCACGGGCGCGGTCAAGGTCACCCCCGCGCACGACCCGAACGACTTCGAGATCGGCCAGCGGCACGACCTGCCCGCGCTCACCGTCATGGACGGCCGCGGCGTGATCACCGCGCACGGCCCGTTCGAGGGCCTCGACCGCTTCGAGGCGCGTCCGGCGGTCGTCGCCGCCCTGCGCGAGCAGGGCCGGATCGTGGCCGAGAAGCGCCCGTACCAGCACTCCGTCGGCCACTGCTCGCGCTGCGACACCGTGATCGAGCCGCGCCTGTCGATGCAGTGGTGGGTGAAGGTCGCCCCGCTCGCCGAGGCCGCCTCCGCCGCCGTGCGCGACGGCCGCACCACCATCCACCCGCCGGAGCTGGCCAAGCGCTACTTCGACTGGGTCGACAACCTCAACGACTGGTGCATCTCGCGGCAGCTGTGGTGGGGCCACCGCATCCCGGTCTGGTACGGCCCGAACGACGAGGTCGTGTGCGTCGGTCCGGACGACGAGGCGCCCGGCGAGGGCTGGGTGCAGGACGAGGACGTGCTCGACACGTGGTTCTCGTCCGGCCTGTGGCCGTTCTCCACGCTCGGCTGGCCCGAGCAGACCGCCGACCTGGCCAAGTTGTACCCGACCAGCGTGCTGTCCACCGGCTACGACATCCTGTTCTTCTGGGTCGTCCGGATGATGATGTTCGGCCTGTACGCGATGGACGGCAAGCAGCCGTTCGACCACGTGTTCCTGCACGGCCTCATCCGCGACCAGTTCGGCAAGAAGATGTCGAAGTCGCGCGGCAACGGCATCGACCCGATCGACTGGATGGACGCCTACGGCGCCGACGCCACCCGGTTCACGCTGCTGCGCAGCGCCAACCCCGGCTCGGACATGGCGCTGGCCGACGAGTGGGCGGCGGGTTCCCGCAACTTCACCACGAAGCTGTGGAACGCCTCCCGGTTCGCGCTCAACAACGGCGCCACCGTCGAGCGGCCGCTGCCGCCGCGCGAGGAGCTGACCGACGCCGACCGCTGGATCCTCGACCTGCTCGACGGGCTCGTGACCGAGGTCGACGGCCACTTCGAGGCGTTCCAGTTCGCCAAGCTCAGCGAAGCGCTCTACCACTTCACGTGGGACGAGTTCTGCGACTGGTACCTGGAGCTGGCCAAGGTCCAGCTCGCCGAGGGCGGCGCGCGCGCCGACGCCACCCGGTCCGTGCTCGGGCACGTGCTCGACGTGGTGCTGCGGCTGCTGCACCCGCTGACGCCGTTCATCACCGAGACGCTGTGGACCACGCTGACCGGTGGCGAGTCGCTGGTGGTGGCGGACTGGCCCAAGCCGACCGGCACCGCGCGCGACGAGGTCGCCGCCGAGCGGGTCGAGGGCCTGAAGAAGCTGGTCACCGAGATCCGCCGGTTCCGCTCCGACCAGGGCCTCAAGCCCGCGCAGAAGGTCGCGGGCAAGGTGCGCGGCGCGTGCTGCGTCGACCTGACCGACCAGGTGCCCGCGGTGCGGTCGCTGACCCGGATGACCGAGCCCGGCGACGACTTCGCCGTCAGCGTCTCGCTCGACGTCGGCCTGCCCAAGGGCACGGTCAAGGTCGAACTGGACCTGTCCGGCGCGGTGGACGTGGTCGCCGAGCGCAAGCGGCTGGCCAAGGACCTGGCCGTGGCCGAGAAGGAACGCGCCCAGTGCGAGGGCAAGCTGGGCAACGCCGCGTTCCTGGACAAGGCGCCGGCGGACGTGGTGGCCAAGATCCAGGCCAGGCTGGCGGCGGCCAACGCCGAGATCGACCGCATCCACGCCCGCCTGGAGACGCTGCCGCAGGACAACGCGTGACCGGGTTCGAGACGGGCGCGCTGGAGGAGCTCCGACAGGTCGAGTCGGAACTCAACACCCGCTGGCCCGAGACCAAGATCGAGCCGAGCCTCGACCGCATCCGCGCGCTGGCCGACATCCTGGGCGACCCCCAGGCGTCGTACCCGGTGGTGCACATCGGCGGCACGAACGGCAAGACGTCCACGTCGCGGATGGTCGACGCGCTGCTGACCAGGATCGGCCTGCGCACCGGCCGCTACACCAGCCCGCACCTGCAACTGGCGACCGAGCGGATCAGCGTCGACGGCGCGCCGATCAGCCCCGAGCGCTACGTCGAGATCTACCGCGACATCGAGCCGTACCTGTCGATCGTGGACGCGCGCGGCGACGTGCCGATGAGCAAGTTCGAGGTGCTCACCGGCATGGCGTTCGCCGCGTTCGCCGACGCGCCCGTGGACGTGGGCGTGATCGAGGTCGGCATGGGCGGGTCGTGGGACGCGACCAACATCGCGGACGGCCGGGTCGCGGTCATCACGCCGATCGGCCTGGACCACGTCGAGTACCTCGGCGGCGACCTGGCCGGGATCGCGCAGGAGAAGGCCGGGATCATCAAGCCCGGCGCGGTCGCGCTGCTGGCCAAGCAGGACCCGGCCGCCGAGCAGGTGCTGCTGCGGCGGTGCGCCGAGGTGGACGCCACGGTCGCCCGGCTCGGCTCCGAGTTCGGCGTGATCCAGCGCGACGTCGCCGTGGGCGGCCAGATGCTGCGGTTGCAGGGCCTCGCCGGCGAGTACGACGAGGTCTTCCTCCCGCTGCACGGCGCGCACCAGGCGGCGAACGCGGCCCTCGCGCTGGCCGCCGTGGAGGCGTTCTTCGGCGCGGGCCCGGACCGGCAGCTCGACGTCGAAGCCGTCCGCGAGGCGTTCGCCACCGTGACCTCGCCCGGCCGCCTGGAACGCGTCCGCACCGCGCCCACCGTGCTGGTGGACGCGGCGCACAACCCGCAGGGCGCCGAGGCGCTGGCGAAGGCGCTGGACGAGGAGTTCGGCTTCCGCAAGCTGGTCGCCGTGGTCGGCGTGATGCAGGAGAAGGACGCGGTCGGCATCCTCAGCGCGCTGGAGCCGGTCGTGCAGGAGGTCGTGCTGACCTCGAACTCCTCGCCGCGCGCCATGGACCCCGACCTGCTCGCGGGCGTGGCCATCCCGATCTTCGGCGAGGACCGGATGGTCGTGCAGCCGCACCTCGACGACGCGATCGAGGAGGCCGTGCGGCTCGCCGAGGAGAGCGACGACGGCGACATCGTGTCCGGCGGCGGCGTCGTGGTGACCGGCTCGGTCGTCACGGCGGGCGACGCGCGCGCCCTGTTCGGCAAGGAGCCGTCGTGACCTCACCCGCCCCGCAGCCGGCGCCCGCGCCCAAGAAGGACCCGATGAAGTCCTTCCGCGGCATCATGGCGGCCACGCTGATCCTGGAGGTGATCGTCGTCGCCCTGGCGCTGCCGGTGGTCGCGAAGCTGGGCGGCGGGGTCGGCAGCGGCGCCGGGTACCTGGTGCTCGGGCTGATCGTCGCGCTGATCGGCACGTGCGCGCTGCTCAAGCGCCCGTGGGCGGTGTACCTGATCGCGGCGATCCACGTCGTGATGGTCGGCTCGTTGTTCGTGCTGACCGCGCTGGGCGCCATCGGCGTGGTGTTCGCCCTGGTGTGGGTGTACCTGCTCTGGTTGCGGCATGACGTGGCCAAGCGCATGGCCGAGGGTCGGCTGCCCAGCCAGCAGGGGTAGCCCGCCTCAGGTCAAGTGCTCGATCGTGACGCCGTTCCAGTGCCCGGCCAGGTACTGGTGGTGGACACCGCAACGGTCGTGTCGAAGTTGGTCTGATCGGACGAGTGGCCCGGTCGCGTGCACCCCGTGCTCGCGGCCCGTTCACCCGGAATTCGGCTGCACCGATTACAAACCCGCACATGAGCGATGGTGTGGTGAACCGGCGGACGCTGCTGCGTGCCGGTGCGATCGGTGCGGCCGCGGCGTTCGTCCCGGGTGGTGTGGCGTTGGCGCGCGGCGGCGACCGGCCGGTGCTCACGCACGGCGTGCAGTCCGGGGACGTGACGTTCGACGGTGGCCTGGTGTGGACGCGGGCCGACCGGCCGTCCCGAATGCTGGTGCAGGTGTCGTCGGACCCGTCGTTCCGGCACGCGCGGACCGTGCGCGGACCGCTGCTGACGCCGGAGACCGGTGGCACGGGCCGGGTGCGGCTGCGCGGCCTGCCGGGTGGGCGGGAGGTGCACTACCGCGTCGTCGCCGAGGACCTGGACGGCCGCACCCGCAGCGAAGGCGTGACGGGCAGCTTCCGCACCGCGCCCCCGGGCCGTGACGACGTCCGGTTCGTGTGGTCCGGCGACGTGGCGGGCCAGGGGTGGGGCAGCAACCCGGACCTGGGGGGCATGCCGATCTTCGGCGCGATGGCCGCCCGCCGCCCCGACTTCTTCCTCAACAGCGGTGACACGGTGTACGCCGACGGCCCTTTGCAGGAGAAGGTGACGCTGCCCGACGGGCGGGTGTGGCGCAACGTCGTCATCCCGGAGAAGCTCAAGGTCGCCGAGACGCTGGACGAGTACCGCGGCCAGTTCGCCTACAACCTGCTCGACCCGCAGTACCGCTCGTTCGCCTCGCGGGTGCCGATGATCGTGCAGTGGGACGACCACGAGGTGACCAACAACTGGTACCCGGGCGAGATCCTCACCTCACCCGCGTACACCGAGAAGCGGGTGGACGTGCTGGCCGCGCGGGCGTTCCGGGCGTTCCACGAGTGGCAGCCGATCGACCCGCGGCAGGCGGTGGACGGCCGGGTGTACCGCAAGTTCCGGCACGGGGCGCACGTCGAGGTGTTCGTGCTGGACATGCGGTCGTACAAGGACGCCAACACGGCGCCGCGCGACGGTGTCGGGCACGTGCTGGGCGAGCGGCAGGCCCGCTGGCTGGTGGACTCCCTGGACCGCAGCCGCGCCACCTGGAAGATCATCGCGGCCGACCTGCCGATCGGGTTGACCGTGCCGGACGGCACCGACATCGAGGGCGTCGCCAACGGCCTGCCGGGCGCGCCGGGCGGTCGTGAGCACGAGCTGGCGTGGGTGTTGAGCGAGCTGAAGCGGCGGCGGGTGCGCAACACCGTGTGGCTCACCGCGGACGTCCACTACACGGCCGCGCACCACTACTCGCCGGAGCGCGCGTCGTTCCAGGACTTCGATCCGTTCTGGGAGTTCGTGTCCGGTCCGCTGAACGCGGGCGCGTTCGGCCCGAACGCCCTCGACCCGACGTTCGGCCCGGAAGCGGTGTTCGTCAACGCGCCGCCGGCCGCGAACACCACCCCGCTGGACGGGTTCCAGCACTTCGGCGAGGTCGAGGTGACGCGGGAGGGCGGGTTGACCGTGTGGCTGCGCGACATCCGGGGCCGGTCGTTGTGGAGCAAGACGCTCCAGCCCGAGCGCCGATGACGCAAGGACCTGCAAGCACTTGCAGCCGTCTGGGCCTTGTCCGGCCGAGATTGTCGTGGTTTTGTGCACCTCGCCCCGGCGCGCCGTCGGGGTGGGGTTGCAAATTCTTGCGACAAGGAGGTCGCGATGCGTCGGGCCGTCGCCGCGCTCATCGCCCTGGCCGTTGTGCCGTTCGTGCCACCACCCGCCGGCACCGCGCCCGAAGTGGGGCAGCGGCTCGCGGTCGGAGCCGTCACCGACCTCGCGCCCGGCGTCCGGGACGGTGACCGGGCGCTGGCGAAGGACGCGCTGCGGGCCGACCTGACCGGTGAGCGGTTCTACTTCGTGATGCCCGACCGGTTCGCCAACGGCGACCCGGGCAACGACCGCGGCGGCACGGCGGAGACCGACCGGCTCAAGAGCGGCTACGACCCCGCCGACAAGGGCTTCTACCACGGCGGCGACCTCAAGGGCCTGCGCGACAGGATCGGCTACCTGGACGACATGGGCGTCACCGCGATCTGGATGACGCCCATGTTCCAGAACCGGTGGGTGCAGGGCTCCGGCAACGACGTCTCGGCCGGCTACCACGGCTACTGGACCACCGACTTCACCAAGCTCGACCCGCACTTCGGCACCACCAACGACATGCGCCGGCTCATCCAGGACGCGCACCGCCGCGGCATCAAGGTCTTCTTCGACATCGTCGCCAACCACACCGCCGACCTGATCGACTACGCCGAGGGCGAGTACGACTACGTCGGCACGGGCGCGCAGCCGTACCTGGACGAGCAGGGCAACCCGGTCGACATCTCGAAGATCGCGGACCAGGAGCCCTTCCCGAAGCTCACCGCGCCGTACACGCCGGTGGTCAAGGGCGAGAAGACCCCGGCCTGGCTCAACGACCCGCAGCTCTACCACAACCGGGGCGACTCGACGTTCAGCGGCGAGTCGAACGAGTACGGCGACTTCTTCGGCCTGGACGACCTGATGACCGAGCACCCGACGGTCGTCAAGGGCATGAAGCGGATTTTCACGAGCTGGATCGACACGCTGGGCATCGACGGCTACCGGGTCGACACGGTCAAGCACGTCAACATGGAGTTCTGGCAGGCCCTCGCGCCGCACGTGAAGCAGTACGCGGCCATGCGCGGCAAGAAGGACTTCTTCGTCTTCGGCGAGGTCTTCGACGCCGACCCGGCGTTCACCTCCCGCTACACGACCACCGGCCGGATGCAGGCCACGCTGGACTTCCCGTTCCAGAGCGGCGCGGCCCGGTTCCTGTCCGGCCAGGGCGCGGCCCGGCTCGGCGAGGTGCTGGTGGAGGACGACCGCTACACCGACGCCGACTCCAACGCCTCCTCGCTGCCGACGTTCCTGGGCAACCACGACATGGGCCGCATCGCGTGGATGGTCCGGGAGAGCCGTCCGGGCATCTCCGAGGCGGAGTTGCTGGACCGGCTGGAACTCGGCAACGCGCTGATGTACCTGTGGCGCGGCAACCCGGTCGTCTACTACGGCGACGAGCAGGGTTTCGCGGGCACCGGCGGCGACAAGCTCGCCCGGCAGGACATGTTCGCCTCGAAGACGCCCGAGTACGCGGCCGAGGACCTGGTCGGCAGCGACCGCACCGGCGCGGTGGACAACTTCCGCACCGACCACCCGCTGTACCGGCAGCTCCGGGACCTGGCGAAGTTCGTGGACCGCGACCCCGTGTGGCGCGAGGGCAACCAGGCGCTGCGGCTCGCGCAGGGTGATGTGATCGCGTTCAGCCGCACGGGCCGCACCCAGCAGGTCGAGCACGTCGTGGTGGCCAACGCGGGCACCGCGCCCGCGACCGTCGACGTCCCCGTGTCGGGCAAGGGCTACCGCCCGATCTGGCCCGCCGCGGGCTCGCAGGTCAACGCCGTCGACGGCAAGGTCGCGGTGACCGTGCCCGCGCTGTCCGCCCTGGTGCTGCGCTCGACCGGCAGGATCCCGACCGCCGCGCCCACGCCGACATTGGCCGTGCCGCCGACCGGGACCGCGCTGGACGATCGGGTCGAGCTGCGCGCGGACGGCGTCACCTCGCCGTACGCGCAGGCCACGTTCGCCGCCCGGGTCGAGGGCGAGCGCGACTGGCAGGTGCTCGGCACCGACGACGCCGCGCCGTACCGGGTGTTCGCCGACCTGGCGGGCCTGCCGGGCGCGGCCGTGGGCAAGGACGTCGAGGTCCGCGTCGTCGCCAAGGACGCCATGGGCGCGTTGGGCGCGGACGGCGCCCGGGTCGGCCTGGTGGCCGCGCCGCCGGTCGAGCCGCCGACCACCGTGACGTCCGACTGGCTGGTGGTGCACTACAACCGCCCCGCGGGCGACTACGACGGCTGGGGCCTGCACGCGTGGGGCGACGTGGAGAACGCGCCGACCTGGGACGCGCCGCTGCCGTTCGCGGGCGAGACGCCGTACGGCCGGTTCGCCTGGGTGAAGCTCAAGCCGGGTGCGCGATCGGTCGGCCTGATCGCCCACCGCGGCGACGAGAAGGACACCGACGGTGACCGGTTCGTCGACCCGAGCGTGACGCCGCAGGTGTGGCTGGAGCAGGGGCAGGCCGCCGTGCACGCCAGCGAGGTCGCCGCGACCGGGCAAGCCGTGGTCACGCACACCGGTGACGCCACCGGTCTCGTGGTGCGCGCGGGCGGCGTCGACCACCCGTTCACCGGGGGAGTGGCGACCGTCCCGGCGACCGCGCCCGTCGAGTTCTCCGTGCTGCGCAACGGCACGGTCGAGGCGACCGGTCGCACGGCGGGCCACGCCTGGGTCAGCGGAGACGAGGTCCACGCGAGCCTGGCCGCCGCGCAGAACCGCGCGGTGATCCACTACAACCGGCCGGACGGCGACTACACCGACTGGACGCTCTACCACTGGACCGGGTCGCTGGAACCGAGCCCGGGCTGGAACCAGTCCCGCGTGCCGGACGGGACCGACGGGTTCGGCGTGTACTGGTCCGTGCCGCTGGAGCCGGGCGCGGCCGGGCTGAGCAACATCATCCACCGCGGTGACGCCAAGGACCCGGGACCGGACCAGTTCCTCGACGTCACGGGCACGGGCTACGAGGTCTGGTACGTCTCCGGCTCCACCAAGCCGGACGGCTCGATCTCCTACGTGCTGCCGCCGTCCGGTGGCGAGGGCGTGGACGACGACCTCACCAAGGCCAAGGCGGTCTGGGTGTCGAAGGACCTCCTCGTGTGGGACGTGCCCGTGGTGGCGTCCGACGGCTACCGGCTGGAGCACGACGGCAAGGTGCTGCGGCTGGAACCGTCGTCGGACGCCGTGCCCGACCGCTTCCCGCACCTGCGCGGCAAGCCGGTGTTCCGGGTGCGCGACGGCGAACGGCTGGACGGGGCGTTGCGCGGCAAGCTGTCCGCCGTGCACGTCGACGCCAACGGCGGCTTGCGGCACCGCACGGGCGTGCAGATCGCCGGCGTGCTGGACGACCGGTACGCCGCGGCGGCGTCCGCGCTGACCTACGGGCCGACGTTCGACGGCGACCGGGTGACGGCGCGGTTGTGGGCGCCCACGGCGTCCTCGGTGGCGTTGCAGGTGTTCGACCAGCCCGGCGGCACGGCCTCGACCGTGGACATGGCGCGCGACGACGCGTCCGGCTCGTGGTCGGCTTCCGGCGCGTGGCGGGACAAGTTCTACCTGTTCGAGGTGACCGTGGCCGGGCGCACGGTGACCGTGACCGACCCGTACTCGGTGGCGCTGGCGGTGAACTCGACGCACTCGCAGTTCGCCGACCTCGGCGACGCGCGCACCATGCCCGTCGACTGGGCGGGGCACGTCGCCCGCGGCCTGGACGGCGACCCGACCGAGCACGGCATCACCGAGCTGCACGTGCGCGACTTCTCCATCGGGGACACCACCGTGCCCGAATCCGACCGGGGCACGTACCGCGCGTTCACGCACGCGTCCTCGGTGGGCATGACGCACCTGCGCGAGCTGGCCGCCGCCGGCCTGGACACCGTGCACCTGCTGCCGACGTTCGACATCGCGACCATCCCGGAGAAGCGCGCGGACCAGCAGCGGCCGGCGTGCGACCTGGCGTCGTTGCCCGCGGACTCGCCGCAGCAGCAAGCCTGCCTGGCCGGTGTCGCCGCGGAGGACGGCTTCAACTGGGGCTACGACCCCTTCCACTACGACGTGCCCGAGGGCTCGTACGCCACGGACGACGCGCAGACCGGGTGGGCGCGCTCGAAGCAGTACCGCGAGATGGTGAAGTCGTTGCACGACAACGGCAACCGCGTGGTCGTGGACGTGGTCTACAACCACACGGCCGCGTCCGGTGACGCGCCGACGTCCGTGCTGGACAAGGTCGTGCCGGGGTACTACCAGCGGCTCGACCTCGACGGCGCCGTGGCCGACTCGACGTGCTGCGCGAACACCGCGACCGAGAACGCCATGATGGGCAAGCTCGTCGTGGACTCCGTGGTGCGCTGGGCCCGCCTCTACAAGGTGGACGGCTTCCGGTTCGACCTGATGGGCCACCACCCGAAGGCGAACGTCCTGGCCGTGCGGGCGGCGCTGGACGCGTTGACCGTCGAGCGCGACGGCGTGGACGGGCGCAAGATCCGGATCTACGGCGAGGGCTGGGACTTCGGCGAGGTCGCCGGCAACGCCCGGTTCGAGCAGGCCACCCAGGCGAACATGGCCGGGACGGGCATCGGCACGTTCAGCGACCGGCTGCGCGACGCGGTGCGCGGCGGCGGACCGTTCGACGCCGACCCGCGCGTGCAGGGGCTGGCTTCCGGCCTCGCGGGCGACCCGAACGGCTCGCCGGCCAACGGCGACGTGGCCGTGCGGCTGACCAACTACACCGACCTGGTGGAGTTGGGCATGGCGGGCAACATGGCGTCCTACCGGTTCCGGTCCACCGGTGGCGGCGAGGTCTCGGGCCGTGACGTCACGTACAACGGCTCACCCGCCGGGTACACGGGCGCGCCGGCCGACGTGATCACGTACGTCGACGCGCACGACAACGAGACGTTGTTCGACTCGCAGACCTACAAGCTGCCGGTGGGCACGTCCACGGCGGACCGGGTGCGGATGCAGAAGGTCGCGCTCGCCCCCGTCCTGCTCGGCCAGGGTCAACCGTTCCTGCACGCCGGCGCGGAGTTCCTGCGCTCGAAGTCGTTGGACCGCAACAGCTACGACTCGGGCGACTGGTTCAACCGCTACGACCCGTCGTTGCGCGACAACGGCTTCGCCCGCGGCCTGCCACCGGCGGCGGACAACGAGGACAAGTGGCCCTACGCCGCGCCCCTGCTGGGCAACACTGCCCTGAAGCCGTCTTCGGCGGACATGCGCGCGGCCCTGGACAACACCCTGCAACTGCTCCGCATCCGCGCGTCCTCCCCGCTGTTCACCCTGAACGACGCGGCACTGGTGCAGCAGAAGCTGTCGTTCCCGACCGCCGAACCGGGAATCGTCGCCGCACTCCTGGACGACACCGCCGGCCCGGACACCGATCCCGCGCTGGACGGCATCCTGGTGATCATCAACCCCTACCCGACCGAGAAGTCGGTCACCGCACCGGGCAACTGGCGGAACCACCCCCTGTCCGGCGACAAGGCCACCACCACCAACGGCACCATTACCGCGCCCGCCCGCTCGGTGGTCGTCCTGACCCGCTAGTGGTCGGCCAGCTCGACGCGTGACCGGACGTCCTCGGCGCGCAGGATGCGGAACCCCCGCTCCTGCGCGCCGAGCACTTTCAGGAACCCGGGACTGGTCTCCATCACGTAGACCTCGACCGTGTCGCCAGCGACCTCGATCCGCTCCAACGGCACCCACGGCGCGCCCACGACCGCCGCCAGCACCAACGCCACCGCGCCCACCACGTACCCGAACCGGCGCAGCACGAAGTCCGTCTGCGCGTGCAGCCGCCTCATCCGCTCCACGAGCACCGCGAGCACCGTGAACACCACCGCGCCGACCGGCACCCACCACCGGTGGTACGACAGCACGTGCGCCACCAGGAACGCCACCAGCACCGCCACCGCCAACGGCGCCGCCCGCGACCGCCTCCCGACCGCGTAGAACACCGTCAACGGCACCATCACCACCAGCAGCGCGCTGCTGATCGACGCGTCCGCCATGAACGTCCCCAGGAACAACCCCGGCGCGTCCTCCAAGTCCAACGTGTGCAGCAGCGCGAACGCCGTGTGCCAGTCGTAGTGCGACACCGCGAGCAGCCGCAGCAGCACGAACAGCACCGCGGCTCCGGTGAGGGTGCTCCCCGGGTGGGGCTTCTCGGTGGCCACGACCGGCACTATCGCAGCTCCGGCTACCCTTCACCCCAGTTGCACAACCCCGTACGAAGGAGTACTGACCGCCGTGAGCGAGCGCACCCTGGTCCTGGTCAAGCCCGACGGCGTCAGCCGCGGCCTGGTCGGCGAGGTCATCTCCCGCATCGAGCGCAAGGGCCTGAAGCTGGCCGCCCTGGAGCTGCGCGTCGTGGACCGCGCGACCGCCGAGCAGCACTACGCCGAGCACGACGGCAAGAGCTTCTACAACGACCTGGTCGAGTTCATCACCGGCGGCCCGCTGGTCGCGCTGGTCGTGGAGGGCCCCCGCGCCATCTCCGCGTTCCGCCAGCTGGCCGGCGGCACCGACCCGGTCGAGAAGGCCACCCCCGGCACGATCCGCGGCGACTTCGGCCTGGAGGTCCAGTTCAACCTGGTCCACGGCTCGGACTCGCCGGAGTCGGCCGAGCGCGAGATCAAGCTCTGGTTCCCGAACGTCTGACGCACGCGCACGAGAACGGCCCGGATCGCAGCGCGGTCCGGGCCGTAGTGTTCGAACGGTGACCTAGGTCTGGAGGGCTACGACGGCGTAGTGGAGCAACCGGTCGCGACCGGCGACCTCGCCACCGCGGCGGCATCGCTCGGCGGGACCTCGGGCTGGGCCCGGACCAACCTGACCTGAGGCCGCCCTGACCTAACGCCGCCCTGACCTGACGCCGCCCTGACCTAACGCCGCCCTGACCTAACGCCGCCCGGCCGTCGCGCGCGCCGGCGAGGAGCCCAGGCCGCCCGGCGCGGAGCCGTGCAGGACGACGCCGGGGCGGTGGCCCAGCGGCAGGTACATGCGCACGTCGTCGAACCGGACGTCGCCCACCGCGATCACGTTCGGCAGGCGGCCCCACTCGCGGAAGCCCAGGCTCTCGTACAACTGGATCGCGCCGTGGTTGTTGCCGCGCACCCCGAGCGTCAGCATCTCCAGCCCGGCCGCACGCGCGTGCTCGACCACCGCGCCCAACAGCCGCGCGCCCAACCCGAGCCCGCGTGCCGCCGGGTGGGAGGTCACCCGCCGCACCTCGGCCATGTGCTCGAACACCTGGCTCTCGGACCGCTTCCACGACGCCGTGCCGCGCAGCACACCGTCCACACGCGCCACGACGAGCGCACCGTCCGAAGGCGACGCGAGCACGCCGTCGAGCCAGGCGTCGGTCTCCGCGCGCCCCGGCGGCGACGTCCAGCCGATCGCACCGCCGGCGGCCACCACGGCGTGCAGCACCTCGTGCACTTCGGCCCGAAGCCGTTCGTCGGCCGCCACCGGCCAGTCCAGCTCGATCTCCACGGCGCCACCCTAAAACGGTTCCGAGAATGTCGGACCTCGCCGCTAACGTGACGAACGTGACCTCCACCCTCGTCCACGCCAAGGGCCTGACCAAGCACTTCGGTTCCTTCGAGGCCGTCCGGGGCATCGACGTCGAGGTGAGCAAGGGCGAGGCGTTCGGCTTCCTCGGCCCCAACGGCGCGGGCAAGTCCTCGACCATGCGCATGGTGTCGTGCGTGTCACCGCGCACCGGCGGCGAGCTGCGGGTGCTGGGCATGGACCCGGACACCGACGGCCCGAGGATCCGCGCCCGCATCGGCGTGGTGCCGCAGCAGGACAACCTCGACACCGAGCTGACCGTCCGGCAGAACCTCCAGGTCTACGGCCGCTACTTCGGCCTGTCCCGGGCGGCGGTGCGCGAGCGCGCCGTGGAGCTGATGGAGTTCGCCCAGCTCAGCGACCGCGCCGAAGCCGAGGTGGAGCCGCTGTCGGGCGGCATGAAGCGCCGCCTCACGATCGCCCGCTCCCTGGTCAACGACCCCGAGCTGCTGCTGCTCGACGAGCCGACCACCGGCCTCGACCCGCAGGCCCGCCACCTGCTGTGGGACCGGCTGTTCCGGCTCAAGCAGTCCGGCGTCACGCTCATCATCACCACGCACTACATGGACGAGGCCGAGCAGCTGTGCGACCGGCTGGTCGTGATGGACGGCGGCCGGATCGCGGCCGAGGGCTCGCCGTCGGAGCTGATCCGCCGCTACTCGACCCGGGAGGTGCTGGAGCTGCGCTTCCCGCCGGGCGAGCAGAGCGCCGAGGAGGTGCGCGACCTGGCCGAACGGGTCGAGGTGCTGCCCGACCGGGTGCTGCTCTACACCGCCGACGGCGAGGCGGCCCTGGCGGCGGCCCACGCGCGGGGCGTGCGGCCGGTGTCCAGCCTGGTGCGCCGCAGCACGTTGGAGGACGTGTTCCTGCGCCTGACCGGCCGGACGTTGGTGGACTGAGGTGGAGGCGCACGTCGTCGGCCCGTGGCGGGCCGCCCTGATCGCTGTGGAGCACCACTGGACCTGGTACCGGCGCAACTGGCGGGCCACGGTCATCTCGAACTTCCTGCAACCGGTGCTGTTCCTGCTGGCCATGGGCGTCGGGTTCGGCTCCCAGGTGAAGCAGGGCGAGGCCACCGGCGGCCACCCGTACCTGGTGTACCTGGCGCCCGCGCTGCTGGTCATCACCGCCGCGCAGAACGCGATGTTCGAGTCGACGTGGGCGGTGTTCTCGTCGTTCAAGTGGCAGCGCACGTACCTGGCGATGGTGTCCACCCCGATCACGCCCGCGCAGGTGCTGCACGGCCAGTTGCTGTGGATCGCGCTGCGCCTGGCGTCGGGCACCGCCGTGTTCCTGGCCATCGCCGCGGCGATGGGCGCGATCACCAGCCCGGCGGCGCTGCTGGCCGTGCCGTTCGCCACGCTGGCCGGCATGGCGTTCAGCGCGCCCGTGGTCGCCTTCGCCGCCACCCGGGAGAAGCCGGACTCGTTCAACGCCGTCTTCCGCTTCCTGCTGATGCCGATGACCCTGTTCACCGGCGCGTTCTTCCCGCTGGGCCAACTGCCCGGCTGGATCCACCCGCTGGCCTGGCTCACCCCCGTCTGGCACGGCATCGAGCTGACCCGCGGGGCGACGTTCGGCACCCTGGGCCTGCTGCCCGCGCTGGGTCACGTCGCCTACCTGTCCGCCCTGGTCGCGCTCGGCGTGGCCCTGGGCCGCCGCTACTTCCACCGGAGGCTGGCCGTATGACCAACGAGACCTCCACCGCGGACCGGCCCACGCCGGTCCGGGCGCGCAGCGGCGCCGGCCTGCTGCTGCGTGTCGTCCCGCCGGGCCTGTACGCGGGCCGCGCGCACGTGCTGGTCGAACGCTCGTACCTGGTCAGCAGGCGCGCCTGGATGTCGGTGTTCTCCGGCTTCTTCGAGCCGCTGTTCTTCCTGTTCTCCCTCGGCTACGGCCTGGGGCAGCTCGTCACCACCGTGGAGGGCCCCGGCGGGCCCGTGCCGTACGCGGTGTTCGTCGCACCCGCCCTGCTGGCCGCCTCGGCGATGAACGGCGCGGTGTTCGAGGCCACGTTCAACCTGTTCTTCAAGTTCAAGTACGCCAAGACCTACGACGCCGTGCTGGCCACGCCGCTCGGCCCGGTCGACATCGCGCTCGGCGAGGCCGCGTGGTGCCTCATCCGCGGCGGCCTGTACTCGGCGGGCTTCCTCGTGGTCATGGCCGGGTTCGGGCTGATCGGCTCGCCGTGGGCGCTGCTGGCGCTGCCCGCGTGCCTGCTGGTCGCGCTGGCGTTCGCGGCGGTCGGCATGGCCGCGGCCACGTTCATGCGCTCGTGGCACGACTTCGACCTGGTGCAGCTGGCCGTGATGCCGCTGTTCCTGTTCTCGACCACCTTCTACCCGCTGTCGGTCTACCCGGGCTGGTTGCAGGCGGTCGTGCAGTGGACGCCGCTGTACCACGCGATCGAGCTGATGAGGGGCCTGACCACGGGTTACGTCGGCTGGGGCGCGCTCGGGCACGTCGCGTACTTCGCCGTGATGGCCCTCGTCGGGGTGGTCGTCGCCGCGCGCAGGCTCGGCAAGTTGCTGCTGACCTGACCTGGTCCAACACTGGACGAACCCCGAGCTCCGGAGGTCGTCGTGGACGTCGTCGTACTCATCGGCCGCATCCTGTTCGTGTTCCTGTTCTTCGGCTCGGCGATGGGCCACCTCACCCAGACCGCGGCCATGGCGGGCTACGCCGCGTCCAAGGGCGTCCCGTCGGCGAAAGCCGCCACGTTCGGCAGCGGCGTGCTCATGGTCATCGGCGGGTTGATGGTGCTCCTGGGCGTGTGGGCGGACCTCGGCGCACTGCTGCTGGTGCTGTTCCTGCTGCCCACGGCGTTCCTCATGCACAACTTCTGGAAGGAGACCGACGCTCAGGCCAAGCAGATGGAGATGATCCAGTTCAACAAGGACATCGCCCTCGCGGGTGGCGCGCTGATGTTCTTCGGCCTGTACGCGGGTCCGGGCTCCGAGCTGGGCCTCACCATCACCGGACCGCTGTTCTGATGCCCATTGGCACTCCCGTTACCCTGGTCGGTGTGAGTGTCGAGTCGGTTTTCCCCGCCCTGGAACCCCTGCTGCCGAGGGTGTCCAAGCCGGTGCAGTACGTCGGCGGGGAACTCAACGCCACCGTGAAGGACTGGGACGCCGCCGCGGTGCGGTGGGCGCTGATGTACCCGGACGCCTACGAGGTGGGCCTGCCCAACCAGGGCGTCATGATCCTCTACGAGGTCCTCAACGAGCAGCCGGACGTGCTGGCCGAGCGGACCTACGCGGTGTGGCCCGACCTCGAGAAGCTGATGCGCGAGCACGGCGTGCCGCAGTTCACCGTCGACAGCCACCGGCCGGTCGGCGCGTTCGACCTGCTCGGGGTCAGCTTCGCGACCGAGCTGGGCTACACGAACCTGCTCAACGCGCTCGACCTGGCCGGCGTCCCGATCCACGCCGCCGACCGCACCGAGGACCACCCGATCGTGGTGGCGGGCGGGCACGCGGCGTTCAACCCGGAGCCGATCTCGCCGTTCGTCGACGCGGCCGTCCTGGGCGACGGCGAGGAAGCCGTCCTGGAGATCACCGACATCGTCCGCGCCTGGAAGGCCGAGGGCCGCCCCGGCGGCCGGGACGAGGTCCTGACCAGGCTCGCCGAGACCGGCGGCGTGTACGTGCCCCGGTTCTACGACGTCGAGTACCTGCCCGACGGCCGCATCCAGCGGGTGGTGCCCAACCGCGAGCGCGTGCCGTACCGGGTGTTCAAGCGGACCACGATGGACCTCGACGCGTGGCCGTACCCGAAGCAGCCGCTGGTGCCGCTCGCGGAGAGCGTGCACGAGCGGATGAGCGTGGAGATCTTCCGCGGCTGCACGCGCGGCTGCCGGTTCTGCCAGGCGGGCATGATCACCCGTCCGGTGCGCGAGCGGTCCATCGAGGGCATCGGCGCGATGGTGCAGCGCGGCCTGGAGGCGACCGGCTTCGAGGAGGTCGGCCTGCTGTCGCTGTCCAGCGCGGACCACTCGGAGATCGCCGAGATCACCAAGGGTCTCGCCGACCGCTACGAGGGCACGAACACCGGCCTGTCGCTGCCGTCGACGCGGGTGGACGCGTTCAACATCGACCTGGCCAACGAGCTGTCCCGCAACGGCCGCCGCTCGGGCCTCACGTTCGCCCCCGAGGGTGGCAGCGAGCGACTCCGCCGCGTGATCAACAAGATGGTGTCGGAGGAGGACCTGATCCGCACGGTCAGCGCCGCGTTCGGCGCGGGCTGGCGGCAGGTGAAGCTGTACTTCATGTGCGGGCTGCCCACCGAGACCGACGACGACGTGCTCCAGATCGCGGAGATGGCCAAGAACGTCATCCGCGCGGGTCGCGAGGTCTCCGGCCGCAAGGACATCCGCTGCACGATCTCCATCGGTGGGTTCGTGCCCAAGCCGCACACCCCGTTCCAGTGGGCCGCGCAGTGCGACCCGGACACGGTGGACGACCGGCTGCGCAAATTGCGCGACGCGGTGAACTCCGACCGCGCGCTGGGCCGCAACATCGGCATGCGCTACCACGACGGCAAGCCGTCCCTGATCGAAGGTCTGCTCTCGCGCGGCGACCGGCGCATCGGCCTGGTGATCGAACGGGTGTGGCGCGAGGGCGGCCGGTTCGACGGCTGGTCCGAGCACTTCTCCTACGACCGCTGGGTCCAGGCCGCGGAGGCGGAGCTGACCCCGTTGGGCGTGGACCTGGCGTGGTTCACCACGCGGGAGCGCGAGGAGCTGGAAGTCCTGCCCTGGGACCACCTGGACTCGGGCCTGGACAAGGAGTGGCTCTGGGCGGACTGGCAGGACGCCTTGGACGAGCGCGAGCAGGACGACTGCCGCTGGACCCCGTGCTTCGACTGCGGTGTGTGCCCGGCCATGGGAACGGACATCGAGGTCGGGCCCACCGGCCGGACGCTGCTGCCGATCTCGCCGGTCGGCAAGGGCTCCCCGGTGCGCAACCCGGCGTTGACCCAGGGCTGACGGCTCGCGGGCGGCCTCCTCGCACGGGGAGGCCGTCGCCCGCGACCTACTCCTGGACGGCGGCCAGCGCGTCCACCAGGCCGTGGCCGTAGAAGCCGTTGTACTCCGAGTGGCCCGTGCAGAACGCGTCCTGCACGCCCGTGCCGTTGAGGTCGTAGTCCGCCGGGCACGGCAACGTCTCCGCCTGCCCGTTGAGCATCTTCGACAGGTCCGTCGCGGACGCGCCGGGGTGCGTGGACGCCAGCAGCGCCGCCACCCCGGACACGTGCGGCGCGGCCATCGACGTGCCGCAGGAGTAGTCGTACCCGGCGGCCGGCACGGTCGACAGCACGCAGCCGCCCTGCCCGTCGTCCGGCGCCTGCCTGCGGTCGCCGCCCGGCGCGGCCACGTCCACCGCGCCCAGCCCGTAGGAGCTGTACCCGGCCTTCACCCGGTCCGCACCCACCGACGACACCGCCACGACGTTGCGCAACTGCGCCGGCAGCACCAGGCACGTGCTGTCCACCGGCCGCGGCTTGACGTCCTCCGGCGCGGCGTTGGTCGGGCTCATCGCGTCCCGGCCCGGCTTGGTCAGGTCGGCCGCCGCGTTGCCCGTCGCCGCCACCGTCAGCACGCCGCGCCCGGACGCGTGCTCGACGGCCCGCCGGACCGCCTCGTAGACCACGGACTGGCCCTGCTCGTCCTGGCAGGTGAACACCCACGGGTCGATGAAGTAGCTGTTGTTGGTGATGGTCATGCCCCGTTCGGCGGCCCACATGAACCCGCACACCGCGTACTCGGGGTAGATGAACCCGGCGTCGTCCACGACCTTCACCGACGCGATCCGCACGCCCGGCGCCACGCCCGTCGTGCCGCGGCCGTCGTCGGCCGCCGCGATCGTGCCCGCCACGTGCGTGCCGTGCCCGGACGTCGTCGGCGCCCACGCGGCGGGGGACGGGTCGGCCACGCCGGTCGTGCAGCCGGCCGACAGCGCCGGGTCCAGCGCGCCGACCAGGTCGGGGTGGGTCGGGTCGATGCCCGAGTCGAGCACGCCCACCACCACGTCACGGCTGCCGGTGCTGACGGCGTGCGCCTCGGCCGCCCGGATCAGGTCCATGTCCCACTGCTCGGCCGTGCGGTCCGCCGTGCCGTCCGCGGGACGGGCCGCGGTGACCTCGTCGTCCTTCTTCGTCTGCCGGGCCGGCGCGCCGTTGAGCTTGGACAGGCCGTCGGCCTGCGCGCTGTACGCCCGGTGCGCGCCGATGCGCCGCCCGAACCGGGGATCGGGCGAGACGGCCACGGCCACGGCGATCTGCGGGTAGTAGTGCGCGGTCGTGCCGCACGCGGCGGCGATCTGGGCGTCGGCCAGCGGAGCGCTGGTGCCCGGGTCGAACACGACCAGGTAGCGCAGCGTCGGACCCGGCTGGACGCAGTCGACCGCGGGAGCGGCGCCGGCGGTCTCGGCCGCGGTGGCGGTCGCCGAGAAGCAGCCGGTCGCGAGCAGCGCCGCGCTGACCGCGACCGCTTGGACGCGGCGGTGCAGAGGCACGGGGGACCTCCAGGGCTGGACCGGTGACGGGGGAGCCGTCGGTCCGACGTCGGGGCGAGCCGTCGATCGGACTGCTGCTGCCGGACCGTAGCCAGACCCGGCGGAGCAGACAAGCGCAACGGTGCCGAACAGGTCCAAGGTACCGTCCTCGTGGAGTAGGAGCGTGGACCGTTGGGGTGCTCGACCCCGTCACGGGCCACCAGGCACCCAAGGGGAGTAGCTCTGAGCCGCCAGCAGCAGCCCAACCCGTCGGCCGCACCTGTGCAGAAGCTCCGACTGCGCTACGCCAAACGCGGTCGGCTGCGGTTCACGTCACATCGTGACATCGCGCGCACGTTCGAGCGCGCGCTGCGTCGTGCGGGCGTTCCGATGGCTTATTCCCAGGGCTTCAGCCCTCACCCGAAGGTGTCATGGGTGGGTGCGGCGCCCACGGGCGTGGCGAGCGAGGCCGAGTACGTGGAGGTGTCCGTCGTGGACCGGGTCGACCCGGACGCGCTGCGGACCGCGCTCGACGCCGTGCTGCCGCCCGGTCTCGACGTGCTGGAGGTCGTCCAGTCCGCCGGCGGCACGCTGCCCGAGCGGATCGAGGCCAGCTCGTGGCGGGTCGAGCTCCCCGGCGTGTCGCCCGAAGAGCTGACCGAAGCGGTGACCGCGCTGATGGCGGCGGAATCCGTGCAGGTCGAGCGCCTGACCAAGGACGGGAAGAAGATCGTGGACGTGCGGCCGGCCATCGTGTCGGCCGAGGTGGGGCCCGCGGCGGGGGCGCATTCGAGCGACGCCGGACACGATGCACGAGATTTGTCACAGCCGTGTGGGATACTCATGACGGTCGTACGGCAGACAACCCCTACCGTGAGGCCCGACGACGTGCTGAGTGCGCTCCGAGTCGTCGCCGACCTGGTTCCGCCGGTCCCCGCGAAGGCGACCCGGATGGCGCAGGGGCGGCTGGACGACGAAGGCGGCCTGGTCGACCCGCTTGCCCTGGACAGGGCGGCGGAGGTCTGACCGGGCGGTGAACGTCAGCGTCGCTGACGGCGTCGTCGTAGCAGTATCGGGACCTGCTGTGCCGCGTGCCCCACGGGTGGGCGCCACAGCGCGAGGCAAGGATTCCCGCCGCCAGCCGCGGCGGTGAGTGGACAAGAGAGGCCCCTGCGCGGCCGCGTCGGTTGGGACGCGCCCGGGGGCGGAGGAGCTGCATTGTCGAACACGGAAAAGCCTGCCGGCGCCGCCGGCGGGGGTAACGCCACATCCGCACACCCCGATCTGGCGGATCTGCCCGCCAAGCTGCGGGTGCACGCGCTGGCCAAGCTGCTCGGCGCGAGCAGCAAGGACGTGGTGGCCGCCCTCGCCGACCTGGGCGAGACGGTGAAGGGCGCGCAGTCGAGCGTGAGCCGAGACCTCGCGCTCAAGGTCGCCGAGAGCCTGCTGGGCTGGGACGACATCGTCACCGGTGAGGTGGACGAGCAGACCGAGGAACCGGTGGCGGTGGCCCGCGAGGTCGCGCCGCTGGTGCCGCTGTTCGCCCCGCCGTCCGCGGTGTTCCTGCCGCCGACCCCGGTGGTCAAGGCCCAGCCGCTCAAGGACGCCCCGGTCAGCCGGGACGACGACCTCGACGACGTCGAGGACGACACCGACGAGCACGCAGCCGCCGACGACGCCGGCGACGAGGGCGAAGGCCGCCGCCGCCGCCGTCGTGGTCGGCGTGGTCGCGGTCGCGGCAAGGGCGTCGGCGAGGACAACGGCGACGACGAGCACGGCGAGGAGCAGGCCGAGGCCGCCGAGGCCGAGGCCGAGCCCGCCGACGAGGCGTCGGCCGACGAGGAGGGCGCGGGCAGCCGTCGCCGCCGGCGTCGCCGCCGCCGCAAGACCGGCGCCGAGGAAGAGGCCGCGCCGAGCGAGGACGACCCGCCGAACACGGTCGTCCACGTCCGCGAGCCCGCTCGTGACGCCCGTGACGACAAGGCCGACTCCGAGGCCGCGCAGAGCGAGGTGCGCAGCGTCCGCGGGTCGACCCGGCTGGAGGCCAAGCGCCAGCGCCGCCGTGACGGCCGCGAGGCCGGTCGCCGCCGCGCCCCCGTGCTGTCCGAGGCCGAGTTCCTGGCCCGCCGCGAGGCCGTGGAGCGCACGATGGTGGTGCGCGAGCGCGGCGACCGCACGCAGATCGGCGTGCTGGAGGACGGCGTCCTGGTCGAGCACTTCGTGACCTCGTCGGGCAGCGGTTCGCTGGTCGGCAACGTCTACCTCGGCCGGGTGCAGAACGTGCTGCCCTCGATGGAGGCGGCGTTCATCGACATCGGCCGCGGCCGCAACGCGGTGCTGTACGCGGGCGAGGTCGACTGGGACGCGGCCGGCCTGGAGGGCAAGGCCCGCAAGATCGAGCAGGCCCTGTCGACCGGTGACAGCGTGCTCGTGCAGGTCACCAAGGACCCGGTGGGCCACAAGGGCGCCCGGCTGACCACCCAGATCAGCCTGCCCGGCCGCTTCCTGGTCTACGTGCCCGGTGGTGGCGCGACCGGCATCAGCCGCAAGCTGCCCGACAACGAGCGCAAGCGCCTCAAGGACATCCTCAAGCGCGTCGTCCCCGAGGACGCGGGCGTCATCATCCGCACCGCCTCGGAGGGCATCGCCGAGGAGGAGCTGGCCCGCGACGTCACCCGCCTCCAGGCGCAGTGGCAGGTCATCAAGGAGAAGGCCGACGCGCCCAAGGCGCAGGCACCGCAGCTGCTGTACGAAGAGCCGGACCTGCTGGTGAAGGTCGTGCGCGACCTGTTCACCGAGGACTTCTCCACGCTCGTCGTCCAGGGCTCCGACGCCTGGGAGACCATCGACGGCTACGTGCGGCACGTCGCGCCGGACCTCCAGGAACGGCTGCGCAAGCACGTGGGCAACAGCGACGCGTTCACCGAGTACCGCATCGACGAGCAGCTGCTCAAGGCGCTGGACCGCAAGGTCTGGCTGCCGTCGGGCGGCTACCTGGTCATCGACCGCACCGAGGCGATGACGGTCATCGACGTCAACACCGGCAAGTTCACCGGATCGGGTGGAAACCTCGAAGAGACGGTGACCCGGAACAACCTGGAGGCGGCCGAGGAGATCGTCCGCCAGCTCCGGTTGCGCGACATCGGCGGCATCATCGTGATCGACTTCATCGACATGGTGCTGGAGTCGAACCGCGACCTGGTGCTGCGCCGGCTGACCGAGTGCCTCGGCCGCGACCGCACCCGCCACCAGGTGGCGGAGGTGACGTCGCTGGGCCTGGTGCAGATGACCCGCAAGCGGGTCGGCACGGGCCTGCTGGAGGCGTTCTCCACCACCTGCGAGCACTGCCGCGGGCGTGGCCTGGTCGTGACGACCGAGTCCATGCACTCGCACGGCAACGGCAACGGCAACGGCGGTGGCCAGTCCCAGCAGCAACAGCAGCAGGGGAGTAGCCGCAAGTCGCGCCGCGCCAAGCACGCGGACGTGCCGGAGCCGGTGGCCGAGCAGACCGTGGAGCCGACCGAGGAGCCCGAGGCGATCGCCGAGCAGTCGACTTCGGTCGAGCCGGTGTCCGCCGTGGTGGAGGAGGAGGCCGCGCCGGAGACCCCGAAGCGCGACCGCCGCCAGCGCCGCCGGGCCCGCCGCGAGGCCGGTGCCGTCGTCAAGCACGGCGACGAGGAGGCCGTGCCGTCGACGGCCCCCGAGCAGCCCGAGGTCGAGCAGCCGGTGGTCGAGCAGGCCGCTCCTGAGCAGCCTGTCGCCGAGCAGCCCGTCGCCGCGCCGCCCGTCGTCGAGAGGCCGGTCGCCGAGCAGCCCGTCGCCGAGCAGCCGGTCACCGGGCAGGACGCTCCCGCGCCGGTCGCCGCGGAGGCCGCGGAGCAGCCCGCCGAGGCCCCGTCGGCACCCGCCGACGCGCCCGTCACGACCGGCCGCACCCGCCGGCGGGTGACCAAGCCCGCCATGGTGCCCGAGCCCGTCACCCCGCCCGTCGCGGTGGCGCCGGTGGAGACCCCGCCCGTCACCCGGACGAGCGTCGTGCCGCCCGCCCAGGTCACCGAGCAGCCGGTCAACGGCCACGTCGAGCCGAGCGCGCCCGCGGTGACCACGCGTCGCCGCACGGCCCGCCGTGCCGCCTCCCGGCCCGCCGGCCCGCCGCTGGACGGCGTCAAGGAGAGCTGACCCGGGGATGTCGCACACCCGAACCGCTGCCCGGCCTGGCCGAGCAGCGGTTCGGTGTGTCCGGGCCTAATTCGGCGCAACGGCGCTGACCAGGGCGAACGCGGTTCACCGACCCCGGTTTGACCACGCCGTGCACCGCCACGTAACCTGATACGCGGCCCGCCATCCGGTGGGCCCTGTCGCGTGAAGCCCAGCTCGCTCGTTAGCAGTGCAGCCGAGGCGCGCGCGATCCCGTCCCGTCGAGTAGCAGGAGACTTCCGTCCCGATGTACGCGATCGTCAAGACCGGCGGCAAGCAGTACAAGGTGGCTGTCGGCGACGTCATCGAGGTCGAGAAGCTCGAAGGCGAGCCGGACACCGAGATCACCTTCGCGGCGCCGCTCCTCGTTGTGGACGGCTCCGACGTCACTTCCGACGCCGACGCGCTGGCGAAGTTCGCGGTGACCGGCAAGGTCGTCGAGCAGACCAAGGGTCCCAAGATCCGCATCCACAAGTTCAAGAACAAGACCGGCTACCACAAGCGCCAGGGTCACCGCCAGAAGTTGACCCGCGTCGAGGTCACCGGCATCACCGGTAAGTGAGGATCTGACTAGCCATGGCACACAAGAAGGGTGCGTCCAGCTCCCGCAACGGCCGTGACTCGAACCCCCAGTACCTCGGGGTCAAGCGGTTCGGCGGTCAGGTCGTCAAGGCCGGCGAGATCCTGATCCGCCAGCGCGGCACCAAGTTCCACCCCGGCGTCAACGTCGGCCGCGGCAAGGACGACACGCTGTTCGCGTTGGCGCCCGGTGCGGTCGAGTTCGGCACCAAGCGCGGTCGCAAGACCGTGAACATCGTCCCGGTCGAGGCTGCTGCCTAAGCAGCTCGGGCGAGACGGAACGACCTCCGACGAGGGGCGGGACCGGTGCATTCCGGCTCCCGCCCCTCGTTGCTTCTGCTAGAGAGGAAATCCCCGTGTCCCGCTTTGTCGACCGGGTCGTCATCCACGTCGCCGCAGGGGACGGGGGCAACGGGGTCGCCTCCGTGCACCGCGAGAAGTTCAAGCCGCTGGGCGGCCCGGACGGCGGCAACGGTGGCAAGGGTGGCGACGTCGTGCTGGTCGTCGACTCCCAGGTCCACACGCTCCTGGACTTCCACTTCCGCCCCAACGCCGCCGCCGGCAGCGGCAAGGGCGGCCAGGGCGGCAACCGCGACGGTGCGAACGGCGCCGACCTCGAACTGCGCGTGCCCGACGGCACGGTCGTGATGACGCCGGACGGCGAGGTGCTCGCGGACCTCGTCGGCGAGGGCACCCGGCTGATCGCGGCCCAGGGCGGTCGCGGCGGTCTCGGCAACGCCTCGCTGGCGTCCAAGGCGCGCAAGGCCCCCGGGTTCGCGCTGCTGGGCGAGCCGGGCGAGCAGCACGACCTCGTGCTGGAGCTGAAGTCCGTCGCCGACGTCGGCCTGCTGGGGTTCCCGTCGGCGGGCAAGTCGTCGCTGATCTCGGTGCTGTCCGCGGCCAAGCCGAAGATCGCCGACTACCCGTTCACCACGCTGGTGCCCAACCTGGGCGTGATCACCGGCGGCGAGACCATCTTCACCATGGCCGACGTGCCGGGCCTGATCCCCGGCGCGTCCGAGGGCAAGGGCCTCGGCCTGGACTTCCTGCGGCACATCGAGCGCTGCGCGGTGCTGGTGCACGTCGTGGACTGCGCCACGTACGAGCCGGACCGCGACCCGCTGTCGGACATCGACGCGCTGGAGGAGGAGCTGGCCAAGTACACCCCCTCCCTGGCCGACGACCTGGCCGAACGGCCGCGCGTCGTGGTGCTGAACAAGATCGACATTCCGGAGGCCCGCGACCTGGCCGAGCTGGTGCGCCCGGACATCGAGGCACGCGGCCTGCCGGTGTTCGAGGTGTCCACCGCCAGCCGTGAAGGGCTGCGCGAGCTGACGTTCGCGCTGGCGCGCGTGGTGGAGGAGTACCGGGCGGCGAAGCCGAAGCAGGAGTCGACCCGGATCGTGCTGCGGCCCAGGGCCGTGGACGACCAGGGCTTCACCGTGGTGGAGGACCCGCAGACCGAGGGCGGCTTCATCGTGCGCGGCGAGCGGCCCGAGCGGTGGATCCGGCAGACCGACTTCAACAACGACGAGGCCGTCGGCTACCTGGCCGACCGGCTCGCCCGCCTTGGCGTCGAGGACGCGCTGGTCAAGAAGGGCGCCCAGCCGGGCTGTCAGGTCACGATCGGCGACCTGGTGTTCGACTGGGAGCCGTCGACGCCCTCGGGCATCGCGATGACCATGAGCGGTCGCGGCACGGACGTGCGGCTCGAGGCGAACAACCGCGTCGGCGCGTCGGAGCGGTTGGCCGCGAAGAAGGCCCGCCGCATCCCCGGCACGTACGACGACGAGTTCGAAGAGGACGACGACGAGTGATCGGTTCGGTGTCGGCGTCGCCGGCCCGGCAGGCGGTGTCCGCGGCATCCCGGGTCGTGGTGAAGGTCGGGTCCTCGTCGTTGACCACCGCCGCGGGCGGGCTGGACCGGTCGCGGCTGGACGCGCTGGTGGACGCGGTCGCGGCGCGGTGCGCGGCGGGCAGCCAGGTGGTGCTGGTGTCGTCAGGCGCCATCGCGGCCGGTCTCGCGCCACTGGGCGTGACGCGGCGGCCCCGTGACCTGGCCACGCAGCAGGCGGCGGCGAGCGTGGGGCAGTTGGCATTGGCGCACGCGTACGCGCACTCGTTCGGGCGGTTCTCGCTGACGGTCGGGCAGGTGCTGCTGACCGCGGACGACGTGGTGCGGCGGTCGCACTACCGCAACGCGCAGCGCACGTTCTCCCGGTTGCTGGCGCTGGGCGCGGTGCCCGTGGTGAACGAGAACGACACGGTGGCCACCGAGGAGATCCGGTTCGGCGACAACGACCGGTTGGCCGCGCTGGTGGCGCACCTGGTCGGCGCGGACGCGTTGTTCCTGCTCTCCGACGTGGACGCGCTCTACGACGGCGATCCGCGCCGGCCGGGCGCGCAACGCGTCACCGAGGTGGCCGGCGCGTCCGATGTGGACGGTGTGCGGGCGGGGTCGGTCGGCTCGTCGGGGCTGGGCACCGGTGGCATGGCGTCGAAGCTGGCCGCGGCCCGGTTGGCGGCGTCGGCGGGCATCCCCGTGCTGCTGGCGGGTGCGGCGGACGCGGCGCGGGCGTTGAGCACGGCGGACGTCGGCACGGCGTTCGCGGTGACCGGTCCGCGGTTGTCCGCGCGCCGGTTCTGGCTCGGGCACGCGGCCGACGCGACCGGCAGGCTGGTGCTGGACGACGGCGCGGTGGCCGCGGTCGTGGGTCGGCGGCGGTCGTTGCTGGCGGCGGGCATCACGGGTGTCGAGGGCGCGTTCGAGGCCGGCGACGTCGTGGAGCTGGTCGACCTGTCCGGGCACGTGGTGGCGCGCGGCGTGGTCGGGTTCGACGCGGCCGAGCTGCCCTCGCTGATCGGCCGCAAGACCAGCGACCTCCCGGCCGAGCAGCGTCGAGAGGTCGTGCACGCCGACGACCTGGTGCCGCTGCGGGCTTAGGCGCGATCATCGACGACGGGGAGGCCGAAGGGCTGGTGTCCCGGCGGCCGGACCCGGACGACCGCCGGGCGCGCATCATCGAACCGACTGCGGAGGGCCGCAAGCGAGTGCGCGCCGCCCGTGCCGCGATCCGGCGCGGGGAGGACACCTTCCTGGCCGAGCGCAGCCCGGCCCGCCGCACGACACTGCTGACCGCCCTGCGCGACCTGCCCGGCGAGCCGCTGGCCCGCTTGACCGCCGAGGACTAGCGCAGCTCGCTGCCCTTCGTCTCGGGCATCGAGAGGATCACGAAGAACGCGACGGCCGCGCCGACCGCGACGTAGAAGAAGAACGTGCTGCCCGGCAACCACTGGATCACCAGCGGTGCGGTGCCGCCGAACAGCGCCACGGTCAGGTTGTACCAGGAGCCGATGCCCAGGGCGCGCAGCTCGGTCGGGAACAGCTCGCTCATCACGGCGGGTGCGATCGACGTCATGGCCGTGTAGAGGCCGAGCCCCACGCAGAACACCAGCAGCAGGTTGCCCACGCCCGGCCCGATCAACGTGGACAGCGGCACCACCAGCACCGCCGTCGCCGCCGACCAGGCCAGCAGTTGCGGCTTGCGGCCGAACCGGTCCGACAGCGCGCCCATCGGGTACTGCAACAGGATGAACAGGCCCGTCGCGATCGACAGGGCGAGGAACACGTCCCCGGCGTCCGCACCCCGCTTGGCCACCGCGAACGGCGTCAGCGCGCTGAAGAACGTGTAGTAGCACAGCGTCGACAGCATGGTGAAGCCCACGAGCCGCCCGACCGCCTTGGGGTGCTCTCGCAGCGTCAGCAGCAGCGGGCGCTTGAGCTGCTGCGCCTTCGCCTTGTTGTGCTCGAACTGCTCGGTCTCCTCCAGGCTGCGCCGCATCCACAGGCCGACCAGGCCGAGCACGCCGCCGACCAGGAACGGGATGCGCCAGCCGTACGACGCCAGCTCGGCCTTGTCGAGCGTGCGGGCCAGCGCGTACCCGAGCAGCGACGCGGCCAGCACCGCGACACCCGTGGAGATGTAGAAGAACGCCGAGTACCGCCCCCGCCGGTGCGCCGGTGCGATCTCCGCCAGGTAGGCGGAGGCGTTGGAGACCTCACCGCCCAGCGACAGGCCCTGTGCGACGCGGGCCAGCAGCAGCAGGATCGGCGCCAACCACCCGACCTGCGCGTAGGTCGGCAGCAGGCCGATGGCGACCGAACCACCGGCCATCAGGATGATGGTCAGCAACATCGCCGTCCGCCGCCCGCGCAGGTCGGCGAACCGCCCGAGCAGGTACCCGCCCAGCGGCCGGAAGAAGAACGCGATCGCGTACGCCGCGAGCGTGTTGATCAACGCGAGCCGCGGGTTGTCCTTGGGGAAGATCTGGGTGGCGAAGTAGATCGAGAACGTGGCGTAGATGGTCCAGTCGTACCACTCGATCGCGTTCCCGATGCTCGCCGCGACGAGCTTGCGGACGGGCAGGCGGTGCTGGGTCTCGGTCTCCAGGGCAGCCATGGGTGGACACAACCACAAAGCAGCCGAAGTCGGTAGATCCCTCACCGAACCCGGTCGTGCGCACCTCGCCGTGTCGTTCGCGGACTCCCGCCCGCACCGGTACGGATGCCGGGGCCGGCCGCACGTCCTCGGTGTGCGCCGGATTCCCACCCACGGCACTGGGTCGCCGGCCCGACCCGGCCTGCACCACCGACCTCGTGACGCCGTCCGGTGACGTCTCGACCCGATACGTCCGCCCGGGACATCGCCAACGCACACGCCCGCGCGTTCCACCAAGCCTGACGACGCCGGATCGAACGACACCGGATCGAACTGCCACAACCCATCAGGTGTCGAACGCGGAGCCCACCGCCGTCACGACCTCGCCCGCCACTCGGCGGCCAGCAGGCCGAACAGCAAGTCGTCCGTCCACTCTCCCTTCAGCCACGTGTTCTGCACCCGGTGCCCCTCCTGCCGGAACCCGAGCCTGGTCAACAGCCGTGCCGACCGGACGTTGCGGGCGTCGCACTCGGCGGACACCCGGTGCAGCCCGCGCACCTCGAACAGGTACGCCAGCACCCGCCGCACGGCTTCCGCCGCGTACCCGCGCCCCTGGTGCCCGGCCGCGAGCGTGTACCCGATGTCGGCCTGCATCCGGTTCTCGTGCAGCCCCACGCCGACGTCGCCGACGAGCACCCCGCCCGCCTCGACCGCGAACTGGTACCAGCCCGGCGCGGTCGGGTCGGCCGTCGCGACGTCCCGCACGAACTCCTCGGCCTGCGCCAGGGTGAACGGCGCTTGCCAACCCTGGTACCTGGCCACCTCCGGGTCCGACCGGTACGCGGCGAGCACCGGCGCGTCGGTCGCGGTGAAAGGCCGCAGCACCAACCGTTCCGTCGTCAGTCTCACCCCGTCGCCCCCACCTCCTCCGTCACGCCGTCACCGCCAACGCGAACGGCAGCACCGCCGACGCCCCCGCCCGCCTCAGCAGCCGCGCGGCGACCGTCACCGTCCACCCGGTGTCGACCCGGTCGTCCACCAGCAGCACCGGACCGTCCACACCGGACAGGTCCGGCACGTCCGTCTCGCGCACCAGCCCCGCGAGCCGCTGCGCGCTGTTGGCCCGACGCGCCGCCTCGCCCAGCCACACCTGCCCGAGCAGCGGCAGCCGGCCGACCTCCGCGATCCGCCGCCCGAAACTGCCCACCAGCGCGGGCCTGGTCCGCGACCCGACCGTCACCACGCCCACCGGCCGCTCCGCCCACCCCCACGCCGACAGCACCTTCACGCACGCGGCGAACACGTCCTCGGGGATCTCCTGGTCGTCCCCCGCGAACAACGACCGCAACCGGTTGCCCCAACCGATGTCGGTCAACCGACCCAGCGCCCGCCCCGTCGCCGCCAGCTCGCCCGGCGGGATCTTCCCGGACAACGACACGCCGGCCGCCGCCATCCCGGTCGGCCACATCTTGCGCGGCTCCACCTCCACCCCGGGCCGCAGCAGCCGTTCCCGCGCCGCCGACGCCGCCACGTCCGACACCTCTGCCGAGGGCCGCTCCCCGGTGCAGTTGTCGCACCGCCCGCACGGCGCCGCGTGCGGGTCGTCCAACTGCCGCAACAGGAACTCCATGCGGCAGCCGTCGGTGGCCAGGTAGTCGAGCACCGCCTGCCGCTCCACCCGCCGCGCCGCCTCGATCCGCTCGTACCGCTCGGCGTCGTAGGACCACGGCTGCCCGGTGGACACCCACCCGCCGCGCACCCGCCGCACGGCGCCGTCCACGTCCAGCACCTTCAACACCACTTCCAGCCGGGTGCGCGACAGCTCCACCACCGGCTCCAGCGCCGCCGTCGACATCGCCCGGTCCGACGGCAGCGCGTCGAGCACCTGCCGCACCACGTGCTCCGGCGGGAACGCCAGGGACGCGAAGTACGCCCAGATGTCCTTGTCCTCCGGGCCGGGCAGCAGCAGCACCTCGGCCCGCTCCACGCCACGCCCGGCACGGCCGATCTGCTGGTAGTAGGCGATGGGGGAGGGCGGCGCGCCCAGGTGCACCACGAACCCCAGGTCCGGCTTGTCGAACCCCATGCCCAGCGCCGACGTCGCCACCAACGCCTTGACCCGGTTCGCCAGCAGGTCCTCCTCGGCGCGCTGGCGCTCGGCCGGGTCGGTGCGCCCCGAGTACGCCGCGACCTCGTAGCCCCGTTCCCGCAGGAACGCCGCCACGTCGTCCGCCGAGGCCACGGTGAGCGTGTAGATGATCCCCGAGCCGGGCAGCCGCTCCAGCCGCTCGGCCAGCCACCCCAGCCTGGCCTCCGCCGTCGGCAGCCGCACGGCCGACAGCCGCAGGCTCTCCCGGTCCAACGGCCCGCGCAGCACCAGCGTGTCCGTGCCGGCGCCCAGCCCGAGCTGGTCGGCCACGTCCCGCACCACCCGGTTGTTGGCCGTGGCCGTCGTGGCGAGCACCGGCACGCCGGCCGGCAGCTCGGTCAGCAACGTGCGCAGCCGCCGGTAGTCCGGCCGGAAGTCGTGGCCCCAGTCGGAGATGCAGTGCGCCTCGTCCACCACCAGCAGCCCCGCCGACGCGGTCAACGACGGCAGCACCGTGTCCCGGAAGTCGGGGTTGTTCAGCCGCTCCGGTGAGACCAGCAGCACGTCCACCTCGCCGGCCGCCACCCGGTCCTGCACGTCCTGCCACTCGTCGGTGTTGGCCGAGTTGATCGTCGCCGCCTGCACCCCCGCCCGCGCGGCGGCGTCGACCTGGTTGCGCATCAGCGCCAGCAACGGCGACACGATCACCGTCGGCCCCTCGCCCAGGGACCGCAGCAGCGCCGTGGCGATGAAGTACACGGCGGACTTGCCCCACCCCGTGCGCTGCACCACCAGCGCCCGCCGCCGTTCGGACACCAGCGCGCGGATGGCCGTCCACTGGTCGTCACGCAGGACCGCCTGAGGGCCCGCCAAAGCCCTCAGCCGCTCTTCGGCCAGTTCCCGCAACGCGCTGTCGTCCATGCCGACACAGTGGCAGACCGCCCCGACAGGACGGACACCTGTGCGACGGTCCCGGCCGCAGCTTCACCCGATCGTGGCGGGCCGTCCGTTCCTCGGGAACCTCGGCGACAGCCGCGGCCGGGTGACCGTAGGCTGGACGACGTGACTGATGACCTGCGCGAACAGGTGCACGCCGCGGCCCGGCGCGCCCGTGTCGCCGCCCACGAGCTCGTCCTCGCCACCCGCCAGAGCAAGGACGCCGCACTGCACGAGATGGCCGCCGCGCTGCGCACCCGCGCCGCCGAGGTGCTCGAAGCCAACGCCAAGGACCTCGAAGCCGGTCGCTCCGCGGGCCTCACCCAGGGCCTGCTGGACCGCCTCGCGCTCACCGAGGCGCGCATCGACGGCGTCGCCCAGGGCCTGGAGACGGTCGCCGGCCTCGCGGACCCGATCGGCGAGGTGCTGCGCGGCTCGAACCTGCCGAACGGCTTGGAGCTCAAGCAGGTCCGCGTCCCGATGGGCGTGGTCGGCATGGTCTACGAGGCGCGCCCGAACGTCACCGTCGACGCGGCCGGCCTGGCGCTGAAGTCCGGCAACGCGGCCCTGCTGCGCGGCTCGTCCACCGCCGAGCACTCCAACACCGCGCTGGTCGCGATCCTGCGCGACGCCCTGGAGACCGCCGGCCTGCCCGCGGACGCCGTGCAGCTCCTGCCGTGCCACGACCGCGCCTCGGTCACCCACCTGATCACCGCGCGCGGCCTGGTCGACCTGGTCATCCCGCGCGGCGGCGCGGGCCTGATCAACGCCGTCGTGCAGCAGGCCACCGTGCCGACCATCGAGACCGGCGTGGGCAACGTGCACGTGTACGTGGACGCGAGCGCCGACCTCGACATGGCGCAGCGCATCGTGCTCAACTCCAAGACCCGCCGCACGAGCGTGTGCAACGCGGCCGAGTCGCTGCTGGTGCACGCCGACATCGCGGACGAGTTCGTGCCCCGCATCACCGACGCCCTGAACGCGCAGGACGTCACCATCCACGGCGACGAGCGGTTCGCGCGCGACCCGAGGGTGCTGGCCGCCACCGACGAGGACTGGGACACCGAGTACCTGTCGCTGGACATCGCCGCCCGCGTGGTCGGCTCGATCGACGAGGCCATCGAGCACATCGCCGAGCACGGCTCCGGCCACACCGAGGCCATCGTGACCAGCGACCTCAACGCGGCGCGCCGGTTCACCGCGCGCGTCGACGCGGCGGCGGTCATGGTCAACGCCTCGACCGCGTTCACCGACGGCGGCGAGTTCGGCATGGGCGCGGAGATCGGCATCTCCACCCAGAAGCTGCACGCCCGCGGCCCGATGGGGCTGACCGAGCTGACCTCGTCCAAGTGGGTGGTCTGGGGCGAGGGGCACGTCCGGCCGACGTCGTGAGCAGGCCCAGGGACGCCGCCGCGACCAAGGCGGCGTTGCTGGACGCCGCGACGAAACTGTTCGGCGAGCGCGGGTTCGACCGCACCACGGTGCGCGACATCGCGCGCCTCGCGGGCGTGAACCAGGCCCTGCTGTTCCGCTACTACGGCAGCAAGGACGCCCTGTTCGCGACCGTGCTCGCCACGCAGAGCCGTGAGCTGCTGGAGGACTCGCCCGCCGAGCACCTGCTGCGCAACGTGCTGCTGCGGATGATGGAGGACAAGCCGAGGCCCGAGGACCACCCGTTGTACGCGGTGCTGCGGTCGTCCCACCACGACTCGGCGGCGGAGGTCGTGCGGCGGCAACTGGGGGAGGAGTACGCGCGCGCTCTGTCGTCCCTTACGGACGCTGAGGACGCGGAGCTGCGTGCGGACCTCGTGCTGGCGTGGGTGGTGGGCATCGGCGTGCTGCGCAGCTTGTTCGGCAAGCAGCCCTTGGCCGACGCGGACGCGGCCACCGTGGCGGCCCTCGTGACCCGGGCTTCGTCCGTCCTGCTGGAGCACACCGATCCTGGTTGACGGTCCGTAACCTTCTGCCTACTGTCGGATGTAAGCGAATGCTTACATGGGGGTGGAAGATGGAGACCAGGGCTTATCCGTTCGCCGAGCTCGACCACTTGCAGATCAACCCGACGTACTTCGAGCTGCAGCGGGACGAGCCGGTGGCCCGGGTGCGGCTGCCCTACGGCGGCGAGGGGTGGCTGGCCACCCGGTACGAGGACGTCAAGACCGTCCTGGCGGACCCGAGGTTCAGCCGCGCGGCCGTGATGGAGCCGGGCGCCGACGTGCCGCGCACGCTGCCGACGATGCCGACCGAGACGAACATCCTGAGCATGGACCCGCCGGACCACACGCGGCTGCGCAAACTGGTCGCGAAGGGGTTCACCGCGCGGCGCACCGAGCAGCTGCGCGAGCGCGCCCAGCAGATCGTGGACGGCCTGCTGGACGCGATGGAGGAGCAGGGCCCGCCCGCCGACCTGGTCGAGGCGCTGGCCATGCCGCTGCCCATCACGATCATCTGCGAGATGCTGGGCGTGCCGTTCGACGACCGGAGCCAGTTCCGCGCCTGGTCGGAGGCGGCGGTGGCGATCACCGCGTTCACCCACGAGGAGATCCTCAAGGCCAACGAGGCGCTGCGCGGCTACATCGGCGAGCTGGTCGCCCGCAAGCGCGCCGAACCGGCCGACGACATGCTGTCCGTGCTCATCGCGGCCCGCGACAACGAAGACCGGCTCAGCGAGGAGGAGCTGGTCTCGTTCGGGGTGACGCTGCTGGTGGCGGGCCACGAGACCACCGCGAACCAGATCGGCAACTTCGCCTTCCAGCTGCTGCGCATGCCGGACCGGCTGGCCGAGCTGCGGGCCGACCCGTCGCTGGTGCCCGCCGCGATCGAGGAGCTGCTGCGGTTCACCGCGCTGGGCGGCTCGGCGGGCTTCCCCCGGATCGCGACCGCCGAGGTGGAGCTGTCCGGGGTGACGATCAAGCCGGGCGAGGCGGTGTTCGTCAACAACGTGACGGCGAACCGCGACCCCGAGGTGTTCGCCAACCCGCACGAGGTGGACTTCCACCGCGAGCACAACCCGCACATCATGTTCGGCCACGGCGCGCACCACTGCATCGGCGCGCCCCTGGCCCGGATGGAGCTGCAAGTGGCCATCGGCACGCTGCTCCAGCGGTTCCCGGAGCTGCGGCTGGACGGCGACGTGACGTTCAAGAAGGGCCGGCTCATCCGCGGTCCGCAGGCCCTGCCGGTCAGGTGGTGACCCGATGAGCGAGTGGACGATCTCGGTCGACCGCGGCGCGTGCATGGGCACCGGGATGTGCACCTCGATCGCGCCGGACCACTTCCGCCTCGACGGTGGCACGTCCACGCCGGTCAAGGCGGACGTCGAGCCGGACGAGGCGGTCGTCGACGCGGCGGAGTCGTGCCCGATGGAGGCGATCCTGGTGCGTTCGGCGGACGGCTCGGTGCTCGCGCCGCAGCTGTAGCGACGACCGCTCCGCAGCGCCGCCGGTGAAAGCCGTAGCGGCGTTGCGGAGCACGTCCCGCGGGCCGGGGCGGGTGCCTACTGTCGGTGGTGACGATCACCGGCAGGGGGAGTGTCGATGCAGGTCAGGCCGTACCCGTTCCCCGAGCCCGACGACCTCGACGTGCACGAGACCTACCTGGAGCTGCAACGGGACGAGCCGGTGGCCAGGGTGCGGCTGCCGTACGGCCGCGAGGCTTGGCTCGCGACCCGCTACGCCGACGCGAAGGTCGTGCTGGCCGACCCGAGGTTCAGCCGCGCGCCGGTGATGGACGCCGACTACGACCCGCCCCGGACCATGCCCGAGGTGCCGGGCATCACCACCATCCTGAGCATGGACCCGCCGGAGCACACGCGGCTGCGCCGGATCCTGGCCAAGGCGTTCACCGCCCGTCGCACCGGGCAGCTGCGCGAGCGCGCCCAGGAGATCGTGGACGGCCTGCTGGACGCGATGGAGGAGCAGGGTCCGCCCGCCGACCTGGTGGACGCGCTGGCCATGCCGGTGGCCATCACGCTCATCAGCGAGATGCTGGGCGTGCCCGCGCCGGACCGGGCGCAGTTCCGCGAGTGGTCGGACGCGGCGGTCGCGATCACCGCGTTCACCGTGCCCGAGATCGAGGCCGCCGCGGCGTCGCTGCGCGCCTACATCCGCGACCTGGTCGAGGACAAGCGCAGGAACCCGGCCGACGACATGCTCACGGTGCTGGTGCACGCGCACGACAACGACGACCGGCTCACCGAGGAGGAGCTGGTGTCGTTCGGCGTCACGCTGCTCATCGCGGGCCACGAGACGACCGGCAGCGAGATCGGCAACTTCGTCCACCAGCTGCTCACCCACCCGGACCGGCTGGCCGAGCTGCGCGCCGACCCGTCGCTGGTGCCCGCCGCGGTGGAGGAGCTGCTGCGGATCACGAAGCTGTCCGGAGCGCCCGGCTTCCCCCGCATCGCCACGGCCGACGTCGAGCTGTCCGGGGTGACCATCCGCGCAGGTGAGGCGGTGTTCGTGGACGGTCTGGTGGCCAACCGCGACCCGGCCGTGTTCCCGAACCCGCACGAGCTGGACTTCCACCGGCCGCACAACCCGCACTTCGCGTTCGGCCACGGCGTGCACCACTGCATCGGCGCGCCCTTGGCGAGGATGGAGTTGCAGGTGTCCATCTCGACCTTGCTCACCAGGTTCCCGCGCCTGGAGTTGGCCGAGGACGTGGTGTTCAAGAAGGGCAGACTGGTGCGAGGCCCCGAACGCCTACTGGTGAGGTGGTAGACCGATGAGCGAGTGGACCGTCGAGGTCGACCGGGGCGCGTGCCTCGGCACCGGCATGTGCACGTCGATCGCCCCGGGCCATTTCCAGCTCGAAGGCGGCACGTCGACGCCCGTCAAGGCGGACGTCGACCCGGACGACGCGGTGATCGACGCCGCCGAGTCGTGCCCGATGGAGGCGATCCTGGTGCGTTCGGCCGACGGCTCGGTGCTCGCGCCGCAGCTGTAGAAAATAGTTTCGCCAATCGCGTCATGGCCGCGTGACGTGCGCGTTCCTCCTCTGTGCGGCCCTGGGATCGGGGTGGGGTCGCGCGATCCGCGGATGCGGCCCACTCCCCCAGGGCCGCGACGGGGAGACGAGTGCGCGGGCGGCCTTTCGGGGAGCGACCGGCCGCCCGCGCACCACCCGAACTAGGCTCACGTCCCATGTCGAACCGGCGGATCGGCGTCATGGGTGGCACCTTCGACCCGGTGCACCACGGCCACCTGGTGGCTGCGAGCGAGGTCCAGGCCCGCTTCGAGCTGGACGAAGTCGTGTTCGTGCCCACCGGCCAGCCGTGGCAGAAGAGCGAGCGCGAGGTCAGCGCCGCCGAGGACCGCTACCTGATGACGGTCATCGCCACCGCCTCCAACCCCCGGTTCTCGGTCAGCCGGGTCGACATCGACCGGCCGGGGCCGACGTACACCGTCGACACCCTCACCGACCTCAAGGCCACCCACCCGGACGCCGACCTGTTCTTCATCACCGGCGCGGACGCGCTGGAGCAGATCCTGTCGTGGCGGCGGGCGGACGACGTGTTCAGCCTCGCGCACTTCATCGGCGTCACCCGACCGGGTTATGAGCTGGTCGACACGCACCTGCCTCCGGGCGCGGTGTCGCTGGTAGAGGTGCCGGCGATGGCCATTTCATCGACCGCCGTGCGCGACCGGACGGCCTCCGGACTGCCCGTCTGGTACCTCGTGCCGGATGGTGTCGTTCAGTACATCAGCAAGCGCCGGCTTTACTCGATGCCGGACTGAGCCCGGACGCCGGTACCCTCATTGACTCGTGCGGGCGTAACGGCGCCCGCCGGTGTGATGAGGAGTGACGTGGCAGCCACCGACGAGGCACGACGGTTGGCGCTGGTCGCCGCTAACGCGGCAGCCGACAAGAAAGCGCACGACGTGATCGTGCTCGACGTGTCCGACCAACTGGTGATCACGGACTGCTTCGTGATCGCCTCCGCTCCGAACGAGCGGCAGGTCGGCGCGATCGTGGACAACGTTGAGGAGAAGTTGCGCGAGGCCGGGCGCAAGCCGGTCCGCCGTGAGGGCGCGCGCGAGGGTCGTTGGGTCCTGCTGGACTTCGTGGACGTGGTCGTGCACGTCCAGCACGTCGAGGAGCGCACCTTCTACGGCCTGGAGCGGCTGTGGAAGGACTGCCCGCGCATCGAGTTCGACGCCGGACCCCCGGCCGACGAGGTCGCCGAGGCATGACCCTGAACCGGCTCGTGCTGTGGCGGCACGGTGAGACCGACTACAACGCGACCGGCCGCATGCAGGGCCACCTGGACTCGTCGCTGACCGAGACCGGGTGGAACCAGGCCCGGTTCGCGGTGCCGGTGCTCGCCGGGTTCGAGCCCGAGCTGGTGGTGGCCTCCGACCTGCACCGCGCCCGGGACACCGCGACCGTGTTCACCGATGCGACCGGGGTCGACCTGCGCATCGACGAACGGCTGCGGGAGACGCACCTGGGCAAGTGGCAGGGGCTGACCTCGACCGAGATCGAGGTGGAGTGGCCGGGCGCGCTGGACCTGTGGCGCGTGGACGGCACCCTGGCGCCTCCGGACGGCGAGACGCGCGTGGAGGTCGCCGAGCGCGCGCTCGCCGTGGTGGCCGAGGTGGACGAGGAGTTCACCGGCACGGTCATGCTGTGTGCGCACGGCGGCCTGATCAGCGCGCTGACCGGGCGTCTGCTGGACCTGCCGGTCGACCGGTGGGCGCTGCTGGGCGGCATCGGCAACTGCCACTGGACGGTGTTCACCCGCCGGCCGCAGGGCGACGGCCGGTGGCGGCTGTCGTCGTACAACGCCGGAATCACCCGGTGAGACTGCTCGTCCTCGGCGATTCGCTCTCGTTCCACGGTCCTCAGGGGCCGTTGCCGGCCGACAACCCCCGGTTGTGGCCGAACGTGGCGGCGTCGGCGTTGGGCGGGCACGCGGAGCTGGCGGCGGGGTTCGGCTGGACGGCCCGTGACGCCTGGTGGTCGTTGACCGGCGACCCCAGGGTGTGGTCGTTGCTGCCGCGCACCGACGTGGTGGTGCTGGCAGTGGGGCACATGGACACGCTGCCGTCGCCGCTGCCGACCTACCTGCGGCAAGGGTTGCGCTACCTGCGGCCCGACGGGTTGCGGCGGCGGGCGCGGGCGGGGTACCGGACGTTGCAGCCGGTGCTCTCACGGGCGTTCTGCGGGTACCCGGTGGCGTTGCCGTCCCGGTTGACGGTGCGTTACCTGGACGACTCGGTGCGTGCTGTGCGTGCGCTCGCGCCGGGTATCAAGGTGGTCGGGATGACTCCCTCGGTGCACTGCTCGGCTGCTTATGCCGGTGTTCACAGTGGGCGTGCGGCGGCGGAGCGCGCGCTGCGTTCGTGGGCCGCCGGGGTGGACGTGCCGCTGCTGGACGTGCCGCCGCTGGTGGGCGACCACGTTCGGTCACGGCGCGGCAACCCCGACGGCATGCACTGGGGTTGGGAAGGGCACGAGCTGGTCGGGCGGGCCATGGCGGAACTGATCAGGTCCGTGGCGGTCGGCCACTCGGGTGCGGCGGAGCCGTAGTCTCGGCACTCGTGTCCACCACGATCGTCACCGACTCGACGGCGTACCTGCCCGAGGGGTTCGCCGAGCGGCACGGCGTCCGGGTCGTGCCGCTGCACGTGGCCGTGGACGGTCGCAGCAGGTTGGACGGGGTGGACTTCGGCCCGGCGGAGCTGGCCGCCGCGCTGGGGGAGCACCGGCGGGTGACCACGTCCCGGCCGACGCCGGGCGAGCTGGCCGAGGTGTACCGGTCCGTGCTCGCCGACGGCGCGGAGGAGATCGTGTCCGTGCACCTGTCCCGGGACCTCTCGGGCACGTGGGAAGCCGCGCGGTTGGCCGCGGAGGAGGTCGACCCGGCCCGGATCAGGGTGGTCGACTCGCGGGCCACCGGCATGGGACTGGGGTTCGCCGCGCTGGCCGCGAGCGCCGCCGGTGGTGACGCGCGGTGCGCGGAGGAGGCCGCGGTGGCTGCCGCGGGCCGGGTCAGGATGTTCTTCTGCGTGGAGACGCTCGACCACTTGCGGCGCGGTGGGCGGATCGGGGCGGCTGCCGCGCTGGTGGGCACGGCGCTGGCCGTGAAGCCGTTGTTGCACGTGGACGACGGTCGGATCGTGCCGCTGGAGAAGGTGCGCACGATGGGGCGGGCTGTGGCCCGGCTGGTCGACCTGGCCGCGTCGGCGGCGGGTTCCGGGCCGGTGGGCTTGGCTGTCCACCACTTGGCCGCGCCGGAGCGGGCGGCGGAACTGGCGACGTTGCTGGACGAACGCGTCCCCGGCTCGACCGGGTGCCTGATTTCCGAGGTCGGAGCGGTGATCGGAGCGCACACGGGTCCCGGCGTGCTGGGTGTCGTGGTGCTGCCCGGTGGAGTGTCCTAGCTCTCGTTATCCATCATTCAGGCAGTTGTCCACAGATCGCGAACACGCACCCCACCCCCTGCTCCACCCGGCCTAACGTCGATCCCATGTTCGACAAGAACCCGGAAACCACGACCGCCCGCCTGAAGGCCCTCGTCTCCCAGGAACGGGGCAAGCACCGCGCGTCGGCCCCGGAGACCCTGGTCTTCGTCTCCTCGGCCGGCGCCGACCCGCCGAACCCCCTGCACCGACTGCACCACCTGCTCCGCCGCTGGCTGCCCGAGCCCGCCGCGCCCCACCGCCGCAGACTCCTGCTGGCCGGCGTCATGGCGGGCGTGGCGCTGGCCGTCGCCCTGGCCCTGTGGTGGCAGCGCCCCGTGCCGGAAACCCCGCCGGCGCTCCCCGTCGCCGAGGCCGCCGCCGTCACGAGCACCGAGGAACAGCTGATCGTCGACGTGGTCGGCCTCGTCCCCACCCCCGGCCTGGTCACCGTCCCGAACGGCTCCAGGGTCGCCGACGCACTCCGAGCCGCCGGCGGAGCCAATCCCGGAGCCGACCTGACCACCCTCAACCTGGCCCGCAAAGTGATCGACGGCGAACAACTGGCCGTCGGCATCCCCATCCCGCAAGCGACCGACGCCACCACCGAACCGCTGAACCTCAACACCGCCACCAAGGAGCAACTGGACACCCTGCCGGGCGTGGGCCCGGTGACAGCCCAACGCATCATCGACCGCCGGCAGAAACGCGGCCCCTTCACCTCCCTGGACCAACTGGGCGAGATCGACGGCATCGGCGACGCGAAACTGGCCAAACTCCGCGACCTGGTCCGCCTCTGACCCCAAGCCGACACCACCCGCCTTTCCTCCGTCCGATTCCGAGCTCGCACGTCTCCGGTCGGATGACCTGTTCTTGACGTCGTGACGCGGATGGAGGTCGCGGACCTGACCACGCTGTGCCGCGTTGTCCGAGCGGGCACACCGAGCTGGTACAACGCGCCGCCACCCACGACCGCGAGCCGCGTCCCATCCGCCGCTGATGGGCGTCGCGCCCCTCGAACGGCAGTTGCCAAGCCTCCATTGACCGCGCCACTGCCCGAATCACCTGGAGTCCTCATGCGACCCGCGAACCGCCCATGCCTCACACCGGTGAGCCTTTCCACCCACGACAACTTGCTCACCCGCATCCGCCACGCACTACGAGCCGTCGTAACCCGTCTCGTCACCCTGTCGAAGTCCCGCTGGGTGGGTTCATGAATCCAATCCCTGAACTCGTCCTCTCAACCATTCCCGAGGCAACGCTGTGAATCCCCGCGCGCACCTCGTACCCGCCGCACTGGTGGTGTGGGGGACGGCACTGGCCGGACTGCTGGTGACGTGGTGGGCAGCGCTCGTGGTCGGTGTGGTCGCGGCCGTGGTCGGTGGGGTGGCGTTCCGCACATGGCGGCCGGCAGCGGTGGCGGTTGTGGTCGCGGGGCTGGTGGCGGCGTGGTGGATCGCGGCCCAAGTGCACGGGGCGGTCCACCACCCGTTGCGGGTGGCGGCGGCCGGTGGGGTGGCCGCCACTGTCCACTTCGAACTCGACGACCGGCCGCAGGGGTTGCGCAGCAGCGGGTTCGGCTCACGGGCGGGTGGGGTCGACATGGTGTTGGTCCGGGGCACGGCCGACGAGGGCGGTCGGATCGCGGTGCTGGCGCCGGCGGCTCGGTGGCGTGACCTCCTGCCCGGTCAACAGGTCACCGCCCGCGGAACCCTCGTCCCTCCCCGGAGTGGTGAGCTGACAGTGGCGGTGCTGCGGGTTCGTGGGCCTCCGCAGGACGTGTCCGAAGCGCCCGTGTGGCAGCGGGTCGCCGAGGACTTGCGTGCCGGGCTGCGGAAGGCGAGCAGCGCCCTCGACCCCGAACCGGCCGGGTTGCTGCCCGCGCTCGTCGTCGGCGACACCTCCGCCCTCCCGCCGCGAGTGGTGGAGGAGTTCCGCACGGCTGGTCTCGCTCACGTCCTCGCCGTCAGCGGCGCGAACCTGGCGATCCTGTGCGGCGCGGTCCTGTTGTTGCTGCGGTTGCTGCGGGTCGGTCCCCGTGGTTGCGCGGTGGGGGCGATGGCGGCGCTGGTGGGGTTCGTGGTGCTGGCGGGGCCGGAACCCAGCGTGTTGCGGGCCGCGGTGATGGGTGCGGTGGCGTTGCTCGCGCTGGTGTTGGGACGGGAGCGGTCGGCGTTGCCGGCGCTCGCGGCCGCGGTGGTGGTGCTGGTGCTCTACGACCCGGAGCTGGCCACCGAACCGGGGTTCGCGCTGTCGGTGGTGGCCACGGCGGCACTGGTGCTGCTCGCGCCGAGGTGGGCCGCCGGGATGAGGGACCGGGGTGTGCCGGTCGGCTTCGCCGAGGCGTTGGCGGTGCCGATAGCCGCGAACCTGGCGACCGCGCCGCTGGTCGCCGGGCTCAACGGCCAGGTGAGCCTGGTCGCGGTGGTGGCGAACCTGCTGGCCGGCCCCGTGGTGGCGCCGGCCACCGTGCTCGGGGTCCTGGCCGCCGTGCTGGCACAGGTGCACGAGCCGACGGCCCGGCTGGTCGTCGAGGTGGCCGGTCCGGCGGTGAGCTGGTTGATCACCGTCGGGCGGCACGCGGCGGCGGTGCCGGGTGCGGCGGTGGGCTGGCCCGGCGGTTGGGGTGGCGGGGCGTTGCTGGCCGGGGTGCTGGTGCTCGGCTACGTGATCACCAGGCTTCGCCGGGTGCGGGCTTTGGTGCTGGCGGCCGTGGTCGGCGCGGTGGTGGTGGTCGTGCCGCTGAACGTCGTCTCGCCCGGTTGGCCGGTGCCCGGCTGGTCGGTCGTGGCGTGCGACGTCGGGCAGGGCGACGCCGTCGTCCTGGCCACCGCCGAGCGCGACCGGGCGGTGGTGGTGGACACGGGGCCGGACCCGGTGCCGGTGCTGTCGTGCCTGCGCCGGCTGGGGGTGCGGCGCATCCCGCTGGTGGTCCTCAGCCACCTGCACGCCGACCACGTCGGCGGGTTGGCCGCGGTGATGGCGGAACGGAGCGTGGGTGCGGTGGCGGTGGGGCCGTCACGGCAGCCGGAGTGGGCCTGGGAGGAGGTGAGGGAACGAGCGCGGGCCGCCGGGGTCCGCGTGGTCGAGCTGGGGGCCGGGCAGCGGCTGAGCTGGCCGGGCTTGGCGCTCGACGTGCTGGGTCCGCGCGTGGACCCGGTGGGCGGGACTAACACGGCGGTCAACGACGCGTCGCTGGTGCTGCGGGCCTCGACCGCAGCCGGGCGGGTGCTGCTGACCGGCGACATCGAGCTGGCCGGGCAGGCGGACCTGCTCGGCGGGCACGTGGACCTGCGGGCCGACGTGCTCAAGGTGCCGCACCACGGGTCGCGGTACTCGTCACCGGCGTTCCTCGCGGCGGTGCGGCCGCGCATCGCGCTGGTGAGCGTGGGCGCGGGCAACCGCTACGGCCATCCCAGCGGGGTGCTGGTCGACGCGTTGACGAGCCAAGGCGTGCTGGTGCTGCGCACCGACCGGGACGGCGACACGGCCGTCCTGGCCGGCCCGGACGGGCCGCGGGTCGCCCGCAGGGGAGGCGGCCCTCCGCACCACGGACAAGGGGAGAACGATGAGGAAAGACGTCTGGATCCGATTGCACTCCGGCTGGTCGCCGCGAGGCGACAACCGGGCCGTGGCCTGGGTGCTGTGGCAGCCCGGGTACACCGCGCAACCGTGGCCGCGCACCGAACTGCGGCCCGCTTTCACCTACTACGTGTGCGAGAAGCTGCCCGGCGGCGAACGCGCCGTCGTCGCCAGGGCCACCACCACCGCCGTGATCGGACTGGCGGAGGTCCTGTCGGCGGACTCGGCGTACCGACTGGTCGCCGACGCGTTGTTCGACGACGACCTCGCCATACCGCCGGAGGAGTGGCACGCCGAGCGCTACAACAAGGAGAAGGCGCTGGGTTCGTGGCCGCAGCTGCTCACCGCCTGGCGCGTGGTCACCGAACCGGTCGGCCCGCACGTCCTGCCGGAGCTGACCGCGTTCCCGCGCACCGGGTGGCTGCGCTCATCGGGGATAGCGCTGTGACGGGCACAGCGGGGACGGGAGGTGGAGCGAGACCGAGTGGGTCGGCGCTCGGACGGTCGCCGCCGGGATGAGCCGGGCTGTGTCGCCTGGTCGGCCGGAACCGCGGTCCGGCCGACCAGGCGGCGACGGGGTCAGTCCTGGAGGGCCTTCAGGACGGCCTCGGCCGACGGCGGGACGTTGGCGCGCGGGCCCACGCGGTCGCCCAGGGCGTCGAGGGTCTTGAGGCCGTCGCCGGTGATGAGGAGCACCGTCTCGCCGTCCGGGTCCAGCCGGCCGGTCTCGATGAGCTTCTTCGCGGTCGCGACGGTGACGCCGCCGGCCGTCTCGGCGAAGATGCCCTCGGTCCGGGCCAGCAGGCGGATGCCCTCGACGACCTCGTCGTCGGTGACGTCCTCGATCGCGCCGTTGGTGCGGCGGACGGCGTCCAGCACGTAGGGGCCGTCGGCGGGGGCGCCGATCGCCAGCGACCGGGCGATGGTGTCCGGGCGGACCGGGGAGACCACGTCGTGGCCCGCCTTGAAGGCGGCCGAGACGGGGGAGCAGCCGGTGGCCTGCGCGCCGAACACCCGGTACGGGGTTTGCTCGACCAGGTCGAGCTCGCCCAGCTCGCGGAAGGCTTTGTCGACCTTGGTCAGCTGGGAGCCGGACGCGATCGGCACCACGATCTGGTCGGGCAGCCGCCAGCCGAGCTGCTCGGCGACCTCGTACCCGAGCGTCTTGGAGCCCTCGGCGTAGTAGGGGCGGACGTTGACGTTGACGAACGCCCAGTCCTCGTGCTCGGCGGCCAGCTCCTGCGCCAGCCGGTTCACGTCGTCGTAGTTGCCGTCGACGGTGATCAGGTTGCCGCCGTAGACGGCGGTCATGAGGATCTTCGCCTGTTCCAGGGTGGACGGCACGAGCACCACCGACTGCCAGCCCGCGCGGGCCGCGGCGGCGGCGACGGCGTTGGCCAGGTTGCCGGTGGACGGGCAGGCGAGGACCTTGAAGCCGAGCTCGCGGGCGGCGGCGAGGGCGACGCCGACCACGCGGTCCTTGAACGAGTGGGTGGGGTTGCCGGTGTCGTCCTTCACCCACACCTTGCGCACGCCCAGGGCCTTGGCGAGGCGGTCGGCCTCGACCAGGCGGGTGCCGCCGGGGTTGGTGTTGGGGTGCGATTCGACAGTGGACGGCACGGGGAGCAGGCCGCGGTAGCGCCAGATCGACCGGGGGCCCGCCTCGATGTCCTCGCGACGGACCCGGCCGAAGTCGTAGGCCACTTCCAGCGGCCCGAAACACTCGAGACAGGCGTACTCGGGAGCGAGCGGCGTCTCGTGACCGCACTCGCGACACGACAGCGCGCGGGCAGGACCGAGGTCGAAGGAGGTGGTGGCCGGGGGCACACTGACAGCAGTCATCGCGAGGTATCTCCTCATCTTTCCCGCGCGTCGCGGGTCGGAATTGGCACCGTGGTCGCCAGCGGACGCTGTGCGACGGGTTGCCGGGGCTTCTTCGGGCCGATCCCTCTGCCCCTCTGGATGAGCGGTATTCAGTTGTGCCCTCAACTTACGTCACGATCCCGACCCTCAGCCAGAGACGTCCACCATCCGGACGCCCGGCGGGCGTGGGAGGATCGCGCCCGTGAATGCGCCCGCTGACACGCCCAACGCCGTGCACCTGATCGTCGGCGAGGAGGAGTTGCTGGTCGAGCGCGCGGTGCGCGGTGCGTTGGCGACGGCGCGGAAGGCCGACCCGCAGGCCGACCTGACCCGCGTCCGCGTGACCGATGTCACCCCGCCTGAGCTGGCGGAACTGGTGAGCCCGTCGCTGTTCGCCGAGGGGCGGGTGGTCGCGCTGGAGGCCGCGCAGGAGTGCGGCAAGGAGATCGCCGACGCGGTCGTCGCCTACGCCAAGGCGCCGGCGGACGGCGTGACGCTGGTGGTCGTCCACAGTGGCGGCGGGCGCAGCAAGGCGGCCAAGGACCTGCCCGGGTTGCTGCGCAAGGCGGGTGCCGCGGTCACCGAGTGCCCCAAGATCACCAAGGCGGCGGACCGGGAAGCGTTCGTGCGCCACGAGATTCGCGCGGCGGGCGGCGGCAAGGCCGACCCGGAGGCCGTGGCGGCCCTGATCGAGGCGATCGGGTCGGACCTGCGCGAGTTGGCGGCGGCGGCTTCGCAGCTCGTCGCCGACACCGGCGGCAAGGTCGACGCCGAAGCGGTCCGCCGCTACCACCGCGGCCGGGCCGAGGTGACCGGGTTCGCGGTCGCGGAGAAGGCCGTGATGGGCGACCGGGCCGGCGCGCTGGAGGCGTTGCGGTGGGCGTTGCAGCTCGGGGTGCCGCACGTGCTGGTCGCCGACGCGCTGGCCGACGCGGTGCGCACGATCGCGCGCGTGTCCGCGGTGGGCCGGGGCGACCCGTTCAAGCTGGCGGGCGAACTGGGCATGCCGCCGTGGAAGGTGAAGAAGGCCCAGGGCCAGTCACGCGGCTGGGAGGACCGGGGGCTCGCGGCGGCGATGGCGGTGGTCGCCGACCTGAACGCCGACGTCAAGGGCGTCGCCGCGGACTCGGGCTACGCCCTGGAACGCGCCGTCCTCAAGATCGTCGCCGCCCACGGCCGCCGCTGACGGGCTGCGGCTGACGGGCGTCGCCGACCGGCTGTCGCGGGCGGTGAGATTGGTCGGCGGCGACCGGCCCGCGAGCGAACGAGAAGTGCCGCCCACCCCGAGGGGTGGACGGCACTCCGGCGTGAGGACCAGATCAGATCTGGTTGGCGCGCCGCGCCAGCGCCGACTTCTTGTTGGCGGCCTGGTTGGCGTGGATCACGCCCTTGGTGACGGCCTTGTCGAGCTTGCGGGAAGCCTCCTGCGCGAGCGCGGTGGCCTTCTCCTTGTCACCGGCCTCGGCGGCCTCACGGAACTTGCGGATGGCGGTCTTGAGGGACGACTTGACGGCCTTGTTGCGCAGGCGCGCCTTCTCGTTCGTCTTGATCCGCTTCATCTGGGACTTGATGTTCGCCACGCGAAAGCCACCTTTTCCTCGGTCTCGGAGTCGCACCGCGCTTGTCACCGGCTCCGCCCCACTAAGGGGCGGTCTTCCTCCACAGCGGAATGCCGCGCGGGTACGGCCCAGAAGGTTATCAGGGCAGCTCACCGCACCGTGAATCGAGCCCTCTCGTCGCCGACCACGACCTCGTAGCCACCCCTGGCCACCTCGGGCTTGCCCGAGCCGTCCATGTCACCCGCCGTCACCGCGAGCCGCCGCACGTCGAACGCCACCTCGACCACCCGCGACTCGCCCGCCTTCAGCGCCACGCGCGTGAAGCCGACCAGGCGCTTGTCCGGCGTCAGCACCTTGCTCACGGGCTGGTGCACGTACACCGGCACGACGAGCGTGCCGTCACGCCCACCGGTGTTGGCCGCGGTCACCGAGACCGTCACCTGGCCGTCCCGCCGCACCTCGGCGGACTTCAGCGTCGGCGCGGACGTGGTGAACGTCGTGTACGACAGGCCGTGCCCGAACGCGAACTCCGGGTCGTACCCCGAACCGGCCACCGTGTTCGCGCCGCGCGGCTGGTCGTAGGAGAACGGCTGGTCGCCGACGGCCTTCGGCCACGACACCGGCAGCTTCCCGCTCGGGTTCACCGCGCCGAACAGCACGTCGGCGATGGCGCTGCCGCCCTCCGACCCGGGCAGCCAGCCCGCGACCAGGGCCGGCGCGTCCGCCACCGCGCCCAGCACCTGCGGCCGGCCGGTGAGCAGCACCACCACGACCGGCTTGCCGGTCGCGCGCACCGCGTCCACCAGGCCCTGCTGCTCGGTGGTCAGCGCGGGCTCCTCGGTGTCCGCCTCGCCCTCCGCGCCCGGGTCCTCACCGAGCACCACGACCACCGCGTCGGCGTCACCGGCCTGCGCCACCGCGTCGGCCCGAGTGGTGGCGCTCACGACGTTCGCCGACGGCGCGGCGGCCTTGATGCCCTGCAACACGGTCACCGCGGGCGGCACGGGGGACCAGCCGGGCACGCCCTGCCAGCCGACCGACCAGCCGCCGAGCTGCCGGGCCACCGAGTCGGCCGCGTCACCGGTGACCACGAGCTTGCGCGCGCCGGTCGACAGGGGCAGCACGCCGTCGTTGCGCAGCAGCACCGCGCTCTCCGCCGCCGCCCGCCGGGCCAGCTCCCGGTCCGCGCCGTTCACGATCGCGTCGGCCTTCGCCGCGTCCACGAACGGCTTCTCGAACAGCCCCAGCTCGAACTTGAGCTTCAGGACCCGCCGCACGGCCTGGTCGATCCGCTTGCCGGGGATCGCGCCGCTGCGCACGCCCGCCAGCAGCCCCGAGGTGAACCCGGCCGCGTCCGACGGCTCCATCGCCATGTCGACGCCCGCGTTGACGGCCATCGCGATGGCCTCCTCGTAGTCCGCCGCCACGTGGTAGCGGTCGACCAGGAACCGGATGTCCTCCCAGTCGGTGATCGCCACGCCCCGGAACCCCATCCGGTCGCGCAACTGCGTGGTCAGCAGGTACTTCGACGCGTGCGCGGGCACGCCGTTCACCGCGCCGGAGTTGATCATCACGGTGCCGACGCCCGCGTCGAACTGCGGCTGGAACGCGGGCAGCACGGTGTCCTGGAGGTACCGGATCGGCAGCTGGGCGGGCGCGCGGTCGTGGCCGTTGAACGGCTCGGAGTAGCCCGCGAAGTGCTTGGCGGTCGCGGTGAGCCTGGCGGTGCCGTCGGTCGGGTCGGACTGCTGCCCGCGCACGTTCGCCGCCGCCAGGGCGCCGGCCAGCACCGGGTCCTCGCTGTAGGTCTCGTAGTAGCGGCCCCAGCGGGTGTCACGCGCGATGTCGGACACCGGCGCGAAGTTCCAGAACACGCCGGTGGCGCGCATGGCCCGGCCGGTGGACGCCCCGAGCTTCTCCTGGAGCTCCGGGTCCCACGTCGCGCCGAGGCCGATCTGGTGCGGGAACATGGTGGCGTTGAGCACGTTCGAGTGCCCGTGCACGCCGTCCGCGCCGTAGATCAGCGGGATCCGCAGCCTGCTGTGGTCCAGCGCGTACTTCTGGATCGCGTTGGTCATCTCGGCCCACGCCCGCGGCGTGTTCGGGTCCGGCGCGTCGCCGCCGCCGGACAGGATCGAGCCGACCTTCGCGTCCTCCAGCACGGTCTTCATGCAGTCCTCGCGCAGCGGACCGGGGTTCCACTCGCAGTTGCCGCGCAGCTTGCCCAGCCGGATCTGGGTCATTTGGCCGACCTTCTCCTCCAGCGTCATCCGCTTGAGCAGGTCGTCGACGCGGCGGTCGACCGGGGCCCGCGCGTCCTGGTAGCCCGGTCCGGACGGCTCCATCACGCCGCCGGCCTGCGCGCCGGTGACCAACAGGGCCAGCGTGGCCAGCGCGGCCACCGTGGTCCGCTTGCGGGATCTCAACACCGAGGACCTCCAGGTGGGTCGGGGAGCACCGGGATCACCCTCCCTGTGTGACCCTGCGCACAACAGGGCTGAACGGCGCATTCTGGGAGCGCTCCCACTCCGGTAAGGAGTGAAATGCAGTACGCTCGTCTTGTTTTATGTGGGGGTGACCGCCGCACTCGACTGGCCCGGCTTCGGGCACATCTCGCTCGCCGCCCTGCTGTTCCTCTGCCTGGCCGCCGCCCTCGCGGGCGCGGTCGACGCCGTGGTGGGCGGCGGGGGGCTGATCCAGTTGCCCGCGCTGCTGCTGATCGCGCCGGGCGGCCAGCCGCTGTACGCGCTGGCCACCAACAAGGTCGCGTCCGTGGTCGGCACGGCGGCGGCCGTGCGCACCTACTCGCGGCAGGCCGCGATCGACTGGACCTCGGCGCTGCCGATGGCGGGAGCGGCGTTCGCGGGCGCGGTGGGCGGCGCGGCGTTCGCGGGTGCGCTGGCGCCCGGTGTGCTCAACGGCGTGGTGCTCGTGGCGCTGGTCGGGGTTGGCCTCTACACGTGGCGCAAGCCGGAGCTGGGCGTGGCGGAGGCGCCGCGGTTCACGCGGTTCGCGCAGATCGCCGTGATGGCCCTCGGCGGCGCGGTGATCGGCTTCTACGACGGCCTGGCGGGACCGGGCACGGGCGCGTTCCTGGTGTTCTTGCTCGTCGGCCTGGTGGGCTTCGCGTTCCTGCGCGCCTCGGCCACGGCCAAGGTCGTGAACGTCGCCACGAACCTGGGCGCGCTGCTGTACTTCATCCCGGCGGGGAAGGTGTTGTGGGGCTTGGGCCTGGTGCTCGCCCTGTGCAACGTCACCGGCGCGGTGTTCGGCGCCCGGCTGGCCGTGCGGCGCGGGTCGGCGTTCGTGCGCCGGGTGTTCCTCACCGTCGTGGTGGCGCTGGTGGTCAGTCTGGGGTGGAAGGCGGCGGTTGGATGACCCGGAACGTCGCACCCATCGGGTCGCCGACCGTGGTGAACCGGCCGAACCGCGACTCGGCCACGTCGCCGACCGTGATGCCGCCCAGCTCCTGCACCCGCCGGACCGCCGCGTCGGCGTCGGTCACCGCGAAGTAGGTCATCCAGTGCGGCGGGATCTCGGCGGGGATCTCGTTGGCCATCCCGAACACGCCCGCCACCGCGCGGCCCCCGACCCGCAGCTGGGTGTACGGGAAGTCCGGCAACGGGTCCAGCCCCACGCCGAACACCTGCTGGTAGAACTCGGCCGCGCCGAACGGGTCGCGGGTGGCCAGCTCGTTCCACACCACCGAACCGGGTTCGTTCACCACGTACGCGCCGATGTGCGTGCCCGCCTCCCACAGCCCGAACGCCGCGCCGTACGGGTCGACCGCGATCGCGCCGCGCCCCGGTCCGCCGGTGTCGAACTCGGGTACGAGCACCTTGCCGCCGTTGGCGTTCAGCTCCTCGAGCGACTCGTCGAGGTCGTCGGTGGCCAGGTAGGTCGTCCACACCACGGGGAACATCGCGTCCGACGGCATCTCGCCGAACCCGGCCACGGGCCGCCCGCGCACCAGCGCCATCGTGTAGTGCCCGGTCTCCGGGCCGCCGACCTCGAAGTCCCAGCCGAACAGGCCGCCGTAGAACTCCATGGTGGCGGCGCGGTCGGTGGTCATCATGTCGACCCACGCGGGTGTGCCCGGCGGGTACGGGGCGTCCATCTCGCTCACCTGGCCAACAGTCGCACCGGCGTCGGCCCGCCGCGAGTTGATCTACGCAGGGGAACGCCGCCGGCGGGAGTGGTCCGCGCCGACGGCGTCCGGTCATCCGTCCCGGCTCTCCCCGTCGTCCTTGCGGGGTCGGCCGCGCTTGGGTGGTGCGGCGGCCCCGGTGGGCAGCCGCCCGGCTTCGGCGAGCGCGCGGCGCAGCAGGAACTCGATCTGCGCGTTGGTGCTGCGCAGCTCGTCGTTCGCCCACCTCGTCAGCGCGTCGTGCACCGCCGGGTCGAGGCGCAGCAGGACGCTCTTGCGCTCGGCCACGTCAGGTGTACAGCGACCCGGCGTTGACCACGGGTTGGGTGGATCGGTCTCCGCAGAGCACGACCAGCAGGTTCGACACCATCGCCGCCTTGCGCTCCTCGTCCAGTTCCACCACGTCCTCCTCGGCGAGCCGGTCCAGCGCGAGCTGGACCATGCCGACGGCGCCCTCCACGATCCGCGACCGCGCCGCGACCACCGCGCCGGCCTGCTGGCGCTGCAACATCGCGTGCGCGATCTCCGGAGCGTAGGCCAGGTGCGTGAGTCGGGATTCGATCACCTTCACGCCGGCCGCCTGAACCCGGGCCGCGATCTCCACCGACAGCGTCTCGGTGATCTCGTCCGCGTTCTCCCGCAACGACAACCCGGTGCCGTCGTGGTTGTCGTAGGGGTAGCTCGTCGCGATGTGCCGCACGGCGGTCTCGGTCTGGATGCCGACGAACCGCACGAAGTCGTCCACCTCGAACATCGCCCGCGCGGTGTCCTCGACCTGCCACACCACCACGGCGGCGATCTCGATGGGGTTGCCGTCCGCGTCGTTGACCTTCAGCGTCGCGGTCTCGTGGTTGCGGATCCGGGTCGACACCTTCGCCTTGGTGGTGAACGGGTTCGCCCAGCGCAGGCCGTCCTGGCGCACGGTGCCGGTGTAGCGGCCCGCGAACTGGAGCACCCGCGACTCGCCCGGCGCGACGGTGAACAGCCCCACGGACACGACGACGGTGACGACGAGCAGCAGGGTGCCGGCCACGATCGCCGGGACGGTGGGCCCGTCCTCGCCCGGGATCGAACCGAGCGTGATCAGCGCCGTGCTCGCCAGCGCCCCGACCACCACGCCCGCGAGCACGCCCCACCCCGAGGGCGCGCGTGCTTCCTTCTCCCGGACCACCGGGACCGGCATCTGCACCGCAACATCCGTGACGTCCATGTTCCACCCCTCGATGTCATATCGCCTGCTTAGCAAAGTGATATCACTTTTTCGCGGACACGAGCAAGTCGCGACGGAGACGAGGACGGAACCTGACCGCATTGAGACCTACGGTGGGCGCATGACCCCGGTTCTGAGCCGTCGCGCCCTCGGTCGGGCCACCCTGGCCCGCCAGTTCCTGCTCGCCCGCACGGACGCGACCGTGCCCGAGGTCGTCGCGCACCTGGTCGGCTTGCAGGCCCAGACGCCGCACACCTGGTACACGGGGCTGTGGTCGCGGATCGACGGCTTCACGCCCGACCTGGCCGCGGACCCGCTGGTGAACCGCGAGCTGGTGCGCATCGCCGTGATGAGGTCGACGATCCACCTGGTCACCGCGCGGGACGCGCTCGCGCTGCGCCCGGCCGTCCAACCCGTGCTCGAACGCGACCTGTTCCGCAACTACACCCACGGCCGGGACATGCGCGGCCTGGACGTGGACGCCGTGGTGGCCGCCGGGCGCGCCCTGCTGGCCGAGAAGCCGCGCACGAACAAGGAGCTCGGCGCGCTGCTGCACGAGCAGTGGCCCGACCGCGCGCCGTCCTCGCTGGCCTACGCGATCCGGTGCCTGGTGCCGCTGGTGCAGGTGCCGCCGCGCGGTGTGTGGGGTCGCAGCGGCTCGATCGCGCACACCAGCGCGGAGACCTGGCTGGGCGCGCCCGTCGTCGACAAGCCGTCGGTGGACGACCTCGTGCTGCGCTACCTGGCCGCGTTCGGGCCCGCGACGGTGAAGGACGTGCAGACCTGGTCCGGCCTCACGAGGCTGCGCGAGGTGGTCGAGGGGCTGCCGCTGCTGCGGCTGCGCGACGAGGACGGCCAGGAGCTGTTCGACCTGCCCGACGCGCCCCGGCCGGACGAGGACGTGCCCGCGCCGCCTAGGTTCCTCTACGACTTCGACAACCTGCTGCTCTCGCACGCCGACCGGCGCCGGGTCGTCACCGCGGACGTGCGCGCGCAGAACTACGACCCGCACGGCCCCGTGCCGCAGTTCTTCCTGGTCGACGGCGTCACGGCGGGTGACTGGAGGTTCGACCGGACCAAGGAGGTCGCCACGCTGGAACTGCGGCCGTTCCACCGCCTGCCCGCGCCCGACGAGGTGGAGCGGGAAGCCGCGCGCCTGCTGGCGTTCCTCGCGCCGGACGTGCCGCGGCACGAGGTCCGGACAACCTCACCGGCGGCGTCGCGTCCCTGACTGCATGGGGACGATCACCGTGCGCCCGCCGGCGGAGGACGAGTGGCCGCTCGTCGACGTGTACGTCAAGGCCCGGCGCAGCTACTACGAGGGGCACGTGCCCGAGGCGGAGCTCGCCGAGTGGGAGCGGTCGGCGCGGGCCACCGGCTACGCCTTCGACAAGCCCGACCGGGTGTGGCTGTGCGCCGAGCTGGACCACGTCTTCGCCGGGTTCGCCCTGGTCACGCCCGGTGGCGACCTGTTGCAGCTCCAGGTCGCGCCGCAGTGCTGGGGCAGGGGCGTCGGTCACTCGCTTCACGAGGCGGCGATGGACGAGCTGCGCGGCCTCGGCGTCACCACCGCGCACCTCGACGTGTTCGCGGAGAACCACCGCGCGCGGCGCTTCTACACCGACCACGGCTGGCGCGAGACCGGCCGCGACGGCGACCACGTCCGAATGGCGCTCGAGCTGCGCGTGTGATCGCCTGGACGTCGTGGAGATCCTGAGCAGCCGCGTCCTCCTGCGCTCCCGCGACCCGGAGCGCACCACGGCGTTCTACCGGGACGTGCTGGGCCTGGCCGTCTACCGCGAGTTTCCCGGCGGCACGGTGTTCTTCCTCGGCCAGGGGTTCCTGGAGGTCTCGGGCACCTCCGCCGAACGGGCAACCGACGCCACGCGGCTGTGGTTGCAGGTGCGCGACCTGCGGCGGGCCGCCGAAGACCTCGCCGAGCACGTCGTCCGCCCCGCCCGGCGCGAGCCGTGGGGCCTGGACGAGCTGTGGGTCGCCGACCCCGACGGCCGACCGATCGTGCTGGTCGAGGTGCCCGCCGACCACCCGCTACGCCGGGACGCGCGCCACTAGCTGCACCGCGGGTCCGACCACGCCGCCGTACTGGTGCAACGACGTGCGCACCTCGGTGAACCCGGCCGCTTCGGCCTCCCGGATCAGGTCGTACTCCGAGGTGTCGAGCACCCTCCGGTGCACCGAGACGACCAGCCTGCCGCCGGGCCGCAACACCCGGGCCAGCTCGTGGAACGCGGCCGGCCGGTTGCCCCACAGCTGGAGGTTGTTCACCGAGACCACCACGTCCACCGAGTCCGCGGGCTGGCCGGTCCGCGTCGCCGCGCCCTCGCGCAGCTCGACCCGGCCCGCCACGATCAGCTCCGCGCACCGCGTGCGGGCCTCGTCCAGCATCACCTGCGACGGGTCGACGCCGATCGCCTTGAGCGCCCGTTCACCGGCGAGCTTGAGCCCGACGCCCGGACCGGGGCCGAGCACCAGCACGACCTCCTCGGGCGTGGGCGCGGCCACGTCGGTGACGTGCTCCTCCACCTTCGCGTTCAGCACGGCCATGACCCGGCCACCCAGCTCGCCCACCTTGCCGCGCGGGTGCCCGAACGCCGCGTCCAGCGCCTTCATCAGGTTGTTCGCCATGAGCCCAGCGTCGCCGCGGCACCGACCCGGCCGCATCCGGGATGGCCCCGAGGTCCCCCCAGGAGTGCTACCCGGACGAGCCCGGGTAGCACTCCCGGGGGAGTCGGTCAGCGCCAGCCGAGCCGTCGCAGCGCGTCCACGACCAGCGAGAACCGCTCCGGCTCCAGCACCGAGCCCTCACGGCGGATGTCGTCCTCGTCCAACTCGAACACCCGGTCCAGCCGCACGTAGGAGCGCCGGCCGTCGCGGTCCCAGCGGCCCGAGCCCAGGTCCAGGCAGTCGTCCACCTCGTGCCGGTCGGGGGTCCGGCTGGTCAGCATCAGGCCGAGCAGCGCCCGGCGGTGGCGGCCGACGACCAGCAGGGGCCGGTCCTTGCCGCGGCTCGGGTCCTCCTCGTAGGGGACCCAGGCCCAGACCACCTCGCCCGGGTCGGCCAGGCCGTCCAGGTCGGGCGAGTACTCCAGGGCGGCCGCCACCGCGGTCGTGTGGACCTCGCGCACCGCGCCCTTCACGGGGCGGGCGTCTTCACCGTTCGCGTACACGGCGGGCAGCATATGGTCCCGGTCACGTACGCGCGGAACGCCACGACGCCGTGACGTGAGAAGATGGGGCGATCCCCCGTCCTTCGTGTGCGAGGAACCTGAGTGACCACGTTCGCCGACCAGACGTTCACGCCTCCGGAGCTCATCCGGAACTTCTGCATCATCGCGCACATCGACCACGGCAAGTCGACCCTGGCCGATCGCATGTTGCAGCTCACCGGCGTGGTCGACGCCAGGGCCATGCGCGCTCAGTACCTCGACCGCATGGACATCGAGCGCGAGCGCGGCATCACGATCAAGGCGCAGAACGTGCGGCTGCCGTGGCAGGTCGACGGCCAGGACCACGTGCTGCACATGATCGACACGCCGGGTCACGTGGACTTCACCTACGAGGTCTCGCGCGCCCTGGAGGCGTGCGAGGGCACCGTGCTGCTGGTCGACGCCGCGCAGGGCATCGAGGCGCAGACGCTGGCCAACCTGTACCTGGCGATGGAGAACGACCTCACCATCATCCCGGTGCTGAACAAGATCGACCTGCCCGCCGCGGACCCGGACAAGTACGCCAAGGAGCTCGCCCACATCGTGGGCTGCGAGCCCGAGGAGGTGCTGCGGGTCTCGGCCAAGACCGGCCTCGGCGTCGACGCGCTGCTGGACGAGGTCGTCAAGCGCGTGCCCGCGCCGGTCGGCGACGCCGACGCGCCCGCCCGCGCGATGATCTTCGACTCGGTCTACGACACCTACCGCGGCGTGGTCACCTACATCCGCGTGGTCGACGGCAAGATCACCCCGCGCCAGCGGATCCGGATGATGTCGACCAACGCGACCCACGAGCTGCTCGAGGTGGGCATCATCTCGCCCGAGCCGAAGCCGAGCGTCGGCCTGGGCGTCGGCGAGGTGGGCTACCTGATCACCGGCGTGAAGGACGTGCGCCAGTCGAAGGTCGGCGACACCGTCACGGCCGAGAAGCACGGCGCGACCGAGCCGCTGGCCGGCTACCGCGAGCCGCGCCCCATGGTCTACTCCGGGCTGTACCCGGTGGACGGTTCGGACTACCCGGTGCTGCGCGAGGCGCTGGAGAAGCTCCAGCTCAACGACGCCGCGCTGACGTTCGAGCCGGAGACGTCGGCCGCCCTGGGCTTCGGCTTCCGGTGCGGCTTCCTCGGCCTGCTGCACCTGGAGATCACCCGCGACCGGCTGGAGCGCGAGTTCGGCTTGGACCTGATCTCCACCGCGCCCAACGTGGTCTACCGCGTGGTGATGGACGACGGCACCGAGCACGTGGTGACCAACCCGTCCGACTGGCCCGACGGCAAGCGCGCCGAGGTCTACGAGCCGATCACCAAGTGCACGATCATCGCGCCCAGCGAGTACATCGGCGCGATCATGGAGCTGTGCCAGTCCAAGCGCGGCCAGCTCGGCGGCATGGACTACCTGTCCGAGGACCGCGTCGAGCTGCGCTACACCATGCCGCTCGGCGAGATCATCTTCGACTTCTTCGACGCGCTGAAGTCCCGCACCCGCGGCTACGCGTCGCTGGACTACGAGGAGTCGGGCGAGCAGGACGCGGACCTGGTGAAGGTGGACATCCTGCTCCAGGGCGAGCCGGTGGACGCGTTCAGCGCGATCGTGCACAAGGACCACGCGTACGGCTACGGCACGAAGATGGCCAGCAAGCTGCGCGAGCTGATCCCGCGGCAGCAGTTCGAGGTGCCGATCCAGGCCGCCGTGGGCGCCCGCGTGATCGCCCGCGAGACGATCCGCGCCATCCGCAAGGACGTGCTCGCCAAGTGCTACGGCGGTGACATCACCCGCAAGCGCAAGCTGCTGGAGAAGCAGAAGGAAGGCAAGAAGCGGATGAAGATGGTGGGCCGGGTCGAGGTCCCCCAGGAAGCCTTCGTCGCCGCTTTGTCCACCGACGACTCCGGCGGCAAGGACAAGGGCAAGAAGTAGTACCACCGGCCCAATCCGCGTCGATCGGCACATCTTAGGGTGACCGTTCGGCGCGGATCGCTGTTTCGGAGGTCTTCTCCGCCATGGTTGGCGCGCCAACCGGGAGGAGGGGACCATGACCGTCATGGCCGAACACGAAGGCGACTCCTACACGGTCGAAGACCTGGAGGACATGCCTGATGACGGGCGCCGTTACGAACTCGTCGACGGGCAACTGCTCGTGAGCCCGGCACCGGGGTACCGGCATCAGCGAATCGTCTTGAAGCTCGGTGCGCTCCTGGACGCCCACTGCCCGGACGATCTGGCCGTGCTGACTGCCCCATTCGCCGTGCGGCTGTCCGGGAGGACCGAGGTGCAGCCGGACGTTCTCGTCGGCCGCCACGTCGATTTCACGGACAAGTTGTTGCCCGTCGCCCCGTTGCTCGCGGTGGAAGTGCTCTCGCCGAGCACGGGTATTCGCGATCTCACGATCAAGAAGAACGCCTACGAGCGAATGGGCGTGATCAGCTACTGGGTGATCGACCCGCAGGAGCCCGTGCTGGCGGTGTTCGAACTCGACCCTGCGGGCCGTTACCAGCAGGTGGCCGAGGTGCGGGGCGAGAAGCCGTTCGACGCGACGCTGCCGTTCCCGGTGCGGGTCGTGCCCGCCGAGCTGCTCGGCACGCTGTGGGAAGGCGAGTCGGGATGACGAAAGGGCCCTCAGGACGCCCCTGTCCTGAAGGCCCTCGAAGGGGTGTGGCGGCTCAGCCGTGGTTGCGCAGCGTGGTGCTGAGCGCCTGGCGGCGGAGGATCGCTTCGATCTCGCGCGCCTCGTGGCTGGAGTGCCGGGCGAGGATGGCTTCCATGTCCATCCGAGCGCTCGGGGTGTCGTAGGCGGCCAACTCGCGGTTCAGGTCCGCTTCCCGCTTGCGGATCTGCCGCCGGGTGGCGAAGTACGTGCGAACGGTCTCCAGAAGGGTGGTCATGTCGCCTTTCGGTCGTCCATCTGTATCGGTTCACCTACTATGATGCCGCACGTCAGAGCCTTGCGCGACCAAATACGACGTGATCTCCGCCGCAAGTGTCACGAGGGCGTGAAGGCCGTGTCACCGGCCCAGGACGTCCAGTGCCCGGGAGTACTTGGCGCGCAGCCGGTCCTGGGTGGCGGTGTCGAGCAGGGCCAGTCGCGGCGGTGAGGTGTTGTCGGCGATGTCGGCCCGCTTCACGGCCACCGCGACCGGGTCGGCGAGCACCCGCGCGAGGTAGTCCTCCTGCGCCTCACCGTCACGGTGCGTCAACGCCAGGACGGTCGCGACCACCTCGGGCGGGCACCCGGCGGCGAGCAGGTCGTCGGCCGTGACGGGGGTGTCCTCGACGACGTCGTGCAGCACGGCCGCCATGCGCGCGTGCTCGCCGGACACCCGCCCCATCACCCGCAGCGGGTGGCCGATGTAGGGCTGGCCGGACTTGTCGACCTGCCCGTCGTGGGCGGCCCGCGCGATCCGGATCGCGTCATCAACGGTGAACGTCATCCGATCATTGTTCACACCCTTGACAACACCCAGTGGTCTAGTCCATTTTTCGAGTGGCCCACGTCACCTGTGCTGGGCCTTGGCCGCCGACGAGAACGTGGAGGTGGACGTGGTTCCGAGGACGAGACGCGCACTGGGCGCGGTGCTGGCGGGTCTGCTGGCCATCGCGGGCCTGACCCTGGTGGTCGTGGGCAGCGCGTCGGCCGCCAACCTGGTCGCCAACCCCGGGTTCGAGGGCGGCACGGGCGGGTGGACGTGCAGCGCGGCGGCCACCGCGGCGACCACGACCAAGCGCAGCGGCACGCACGCCATGGCGGGCACCCCCGCGGGCCAGGACAACGCGCGCTGCTCGCAGACGATCTCCGTGCAGGCCAACACCGCCTACAAGCTGTCCGCGTGGGTCCAGGGCACCTACGTCTACCTCGGCGTGAGCGGCACCGGCAGCGGTGACAAGAGCACCTGGACGCCGGGCTCGGCGGGCTTCAGCCAGCTCTCGATCGACTTCACCACCGGCGCGAGCACCAGCGTCACGATCTACGTGCACGGCTGGTACGGCCAGCCGACGTTCTACGCCGACGACGTGAGCCTCGACGGCCCCGGCACCCCGCCGACGAGCACGACCACCAGCACCACCACCAGCACGACGACGACCACCAAGACGACGACGACCACCACCACCACGCCCGGCAACCCGAACCCGACGCTGCCCAAGCACGCGCTCACCGGCTACTGGCACAACTTCGACAACGGCTCGCGCCTGCTCAAGCTGGCCGACGTGCCCACCACGTACGACATCGTGGCCGTCGCGTTCGCCGACGCCACCACCACGCCGGGCGCGGTCACGTTCGCGCTCGACCCGACGTTGTCGAGCAAGCTCGGCGGCTACACCGACGCCCAGTTCAAGGCCGACGTGCGCACCCTGCAGAACCGGGGCCAGAAGGTGATCATCTCGGTCGGCGGCGAGAAGGGCACGATCAGCGTCGGCAACTCCACCGCCGCGACCAACTTCGCCAACAGCGTGAAGTCCCTGATCGCGAACTACGGGTTCGACGGCGTGGACATCGACCTGGAGAACGGCGTCAACGCCACCTACATGGCGCAGGCGTTGCGCGCGATCCACGCGGGCGGCGGCACCGTGATCGCGATGGCGCCGCAGACCATCGACATGCAGTCCACCGGGCAGGAGTACTTCAAGCTGGCGCTGGCCGTGAAGGACATCCTGACCGTCGTCAACATGCAGTACTACAACTCCGGCTCGATGCTCGGCTGCGACCAGAAGGTCTACTCGCAGGGCACGGTGGACTTCCTGGTGGCGCTGGCCTGCATCCAGTTGCAGAACGGCCTGCGCCCCGACCAGGTGGGTCTGGGCCTGCCCGCCTCGCCGTCGGGCGCGGGCGGCGGCTACCAGTCGCCCGCGAACGTCAACGCGGCGTTGAACTGCCTGGCCAAGGGCACGAACTGCGGTTCGTTCAAGCCCTCGCAGACCTGGCCCGGCATCCGCGGCGCGATGACCTGGTCGATCAACTGGGACGCGACCAACAACTGGCAGTTCGCCAACACGGTGGCGCCGCACCTGGACACCCTGCCGTAAGCCCCGACGTCACGACACACCGCTCCCGGACGTAGGACTCTCGCGAGAGTCCTACGTCCGGGACGCGTGCGTCCTACGTCCGGAACACCCGAGTCGAGCGTTCGGAACACGCCGTCCGGCGGTCGCGCGGGTTAGGGTCGGCGCCATGTTGGACCGACTCGAAGTGCCCGTCATCGCCGCGCCGATGGCCGGTGGGGCGTCCACGCCCGCGCTCGTGGCCGAGGTCGGCCGGGCGGGCGGCCTCGGGTTCCTGGCGGCCGGCTACCTGTCCGTCGAGGCGGTCGCCGAGCAGATCACCGCGACCACCGCGCTCACCGACCGGCCGTTCGGCGTCAACCTGTTCGTCCCCGGCCCCCGCTCCACCACCGACCTGGCGGGCTACCGCGAGCGCGTCGCCGCGCAGTCCCCGACCGAGCCGGGCGAGCCGCGCTGGGACGACGACTCCTACGGGGCCAAGCTGGAACTGGTGATGGCGCTGCGCGTTCCGGTGGTCTCGTTCACGTTCGGCCTGCCCAACCCGGAGGACGTGCACCGGCTGCACGCGGCGGGTGCCACGGTCGTCGTCACGGTCACGACGCCGCAGGAAGCCGCGCAGGCGGCCCAGGTCGGCGCGGACGCGCTGTGCGTGCAGGGAAGCGACGCGGGCGGGCACCGCGGCACGTTCGCCGACGACGGCGTCTCGCCCGGCGGCGGTGAGCTGTACGGCGTGCTGGCCGCGTTGCGGCTGGTGCGCGCGAAGGTGGACCTGCCGCTGATCGCGACCGGTGGGCTGGTGCACGGCGCGGACGTGGCCGCCGTGCTCGCCGCGGGCGCGGTCGCGGCGCAGCTCGGCACCGCGTTCCTGACCACGCCGGAGGCCGGCACGTCGGCCGCGCACCGCCAAGCCCTCGCCGAGGGCACCCGCCGCACGGCGTTGACCAGGGCGTTCAGCGGACGTCCGGCACGCGGCCTGGTGAACAGGTTCCTGGTGGAGAACCAGGAGCGGGCACCCGCCGCGTACCCGGAGGTGCACCACCTGACCAAGCCGGTGCGCGCGACCGGCGACCCCGAGCTGATGTCGTTGTGGGCCGGGCAGACCTACGCGCTGGTCCGAGCGGCCCCGGCGGCCGAGGTGGTGGCCCGGTTGGCCGCCGAGGCGCGCCAAGCCCTTTCCGTCGCCATCACGCGCATTTCCCCGGTGTAGCACCACAGAATGTCGGCGTGACCACCGCGCGCGAGCTCGCCGACGAGATGTTGACCCTGGTCCTGGACGCCGACCCCGTCACGGCGACGTTGCTGGGCATCCCCGGCTGGGACAACCGGTTGCCCGACCCGAGCGCGGAGGGCGAACGCGTGCTGCGCTCCCGCGCCGAGGACATCGCGCGGCGCGCGCGGGGCGGGGACGACGACCCGGTGACGCGTGCGGTGGTCGCGCAGCAGGCGTGGGGTCTGGTGCACCGCCTGGACGCGCACCTGGTCGAGCACACCCACGCCGAAGGGCTCACCGCGCCGCTGGCCGTGCTGCTGGCGGCGTTACCGCTGGTCCGCCCGTCCGGCGACGAGGCGCGCAAGGCGTACCTGACCCGGCTGTCGTCGCTGCCCGCCTACCTCGACGCGCTGACCCGAAGACAGCGGGACTCCGCGCGCCGCCCGCTCGGACACCTCGTGGAAGCCGCCGTCCACCGCCTCGACCGCTACCTCGCCGAAGCCGACGACCCGCTCGGCGTTCCGCTGCACGGCACCCCGTTCGCCGCGGTGTGCGCCCGGCTGCTGCACGAGACCGTGCGCCCGGCCGTCACCCGCTACCGCGACTTCCTGCGCGCCGAGGTGGTCGGCCGCGGCCGCGGGGAGGACCGGCCCGGCCTGTGCTGGCTGCCCGACGGCGACCTGATCTACGCGGACCTGGTCCGCACGTACACCACGACCGGTCACACGCCCGAGGAGCTGCACCGGATCGGCCTGGCCCTGGTCGAGGAGCTGGACCGGGAGTACGAGGAGATCGGCGGCCGGGTGTTCGGCCCGATCGGGGCGGCCGGCGTGCGCGCCCGCCTGCTCGCCGACCCGGACCTGCGCTGGCACGCCCCCGAGGACATGGTGGCGGTGGCGGCGGCGACCATCGCCCGCGCCGAGGAGGTCGCAGGACAGTGGTTCGGCACGGTGCCGCCGGCCCGGTGCGCGGTCGAGGCGGTGCCGGAGGCGGAGGCGCCGACCGCGCCGCTGGCCTACTACGTCGACCCCGCGCTGGACGGCTCCCGGCCGGGCACCTACTACGTCAACACTTACCGGTCCGAGCTGCGCGAGCGGTTCAGCGCCGAGTCGACCGCGTTCCACGAGGGCGTGCCGGGCCACCACTTCCAGATCTCGCTGGCCCAGCGGCTCGACGACCTGCCGCTGCTGCGCCGGTTCGCGTCCATCGAGGCTTACCTGGAGGGGTGGGCGCTCTACACCGAGCGGTTGGCCGACGAGATGGGCCTCTACAGCGACGACCTGGCCCGGCTGGGCATGCTGTCCGGCGACTCGCTGCGCGCCGCCCGGCTGGTGGTCGACACCGGGCTGCACGCGATGCGCTGGACCCGCCGGCAGGCCGTGGACTACCTGCGCGCCAACGCCGTCATGCCGGACGTGGACATCTTCTCCGAGGTGGACCGGTACATCGAGAACCCCGCGCAGGCGCTGTCCTACATGGTGGGGCGGCTGGAGATCCAGCGCCTGCGCGGCGAGGCGGAGCGGAGGCTGGGCGACCGCTTCGACATCAAGGCGTTCCACGACCTCGTGCTCGGCGGCGGGCCGTTGCCGATGGCCGTGCTCGCCGACGTGGTCGACGGGTGGTGCGGCTCAGTCCTCGGTGTTGTTGAGGACTGACTTCCGCCTGCTGTAGCCGAAGTACACGACCAGCCCGATGACGAACCACACGCCGAAGCGCAGCCAGGTCTCCGGGGCCAGGAACGTGATCAGCCACAGCGAGAACACCACGCCGATGATCGGCACGACCGGCATGCCCGGCGTCTTGAACGTGCGCGGCAGGTTCGGCTGCTTGTACCGCAGCACGATCACCGCGACGCAGACCACCACGAACGCCAGCAGGATGCCGATGTTGGTCAGCTCGGCGGCCTCGGCGATGGGCAGGAAACCGGCGATGACGGCGGACGCGATGCCGAGCACCCACGTGGTGCGCGTCGGCACGTGCTTGACCGGGTGGGTCTTGGCGAACCACTTCGGCAGCAGGCCGTCGCGCGACATCGAGTAGCCGACCCGGGCCGCGCCCATCAGGAACGTGAACAGCACCGTGGTGATGCCGAGCACCGCACCGACGGAGATGATGATGCCCAGCGCCGGCAGGCCGATGTCGGCGAACGCCGAGGCGAACGCGCTCTCCGCGTCCACGTCCTTGTAGTTGACCATGCCGGTGAGCACGAGGCAGGCCAGCACGTACAGCACCATCGAGACGGCCAGCGAGTAGATGATCGCCTTCGGCATGTGCTTCTGGGAGTCCTTGGACTCCTCGGCGGCCGTGCTCATGGCGTCGTAGCCGAACACCGCGAAGAACACCGTCGCCGCGCCGGTCAGCGCGCCGGAGATGCCGAACGGGAAGAACGGGTTGTAGTTGTCGGTGTTGATGTGGAACGCGCCGACGACGATCACCAGCAGCACCACGGCGACCTTCAGGTACACCAGGGTCGTCTCGAAGCGGGCCGCGTTCTTCATGCCCATGTTGAGCACGAACGCGATCAGCAGGCACAGCAGCACGGCGAACAGGTTGACCTTGTAGCTGCCCGCCGCGACGTCACCGGTCTCGGTGCCGGGCGCGCCGAGCATCCACACCGGCAGGTCGAGGCCGAGCAGGTTCAGCAGCTCGTTGAAGTAGCCGCTGATGCCGATCGCCACCACGGCCACGATCGCGGTGTACTCCAGCAGCAGGTCCCAGCCGATGAACCAGCCGACGATCTCGCCCAGCACGGCGTAGCCGTAGGTGTAGGCCGAGCCCGCCCTGGGGATCAGGCCCGCGAACTCCGCGTAGGAGAACGCGGCGGCGGCACTGGCGATGCCCGCGACGAGGAACGAGATCAGCACGGCCGGGCCCGCGGTCTTGTTGGCCACGGCCCCGGCCAGCGAGAAGATGCCCGCGCCGATGATGCCGCCGATGCCGATGGCGGTGAGCTGCCACAGCCCCAGGGTCCGGGTCAGCGCCGTCTTCTCGTCACTGATCTGCTCGATCGGCTTGCGGCGGAACACGCCGCTGCCCCGACCGAAGCCGTCCTGCACCGTCATTGGTCCAGCTCCCTCGGTGGATTGGTGTGCGGCGAACCGTACGCCGGTCCACCGGCACCGGGTTTGTTCGATTGCACCATTCGAGGGAGTGTTTTTTGTGCGGCCGTACGGGTTGACGAAGCTCAGTCCCGGGTGAAGACGATCTTGCCCGCGGTCTCGCCGTCGAGCATCGCGCGCAGGCCCTCCTCGACCCGCTCGAACGGCAACCGCGCGCCGATCTGCGGGCGCAGGCCGGTGAGGTCGCAGAACGAGAGCAGGTCGCCCAGCTCCTCGCGCGTGCCCATGGTCGAGCCGACGACCCGCAGCTGCAGGAAGAACAGCCGGGGCAGCTCGGCCGCCGACGCGTCACCGCTGGTCGCCCCCGAGATGACCAGCGTGCCGCCCGGCTTGAGGGCCTTCATCGAGTGCGACCAGGTGGCCTTGCCGACGGTCTCGAACACCGCGTCCACCCGCTCGGGCAGGCGCGCGCCCGACTCGAACGCCTGGTGCGCGCCCAGGCTCTCGGCCAACGCCCGCTTCTCCTCGGTGCGGCCGGTCACCCACACCCGGAAGCCCGCCGCCCGGCCCAGCTGCACCAGCGCGGTCGAGACGCCGCCCGACGCGCCCTGCACCAGCATCGTCTGCCCCGGCCGCAGGCCCGAGTTCACGAACAGCATCCGGTAGGCGGTCAGCCACGCCGTGCCCATGCACGCCGCCTCGGCGAAGCTCAGCCCCGCGGGCTTCGGCAGGGCGTTGCGCTTCGGGACGACGACGTAGTCGGCGAACGTGCCCTGGTGCTTCTCGGTGAGCAGCGTGCGGCGCGGGTCCAGCGTCTCGTCACCGGACCAGTCCGGGTCGCCGATCACCGAGTGCAGCACGACCTCCGTGCCGTCCTCCAGCACGCCCGCGCCGTCGCAGCCCAGGATCATCGGGAACTGCTCCGGCTTGATGCCCACGCCGCGCAGCGTCCACAGGTCGTGCATGTTCAGGCTCGCCGCTCTCACGGCCACCTTCACCCAGCCCTCCGGTACTTCGGGATCCGGTCGGTCGCCCACGCGCAGGGCGGCGATCGGGTCTTGCGGGCTCGGCTCGGCTGCGTAGACGGCGAACATGCGGGCAACTTACCGACTGGTAGTGATCCGTGTGCGGTGAAGCGCGTCACGGGACTACGCTCGGCGGTGTGGTGGACGCGTTCGAGCAGTGGTGGGACGGCGTGGAGCTGTGGTTGGCGCAGCTCGCGTTCCCGTTCCAGTTCGCGCTGCTCATGTGCGTGCTGCTGCCGTTGTCGCTGGGCCTGGCCCGGCTGATCGACCGGGTCGTGGACAACGCCTCGACCAGGTTCAACCCCGTGCCCAAGGTGCCGCCGGCGACCGAGGACCCCCAGCCCCGGAAGGTGGGGGCGGGCGAGCCTTCGTAGGCTCTGTGACCGTGACTCCCGCCCGGCGGCTCTCCGTCGCACTGCTCGGCCTGATCGCGCTGGTCGTGGTCGGCTACTTCGCCAAGGACCTCACCGGCACGTCGTCGTCACCCCCGCCGCCCGCGGTGTCGGGCGTGCCGGGCGCGGACTCCGGGTTGCCGGTCAAGTCGCTGTCGAGCCTGCCCGGGCAGGTGCGGGACACGTGGGAGCTGATCGAGCGGGGCGGGCCGTTCCCGTACCCGCGCAACGACGGCGTGACGTTCCAGAACCGCGAGAAGCGGCTGCCCGCGAAGGCGTCCGACTACTACCGGGAGTACACGGTGCCGACGCCGGGCAGCGACGACCGAGGGGCGCGGCGACTCGTGACGGGGTCGTCCGACGAGGTGTTCTACACCGGCGACCACTACGAGTCGTTCGTGGTCGTGGACGTGAGCAAATGACCTACCGGCACGTGGTGCGGCGAGGCGCGCACTCGAAGAAGGCGGCCATCGCGGCGATCGCGGAGGCGTTGAGCTTCCCCGACTGGTTCGGGCACAACCTGGACGCGCTGTACGACTGCCTGACCGACCTGTCGTGGCTGCCCGAGGGCGAGCACGTGCTGGTGTGGGAGGGCGGGAACGCCGACGTGGAGGCCGTGCTGGCGGACGCGGTCGCCCGAACCGCCGAGCTGGGCGACCGCGTCCTCACCGTCGTCCACCCGGACTGACTCAGTCCACGGGTTCGCTCTCAGCGAGTTCACGCAGCTCCGGCAGCGCCTTCCCGAGCATCGCGTGGACCTTCGCCGCGGCGTCGGGAGCGAGTGCCAGGTCGACCACGCCGTCGAGGTTCAGCTCGAAGTCGCCGTCGCCGTTGACGTGCGACCTGAACTCCGCGCCGGCGTAGACCTTGATGAACGAGGAGTGGTCGACTCCGCTTCCGCTGTGCTTCGCCATCTCGGGCAGCTCTCCTGTCATGTGGGGAAGGTCTTCAGCTCGCGCGGGAAGTAGTTCCGGTAGACCCCGGTCGCGGTGTCCCTCGCGGAGACGCACCCGCGAAGCTCCCGGACCAACCGCTCGTCGAACGGTTGAACCACGACCGCGCGCACTTCGCCGTAGAGCCGGACGTACCGCGTCTCGCCGGGGGTCGGCAGGTCGTCCATGTGTCGAGAGTAAGACGGCAACTCAATCTATGAGGCGGACGAACGGGTGAAAGTTTGAGTTGCCGTTTGAATCACTCGATCAGGTGGCCTCATTACGCCGGGTCGCTGCGGCAGACTCCGGCGCATGGTTGGTGATGACGACTTCGACCCGGTTATCGCGCGGCTCCAGTTCGGCGAGTTGGCTCGTGAGCTGCGAGAAGCGGCACGGGTGGAGTTCGGCGAAGCGGATCGGGCCGTGGGCGGCTACCTCGGCAAGCTGTCGAAGATCGAGACGGGCTCCATCGCTCCGCGACCGCAGGACGTCGACTGGATGATCGAGCGATACGGAGTCTCGTCGGCTCGGGCCGAGGAGTTGCGCTCACTCGCCGCGATAGCCCGACGCCGCGCCAAGCCCGCGAAGACCGCGAACACGTCCAGGCAGTACATCTCGCTCGAACGTCGCGCCTCCGAGATCCGCATGGTCTACAACGAGATCCCGGGCCTGCTCCAGACCGCCGAGTACGCCTTCAACGTGTTGTCCATGTCCCCTGTCGTGGTGGCCGCCGACGTCGCCGATCTCGCTCAGGAACGGGCCGAACGCGGACGCCGGGTCATCCGGCCCGACGGTCCGGCGATCTGGATCGCGCTCGGTGAGGACGCGTTGTACCGCTCGAACGGTGGGTCGGATGTGCTCCGTCGACAGCTCGAACACCTCCGCGAGGTCGCCGCGATGCCGAACGTCCGCTTCCGCGTGCTGCCCAGGTCGGCTACAAACGGCATCGTTCCTGCGCTGAGCTGCCCGTTCACCCTGCTACGGGTGGAACCGGGGAAGACGATCGTGTACGTCGAATCGTTGACGCGACCGGACTACATCAAGGCCACCGCGCCGTACGTGGCAGCGTTCGATCAGGCTTGGAACCTGGCGGCGTCCGAGCGCCAGTCAGCGGCAATACTGGAACGCGGGATCACTGACTGCGACGCGAAGTAGGAGCAGACGATGCGGATCGAAGCGACCGGCCTGACCGGTGCACGGTGGAGGAAGAGCAGTCGTTCGAACGGCGGTGGTGGCGCTCAGTGCGTCGAGTTGGCTTGCCTCGAAGCGGGCAGGGCAGTGCGGGACAGCAAGGCTCCCACCGGACCGGCCTTGCTCTTCGCCGCGCGGGCGTTCCAGGCGTTCATGGCCGAAGCGGCGTCCGGCAGCTTCGATCGGAAGTGACAGTGGGGGCGGGGCACCGCCTGATGCCCCGCCTTCGGCACTGCTAGCTAGTCGACCGGCACCCACGACGGCTTGCGCTTGGCCACGAACGCGGCGATGCCCTCCTGGCCCTCGGGGCCGCCGAAGTGCCGCGCGGACAGGGCCAGCATGTCGGCGAACACCTCGCCCAGGTCGGCGGACCGGGGTTCCCGGAGCATCCGCTTGGTGGCGGCCAGGGCGTTCGGCGCGCCCAGCGCGAGCATGTCGGTGTAGCGGGTGACCTCGGCGTCGAGGTCGTCGGCGGGCACGGCCGAGTTGATCAGGCCGATGGCCGCGGCGCGCGGGGCGGCGAACGTCTCGCCGGTCAGGAACAGCTCGTGCGCGGCGCGGGGGAGCAGGCGGGGCAGCACCGTCACCGAGATGACCGCGGGCACCACGCCGATGCGGACCTCGCTGAACGCGAACGTGGCCGTGTCCACCGCGACCGCGATGTCGCACGCCGCCACCAGGCCGACACCACCCGCGCGCGCGGGGCCGGCCAGCCGGGCGACCACCGGCTTCGGGCTCGTCCAGAGCTGCTCGAGGATCGCCGGGAACTCGTTGACCCCCTGCTCGTCGGCGCTCGCGCCGCCCGCCTCCTTGAGGTCCATGCCGGAGCAGAACACCGGGCCGGTGTGGCTCAGCACGACCACGCGCACGGCGTCGTCGGCCGTGGCGGTCCGGAGGTGCCCGGTCAGCTCGGCGCGCAGCCGGGAGGACAGGGCGTTGCGGTTGTGGGGGGAGTCCAGCGTGATCGTCGCGATGCCACGCCGCACCTCGTAGTGGACCAGCTCGTCTGCCATGGACGGCACTCTACGATCCCGGCATGATTGACAGCATCCTGTCAAAATGACAGGATGCTGTCATGGCGACGAAGACCGTGCACCTCGCGCTCTACGACACGCTGGCGGACTGGGAGTTCGGCTACGCGACCGCGCAGATCAACACCCCGGACTACCAGAAGGAGCCCGGTCGGTACCGGGTGCGGACCGTCGGCGCGACGCTCGACCCGGTGACGTCCCTCGGCGGCCTGAGGATCACGCCCGACCTGGCGCTGGCCGACGTCGACCCGGCGGACAGCGCGATGCTGATCCTGCCCGGCGCGGCGACGTGGGAGAGCGGCGGGAACGCGGTGTTCGCGGCGGCGGCGCGGCGGTGGCTGGATGCGGGCGTGCCGGTGGCGGCGATCTGCGGTGCGACGATCGGCCTGGCCGCCGAGGGCCTGCTGAACACGCGACCCCACGGTGGCAACGCGGTCGAGCAGTTGGCGGCCGTGCCGGGCTACACGGGTGCGGCGCTGTTCGGCTCCGAGCGTGCGGTGCGGGCGGACGGGCTGATCACGGCCGGTGCGGCGTCGGCGCTGGAGTTCGCGCGGGAGATCTTCGTGGAGCTGGACCTGTACGAGCCGGCCGTGCTGGAGGCGTGGTACGGGCTCTACCGGACGGGCGACCCGGCGTGGTTCGGCGAGCTCGTCGCGGCGGTCTCGTGAACGAGGTCGAGCCGCGCACGGAGGCGGGTGACGTGCTGACCGAGGTCATCATGCGCACGTTCCGCCTCTACGGCGGCTTCCTGGAGGCCGCGGAGGTGATGACGAAACCGGTCGGCCTGACCGCCGCGTGGTGGCAGGTGCTGGGTGCCGTGCTGCGGCAACCGCTGCCGGTGTCCGGCATCGCCCGCGAGATGAGCCTGACCCGGCAGAGCGTCCAGCGCATCGCCGACCTGCTGGTGGAGAAGGGCCTGGCCGAGTACCTGCCCAACCCGGCCCACAAGCGGGCCAAGCTCCTCCGCCCGACCACCGCAGGCCACGCCGCCGTCTCCCGCCTGGCCCAGGCCCAACACGCCTTCACCAACCGCATCTCGTCCCAGGTGGACCTGGCCGACCTGCGCACCACCCTCCACGTCATGGACCGCCTCGTCCACGCCCTGGACACCGACCACCCCTGACCCGCGAGTCCTACGTCCAGAACGCGAGAGTCCTACGTTCGCGCACCCCGAGTTCAACGCTCGGGCATACCGACGGGTATGCCCGAGCGTTGAATTCAGGTGCTCTGAACGTAGGACTCTCGCGGCGTGGACGTAGGACTCACGCGGAGGCGGCCAAGGGGGTGGTGAGGGCCGAGTGGTAGCGGTGGAGGATCAGTTCGGCGACTTCGGGGTCCGGGCCCAGGGGTGGGGCGATGACGGCGTCGTCGCCGGCCAGGCGGGTGACGCGGTCCGGGAGGAAGCCCGGGGCCAGGAACCACGACGCCACGGCGATGCGGCGGGCGCCGCGGGCGCGCAGGCGGGCCACGGCGGTCGGCACGTCCGGTTGCGCGCTGGCGGCGAAGGCGGCCTCGACGCCCGCCCAGCCCGAGCCCGCGGCCCAGCGGGCGGCGATGGACGAGACCAGGGCGTTGGCCGGGGCGTGCGACGAGCCCGCGCCGGCCAGCACCACGCCCAGCGTGCGGTCGCGGGAGCGGACGCCCACGGAGGCCAGGCGGCGCAGCGCGGCCGACTCCAGCCGCGGGTCCGGTCCGAGCACGTCGGCGATCGTCACGGCCAAGCCCGGCAGCCGCGTGTCCGCCACGGCACCCGGCACGTCCACCCGAGCGTGGAAAGCCTTGCCCAACAACAACGGCACCACCACGGCCGAACGGTGACCGTCCGCGTGCACCCCGCGCAGCACGTCACCCAGCAGCGGCACCGAGAGGTCCAGGAACGACCCGCGCACGTCCAACGACGGGGCCAACGCCCGCACCACGTCCAACAACTGGTGCACGACGGCCGCCGACCGCGGATCACGGCTGCCGTGCGCCACGGCCACCAACGCGGTCACAGCGCGCCCGTCAATCCGCGCGCCCGCAGCACCGCCCGCTCCAACGGCCGGAACACCAGCAGCTCGATCCCCACGCCGACCAGCAGGATCAGGAAGATCGCCGCGATCACCATCGAGATGTCGTTCAACGCCGACCCGTTGTGCAGGTACTGCCCCAGCCCCTCGCCGAGCTGCGGTGACGTGGCGATGATCTCCGCCGCCATCAGCGACCGCCAGGAGAACGCCCACCCCTGCTTCAACCCGGCCAGGTAGCCGGGCAGCGCGGCGGGCAGCAGGATGTGCCGCGCCGCCGCGAACCGGCTCGCGCCCAGCGCCTGACCGACCCGCGGCAGCAGCGGCGGGATCTGGTCGACGCCCGACACCAGGCCGTTCGCGATCGACGGCACCGAACCCATCAGCACGACGAAGTAGATGGTCGCGGGCGTCGCGCCGAACCACAGGATGCCCGCGGGCACCCACGCCACCGACGGCAGCGACTGCAGGCCCGTCAGCAACGACCCGATGGCCGCGCGCACCACCCGCACCTTGGCGATCAGCAACCCCAGCGGTGTGGCGATCACCACGGCGGTGAGGAACCCGAGCACCGCGCGGCTCACCGAGGTCCACAGCACCTCGAACGCCCGGCCGGTCTGGACGGCCTCCGCCACCGCCGCCCACACCGCCGCGGGCGAGGGGAGCTGGTACTCCGGCCAGAACGCCAGCGCCCACAACCCCTGCCACACGCCCAGCAGCAGGGCGAACGCGATCAGCGGCGGCACCGCGGTGCGGACGAACCGCTTGCGGAACGACGGCCGCCGCTCGCCCGACGGCGCGTCGAGCGCGTCCAGCCCGGCGCCGACCGCCGCGAGGTCCGTGTCAAGCTGCGGCATGACCGCTGATCACCTCTCGCAGGTGGGTCGTGATGTCCTCGATCACAGCGGGCTCGTCGCAGTCCACGGTGGACCACTCGCGCACCACGCGGCCCGGCCGGGACGACAGCAGCACGACCCGCTGGCCCAGCCGCACGGCTTCGCGCACGTCGTGCGTGACGAACACGATCGCCGTCGACGTCTCCCGCCACACCCGCACCAGCTCCGCCTGGAGCACGTCGCGGGTGATGGCGTCCAGCGCGGCGAACGGCTCGTCCATCAGCAGCAGGCCGGGCGTGTTGTCCTCGGCGCTGCCCAGCGTGGACGCCAGCGCACGGGCCAGCGCCACGCGCTGCCGCATGCCGCCGGACAGCTCGTGCGGGCGCTTGTGGCCCGCGCCGACCAGCCGCACCAGCGACAGCAGCTCGCTGGCCTTCTCCCGCCGCGGCCCCCGCTTCACGCCCGCGAGCCGCAGCGGCAGCTCCACGTTGCGCGCCGCGGTCAGCCACGGCATCAGCGCGGCCTCCTGGAACATCACGGCGGGCCGTGACGTGGTCAGCTCGATGCTGCCGGAAGTGGGCGCGTCCAGCCCGGCGACCAGGTTCAGCAAGGTCGACTTGCCGCAGCCGGACGCGCCCAGCAGGCACACGAACTCGCCCGGCGCGACCGACAGGTCGACGCCGTCGAGCGCGACGACGCCGGCCGGGCCGTGGCCGAAGACCTTCCGCACCCCGGACAAGGTCACCGCGGCGTCCACGTCGGACACGGCCGCTGGGGTCTCAAGCGTGGCGGTCATGGTGTGCCTGCCTTCCTCGAGTTACTTCTTGTCCAGCCCGGCGGTGTCCACGGTGGGCTTGCCCGCCGCCGTGAGCACCTTGTTCAGCAACGTGAAGTCGGCGAGCCCGGCCACGTCCGCGGCCTCCTTCGCCACGCCCGCGGTCACCGCGTCCTTCGCCAGCTGCGGGAAGCTCTTGGCCTGCGGGTCCACCGTCAGCTCGATGTTGTCGAACGCCCGGTCCAGCACGGGCTCGCCCAACGCCTTGCCGGTCAGGTCCTTGAGCGCCTTGTTGACGATCTGCTTGGCCTCGACCTTGTTGTTCTGCGCGAAGTCGGTGGCGGCGAGGTGACCGCGCAGCAGCGCCTCGACGGTCTGCGGGTGTTCCTGGAGGAACTTGGTGCGCACCAGCAGCACGGTGGTCGGGAACTTGCCGCCCTCCCACAGTGACTTCTCGTCCAGCAGGACCTTCGCACCCGCGTCGATCACCAGCCGCGAGGACCAGGGCTCCGGCGCCCACGCGCCGTGCACGTCACCCTTGCGGAACAGGTCGAGCGACTGCGAGTTCTCCGTGTTGGTGACGTTGACCTGGTCGGCGCCCGCGCCGACGGCGAGCTTCTCGTCCGACAGCCACTTCTTCAGCGCGACGTCCTGCGTGTTGCCGAGCTGCGGGGTGGTGATGACCTTGCCCTTGAGGTCGGCCACCGAGTTGATCTCCGGCTTGACCACGAGCTGCGCGCCGCCGGACGTGGCGCCGGAGACGAGCCGCACCGCCTCGCCCTTGGACTTGGCGTAGGCGTTGATGGCCGGGCCGGAGCCGATGAACGTCGCGTCCAGCGACTCGCCGAGCAGCGCGTTCACCGCCTCCGGGCCCGCGTTGAACGTCTGGGTGGTGAGCTTGGTGGTGCCGAGTTCCTTGGTGAACAGGCCCTTGTCGACGCCGATGAGCGCCGCGGCGTGGGTGACGTTGGGGAAGTAGCCGAGGCGGATCTCCGCCGCCGCGCCCTTGTCCTGCGCGGGCGCGGCGGACTCGTCGCCGCGGTCGACCCGCGAGCAGGCGGCGAGGGTGAGGAAGGCGGTGGCTACGGCCAGTGACTTGATCAGGGTGCGGCTGCTCACGACGGCGGTTGGCCTTTCTGGCTCAGGGACCGGGGGACACGAGGGCGTGGCTGTCGGACTGGGCGGCGTCGCCGCCCTCGGTACAGCTCTCCACGCCGTCCACCTCCGGCAGCGGGGCACCCACGAGCCCTGCCGCCAGCGTGCTGCCGTCGGCGGCGTCGATCACCAGGAACGCACCCGTGCGGCGGTCCTTCGCGTAGTCGTCCAAGGGGATCGGCTCGGCGGTGCGCACCGCGACCTGGCCGATCTCGTTCAGGTTCAGCGAGCCGGGCGCGTCGGTGCTGGCGAGCTTCTGCTCGTCGAACCGGGTGCGCAGCTCGGTGACGATCGCCTGCACGGTCCGCGTGCCGTGCTTAACCAGCACCCGGGCGCCCGGCGTCAGCGCCTTCTCCGACAGCCAGCACACCGTGGCGTCGAACTCGTCGGTGACCGTCGGCTGGTCGCCCGCGGCGGCGATCAGGTCGCCGCGGGAGATGTCGAGGTCGTGCGCCAGCAGCAGCGTCACCGACTGGCCCGAGGAGGCTTCCGGCAACGGGCCGTCGGCGGTGTCGATGCCGGTGACCGTGGAGCGCAGGCCCGCGGGCAGCACGGCGATCTCGTCGCCGACCCGCACGGTGCCCGCCGCGACCTGGCCCGCGTAGCCGCGGTAGTCCGGGTGCTCGGCGGTGCGCGGGCGGATCACGTACTGCACGGGGAAGCGGAACGGCGCGTCGTGCGCGTCCGGCTCCACCGGCACCGATTCCAGGTGCTCAAGCAGCGTCGGGCCGTCGTACCAGGGGGTCCGCGTCGAGCGCTCCACCACGTTGTCGCCCGCCAGCGCCGACACCGGGATCTCCACCACGGCGTCCTCGGCGTACCCGAGGGCGGTGGCGTGCGCGGTGAACTCCTTGGCGATGCGGGAGAACGTGACCTCGTCGAAGTCCACCAGGTCGATCTTGTTGACCGCCAGCACCAGCCGCGGCACGCCCAGCAGCGCCAGCACGGCCGCGTGCCGCCGGGTCTGCTCGATGACGCCCTTGCGCGCGTCGACCAGCAGCACGCCGAGCTGCGCGGTCGACGCGCCGGTCACCGTGTTGCGGGTGTACTGCACGTGGCCGGGGGTGTCGGCCAGCACGAACGAGCGCCGGGGCGTGGCGAAGTAGCGGTAGGCCACGTCGATGGTGATGCCCTGCTCGCGCTCCGAGCGCAGGCCGTCGACCAGCAGCGACAGGTCGGGCGTGGTCAGGCCGCGGTCGGCGCTGGCGCGGTGCACCGCGTCGAGCGTGTCGGCCAGCACCGACTTGGTGTCGTACAGCAACCTGCCGACCAGCGTGGACTTGCCGTCGTCCACGCTGCCCGCCGTCGCCAACCTCAACAGGTCGCTCATCTAGAAGTAGCCCTCCCGCTTGCGGTCTTCCATGGCGGCCTCGGACAGCCGGTCGTCCGCGCGGGTCGCGCCGCGCTCGGTGAGCCTGCTGGCCGCCACCTCGGCGATGACGGCGGAGATGTCGGCGGCCTCGGACTCGACCGCGCCGGTGCACGACCCGTCGCCGACGGTCCGGTAGCGGACGGTCTTCTCGATCTTCTGCTCGCCCTCGCGCGGACCGCCCCACGGGCCTTCCGCGAGCCACATCCCGTCGCGCAGGTACACCTCGCGCCGGTGGGCGTAGTAGATCGACGGCAGCTCGATGCCCTCGCGGGCGATGTAGTGCCACACGTCCAGCTCGGTCCAGTTGGACAGCGGGAACACGCGGACGTGCTCGCCGGGGCGGTGGCGGCCGTTGTAGAGGTTCCACAGCTCCGGGCGCTGCCGGCGCGGCTCCCACTGGCCGAAGGCGTTGCGCAGGCTGAAGATCCGCTCCTTGGCGCGCGCCCGCTCCTCGTCCCGACGGCCGCCGCCGAACACCGCGTCGAACTTGTGGTCGGTGATCGCGTCCAGCAGCGGCACGGTCTGCAACGGGTTGCGGGTGCCGTCGGGGCGCTCGGCCAGCCGGCCGTCGTCGATGTAGTCCTGCACCTTGGCGACTTCCAGCCGCAGCCCGTGCTGGGCCACGACCTTGTCGCGGAACTCGATGACTTCCTCGAAGTTGTGCCCGGTGTCCACGTGCAGCAGCGGGAACGGCACCGGCGCGGGCCAGAACGCCTTCACCGCCAGGTGCAGCAGGAGGGTGGAGTCCTTGCCGCCGGAGAACAGGATCACCGGCCGGTCGAACTCGCCCGCCACCTCGCGGAAGATGTGGATCGCCTCGGACTCCAGGCGGCCCAACGTGTCCAGAGCTGTCGCGGTGGTCATCCGTGCAACCCGCATTCGGTCTTGGCCAGCCCGGCCCACCGGCCGCTGCGGGCGTCGGCGCCCGGCAGCGGCTTCGCGGTGCACGGGGCGCAGCCGATGGAGGGGTAACCCGCCTGCACCAAGGGGTTCTCCAGGATCCCGTGCTCGGCGATGTAGGCGTTGAACTGCTCGTCGGACCAGGGCGCGATCGGGTTGACCTTCACCAGCCCGTTGCGGTCGTCCCACTGGACGATCGGCGTGTTCGCCCGGGTCGGCGCGTCCACGCGGCGCACACCGGTGACCCACGCGTCGTAGTTCTTCAGGGTCCGCTGCAGCGGGATGACCTTGCGCAGCCGGCAGCACCGGTTCGGGTCGGTCCGGTTCAGCAGGCCGAACTCCGCCTCCTGGTCGGCCACCGACTGCTCGGCCGCGGCGTTGACGATGTGCACCTCGGGGTAGACCAGGTCCACGGCGTCCCGCGTGCCGATGGTCTCGGCGAAGTGGTAGCCGGTCTCCAGGAACAGCACGTCCACGTCCGGCTTGACCTTGGTGGCCAGGTCGACGAGGACGGCGTCCTGCATGTTCGACGCGACGATCCAGCTCTCGCCGAACGTGCGGGCGGTCCACGCGAGCGCCTCTTCGGCACTGGCATCCGCCAGCTCGACCGAAGCGGCCTCGGCGATCACCTTCAGTTCCTCGACCCGGGTGGGGGCGGTCATCGCTGCACCTCCTGAGGAAGGTTGAGACCAACGAACTTGACGGTGAACACGCGGCGGCAGGAGGCGCACAGCCACGAGTGGCTCGGCTCCTCCTGCGGACGGAGGTCCTCGTCGCCGCAGTACGGGCAGTAGAAGGGGGTGGCGCGCTCGCTCACCGGAGATCACCCTCGTCCGCGCGGGCGACCCACTGCGCGAACCGCTCGTCCGCCTCGCGCTTGGCGACGAAGTTGCGCACCACCCGCTCGACGTAGTCCGACAGCTCGGCGGCGGTGACCTTGTGGCCGCGCAGCTTGCGGCCGAACCCGGCGTCCAGGCCGAGCCCGCCGCCCAGGTGCACCTGGAAGCCCTCGACCTGGTTGCCGTCGGCGTCGGTGACGATCTGGCCCTTGAGCCCGATGTCCGCGGTCTGGATGCGGGCGCACGAGTTCGGGCAGCCGTTGATGTGCACGGAGATCGGCTCGGTGACGCCCGCCACGACGTCGACCAGCCGGGCCTCCAGCGCCGACACCAGCTCCACCGCGCGCGCCTTGGTCTCGACGATCGCGAGCTTGCAGAACTCGATGCCGGTGCACGCCATCACGCCCCGCCGCCACGGCGACGGCTCGGTCTGCAACCCCAGCTTCGCCAGGTCCGCCTGGAGGGTCTTCACCTCGGCCTCGGGCACGTCCAGCACCACGAGCTTCTGCTGCGGCGTGAGCCGCACCCGGCCCGAACCGGCCCGCTCCGCCACCTTGGCCACCTCGACCAGCGTGGAACCGGACACCCGGCCCGCGATCGGGGCCGCGCCGACGTAGAACAGGCCGTCCTTCTGCTTGTGCACGCCGATGTGGTCGCGCGGGACGGCGGGCACCTCGGGCGCGGGACCGTCGACCAGCTTGCGCTTGAGGTACTCGGTCTCGAGGACTTCCCGGAACTTGTCCACGCCCCAGTCGGCGACCAGGAACTTGATCCGGGCCCGGTGCCGCAGCCTGCGGTAGCCGTAGTCGCGGAAGACGCTGATCACGCCCTCCCACACGTCCGGCACCTCGTCGGACGGCACCCACGCGCCCAGCCGCTTGCCGATCATCGGGTTGGTGGACAGGCCGCCGCCGACCCACAGGTCGAAGCCGGGGCCGTGCTCGGGGTGGTCCACGCCGACGAACGCCACGTCGTGGATCTCGTGCGCCACGTCCGGCAGGCCCGAGATCGCCGTCTTGAACTTGCGCGGCAGGTTCGAGAAGCGCGGGTCGCCGATGTAGCGGCGCAGGATCTCGTCGATCGCGGCCGTGCCGTCGACCACCTCGTCCTCGGCGATGCCCGCCACCGGCGAGCCGAGCACCACGCGCGGGCTGTCGCCGCAAGCCTCCATCGTGGTCAGGCCCGCGTCCTCCAGCTTCCGCCAGATCGTCGGGACGTCCTCGATGCGGATCCAGTGGTACTGCACGTTCTGCCGGTCGGTGATGTCGGCCGTGTCCCGCGCGTAGGTCTGGGACAGCTCGCCGATCAGCGCGAGCTGCTGCGTGGTGAGCCGGCCGCCGTCGATGCGGACGCGCAGCATGAAGTACTCGTCATCCAGCTCCTCCGGCTCCAACGTGGCCGTGCGGCCCCCGTCGATGCCCGGCTTGCGCTGGGTGTAGAGGCCGTACCAGCGGAAACGCCCGCGCAGGTCGGCCGGGTCGATCGAGTCGAAGCCGCCGTGGGCGTAGATGTTCTCGATCCGCGCCCGGACGTTGAGCGGGTTGTCGTCCTTCTTGCTCCGCTCGTTCGGGTTCAGCGGCTCGCGGTAGCCCAGCGCCCACTGCCCCTCACCTCGGCGCTGCTTGGTGCGCTGAGGCGTCGTCGTCGGGGGGACCATCCTCGTCCTCCGGGGATTCGGGGCGCTGGTGCGCGTGCGAGTCCCGGTGGAGCTGTGGTGGGGGTCTCGTCAGCGCACCCGGCGCCGACGGGAACAAAAAGGCAGGCGCGGGTTATGCCGAACGACGGCACATCGCGCTGGAGACACGCCGGAAGTCGACGTGGCGGCGGACCACCAGGCGCACTCCGGTCGATGTCATGTCAGTCAGCGTGCCACGCGTCCATCTCGTGGTCCACCGCCATCCGCATCGTGGGACGGGGTTGCGCCGCTGGTAGATGGGACAATGGGAGCCATGCCCTCCGCTCTGCCGATCGGTGACCCCGCGCCCCCCGACGGCTCCCTGCCCGCGTCCGCGCTCACCGGCCTGGGTGACCGCCCGTTCGGGGTGTACGTGCACGTCCCGTTCTGCGCCACCCGGTGCGGCTACTGCGACTTCAACACCTACACCGCCGGTGAGCTGGGCACTTCCGCGTCACCCGCGTCCTGGCTGGAAGGGCTGCGGCGGGAACTGGACCTCGCGGCGTCCGTGCTGGGCGACCCGCCGGCGGTCGACACGGTGTTCGTGGGCGGTGGCACACCGTCGCTGCTCGGCGCAGCGGGGTTGGGCCAGGTGCTCGACGCGGTGCGGTCGTCGTTCGGCCTGTCGGCGGGCGCGGAGGTGACCACGGAGTCCAACCCGGAGTCCACGTCGCCGGAGTTCTTCGCCGCCATCCGTGACGCGGGTTACACCCGGGTGTCGCTCGGCATGCAGTCGGCCGCCCGCCACGTGCTGGCCGTGCTCGACCGCGCGCACACCCCGGGCCGCCCGGTGGCCGCCGCGCAGGAGGCCCGCGCGGCCGGGTTCGACCACGTGAACCTCGACCTCATCTACGGCACGCCGGGGGAGACCGTCGCGGACCTCCAGGCGTCGCTGGACGCGGTCCGGCGCGCCGGCGTCGACCACGTGTCGGCGTACGCGCTGATCGTGGAGGAGGGCACGGCGCTGGCCCGCCGGGTGCGCCGCGGCGAGCTGCCGATGCCCGACGACGACGTGCTCGCCGACAAGTACGAGCTGATCGACTCGGCCATGACCGCCCAGGGGCTGACCTGGTACGAGGTGTCGAACTGGGCGGCGTCGGGCGAGGCCGCGTGCCGGCACAACCTGCTGTACTGGCAGGGCGCCGACTGGTGGGGCGCGGGCCCCGGCGCGCACAGCCACGTCGGCGGCGTGCGCTGGTGGAACGTCAAGCACCCGGCGAAGTACGCCGAGCTGCTGGCCGCCGGCACGTCGCCCGCCGCCGGCCGCGAGGTCCTCGACGACGACGACCGCCGGGTGGAGCGCGTGCTGCTGGAGCTGCGCCTGGCCACCGGACTGCCCCTCGACGTCCTCGACGCGGAGGGCCGGGCCGAGGCCGAGTCCGCCGCCGCCGACGGCCTGCTCGACCACACCGCCCTCGACCGCGGCCGCTGCGTCCTGACCGACCGGGGCCGCCTGCTCGCCGACGCCGTCGTGCGCCGGCTCACCTGACCACCGGGCCTGCGCGGGGCCGCACCGAAGCCCGGCGAGCGGTTTTTCCGATCCGGGCCCCAACCTCCGTAAACTCAAGGTGAAGCAGCCCGGTCCGTCCTGGAGGTGACGTGCGTGAACGCCGATGAGCGCCGGTTCGAGGTACTGCGCGCGATCGTCGCCGACTACGTGTCGAACCAGGAGCCGGTCGGTTCGAAAGCCCTGGTGGAGCGGCACAACCTGGGCGTGTCGAGCGCGACGGTCCGCAACGACATGGCGTCGCTGGAAGAGGACGGGTACATCACCCAGCCCCACACCAGCGCCGGCCGCGTGCCCACCGACAAGGGCTACCGCCTGTTCGTGGACCGGCTCAGCGAGGTCAAGCCGCTGTCCACGCCCGAGCGCAAGGCCATCCAGAACTTCCTCGAAGGCGCCTACGACCTGGACGACGTGCTGCGCCGCAGCGTCCGGCTGCTGGCCCAGCTGACCCGCCAGGTCGCCGTCATCCAGTACCCGACCCTGAGCCGCTCCACGGTCCGGCACATCGAAGTGCTCGCCATCACACCGGCCCGGCTGATGCTGGTGCTGATCACCGACACCGGCCGCGTCGACCAGCGCTCGGTCGACCTCGGCGACGTGATCACCGAGGACAACGTGGCCCGCATCCGGTCCATGCTCAACGGCGCCATGGTCGGCAAGCGCCTGTCCGACGCCTCCGCCGAGGTCGCGAAGCTGCCCGACGACGCGCCCGGCGACCTGCGCGACATCGTGCTGCGGGTGAGCACGGTGCTGATCGAGTCGCTGGTCGAGCACCCCGAGGAACGCCTGGTGCTGGGTGGCACGGCGAACCTCACCCGCAACGTGGCAGACTTCCCGGGTTCCCTGCGCCAGGTGCTGGAGGCGCTGGAGGAGCAGGTCGTGGTGCTCAAGCTGCTCGCCTCGGCCCGCGACCCCGGCCGGATCCTGGTGCACATCGGCGAGGAGAACGAAGCGGCCGAGATGCGCAGCACCTCGGTCGTGTCCATCGGCTACGGCAGCCGGGACAACCTGCTCGGCGGCATGGGCGTGGTCGGGCCGACCCGCATGGACTACCCCGGCACGATGGCGGCGGTGCGAGCGGTCGCCAACTACGTGGGGGAGATCTTGACCGGACGGTGACAGCGGGGGAACACCGCGGTCCCGCAGGACGTTTCGCAAGCGAGCGAGCGCGTGTCGAAGCGCGTTCGCAGGAGGAAACACGGTGGCGAGGGACTACTACGGCACGCTCGGGGTCTCCAAGAACGCGACTCCCGACGAGATCAAGCGCGCCTACCGCAAGCTCGCGCGGCAGCTGCACCCCGACGTCAACCCCAACGAGGAAGCGCGCTTCAAGGAGGTGACCGCCGCCTACGAGGTCCTGTCGGACCCGAAGAAGCGGCAGGTCGTCGACCTGGGCGGCGACCCGTTGGAGCCGGGCGGCGGTGGCGGCGGCATGCGCGACCCGTTCGCGGGGTTCGGTCTCGGCGACATCATGGACGCCTTCTTCGGCGCGGGCGGCGGTGGCGGGCGCGGTCCGCGCAGCCGCGTGCAGCCCGGCTCGGACGCGCTGATCCGGCTGTCGATGACGCTGGAGGAGTGCGCGGCGGGCGCTTCCCGCGAGCTCACCGTGGACACGGCGATCCTGTGCGACCGGTGCGTGGGCAGCGGGTGCGCCGAGGGCTCGTCCCCGGTGCGCTGCGACACGTGCGGCGGTCGGGGCGAGGTCCAGTCGGTGCAGCGCTCGTTCCTGGGCCAGGTCGTCACGGCCCGGCCGTGCCCGGTGTGCCGGGGCCTCGGCGAGGTCATCCCCGACCCGTGCCAGCAGTGCGCGGGCGAGGGCCGGGTGCGCTCGCGGCGCACCATCTCGGTGCAGATCCCGGCCGGCGTGGCCGAGGGCATGCGGGTGCGGCTCGCGGGCCAGGGCGAGGTCGGCCCCGGCGGCGGACCCGCGGGCGACCTGTACGTCGAGGTGGAGGAGGTGCCGCACGAGATCTTCGAGCGTGACGGCGCGAACCTGCACTGCTCCATCCGCATCCCGATGACGACCGCCGCACTGGGCGCGGTGCTGCCGCTCCAGACGCTGGACGGCGACGAGGAGCTGGAGATCGAACCCGGCACCCAGCCGAACACCGAGCTGGTGCTCACCGGGCGCGGCATGCCGCGGCTGCGGTCCAGCGGCCGCATCGACGGGCGCGGCGACCTGCACGTGCACCTGGAGGTCGTGACGCCGACCAAGCTGGACGCCCGGCAGGTCGAGCTGCTGCGCGAGCTGGCCGTCGCGCGCGGCGAGGACGAGCCGACGCTCGCGCACAACGGCAAGGGCGGCGGCGGTCTGTTCTCACGGCTGCGGTCCGGCCGCAACCACCGGTGACCCTGCCGGTCTTCCTGGTCGCCGCGCTGCCGCCCGGTGACGAGGCCGTCCTGGACGGCCCCGAGGGGCGGCACGCGGCCACCGTGCGCCGGTTGCGCGCGGGGGAGGAGCTGGTGCTCTCCGACGGCACGGGCGCGCAGGTGCGGTGCGCGGTGTCGGAGGCGTTCAAGGACTCCCTCCGGCTGCGCGTCGTCGAGCGGTGGGTCGTGCCCGAGCCGTCCGTCCGGGTCGTGGTGGCGCAGGCGCTGGTGAAGGGCGACCGGGGCGAGCTGGCCGTGGAGCTGGCCACCGAGGCGGGCGTGGACGGCGTCGTGCCGTGGCGCGCCTCGCGCTGCGTGACCAAGTGGGAGGACGGCCCGCGCGGGGCGAAGGCCCTCGAACGCTGGCGCAGCACCGCCCGTGAGGCGGCCAAGCAGGCCCGCCGGGCGCGCGTGCCGTCGGTCGCCGAACCCGTTTCGACGTCCGGCCTGGCGCGGTTGGCGTCGTCGTCGGCGATCACTTTGGTTTTGCACGAATCCTCTTCGTCGGCCATCGGATCGGTTCAGCTGCCCGCTTCGGGCGATGTGCTGCTCGTCGTCGGACCGGAAGGCGGCATCACCGACGAGGAATTGTCGACGTTGACCGGGGTCGGCGCGCACGTTGTGCGACTGGGGCCCACCGTTCTGCGAGCGTCGACCGCCGCGGCGGTCGCTTTGGGTGCGCTGGGTGTGCTGACCGATCGCTGGCGGTAATTGGCCTTGCTCCCTTCTGGCGAACACCCGACGTAGGGGTTACCCTCATGGCAGAGGGGTTGACTTGGTCTAACCGGGGAACCCCTCGACAGACCCGCCGGACACCTCCCCCCTCGGTCCGGCGCTCGCCGCGTCGCGGTGGGACGACCCCCAGGTCCCACCGCGACGCGGCCTCTTTTTTGCGTCCAAGGGGTTTCGATTGCGCATCGTCTACGGGCCGCACCCGAGCCAGTTCGGCGAGTTTTCCACGCCGTCCGGTGAATCGTTTCCGGTCGTCGTGGTAATCCATGGTGGTTTTTGGCAGCAGCGTTATGGGCTCGAACTCGGCCGCCCCTTGGCCGCTGACCTGGTCAGTCACGGCGTCGCCGCGTTCAACGTGGAGTACCGGCGGGTAACCGGCGGTGGCGGGTGGCCCGCGACCGGCGACGACGTGCTCGCCGCCATCGACGCCCTCGACCCGTCGTTCGGCCCGGTCGTCACGCTCGGTCACTCCGCCGGTGGTCACCTGGCCGTGTGGGCCGCTGCGCGCCACCCGCGCGTCGTGGGAGCCGTGGCGCAGGCGGGCGTCCTCGACTTCCTCCAGCACCCGGAGATCACCCGGCGGGCCGCCGAACTGCTGGGCGGCACCCCCGCCGAGGTCCCCGACCGCTACGCCGACGCCTCCCCGGCCGCCCAACTGCCCATCGCCAAGCCCCTCGTCCTGGTCCACGGCGAGGACGACGAGGACGTGCCGTTCGCCCAGAGCGAGGCGTTCGCCCGCGCCTCCGGCGCCGAGCTGATCGCCCTCCCCGGCACCGACCACATGTCCCTCATCACCCCCGGCACCGCGGCCTGGGCCACCTGCCGCACCGCCGCCCTCCGCCTGACCCGAACGTAGAACTCACCGGTCCCGAGCGTTCGACACGCGGGACCTGAACGTTCGACTCTCGCGAGAGTCGAACGCTCGGGACCCGAGAGTCGAACGCTCAGGACCCCTGAGTTCAACGCTCAGGACGGCGCGGGCCGGCCGGGTCGGTAGCCTGCGGAGCCATGTCCGACTGCCTGTTCTGCCGCATCGTCGCCCGCGAGATCCCGGCGACGGTGGTGCACGAGACCGACACCACGCTGGCGTTCCGCGACATCGCACCCCAGGCGCCGACCCACGTCGTGCTGGTGCCCAAGGTGCACGCGACCGACGCCGTCGCCCTCGCCGCGGCCGCACCCGGCGTGCTGGACGACCTGTTCCTGGCCGCCGGGGAGGTGGCCAAGTCCGAGGGTGTCGCCGACACCGGCTACCGGCTGCTGTTCAACACCGGCCAGGACGCGGGCCAGACCGTCTTCCACGCCCACCTGCACGTCCTCGGCGGCAAGCCGCTCGGCCCGCTGGCCTGACGCCTAACCCAGGGCCTGCATCACCGGCGCGTGCAGCCGCGCCCGGTCACCGCCGAGCGCACCCAGCACCATCAGGTCCACGGTGGACCGCGGCACGACCCCGCGCGCCTCCAGCCACGCCCCCAACCCCGCGTCACGCACGTCCACCCGCACCACCGCCCCGACCGCCACGTCCGCGACCAGCTCCGCCGCACGCTCCACCGACGGCGCCACGACCGGCCCCACCATCGTCACCGGGCCGTTGCGCCACGTCGCCACGAACCCGTCGTCGGCCACCCTGACCTGCGACGCGAACCCGAACAGCTCCGCCCACATCGCCGACCGGTCGGCGCCGAACACCTCGGCGTCGACCGCCACCACCCGCGCCCGGTCCGCCGGCTCCAACGGTCGCGACACGCCCGCGGCCGGGCCGCCGAACGCCCCGACGTGCGCGGTCACCGACCCCACCGACCGGAACCCCAGCTTCTCGTACAGCGGCTTGCCGTACGAAGTCGCGTGCAGCGACACCACCGGCGTGCCCGCGAACGCCAGCGCGTGCTCCACCAACCGCCGCCCCAGCCCGCGCCCGCCGCGGCTCGACGCCACCAGCACCATGCTCACCGCCGCGTGCTCGTCACCGAACCGGGTGACGATGGTCGTGCCGACCAGCTCGTCGCCGTCGAACAGCCCGAAACCGGTCCCGACCCGCAGGAGGAACGCCCACTTCGCCGGCTCCTCCGGCCACTTCCGGTCCGACGCCAGGCGGACGCAGGCGGGCAGGTCGTCGGGGGTGAGCTCGCGCAACTTCTCCACAGGTCCGAGTACACCCGCCGTGTCCAACCCGTTTCTTACTCCGGTGCGGACTGTCGGTGAGGGCGGCTAGCATCGGAACCGGTAGGTCGAATCCACCCGAGCACGGCGCGAACGCGCAGGAAGAGGGCCCGAGGCCACGTGGCCGGTACCGACGACAACACGCCGCACGCAGCCCCCACCGCGGCCGACGCCCAGTCCAAGTTCGCCGTGCCCGACGGCGCGGTGCTCGCCCTGCTCGGGTCGCGCGACGAGAACCTCCGGCTCGCCGAGGAACTGCTGGTCGCCGACGTGCACGTGCGCGGCAACGAGATCACGCTCTCCGGCCAACCGGCCGACGTGGCGTTCGCCGAACGGGTGTTCTCCGAGCTGGTCACCCTCGCCAGCCGCGGCCAGCAGGTGGGCCCGGACACGGTCCGCCGCACGGTCGCGATGCTGTCCGCGGGCACCGCGGAGTCGCCCGCCGAGGTGCTGAGCCTGGACATCATCTCCCGGCGCGGCCGCACCATCCGGCCCAAGACGCTGAACCAGAAGCACTACGTGGACGCGATCGACCAGAACACCGTGGTGTTCGGCATCGGTCCGGCGGGCACGGGCAAGACCTACCTGGCGATGGCGAAGGCCGTGCAGGCGTTGCAGGCCAAGCAGGTGAACCGGATCATCCTGACCCGGCCGGCGGTCGAGGCGGGCGAGCGGCTGGGCTACCTGCCGGGCACGCTGTACGAGAAGATCGACCCCTACCTGCGCCCCCTGTACGACGCCCTGCACGACATGGTCGACCCCGAGTCGATCCCGCGCCTCACCCAGGCGGGCACGATCGAGGTCGCCCCACTGGCCTACATGCGTGGCCGGGCGCAGCCCGTGTTCACCAACGTGCTCACTCCGGACGGCTTCCGGCCCATCGGCAGCCTCCGGGTCGGTGACCTCGTCATCGGCTCGAACGGCGAGCCCACCCCGGTTCTCGGCGTCTACCCGCAGGGAGTGAAGGACGTCTACCGGGTGACGGCCCAGGACGGCGCCTCGACGCTGGCCTGCGGTGAGCACCTCTGGACGGTGCGGACCAGGTCCGACCGCCGCCGCGACAAGCCGTGGCGGGTGTTGCAGACCAAGGAGATGATCGGCAACCTCCGCGCCGCGCACGCGCGCCGGTACGAGTTGCCGATGCTCAGCGCACCGACCTGCCACCCGGCGCGCGAGGTCCCGATGGACCCGTACGCCCTGGGCCTCCTGCTCGGCGACGGTTGCCTGACCGGGACCACCACGCCGTCCTTCGCGACCGATGACCCCGAATTGGCCGTCGCGCTCCAGGCCGCCCTGCCCGGGGTGGCGGTGAACTGGAAGGACCGGGTGAACTACACCCTCAACCGGGTGAAGTCGCCGGGCGATGTCGTGACGCTGGAGAACCCCGTCACCGGGGCGCTCCGAGCGCTGGACCTGCTCGGCACCCGCTCGCACACGAAGTTCATCCCCGAGGTCTACCTCGCCAACACGGCCGAGGTCAGGGTCGCGCTGCTCCAAGGTCTGCTGGATTCCGACGGCGGGCCGGTGGTCCAGTCGGGGCGCAGCTGCCGCATCCAGTACACGACCACGTCGGACGGGCTCAGGGACGACGTGATCCGCCTGGTCCGGTCGCTCGGTGGTGTCGCGCACACCAGGACCCGCGTGGCCGAGGGGCGCAAGCCCGGGTTCGCCGGCGGGCGCGAGGTGGCCTACCGGCACGACGCGCACGTCGTCGACATCCGCCTGCCGGAGGGCGTCGAGCCCTTCAGGCTCGCCCGCAAGCGCGAGAAGTACCTCGCGTCCGGTGGTGGTGGGCGGCCCATGCGGTTCATCGACAGCATCGAGCCCGCGGGCCGCACCGAGGCGGTGTGCATCCAGGTGGCCGCAGCGGACTCGCTCTACGTCACCGAGGACTACCTGCTGACCCACAACACGCTCAACGACGCGTTCATCATCCTGGACGAGGCGCAGAACACGACGCCCGAACAGATGAAGATGTTCCTCACCCGGTTGGGGTTCGGGTCGAAGGTCGTGGTGACCGGTGACATCACGCAGGTCGACCTGCCCGGCGGGCAGCGCAGCGGCCTGAAGGTCGTCAAGGACATCCTCGAAGGCGTCGACGACGTCCACTTCTCCGTCCTGACCAGCAACGACGTGGTCCGCCACCGGCTGGTCGCGGACATCGTGGACGCCTACGAGAAGTGGCAGGTCGAGCAGGACGAAGGCGACGCCGCCAACGGCCACCAGCACCACGCCGGACCCGGTGCGCGGTCGCGTGGGCAGCGCCGGGGACGATAGGCGCCGTGAGCATCGAGATCGCGAACGAGTCGGGCGTGAGCGTGGACGAGCCGTCCATCGTCGCCGCCGCCCGGTTCGCCCTGGACCGGATGGGCGTCAGCCCGTTGGCCGAGCTGTCCGTCCTGCTGGTCGAGCTGGACGTGATGGCGGACCTGCACCAGCGCTGGATGGACCTGCCCGGCCCGACGGACGTGATGGCGTTCCCGATGGACGAGCTGGACTCGGCGCGCCGACCGGACGCCGCGGGCCTCGGCCCGGCGCTGCTCGGCGACATCGTGCTGTGCCCGGACTTCGCCAAGGACCAGGCCAAGAAGGCGGGCCACAGCCTGCTGGACGAGCTGCACCTGCTGACCGTGCACGGCGTGCTGCACCTGCTCGGCTACGACCACGCCGAACCCGCCGAGGAACGGGAGATGTTCACGCTGCAGAACCGCATCCTGGGCGACTTCCGCACCGCGGCGGCCGAGGCGGAGCGCAAGTCGGCGCAGCGCGAGGCGGATTCGAAGCTCCTCGGGGCGGTGGGCCTGGAGGACGCGGACCGGCCCGAGCCGACAGCCTGAGGCGGCCGGGGTGATAGGCAGTTCCGCCGGCTTGCTGGTGCTGGCCGTGGTGTTGGTGTTGTCCGCGGGCGCGTTCGCGGGTGTGGACGCGGCGCTGGGCACGGTGTCGCGGGCGCGGGTCGAGGCGTTGCAGCGGCAGGGCCGGGCGGGCGCGGGGCAGTTGATCGCGCTGCTGGCCGACCGGCCGCGGCACGTGAACCTGCTGCTGTTGCTGCGCCTGGGCTGCGAGCTGGCGGCGACGGTGATCGTGACGGTGGTGTGCCTGGGGCTCATCGCCACCGACTGGGTGGCCATGCTGGTCGCCGGGCTGAGCATGCTCGTGGTGTCGTACGTGCTGGTCGGCGTGGGTCCGCGGACGATCGGTCGGCAGCACCCGTACGCGGTGAGCCTGCTCGCGGCGGGCCCGATCCGGGTGCTGGGCCGCGTGCTGGGGCCGTTGAGCAAGCTGCTGATCCTGGTCGGCAACGCGATCACGCCGGGCAGGGGCTTCCGCGAGGGGCCGTTCTCGTCCGAGGTGGAGCTGCGCGAGCTGGTCGACATGGCGCAGGAGCGCGGCGTCGTGGACGAGGGCGAGCGGGAGATGATCCACTCGGTCTTCGAGCTGGGTGACACGATCGCGCGCGAGGTGATGGTGCCGCGCACCGAGATCGTGTGGATCGAGCAGACCAAGTCGATCCGCCAGGCGCTGGCCCTGTCGCTGCGCACCGGGTACACCCGGGTGCCGGTGATCGGGGAGAGCGTGGACGACATCGTCGGCGTGGTGAACCTGAAGGACCTGGTGCGGCTGACGCTGGCCGAGGAGCCGAACGGCACGTCGGTGGCGGACGTGATGAAGCAGGCGTCGTTCATCCCGGACTCGAAGCCGATCGCGGACCTGCTGCGGGAGATGCAGCTGTCGCGCAACCACCTGGCGGTGGTGGTGGACGAGTACGGCGGCACGGCGGGCCTGCTCACCATCGAGGACATCCTGGAGGAGATCGTCGGGGAGATCACCGACGAGTCCGACACCGACGACCGGCCGCCGGTGGAGCACCTGGACGACGGTTCGGTGCGGGTCAGCGCGCGGTTGCCGGTGGACGACCTGGACGCGTTGTTCGGCACGGAGCTGGACGACCACGAGGTGGAGACGGTCGGCGGGCTGCTGGCGCAGCGCCTGGGCCGCGTGCCGCTGCCGGGCACGGAAGCCGAGATCGCGGGCCTGCGGATGCGGGCCGAGGGCGGCAAGGACGAACGCGGGCGGATGCGCATCACGACGGTGCTCGTGCGCCCGGTGAACAACGGCGACGACAGCGAGGGGACCACCGGTGAGTGACCTCGACCCCGAGGACCAGAAGATCGTCACGCTGGCGCGCTCGGCGCGTGCCCGCACGGGCGCGGCGGAGGGCGCGGCGGTGCGCGACACGGACGGCCGGACCTACGCGGCCACCACGATCGCCCTGCCGTCGCTGAAGCTGACGGCCCTCCAGGCAGCCGTCGCCGCGGCCGTGTCCAGCGGCGCCGAGGGCTTGGAGGCGGCAGCCGTCGTCACCGCTTCGACCGAGGTGGACGCCGACTCCGTGGCGGCCGTGCGCGACCTGACCGCGGGCGCGCCCGTGCTGCGGGCCGACGCATCCGGCGCGGTGCAGGAAACCGTGTAGGTGCGCGACTACGTCACCGTGTGCCGAGGCTGTTGCTGCGGCACGGTCAAGAAGCACCCGGACTACGACCACGACGAGCAGTTGCGTCGGTTGCGGACGCTGGCGGACGGTTCCGGCGGTCGACTGCGCGTGCGCACCGCCGACTGCCTCGACGCGTGCGAGAACTCGAACGTCATCGTGGTGAAGCCCGCCGGGCAGAAGCCGGTGTGGTTGGGCTTCGTCCTGCACGACGCGGTGATGGACGACGTGGAGCGCTGGCTCGCCGACGGCGGCCCGATGCCGGCGACGCTCGAGGTGAACCGCATCGCGCCTCCGGCGCAGCAAGCCTGAACGGGTCGGCGCGCCCCCCTGGAGAGGGCTGACGCGGCGCGGTCGGCGGGGGCGGGGACAATGGGCGGATGGATGGTTACCGCTCCGGGTTCGCGTGCTTCGTCGGCCGCCCCAACGCAGGCAAGTCGACGTTGACCAACGCGCTCGTCGGGACCAAGGTCGCGATCACGTCGAGCAAGCCGCAGACCACCCGGCACACCATCCGGGGCATCGTGCACCGCGAGGACGGGCAGCTGGTCCTCGTGGACACCCCCGGCTTGCACCGGCCGCGCACCCTGCTCGGCCAGCGGCTCAACGACCTGGTGCGCGAGACGTGGTCCGAGGTGGACGTGGTCGGCTTCTGCGTGCCCGCCGACCAGAAGGTCGGCCCCGGCGACAAGTTCATCGCCGCCGAGCTGGAGAAGATCGCCAAGCGCACCCCGGTCATCGGCATCGTCACCAAGACCGACCTGGTCGGCCAGCAGCAGGTCGCCGAGCAGCTGCTCGCCCTGCAGAACGTGATGGACTTCGCCGACCTGATCCCGGTGTCCGCGGTGGACGGCTACCAGGTCGACGCGCTGGCCGACCTGGTGCTGGGCAAGCTGCCGGAGGGCCCGCCGCTGTACCCGGACGGCGAGCTGACCGACGAGCCGGAGCTGACCCTGGTCGCCGAGCTGATCCGCGAAGCCGCGCTGGAGGGCGTGCGCGACGAGCTGCCGCACTCGATCGCGGTGGTGGTCGAGGAGATGCTGCCCCGCGAGGGCCGCGACGACCTGGTGGACATCCACGCCAACGTGTTCGTGGAGCGCCCCAGCCAGAAGGCGATCATCCTGGGCCACCGCGGCGAGCGCCTCAAGCAGGTCGGCATCACCTCGCGCCGGCACATCGAGAAGCTGCTCGGCACCCGCGTGTACCTCGACCTGCACATCAAGATCGCCAAGGACTGGCAGCGCGACCCGAAGCAGTTGCGCAGACTGGGCTTCTAGGCAGACTGGGGTTTCCAGGTGGCGAACCTCTACCGGGACACCGGGGTGGTCCTGCGGGTGCAGAAGCTCGGGGAGGCCGACCGGATCATCACGCTGCTCACGCAGCGGCACGGCAAGGTGCGCGCGGTGGCCAAGGGGGTGCGCCGCACGTCCTCCCGGTTCGGCGCCCGGCTGGAGCCGTTCGGGCACGTCGACGTGCAGTTCTACCCCGGCCGGTCGCTGGACGTGATCACGCAGGTGGAGACGCTGGACGCGTTCGGCGTGGTGCTGGTCGACGACTACCAGCGCTACACGGCGGCGTGCGCGGTGCTGGAGACCGCCGACCGGCTCACCTCCGAGGAGGGCGAACCGGTCGTCCGGCTGTACTTGCTGGTCACGGGCGCGTTGCGGGCGTTGGCGGCGAAGGAGCGGGACGCCTCGCTCATCCTGGACGCCTTCCTGATGCGCGCGATGGCGTTCGCCGGGTGGGCGCCCGCGGTGGACGAGTGCGCCCGCTGCGGCGACCCCGGCCCGCACAAGGCGTTCAACGTGCACGCGGGCGGCATGGTGTGCCCGCGGTGCCGCCCGCCGGGCAGCGCCACGCCGTCGACCGACACGTTGCGCCTGCTCGCCGCGCTCCTGCACGGTCGGTGGGACGTGGTGGACGGCATCCCCACGGGCGCGCGGCGGGACGCGAGCGGCCTGGTCGCCGCGCACCTCCAGTGGCACCTGGAGCGGCAGTTGCGCTCGCTGCCGCTGGTCGAGCGCAAGGCGCAGCCGGCCGACGGTTAGGCTCGCTCGCCGCACGAGAACCCCACCCATGGAGAGGACAGCCATGCTCCGCCGACGGCGGGTTGAGCGCGTCCAGCGCGTTCCCCGACCCCCGGAACCGCACCCGACCGGCGCGACGCCGCCGGTGCTGCCCGCGGACCTCGTGCCCCGGCACATCGCGATCGTGATGGACGGCAACGGCCGGTGGGCGAACCAGCGCGGCCTGTCCCGCATCGAGGGCCACAAGCGCGGCGAGGCCGTCGTGGTCGAGGCCGCCAAGGGCGCGATCGAGATGGGCGTGAAGTGGCTGTCGCTGTACGCGTTCTCCACCGAGAACTGGCGGCGCAGCCCGGAGGAGGTCCGCTTCCTCATGGGCTTCAGCCGTGACGTGATCCACCACCGCACCGACGAGCTGGACGAGCTGGGCGTGCGGGTGCGGTGGGCGGGTCGCCGGCCCCGGCTGTGGCGCAGCGTCATCAAGGAGCTCGAGGTCGCCGAGGAGCGCACGAAGGACAACACCGTGCTGAACCTGGCGATGTGCATCAACTACGGCGGTCGGGCCGAGGTCGGCGACGCGGCGCGGGAGATCGCGCGGCTGGTCGCGGCGGGCAAGCTCAACCCCGAGAAGGTGGACGAGCGCACCCTCGCCAAGCACATGTACCAGCCGGAGATGCCGGACGTGGACCTGTTCATCCGGCCTTCCGGCGAGCAGCGCACGTCGAACTTCCTGCTGTGGCAGTCGGCGTACGCGGAGCTGGTGTTCCAGGACATCCTGTGGCCCGACTTCGACCGGCTGGACCTGTGGCGCGCCTGCGAGGCGTACGCCATGCGCGACCGGCGCTTCGGCGGCGCCGTGGACAAGCCCGACGTGGAGGATTCTTAAGTGACCGACCAGGACGCCAAGGTGACCGCGGAACTGCTGACCGCGGCCCGCGAGGCGTTGGAGATGTTCCACGACGTCCACGTCGACGACGACGGCGCGTTGAGCTTCCAGCACGGCGAGGTGCCGTGCGCGGTGCAGGCGATGCGGCTGGCCGAGGGCCTGACCGTGCTCAGCCTGACCTGCGTGGTGGCCTGGGACCTGCCCGACGACCGCAACCTCGCCGTGTCCGCCGCCGAACGCGCCGGTCAGGGCCTGTTCGGCACGCTGGGCGTGGTGCACACCGACCGCGGGATGGATGTCACGTTGCGCTACGCGTTCCCGGCCGAGGGGCTGAAGCCGGAGCCGTTGAGCACGCTGCTGATGTTGGTCGTGTCCACTGCCTCGCAGCTGCGCAACGAGCTGCTGGCCGGAACCGGGAGCGCCTGATGGCCGGTGTGATCGTGTACGAGCCCGACGACGACACGGACGTGGAGGGCCTGCCGTGGGCGGTCACGTTCGAGGCGTCGGCGGGGGAGGAGTGGGCCTCGTTCGTGTGCGGCCCCTACGACCGTGACGACGCGGTGAAGCTGGCCGAGGAGGTGCTCGCCGCGAGCCGCGGCGTGACCGCCGTGGTCGAGCCGCTGCTGCCGGTGACGGAGGCGGCGGACGTGCTGGCGACGATCGCCGAGCTGCGGGACGAGGAAACCGACCCCGAGTAACCCTGCGTGACCGACCCGGTACGGTCTGGGCCCGAACGGGCGTCGACTTGACCGGGGGGGTCTTCGTGGAATCGCCGACTGCCAGTGAGCTCGGATCGGTGGAGGGGGTGTCGGTGGCGGTCGTCGCCACCGACATGCCGTGGGCGTTGGAGGTGGACGCCCTGGTGGTGTCCGTGGGCGGGAGCTTCGGTGAGCTCGGCGCGGAGCTGGCCCATCGGTTCCCGTCCTTCGCCAAGGAGGTCGAGCGCCTCGACCTGTCCCGCATCCCGTCGTCCCGACCGCGCACGGTCGAGCCGGGCGACGTGGGTTCACTGCGGTTCGTGATCCTCGCTTCCCCGCACGGCGACGACGGCGAGGTGAGCGAGGAGGCCGTGGCGGTCGCGACGAAGGCGGCCGTCCACGCCGCCGCCCGCGCGGGCGCCACGGGTGTCGCGCTGCCCCTGCTCGCCACGGGCGTGCTGGGGCTGCCGCAGGAGGACGTGGCCGCCGTCGTGGTGCCGGCGCTGGTGGAGGCCCTGCGGTCGTCGGCACGGCGCGGCCTGCGCCGGGTGGTGCTGTTCGGCCGACGGGAGCCGGTCGTCGGCATCGTCGCGCGGCAGTGGTCCGGTGAGGGTCCGGTGGCCGAGGGCTCGTTCCCGGCGACCGCGCACGACGACCTGGCGGGCGGGGTGTCCAGCGACCTGGTCGACCCGGCGAAGCCGATCCCGCTGGAACGCGACCGGCTCGGCGTGGGCACCTACGTGTCGATGCTGGCGACGGTGATCGCCGAACGCGCCACCCCGACGCCGTTGTCCATCGGCGTGTTCGGCGACTGGGGCGCGGGCAAGAGCTTCTTCATGGGCCTGCTGCGCGGGCGGATCGAGGAGCTGGCGGGCTCCGGCTCGCCGAAGTACTGCCACCGGGTCGTGCAGATCGGGTTCAACGCGTGGCACTACGCCGACACCAACCTGTGGGCGAGCCTGGCGGACGTGATCTTCCGGGCGCTCGCCGAGCCCGATCCCGGACCGGAACGGCGGCGCAGCGAGCTCCAGCGCGTGCTGGCCGAGAAGATCGACCGGCGGGTCGAGCTGGCCGAGGTGAACGGGCGGGCCGAGGCCGAGGTCGCCCGGCTCAAGGCCAAGCTGGACGAGGCGGACAAGGGGCACGTCACCGGTGCGCGCGACCTCCTCGCGGCCGTGCGCGAGTCGACCGAGGTCCAGGAACGGCTCGACCGGGTGTGGAAGCGGATCGGCGTCGCCGATGAGGTCGAACAGGGCAAGCTGCTGTCGCGGCAGCTGCGGGACACCCACTCCGACGTCGACGAGGTGCGCCGGTTGCCGAGCGACCGCAACGGCAAGCTGGCGCTCGCGGCGGCGGGCGTGGTGCTCGGCGTCAGCGCCGCGGCCGCGCTGGCGGCCCCGGTGATCACCTGGCTCGGCGGCGCGGCGGGGGTGGTGCTCGCCGCCCTGGGCGGTGGGCTGCTCCTGCGCGCCCGCCGCGGGTTGAGCGAGCTGCGGACCATGGCGGAGGACATCCGCGGCGGGCTGGACCGCATCCACGAGGAGGGAGTGCGGGAGCGCGTCGCCGAGACCGTCGAGCACCTGCGCAAGGCCGAGGCGGACCACCTGGTCGCGCAGGCGCAGTTGGACGAGGTGGTGGCCCGGGTCGGGGAACTGGGCCGGGAGCTGGCCGACCTCGACCCGGCGCGTCGGATGTCGGCGTTCGTGAGGGACCGGGCCGACGGCGACACCTACACCCGCGACCTCGGCGTCGTGTCGACGTTGCGCAAGGACTTCGAGCAGCTCGTGGCGCTGCTGGCGGACTGGCGGGCGAACCCGGGCGCGGACCCGGAGACCCGGCCCGTCGACCGCGTGGTGCTGCACATCGACGACCTCGACCGGTGCGAGCCGCGGCAGGTCGTGCAGGTGATGGAGGCGGTGCACCTGCTGCTGGCGATGGACCTGTTCGTCGTGGTCGTCGGCGTCGACCCGCGCTGGCTCGTGGGGGCGCTGCGCAGCCACTACGCGGGCGTCCTGGACGCGGGCGAGTCGCCGTGGCGGGTGCTGCCGGAGGACTACCTCGAGAAGATCATCAACATCCCGTTCACCCTGCCCGGCATGCCCGGCGGCAGCCTCGGGTCGCTCCTGCGCGCCATGGTGGAGGCCGACGCCCCCGGTCCGACCCCGGCGTCCCCGGCCGCGTCGGCCGAGCCCGCGCCCGCTGCGGAGCTGACGATCGAGCCGGGCGCGCAACTGGACGCGCCGCGGTCGCCGCGGGCCGCCCGACCGTTGACGGAGCCGGAGCTGGTGTTCCTGGACGCCCTGGACCGCCTGGTGGACACGCCGCGCGCGGCGAAGCGGCTGCTCAACGTGTACCGGATGATCCGGGCGACCCGGGACCTCGGCGACGCGGCGCGGTTCCTCGGCTCCGATGATCGCCCCGGCGAGTTCGAGGCCGTCGTCGTGCTGCTCGGCATCACCGCCGCCGCGCCCGCACTGGCCGCCGACGTGCTCACCGCCGCCCCCGAGTCGGCCGACGTGCGCGGCGGCCTCGTGCACCGCGACCCGGCCACGTCGTGGACGTCGTTCGCGGCCGACCTCCTGCCCCGGGACGGGCGGTCGCCGATCGTCGGCGAGATCGGCCCGGAGGCCGCCGAGCGGTGGCTGCGCCTGCACCGCGGCCTGCAACCGATCACCGATTCGGTCACCCTGCCCGACCTGACCGCGTTCCAGGCGTGGGTGCCGCACGTCCGCCGGTTCTCCTACCTGAGCCGCTGACCTCGGGCACCGCCGGACCCGACCGGTGTCGGCTACTCGTCCGGCGGCTCGTCGGGCTCGACGAACGCGAACATGCGCGCGCCTGTCGGCAACGGGCGCGGTTCGGCGCGGAAGCGGTGGGCGCCGACGCCGTAGCCCGCGTCCGGGTCGGAGACCCACCGGCGCTCGAAACCGCGCTCCTCGAACCACGCGCAGATCGACGGCACGAGGTCCGGAGCGCCGCGGTGGCGGGTCCAGATCACCGTGCCGCCCGTCCGGCACAGCGCGGCGCAGTGGTCGACGGTCCGCTCCACGTCCTCGTCGGTGATGTTGCCGAACACCCCGCAGACCAGCACGAGGTCCGCCGGGACCAGGTCGCGGTAGTGGTCGGTGAGCGAGGCGTCGGCCGTCAGCACCTCCACCCCTGGCAGACCCGCCGCCCGTGCCGCGGCGTGCTCGGTGTTGCGCGGGTCGAGCTCGACCAGGCGGGCGCGCACGTCGTCGCGCCGGGGGTGGTCGACGAGCACTTCCAGCAGGTCACGCCCCTGGCCTGCGCACAGGCTCACCACGCGCAACGGCCCCGGTGGGCTGTCGTCCAACGCGGCGCGGACCTGCTCCTGGACCGCCCGCAGCCGCCGAGCCAGCCGCGAGTCAGGACGGTCGTAGTCGGCGTGCCACCCGTGCCAGTCCACCCCTCGAACCTACCGCCGGTGACGGCCGGGTGGCCGGCACCCGAAGACCAGCCGGAGGTCGGTGAGCCCGCGGCGCGAGTTCTGGCATCATCTCGAAAGTGACAATCACTGGCGAGATCCGCGGCTCGCGCCGGCGCGGCACGCCACCGCGCTGGAAGATCACTTCGCTGGAAGTGCTCTGCGCGCTGCTCGTGCTCGCGCTGGTGCTCCAGGACTGGTTGGTCGGCGTGCTCGACGTGCCGGTGCTGCGCACGGCGTCCACGGTGTTCGTCGCGGTGTGCGTGCAGGCGCTGCCGTTCCTGGTCCTCGGCGTGCTCATCAGCGGCGCGATCGCGGCGTTCATCCCGGCGACCGCGCTGCGCCGGGCGTTGCCGAGCAAGACCGCGCTGGCCGTGCCCGTCGCCGGTGTCGCCGGTGTCGCGCTGCCCGGCTGCGAGTGCGCGTCCGTGCCCGTCTCGCGCCGCCTGATGCAGCAGGGCGTGGCGCCCGCCGTGGCGCTGACGTTCCTGCTCGCCGCGCCCGCGGTGAACCCGATCGTGCTCGTGTCCACGGCCGTCGCGTTCCCGAACGCCCCGATGATGGTGCCCGCCCGGTTCGCCGGCGCGCTGCTCACCGCCATCGTCATGGGCTGGCTGTGGACCCGGTTCGGCAAGGCCGAGTGGATCGCCGAACGGGCGTTGCGCCGCCTGCCCGACCACGACGGCACGTCCCGCTGGGCGGTGTTCGCCGAGACCGCGCGGCACGACCTGGTCGACGCGGGCGGGTTCCTGGTGCTCGGCGGCGTGTTCGCGGCGGCGTTCAACGTGCTCGTGCCGCAGGAGTGGCTCCAGACGCTGGGCGGCCAGGTCGTGCTGGCCGTCGTGGTGCTGTCGCTGCTGGCCGTGGTGCTGGCGCTGTGCAGCGAGGCCGACGCGTTCGTGGCGGCATCCATGTCGGCGCTGCCGCTGCTGCCCCGGCTGGTGTTCCTCGTGGTCGGCCCGGCGGTCGACGTCAAGCTCATCGCGCTGCAGGCGGGCGCGTTCGGCAAGTCCTTCGCGGCGCGCTTCGCCCCGGCCACGTTCGTGGTGGCGATCGCGTCGGCCCTGGCGGCGGGAGCGGTGTTCCTGTGAGGCGTGAGAACCCATGAGGCGTGAGACCCAGAACATCCTGCTGGTCCTGCTCGGCGGCGCGCTGCTCAAGCTCGCGCTGACCGGCACGTACCTGCGGTACGTCAAGGAGTCGCTGCAACCGTGGCTGGTCCTGACCGGCGCCGTCATGGTCGTGCTGGCCCTGTTGTCGATCGTGCGCGACATCCGCGGCGGTCAGCAGGACCCGAGCGGCGTCGAGCACGCCGGGCACGAGCACGGCACGTCCCGCAGCCCGTGGATGCTGCTGCTGCCGGTGTTCGCGGTGTTCCTGATCAGCCCGCCCGCGCTGGGCGCGGACACGGTCAACCGGTCCGACCGCAACGCCGCCCAGGAGGCCAACGCGTCGAGCGGGTTCGCGCCGCTGCCGTCCGACGACGTCATCCCGCTCACCATCTCCGAGTTCGTCACCCGCACGGCGTGGGACGACTCCGGCTCGCTGGACGACCGCACGGTCAAGCTCACCGGGTTCGTCGTGCGCAAGGACGCCGACGTGTTCATCGCCCGGCTGACCATCTCGTGCTGCGCCGCGGACGCCTCGCCGGTCAAGGCGAAGATGGCCGGTCAGGACTTCGCCGCGCTGCCCACCGACCAGTGGGTCGAGGCCACCGGCCGGGTCGTGCCCGGCTCGGCGACCAAGGAGACCGCGTTCGTTCCGACGTTCACGGTGTCGCAGGTCGTGCCGATCGCGACACCCGAGGACACCTACGAGGGCTGAGCCTTCCCGCAGCAGTCGCGGCACGTGCCGAAGATCTCCACGGTGTGGCTGACCTCGACGAACCCGTTCTCCGCGGCGACGCGGTCGGCCCACTTCTCCACCGCCGGGCCCTCGACCTCCACCGTGCGCCCGCAGCTGCGGCACACGAGGTGGTGATGGTGGTGCTGGGAGCAGCGCCGGTAGATCGCCTCACCCGAGTCGGTGCGCAGCACGTCCACCTCGCCGGCGTCGGCCAGCGACTGCAACGTGCGGTAGACCGTGGTCAGGCCGATGCCCTCGCCGCGCTTGCGCAGCTCCTCGTGCAGCTCCTGGGCCGAGCGGAACTCGCCCAGCGAGTCGAGCAGCTTGGACACCGCCGTGCGCTGCTTGGTCGACCTCAGTCCGGGCACCGCGGTGGTCGGACGCTCGCTAGTGGTCACATCTCCTCCGTCCGGGGGGTCCGGTCGGTCTGGTTGATACCACGCGGCCCCTCGTCCACATGGGTCACCGCGTCCACGACGATGTGCGCCAGGTGCTCGTCGACGAGCCGGTAGACGACCTCGCGGCCGTGCCGCTCGCCGTGCACGACACCCGCCGCCTTGAGCACCCGCAGGTGCTGGCTGATCAACGGCTGGGCCACGCCCAGCGCCTCGACCAGCTCGTGCACGCACCGGTCCGCCTCGCGCAGTTGCAGCACGATGGCGATCCGCACCGGCGCGGCGAGCGCGCGCAGCAGCTCACCGGCCGCGGACAGGGTCCGGGTGGGCTGCCGCGGCGCGGGCGGGGGCACGCGGCGTTCCGGGGAGTGCACGTGCTCGCCCCGCACTCCGACCGTCACGTCGCCTCCCACGTGGTATGGATTTTCACCACCGATACTACGGCGCTAGAGCACCGACACCGTGATGAGCACCAGGACGGCCAGCACGAGCAGTCTCAACACGCGCGCGCTCGGGGTCAGCAGGGGCCAGGTCGTGGCGAGCAGCGCCGCCACACCCAGCGCCAACAGGCCCAGCAGCAGCGCGCCCACCGTGCCCTGGAGCCACACGCCCAGCCCGAACACCACCAGGACCAGCAGGAACGCCGCCGGCGCGGGCACCCGCGAGAGCGGTCCGGCACCGGGGATCAGGGTCCGCTTCGAGTTACCAGCCACCGTGGCATCCTTGCACCGTGCTGCTCGTCTGCCGCTTCACCGTGGCCGAACCCGGGGTCGAGGCGTTCACCGGGCGCGTCGACCGGGCGTTGGCCCTGCTCACCGCCCAACCCGGCTGCCGCCGCGCCCAGCTGTCCCGGTCGACCGACGAGGCGGACCGCTTCGTGCTGACCGTCGAGTTCGACTCGGTGGTGGCCTACCGGCGCGCGCTGTCCCCGTTCGAGGTGCGCGAGCACGTCATCCCCCTGCTGTCCGAGGCGAGCACCGACGAACCCGCCGCCTACGAACCGCTGCTGGTCGCCGCCGACGGGGCGGTCCGGCGCGAGGTGAGCCTGCTGGCGCACGACGCGGGCACCGTCCGCCTGGGCGAGGCCGCGGGGCCGACCACGCCGCGCTGATCGGGTCCGCCGCCGGACCGCGGGGGCGTGCGGCGTGGCCCGGTCGCCCGATGGCGACCCGACGGCAAGGACTACCCTGGCAAGCCCCTTTCCCGTCCTTTCTGCATCTCCCGATGGAGTGTCCGTGGCAGCCGATCGCATCGAGACCGTCGTCAGCCTGTGCAAGCGTCGCGGGTTCGTCTACCCGTGCGGCGAGATCTACGGCGGCACCAGGTCGGCGTGGGACTACGGTCCGCTCGGCGTCGAGCTGAAGGACAACATCAAGCGCCAGTGGTGGAACTACATGGTGCGCGGCCGGGAGGACGTCGTCGGCTTGGACTCGTCGGTGATCCTGCCGCGCGAGGTGTGGGTGGCGTCCGGGCACGTCGAGGCGTTCGTGGATCCCCTGATCGAGTGCAACTCGTGCCACAAGCGGTTCCGGCAGGACACGCTGGCCGAGGAGTACGCCGAGCGCACCGGCAAGCAGGTGGCCGAGGGCGACGTGTCCGACGTCCCGTGCCCGAACTGCGGCACGCGCGGCCAGTACACCGAGCCGAAGATGTTCAACGGCCTGCTCAAGACCCACCTCGGCCCGGTCGAGACCGACGAGGGCCTGCACTACCTGCGCCCGGAGACCGCGCAGGGCATCTTCACGAACTTCCTCAACGTGCAGACCACGTCGCGCCGCAAGCCGCCGTTCGGCATCGGCCAGATCGGCAAGAGCTTCCGCAACGAGATCACGCCGGGCAACTTCATCTTCCGCACCCGCGAGTTCGAGCAGATGGAGATGGAGTTCTTCGTCGAGCCGGGCACGGACGAGGAATGGCACCAGTACTGGATCGACGAGCGCACCCGCTGGTACACCGAGCTGGGCATCTCCAAGGAGAACCTGCGGCACTACGAGCACCCCAAGGAAAAGCTGTCGCACTACTCGAAGCGGACCGTCGACATCGAGTACCGGTTCCGGTTCGGCGGCCAGGAGTGGGGTGAGCTGGAAGGCATCGCCAACCGCACCGACTTCGACCTCACGACCCACTCGAACCACTCGGGCGTCGACCTGTCGTACTTCGACCAGGCCACGAACTCGCGCTACAAGCCGTTCGTGATCGAGCCCGCGGCGGGCGTGGGCCGGCCGATGATGGCGTTCCTGCTGGAGGCTTACACCGAGGACGAGGCCCCGAACGCCAAGGGCGGCGTGGACAAGCGGGTCGTGCTCCGCCTGGACCGCAGGCTGGCCCCGGTGAAGGCCGCCGTGCTGCCGCTGTCGCGCAACGCCGACCTCTCGCCGAAGGCGAAGGACCTGGCCAACGCGCTGCGCAAGCACTGGAACATCGAGTTCGACGACGCGGGCGCCATTGGCCGCCGCTACCGCAGGCAGGACGAGATCGGCACGCCGTTCTGCGTCACGGTCGACTTCGACACCCTCACCGACCACGCCGTGACGGTGCGGGAGCGCGACACCATGTCGCAGGAGCGCGTGTCGATGGACCAGCTGGAGGGCTACCTGGCCGCCCGGCTGATCGGCGCGTGACCTGAGCGTTGAACTCGGGGGTCCCGAGCGTTCGACTCTCGGGACCTGAGCGTTCGACTCTCGGGACCTGAGCGTTCGACTCACGGGGTGGCGCGGTGGGCGGAGGGGGAGAGGCCCCGTTCCCGCTTGAACGCCGTGCTCAGTGCGAAAGCGGTGCTGTAGCCGACCTGGCGGGCGACCGCGGCCACGGTGGCGGACGGTTCGCGCAGCAGGTCGGCGGCCAGGGTGAGGCGCCAGTCGGTCAGGTAGGCCATCGGCGGTTCGCCGACCAGTTCGGTGAACCGCCTGGCCAGCGCCGCCCGGGACACGCCGACCGCCTCGGCCAGCGACCCCACCGTCCACGGGTGGGCCGGGTCGGCGTGCAGCAGTCGTAGGGCACGGCCCACCACGGGGTCGGCGTGCGCGGAGTACCAGGTCGGCGTGCGCGCCTCCGGCCGGCAGAACCACGACCGCAGCACCGAGATCAGCACCAGGTCGAGCAGGCGGTCCAGCACGGCCTCCTGGCCCGGTTCGTCGCGGGTGATCTCCTCGGCCAGCAGGGGCACCAGCGGCAGCTCGGACCGCGGCGCCACCAGGAACGGCGGCAGCACCGACAGCAGCCGGCGGCTCACCTCGCCGTCCCACTGGTACGTGCCGCTGAGCATCACCACGGACCCGTCCGCGTTCGCGCCCCACGTCCGCACGCCCAGACCCCACTGCTCGCACAGCGCGGCGCCGTCCGGCGTGGTGGTGATCCCGCCGGGGTGGACCACCGCCTGCACGGGCGTGGCCGGGTCGTCCGCCAGCACGTACGGGTCGGGCCCGCACAGCACCGCGACGTCACCGATGCGCAGCCGCACGGGGTCGCCGTCGTGCGGCAGCAGCCAGCCGTCCCCGCGCACCATCGCGACCACGGTCAACGGCGCGCGGTCCTCGATGCGCAGCGACCACGGCGGGTCCAGGACGGTGCGCATGAGGAACGCGCCACGGGCGCGCGGCCCGTCCAACAACCCGGCGAGAGCGTCCACGGGCGCCAGCCTAAGACGCTCGCGCATGCGTTCGAGGCGTCGAGCCATGGAGAGTCCAGGACCCCTCGACTTGACTGGTGCTCATGTTCCCCACGGTGACGATCATCGCGGCCCTCGGCTGCGGGATGATGGCTGGAGTCTTCTTCGCGTTCTCCGCGATGGTCATGCCCGGTCTGCGGCGGGCCGAGCCCGAGGTCGGGGTGGCCGCCATGCGGGCGATCAACCTGGCCGTCGTGAACCCCGCGTTCATCGGGCTCTTCGCGGGCACGGCGGTCGTCGGCGTGGTGGCGGCGTTCGAGGGCGACCCGTGGGCGTGGGCGGGCGCGGCGCTCTACGTCGTGGGCGGGATCGTGCTCACCGGGGCGTTCCACATCCCGCGCAACAACGAGCTGGAACGGCTCGGCTCGACCGACTGCTGGACCCGCTACTTGCGCGAGTGGGTGCCCGCGAACCACGTCCGGGCGCTGCTGTCGCTCGCCGCAGCCGTGTCGTTCACCCTTGCTGCCCTCCTCTAGCGATCACTGTGCGTAACCGGATTCGAGTTTAATGATCTGCGTCACGAACCATCGAGTGAATATCGAACCGACTGCGTGAAAACAGGCTCCTGATTAACCCTCACGTCACCCGCCTTTGTGACACTGGATTGCAGGCGCGGCTCATCGGGGGGTGTCATGACGCGTGTTGTCGTCGTCGCGATCGCCTTGGCGCTCGTCGCCGTGCTCGTGCCGTCGCCGTCCGGTCCGGTCGGCGTCGTGCGCGCCGCCCCGGTCGGCCACGTCGTCTCGGGTTCGGAGGAAGAGCCCGCCCGCGAAGGCCGCACCGGGGCCGAGACGCGATCTTGGGCGACCCGCCCGTCGCCGGCCCGACCTGCGGCGAACCCCTCCCGCGTGGTCCCCGTCCTCCGGCGCGTCGACGCGTCCACGGGTACGGACCCACCGGTGGACCGGGGACGACGGGACCACCTCCGTTCGTGGTCCACCCCATCGGCTCTCCAGGTGTTCCGGAACTGATCGGCGCCCCACCGCCAGTCGATCGCACGAGTCCGACCACCGACGAGTGGGGAAAACCGATGGAAATCACCCTGCGGGCGCACCACGCCCGCGCATATCCGCCCCGCGTGTCCCAGGAAATGGGACGCGGGCGCGCGAACGACCGATCACCGACCCCGTCCACCGGCCACGCGGCATCACGCGCGGTGAACGGCCCGGCGGGGGACGACCGGTGAGCACCATGACCCGACGACCCGCCCCGGCCCGGCTGCGGGCGACCCTCTGGCCCGACGTCGGCGCGTCGCTGGTGGTGTTCCTGGTGGCGCTCCCGCTGTGCGTGGGCATCGCCGTCGCCTCCGGCGTCCCGGCCGAGCTGGGCATCATCACCGGGGTGGTGGGCGGCCTCGTGGTCGGCCTGCTGCCCGGCAGCACCATGCAGGTCAGCGGCCCGGCGGCGGGCCTGACCGTGCTGGTCGCCGACACCGTCGCCACGCACGGCCTGCCCGCGCTCGGCCTCATCGTGCTCGGCGCGGGCCTGCTCCAGGTGGCCATGGGCCTGCTGCGGCTGGGCCGCTGGTTCCGCGCCATCTCGCCCGCCGTGGTCCAGGGCATGCTCGCGGGCATCGGCCTGGTGCTCGTGCTGGGCCAGCTCTACCCGTTCGCGGGGCAGGACCAGCCCGCCACGACCGGCGGGAAGTTCGCGGGCCTGCCCGACCTGGTCCGGGCCGCGTCGACCACCGCCGTCGGCCTGAGCGCCGTGGCCGTGGCCGTGCTGACGCTGGTGGTGGCCTGGCTGTGGAAGCGCACGCCGTGGCGCGCCGTGCCGGGGATGCTGGTGGCCGTCGTGGTCGCCTCGGCGGTGGGCGTGCTGCTGCCGGTGCCGCGCATCGAGGTCGGTCCGCTGACCGACGTGGTGGCGTTGGTCGACTTCTCCCTGCTGGACGCGGGCCTGCTGGGCGCGGTGCTGACGTTCGCCCTCGTGGCGTCGGCGGAGACGCTGTTCTGCGCGGCGGCCGTGGACCGGATGCACAGCGGGCCGCGGACCAGCTACAACCGGGAGCTCGTCGCGCAGGGCGTCGGCAACGCGGTGTGCGGCGTGCTCGGCGCGCTGCCGATGACCGCCGTGATCGTGCGCAGCGCGGCCAACGTGGACGCCGGGGCCCGCACCCGGCTGTCCCGCGTGCTGCACGGCGTGTGGCTGCTCGTGTTCGTCGTGCTGCTGCCGGGCGTGCTGTCCTACGTCCCGTTGGCGGTGTTGGCGGCGTTGCTGGTGCAGGCGGGTTGGAAGTTGCTGGCGCCCAAGCAGGTGCTGGCCCTGGCCCGCGCGGACCGGGCGGAAGCGGCCATCCTGGTCCTGACCGCCGGCCTGATCGTGCTGACCGACCTGCTCACCGGCACCCTCGCCGGCCTGCTCGCCGCGGTGGTCAAGACGGCCTGGGACATGTCCCGCCTGACCGTCACGGTGACCGCGCACGGCGAAGACCACCACCACGTGGCCGTGCGCGGCAACGCGACGTTCCTCAAGCTGCCGGGCCTGCTGGAGACCCTGGAGGCCGTGCCGGACAGCAGGCACGTCCGGGTCGACCTGACCGGCGTCCGCCACCTCGACCAGGCGTGCGGCCAGGCCATCGACCACTGGGCCGCGGGACGCGGCGGCGTCGAGCTGATCCACCCGGCGTCCGACTGAGCGCCACGCCCGGCGCGGGACCGCCCCCGCGCCGGGCACCGCCTCACGCCTTCGACCGCCGGGCGTGGTTGGCGTGCTTGCGCGCCGCGAACGCGTGCGCCTCGACCAGCAACGGCTCGACAGCGGCCACCGTCGCCTCACCCGGCGACACCACGCAAACCCAGTGCTGCGCCGCGTAGACGGGGTGCGGCATCACCCGATCCCGTTCCGCGTAGTCGAATCCGGTCTTCAGCACGCCCTGCTCGTCGCGCTCGGTCGGCACGGGCCCGAACATCGCCGTGTACGTCGCCTTGGTCAGCCCGATGTTGAGCCGATAGGCGCCCGGCCGGTCCAAGTCGGAGACCTGCTCGTAGTTGTCGCCGGTCACGATCGTCGCGAACGGCATCTGGCGCTCGGGCGGCAGGTCGCCGTCGGGGTCGTAGAGGAAGAACGTGTCGCCGTACGCCTCCATCACGCGGGTACCGGCAAAGGACTTAATGTGTTCCGTCATTTCCTCGGCATTCACACCTTCAAGCGTAACTTTCAACTTCCATATGAGGCTTCGCCGAGCTTTTCCCTGGGCAGACGGGCAAAACCCTCAAACCGCAGTTCAACCGAGGAGCGGACTTCCCGTACCGCTCCAGAGCACCCGGACCGCGCCCCGGGCTGCGGCCGCGAAGAGCAGGCAGCGCTCCCGGAGCGGGCGTGACGGCCACCCGCAGTGAGCCGGCCGGAATTCGCGGCGATGACCGCGTCGGCGGCGCACTACCGGCTCGCCCAGCAATCACCACAGCTCGCCATCCCGTGCGTCGACGAGCGTGGTACTCCTACGACCGGATCCGGGACGGCGACGCGTTCCACGTCGACCCGACGCCGTGACGGGCGGTCGCCCCGCTCGTCCCGCCGCTCACCGGGGCCAGAACTGCATGACCCAGTGCTCGACGGCCTCGTCCGCGTAAGGCAGGGAACCCACTTCGGCGGCGGCCTCGCGCCCCCGGCAGTGCACCCGCATCGCGTGGACACCGGGACCGCCCACCCGCAAGGTCCCCTCGGGCGCCCAGGCCGTCACGGTGGCCGGCCGCAGCACCCCGGAGGTGAGGAGCATCCTGCCCTCCCACACCACGTCCCACTGCCCCTCGGGCACGTCCGCCGGCCCGTCCCACGACTCCAGTCGCACGGCCGCCAGGTGCATGGCACCGCCACTGCGGAAGACGGCGCCGTTCTTGCCGGTCAGCATCGTCTCCGGTGAGCCCAGCGCGGACCAGCCCGGTTCGCCGGGTTCCACCCGGTCGTCGTCGATGAGGCCGAACTTGCCCCACTCGACGGTGACGTGCTCGTCCAACGCGGCCAACAGCCTCGCCATCCCACCCCCCGGCACTCGCGGCTCGCGGTATACCAGCATGCCGATCCCGTCACCATCGCGAGCAGGTGTTCGACGGCCGGGGTACCGGGGCGGGCACGGTGGCCTACCGTCCCGTCGATGACCATGCAGAGCGACCCTGAGCGGACCCGGTTACGCATCGCCGAGTTGGACCGGTACATGCGTGCGCACGTGCTGGATGGCAGCGGATTCAGGTGCGGCAAGGAGGCCGTCTGCCGGGCGTCGGCGCTGCGGCGTCCTGGCACGTCGTTCTGGCGTGGCCAGTTGTCGCACATCGGCCGCCACTACGACATCGTGGAGAACGGCCGGCCGTGGCGGGTGATGGTGTTGGGCATGGAGACCGGCAGGGAACGCGAGCACGTCACGCTGGCGGAGCGGTGGTCGGAACAGCAGTCGGTGATCGACGGCGACCCGCGCAGCCGGAAGCCCCACATGAAAGGCACGGCGAGCGCGTTGCGGCTGGCGTTCGGTCGTGAGCCGGGTCCGGACCGGCGTGGCGAACTGCTCGACCTGGCGAACGCGCCGCACCCGGTGCACATCATGGATGCCTACGCGCTGGTCAACGTCCGGCTGTGCTCAGCGGTCGCCACGGGGACCACCGCCTCGCGGGGGACCGCGGTGATGACCGCCAACTGCCTGGCGCACCTGGCGGCCACGGTGCGGGCACTGGAGCCGACGCTGTGCGTCCTGCAAAGCCGACCCGCCCGCGACGGGATCGACTCGATCGTGACACGAGCGCGGACCCTCGCGCCGAACCTCGAACACGTCCACCTGGCCGGTGTGCCCGTCTACCTGGCGTCATTCGGCCACCCGCACCAGATGGGCGCGCACTCGCCGATGAACTGGGGCAGGTCGTTCTCGACGCCCTATCTCGACGACGTCGTGGCCCCGACCATCCGAACGGCCCGTGACCTGTATCAGGAAGCCTGAGCGAAGGTGGTGGTCGCCGAAGCGGAGACAGCCCTGCTGGGCAGCGCGAACCTCACCGACCGGGGCCCGTCCGGCACCAGCGAGCTCGGTGTGCTGTCCCGCGACCGTGCGTTCGCTTCGAGGCTCGACGGGCGCTTCCGCGCGTTGCTGCGGCCTGAGGCGCGCTGCTTCAGCCGGTTGGCGTGAGCGCCGCGGTCAGCGCGTCGGTGACGGAGGTCAGGCGGTCTTTCGCGGTTTGCTCGTCGACGTTCGCCTGGATCGAGAGGACGGCCACGGCGTGGCGGTCGGCGAGGACGCCGGACGTGTGCAGGTGGAGGTCGGCCGGCAGGTACCACATCCAGCCCTGCTTGGCGTAGGTGTGGGAGTGGGTGGCCGAGCCGGGGGCGAGCAGGCCGTACGCCTGGTCGAAGCCGTCCGCGGCGGTGGGGGAGGCGGACGTCAGGGCGGTGACGACGAAGTCCCGGTCGGCGGTCGGGAGGTCGGTCGCGATGTAGCGGTAGAGCCGGGTCACGTCACGGGCCGACATCTCCACGTCGCCCCACTGGGAGGCGTCCTCGGGCGCGTGGGTGTCGGTGAGGCCCGCTCGGGCGGCGACGCGGTCGATCGCGCCCATGCCGTCGTGCACCGTCCACAGCGCGTTCATGGCGTCGTCATCGCTCAGGCTCAGGGCGCGTGCCAGCCGGTCCAGGTCGGCCGACGGGACCTCGCCGGCGGTCAGCACGTCCACGGCCACCAGGAGCTTGCTCAACGACGCCGAGCGGAACGGGGTGTCGGCGTCGGAGCCCGCCGTCGCGCCGGTCTCCAGGTCCACCACGGCGAGCCCGAGGTCGATGTCGCCCGCCGCGCCGACCGCCCGCGCCACCGCCGCCGAGAGGTCCGGGGCGGGTGCCTCGGCGGAGCGTGGCGCGGCCGGACGCGGGGTGTCCGCCGGAGTGGTCGCGGTGCTGTGCGGCGCGACCAGCGACGCGTGCGCGGTGCGGTCCGCCGCCTGCGGGTGCACGAGCGCGACCACGCCCGTCACCACCGCGACCGCGACCACCCACCAGCGTCTCCCCACCCCTCCACGGTCCGTCTCACAACCGCCTGACGTCGAGCGATTCCTCCTGTGCGGTTGCTGAAGATTCGTCACGTCGCACCACGTACGCACCGCCGGAGCGCCGCTCGGACACGGCTTCGACGAGCTCGGTGCCGTGGTAGACGAGCCCGGCGCCGTCGTCGGTGCAGTGCGCCACCGGCAGCACGCCCGACGTCACCGCCGCGTGGATCGCGGGCCGCCGCGCCGGCTCGCTGTCGTAGTGCACGCCGTTGCCGTACGGCAGGAAGCCCAGCCCGTTGGTGATCACCCGCAGCTCCGGCCCGAACGAGTCGGTCGCGCCGCCCACGAACCAGCAGATCGACCCGGCGGACACGCCGCCGAGCACGACGCCGTCCTGCCACGCGCCGCGCAGCGCCGACCCGAGGTCGTGCACCGCCCACACGGCGAGCAGGTTCGCCACCGACCCGCCGCCCACCCACACCACGTCGTGCTCGCGCAGGAACCCCGGCACGTCGGTCGTGGGCGGCATGGTGAACAGGTTCAGGTGCGACACCTCCCAGCCCGCGAGCTGCCCGGCTTCGGAGATGTTCGCGTTGAACCACCGCTGGTCGCCCGCGGCCGTGCCGATGTAGCACAGCCTGGGCTTGCGGCGGTGCACGCCGGACAGGTCGACGGCGTGGTGCACCAGGCCGTGGAACTCGAGGTTGGTCCGGTGCCCGGGGCGGAAACCGCCCGAGGTCGCCACGATCGTCGGCTGCTCTGCTGGCATGAGGTGATCCTGGCAGCGATGACGCCGCGACCGGTATGGGATCATCCGCGACGTGACGTTCCTGCCGAGACTCCGCAGGCTTGCCACGCGCGTCGTCCTGGGCGGCCTGGTGATCGGGCTCCTCGTCGTCGGCGGCACGGCGTTCCGCGTCTGGCAGGTGGCCCGCGAGGACGACCGCACCCACGCCGACATGGCCGTGGTCCTGGGCGCGGCCCAGTTCAACGGGGTGCCGTCGGACGTGCTGGAGGCGCGGCTGGAGCACGCCCGCCGGCTGTACGAGCAGGGCGTGGTCAACTACATCGCCACCACCGGCGGCCGTCAGCCCGGCGACAACTTCACCGAGGGCGAGGCCGGCCGGATGTGGCTGGAGGCGCGCGACGTGCCCGCCGACCGCATCCTCGAGGTCGGTGAGGGCACCGACACGCTCGGCAGCATCCGCGCGCTCGCCGCCGCCGCCCGGGAGAAGTCCCTGACCACGGCGGTGATCGTCAGCGACCCGTGGCACTCGCTGCGGGCGCGCACGATGGCCGAGGACGAGGGCCTGTCCGCGTGGACGTCGCCGACCCGCAGCGGCCCGAACGTGCAGACCCGCGAGACCCAGTTGTTCTACATCCGCCGCGAGACCGGCGCGCTGCTCTACTACCACCTGATGAAGGCGCCGGCGGGCGCGTTCGACGGCATCCTGCTGTAGGTCTGCCCTTACCCTGGGCGGATGAGGTCGGGCACGTGATCCAGGGCTACACCGCGCACGACTCCGCGAGGCTGCTCCCCGAGCTGCCCAAGGGAGCGGTGCTGCCCGGGGCGCGCACCGAGCGCCGTTCGCCGTTCTCCCGCGACCGGGCCAGGGTGCTGCACTCGGCGGCGCTGCGCCGGCTCGCGGGCAAGACCCAGGTCGTCGGCCCCAACGAGGGCGCGGAGGTCACCGGTGTGCCGCGCACCCGGCTCACCCACTCGCTGGAGGTCGCCCAGATCGGCCGGGGCATCGGCGAGGAGCTGGGCTGCGACCCGGACGTGGTCGACACCGCGGGCCTGGCCCACGACATCGGGCACCCGCCGTTCGGGCACAACGGCGAACGCGCGCTCGACGAGCTGGCCGGGCTGTGCGGCGGCTTCGAGGGCAACGCCCAGACCCTGCGCATCCTGACCCGGCTGGAACCCAAGACCGCCCGGGGCCTCAACCTGACCCGGGCGTGCCTGGACGCGGCGACCAAGTACCCGTGGACCCGCCGTCCCGGGATGGTGAAGTTCGGCGCCTACGACGACGACCTGGACGTGTTCTCGTGGGTCCGCCAGGGCGCGCCCGACCACCGGCGGTGCCTGGAGGCGCAGGTCATGGACTGGGCCGACGACGTCGCCTACTCCGTGCACGACGTGGAGGACGGCGTGCTCGCGCACCGGATCAGCCTGTCGGCCCTCGGCGACCCGGCCGAGCGCGCCGCCATCGCGGAACTGGCCGCCAAGCACTTCTCCGACGAGCCGGTGTCCGTGCTCGAAGCCACCGCCACCGAGCTGCTCGGCCTGCCGGTGATCGCCGAGCTGACCGAGTACGACGGTTCCCTGCGCGCCCAGGTGGCGTTGAAGCGGCTCACCAGCGAGCTGGTCGGTCGGTTCGCCTCGGCCGCCGTCGGCGCGACCCGCGAGGTGCACGGCCACGGCCCGCTGAGCCGCTACCGGGCCGACCTGGTCGTGCCGCCCCGGGTCGCGGCCGAGGTGGCGCTGCTCAAGGCGGTCGCGGTGCGGTACGTGATGAGCGACCCGTCGCGGCTGGCCATGCAGGCGCGGCAGCGGGAGCTGGTCGCCGAGCTGGTCCACCTGCTGCTCATGCGCGCCCCGGACACGCTCGACCCCGCGTTCCACCCGGCGTGGGCCGCCGCGGGCACCGACGCCGAACGGCTCCGAGTCGTGGTCGACCAGGTCGCCTCCCTCACCGACGCCCAGGCCGTGGCGTGGCGGCGGTCGCTGGCGAACGTCGCCCCCGAACCACTGTGACCGGTGGCACACTCGACCTCATGGCCGATGAGTCCAGAAGACCGCCGGGCCGTCCTTGGCCGTGGCGCAGACCGACCCGCGACCCGGTGCACGTCGGTGGCGAGCTCCCGTACGACGGGTGGGACGACGAGCCCGGCGACGACGGCTCCGCCGGGGTGCGCGAACCACGCCACCCCCAGCCGCTCGGACCCACGAGCGGCGCGGGTGAACGTCCGATCCCGGACGAGCCCACCGCCGTTAAGGAGACCCTGTGCCTGATCGAGCGCACCTGACGTTCGCCCTCACCCTCCACGACGCCGTCGCGCCCGACCGCACGCGCAACGCCTGCTGGTCGCCGTACTCGGTGGCTAGCGCGCTCGGCATGACGGCGCAGGCGGCGCGCGGGGAGACCGAGGCCGAACTGGTCGCGCTGCTCGGCGCGGACCACGCCAAGGTGCTCAAGGACGCGGTGGTCGGCGACGACGCCGAGTTCGCCGTGGCCAACACGCTGTGGGCGTGGGACGAGCTGCCGCTCAACGAGGGCTTCCTCACCGACCTGGCGGGGTGGCCGGGCGCGAAGGCCAGGTCCGCGCCGTTCGCGCACGACCCGGAAGGCGCGCGCAAGCTCGTCAACGCCGACGTGGCCGAGACGACCCGGGGGCTGGTCCCGGAGCTGCTGGTGCCGGGCTCGATCACGTCCGACACGGTCGCGACGCTGGTCAACGCGCTGTACCTGAAGTGCGCGTGGACCGAGGAGTTCCCCGAGCACGACACCGCCGACCTGCCGTTCCGCGGCGCCGGGACCGTCGCCACGATGCGCCGCGAGGGGAACGCGCGCTACGCCCAGCGGGACGGGTGGCAGGCCGTGGCGCTGGCCGCGCGCGGCGGTGTCGAGGCGGTCGTGCTGCTTCCTGACGGCGACCTGGGGGGCACCGAGGGCGTGCCCGGGGTGCTGGAGGCGTTGGACCACGACCGGGTCGAGCTGTTCCTGCCCAAGCTGGACCTGTCCGTGAAGGTGTCGCTGGCCGACGCGTTGCAGCAGGTCGGCGTGCGCACGATGTTCGGCCGTGACGCGGACCTCACCGGCCTGAGCCCCGACCCGCGGCTCTACGTGGACGACGTGGTGCACGAAGCCGTGCTGCGCCTGGACGAGCAGGGCTTCGAGGGCGCGGCGGCGACCGCCGTGATGATGCGCCTGACCTCGTTCATGCCGGTCGAACCCGCCCGCACGGTCCGCGTCGACCGGCCGTACCTGCTCCTGGTGCGGCACGCCGACACGGGCGCGATCTACTTCCTCGCCCAGGTCGCCAAGCCGTAGCCGATCTCCCGGGGCGCTGTCACGTCCGGGCCTCCCTCCTCGTCCACCGGGTGAAGACCCGAAACGAGGAGGGGACATGGCACCCAGGATCCCGGTGGTCACGACGAAGCAGGCCAACCCGCTGGTGCGCTTGGCCTACCGGTTCGCCAGGAAGCGGTTCGGCGCGGTGCCCGAGCCGTTCACCGTGGCCGCGCACCACCGCCGGCTGTTCGTGGCCAGCGCGCGGCACGAGATGGCGGTGGAGAAGGCCGCCCGGACGCTGCCGGTGTCGCTGCGGGAGCTGGTCGTCTACCTGACCGCGGTGAAGCTCGGCTGCTCGTGGTGCGTCGACTTCGGCACGATGCTGATCAAGCACGAGGGCTTGGACATCGACCGGCTCAAGGAGATCCACGACTACCGCACGTCGGACAAGTACACGGAGCTGGAGAAGCTGGCCCTCGCCTACGCCGACGCGATGACCGAGACGCCCACCGCGGTCACCGACGAGCAGGTCGCCGAGCTCGACCGGCGGCTGGGGCACCAGGGCCTGGTCGAGCTGACGTACCTGATCGCGCTGGAGAACCAGCGCGGCCGGTTCAACTCGGCGTTCGGCATCACCGACCAGGGCTTCACCTCGGGGGACGCCTGCCGGGTCCCTATGCCTTGACGCCCTCAGGGGCCTCGGGTCCCTCGGGGAACGGCACGTGGCCCAGCTTGTCCGGGTTCGACATGTCGTACACGCCGGCCACCTTGCCGTCCCGCACCACGATCGCCTCGACCCGGGGCGTCAACTCGCCCTGGGCGGCGAACACCAGCCCCAGGTCGCCGTTGACCAGCGCGGGCCGACCCTCGACGTCGCCGTAGCGGCGCATGAGGCCGAGGATGAGGCGCGCCACCTTGTCCGCGCCGCTGACCACGTGGACCGCCGTCTTGGCCTTGCCGCCGCCGTCGCCGACCATCACCACGTCCGGGTGCAGCAGGCTGACCACGGCGGCGAGGTCGCCCGACGCCACGGCCGCGAGGAACCGCTCCAGCACCTCGCGCTGCTCCTCCAGCGCCACCCGCGGCGGCGGGTCGGCCTCGGCCGCCGCCCGCCGGCCCCGTGACGCGTGCTGGCGGGCCGTGGCGACCGTGCAGCCCAACGCGTCCGCGATCTCCGCGAACGGCACGTCGAACGCGTCGTGCAGCACGAACGCCACCCGCTGCTCGGGCGTGAGGCGGTCCAGCACGACCAGCGCCGCCATCCGCACGCCGTCGTCGCGCACCACCGCGTCCAGCGGGTCGCCCTGCCCCGAGGTGACCACCGGCTCGGGCAGCCACTGCCCGACGTAGCGCTCCCGCCGCACCGCCGCCGACCGCAGCCGGTCCAGGCAGATCCGGCCCACCACGGTGGTCAGCCAGCCGCGCAGGTCCCGGATGCCGGCGCGCGCCTGCTCGGTCAGCCCGGTCAGCCGCAGCCACGCCTCCTGCACCGCGTCCTCGGCGTCCGCGACGCTGCCGGTGAGCCGGTAGGCCACGCCGACCAGGTGGGCGCGGTGGCCGGTGAAGGTCGAGGCCAGGGCCTGCTCGGCAGCCGGGGTCTCCGAGGCTGTGGTCACGGGCACCAGTCTGCCAGCACTAGACTCGCTCGACGTGGCAGGACGCATCCGGGAGAGCGACATCGCGGTGGTGCGCGACCGCAGCCGGATCGACGAGGTCGTGGGCGACCACGTCTCGCTGCGCCGGGCCGGTGGCGGTGCGCTGAAGGGCCTGTGCCCGTTCCACGACGAGAAGTCGCCGTCGTTCAACGTCCGCCCGTCGCACGGCACGTTCCACTGCTTCGGCTGCGGCGAGGGCGGCGACGTCATCGCGTTCGTGATGAAGATCGAGCACCTCGGGTTCGTGGAGGCGGTCGAGCGGCTGGCCGACCGGGCGGGCATCCAGCTCACCTACGAGGGCGGCGGCGCGACCATCCAGCGCGACCGCGGCACCCGAAGCCGGCTCATCGAGGCGCACCGGGTCGCCGCCGAGTTCTACGCCGAGCAGCTGACCACGCCGGACGCGCTGGCCGCGCGGGAGTTCCTGGCGCAGCGCGGTTTCGACGAGGCCGCGGCACGGCAGTTCGGCTGCGGCTTCGCGCCCGGCGGTTGGGACAAGCTCACCAAGCACCTCCTCGGGCGCGGGTTCGAGCTGACCGAGCTGATCAAGGCCCAGCTGACCAAGGAGGGCAGGCAGGGCCCGATCGACCGGTTCCACCGCAGGCTGCTGTGGCCGATCCGCGACATGGGCGGCGAGGTCGTCGGGTTCGGCGCGCGGCGCATCTTCGACGACGACCCGATCCAGGCCAAGTACCTCAACACCAGCGAGAGCCCGATCTACAAGAAGTCCCAGGTGCTGTTCGGGCTGGACCTGGCCAAGCGGGAGATCGCCAAGCGCAGGCAGGCCGTGGTCGTCGAGGGCTACACCGACGTGATGGCCATGCACCTGGCGGGCGTGCCCACGGCGGTCGCGTCCTGCGGCACGGCGTTCGGCGCGGACCACATGAACGTGCTGCGCCGGCTGCTCATCGACGACTCGCTCAACGGCGAGGTGATCTTCACCTTCGACGGCGACGCGGCCGGGCAGAAGGCGGCGCTCAAGGCGTTCGAGGGCGAGCAGGCGTTCTCCGCGCAGACCTACATCGCCATCGCGCCGGACGGCATGGACCCGTGCGAGCTGCGGCAGGCGAAGGGCGACGTGGCCGTGCGGGACCTGGTGGCCCGCCGCACGCCGCTGTTCGAGTTCGCCATCAAGACCCGGCTGCGCGACTACGACCTGGACTCGGTCGACGGCCGGGTCGAGGCGCTGAAGGTCATGGTGCCGTTCGTGGCGCAGATCAAGGACCGGGCCAAGCGGGACGGCTACGCGACCCGGCTGGCCTGGTGGGTGGGCTGGGACGACGAGGCCGCCGTGGTGCGCCGGGTGCGCGAGACCGCGACCGGTCGCGCGCCCGCCGCTCCCCGCCGCGCCGCGCCGGTGGACCCGAACCAGGGCGCGCTGGACGTCGACGGCCCGCCGCGCCCGGACCCGCGCGACCCGGCGCTGTGGGCGCAGCGCGAGGCGTTGAAGGCCGCGGTGCAGCTGCCGGAGATGGCCGGGCCGTACTACGACTCGCTGCCCGACGAGGCGTTCACGCACCCCGCGTACCTGGCGCTGCACCAGGCGATCCGGGAGGCGGGCGGGGTGTCGTCGGGGCTGGCCGGTCCGGCGTTCCTGGACGCCGTGTCGCAGGCGTGCCGGCAGCAGGCCGTGCGGTCGGTGCTCACCGAGCTGGCCGTCGAGCCGCTGCGGGTGAAGTCCGAGGACGAGTACCGGTACGTGCAGGGCGTCCTGGCGGGCCTGCAGAAGATCCTGGTGGCCAAGCAGATCGCCGAGATCAAGTCCCGGCTGCGGCGGGTCTCGCCGGTGGAGGAGCCGGACGAGTACCGGCACCTCTTCGGCGACCTGATCGCGCTGGAGGAGTACCACAAGGCGTTGGGCGAACAAGCGGTGGGCGGGCTGTGATGGGGCTGTTCCGGAGGATTTTCGGCTCGGGCGCGCCCGAGGGGTTCACCGGGTCGCTGGACGCCGACGAGAACGTGCTGGCGTCGGCCGCGGTCGGCTCGTCCTGGCTCGTGGCGACGTCGCACGGGCTGTGGTTGCCTGACCCGGGGCAGCCCGATCCGGCACAGCCCGATCCGGTTCAGCCCGGTCCGCGCCGGGTCGGGTGGCACCTGATCAGCAAGGCGACGTGGCGCGGCAACGCGCTGGTGGTGGTCGAGGCGGTCGAGGACGGGACCGCGGGCGGCGCCGTGGTGCTGCGCGACCTGCCGCCGCAGCGGTTCCCGCTGGAGTCGCCCGGCAAGGTGCCCGAGGTCGTGCACGAGCGCGTGACGGGGTCGATCAAGTCCCGGGAGCACAACGGGACGGTCGGCGCGTGGTTCGTGCAGCGGAAGGTCGCCGGGCGGGACGGCGTGGTGCTCCAGGTGCGGCCCGATCCCGGGGTCGACGTGGAGCGAGTCCGCGAGGTCGCGGCCTCGGTGGCGGCGAAGATCGCCGAGCTGCGCGGTTGACGAGTAGCAGTACGCGCGTACTGTAGGTAGCAGTACGTCCGTACTGTTGCTGGGGGTGCGCACATGTGGGATCCGGGGCGGTACCTGGCGTTCGCCGACCACCGGTCGCGGCCGTTCCACGAGCTCGTGGCCCGCATCGGGGCCGAGTCGCCGCGCCGGGTGGTCGACCTGGGCTGCGGTCCGGGGAACCTGACCGGGACGTTGGCGCGGCGGTGGCCGTCCGCGGTGGTCGAGGCGCTGGACTCGTCGCCGGAGATGGTCTCGGCGGCACGGGCGCGCGGGGTCGACGCGCGGCTGGGCGACGTGACGACGTGGGAGCCCGGGCCGGACACCGACGTGGTCGTGACGAACGCGGTGTTGCAGTGGGTGCCCGGGCACGAGGACCTGCTGCGGAAGTGGGCGCGGGCGCTGCCGTCCGGCGCGTGGCTGGCGATGCAGGTGCCCGGCAACTTCGCCGGGCCGTCGCACGAGCTGGTGCGGTCACTCGTGGCCGAGTCGTGGCCCGCGTTGCGCGGGTTGCTGCGGCCCTCGCCCGTGCTCGACCCGCGCGGGTACGCCGAGGTGCTCGACGGCTGCGCGGTGGACGCGTGGGAGACGACGTACCTCCAGCGGCTGGAGGGCGAGGACGCCGTGCTGGAGTGGATCACCGGGACGGCGCTGCGGCCGATCCGGGCGGCGTTGGACGACGGCGGGTGGGCCGCGTTCCGGGGTCGGTTGGCGCCGCTGCTGCGCGAGGCGTACCCGCCGCGGGCGGACGGCACGACGTGGTTCCCGTTCCGCCGGGTTTTCGCGGTGGCGCTGGTGCCGTAGACGTGCGCCGAGGCCGCCCCGGGGTTCGAGGCGGCCTCGGTCGGCGCGGGTCGGTCAGTTGGCGCGCGGGATGACGGGGTCGCGCCGGTGGCCGTTGGCGTTGGGCTGGTGCCGGCGGAAGCCGGTCTTCTCGCCCACCTTGGCGCGCACGATGCCCGCCGCGCCCTGGACCGCCGGGTGGTCGGCCAGGGAGCGGTAGGCGCGCACGATCTGGTCGTAGCGCTGGCGTCCGGCGCGCGCCCCTAGGACGTAGCCGACGGCGGCGCCGAGCAGGATGCCCTTCATGAGGTGGTCCTCTCCTGGAGATCGTGCCTGGTCACACCCCTTCCTACCCCATGAGGAGGGGGGTGTGCGCGAGCACTGTTCCGGATGCGCTAGAGTTACGTCCTGTCGGGCCGAGAGGCCCGGCCCACAACAGAACAATCCCCCTTAGCTCAATGGCAGAGCATTCGACTGTTAATCGAAGGGTTACTGGTTCGAATCCAGTAGGGGGAGCGCGATGGCAGCCCCAGGCCGGTCGGCCTGGGGTTTTGTCGTCTCATGGGGCCGGGGTACCCGCGAGTCACCCGTTTGTCACACGTTCGGGGCCGGTTTCTTGGGGCAGGCTGGGCCGCATGGCCGACCGCTTCGACCGTTTTGCCATCCGGCGCCGGATCACGTCCCTGGACCCCGAGCGGGACCACGCCGAGATCATGCGCCTGTCGTCGGGGTACGAGTTCCCGTGGGACTACGTGCGGGCGCTGGAGTTCGCCCTGTTCCGGACCTACTGCGTGCCGTCGATCTCGGCGTTGCTGGCGAAGACGGGCGAGTTCGAGCGGTGGCCGCAGAAGCGGTACGACGACACCGCGCTGCTGATGGCGGAACTGGTCGAGCACGGCTACGACTCGCCGCGGGGCCGTGAGGCGTTGCGGGTGGTGAACCGGCTGCACGGGCGGTACGACATCTCGAACGACGACATGCGGTACGTGCTGTCGACGTTCATCTTCGACCCGATCGAGTGGATCACGAAGTTCGGCTGGCGGCCGTTGACCGACCACGAGCGGCTGGGCGCGTTCCACTTCTACTCCGCCGTCGGGGCCCGGATGGGCATCAAGGCCCTGCCACCCACCTACGAGGGCTACCTGGCGTTCAAGCGGGAGTACGAGGACGCTCACTTCACCTACAGCGACACCAACCACGCGATCGGCCGGTACACGCTGGACCTGTTCTGCTCCTGGTACCCGGTGCCGCGCGCCCTGACCGCCAAGGCCGTCCTGGCCATGCTGGACGGCCCGATGCTGACCGCGTTCGGCTTCCCCCACCAACCCCGCTGGCTGACCGGCGCCGCCCACACGGCCCTGCGCCTGCGCGCCACCACCGTGCGCCACCTCCCGCCCCGCAGGACACCGCACCTGACCAACGCGAAGAACCGAACCTACCCGGGCTACCCCACGGGCTACCGCCCCACGGACCTCGGAGCCCCGTAGCCCGCCAGTGCACAGCTTGGTCACGCCACCCGGGTTGTCGAGACGCGGGGGATCTCCCCTCTGTACCCTCCGGAACCGCACGTCAGGGGGCGGTAGCTCAGCCGGTCAGAGCAGCGGACTCATAATCCGTCAGGTCGTGGGTTCGAACCCCACCCGCCCCACCGGCTGACCAGCGTGAACGCTGGGTCGGTGAGCAGTTGCCGCAGCGGGTCGAGCGCTGGTGGGCGGCCATGAGGTCGTGGCCGCCCACCAGCCCCTTGGTCGGCGTCGGGGTGGTGGATGCGGTGCAGTGGTGGATCAGGCCGGGGGTTGGTCGGGGTAGGTGACCTCGAACCGTTCGTCCGGTGTCTCGGGAGTGGTCAGCCGGCCGTCGGCAAGGGTGGAGAACGTGACGAGGACCGAGGGCAGCTCGGAATCGCCGATCGGCTCCCCGAGTGCCAAACCGGACAGGTCCAGCTCGCCCGAGGTGAGTTCTACGTCGGCGAAGCTCATCCGGACGAACTCGTTCAGCTCGGCTCCCCGGAACACCACCTTGCCGCCGGTAATGCGCGACTCGTCGAACGTCGCGTGGCCGAGGTTCCCCACGGGCGGGCAGTTGCTCGCCTGGGTGAACTCGGTGTGGCCGAAGTAGGTGGTTCCGCCGCTGAACTCCGATTTTCGGAAGAAGAGGTTGAAGTTGGTGAAACTGGCGCCTCCGAAGTGGGTGATGCCCGAGGCGAACTCGGCTTCGTCGAAGAAGAGGACAGCACCTTCGAACCTGGTCTGGAAGAAGGAGGCGCCGGCGCCGAAGTAGCACCGCTCGAAGTGGAACCAGCCGTCGTTGCGGTCGTCGCTCCTGCGTTCCAGCCCGGTGAACTTCGCGTCGCTGAAGTCGACCTCCTTCTTGAAGTGGCTTCCGTAGAGGTTCACTTTGTCGTACGTCCCGCCGGAGAAGTCGAAGTCCAAGTCACACCAGGAGTCCGGGTCCGCGGGGTCGGTGAGGTGCTGCCTGATGACGTCGAAGATCGTTTTTCTCACCAGCGACTCGTCGTCGTTCTCCAGGCTCGGCCGGTACGGCATCCGCAAGTAGGCGCACAAGAGGTCGACGCACATCTGGCGATTCTCAGGCCAGTCGTCGGCGAGCCTTCCGATCGCGTACACACCTGCCAGTCGGACGGGTGCGCGGTCGTGCCCCAATTGGGCTGCCGCATCCTGGTAACGCTTGCTCAGGTGCTCGGCGTCGGCTCGGTGGCTGGTCGCTTCGTCGATTCTCTGCTTGCGGTACGCGTAGACGAGTGCGAATGCTCCCGCCACAAGCGTGGCAGCGGACACCGTGGTCTTGACCAGATCATGCAGTTGCGCACCCGAGATCAGCCCCGAGGCGGGTGGGAACAACTTGACGCCCGACAGCCACGCTATCCCGAAGAGCAGCAGCGCGGCGGCCAGTGCGAATGCCAACAACGTGGCCAGCGCGGCGACCAGGAGGCCGGGCAGGTTCGGCGTGTGCCTGCCGCCCGGCCTGTTCTTCTTGACCGGCTTCTTGTGGTGTTCTCTCACTGTTCGACCCCGCTGGGTGGGTGGTGGCTGGACTGCCGCGCCGAGTGAGCGGCACCGCTCATGATCCGGCAGGTCGCTCGGGCACCGGGGCTCGCGTCGTGGCGGGACAGGTGCCACGGCCAAGCGGCGACACCCGTGTGCTTCGGGCCGAAGTGGGGTTCGACCCGTGCTGGTGGGCGTCGGTGCAGGTCAGGGCGGTTGGTGGGGGTTGGTTGGCGGGGTCGGGTGGAAAAGTTCGGTGGGGAGCGACCAGTTTTCGGTGGTGGCGGTGTCCATCCCTTCGAGAGCACATCTCGACCGCTTCGCCAGGCCGACCCGACCCCACCCGCCGTCGCACGTCAGACCTGTCGCGCCACCGTCCAATGCCGCCATCGGTCCTGCCCGAGCGCGCGGTGACCACAGGAACATGAGGAGCCACCATGCGAGGGATCCCGCCGGTCAGGGGAACCGACGCCTCGGCCCGGCGCTCGGCCGAGGGTTTGCTCGCGTTGGCGCGCAGTGGGGACGGGGAGGCGTTCCGGGGGCTCGTGGAGCCCTTCCGGCGGGAGTTGCAGGTCCACTGCTACCGCATCCTCGGCTCCGTGCAGGACGCCGAGGACCTGTTGCAGGAGACGTTGCTGGCGGCGTGGCGCGGGATCGGCGGGTACGAGGAGCGCGCGTCGGTGCGGACGTGGCTCTACCGGATCGCCACCAACCGCTGTCTCAACGCACTGCGGGCCGGCACCCGTCGTCCGAACGACTATGCGGCCTACCAATCGGAGGTCCCGTTGCCCGAGCCATCTCACCGCCGCGCGGAGCCGAGCTGGCTGGAGCCGTACCCCGACGCACTGCTCGACGAGATCGCCGACGACATGCCGGGGCCGGAGGCGCGCTACGAGGCCAGGGAATCGGTGTCCCTGGCATTTCTGACCGCCTTGCAGCAATTGCCGCCGAAGCAGCGGGCCGTGTTGGTGCTGCGGGATGTGCTCGGCTTTCGGGCGGCCGAGGTCGCGAACATCCTCGACACCTCCGAGAACGCGGTCACGAGCGCTTTGAAACGGGCCCGGAGCGCGCTGACGCAGGAACTGCCCGGTCGCGACCGGGAAAGCGCACCGCTGCCGAACTCGCCGCAGGAACGCCGGATCGTGGACGACTTCACCCGCGCGTTCCAAGCCGGTGACGTGGACGCGGTGGTGGACCTGCTGACCAATGACGCGCGGCTCACCATGCCGCCGCTGCCGCTGGAGTACCAGGGACTGGACGCCATCCGCCACTTCCTGGCCACGGTGGCGCTGCGCGACGGGATGAGCCACGTGCTGATCCCGACGCGCGCCAACGGCCAACCGGCCTTCGGCTGCTACCTGCGCGACCCGCGGACCCCGATCCTGCACGCGCACGGCGTGCTGGTGCTGACCCTCACCGGTGCGCGGATCACCGGCCTCACCAGATTCCACGACAACTCCCTGCTGCCCATCTTCGGACTTCCTCGATCACTCCGCGAATAACCCCGAGCGGCTGACTGCGAATCCGCCGCAGTCGATCCGACAGCACGTCCACGGAAAGTGCACGCGACAGGTCGTGCACGGGATGAACGGCAAGGCTGTGGCACTCGTCCACGGCATCTGCCTGCACTTTTTACCGATGAAGTAAACCGAAGGAGAACGGTGAGTACCGAAACAGGACGAATGTCGTCCAAACAGGCGTGGACATTGGGGCTCGCCTCACTGGCGTCGTTCATGATGGCCCTGGACAGCCTTGTCGTCACCACCACGCTGAGCACGATCCGCGCGGACCTGACGGCGTCGATCGAACAACTGGAATGGGTTGTCAACGCGTACAACCTGACCTTCGCGGTGTTGCTGCTGACCGGCGCGGCACTCGGTGACCGGTTCGGTCGCCGCAAGATGTTCAACACCGGTCTGGCGCTGTTCACCGTCGCGTCGGTGGCCTGTGCGCTGGCGCCGAACATCGTCTTCCTGATCGTGTCCCGAGCCTTCCAGGGCGCCGGGGCCGCGATGGTGCTGCCGCTGTCGCTCACGCTGATCACCGCGGTGTTCCCGCCGCAGACGCGCGGCAAGGCGATGGGCCTCTACCTGGGCCTGACCGGTCTGGCCACGCTGAGCGGCCCGTTCATCGGCGGCGCGATCGCCCAGGGCCTGGCCTGGCAGTGGATCTTCTGGCTGAACCTGCCGATCGGCATCGTCGCGATCCTGCTCGCGTCGCGCAAGGTCGACGAGAGCACCGGCCCGAACAACAAGCTCGACCTGGGCGGCCTCGTCCTGGTGACCCTGGGCGCGTTCGGCATCATCTGGGCCCTGGTGCGCGGCAACGCGGCCGGGTGGGGCAGCGCCGAGGTCGTCGCCTCGATCGTGATCGGCGTCGCGCTCATGGTCGCGTTCGTGTTCTACGAGAAGCGCACGCCGCGGCCGATGGTCCCGATGGCCTTCTTCAAGCTGCGCGCCTTCTCCACCGCCAACCCGGCGAACTTCTCGGTGTTCGCCTCGCTGTACGGCACGATGTTCTTCCTCGCGCAGTACTTCCAGGTCGTCAAGGGTCACGGCCCGCTGGTCGCCGGCCTCATGCTGATGCCGTGGACCGGCACGCTCATGGTGTGCGCGCCGATCGCCGGTCGACTGGTCGACAAGGTCGGTGAGCGCAAGTTCGTCGTCGGCGGCCTGTTCCTCCAGGCGGTCAGCATGGCGTGGATGGCGATGGCCATCGACACGGACACCTCGTACCTGGAGATCCTGCCCGCGCTGGTCATCGGCTCGGTCGGCATCACCGCGGCCATGCCGGCCGCGCAGAAGGCCGTCGTGAGCGCGGTGCAGCCGCAGCAGATCGGCCAGGCGTCCGGTGTGTTCATGATGCTGCGCATGTTCGGCGGCGTGTTCGGCACCTCGGTGTCGGTCGCCGTGTTCGGCGCCGTCGGCGGTTACGCCACGGCGGAGTCGTTCGCCGACGGCTTCTCCGGCTCGATGACCGCGGTCGCCATCCTGGCGTTCGTCGGCATGCTGATCGGTCTGGCGATGCCGAGCAAGCGTCCGGCTGCCGCCGCCCCGGCCGCCGCGCCGCAGCCGGCCGCCGCCGTCCCGCAGGCCGAGAAGGCTTAGGGCGACGGGCGCTCGACAACTGCACAAACTGCTGCACAACGGCAACCGCGCAATAGTCGCGAACGTCGGCCACTTCCGGCCGGCGTCCGTGACTATTGCTTCTCGGGTCATTGTTCGACAGTCGGCGAAGTGGTTTTGACCTGCGACTTCGTGTTCCCGTTGAGGTCTGACGGGTAGGGCATGTGAGAAGAAGCGGTTTCTTTCAGCGGTGTGCTAATAATTAGTGGCATCCGGCGGGAGACGGTTGTGGGAATTCTTTGAGAGGAGTCCAGTGTGGGCGCAGAAATTGGTGTCGCGCTGCCTGTCCGTGAGTACTCGATGCTGTACCCGACCGACGCGGCGGCCCCGCTGATCAGCCTGGCGCGCAAGGTCGAGGAGCTGCGGTTCGACTCGGTGTGGGTCGGCGACTCCTTCGTCACCCGGCCGCGCCTGGAGCCGCTGGCGCTGCTGGGTGCGATCTCGATGGTGACGAGAACGTCACCATCGGCACGGCGGCGCTGACGGCCGTGCTGCGGGAGCCGAAGTCGCTGGCGCACGCGATCACGCCGCTGGACCAGCTCGGCAACGGCCGGTTGAAGATGGGCCTGGGCATGGGCGAGCCGCTGCCGGTGAACAACGAGAGCGACCTGGTCCTGATGTCCTACACCGAGCGGATCACGCGTCGACGAGATGGTGCGGGCGTTCAAGACGGTGTGGGAAGGCCGCGAGGGCGACCTGAAGGGCCAATACTACGACCTGAACGAGCTGCGTCAGCAGGGCCCGCCGAAGACCCAGGGCGGTCCCGGCATCTACCTGGTCGGCAACGGCAAGCCGAAGGCCGTCCGCTGCACCGCCGAGATGTACGACGGCTGGATGCCGGTGCACATCGACGCGGAGGGCTACCGCCACTCGCTCGGCCGGATCCGGGAGCACGCGGAGAACTTCGGCCGCAACCCCGACGACATCCGCCCGACGATGTACATCGACGTCAACATCGGCCAGGACACCGCCTCGGGCGAAGCGGCGCTCAACGACTACACCACGCGCTACTACCAGCTGCCCCAGACCACCATGTCGAACTACCAGAACTACTTCGGCGGCACGGAGAAGGGCCTGGTCGAGCACCTGCGCGAGTTCGTCGAGGCGGGGTGCCGGCACATCATCCTGCGCATCAACACCTTCACCGACTACGACGACATGCTGCGGGTCATCGGCGAGAACGTGGTGCCCGCCATCCACGAGATCGAGGTGGGCTGACGCCGCGCGAGGTCACCGGGGCGGGCGATTGCGAGCGCAATGGCCCGCCCTCCCACGAGCGGCGCGGGCCCTCGCCGGCCGGGTTCCTACCCGGTAGGACCGGAGGTAGCATCGGTGGTATGAAAATCAGTGTGAGCCTCCCCGAGGAGGACGTAGAGTTCGTTGATCGCTACCTGCGGCAACACCGGAGCGCCTCCCGGTCGTCGGTGATCCACCAGGCGATCACGTTGCTGCGCGAGGCGGGTCTGGAGAACGCCTACGCGAGCGCGTGGGAAGAGTGGGAAGCCGGAGGGGACGCCGACATGTGGGACGTGACCGCGCCAGACGGTGTCCACGATGCGGCGAGGTGACATCTACTGGGTGGACCTGGAGCCGGCGCAGGGCGCCGAGGCGAACAAGATCCGCCCGGCCGTCGTCGTGAGCAACGACGCGGCGAACCGGGCCGCCGGACGGGGCGGCCGGGGTGTGGTGACCGTGGTCCCGATCACCTCCAACACCGCGAAGGTGTACCCGTTCCAGGTGCTGCTGCCCGCCAAGGACTGCGGGCTCGGCGCGGATTCGAAGGCCCAGGCCGAGCAGGTGCGCACGGTCTCCGCGGCCCGGCTCCGCGCCCGGATCGGCGGCCTGCCGCCCGCGGTGCTCAAGCAGCTCGACGACGCCCTGCGCGTGCACTTGTCGCTCTGAGCGACCGCCGCGCGACCGCCTCACGGTCACCGGCCGACCGCCGCCGGGACCGCCCGTGGACGGCCCCGGCAGCTCTGATCACCCCACGACGCGGATGGCCCCGGCCGGGCACAGGTGCGCCGCTTCACGCGCCGCCTTCTCGTGCTCGCCCGTCGGTGACGGCTCGAGCAGCACGACCGTCCCGTCCGCCTCGTCCTGGTCGAACACCGCCGGGTCGGTCAGCGCGCACATGCCCGATCCCGCGCAGCGGTCCGGATCGACTTCGATCTTCACGAGAACTCCACCGGCAGTTCGTGCACCCCGTAGATCGCCATGTCGGTGCGCAGTTTGACATCCTCCGCGGGCACCGCCAGCCGCAGGTCCGGGAACTCCCGGAACAGCGCGCTGAACCCGACCCGCATCTCGATCCGGGCCAGCTGCTGGCCCAGGCACTGGTGCACGCCGTGGCCGAACCCGAGGTGCCCGGACGCGGATCGGCGGACGTCGAACTCGTCCGGCCGCTCGAACCGCGCCGGGTCCCGGTTGGCGGCGGCCACCGAGATGGAGACCGACTCGCCCGCCCGGACCACCACGCCGCCGATCTCCACGTCCTCCAGCGCCGTGCGCAGCGTGCCGAACTGGATGATCGTCAGGTACCGCATCAGCTCCTCGACGGCGTTGTCCACCAACGACGGGTCCGCCCGCAGCGCCGCCAGCTGGTCGGGCCGCTGCAACAGCAGCAACGTCCCGATGCCCAGCATGTTCGCCGTGGTCTCGTGGCCCGCGACGAGCAGGAGCAACCCCATGTTGGCGACTTCGGAGTCGGTCAGCTCGCCGGTGGCGACGAGCCCGGTCAGCATGTCGTCGCCCGGCTCCACGTGCTTGCGCTCGGCCAGCCGGAGCACGAACTCCTCCAGCCGCTCGAACGCCGCCATGATCTCGTCCATCGTGGAGTCCAGGCTCAGCAGCTTCGCCGTGTCCTGCTGGAACGACTCCCGGTCCTCGTAGGGCACGCCCAGCAGCTCGCAGATCACCATCGACGGCACCGGCAGCGCGAAGTTCGCCACCAGGTCCGCGGGCGACCCGGACGCGCGCAGCGCGGCCAGGTGCTCGGCCACGATCTGCTCGATCCGCGGCATGAGCTGGTTCATCCGCCGCACGGTGAACTGCCCGGTGAGCAGCTTGCGGTACCGGGTGTGGTCGGGCGCGTCCATCCCGATGAACATGCCCGGCTTGGCCGGCGGCCGTTGCGCCACCGGCTGGCCCGCGACCATCCGCGGCGAGTGCTGGAGCTCGACCCGGCTGCTGAACCGCCGGTCCGCGTGCACCTCGCGGGCCAGCTCGTAGTTGGTCACGAGCCACCCCAGGTGCCCGTCGGGGAACTTCATCCGGCTGATCGGCGCCCGTTCGCGGAGCAACCCCAACTCCGCGGGCGGGTCGAACGCCGTGGTGCGTTGGGTGGGCAGCTCGGAGTACAGCGTTTCGGTCATCTCGCACACCTCCCAGTGCGTTAAGGGACCTACTTCGCAACATACAGAAGTTTCACGAACCCGTGAAGTAAATATGGCGTAGGGAAGGGGTGTAGTACGACTGATAGCAGGTGTGCTACAAAATGCCCAAGAACTCCAACACGGGGAGGTGAGGGGTCCTTGGTCATCGAGGTGCGCGATCTGCGGATGCGCTACGGCACGACGGACGTGCTGCACGGGGTGGACTTCACCGCGGGGCCGGGCGAGGTGGTGGCCCTGCTGGGGCCCAACGGCGCCGGCAAGACCACGACGATCGAGATCCTGGAGGGCTTCCGGCTGCCCTCCGGCGGGCACGTCCGGGTGCTGGGCGTCGACCCGGCGACCGGTGACGAAGCCTGGCGCGCCCGGCTCGGCGTGGTGCTCCAGTCCTGGCGCGACCACGGCCGCTGGAAGGTGCGCGAGCTGCTGCACCACCTCGGCCGCTACTACGAGCCCTACGCCACGCCGGGCCAGTCGCGGCCGTTCGACACCGACGAGCTGATCGAGACCGTCGGCCTGGCCGAGCACGCGCACAAGAAGATCAGCGGCCTGTCCGGCGGCCAGCGGCGGCGGCTGGACGTGGCGATCGGCATCGTCGGCAAACCCGACCTGCTGTTCCTGGACGAGCCGACCGCCGGGTTCGACCCGCACGCGCGCCGCGACTTCCACGACCTGGTGCACCGGCTGTCGGACCTGGAAGGCATGACCATCCTGCTGACCACCCACGACCTGGCCGAGGCGGAGAAGCTGGCCGACCGCATCCTGGTGCTCGCGGGCGGCCGGATCATCGCCGACGGCAGCCCCGACCGGCTCAGCCGCGAGGTGGCGGGCAAGTCCGAGGTCCGCTGGACGCACGACGGCCTGCGGCACGTGCACACGACCGACGACGCGACGGCGTTCGTGCGCGACCTGTTCCGCCAGCACACCAGCGGCATCTCCGAGCTGGAGGTGCGCCGCAGCACGTTGGAGGACACCTACATGGCACTCGTGCAGCGGCACGAGAGCGGGCAGGCGACGGAGGAGGAGGTGGCGCTGCGGTGAACGCCAAGGCGCAGGCGATCCGGCTCGGCGTGGACCGCGGCGTGCGCGAGTTCCGCCACTCGATGGGCAGCTCGGACCAGTTCTACAACCTGTTCACCGGGCTCGCCGCGCTGGTCGTGCTGTGGTTCCAGCGCGACTCGTCGGTCGAGGGCTCCGGCGTCTCGCTCGCCGCGCTCACCCTGCCCGGCATGCTCGGCATGGGGATGGTGTTCGGCGCGCTGGTCGGGCCCGCGGGCCAGCTCGCCATCAACCGGGAGGACGGCACGCTGCTGCGCGCCAAGGCGGTGCCGAACGGCATGATCGGCTACCTGGTCGGCCGCACCGTGCAGACGTCGCTGGACTCGTTGTCCGGTCTGGTGGTCGTGCTGGTGCCCGGCCTGCTGCTGGTGGACGTGCTGGAGGGCGCGGGGGTGGGCGGTGTGCTCGGCCTGCTCGCGGTGCTGGCGCTCGGCATGGCGTCGATGCTGCCGTGGGGCGCGGTGGCCGGGTCGATCACCAAGAGCCCCAGCGGCGCGATGGGCATCACCATGCTGCCGATGATGGGCATCATCGCGATCTCGGGCATCTTCTACCCGATCACCGCGATGCCGGGCTGGTTGCAGGGCGTGGCGCAGGTGTTCCCGGTGTACTGGGCGGGGCACGGCGCCAGGGCGGCGCTGCTGCCGGACGCGGCGGCGGCCGCGGAGCTCGGCGGCACCTGGCGGATCGCGGGGATGGCGGGCGTGCTCGGGGTGTGGGCGGTGGTCGGTTTCGTGCTAGCGCCTACGATCCTGCGTCGGATGGCTCGCCGGGAGTCCGGATCGGATATGGAGCAGCGCCGACAGGCGGCGTTGCAGAGGGTGCGATGAGCGAAAGCGTCTACAACCGGATCGCGATGCTGCGCGCGGAACGGGGTGTGTCACGCCGGCAGCTCTCCGAGGCGTTGGGCATCCACTACCAGACCGTGGGCTACCTCGAACGGGGCGAGTACAGCCCCAGCCTGTACCTGGCGCTGCGCATCGCGCAGTACTTCGAGGTGCCGGTGGAGGTCGTGTTCTCGACCGACCCGTTCCCCCGGTTGGGCAGCTCCGAGCGGTCCGCGTAGACGAGCGAGGGGGGCGGTGCCGACGCGCACCGCCCCCTTCGCGCTACCTCAGCTCGGCCTCGATCACGTCGGCCGCCGCGGCCGTTCCGCCCGCCGCCCGGATCTCGGCCTTGATCGCGGCGAGCCGCCGGGCCACCTCCGGGTCGTCGGCCAGCTCCAGCACGGCCGACCGCAGCCCGGCGGCCGTGACCTCGTCGCGCGGGATGTGCCTGCCGACGCCGAGGTCGACCAGGCGCAGCGCGTTCATGGCCTGCTCGCCGATCATCGGCAGCCCGATCATCGGCACGCCGTGGTAGAGCCCTTCCATCGTGCCGCCCATCCCGCAGTGCGTGATGAACACCTTGGCGTGCGACAGGATCTCCAGCTGCGGCACCCACCGGTGCAGCTCCACGTTGGCCGGCGGCTCGCCCAGCTCGACCGGGTCGACGTGCTTGCCGATGCTCATCACCACGTGCCAGTCCAGGTCGCCGAACGCCTCGAAGCACCGCCGGTAGATCTCCGGCTCGTCGGTGTAGGCCGACCCGAGCGAGATCAGCAGCACCGGCCGGTCGTCCGCGGGACGCTCCCACGTGCCCTGGAACGACGACCGGTCGCTCAGGCACGGTCCCACGAACGCGTACTTCGGGTGCACGGACTCGTGGTTGGGCTGGAACGACCGCGCGATGCTCACCACCGCCCGGTCCGGGTCGGCGACGTAGGCCGGGCCGGGGGTCGCCACGCCCTCGGCGGCCAGCCACTCGTCCAGCTCCTCGTAGAACGCGCGCACCTCGGGCTGGTCGACCATGTCGCCCATCTCCTCCTCCCAGCCCTCGTACGTGACGAAGGTGGGGGAGAACTGGACGGCCGGCACGCCCCAGCGGCCCGCGAGCACGCGCGCGGTCCACGCGCCGATGTCGTACACGACGACGTCCGGCCGGTCATCGGCGTACGCGGCCTCCAGCACCGGCAGCACCGTTCGGGCCTCGGCCAGGAACAGGTGCATGGCCGGTGCCAGCTCGGTCGGCCAGCGCTGGTCGTCGGTGGGCAGGGTCGTGGGGTGGACGACCGGCCGCGCGCCGGCCCGCTCGACGACGTCCGCGAAACCGGGGTCGACCGCGTAGCTGACCCGGTGGCCGCGGTTCACCAGCTCGGTGACGACGGGCAGCGTCGGGTTGACGTGGCCGTGGCCGGGGATGTTGAAGAAAGCGATGTGGGACACGGGAATCTCCGCATGGGTGAAGGGTCGGCTCGAAAACCCCGTCACGCGTCACGCGTGGGGGTGGACGGCTGCCTTCGCTCAGAGGTAGAGGACCCGGAACATCCACATGCCTACGACACTAGCGACGGGCGCCACTCATTTCCCGAGCACGCCGCGCAGCGCCGCCCGGACCGCCGCGGTCAGCTCGGCCACGCTCTCCGGCGTCCCGGGAGCCGGTGCGCCGAGCGCGCCCGCGCCCACCAGCCGGTCGAACACCAGACCGTCCACGAACGCCACCAGCTCCCGGCTCTGCCGCTCCGGGTCCGGCGCGCCCAACGCCGCCAGCAGCTCCCGCGCCTGGGCGCGCGGCCGTTCGCCGTGGGCCAGGACGCCGCGCAGCTCGTGGTGGTGGGTGGCCTCCAGCAGGCACGCGTACCGGGCCAGCGTGCGCTCCCGGCCGGTGGTCATCCACCGGTCCAGCACGTGCGCGACCGCCTCGGCGAGCAGGTCGGGGTCGAGCGTGACGCTCAGCCCCGCCTCCGCCACCTCGGCGTCGTCCAGGTCGGCGAGCCGCTGCACGACGCCCTCGACCAGCGCCTTGCGGGTGCGGAAGTAGGCCGAGGTCGAGCCGGTCGGCACGCCCGCCTGCGCGTCCACCGCGCGGTGGGTCAGCCCGCGCATGCCCTTGGTGGCCACCACGTGGATCGCCGCGTCGGCGAGGGCCGCCATGCGCTCCGTCACAGTGCGTCCTCCTTCTACAGCTGTAGAGTACTGGCATCTACAGCTGTAGAAGGAGTGGGCATGAAAGCGGTCGTGGTGGGCGGTGGCCTCGGGGGTGTCACGGCGGCGGTCGCGTTGCGGCAGGTCGGCTGGGAGGTCGAGGTGCTGGAACGCGCACCGGAGTTCGGCGAGGTCGGCGCGGGCGTCGGCGTGATGCCGAACGCCCTGCGGGCCCTGGCGGCGCTCGGGCTGGCCGACGACGTGCGGCGGATCGGCACGCCCCGCGTGCCCGGCGGCATCCGCGACCCGAGGGGCCGGACGCTGACGCGGGTCGACGCTTCGCCCGAGGACCACGTGGTCGCGGTGCACCGGGCCGACCTGCACCGGGTGCTGCGGTCGGCGCTGCCGTCCGCGTGCCTGGTCACCGACACCGAGGTGACGTCCGCGGACGACCTGGACGCCGACCTCGTGGTCGCGGCGGACGGCCTGCGCAGCCGAACCCGGCAGGCGCTGTTCCCCGGGATGCCCCAGCCGGTGTACGCGGGCACGACGGCGTGGCGCAGCGTGACGACGGCCGCGTTCCCCCGGGACCTCGGTCTGAGCCAGACCCTCGGCCCCGGCACCGAGTTCGGCGTCCTCCCGCTCGGTGACGGCCGGGTCTGCTGGTACGCGGCCACCATCGCGCCCGCCGGCGGCCGTTCGGCGGACGAGCTGGGCGAGGTCCGCCGGCTCGTCGCCGACTGGCACGACCCGATCCCCGACCTGCTGGACGCCACGCCGCCGGACGCCGTGCTGCGGCACGACATCCACGAGCTGGCCGCGCCGCTGCCGACCTACGTGCGCGGCCGGGTGGCGCTGCTCGGCGACGCGGCCCACGCGATGACGCCCTACCTGGGTCAAGGCGCGTGCATGGCGATCGAGGACGCCGTGGTCCTGGCCGCGGCGTGCGCCCGCGCCGACGACGTGCCGAGCGCGCTCGCGGAGTACGACCGGCAACGCCGGCCGCGCACCCAGTCGATGGCGAAGGCGTCGCGGATGCTCGGTCGGGTGGGGCACAAGTTGCGCAACCCGGTGCTCGTGAAGGTGCGCGACACCGCCGTGCGCGCCGTCCCGCCGTCGATCGGGCTGCGCGGGATGGCGAAGTTCATGGCGTGGACGCCGCCGTCGTTGTCACCCGATAGGTGAATATGCTGCTGTGAGGTAAATCACAAGTAACCGCCGCGATTCGGGCGGATAACGATCCAATATCACTCGTTTTCGCAGGATGTGTCACCCTTCTGCGCGATCAAGCACTTACTGTCCGCCATCGCCGGTCGGTCCTCACGGCACTTCGGCACCCGGCACGGCGGTGCAGCGACGGCGAAGGTCCAACTACGGTGTCCCGCCATGGCCCCCGTCCCCCCGAGTCCGGCTGAAGCCATTCCCCTGCACGACTCCGCCGCACCCGCCGTCGACCTCGCCGAGGCCGAGGAGTTCCTCCGACTGCACCACTCCGAGCACCCCGAGCTCGGTCCCGTCGAGTACCGCCTCGCCGAGATGCACGCCGAGGTCGCCGCCACCGGCACCTACCGCCACACGCCCGACGAGCTGACGTTCGGCGCACGGGTGGCGTGGCGCAACAGCGCGCGCTGCATCGGCCGGCTGTACTGGCGCAGCCTCAAGGTCCGCGACCTGCGGGACCTGCGCGACCCCAAGGAGATCGCGGACGAGTGCGTCGAGCACCTCAAGCTCGCCGGCAACGGCGGCAAGGTCCGCCCGGTGATCAGCGTGTTCGCGCCCGACGAGCCCGGCAGGCCCGCGCCGCGCATCCGCAACGAGCAGCTGATCCGGTACGCGGGCTACGTCGGCTCGGACGGCGGCGTGCTGGGCGACCGGCGCAACGCCGAGCTGACCGCCGCGGCGATCGACATGGGGTGGCGCCCGCCCGCCCGGCGCGGACCGTTCGACGTGCTCCCGCTGATCGTGGAGCGGGAGGACGCCGAGCCCGCCCTGGTCGAGCTGCCGCCCGACGCGGTGCTGGAGGTGCCGATCGGCCACCCCGAGCTGCCGTGGCTGGCCGACCTCGGGCTGCGCTGGCACGCCGTGCCCGCGATCAGCAACATGCGGTTGCGCATCGGCGGGATCGACTACCCGGCCGCGCCGTTCAACGGCTGGTACATGGGCACCGAGATCGGCGCCCGCAACTTCGCCGACGTCGACCGCTACGACCTGCTGCCCTACCTGGGCAGGCGGATGGGGTTGGACACCTCGTCGGTGCAGACGCTGTGGAAGGACCGCGTGCTGGTCGAGCTGAACCGCGCGGTGCTGCACTCGTTCAACCGGGCGGGCGTGACGATCACCGACCACCACACCGAGTCCGACCGGTTCCTCACGCACCTCAAGAAGGAGGAGGCGGCGGGCCGGTCGTGCCCGGCGGACTGGACGTGGATCGTGCCGCCGATGTCGAGCGGCATCACCAGCGTCTTCCACCGGTACTACGACAAGCGCGAGCTGGTGCCCAACTTCTTCCCCGGCGACACCACGGGCGTCTGCCCGGTGATCCACTGAACGTCTCAGCAAGACGTATGTACGGTTAACGTTAAAGTCCATGTGTGGCGTAGATCACCTCAGCGCGGCTAGGGTGACTCTCCGTGAGAGTGGGCATACCCGTCGAGGCGCGGCCCGCTGAGCGCCGCGTAGCCGGTCTACCGGAAACGGTGACCACGCTGATCGGTGCCGGACTCACGGTCGACGTGCAAGCCGGAGCGGGCCGACACGCCCACGCCTCGGACGCCGCCTACCGCGCAGCCGGTGCGAACGTCATCGCCGACCACCCGGCCGGGCAGTCCGACGTGGTCGTCTCCGTCCAACCGCCGACCCCCGAGCAGGCCGCCGCCCTCCGCGAGGGCGACATCACCATCAGCTTCCTCCAACCGGCCGCCGAGCCCGAGCTCGTCGAGGTGCTCAAGGACCGGAAGGTCACCGCGTTCAGCCTCGACCTGCTGCCCAGGGTGACCCGGGCGCAGTCCGCGGACGCCCTGTCGTCGCAGGCCCTCGTGGCGGGCTACCGGGCGGTGATGGAGGCGGCGAGCCGGCTGCCGAAGTTCCTGCCCATGTTCACCACGGCGGCGGGCACGATCCCGCCCGCCAAGGTGCTCGTCCTCGGCGCGGGCGTGGCCGGCCTCCAGGCCATCGCCACGGCACGACGCCTCGGCGCCGTGGTCGAGGCTTACGACGTGCGCGCCGCCGCCAGGGAAGAGGTGAAGAGCCTCGGCGCGCGGTTCCTCGAACTGGACCTCGAAACCCAGCGGGGCGTGTACGCCGAAGCGCAGTCGGAGACGTTCCTGGAGCGCCAGCGCGAGCTGATCGCGGACCGGGTCGCCGCCTCCGACGTGGTGATCTCCACCGCCGCCATCCCGGGCCGCAAGGCGCCCGTGCTGGTCACCAACGACATGCTCAAGGCGATGGCGCCGGGCTCGGTGGTGGTCGACCTGGCCGCCGAGTCCGGCGGCAACGTCACCGCGAGCAGCCCGGGTGAGGAGACCTGGGTCGGCGAGGTGCTGGTCTACGGCGCGAAGAACATGCCCAGCAGCATGCCCGTGCACGCCAGCAGGCTCTACGCGCGCAACGTGGCCAACCTCCTGATGATGATGACCAAGGACGGCCGGGTGGTCCCCGACCTCACCGACGAGGTGCTGTCCGGCTGCTGCCTCACGCACGCGGGAGAGCTGAGGAGGGAGCTGCCGTGATCGACCTGTTGACGATCTTCGTGCTGGCCGTGTTCGTCGGCTTCGAGGTCGTGTCCAAGGTGTCCACGATCCTGCACACGCCGCTGATGTCCGGCGCGAACGCGATCCACGGCGTGATCCTGGTCGGCGCCATCCTCATCACCGGCCGCGCCGAGCACGCGCTGGAGGTCACCCTCGGCCTCCTGGCGGTCTTCCTGGCCACGGTCAACGTGGTCGGCGGCTTCGTGGTCACCGACCGGATGCTGGAGATGTTCAAGGGCCACAAGGGCAAGCCCGTGAAGAGTGCGTCCAACGGGCACAAGGAGGTGGGGGAGTGAGCCCCACCTGGGTCCAGCTCGCGTACCTGGTCGCCGCGCTGTGCTTCGTGCTGGCGCTCAAGGGGCTGAGCACGCCGAAGCACGCCCGCGCGGGCAACCTGCTCGGCGCGGCGGGCATGGCGCTGGCCGTCGTCACCGCCTACGTGCACGGCGCCGTGCACAACGGCCTGCTGATCCTGCTCGCCGTCCTCGTCGGCGTGGCCGTGGGCATCCCGGCCGCGCGGTCGGTGAAGATGACCGCGATCCCGCAGATGGTGGCGCTGTTCAACGGCGTGGGCGGCGCGGCGGCGGCGCTGGTGGCGTTGACCGAGTTCCTGGCCGTGCCGCACGGCTCGGTGCTGTTCCAGGTCGCCACCGTGCTCACCGTGCTGATCGGCTCGGTCAGCTTCTCCGGCAGCGTGGTCACGTTCCTCAAGCTCCAGGAAATCATGACCACCCGGCCCGTGCTGCTGCCCGCGGGCCAGTTCCTCGCCATCGGCGTGGCCGCGGTGAGCGCGCTGCTCGCGCTGTCGGTCGTGCTGACCGGGAACAGCGTGCTGCTGGTGCTGCTGGCGCTGGCCGGTCTCGCGCTGGGCGTGCTGTTCGTGCTGCCGGTGGGCGGCGCGGACGTGCCGATCGCGATCTCGCTGCTCAACGCGTTCACCGGCCTGGCCGTCGCCGCGTCCGGTTACGTGCTGGCCAACACCCTGCTGATCGTCTCCGGCACGCTCGTCGGCGCGTCCGGCACGATCCTGACCCGGCTGATGGCCCAGGCCATGGGCCGGCCGCTGACCAACATCCTGTTCGGCGCGTTCCAGACGACCACGGCGACGGCGGCCACCGACGAGCAGCGCACCGTCCGCGCCGGCACCGTCGAGGACGTGGCGATCCTGCTCGGCTACGCCCACTCCGTGCTGGTGGTACCCGGTTACGGCCTCGCCGTGGCGCAGGGCCAGCACGCGGCGCGGGAACTGGCGCAGGTGCTGGAGCAGCGCGGCATCACCGTCCACTACGGCATCCACCCCGTCGCGGGCCGGATGCCGGGCCACATGAACGTGCTGCTCGCCGAGGCGGACGTGCCGTACGAGCACCTCAAGGAGCTCGACGACGTCAACCCCGGCATCGGCAGCGTCGACGTGGTGCTGGTGGTCGGTGCGAACGACGTGGTCAACCCGGGCGCGCGGGACGAGCCGAGCAGCCCGATCTACGGCATGCCGATCTTCGACGTGGACCGGGCCAAGGCCGTGGTGTTCATGAAGCGCTCGATGCGGCCGGGCTTCGCGGGCGTGGACAACAGCCTGCTCTACAACCCGAAGACGACCATGCTGTTCGGCGACGCCAAGGAGTCGCTGACCAAGCTGCTGGCCGCGGTGAAGCAGGTCTAGGCCAACTCGTAGGGCGGCACGGCGGGCGCGAGGTGGTCGCCGAACGCGGCGTCCGCCTCGACCCGCGTCCACCACCGCGCCCGGTCCTCCGTGGACAGGTCCGGCACCAGCACCGACACCCCGGACGAGCGGAGCAGCGCCACCATCCGCTCCACCGCGGTGTGCAGGAACGACTCGGGCCGCTCGGCGAGCCGGCGCACCACCGACGGGTCGAGCACCAGCGCGTCCACCGGCAGCTCGTCCAGCAGCGACAGCTCGGCCTGGCCGCCGTTGAACCGGGTCAGCCCGGTGGCGATCCCGTTGTCCCGCAACACCTGCGCGTTGTCCTCGCCGGAACCTTCGAGCATCGAGCGGGTGTCCAGGAAGATCCGCAGCCGGGACGCGGGCAGCCCGGTCTCGTCCAGCGTCCGCTTCACCGTGCGGACCAGGTCCTCGTCGCGCGACTGCATCGGCGACAGCTCGAAGAACAGCGTGCCGAACGACTCCGGACCGGTCGCGTCGCCCGCCGCCTCGCGCAGCGCCCACTGGCCCAGCGCCAGGGACAACCCGGTCTCCTCGGCCAGCTCCACGCACTCGTCGTGCCCGGCGCCGTCCCAGCGCAGCCGGGCCACGTGCCCGAGCACCCGCCCGTCCGCCAGGCCGACCACGGGCTGGTACTCGACCTCCAGCTCCCGCTCGGCCAGCGCGCCGGGCATCCGCGCGGCCCGCGCCTGCCGCTCCCGCAGCACCTGGTCGGCGTGCCCGTCGTAGGTCAGCCACTGCCGCTTGCCGCCCGCCTTGGCGCGGCGCAGGGTCGCGTCGCCCGCGCGCAGGACCTCCGCGACGTCCCACCCGGCGGGCGGCCGGTCGACCACGCCGATGGACGCGGACACGGCCACGCCGTTGTCCATGGGCCGCTGCAACGCCTCGTTGATCCGGTCGACCATGACGGGCACGGTCGGCGTGCCCGGCGCGTTGTCCACCACGATGGCGAACTCGTCGCCGCCCATCCGCGCGACCAGCGCGACCTCGTCCGCCACGACGGCTTCGAGCCGGTGGCCGACCTCGGTGAGCAGCCGGTCGCCGACCGCGTGCCCGAGGCCGTTGTTCACCAGCGAGAACGCGTCCAGGCCGAGGTGGTAGAGCGTGATGCCGCCGCGGGACGTGCCGTGCAGGGCCTCCAGCCGGGTGGCGAAGCGCTGCCGGTTGGACAGGCCGGTGAGCGAGTCGTGCAGCAGCTGGAAGTCCAGGTTCTTCTGGAGCAGGTGCAGTTCGCTGACGTCCTCGACCATGGTGACGTGGTACGCGGGCTCGCCGTCCGCGTCGCGCAGCAACGACACCGCCAGGTGCACCCACACCGGCTCGCCGTCCTCGCGCAGCAACCGCCGCTGCTCGCGCACGCGCGCCACCCGGCCCTCGCCCACCGCCCGGTACCTGGTCGCCAGCCCCTGGGCGTCCTCCGGGTCGAACAGCTCGACCAGCCGCCGGCCGGTCAGCTCGCCGCGGTCGCGGCCGATCATCTCGGCCAGCGCCTCGTTCACCTCGACGCACCGGCCGCCCAGGTCGGTGATCACGATGCCGAACGCGGAGGAGTCGAACACCTCGCGGAACCGGGCCTCGCTGACCTTGAGCACGCGCTCGGCGCGCAGCTTGGCCGCCAGGAGCGCGCGCTTGACCTCTTCCTGCTGGTCGAACGCGTCCAGTCGCATCGCGGTGGCGAAGCCGGTGCTGACGCTGCCCAGGATGGCGACGACCTTCTCCGCCAACCGCGGCACGTCGCGCAGCTCGGGGCTGAACAGCAGGGCGTGCCCGAGCACGTCCACCGTGCGCTGCAACGTGTCCGGGCCGGTGAAGTGGGCTTGGACCAGCCGGTGGCCGACCACGTCGACCGGGTCCACGGCGAACGGCTCGGCCTGGACGGCGTCGGCGATCAGGTCCACGAGGTCGAGCAGGAACAGCTCGATCTCGATCGGCGACATCGGGACGTACGCGGTGGGGTAGACCGCCCGCATCCACTCGCGCGCGATGTCCTGCCGCCGGGTCCGAGCGGGTGGCGACACGTCGCTCACGCCTTGCGCCCCACCCCGGCGAAGATGCCCGCCCGGTCGGCGTCCTCCTCGAGGGAGCCTTCCTCCGGCCGCCACCGCGGCAGCGGCACCACGCCCGGCTCGACCAGCTCGAAACCCTCGAAGAAGGCGCTGATCTCGGCGTGGGTGCGGGGGTACATCGGGTTCGCGCTGTCGCGCATCACGGCCACGACCCCGGACATCTCCTCGGGTTGCAGGTCGGAGGTGAACTGGGACAGGGCCAGGTGGCTGCCCGGCGGCACGGCGTCGCGGTACGCGGCGACCACGCCGGTCGGATCGCGGTCGGGCGGCACGAAGTGGAAGACCCCGACGGTGAGCACGCCGATCGGCTCGGCGAAGTCGATCAGACCTGTGTCGCGCACGCCCGCGAGCACGGCGTCCGGGTCGGTCATGTCCTCTTGCAGGATCGCGGACCGGTCGTCGTCGGCCAGGAGCATCCGGCTGTGCGCGACGGCGACGTCCTCGTAGTCCACGTACACCACGCGCGACTCGGGCGCGGCCCTCTGCGCGATCTCGTGCACGTTGCCGACGGTCGGGATGCCGGAGCCCAGGTCGAGGAACTGCCGCACGCCCGCGTCGACCAGGTGCAGCACGGCCCGGCGCAGGAACGCGCGGTTGAGGCGGGCGATGGTGCGGGCGTTGGGCTGGGCCGCGAGGAACTTCTCCGCGAGCTCCCGGTCGGCGGCGAAGTTGTGGCCGCCGCCGAGCAGGTAGTCGTAGAGCCGCGCGGCGCTGGGCAGACCGGTGTCGACCTCGTCGGGGACCCAGCTCCGCCGTTCCGCCACCGCTTCCTCACCCGTGTGTGTGCTCGTGCGAGCCCTTCGCCCCACCGGGGCGAGGTTACTGACCCGGCGGGACCAGAGGGCAGGGGACGGGGACGCTTGTCCCCGATCGGCGTACAAACGATCAGCCAGGTGATCACTGTGAGTGTGTCGGTTGCCACTCTCGGTCCTCATCCCGAGTGGGCGGCCGTGACACCCGGCGGACGTCCGGTCCGGCCACTGTGGACGGTGAGGCGCCCGCTCGGGTGATGCGGCCGGACCGTCCCGCGATGCGGGCGGGTGGAGTGTGACGCGGCTCGCGTCGAACCGGCCTCCCGCAGCACCCGGACCCACTGTTCTCGTGGCCGGCCGAAGTGTTCCGCCGCAGGTGGAGCGTCTGCGGCGGCCGGCGAGGGGCGGACGCGAACCGCCGCGGCGGACGATCCCTCGCCCGCAGACTGGATCGGTGCCCGACATGGTGCGACCCAGTACCCTTCCCGCATGTCAGACGAGGCACGCTCGCTCACCGACGTGGTCACGAGGCTCCGCCGGGCACTGCGCACGAGCATCCGGTCGGAATGGCCGTGGGACTCCCTGCCGATGGCGCAGGTCGAGCTGCTCCAGACGCTCGCCGAGCGCCCTCCGATGCGCGTGGGCGACCTCGCGGCCGAGTTGCGGCTGGCGCCGAACACGGTCAGCGGGCTCGTCGGCCAGCTCATCGAGAACGGCCTGGTCGAACGGGGCGGCGACCCCAGCGACCGCCGCGTGGCCCGGCTCTCCGTGACGCCCCAGGGGCACGAGCAGCTCGCCGTCTGGCAGGCCGCGCACGAGAAGCGCATCGGCTCCGCGCTGGACAAGCTCGACCCGGGCGAGCGCGCCGACGTGGTCCGCGCCCTGGCCGCGCTCGACCACCTGGTGGACCACCTGCGTGCGCACTGAAGCCCGCACCGTCGCCGCCGTCGCGCTGGGCGGCGGACTCGGTGGCCTCGCGCGCTACGGCCTGACCGCGGTGACGCCCGGTCCGTGGGGCACGCTGCTGGTCAACGTCGTGGGCTGCGCGTCGATCGGGGTGCTGATGGTCCTGGTGCCCCGCCTGCACCCGCTCGCGCGGCCGTTCCTCGGGATCGGCGTGCTGGGCGGCTTCACCACGTTCTCCGGCTACGCGCTGGACGCGGTGCGGCTGGGCGGCCTGACCGCGTTGGCCTACCTGTTCGGGACGCTGCTCCTGGCGCTGGGTGCGACGTTCGCCGCCATGGCCGTGACCCGCCGGGTGGCGCCGTGACCGTGCTGCTGGTCTTCGCCGGCGCGGCGGTCGGCGCGTCGCTGCGGTACGGCGCGAGCCGGGTGCTCCAGCGGTCGTTCCCCTGGGCCACCTTCGCGGTCAACGTCGTCGGCTCGTTCGTGCTGGGCTGCGTCGCGGGCGCGTCGCCCCACCTCGTCGCGCTGCTCGGCACGGGCCTGTGCGGCGGCCTCACCACCTACAGCACGTTCAGCTACGAGACCGTCCGGCTGACCGAGGACGGCCGCTACCGGCAGGCGTTCGCCAACGTCGCCGCGAGCCTCACCACCGGCGTGGCCGCCGCCGCCCTCGGCTACGCCCTTATCCGGTGACCTGTCGGTCACCGCTCACCCGCGAAGTCTCGCTGCTCGGCTGAGGACGTCTCCTGTGCCTCCAGTCCGGGATGAGCGACCCGTTCGGGTGGTTATTCGCGCCGTCAGGTGGATTCGGTGGCTCCGCGTGGCGAGGGGTCAAGCACGCTCATAACGTCTCCCGACAGCGATCGGGGCGGTGGGGCCGTCGATTCAAGTCCAGTGTGGACTGTGCAGGCAGGTCGCTCGTCCGGCTTGCACAGCAGACCCGGACCCCGAGCGCACCGGCCGAGTCGTACCGGCCCGGTCGATTGATCGACGGGAAGGCGATACGGATGGACGGCAAACCCACGAGGACGTTCGTCGGGGAGACCTGGCGCCGCCGCTGGGTCGCGGTAGTGGCACTCGGCGCGATGGTGAGCATCGTGACCTTGATCGGCACGTTGGCGAGACCGCCCGCAGCGCACGCCGTCGAGGCGCCGGTCGAGCTCGGTGTGGCGGAGAGCTTCTCGGTGCTGGGCGGTCAGTCGGTCACCAACACCGGTGACACCGTCCTGAGCGGCGACCTCGGCGTCAGTCCCGGTACTTCCATCACGGGCTTCCCACCAGGGATCGTCGGTGGGACCACGCACCAGAACGACGCGGTGGCGGCTCAAGCACAAGCCGACCTGACGGTCGCCTACGACGACGCCGCAGGACGGGCTCCCACCGGGCAGGCGCTCCCCGCGGACCTCGTCGGGCTGACGCTGGTAGGCGGCGTGTACGGGGCATCCGGGGCGACCGAGTTGAACGGGACGCTCACCCTCGACGGCCAGGGCGACCCGAACACGGTCTGGATCTTCCAGATCCCCTCGACCTTGATCACCGGCTCGGCCAGCGTGGTCAGCCTGATCAACGGCGCCAGGGCGTGCAACGTCTTCTGGCAGGTGGGCAGTTCCGCGACACTCGGCACGAACTCCGACTTCGTCGGCACGATCATGGCGTTGACGTCGATCACGGTGAACACGGGTGCGGACGTCCAGGGGCGCGCGCTGGCGCGCAACGGCTCGGTCACCTTGGACGACAACACGTTCACCACGGACGTGTGCGAGCCCGTTCCGACGACCACGACGACGACTAGCACAACGACCGCTACGACGACCACCACGACGGACACGACGACGCCGACGACCACCACCACGACCACGACGACCGATACGACGACGACGGCGCCGACCACGACGACGACCGGCACGACCACCACGACGACCGGCACGACGACGACGGCGCCGACCACGACGACGACCGGCACGACGACGACGGCGCCGACCACGACGACGACCGGCACGACCACCACGACGACCGGCACGACCACCACGACGACCGGCACCACGACGACGGCGCCGACCACCACGACGACCGGCACCACGACGACGGCGCCGACCACGACGACGACCGGCACGACCACCACGACGACGGGCGTTCCCACCAGTACGACTTCCCACCCCGGGGGTCCGATACCACCGGGGCACGTCCCGCACCACCCGGACGAACTCGCCTACACGGGATCGACCAGCCCGCTCGGCCTGCTGGTGAGCGTGGGAGCACTGTTCCTGGCGCTGGGCGCCGCGCTCATCGGCATCGGACGCCGGCGAGCACGGTGGAACAAGTAGCAGCGGTGTGAGGCGGTGAGGTCCGGTCGGTGCCGAGCAAGTGCACCGACCGGACCTCACCGCTCAACCGGTCAGCCGGTAGGCGACAACCTGCCCAGCACCTCCGGCAGGTCGCCGGTGTGCACCACGCCCAGCCGCTGCGTGGCCCGGGTCAGCGCCACGTACAGGTCGCTCGCGCCGCGCGGCGACTCGGCGAGGATGCCCGCCGGGTCGACCACCAACACCGAGTCGAACTCCAGGCCCTTCGCGTCCGTCACGCCCAGCACGACCACCTGCGCGTCGAGGTCGTCGGAGGCGCCCGGCACGGTGGAGCGCAGTGACGCCACCGACGCGGCGGGCACGATCACGGCCAGCTTGCCGTCCCCGATCGCGGCGACCTCCTTGCCCACCAACGACGGCAGCGCCTCGGCCACCGACGGCACCCGGAGGGCCCACGGCTGGAAACCGCTGTCCCGCACCGACGTCGGCGGCACCAGGTCCGGGTCGACCGACGCCAGCACGTCCGCCGCGACGGCCATGATCTCCGACGGCGTCCGGTAGTTGACCGTCAGCTCGGTGAGCTTCCAGCGGTCCATCACGTACGGCGACAGCACCTCGTGCCACGACGACGCGCCCGCGATGTCGCCGGTCTGCGCGATGTCGCCGACCACGGTCATCGACTTGGACGGGCACCGGCGCATCAGCGTCCGCCACGCCATCGGCGACAGCTCCTGCGCCTCGTCCACGATCACGTGCCCGAACGTCCAGGTCCGGTCCGCCGCCGCGCGCTCGGCCGCCGTCTCGTAGCGCTCCGCGCCGTGCCGCTCGGCCAGCCGGTAGGCGTCGACCAGGTCGGTCGCCATCAGGATGTCCGGGTCGGCGTCGTCCTCCAGGTCGAGGATGTCCAGCACGCCCTGCGCGTAGTCGATCGCCTGCCGCCGCTGCCGCTCGGCCCGCGCCTTGGCCTCGGTGTCGTCCTCGCCGAGCAGCTCGGCCGCCTCGTCCAGCAGCGGCACGTCGGCGGGCGTCCACTCGGCGCCGCGCGGGCGGGCCAGCAGCTCGCGCTCGGCGGGGGTGAACTTCGGCGCGGCCTTGGCGATGAGCTTCGGCGACGCGTACAGGTCCTCCAGCAGCCGCTGCGGCGTCAACGTCGGCCACAGCTTCTCGATCGCGGCCTGCACCGCCGGGTCCTCGCGCAGCTCGCGCCGGATGTCGTCGATGTCGGCCTGGTCGAGCAGGTGCCTGCCCAGCCGGGACACCGCCTGCGAGGCCAGCGTGGAGATGATCTCCCGCTGGAACGTGCGCCGCGCCTCGTTGTGCGGTCGCCGGGTCCGCCGCGCCCGGCCGCGGGCGTCGCTGATCGCCCGCCGGTCCAGCCGCAGCACGTCCTGGTCGAACGGGACCTCGACCAGGCTCGGCGCCTCCTGCCGGTCCCGGATCGCGTGCGCCACCACGTCGGCCATCTCGATGCGGCCCTTGAGCGCGGCCACCTCGGCGGGCTCGCGGCCCACCGCGGTCAGGCCGGGGAACAGCTCGCCGACGGTCGACAGCAGCACGCCGGTCTCGCCCAGCGACGGCAGCACCTGCCCGATGTAGCGCAGGAACGTCGCGTTGGGCCCGACCACCAGCACGCCGCGCTTGGCCAGCTGCCGCCGGTGCGTGTAGAGCAGGTAGGCGGCGCGGTGCAGCGCGACCGCGGTCTTGCCCGTGCCCGGACCGCCCTGCACGACGACCACGCCGTTCAGCTCGGTGCGGATGATCTTGTCCTGCTCGGCCTGGATGGTCGCGACGATGTCGCCCATCTGGCCGGTGCGGCTCGCGTTCACCGCGGCCAGCAGGGTGGCCTCACCGGTCAGGCCCTCGGACGGCCGGTTCGGGTCGACCGAGTTGATGTCCAGCAGCTCGTCGTCGAAGCCCACGACCTTGCGCTGCTTGGTCCGCAGGTGCCTGCGCCGGCGCACGCCGTCCGGCGCGGCGGCGGTGGCCAGGTAGAACGGGCGGGCGGCGGGCGCGCGCCAGTCCATCAGCAGCGGCTCGTACTCCTTGTCCTCGTCGAACAAGCCGATCCGGCCGATGTAGAACCGTTCGTCGGTGTGGAAGTCGAGCCGGCCGAAGCACAACCCGTTCTCCACCGCGCTGTACTGCGCCAACTGGTCGGAGTACATGGCCACCGAGGTGTCCCGCTCGGACCGCATCTGGTGCGTTCCGCCGGTTTGCCGCAGCGCGCCGGCCAGGCGCTTCGAGCTCTGCTCGCGGAGGTCGTCCAGCCTGCCGTACAGCATCGACACGTATTCCTGCTCCGACTCGGTTTCCGCGAGCCGGAGGTCATCGGAGGGGCTTGACAACGTGCCTCATTTCTGGATAGCGTGGTTTATCAGCCTGTCTCACATTGCGGCTGACGGTTCTTAGCGGGCACACTCCTGCGCCCGTCCTGCGCAGAACGTCTAATCTACTACACGTTCTTGGCGCCCGTGCGTGAACAAACCCCGCGATCCTCGCCCGACCCCGTGATGTGCGAAGGCCGCCGCCGAGCGGGTGCTCGGCGGCGGCCTGGTCCCGGTGAGCTGGCGTTACAACCGGTCCGCGACGATCGCGCCGATGGCGGCCATGCCGTCCGCGTTCGGGTGCAGCGGCGCGACCGGGCCGGTCGCCGCGACGCCCTCGAACCAGCGGTCCCGCGCCGGGGCGCACGCGTCGTGGCCCGCGCTGGGCGCCGCGATGTCGACGAACTCCACGCCGTGCTCCTCCGCCTCGCGGGCGAACACCTCGTTCAGCCGGTGGAGGCCGCCCTGGAGGTAGTCGGCGTCACGGCCCCAGATCGGCTGGTCCGGGTAGCAGCCGCCGGGCCGGATGTAGGTGCCGTAGCCGACGATGACGATCCGCGCCTCGGGCGCGCGGTCCGAGATCAGGTCGAGCGCGGCGGCGAACTCGGCGGCGTAGGCGTCGATCCGCTCGGCGAGCTCGTCCCGCCCGTTCGCGGTGAGCTGGTCGCGGCACGACGTGCCCACCGGTTCGGGCAGCACGTTGACGCAGCTCTTCGCCAGCTCGACGAACCCGACGTCGTTGCCGCCGATGGTCAGCGTCACCAGGTCGGTCGACGGGCTCAGCGCGTCCGCCTGCGGCTCGTGCGTGCCCCGGACCGTCGCCTGGGGCTCGGCCAGGTTCTCGGTGACGGCGCCGGAGCACGTCATGTCGGTGAGCCGCGCCCCGGTGCGCTCGGCCAGCGCGGCCGGCCAGTTGCGCGTCGACCGCAGGCAGCCGGGGTCCTCCGCGTCCTGCTGGGGGATGAGCGGTCCCGCGGCGGACGAGTCGCCCAGTGCGACGTACTCGAAGTCCGGTTCGGCGGTCGCCGCGCCGGTCGCCCAGGTGATCGACAGCACCGCCAGCAGTGCGGGTAGCAGCCTGCGCACGAGCGCCTCCTCATCGTGATCGGGTCGGGTCCGCTCGACATGATGTGGCCTGCGCCGCGGCGGTGCGTCGCCGAGCCGGGGTAGATCACCCGAGAGGGTTGCGGTGCGCGGAGCACACCCGGTGAGGGCCCACCACCCGATGAGCGGCTGTACGAAGGCACGCGGGTGAAACCGGATCGCGCGACCGGGTCGCTCCGGCAGGCTGGGACGCGTGAAGGAGAAGCGCCGGGAGTTGGCGAGGCTGTGCCGCATCGCGGTCGACCGGCCGAGGTGGCAGCTCGGGTTCGCGGTGGTCGTCTCGGCGTGGTCCCTGGTGTGGGTGGTGGGGCAGGCGTTCGGCGCGCCCAGCCCGCTGGAGGTGCTGCCGGTGCGCTGGGCGGGCCTGCCGACGGGGTGGCTGGACGCGACGCGGTCCTGGTTCGACGGCCGCACCGGGTTCCTGGCGGTGGTGGGCGGCCTGCTGTGGGCGATGACGAGCCCGGGCGGCCAGTCGCCCGCGCTGGTCGGCTGGCTCGCGGTGATGGCGGCGGCCGAGGACGTCGGCTACGTGGCGGTGCGGTGGGCGTTGCTGGCCCTCGCCGTGTTCCTGGCGGTGATGGGGCTGGTGTCGCTGACCGGGCGGCGGGCGTTCGTGGTGGACCGGGTCGCGGTCATCCCGCGGGACGTGGCGCGTGCCGGCGCGACCGCGGTGGCGTTGTCGGCGGTGGTGCCGCTGGTCGCGCCGGGACTGGTGCTGGTCCGGCTGGTCGGCCCCTACGTGACTCGGCCACCGCGCCGTCGGCCGGGGGCGCCGATCGTCGGCGCGGCTTCGACCGAACGGCGGCCGACCACCGTTCCGGCCGGTGAGACGCCCGGTGAACTGCAAGAACCGGTTCCGGCGCAGCGCGGATCACGATGACGGGCCGGTCGGATTCGGTGATCCCGTGAGATCGTGGGGGTTCGCGGCGGATCAGTGAGGGTATGCAAATAGTTTTGCCCCCCAACAATCCGAACCGAAAGATGAACAAAGCTCACATCACATTCCGGAATCGTCTGTTTGGGCTTACCGGTCCGTATCCATCAAGATGTGCCCGTGCCAGAAAATCCCGCCGAAAACCGCTTAGCCAAGGTGATGCGTCGTCAGCCCGTTCAGCAGCGCGGGGCCGCGACGGTGTCCGCGATTGTGGATGCCTGCGCGACGCTGCTCAACGACTACGACTACGACGACATCACCACCGCTCGGATCGTCGAGCTCGCAGGCGTGCCAATTGGATCGTTCTACCAATACTTCCCGGACAAGCGCTCTGTTGTGCACGCGCTGGCGTTGCGCGGCATGGAGGAGTACCTGGGCCGGGTCGAAACGCTGTTCACCGAGGGTCGGCTCGCCGACGACTGGCGGGAAGCGGTGCAGCAGGTCGTCGGCATCTACCTGCGGATGCTGGTCGAGCTGCCCGGTTTCGGCCGGGTGCGGTTCAGCGACCTGCTCGACGGCCACCGCCTCGACGCCTCCGTCGACCAGTACGAGCTGATGGCCGAACGGCTGCGCGACCTGTTCCTGGGCCGCTTCGCGGTGCGGGGCGACGCGCCGGTCACGTTGACGTTCCGGATGGCCGCCCAGACCGCCGACGCGATGTTCAAGCTCGCCGAACGGGTCGAGCCCGACGAGCGCCCGGTGGTGCTGCGCACCGCCGACGGCGTGATCCTGAGGATGCTCGCCGGGGTGTTCGACCCCTCGTGACTTGCCGCACCGGTCCGGGTGGTGTGGGGTGGACCGGTGAGCGACGACTTCGACGTGATCGTGATCGGCGGCGGCCCGGTGGGCGAGAACGCCGCCGCCCGGACTGCCGCCGGCGGACTGCGGACCGCGCTGGTGGAAGCCGAGCGCGTCGGCGGTGAGTGCTCGTACTGGGCGTGCATGCCGAGCAAGGCGTTGCTGCGCCCCGGTCACGCGCTCGCCGCCGCCCGCCGGGTGCCGGGCGTGCCGGTCGGGGCACGCCTGGACCCCGTGGAGGTGCTGAAGCGGCGCAACAGCTTCACCTCCGACTGGGACGACGCGGGCCAGGTCGAGTGGGCCGAGGGCGCCGGGCTGACCGTCGTGCGCGGACGCGGGCGACTGGTCGGGGAGCGCCGGGTCGACGTGGACGGCCGCGTGCTGACCGCGACCAAGGCGGTCGTGGTGTGCACGGGCAGCGTGCCGCGCATCCCGTCGCTGCCCGGTCTGGCGGACGTGGCGTACTGGACGTCACGGGAGGCGACCTCCGCGCAGGAGGTGCCCGAGTCGTTGGTGGTGCTCGGCGGCGGCGTGGTCGGCGTGGAGATGGCGCAGGCGTGGGCCCGGCTGGGGTCCGACGTCACGCTCGTGGTCTCCGGCGAGCGGCCGCTGCCGAAGTTCGAGGCGTTCGCGGGCGACCTGGTCGCCGAGGGGCTGCGCGAGGACGGCGTCCGGATCGTCACCGGGGCCAAGGCGGTCGGGGTGTCCGGTTCGGACGGGAGCGTGTCGCTGCGGTTGTCGGACGGGTCGGAGGTGCGCGGCGCGCACCTGCTGATCGCGACCGGGCGGCAGCCCGCGACGTTCGACCTCGGGGTGGAGCGGTTCGGCTTCACCGCCGGGGAGGCGCTGGAGGTCGACGACACCGGCCGGGTGTCCGGAGTGGACTGGTTGTACGCGGCGGGTGACGTCACCGGTCGCGCGTTGCTGACCCACCAGGGCAAGTACGCCGCGCGGGCGGTCGGCACGGCGATCGTCACCGACGCGGTCGACCCCCGACCGTGGACCGCGCCGGTCGCGACGGCGGACCACACGGCGGTGCCGCAGGTGGTGTTCACCGATCCCGAGGTGGCGTCGGTGGGCTGGTCTGAGGCGCAGGCCCGCGAGGCCGGACTGGAGATCCGGGTCGTCGACCTGGACATCGCGGTGGCCGGGTCGTCGCTGCACGCGGACGGGTACCGGGGCAAGGCGCGGATGATCGTGGACGAGCGCAGGCGCACGCTCGTCGGCGTCACGTTCGCGGGTCCGGACGTGGCGGAACTGATCCACGCGGCCACCATCGCGATCGTCGGCGAGGTCACCGTGGACCGGTTGTGGCACGCCGTTCCGGCGTACCCCACCATCAGTGAGGTGTGGTTGCGGCTCCTCGAGGCTTACGGTCTCTGACGCTCGGTGCACCGGGTGTCACCACATCGTGCACACTTTCCGCCGAGTGCCGTAGCACCAGTGGGGCCATCAAGACTCTTTACCTCAAAATGCGGCTTCAGCTCATTACACTGCGGTCGTGACCAGGGGAACCGTGGCTCTCGCGATCGGCGCGGTGTTGTGGTGCGCCTACGTGATCGTGTCCACGTTCCTGCCGGGCGGGCCTTCCTGGCCGCCGGTCGCGGTGCACCTGCCCGGGTTCCTGGTCGTGCCGGTCGTGCTGCACACGTTGTGCCGCGCGCGTTCCAACGCGTTGTTCTGCCTGGCGCACGTGCCGAAACCGGTGCTGTTCACCGGGTTCGCGATCGCGGTGGGCGGGTGGTTGTTCTCGTTCGGCGCGATCACGGGCAAGCCGGGCACGGAGACGTTGTGCGCGGTGGCCGGGCTGGTGATCGTGCTGCACGTGGCGTTCGGGCTGATCGGCGTCGGTCTCGTGCGCACGGGGTACTGAGGCGCGCCGCCGTTCCTACCGCTGCGAGGCGGGCAGCCGCAACGCCTGCTCGGTGAGCTCGGCCAGCCCCGGGTCGGCCGGGTCCTGGTCGCCCTCCGCCCACACCACCTGCGTGATGCGCACCTGCGCGCCCTTCGCCGAGACGGTGATCGCGGACCGGTCGAACGACGTCGGACCGCCCGGCCACGCGCGGCCCTCCTTGACCAGCGGGGTGACGCCGCCCGCGCCCGCCACCGACGCGATCGCGTGCAGCTCGGCCGCCCGGGTCGCGTCGGGCAGGCTCAGCTCGGCGACCGCCACACCCGCCCTCCGACCGTCCACTGTGGTCTCGTACTGCGCGCGGCGCAGCTGCATGCAGACGTGCTGGGCCAGCCACGCCTGCACGTCGCCGAACGCGTGGCCCGCGCAGTCGTCGGTCCGGTCCGCGCCGCGCGGCGTGAAGTTGCGGCCGTCCACGACGACGGTGGTCGGCTGGGGGTCGGTGGTGGTGGACGTCGAGCTGTCGGCCGTGTCGCCCGGTGACAGCGAGATGATCAGGGCGACCACCAGCAGCACTGCGAGGACCACGCCGCCCACGTAGGGCAGCACCTGGCGCTTGGTCGGCGCCGGCGTGACCTTCGGCAGCAGCATCGTGCTCGCCGACGCGAGGTCGGCCGCCGTGTCGGAGAAGCCCTCGGCGAGCAGGTGCTGGCGGGCGGGCGGCGTGCCGGTGGGCGCGAGCACGGCGACGAGCTTGGCCGCGTGCTCGGCGGAGCAGGGCCGGTCGCTGGTGGCCAACTCGCGGGCGGCGGCGAGGAGGGTCGTCGGCTTCGGGTGCAGCACGCGCACGCCCCGGTTGAGGTCCACCGTCGGCTGCACCACCTGGCCGACGTAGGGGCCGACCGCGACGACGGTCGTCACCGGCAGCGGCTCGCCGCGCATGTCCTGGATGCGGCGGGCGACGGCGGTGGAGGCGGCGAGGGCCTCGGCGGCCGGGCTCGTCGCGCCGTCCGGGCGGGTCAGCGGCCAGCCGTCGATCTTCCACTGCCCGTTGAGCGGCGCCTCCAGGCGCATCGCCGGGTCCGGCAGGTCCACGCCGACCACCACGAGCACGCCGCGGGGCAGCACGACCACCGCGTCGAGGTCGCGGGTGCTGTCCGGCGGGCGCACGCCGAGCAGGGCCACTCCGCCGAGCACGGCGTCACCGATGCCCCACGTGCTCAACGCGGCGCGCACGTCCGCGCCCACCGCGGAGGGCTCGGTCCCGAGTCGGATCAGCCGCACAAGATCACCACACGGTCGCTCGGTTCGGCGTTCCACACGGTCGGACACGGTAGCGCCGCCGGGGTGCGAGCTGCTCCGCGCATCGCGGGAGATGACGTTGCGTGACGACCATCACCTGAACAGGCGTGACTCGTTAGTGGGTTGCTCAACCCTGCATTGGAGGTTCGCCCGTGATGCGCAACGCCGCCCTGCTCGCGGCGGGCACGCTGGCGCTGTCCGCGGCGGTGGTCCCCACCGCCTCGGCCGGTCCGCTCGCACCCGTCTCGACGTTGCTCGCCAGTCAGCTGTCCAGCGCACAACCCGCGACGGTGTTCGTGCACGGCACCGACACCGCCGCCGCCGAGAAGGCCGTGGAGGACGCCGGCCTCGCCCGGATCACCGGCTTCGACCGGATCGGGGTGGTCGCGGCACGGGGCACGGCCGCGCAGATCACCGCGGCGCGGGCGGCGACCGGCGTGACCTACGTCGAGGCGAACCGGCCGATCCGGTTCACCGGGTCGACCTCGCACGTCGCGACCCGCGGGTTGGCCGCGCGCCAGACCCTGACCGGCGCGAACGGCGTGGCGCTGGACGGCACCGGCGTCACGGTCGCGGTGATCGACTCCGGGGTGGACCCGACGCACCCGGCGTTCCGGCAGGCCGACGGGCGGACCAAGGTCGTGCGCAGCCTGAAGAGCGTGTGCTTGGACGAGGCGAGCGCCGGCACCGGGTGCATCCTCGACGTGCCGACCTCCGTGGACACCGACCTGCTGTCGGTCGGCGGGCACGGCACGCACGTCACCGGCATCGCGGTCGGCGGTGACACGACGTTGAGCGACGGCACCGTGGTGCGCGGCGCGGCTCCCGGGGCGAAGGCCGTGGTGATCTCCACCGGCGCGGTGCTGTTCATCATCGGGGCCGACGCGGCGCTGAACTGGGTGTTGGAGAACCACCGGGCACCGTGCGGCGCGGGCGTCCCGGCGTCGGTGTGCCCGCCGATCAAGGTGGTCAACAACTCGTACGGGCCGTCCGGCGGTGGCGCGTTCGACCCGAACTCGACCACGGCCAAGTTGCAGCGGGCGCTGGCGGCCGAGGGCGTCGTGACGGTGTGGGCGAACGGCAACGACGGCGGTGACGGCAGCGCGAACCTGTCCAACCCGGCCGGTCAGGACCCGACGCCCGGCGTGCTGTCGGTGGCGTCGTACCACGACCTCGGCACCGGCACGCGGGACGGCGCGGTGTCGGACTTCTCGTCGCGCGGGCTGGCGGCGGACCCGTCGACGTGGCCGGACATCTCCGCGCCCGGCGAGGACATCACCTCGGCGTGCCGTCCCCACCTGGTGATCTGCGCGACCGGGCTCCAGCCGCAGAACGGTCCGGGGCTGCTGGACGTCGGCACGTTCAACACGATCAGCGGCACGTCGATGGCCGCGCCGCACATCACCGGCATCGTCGCGCAGCTGTTCCAGGCCGATCCCGGTGCGACGCCGGCGCGGATCGAGGCGGCGTTGAAGTCGACGGCGCACAAGTACGCGTCGGGTGCCGGGTACTCGGCGGTCGGGCCTTACACGAGCAGCCACGACAAGGGAACGGGGTTGGTGGACGTGGTCGCGGCGGTGGGGGCGCTCGGCGCGCTGTGATCGACCCGGAGATCAAGTGATCACCGCGAAGATCACGTGACCGTGTCCGGGTGATCCCGGAAAGTGACCTCGCGGTCCGGTGCCGGGCCGCGAGGTCGCGGATTTTGGGGTCGAAAGTCCTGTATCTGACCCGGGTGGGTGAGGAACGGGATGGTTCTTATGGCGGACCGCTGCCGCAGCGGGCAGAATGACCAAGTCGGGAATTCGCAAGATCGTCCGCATCATCGAGAGGTCGTAGGGGAAGACGTCCCTCGTCGAGTAGCGGAGGTCAGCTGTGAGCACCCGTGGCAGCAGCAGTGGCGTGGTCTACGTCCACTCGTCGCCGTCTGCGGTCTGTCCGCACGTCGAGTGGGCGATCTCGGGCACCCTCGGTGAGCGAGCGGACCTCAAGTGGGCGGCGCAACCCGCGGCGCCAGGTCAGTTGCGCGCCGAATGCAACTGGACCGGCGACGCCGGCACCGGTGCCCGACTCGTGTCCGCGCTCAGGGCGTGGCCGATGCTCAGGTTCGAGGTGACGGAAGACCCGAGTCCGGGCGTGGACGGCGTGCGGTACTGCTTCGCGCCCGTGTTGGGGCTGTGGCACGCGCGTACCAGCGCGAACGGCGACATCGTCGTGTCGGAGGACCAGCTCCGGGCGTTGGCGGCGCGCAGCAGAGGTGGCGAGTCGTTCGCGCACGGCGTGGATGAGATCCTGGGCGCGGCTTGGGACGACGCCCTGGAACCGTTCCGGCGGGCGGGCGACGGCGCACCGGTCACCTGGCTGCACCGCGTGGGCTGACCACCGGGCCTGCCCCACCTTCCGAACACGCGTGTCGAACGCTCAGGTCCCGCGTGTCGAACGCTCAGGTCCCGCGTGTCGAACGCTCAGGTCCCGAGAGTCCTACGTTCAGGTCCGGTGAGTTCAACGCTCAGGCAGGCCAAAGCACCCGGACCCATGTCACATCGAGCCTCAGAGGGCCGGCTGCGGGTCCGTTGTCGGCGCTTGCCATGCGGCCATGAGGTCGCGGTAGAGCGGGGAGGTGGCCAGGAGGTCCTGGTGGTGTCCCAGGAGGGGTGGGCCGCCGTCCATGAGGAGGACTTGGTCGGCTCTGAGTGCGGAAGAGAGCCGGTGGGCGATGACGATCAGGGTGCCGTTGCGGGCGGCGAAGGCTTGTTCGACGACGGCTTCGGCGGCGGGGTCCAGGGCGGAGGTGGCCTCGTCCAGGATCACGATGTCGGCCGGTGAGGTGTAGACGCGGGCGGCGGTGAGGAGTTGGGCCTCGCCGGCGGAGAGGCCGGAGGCGGAGTGGCCGATGGTGCCGGAGAGGCCGCCCAGTTTGGTGAGCAGGTCGGAGGCGCCCACGGCGGCGGCGGCCTGGAGGAGGGCGGCGTCGGAGGCGTCGGGGGCGAAGAGGGACAGGTTCTCGCGGACGGTGCCCGTGAAGAGGTAGGTCTCCTGGGGAACCAGGGCGATGCGCTGGTGGCGGAGTCGGGGCGCGACCGAACGGACTGGTGCGCCGCCGAAGAGGATGTCACCGGCTTGGGGCTCGACCAGGCCCGTGATCAGGCCGGCCAGGGTGGACTTGCCGATGCCGCTGGGGCCCACGACGGCCAGGTGGGAGCCCGGGGGCAGGGTCAGGTCGAGGTCGCGGACGACCGGTTCGGCGGTGGGGCTCCAGCCGAAGGTGACGGCGCGCAGTTCGAGGTCGTTGCCGGCGGGGGTGGCGTCGCCGCCGGGTTCGCGGATCGGGGGCGCGGCTTCGGCGAGCCGGCGGAGGGCGACCACGAGGCGCAGGACGACGGTGCTGGTGGTGTCCGCGAGGCGGCGCAGCGCGGGTTGGACGCTGGTGCTCAGGTAGACCACGGCACCGAGGACCTCGCCGACGGTCAACGTGCCCGCACGCACCATGCCCGGGGCCATGAGCAGCAGCAACACCAGCGGCGCGAAGCCGCCCAGGGCGATCACGACGCCGCGCAGCGCAGTGGCGAAGGCCATCCGGACGGTGGCCGACGCCTGGTGGTCGACCTCGGTCATGACGTCGCGCAGGGCGTGGTCCGCGCCGCCCACGGCGGTGACGTCGCGGACGCCCAGGAACACCGTGCCGGCGACGGAGGCGGCTTGTTCGTCGGCCAGCACGAGTCGGCGCTGGCCGCGGGCCAGCGACGGGAGCAGGAGGCCGAACAGGACCAGCGCCGCCACCACGGGGAGGATCACCAGCCAGGCCAACGAGGAGACCGTGGCGGCGAGGCCGACGAGGGCGGCGGCGGTGGTGACCAGCAGGGCCCTGGCTTGCACCAGGACGCCGGCGGTGGCGTCGCGGACGACCTCGACGTGGCGGGTGATCCGGGCGACGGCGCTCGCGTCGGGTTGGCGGGTCTGCGAGCCGGCGTGCAGGACACCGCGCACGATCTGGCGGACCAGCGCGTCGCGCAGGGGTTCGACCACCGCGCCCAGGCGCGTGAAGACCTGCCGCAGGCCGAAGCCGCCGAGGACGGCGACCGCGGCGAAGAGGAGGAGCCAGGCCACGCCGGTCCACGGGCGGCCGGCGGCGAAGCCCCGGTCCACGGCCAGGCCGACCAACCGGCCCGACAGCAGCGCCGGCACGCCTTCCAGGACCGACCAGCCGAGCAGGACCGCGATGCCGCGCCGCTGGTCGCGCAACGCCCGCAGGTAGGTCATCAGCCGAACACCGCCCGGTACTCGTCGTCGTGCCAGAGGTCGTGGTGCGGTCCGGTCCCGCGCACCCGGCCGTCGTCCAGCCAGACGACGAAGTCGGCGCGGCGGGCGGTGGCGGCGCGGTGGGTTACGACCACGCGGGTCCGGCCGGGCAGCGCCGACTCGACCGCGCGCTCCACTGTGGACTCGGTGACCATGTCGAGGCTGGCGGTGGCGTCGTCGAGCACGAGGATGGCCGGGTCGCGGACGAACGCCCTGGCCAGGCCGAGGCGCTGGGCCTCGCCGCCGGACATCGGCGCGCCGGACATCGGGGTGTCGTAGCCCTCGGGCAGCCGGACGACCACGTCGTGCACCTGGGCGGCGCGGCAGGCCGCTTCGACGTCGGTGCGGGGCAGCGAGGTGCCGTAGCGGACGGCGTCGGCGACGGTCGTGCCCACCAGGGCGGGGCGTTCGAACGCGTAGCCGACGGAGCCGCCGCGGCGCACCTCGCCCGACGACGGCCGCACGAGCCCGCCGATGACCGAGGCCAGCGCCGACTTGCCGGAGCCGGAACGGCCCACCACGGCGACGAACGTCCCGGCGGGCACGGCCAGGTCGACGTCGTGCAGCGCGTCCGGGACGTTCACGCCGATCAGCTCGATCCGACCGGGGGACGTGTAGCCCGGTGCGGCCAGAGGGGGGAGAGGTGTGGTGAGGACTTCTTCCAGCCGGCGGGCGGAGGCCCGTGCGCGTTGCAGGGCCGTCAAGAGGGTGGTCTGCCCCACCACGGTCATCCCGAGTGCGACGTAACCCAGGGCGGCCAGCACGTCGCCGACGCTGAGCCGGCCCGCGACCACGCCGAAACCGGCGGCGACCAGGACGGCCAGCTCCACGGCGGGCAGCAGCAGGCCGGCCCGCCAGATCATCCGCGCCTGCGTGCGCCACATGCCCACGCCGGCGGCGGTCAGGCGGGGCAGCGGACGCAGGACGCGCTCGGCCTCCTGGTCGGCACGACCGGAGGCGGCGATGGTGCGCAGGCCGCCGACGGCGTCCACCAGTCGCGCGGACAACTCCCCGGACACCTCCTGGTAGGTGGCCACGTCCGCGGCCGTCAAGCGCAGGTGCGAGCGCACCAGCAGCGCGGCCAGCGGCACGCTCAGCAGGAACACCACGGCCAGCCGCCAGTCCAACAGCGCCAACGCGGTGATCGCGCCGATCGCCGTGACCACCGAGATGCCCAGGTTCACCGCGAGCACCGAGACGCTGCCCGCGATCGCGCTGTCACCGGTCAGCCGGCTCACCGCGTCACCGGCCTCGAACCGCGCCGGGTGGCCCAGCGCGAGCAGGTGGGACGTCAGCCGCCGGCGCAGCCACGCCGCGCCGCGGGCGGTGATCGCCGCCGCCAGCACCACGCCGATCGCGTCACCGAGCACTTCCACGCCCGCGAGCCCGACCAGCCACCACACGGTCGGCGCGTCCAGCCGCCCGTCCAGCGCCATGTCCACGGCGGAGGCCAGGGCGGTCGGCAGGAGCAGCCCGGCGGCGGTGGCGGGCAGCGCGTTCAGCGCCAGCAGCACCCACCGCAGGTCTCGCCGGATGACGGTGGACAGCACCACGATCTGGGACTCCTAGGTCTATCGCCGTCCTCGGCGCATCATGGCCCTGCGAGGTCGCGACGTCCTCGCCGCCGGCTGCGCGGCAGCGGCAACCGGAAAATGGAGCCGGGTGAGCGGCGCACTTCGACTGCGCCGCTCACCCGGACCGGTGTTGCGAGTGTCAGCAGGCCAGCAGGCTGACGGTGGAGTGGCTGCAGGGGAGCAGCAGGGAGGCGTTGGACGCCGTGGTGCTGCCGCCACCGCCGCTGCCGCCGCTCGCCATCGCGTTCGACTGGGCCTCGGGGGTCTCGAGCTCCTGCAGGTCGAGGATGAAGTCCATCGTGACTCCTCAATTCGGGGGATTGGAAAGGGTTACTGCTACCGGCCGGTGAGGGCCGGGGCTGTGAGGAACGGCAGCACGGGTGTGCCGTCCAGGGCGGCGCCGAGCGCCAGCAGCACGCCCGCGCCGCCGGTGTCGACGTCCATCGAGAGCCGCCGCAGCTGGATGCCCGGGAACGCCAGGCCCTCCTGGTAGGGCACGGCGTGCCAGGCCAGCGCGGCCAGGTGCCGGTCGATCGCCTCCCGCGGGCCGTTCGCGTGCGCGAGGGTGGCCAGCAGGCCGGCCCGGCCGAGCATCAGCGCGGGTTGGATCACGAACTCGCCGGTCGTGCCGCCGACCAGCTCCGGCAGCCGTTCGACCACCGGCAGGTCCGGCGCGGCCACGCGGAACTCGTTGAGCACCAGGGCGATGCCCGCGCTGCCGACGCCGAGGTAGGGCAGGGTGCGGAAGTTGCCGTCGCGGACCTGCGTCGAGCCGTCCAGCGCGGTCATCGTCTCGGCCAGGTCCCGCTCCAGGGCGCGGACGCCCAGGTCGAGCCAGCGGCGGTCGCCGGTGTGCTGGAACAGGCGCAGGAACAGCAGCGCCGGGCCCGACCAGCCGTGCTCGAAGCCCGCGCGGGCCTTCGGGCCGGGCGGCTCGGCGTCCGCGAGCGCGGTGTCGAGCCGTTCGCCCAGTTCCAGCGCTCGGGCGGCGTAGGTGTCGTCGTCCCGCGTGCCGGCGAAGTGCAGCAGGTTCAGGCCGATGCCGGCCAGACCCGCGCTCAGGCCGTGGTCCCGGGTGTCGGGCACCATCTGCGCGTACGAGCGGACGAGCTCCTCGGCCAGGTCGTGGTGGCCGAAGTTCTCCAGCACGTGCGCGATGCCGTGCGCGCCGGTGAAGAAGCCGGGCTCCTTCGGCGGCTCGCGGCGCACCGCGTCGAGCAGCCACTGCTCGTGCTCGGGGTAGCGGCCCATCCCGGTGACGTGCAACGCGTGCAGCACGCCCGCCGCCCCGTAGCCGAACCCCGCGCCGCCGACCTCGAACTGCTCCACGTCACCGGGGAACAGCCGGTCCGCGCGCTGGGGCGTGGCGCTGGCCAGGATGCCCGCGGCGATCGACTTGCGCACCACCTGCCAGTCCGGTTCCGGCACGTCCAGCGCGGTGGTCGCGGGCCCGGTCCGCGGGTCGCGCGGGGCCAGGACGTCGACGATCTTCGCGCAGTACTCGTCGGGCAGGCCGAACCGCCGCTTGATGAAGTCGACGTGCGAGCGCAGCTTCACCGGGGCGAGCTCGACCACGGCGTTGAGCGGCAGGAAGACGTAGAGGCGCAGCGCGGCGAGCGCGTGCTCGTCGATGTCGAAGCCGGTGCGGTCCGGCGGCGCCTGGAAGCCCGGCGCGCCGAGCGTGGGCTTGCCGTTCTCCTCGACGCCGAACGCCAGCTCGAAGTCGATCAGCGACACCACGTCGTCGTCGTCCACCAGGACGTTGAGCGGGTGCAGGTCGCTGAACACGACACCGCGCTCGTGCACGGCGTCGACGATCCGCTCCACGTCGGCGACCAGCTTCAGGGCCCGCGCGGTGTAGGCGGTGATCGCCTCGTCGGTGACCTCGTGGTGGGTCAGCGGGTAGTTGTGGCCCAGCCACTGGCCGAGCGGTCGGCCCGACACCCGCGCCATGGCCAGGAACTCGTGCTCCCACGCGGTGAAGTGCTCGTACACCTCCGGCACGCCGGGCACGCCGGCCACCCTGGTCAGCATCGCGTGCTCGCGGCGCAGCCGGGCCACCGCGTCGACGTTCTCCCGGTCCAGCCCGGCGTGCGGCCTGGCCTCCTTGAGCACCACCGGCAGCTCGTCGGACTTGCGCACGGCCTCGTACACGCCGCCGCCGTTGGAGAAGTGCAGCGACCGCAGCACCCGGTAGGGGAACGCGTCGGCGTCACCGGCGCGCCGCGCGGCCAGGTGCTCCTCCAGGCACGCGGGCAGCTTCACCCAGTCCGGCACCCAGAACGTCGGCTTGCGCTGGTCCGGCACGAGCGCGCCGTCCGGGCCCTCGATGGCCAGCACGCGCTTGCCGTCCTGCTCCAGCCACTGCTCCACGAAACCGCCGTAGCGGACGAACAGCGGTCCGGCGCCGTAGCGCAGGTCGCTGAGGATGTACGCGCCCGACGAGCCCTTGAGGATCTCCGACAACTCCGCGAGCGTCGATTCCAGCTGCGCCTCGTCGGAGGGGTAGATGGTGATGAGCTTCCCGCTGCCTTCACGCGGCGCGTACTTCGAGTTCCGCGCCAGCACGATCGACTGGGTGCGCAGGTATTTGAACGGGATGCGGCGCGCGATCAGGTACTCGTACGACTTCAGCAGCACCTCGCCCGCGTTCAGCACGGTGGCCGAGACGTGCACCTTCCAGCCCTGCTTGGGCAGCACCACGCCGTCCGGGTGAACGTGCCGCCAGATGTTGCGGTCGCCTCGGGTCCAGCCGTCCGGCAACGCGGGGAGCACCTGCGAGAAATCGTCTTCGGCGGTTTCCGCGTGGCTTTGCACGTCGTAGAACAGACGGTCCGCGAAGCAGTAGGCCTCATAGCGGAGGTCCACGTGGATTTCGCCTCCTTGCGAGTTATCCGACCGGCATATTCCCGCACGGCAACGGCGGACAAGCCAATCCACCATTTCGGGGGGTGTTGACGTCCGTTCGTGCGATTGAGAGACGCTCGGATTTGCACTGCACGTGGGTATAGGCCGCCAGGAGTCACCCGATCGCCATGTTTAGCGGCACGGCTGTGCGGAAACCGGCTACCCGGCCAGGCTAAACGAAACGCGATCGTTCTTCGCGTTCGATGGCGCCCACCTGCGCGTTCGACGAATCACCGCTGTTTTGCGGGAACCGTTACCGACCGTGTCGAAAGAGGTGGTCAGAGCTGGGTTCGCAGTTTTCGGGACGACCGTCACCCGATATTTCGGGAAAACGTGACCGGGAACACTCCGACGCCATTGTGAGTAGTTATGCCAGGTAGCCCAAACCGCACTCTGCGGGTCTGTCGCTGCACCGTCCGGGTGATTACCCGCGCGTACGGGCGCTGTGGCACCCTCCAAGGGTGTCCGCGCGCCTGCTGCTGCCCGCCGTGCTCCTGGTCGCCGCCGCCACGGCGGGGGTGGGCGTGCTGGCGCGCGAGGTCTACCAGCGGCCCGCGGTGGCCCAGGGCGACGAGGTCGCCGCGCCCGTCTCCGGTACGTCCGGTTCGGTGCCCCGCAGCGCCCAGCCGGGCAGCGGTGCGGTGCAGCTGAGCGTCGACGCGGCGCAGCACCCCGACGGCCAACGCGTGCGCGAGGTGCTCCAGCAGTTCTTCGACGCGATCAACGGCCACGACTACGAGCAGTGGGTCAGGACCGTGACCGCGCACCGGGTCCAGGGCACGTCCGAGGCCGAGTGGCTGGCGGCCTACGAGAGCTCGCGGGACGGCTCGATCCTGGTGCACCGGATCGAGTCGGTCACGTCGACCAGGCTGAGGGTGCTGATGACGTTCACGAGCACCCAGGACATCGCCAAGGCCCCGGCCGAGCTCCAGTCCGACTGCATCCACTGGCGCGTCGTCTACCCGGTCCAGGAGGAGCGCGGCGCGCTGCGCATCGACTCCTCCCCGGAAGGCTCGACCTCCCAGTTCACCCCCTGCTGAACCGGCCCGGAGCACAACGGTGGGGTCGCCCCCCCGACCTTGGCGACCCCACCGAAAACCGCGACCCCGCCTACAGCGGGATGTTGCCGTGCGCGCCCCGGCCCGCCGGAGCCGCCGCGAGCGCCTGCGCCAGCTTGCGCCGCGTCTGCGTCGGCTCGACGACCTCGTCCACCACGCCGATCGCGATCGCCCGCTCCACGCCGCCCGCGATCCGCTCGTGCTCCTCGACGAGCTTCGCGTGCAACGCCTCCCGCTCCTCGTCCGGCACGGCCGCCAGCTTCTTGCGGTGCAGGATGCCGACCGCGGCCTTGGCGCCCATCACGGCCACCTCGGCGATCGGCCACGCGAACACCGCCGTCGCACCCAGCGACCGCGAGTTCATCGCGATGTACGCGCCGCCGTACGACTTGCGCGTCACCAACGTCACCCGCGGCACGACGGCCTCGCCGAACGCGTGCAGCAGCTTCGCACCCCGCCGCACCACGCCGTCCCACTCCTGGCCGACGCCCGGCAGGTACCCCGGCACGTCCACCAGCACGAGCAGCGGCACGCCGAACGCGTCGCACATCCGCACGAACCGCGCCGCCTTCTCCGCCGACAGCGAGTCCAGGCACCCGCCCTTGCGGATCGGGTTGTTCGCGATCACGCCGACCGTGCGCCCACCGAGCCGGCCGAGGCCGACCACGATGTTCGGCGCCCACTTCGCCTGCAACTCCTCGAACGAGTCCTCGTCGAGGATCGCCCGCACCAGCGGCTTGACGTCGTAGGCGCGCTGCGGCTGCTCCGGCAGCAACGCCCGCAGGTCGTCGCCGTCGGGCACCGTGTGCAGGTCGAACACGCCGGGCTGGGCGAACAGCCCGGTGATCCGCCGGGCCCGCTGGTAGGCGTCGGGCTCGTCGTCGGCGATCACGTGCACGACACCGGACTTGCGCCCGTGCGCCTCCGCGCCGCCCAGGCCGTCCATGTCGATCTGCTCGCCGGTCACCGACCGGACCACGTCCGGCCCGGTCACGAAGACCTTGCCGGCCGGAGCCATGATCACCACGTCGGTCAGCGCGGGGCCGTACGCGCCACCGCCCGCCGCCGGGCCGACCACCACGGAGATCTGCGGCACCCGGCCGGACGCCCGGATCATCGCGGCGAACATCTGGCCCATGCCGTCCAGGGACTCCACGCCCTCCGGCAGCCGCGCGCCGCCGGAGTGCCAGACGCCGATCACCGGGGTGCGCTCGCGCACCGCGGTGTCGATCGCCTCCACGATGTGCCTGCACCCCTCGGAACCGAGCGCGCCGCCCATCCGCGTGGCGTCGCTGCAGTAGGCGACGACCTTCGCGCCGTTGATCCGGCCGCGCACGGCGAACATGCCGCTGCCGTCACGGGGTCGCAACGGCGCGATGGACCCGGGGTCGAGCAGTTGCGCGAGCCGGACCTCCGGGTCGCGCGGATCGGTGTCGCCGTCCGCACCCGGGTTCGCCGGTCGGGACGCAAGGGCAGTCATCGCGAAAGGCTCCTCGTGAGACGAATGACGTCAGACCTGGGTGAAGACGAGCGAGACGTTGTGGCCGCCGAACCCGAACGAGTTGTTGACCGCGGCGACCAGGTCGATCTTGCGCGGCTCGCCGGTGACGACCTCCAGCTGCACCTTCGGGTCCTGGTCCTCCAGGTTCAGCGTCGGCGGCACGATGCCGTCGCGGACCGACAGCAGCGTGGTGATCGCCTCCACCGCGCCCGAAGCGCCGAGCAGGTGGCCGTGGTTGCCCTTGGGCGCGGTCAGCACCGGGTGGTCGCCGATCGCGCGGCGCACGGCCTGCGGCTCGATCACGTCGCCCACCTGGGTGGACGTCGCGTGGCAGTTGACGTGGCCGACGTCGGCCGGGTCGACGCCCGCGGCGCGGATCGCCTTGGCGATGGCCCGGGACTGGCCGATGCCCTCCGGGTCCGCCGCGGTGATGTGGTGGCCGTCCGAGCTGGTGCCGATGCCCGCGAGCTTGCCGTAGATCCGGGCGCCGCGGGCGCGGGCGAAGTCCTCGCGCTCCAGCACCATGATCCCGGCGCCCTCGCCGAGCACGAAGCCGTCCCGGTTGACGTCGAACGGGCGCGACGCGCGTTCCGGGTCGTCGTTGCGGGTGCTCATGGTCCGGGCCTGGATGAAGCCCGCCATGGTGATGGTGGTGATGCACGCTTCCGCGCCACCGGCCACGACCACGTCCGCCTCGCCGGACTTCAGCATCCGGTACGCCCAGGCCAGCGCCTCGGCGCCGGACGCGCAGGCCGACACCGGGGCGTGCACGCCCGCGCGTGCCTTCAGGTCGAGGCCGACGTGCGCGGCGGGGCCGTTCGGCATGAGCATCGGCACGGTCAGCGGCGAGACCTTGCGCAGGCCGGACGCCTCGATGAGGTCGTCCTGGTCCAGCAGCGTCATCGCGCCGCCGATACCGGTGCCCACCACGACGCCGAGCCGCTCGGGGTCGACGTCGTCGTCACCGAACCCGGCGTCCGCCCACGCCTGGCGGGCGGCGACCACCGCGACCTGCTCGCAGCGGTCCAGCCGGCGCGCCTCGACCCGCGGCAGCACCTCGGTCGGCTCGACCGCGAGCGGCGCGCCGATCTTCACCGGCAGTTCGAAGCGCTCCACGAAGTCGGCCGTCAGCGTGCGCACGCCGCTGCGGCCGGCCAGGAGGGCGTCCCAGGTGGAGGCGACATCGCCACCGAGCGGGGTGGTGGCACCCAGCCCGGTGACGACGACGTCGTTGCTACTGGTCATGCGTTGCTGGCGATGTAGTTGACCGCATCGCCCACGGTCTTGAGGTTGGCCAGCTCGTCGTCCGGGATCTTCACGCCGAACTTGTCCTCGGCCTGCACGGCGATCTCCACCATGGACAGCGAGTCGATGTCCAGGTCGTCCACAAAGGACTTGTCAGCCGTCACGTCGGCCGCCTCGACACCGGCGACCTCCTCGACGATCTCGGCGAGCCCCTTCTGGATGTCCTCGTTGCTCACTGAAAATCCCTTCCTTCTTGCTTCGCCGGCTGGGTGGTCCCACCGGAGTCTCGGATAGCGGTCACGGCAGCCGGACGACCTGTCCCGCGTAGGACAGGCCGGCTCCGAAGCCGACGAGCAGCGCCACGTCACCGCTGCGCACCTCTCCCGCCGCGCGCATGTGGTCCAGCGCGAGGGGGATCGAAGCGGACGAGGTGTTGCCGGAGTCCACGATGTCACGAGCGATCACGAGGTCTTCACGCGCACCCTTGGCGCGCAACCGCTTCGCGATGGCCTCGACGATGCGCAGGTTCGCCTGGTGCGGCACGAAGACGTCCACATCGGACACCTCCAGGCCGGCCAGCTCGATCGCCTTGAGCGCGATCGGCGCGATCTGCGTGGTCGCCCACCGGAAGACCGACTGGCCCTCCTGGAAGATGAACGACTGCCGGTCCCGCACGTGGATCATGTCCACCAGGTCGCCCGCGCTGCCCCACGACACCGGGCCGATGCCCGGCTCGTCGGACGGGCCGACGACCGCGGCGCCCGCGCCGTCGGCGAAGATGATCGCGGTGGACCGGTCGTCGCCGTCCACCCAGTCGGTCAGCTTCTCCGCGCCGATGACCAGCACGTGCTTCGCGGTGCCCGCCCGGACCAGGTCGGAGGCGGTGCCGAGGGCGTAGCAGAACCCGGCGCACGCGGCGTTCAGGTCGAACGCGGGCGCGCCCTTGACCCCGATCCGGTCGGCGACCTGGGCGGCCGCGTTGGGGATCTGGGACGGCATGGTGCAGGTGGCCACGATGACCGCGCCGATGTCCGACGGGGCGAGCCCGGCGTCGGCGACGGCCTTGGCGCCCGCCTCGACGGCCATGTCGACCAGCAGCTCGTCCGGCTTGGCCACGCGGCGGTTGGCGATGCCGACCCGGTCGCGGATCCACTCGTCGGAGGTGTCCATGCGCAGGCTCAGGTCGTGGTTGCTCACGATCGTCTCGGGCTGGTAGCTGCCCAGGCCGAGGATGCGGGTGCCGACCGGGCCGGTGGGGACCGAGAAGGTGGTCACTCGGCCACCTCCGCCGGGGCGGCGGTGATCAGGTCGACGACCTGGTCGAGCTGGTCGGGGGTCTTGAGGCCCAAGGTGGGGGTGCCCTTCAGTTCGCGCTTGGCCAGGCCGGTCAACGCGCCCGCGGGCGGCAGTTCGACCACCGCGGTCACGCCGTGCCCGGCGAGGGTTGCCTGGCAGGCGTCCCACCGCACGGGGCGGGTCACCTGGGAGATCAGCCGGCTGAGCACCTCGTCGCCGTCGGAGACCACCGCGCCGTCGGCGTTGGACAGCAGCGGCAGCGCGGCGTCCTTCACCACGATCCCGGCGGCACGGGCGCGCAGCGCCTCTTCAGCGGGCGCCATGAACCGGGTGTGGAACGCGCCCGCGACCTTCAGCGCGCGGATCTTCGCCCGGCCGGGCGGCTGCTCGACCAGCCGCTCCAGCGCGTCCAGCGGGCCCGCGGCCACGATCTGGCCCGCGCCGTTGCGGTTCGCGCCGACCAGGCCGAGCTCGTCGAGCCGGGCCAGCACCTCGTCCTCCTCGCCGCCGAGCACCGCGGCCATGCCGGTCGGCGTCAACGCGCAGGCGGCGGCCATCTCGGCGCCGCGCACGGCGGCGAGCGCCACGGCGTCGTCGGTGCTCAGCACGCCCGCGATGGCGGCGGCGGCCAGCTCGCCGACGGAGTGGCCGCCCACGACGGTGTCGGCGGGCAGCTCGACCCGGCGGCGCAGCTCCTCGTAGGCCAGCAGGGCCAGCGCGACCACCAGGGGCTGGGTGACGGCGGTGTCCTTGATCTCGTCCGCGTCCGCCGTGGTGCCCAGCCGGGCCAGGTCGAGACCGGTCGCCTCGGACCACGCGGCGACGCGCTCGGCGGCCCCCTCGACTTCGAGCCAGGGGGTCAGCATGCCGGGTGTCTGAGACCCCTGTCCGGGGGCGAGGAGCGCGATCACCCGCTCACTGAACACGGTCGCGGCCGTTTCCGGTGATGTCGCCACGGACGAAACCCAGGACCCAGCGTTGTAGGGTCTCTACAAATGTGACTCGTAGATGAACGTAGAACGACGTCGCGTGTTGTCGATCCCGGCCCAAACCGGACATGCGTCGTCCGTCACACCCGGTCAGGGGTCGCCCAGCGGTGTCACCACAGGCCGCGGGCGCGGGCCAACCTGCCCACGGAGAGCGCCACCCGCAGCACCAGAGCGTCACGGGGGTCGTTGGCGTTGCGCCCGGTGAGCTCGGTGGCCCGCTTGAGCCGGTAGCGGACCGTGTTCGGGTGCACGAACAGCTTCCGCGCGCACGCCTCCAGCACGCCCCCCACTTCCAGGAACGCGTCCACGGTCTCCAGCAGCGCGCCGCCCGCGTCCTCCAGCGGCCGGGCCACCCGGTCCACCAGCTGCCACTCGGCCTCCGGGTCGCCCGCCAGCGCCCGCTCCGGCAGCAGGTCCAGCGACCGCACCGGCCGCGGCGCGGCGGGCCACCCCACCACCGCGCGCAACCCGGACAGCGCGTCGCCCGCGCTGCGGTGCGCCTCGGCCAGGCTGGTCACGGTCGGCCCGGCCACCACCGCGCCCGGCCCGAACGCGTCGGACATCCGCACCAGCGCCTCGCCCCGCTCCGTCTCACCGCCCAGCACCACGACCAGCCGCGAGCCCTGCACGCTCAGCAGCACCGGCCGCCCGATCCGGGCCGCCCGGCTGCGCACCTCGAACACCACCGCGGGCGGGTCGTCCGACGGCGGGTTGCCCACCAGCACGGTCGCCTCGGCCGCCGGGTCCCAGCCCAGCGCGGTGGCCCGCGACAGCAACGACTCCTCCGCGTCGCCACGCACGATGCCGTCCACGACCAGCGCCTCCAGCCGGGCGTCCCACGCGCCGCGCGCCTCGGCCGCCGCCGCGTACGACGTGGCCGCGGAGAACGCGATCTCCCGCCCGTACCGCAGCACGCCCTCGGTCAGCAACGCGCGCTCGGCCTCGTTCTCGGCCAGCTTCGGCAGCAGCTGCTCGAACAGCTCCAGCGCGATCCGCACCAGCTCCACGGTCTGGCGCAGGCTCACCCACCGGGAGATGTCCTTGGGCGCGGAGCGGAACGCCTCGGCGGTCAGCCGGATGGCCTGCTGCGGGTCGTGCAGCCAGGACACGAACCCGGCGACGCCGTTCTGGATCAGCAGCAGCACCCCGGCCCGCTGGTCGGCGGGCATCCGCCGGAACCACGGCAGGCGCTCCTCCATCTCGGCCACGCTCGCCGCGGCCAGGTCGCCCGACGCCCGTTGCAGCGTTCGCAAGGTGGCCCGCGACAACGCGGTTGAGCTGGTCATGACCCCACGATCGCACGGGCCCGCAGGGCCGACACCAACGAGTGACACCCCCTGACGCTCCGCGCCGATCCCCTTACCGTCGGTGGCGTTCTGACCGGCTCGTTCGGGAGGGTCTAGTGCGCAGGTACATGTCAGTCGCGCTGGCGGTCGGCGCCGTGCTGGCGACGGCGGTCGTCCCGTCGCTCGGAGCGGCGCGCAGCGATCCGCTGGTCGAGTTCCACTCGCAGCAGCTCACGTGGTCGCCGTGCAAGCAGTCGCTGGAGTGCGCCGAACTGGTGCTGCCACTGGACTACGCGCGGCCCGCGGCCGAGCGGATATCGCTGGTCATCAGCCGGAAGAAGGCCGCGGAACCGGCCCGGCGGCGCGGCATCCTGGTGCTCAACCCCGGCGGGCCGGGCGGGTCGGGCCTGGGCATGCCGACGTTCCTCGCGGGCAGCGAGCTCGCCAAGGTCTACGACCTGGTCGGGTTCGACCCGCGCGGCGTCGGCGGCTCGACCGCGCTGACCTGCCGCACGGTCCCCGAGCTGGCCACGGTCGACACCCGACCGGCTGATTCGGAGTTCCCCAAGTGGGCCGCCGAGGCGCAGGCCGCCGAGGACGCCTGCCACCGCTCCGCCGGCGGCATCCGGCCCTACATCAGCACCGCCAACACCGCGCGCGACCTCGACGTGGTGCGGGCCGTGCTCGGCGAGGAGAAGCTCAACTACCTCGGCTACTCCTACGGCACGTACCTGGGCGCGGTGTACGGCAGCCTGTTCCCGGCGCGGATGGACCGCAGCGTGCTCGACTCGGCCGTGCACCCCGAGTGGATCTGGCGCGAGCAGTTCCGCGCGCAGGCGGTGGCCTACCGGCGCAACGTGGAGGCTTGGTCCACCTGGGTCGCCCAGCACCACGACCGGTTCCAGCTCGGCGCGACACCCGACGCGGTGATGGGGTCGGTCGAGGCGGTGGCGACGGCCCTGGCGACGAAACCGGTCGGCGAGCACGACCGCACCCGCTTCGACGCGGCGGTCGGCGTCGGGGCGCGGTACCGTCCACTGTGGTCGGACCTCGCGGTGGCGGTGACCCAGCTCCAGTCCGGGGCGCCGTCCGCGGCCGGCGCGCTGATGTCCGGCCATGCGCAGGACGACCTGGTCTCCGGCGTGTTCAACACGGTCACGTGCGAGGTCGACTGGCCGACCGACCTGGAGACCTACTACGAGGACATGCGCGTCTTCCGCGACCGCTACCCGTACGGCTTCGGCGTGATGCGCGCGGCGCCGACGACGTGCGCGTTCCGCAGCTTCACCCCGCCGGAGCCCGCCGTAACGCTCAAGCGCGCGGGCTACCCCGTGGGGGTGGTGGTGCAGGCGGAGGGCGACACCCAGACGCAGTACGAGAGCGGCCCGGCCATGGCGGAACGGCTCGGGCACAACCTCATCACCGTGCGGGACGAGGGCAAGCACGGCCTGTACGGCAGCGGCAACGCGTGCGTGGACCGGGCCGTCAACCGGTACCTGATCGACGGAATCCTGCCCGCCAGCAGCTCGTACTGCCCCGGTGACCCGCGGCCCGACGTGAGCCGGGTGAGCTCGCCCGAGCACGTGCGGGCCTACCTGGACGGTAGGGGCCTGTCGGCCCGGTGGTAGGCGCCGTGACCCGACCCGCGATGCGAAAACGCCCGGCGCGAGAACCTCGCGCCGGGCGTTTCCCTCTCCCCGGTCCCCACCGGTGATTCCACTCTGGACTGCCGACGCGAGAACCGCCACGTCAGTCACCCTTTCGTGCCACCACTTCAGGTTGCCGGGTGATGCGGGCTGAGAAACGATCCCGGCACAAGCCAAACGCGAAGGAGGGTCGTCGTGGGTACCCAGATCACCGAAGGACTCGGGCAGGCGTGGACGATGGTGGCCACGTTCGTGCCGAAACTCCTCGGCTTCCTGGTCGTGCTGCTCATCGGGTGGATCATCGCCAAGGCGCTGAGCAAGGCCGTCGGCTTCCTGCTCAAACGGGTCGGCTTCGACCGGCTCGTGGAGCGGTCCGGGCTGTCCGGCGCGATGGCGAAGTCCCCGATCGACGCCTCCGGGCTCATCGTCAAGCTGGTCTACTACTTCGTGCTGCTGATCGCCCTCCAGCTCGCGTTCGGCGTGTTCGGCACCGGCAACGCGGTGAGCGCCCTGCTCAACGACGTCATCGCGTACCTGCCGCGCATCGCCGTGGCGATCGTCCTGGTGCTCGTCGCCGCCGCGATCGGCAAGGCCCTGCGCGGCCTGGTCACCGGCGCGCTGGGCAACCGGCCGTACACGCGGATGCTGGGCGGCATCACGTACGGCTTCATCGTGGCGCTGGGCGTCATCGCCGCGCTCAACCAGCTGGGCATCGCCGTCGCGGTCACCATGCCGGTGCTGATCACGGTGCTGGCCACGATCGCCGGCGTGATCGTGATCGGCGTCGGCGGCGGCCTGGTCCGCCCGATGCAGCAGCGCTGGGAGGGCTGGCTCAACCGCATCCAGGAGGAGTCCGCGCACATCGCGCCCGCGCCGCGCCAGTCCCAGGACACCATGACGAGCCGGGCGCAGGAGCCGGTGACGGCCACCGCCCGCTCGGCCCGGCAGGCCCCGGTGGACCCGCCGACCCCGCCCGCGGGCATGCCGATGCCGCCGCACACCGAAGGGCGCTGACCCGACCGGCGCTGACCCGACCGGCGCCGGCACCCGCCACGACACCCGTCGCAGACGCCGACAGGCCCCCGACCCGGAGCACCGGGCGGGGGCCTGTCGGCGTTCGCGCGAGGTCAGTCCAGCTCGTCCAGCACGTCCGCCCAGCTCACGTACGCGAACCCGGTGGTCGGCAGGTCGCCCGCGGCCGGGGTGCGCTCGCCGTCGTGCACCACCAGCAGGCCCTCCGGGTAGGCGGGCCCGAGGTCGGCGGTCACCAGGTGCGCGCCGTCGGAGTGCTCGACCGAGTCGTTGCCCCGGCCCGCGCCCACCACGAACTCGCCGACGTGGCGGTTTCGGCCGGTCCGCTCGTAGGCCACGAACCGCGAGTCGCCCTGGCTGGACGCGATCAGGTAGCCGTCGCCGACGGTCAGGCCCTCGGCGTCGGCGGTCAGGTGCCGGCCGCCGAAACCGGGGTCCGCGCCCGACACCGAGCACTCCTCGGTCTCCGGGTCGTAGCTCTGCGGTACCCCGAACGAGCGAACCCGGTCGACCAGCGCGGGCGTGCCGAACCCGGTCGCCCGCAGCGGCACGCGCCAGATGCCGACGTCCTCCTGCGCGGCGTACAGCACGCCGTGCTCGGAGTCGACCACCATGCCCTCCAGCTGAGGCCCTTCGCCCGGCTCGCCGCACGGCGTCCACGTCGTGCCGTCGGGCAGCGGGAACGACGACGGCAGGTCGAGCGCGGACACCACCGCCGTGCCGACCGAGCCGTCCGGACCGGGCGTCACCCGCAGCAGCGCCACCCTGGTCTCGTTGCGCCGGTTCACCACGACCACCGGCGTGCGGCCGACGAACCCGGCCGCCAGCCCGTACGCGGTGTGCTGGTCGTCCACCTCCTCCTCCGACGAGGAGAACACCGGCCGCGCGCCGGGGTCGGTCACGTCCCGCACGACGGCCGGGCCCGCCGCCGCGCCGCGACCGTCGAGCTCGTAGACCCGGACGCGGTCCCGGCCGCGGTCGCTGACGAACGCCAGGTCGCGCGACCGCCCGCCGACCGGCACCCGGCTCAGCACGTCGACGTTGTTGAACCGGCCCGGCTTGGCACCCGGCGTCGGCGGCGCGGGCGCCGGATACGTGCCGAGGGTGCGGCCGGCCAGGTCGAACGCGGCCAGCCCGCCTTCCTTCAGCGTGCCGAGCACGACGCTCTGCCGCGCCGAGCGCGGGTGCACCCACACCGCCGGGTCGTCGGCGTCGGCGTTGGCCGGCGTCCCGGAGGCGTCGTCGACGAACGCGCGGGTCTGGGTGACCGGCACGACCTCGTCGGGCCCGGGGGAGGAGGCGATGAGCAGCGGCACCACCGCGGCCATGAGCAGGATTCGCATTCGGCGGAAGCTACTGGCCGCCGGTGTACCGGGGCTGAAGTCGAGGTGACCAGCGGGACGCGACTTCTCGGATCGTGCCGAGTGTGCTTTCGGTCACCCCAGGAACAGTTCCGCGCGCGATGATGTTCCGACGCGATGAGAGACATGCGCTCCGGGGCTCGGTGGAAATCCGAACCGGCGGTGACAGCCCGCGACCCGCCCACCAGGGCGGTTGACCCGGTGGAACTCCGGGGCCGACGGTGAAAGTCCGGATGGGAGGCGCGCATGCCGTTGGCCCGCCATGCCCCGGAGACGCCTGTCGGGGATGGAGGACGCGGTGCACGTCTTGATGCAGCAGGGCTTCACGGTGTTCGGGCAGAAGGTCTCCTGGGCCGAGTTCATCGGCCAGGTCTTCGCGCTGGTGGTGGTGTACCTGGCGCAGAAACGCTCGCTCTGGACGTGGCCCGTGCAGCTGGTCTCGGTCACGCTGCTGTTCGTGGTCTACGTGTCCGCCCAGCTCGGCGGCACGGCCGCGCGCCAGGTCGTGATCGCGCTGATCACGCTCTACGGCTGGTGGGCGTGGACGCGCCGGCGTGACCCGGTGTTCGGCGTGGTGGTCCGCAAGGGCACCGCGAAGGAGCGCGTCGCCGTGGCCGCGGCCTTCGTCCTCGGCACGGTCGCGTTCGCGTCCCTGCTGGACGCCCTGGACGCCTCGTGGGCGCCGTGGCCGGACGCCGCGATCTTCGTCGGCACCGTCCTCGCCTTCACCCTCCAGGGCTTCGGCCTGGTCGAGTTCTGGCTGGTGTGGCTCGTGGTGGACGCGATCGGCGTGCCGCTGCAGATCCAGTCCGGCCTGTGGTTCAGCGCCGCCGTCTACACCGTCTTCGCCGTCCTGGTGATCCGCGGCTGGATCGACTGGAACCGCGCCGCCAAGCAGACCACCGGCCGGGTCGCGGCGGCCACCTCCTAGCGCCCCTCGGCGGCCCGGGCGAGGTCGTCCGCGAGCTGGTCCAGCGACTGGCCGACCGAGCCCGGGTTCTCCAGCACGTGGTGCAGGCTCTCCTGCATCACGCTGGTCAGCTCGTCGTAGTGCGGCGACGGTCGCCGGATCCGGGCGTTGAGCAAACTGTCGCGCAGCTCGGGCGGGACCAGGCCGGGCTCGTCGTACAGCGCCCGGGTCGTGGGGGCCCACCCGGCGAGCTCGGCCATGCGCCGCTGGTTGTCGTCACGGGTGAGGAACTTGATGAACTCGCGGGCGGTCCGCTGGTTCGCCGAGCACCGCGACACGGCCAGGTTCCAGCCGCCCAACGCGCTGGGCCACGGCAGCGCGACCCTGCCCCACTTGCCGATCACCTTCGACCCGTCGGTGTCCAGCACCGGTCCGGCGTACGGCCAGTTGCGCATGAACAGCGCGCGGTCGGACCGGAAGGCGTCCAGCGAGCCGGGCTCGTCGTAGTCGCGGGCCTCGCGCGGGATCCAGCCCTGCGCGAAGCCGTCGGCGACGGCCCGCACGCCCGCCTTCGTCTCGGCGGCGTCCAGGCGCTCCAGGTCGCCGCGGTGCGCCCAGACGGCCTCGGCCGTGTTCACGATCAGGCCCTCGTAGCGCCGGAACTGGCCCACGAAGCCCTGCAAGCCGTACCGCGGCGCGATCTCGACCGCCTGCCGCCGCAGCTCCTCCCACGAGGTCGGCGGGGCGACCCCCACCTCGTCGAGCACGTCCTTGCGGTAGTAGAGCAACCCGGCGTCGCTGCGCCAGGGCACCGCCCACAGCGTGCGGCCGTCCGGGGACCTGGCCGCGTTCACCGCCGCGGACAGCATCCGGTCGACGCCGAACTCGACCGGGTCCAGCGGCTCCAGGTGACCGGCCGCGGCGAACGGCACCGTCCACACCATGTCCACGGCCATCACGTCGTAGCAGTCCGGGCTGCCCCGCACGCCCCGCAGGTCCTGACCGCGCGCGGTCAGCTGGGCGCGGTGGGCGTCGGTGGACGTCGGCATCTCCACGAACGTCACCTGCTCGCGCCTGCTGGCCTGCGCGTTCCAGCGGTCGACGAGCTCGCGCACCCGGCCGTGCGCGGTGGTGTCGAGGCCGTCCACGAAGGTGATCGGACCGGTGCCGTCCACGGCGTCGTCCCGGACCGGGGTCGTGCAGGCCGCCAGGAGCACCACCAGCGGCACGAGAAAGCGGATCACGTCACCCTCCCCACGCGGCGCGCCTGATGGCGTCCAAAGCGTCTTCCTGGCCCTGAGTGGCCCCGGAGCCGTTCCGGGAGACGATCTCCACGCAAGGACCCCCGTTGGCCTGTGCGGCCTCGTACAGCGGCGCTGAGGCCCCGCACGCGCCTTCCGTGAACCCGACGGCCACCACCCGGACGCGACCACCGGCGGACTTGGGTATCGAAGGGGCCCGGGCCGACGCCACCAGCACCACCACGTCCACGTGCTGCCCGACGCCGTCCTCGAGCGCGCCTTCGGTCAACGGCAGGTCCACCACCCGGTCGCGCGGGCCGGCCAGCTCCCGCACCCGGGTCGCGAACAGGTTCGCCTCCGGCGAGCCGTCCCGGGCCACCCCGAACACCTGCGCCCTGCTCGTGGCGTCCCACGCCCGCTGCACCAGCCTCACGTCCGGTTCGACCGCCAGCGGCCGGGGCCGGTCCGGGCGCACTCCCGGACCCGACCGCAGGCCGGTGTTCCAGGCCAGGTCGCGGAAACCGGCCCGCTTGAACTCCTCCTGGGCGTGCGGCGACAGCAGGTGCGCCAGGAACCGGTCCACGATCCGCTGCCGCCACTGGTTCGGCCGACCGGGCCGCTCCACCTCGACGAACGGGTGGTCCAGCACCAGCGCGCCCTCCCGCGGGTACAGCACCCGGCAGCCGGCGGTGCGCGCCACCGCCCGCTCGGAGCCGACCAGCGCCACGTCGCCCGTGCACGGCCCGTCGTCGGTCGTGCGGCCGGTGACCCGGCGCACCTCGCGCAGGAAGGTCGGCGAGTTCGGGTCCAACTCGCCCAACTGGCCGTACAGCAACGCGGCGGCCGCGGCCGTCCCGACGCCCGACGAGGTGTCCACCGCCGCCGACGGCCGCCGCACGTCACGCCACTCGAACTCGCCGTCCTGCGGCGCGATCCGCCCGGCCAGCTCCTCCGACGCGCCCAGCACCACCGGTGAGATCGCCACCTCACCACGGCGGTGCAGCCGCACGTCGTCGCGCTGCCGCAACGCCTCCTCCACGGCGGTGACCTCGGCGGTGGTGTCCGGCAGCCACACGTGCGGCTCGGCGGCGTCCACCAGGGTCAGGTCGCCCGGCTGCCAGCCCCGGCCCAGCGCCTCGGCCGCCACCCGGTCGGACCTGCCCGTGTACACCAGCGCGTCGAACTCCTTGCAGCCCTGCGGGTTGTGCCGGCCCGAGTCGTCCTCCAGGTCCAGCGCGAGCGACCGGACGACCTGCTCCTTCTCCGCCGACACCAGCACGTTCAGCTGGATCGGGGGAGGGCAGGGCGGCTCGGCGGGCGGCCGGGCGCCGAAGGCGTCCGCGGCACCCGCGCCGACCAGCAGCGCGGCCAGCCCCAGCCGGGCCCACGGCGGCTCGCGGCGCTCGCGGCGCACCCGCTTCGGCCTCGGCTCCGGCCTCGGGGGTGGCGCGTGGCCGTTCGGCACGTGCAGCCAGGCGCGCCCGCGCACCTCCTTGACGCCCACGTGCACGGGGCGGAACGACTCCGGGTCCATCGCCGGGTCCGGCCGCACCACGTCGTCGTAGAACCGGTCGGAGACGATCAGCGCGAACAGCGAGGTCGAGCGGTCCAGCGCCTGCCGCAGCGGCGAGGAGTCGAGCAGCCGGAACGCCAGCGTCACCTCGTCGCCGACGACCCCCTCCTTGTCGTGCTGCACCTCGCCCGCCGTGATCGCCATCCGCAGCCGCACCCGGCTGTCCTCGTGGCGGTTGAAGTTGTACCGGCGCAGCTCGCCCAGCAGCGCGTGCGGCAGACCGCCGACCACCCGGCTCTTGGGCACGTCCGGCGGCACGAGCACCATCACGCCGTCGCCGCGGTCCTCGTGGTAGGCCGCCGCCCAGTCCAGCCCGCTGTCCTCGAACGCGATCTCCAGTGCCGCGTAGAGGCCCCGCCGGATCTCCTCCTGCCGGATGCGCGTCCGCAGGCTGAACGCCGACACGTCGACGACCACCACCGTGCGGTGCACCGCGTGCAGCGGTTGCGTCCCCATCCGACCCCTCGTTGGAACGCCGGGTTTCGTGGGGCAAGTCTATGGGCTGGATCACAACCGGCAGCGGGAAAGCGAAGATTTCCGCTGGTCGGCCGCATTACTGCGGAAACGCCTCGGGGGCGGCACCCGCGTCACCGCGCGTGCCGCCCCCGAGGGTGGCGATCAGGCCAGGCCGGCGTCCGAGGTGGACGGGCCCGCGGCGCTCACGTCGTCGATCTTGTACTTGCGGGCCGCCTGCACGACCAGCGACTGCTGGATCTCGCCGCGCTTGGCCAGCGCCGCCAGCGTGGCCACCACGATCGACTCGGCGTCGACCAGGAAGTGCCGCCGCGCCGCCGGCCGGGTGTCGGAGAAGCCGAACCCGTCGGTGCCCAGCGTGGTCATGTCGGTCGGCACGTACGGCCGGATCAGGTCCGGCACCGCGCTCATCCAGTCCGACACCGCCACCACGGGGCCCGCCACGTCCGCCAGCACCTGCGTGACGTACGGCACGCGGGGCTCCTGGTCGGGGTGCAGCAGGTTGTGCCGGTCGACCTCGACGGCCTCGCGCCGCAGCTCCGAGTACGACGTCGCCGACCACACGTCGGCCTGCACGCCCCACTCCTCGGCCAGCATCCGCTGTGCGTCGACCGCCCACGGCATCGCCACGCCGGACGCCAGCAGCTGCGCCCGCGGACCGCTCTGCGCCGGCGCCGCCTGGTACCGGTACAGACCCCTGAGCAGGCCGTCGACGTCCAGGTCCGCCGGCTCGGCCGGCTGCTGGTACGGCTCGTTGTAGACGGTCATGTAGTAGAAGATGTTCTCGGCGTTCTCGCCGTACATCCGCCGCAGACCGTCCCTGACGATGTGCGCCACCTCGAACGACCACGCCGGGTCGTACGCCACGACGGCCGGGTTGGTGTGCGCCAGCAGCAGCGAGTGCCCGTCCGCGTGCTGGAGACCCTCGCCGGTCAACGTGGTGCGGCCGGCCGTGGCGCCCAGCACGAAGCCGCGCGCCATCTGGTCCGCCGCCGCCCACAGGCCGTCACCGGTCCGCTGGAACCCGAACATCGAGTAGAAGATGTAGATCGGGATCATCGGCTCGCCGTGCGTGGCGTAGGACGTGCCCGCCGCCGTGAACGACGCCGTCGACCCGGCCTCGTTGATGCCCTCGTGCAGGATCTGGCCCTGCTCGCTCTCCTTGTACGCCAGCATCAGCTGGGCGTCCACGGAGGTGTACATCTGCCCGTTCGGGTTGTAGATCTTCTGCGCCGGGAACATCGAGTCCATGCCGAACGTGCGCGCCTCGTCCGGGATGATCGGCACGATCCGGCCGCCGATCTCCGGGTCCTTGGCCAGGTCGCGGACCAGCCGGACGAACGCCATCGTGGTGGCGACCTCCTGCTTGCCCGAGCCCTTGCGGATCACGTCGTAGACCTTGTCGCCCGGCAGCACCAGCGCCTTGGACTTCGTCCGCCGCTCCGGCACGAACCCGCCGAGCTGCTTGCGCCGCTCCAGCAGGTACTGGATCTCCGGGGAGTCCTTGCCGGGGTGGTAGTACGGCGGCAGGTACGGGTCCAGGTCCTTGTCCTCGATCGGGATGCGCAGGCTGTCCCGGAAGAGCTTCAGGTCCTCGTGGGTCATCTTCTTCATCTGGTGCGTGGCGTTGCGCGCCGCGAAGTGCGGGCCCAGGCCGTAGCCCTTGATGGTCTTGGCGAGGATGACCGTCGGCTGGCCGTGGTGCTCCACCGCCGCCTTGTACGCCGCGTAGACCTTGCGGTAGTCGTGGCCGCCGCGCTTGAGGTTCCACACCTCGTCGTCGGACATCGGCGTGACCAGGTCCTTCGTCCGCGGGTCGCGGCCGAAGAAGTGCTCGCGGACGTACGCGCCGTCATTGGCCTTGTACGTCTGGTAGTCGCCGTCCGGCGTGGTGTTCATCAGGTTGACCAGCGCGCCGTCGCGGTCGGCGTGCAGCAGGGCGTCCCACTCACGGCCCCAGATGACCTTGATGACGTTCCAGCCCGCGCCGCGGAAGAACGCCTCCAGCTCCTGGATGATCTTGCCGTTGCCGCGCACCGGGCCGTCGAGGCGCTGCAGGTTGCAGTTCACCACGAAGGTCAGGTTGTCCAGCTGCTCGTTCGCCGCGACCTGGAGCAGGCCGCGCGACTCCGGCTCGTCCATCTCGCCGTCGCCGAGGAACGCCCAGACGTGCTGGTCGGACGTGTCCTTGATACCGCGGTCGTGCAGGTAGCGGTTGAACCGCGCCTGGTAGATCGCGTTCATCGGGCCCAGGCCCATGGACACCGTGGGGAACTCCCAGAAGTCCGGCATCAGCCGCGGGTGCGGGTACGACGGCAGGCCGCCGCCCGGTCCGGCGTGCGAGTACTCCTGGCGGAAGCCGTCGAGCTGCTCGGCGCTCAGGCGTCCCTCGAGGAACGCGCGGGCGTACACGCCGGGGGAGGCGTGGCCCTGGATGAACACGTGGTCACCGCCGCCGGGGTGGTCCTTGCCCCGGAAGAAGTGGTTGAAGCCGACCTCGTACAGGCTCGCCGACGACGCGTAGGTCGAGATGTGCCCGCCGACGCCGACGCCGGGCCGCTGCGCGCGGTGCACCGTCATCGCCGCGTTCCACCGGATCCAGGCCCGGTAGCGGCGCTCCACCTCCTCGTCGCCGGGGAACCACGGCTCGCGCTCGGTGGGAATGGTGTTCACGTAGTCCGTGCTGGTCAGCGAAGGGACACCGACGTGGCTCTCCCTGGCCCGCTCGAGCAGCCGCAGCATCAGGTAGCGGGCGCGCTGCTGCCCGCCGCCCTTGAGCGCGGCGTCGAACGACTCCAGCCACTCCGCGGTCTCCTCCGGGTCGATGTCGGGGAGGTGGGCGGCCAGACCGTCACGGATGACGCGTACCCGCTCGGGGGTGTTCTGCGGGGCCAAGGGATCTCCTCGTTCCGGGGTCTTCTCAGTCCCATCGTCGCCCGACAGTCACGGTCCCGTCACCTCTACCGGTGAGTAACTCTGGATCGTTTCTCTCGCGCGCGCGAATAGGAGGTATGTAGAGCGTGCCTCATCCGGTCGGGGGACCGCACTCGGGGGTACCCGATGCGGCGTGTCTTGGCCTCTACGGTTGCGCGTGGCGGGGCTGACAGTGTTCGCTAGCCGCGACTGGTAGTGACATCGCGCGGCAGTCGTACCCCCGGCTGCCGCTCTTGTGTACTTGGAGGAGTGGAAGCCGTGGTCGCCGCGGAAGACGCCGGCAAGATCGGTGTCGCCGACAGGCTCGGGATCGAACCGGGCAGCGTGGTCCAGGAGATCGGCTGGGACGAGGACGTCGACGACGACCTGCGTGCCGCGATCGAGGAGCGGGTGGGCGGTGATCTGCTCGATGAGGACTCCGACGAGGTCATGGACGTGGTCCTGCTCTGGTGGCGCGAGGAGGACGGCGACCTCGCCGACGCCTTGATCAACGCCACCACGGCCCTCGCCGACGACGGCGTGATCTGGGTGCTGACGCCCAAGACCGGGCGGGCCGGTCACGTGGAGCCGAGCGACATCGCCGAGGCCGTGTCCACCGCGGGGCTCGCCCAGACCTCCAACATCACGGTGAGCGGTGACTGGTCCGCGACCAGGCTCGTCTCCCCGAAGTCGGCCAAGACGAAGCGCTGACCGCGGACGAGGCACGCCGCTCGCCATGCCCTAGGCTCGACGGCGGGCTCCCCGATCGGGTGGAGCCCGTTCTTCGGGTTGCCCAGGTGGCACGCGGTGGTGGAGGGTTGCATTGGTCGAGGTTGGCGCTCAGGCCCCTGACTTCACGCTCAACGACTACAACAAGCAGCCCGTGACGCTGTCCTCGTTCCGCGGGGAGCGCAACGTGCTGCTGGTGTTCTACCCGTTCGCGTTCAGCGGCATCTGCACCGGCGAGCTGTGCCAGGTGCGCGACGAGCTGGCCGCCTACGAGGACGAGAACGTGCAGGTCATCGGCGTGTCCGTGGACACACCGTTCAGCCTGAAGGCGTGGGCCGCCCAGGAGGGCTACCAGTTCCCGCTGCTGTCGGACTTCTGGCCGCACGGGCAGGTCGCCCAGGTCTACGGCGTGTTCAACGAGCAGGCCGGCCTCGCCAACCGCGGCACGTTCCTCATCGACACCGCCGGCGTGGTCCGCTACGCCGAGGTGAACGCCCCCGGCGAACCCCGCGACCAGGAGGCTTGGAAGAAGGCCGTCGCCGCCCTGTCCTGATACCTTCCCGGCGCCGCCTCACCACCGGCGCTTCTCCGGGCGCGTAGCTCAGCGGAAGAGCACTCGGTTTACACCCGAGCGGTCGCAGGTTCGAATCCTGCCGCGCCCACTGTGCCCCCTGGGGGTGCAACCCCCAGACCCCGCCCGGTGGGCTCCGCCTCCGGACCCCCGCCGGGGCTCGTCGCCCCTGGCCCCCGCGGTGGCGGGCTTCACTTCAGCGCTTCGCGCCTTCGCTGCGCCATGAGAGCGTCGCGGTGGTCCTGTTATGTGCTTCAGGTTTCGTCCAGCCAGATCACGTGCGCTCGTCGTGCTCCGGCTGAGCGGGAGCTGATCTCGAACACGGTTCGTGCGTGGTCGGGGCTGTCGGAGGTGAGCCGGAAGTCGCCCTCGACGGAGTTGACGTCGGCCCGGTCGCCGTAGGCCAGACCGTAGCCGGCGACGCGAACGTCCTTCGGGTCGTCGTACTCCTCGACGATGGCGAACAGCCGCGGGGCTTCCTGGCGGGCGATCTCGTGCGCGCTCACGCGGCCTTCCTCTCGTGCTCGTGGATCAGGTCCGCCAGTGCGTCTCCAGAGACCAGGCGATTGCCTGCCTGTTCGGGCGTCACCAGCCACATCACCGGTGTGGTGTCGAGGGCACTCGGGGGTAGCGGGATGGGCATTCCCGCGGCCACCACCCGAGCCTGGGCGCTCAGCAGCACCGACGGCACTGGTGGTTGGACGAGGAAGTAGGCGATCGGCATGTTCGGGAACGCGAGGACCGGCGTCGGTGAGGCGGCGAACCGAGGGTCGTCGGTCAACCTCATCACCAGGTTCTCGGCCACCATGAACGCCCCCAAGCGCGTGCCGGTCACCGTGAGGACGTTGGGCTGGTGCCGTCCGGGCATCGACCACCACTCGCGCACCCGGCGGGCATCTGTGGTCGCCTCTTCGGACGGTCGCAGACAGGGGTCGATGACACGGGACTCGTCCGCCGGATCGGCGAAGTGACCGTTGTGCCAGATGGCTCCCGGCAGGACGGGCCAGCCCATCTCGGCGTAGTCGAGGGCGGCTTGCGGGATCGTGTTCGTGGGCACTGCTGACGTCGAAGCCGTGGCGTGTGACCAGCGGAGGGAGTGGGATGTCGGAGACCCCCGACATGATCGGCAAACGTGTCCGCTACTGGCGCTTGCGCCGCAACCTCGGCCGCAAGCAGTTCGCCGACATGATCGGTCGGTCGACGTCGTGGCTGGACAAGATCGAGTCCGGCGAGCGGGACCTGGTCCGCATCCCGGTCATCGAGTTGGTCGCGGACGCGTTGTCCGTCGACCCCACCGTCCTCACGGACGGGCCCGCTGCGGCTCGCGCCGCCGGTTGCGTGGACACCGCGGAGGTCACGGCGATCCGGGCCGCGCTCGGCCGCTACCCGGGGTTGGCCCTCGATGCTCGCCAACCGCGCTCGGTCGCTCACCTGGCCCGCCAAGCCGACTACGTCAACCACGCCTGGACCTCATCGCACTTCACGACAGTCGTCCGCCATCTGCCTGAGCTGCTGGAGGACGCACAGGCGGCGACCCTCACCGCACAACCCGCCGACCAGGTCGCGGCACACCGGGTCCTCGTTACGGCCTACCGGATCGCCTCGTCGGTGCTGCTCAAGTTCGAGAGCCACGACATCGCCTGGCTGGCGGCCGACCGGGCCATGCACACCGCCCTGGCCGTGGACGACACCTGGTCACAGGCTCGGGCCACCCGGAGCGTCGCCCGAGCCATGACCGCGGCGAGGCAGCGTGCCGGGGCTGTCAACGCCCTCCTGGACATGTCAGAGCGGATGCGACCCGCAGTTCCCGGGGACCCGGGCCGCCTGCTGTCCCTCCAAGGGATGCTCTACCTCACCGCGTCGATCACCGCCGCCAAGCAGGAGGACCCGACTTTGGCCCTGGCCATGCACGAGGAAGCGATGCAGGCCGCCGAACGCATGGAACCGCACTACGACACGAGCGACACCCAGTTCGGTCGAGCCAACGTGGCCATCCACCGCGTCGCGGCCCTCGTCCGCCTCTTCGAGGCCGAGTCGGCGCTGCACTACGCGAAGACCATCCCGGCCGGCGCGGTCGACGCCCTACCGCCCGAACGCCGGGCCAACTACCTGCTCGACCTGACGCAGGCCAACACCCAGCGCGGTAACTACGCCGAAGCCGCCCGCACTCTCACCCGGGCCGAGCGCGTCGCCCCGCAGGAAGTTCGCTGCCGACCGGCCGCCCACAACCTCCTGCGCACGTTGCTGTCCGCCACCACCGGTGAACCCGCCCGCCAAGTCCGTCAGATGGCACACCGAGCCGGAGTCCCCGCATGACCGAGCGAGTCCTGTACCTGATGATCTGCGGCGCGGGTCCGGCCGACCACGTCGACGTCGCCGTGGACCTCGCCCACGAACGGGGCTGGTCGGTCCACTGCGTGGCCACACCCGCCGCCGTCGAGCACTTCCTCGACCTGGACAAGCTGGAGCACCGGACCGGCCACCCCGTCCGCACCGGCTACCAGCGGCAAGGTCAGCCGGCGCTGCCCAAGGCCGACGCTGTGGTGGTCGCGCCCGCGACCTACAACACGATCAACAAGTGGGCCGCCGGGATCGCCGACACCTACGTGCTGACCCAACTCGCCGAGCTCACCGGTCTGGGTGTGCCGATCGCCGTCCTGCCCTTCGTGAACACGGCCTTCGCCGCCAATCCCGTCCTGCACCGCAGCATCGACGCGTTGCGTGCCTCGGGCGTGAACGTCCTGTTCGGCGAGGGCGGCTTCCAACCGCACCCGCCGAGAACCGGGAGCACGGTGATGGCCGGCTATCCCTGGCGCTTGGCCTTCGACGCAGTGGAGTAGTTCGGGTACGTCGGTGGATCCGTGACACGCATGTCGAATAAAGCTCACCTTTATCCGGGCGGTGCATCGCGGAAAAGGGCATGTGCGTTACATCGGAGTTGTCGGGATAACGGTCCGGCACGCGTTGTAACGCGCGTTCGCGCACTCGCGATGATCGGGCGTACATCGATTTCGAGGAAGTGCGCCATGGAACACCAGCAGATCTCCCACCCCCAGCCGTATCCCCAGCCGGTGGCGGTGAAGCCGACCAGGTTCGGCGCGCTCGCGTGGGCAGCCCTGATTTTCGGCATAGTGGGCATCGTCGGTTCGCCGATCATCATCTTCAACAACCTCACCGCGGTCGTCGCCGGCGTCGGTTTCGTGCTCGGGTTCATCGCGCTCTTCGGCACCAAGAAGATCATCGCGGTGATCGGTGTGGCGCTCTGCGTGCTCGGGATCGTCTTCACCGTCATCGCGCAGCAAGCGGCGGTGGAGAAGCTCGACGAGATCATCAACGGCTCGACCAACCAGGGGCAGGTCAGCGGTGGTGCGGACAGCGCCGCGCCGGTCGAGCCGAAGCCCGAGGCGGCGCAGGCGGCGCCCACTTGGGGGCAGCGCTACACCTGGGCCGACGGCTTGGCCGTCGAGGTCTCCGCGCCCACGCCGTGCACGCCCGGTCAGTACGCGGCACCGCCGAACATCGCTCGCGCGGCCAAGGTGACCGTGACCGTCACGAATGGCACCGACAAGCCGTTCGACGCCGGACTCCTGTCCTTCGGCAGCGATGCGCAATTCGACGGGCGGAAAGCGGAAACGGTGTTCGACTCCAGTGGCGGATGCGGGAGCGGCGGTGCGGAGAACGCCACGGTGCTGCCCGGAAAGTCCTACACGTACGAGACGGCCTTCTCCGTCGGTGCGCAGCCCGGTGAACTCCAGATCGCCTTGCAGCCCACTTTCGGCTCGGACAAGGCCGTGTTCGTCGGCCAGGCGTGAAGCGCCCCGTTATGCGCTGGCGGCGGATTCCGTGACGCCGGACAGGTCGAGGTCGGAGCGGGTGGTCGGGAGCAGGCGGTCGCCCACCGAGAGGTGGCCCGGGACGAGGACGGCGTACTTCGCGCCGAACGCGACGCCGGTCGGTGTGCGGCGGTAGGTGGCGAGGGTGCGCAGTGGTTCCGGGCCGGTTCGGGTGCCGGTTGGTTGGTCGACGGTGGTGACGGCGCAGCGGATGGCCGGTTTGGCGTAGGCCAGTTCGACGGTTCCGGTGGTCAGGTGGAGGGCGTGGTCCTCTTCGTGGGCGGGCCAGTCGTCGACGACGATGTTCGGGCGGAAGCGGCTCGCCGGGACGGGGTGGCCGCCGCTGGCGGTGATCCGGGCGTTCAGGGCGCGCAGCGAGGTGGCGGACAGCAGGTGCACCGGGCAGCTGTCCGCGTAGGCCGACGTGCCCGCGGTGAGGCCGTCGGTGACGCGGTGGTGTTCGGGTGGGGCCAGGACGAGCCGGCTCGGTTCGCCGAGGACGGCGGTGAGCCAGGCGGCGACGGGGTCGCCCTGGTCGATGCCCGTGTACGACGAGCCGAACAGGGTGACCGGACGTCGTGGCGAGGTCGTGTCGAGGGGCACGGCGATGCTGCCGGCGTCGGGCGCGGACAGGGTGAGCCGGTCCGGGTCGACGGTGGGCTGGATCGTGGCCAGCAGCGGGTCGCGGCGTTGTGAGCGGAAGGTGCCGGAGAGGTCGGTGACGAGGTAGCGGCGGTCGTGTTCGAGGCCGGCGTGGCCGAGCCTGCCGGCCTGGAGGCGGATTCCGGCGCAGCCCTTCACCGGGTAGTGGTACAGCTCGGAGATCGTCGCCATGTCGGCCACGGTAGCCAAGGGCGCGGGCAACGCGATTGCGGAAAATCGTTCGAGCAGGCCACGCCGAAGCAATGATCCGGCGTGAACAGCATCGATCGCGCAATAGTCGAGCACCTCCGTGCCGATGCGCCCGGCTCACCAACAGTGAACTCGCCGACCGGGTCGGTCCGACCCCGCCCCTGCTTGCGATGCCACGGTCGCCCGGCTACGCCGCCACCGACCGGATCGAGGACGCGCCCGGCATCGGTCGCGTCGCCTCGCACCTGACCGTGAAGACCATCAAGCACGAGCCGTGGCGCGGTCAGGCGGCGTGCTCGCGACCCTCGCGCAGCTCGTGCCAGCGGCCCTCGCGCAGCCGGTAGGAGCGGCCCGCGACGGTGGTGTCGAAGGCGACCCAGCGGTCCATCGGGATCGGGGCGGTGAGCAGTTGTTCGCGGTCGGGGTCGGCGCAGGGGATCAGGCGGGACTGCTTCAGCTCGTCGGTCCGGGCGAACTCGGGGATGCGGGCGAAGCGGGCGGTGAGGGCGGTGACGTCCAGGGCCGGGTCCAGGGGGACGGGGCCGTAGCCGCCGACGTCGTTGCTGCGGAACGCGACCGTGTCGCCGGCTCGTGGCGCGGCGGCGGCGGGCCAGCGAAGGGTCAGTCGGCCGAACCGGGTGCTGCCGCCCAGCGCGGCGGCCAGGCGACGTTCCAGAACGGTCAGCAGGGTGTCGTCTTCGACGGTGTTCACGGCGGTCGGAACTCCTTTTCGTGCGCGGCGGAACGGCGAGGAAGAGTTCGGCGCGATGTATTCACCGTGGCCCACGGACGAGTGGAACGGGCGGGTCTGTCGGCGAGCGGCAAGTGGGGTGAGCTCAGCGGCGGTGGGGCTCGGGCGGGGGCGATGAGGTGCGAAGACCACCCCGGCGAGGCGGAGTTGGGCGTATTGGGTGGCACTGCGGAAAAGCAAGTCACTCGATGAGGTGATTATCGTTTTTTGAACGTGATCGTTTCCTGAAGAGTTGCTGAAGCTGTCGCGGTCACGCGAATGAGTCGACAGGTCGGGGCGAAAGGCGGCCGGACCGTTCGGCGCACGGGGCCGTCCGCTCGCCCCAGTGGGCCGGATGGTCCATTAGGGGCTGCTAACCGGATCCCCCTATGTGGCATCCCCCTACCCCGGGGCGTGGCGAAAGCGTAACTTCCTCGCATGTCGCCCAGGACGGTCATCGCGGTGGTGGGTGCCGCGTTCTTCCTGGCCGGGTTGCTGATCATGCTGCTGCCCCTGTCCGCGGACTCGCCGTCGGGCGTCCCGGTCGCGTGCGGGAACAGCGTGGGCATGGGGTACGACGCCGTGGTGGTCGAGGCCGAGGGCTCGGCGTTCGTCGAGATCTGCGGCCGGCTGCGGAGGGAGCGGTTGGCGTGGGCCGCGCCGGTCATCGTGGTGGGCCTGGTGGGCGTGGCCGGGACGATGGTGGTGCGCCGCAAGTCGTCCCCGTAGCTACCTGCGAGTAGCTTCTACCCCATGAGGTGGATGGTCTACGGCGCTTACGGGTACACCGGCACGCTCGTCGCGGAACTGGCGGTGCGGCGCGGGCTGCGGCCGGTGCTCGCCGGGCGGGACGCGGCGAAGGTGCGACCCCTGGCCGAGCGGCTGGGCCTGGAGCACCGGGTCTTCGGCCTCGACCGGGCGGCGCGGGAGCTGGCCGACGTGGACGCGGTCGCGCACTGCGCCGGGCCGTTCTCCTCGACCTCGGGGCCGATGGTGGACGCCTGCCTCGCCTCCAAGACGCACTACGTCGACATCACGGGCGAGATCGACGTCTTCGAGGCCGTGAGCCGGCGGGACGAGGACGCGAAGCGGGCCGGTGTGGTGCTGCTGCCCGGCGCCGGGTTCGACGTCGTGCCCACCGACTGCCTCGCCGCCCTGCTGCACGACGCCCTGCCGACGGCCACGCACCTGGACCTCGCGTTCGTGGTCCAGGGCGGCGCCAGCACGGGCACCGCGATGACCGCCGTCGAGGGCTCGGGCGGCGGGGGACGGGCCCGCGTGGACGGCGTGATCCGCAACGTCCCGCTCGGCCACCGCCGGCGCACGGCCCAGTTCCGCGACCGCCCCAGGGAGGTCGGGGCCATCCCGTGGGGCGACGTGAGCACGGCCTACCGGTCCACCGGCATCCCGAACGTCACCACGTTCACCACGATCCCGGGCGTGCTGGGCAAGCTCCAGCCGCTCACCGCGCCGCTGCTGCGCACGCAGGCCGCGCAACGGCTCGGCCGGGCGCTGGCCAAGCGCATCGGCGGCCCGAGCGAGGCCACGAGGGCCAGGACCCGCTGCGAGGTCTTCGGCGAGGTCTGGGACGGCGAAGGGCACCGGGTCCGGGCCGCGCTCTCCGGCCCGAACGCCTACGACCTGACCGCCGACTCGGTGGTCGAGGCGGTCCAGCGCCTGGCCGGCACGAGCCCCGGCGCGCACACGCCGTCCAGCGCCTTCGGCTCCGACTACGTCCGGGCGCTGGACGGCGTGGTGGTCAGCGGGCCGACAACAGTGAGGTGATCTCCTGCGCCGCGCTGCCGGCTTCCAGCAGGTGGTGCAGGTTCTCCGGCAGCACGTCGCCGCGCTTCTGCACGGCCTGCGCGTACAGCCGGCCGGCGCGGTAGGACGAGCGGACCAGCGGGCCGGCCATGACACCGGAGAAGCCGATCTGCTCGGCGGTCTCCTTGTGCGTCACGAACTCCTCCGGCTTGACCCACCGCTCCACCGGGTGGTGCCGGGGCGAGGGCCGCAGGTACTGCGTGATGGTGATGATCTCGCAGCCCGCGTCGTGCAGGTCGCTCAACGCCTCGGCGACCTCGTCCGGGGTCTCGCCCATGCCCAGGATCAGGTTGGACTTGGTCACCAGCCCGGCCTCGCGGGCGGCGGTGATGACCTCCAGCGACCGCTCGTAGCGGAACGCCGGCCGGATGCGCTTGAAGATGCGCGGCACGGTCTCCAGGTTGTGCGCCAGCACCTCGGGCCGGGACGAGAACACCTCGGCCAGCTGCTCGGGCACCGCGTTGAAGTCCGGGATCAGCAGCTCGACGCCGGTGCCGGGGTTCATCGCGTGGATCTGGCGGACGGTCTCGGCGTACAGCCACGCCCCGCCGTCCTCCAGGTCGTCACGCGCCACGCCGGTCACGGTCGAGTAGCGCAGACCCATGGCCTGCACCGACTCCGCCACCCGACGCGGTTCATCGCGGTCGAGGTCGGCGGGCTTGCCGGTGTCGATCTGGCAGAAGTCGCAGCGACGGGTGCACTGCTCGCCACCGATCAGGAAGGTGGCCTCCCGGTCTTCCCAGCACTCGTAGATGTTGGGGCAACCGGCCTCTTCGCACACCGTGTGCAGGCCCTCGCGTTTGACCAGGCCCTTGAGCTCCCGGTACTCGGGGCCCATCTTCGCCTTGGTCTTGATCCACGAGGGCTTCTTCTCGATGGGCGTTTGGCTGTTGCGGACTTCCAGCCGCAGCAGCTTCCGACCTTCAGGTACGACGGTCACGACCTCAACCCTACGTCACGAGGGGTCGGGCGCGACGCCCGTGAGCTTGGCCGTCAAGTCCCACAACCGGCTGGCCGCGAGCTCGTCGCGGGCCGCCGTGGTGGACCCCGCGCGGGCCGGGTGGCCGCGCGTCTCGCGGAACCCGTCCGGGCCGTAGTAGCCACCCGGCTCGACGTCCGGCGACGTCGCCGCGTAGAGCTGCGGCAACGCCCCGACCTCGACCGACTGGGAGAAGAAGTCGCTGATCTTGGTGCCGAGCCCCAGCAGCGGGTTGCGCCGCGCCCGCGCCATGTTGGCGCTCAGCTCGGTGGCGGTGATGCCGGGGTGCGCGGCGACGGACGTCACGTCCAGGCCGGCGGCCCGCGTGCGGCGGTCCAGCTCCCGGGCGAACAGCAGGTTCGCCAGCTTGGACTGCCCGTACGCGCCCCACGACGTGTACCGGCGCACCTCGTAGTTCGGGTCGGCCAGGTCGAGCCGGCCCGCGGCGTGGGCCAGGCTGGACACGGTGACCACGCGCGCGCCCGGCCGCGTGCGCAGCGCGGGCATCAGCAGCCACGTCAGCGCGGCGTGGCCGAGGTGGTTGGTGCCGAACTGGCGCTCGAAGCCGTCGGCGGTGCGCCCCAGCGGCACCGCCATCACGCCCGCGTTGTTGACCAGCACGTCCAGCGCGTCACCGGTGCGCTCGCGCACCTGCGAGGCGGCGGCGCGGATCGACGCCAGGTCGGCCAGGTCCAGCGGCACCAGCTCGGCCTTGCCACCCGTCGCGAGCACGCGCTCCAGCGCGCGCTGCCCGCGTTCGGGGGACCGGCAGGCCAGCAGGACGTGCGCGCCCTTGCCCGCCAGCACCTCTGCGGTGCGCAGGCCGAGGCCCGAGTTGGCCCCGGTGACCAGCGCGGTGCGCCCGCTCTGGTCCGGGATGTCCGCGGTGTCCCACTTCCGGGCGTTCCACTTCGGCATGGGTCAATACCTACCAGGCGGTCAGGCGCTCTTGGCGAGCCTGCGGTGCCTGCCCGCCACGACACCGGGCCGCGTGCGGACCAGGTTCGTGAACGCCGCGCCGACCCGGGCGATCTCCGCGGCCGGCTCGGACAGCTCCGCGAGGCCCGAGGTGAGGGCCAGCATGCGCTGCTCGCGCTCGACCGCCTCGGTGGACGTCAGGTGCGCGTCGAGCACGGCGCGCAGCACGGGCTGCTCGGCGGCCAGGCCGCGCCACGTGCGGGCGACGGTCTCGACCCGGTCGTCGTCGCTGTCCTCCAGGGCCGCGCCGAGCCGCCCGGTGAGCTGCTGCATCCAGCGGTAGTGCAGGGCCAGGAGCAGCTCGTCCTCGGTGGCGAACAGGTCGCGGTCGAACTTCAGGGGTGCCGCGGGATCCCCCGCCGCGGCGCGGAGCACGGCGTCCAGAGCGTCGCGCCGTCGGTAGAAGTCGGACCAACTCATGATCACGCCCTCCTCTCGTGGTGACCGGCGTCATACCCCAGGTCTTTCGCATACCGGCGGTATGGCCGATGAGGCGAACATACCACGAGTACGTACCGTCGGTATGTCGTACGGTTGTGAACGTGGTGACAGTGCGGTCGAGGCGGTTGGACTACTCGGAGTCGACGAGGCAGGCCCTCGTGGACAGTGCCGTGGAGTTGTTCACCAAACGCGGTTACGCAGGCACTTCGCTGGACGAGGTGGCCAAGCGGGCGCGGCTGACCAAGGGCGCGCTCTACCACCACTTCAGCGGCAAGCAGGCGCTGTTCGAGGCGGCCTTCGACTCGGTCGAGACGAAGTTCATCGAGAAGCTCGGCGAGATCGTCAGCGCGCCCGGTGACCCGTGGGAGACCGCCATCGCGGGCCTGCGCGCCTACGTGCGGGTCTGCCTGGAGCCCGCCTACCAGCGGATCGTGATCCACGAGGCCCCGGTGGTGATGGGCTGGGAGCGCTGGCGCGAGGCCGAGGAGCACTTCAGCTACGGCCTGCTGCGCTCCACGATCGAGGTCTTGGTCACATCCGGCGAGCTGGAGCAGCTGCCGGTCGAGACCATGAGCCGCCTGCTGTTCGGCGCGCTGTCCGCGGGCGCGAGCACGATCGCCGGCGCGTCCGACCCCCGCAAGGCCAGCGCCGAGGTCGAGCGCACCATCGTCCGGGTGGTGGAAGGTCTCCGGGTCCGGACCGACGTCCCGCCTCCCGTCGAGGACAAGCGCTCGCGGTCCCGCCGCCGGTGAAGGCGCTCGGATCGCGACGGGCCCACCCGTCGGACTAGCGTCAAGCGAGTGGAACTCCGCATCTTCACCGAGCCCCAGCAAGGGGCCTCCTACGACGACCTGCTGGCGGTGGCGCGCACCGCCGAGGCCGCGGGCTACGGCGCGTTCTTCCGCTCCGACCACTACCTCAAGATGGGTGACGGCGACGGCCTGCCCGGCCCGACCGACGCCTGGATCACGCTCGCCGGCCTCGCCCGCGACACGAGCACGATCCGCCTCGGCACGCTGATGACCGCCGCGACGTTCCGCCACCCCGGCCCGCTGGCCATCTCGGTGGCGCAGGTGGACCAGATGTCCGGTGGCCGGGTCGAGTTCGGCTTCGGCGCGGGCTGGTTCGAGGCCGAGCACACCGCCTACGGCCTGCCGTTCCCCGCCACCGGCGAGCGCTTCGAGCGGTACGAGGAGCAGCTGGAGATCATCACCGGCCTGTGGAACACGCCGGTCGGCCAGACCTACGACTTTTCCGGCAAGCACTACACCCTCGCCGACTCGCCGGCGCTCCCCAAGCCCGCGCGACGCATCCCGGTGCTGATCGGCGGCACGGGCCGCAAGCGCACGCCCGCGCTGGCCGCCAGGTTCGCCGACGAGTTCAACCTCCCGTTCCAGTCCGTCGGCACCGCCACCGAGGTGCTGGCCCGCGTGGACGCCGCGTGCGCCGAGATCGGCCGCGACCCGAAGGAGATCACCCGCTCCGCGGCCCTCGTGGTGTGCGTGGGCCGTGACGACGCCGAGGTCGCCCGCCGGGCCGCCGCCATCGGCCGCGAGGTGGCCGAGCTGCGCCGGAACGGCCTGGCCGGCACGCCCGACGAGGTGGTGGACAAGCTCGGCTCGTGGCGCGACGAGACCGGCATCGGCCGCGCCTACCTCCAGGTCCTCGACCTCGCCGACCTCGACCACGTGGAGCTCATCGCGGAGACCGTCGCGCCTCAGCTGCGCAGCTGACCGGCGACGTCCGACGCGGCGGTGAGCAGGACGAGCACGGGCACGGTCGCGGCCTGCCGCAACCGGTAGCTCCCGCGCTTGTCCTGCTCCACCACGCCGGACGCCGTCAACGCCTTCAAGTGGTGGTACAGCTGGCCGGTCGACCCCAGCCGGGCCGCCTCCTGCAACGCCGTCGCGGGCTGCCCGCCCCGCGCCAGGAGCGTCCGCACGATCTCCACCCGCACCGGGTGCGCCAACGCGGACAGCACCTCGATCCGGGGCCGGTCCGGCAACGACAGCACGTGCTCCGGCGTCACGTCCACCCGCCACGACACCCGGCCGTCCCCCGCCGCGACCTGCCCCCGGCCCAGCTCGGCACCCGCGAGTGCGTCCCGCTCGTCGCCCTCCAACGCGGCCACGCGCTGTTCCAGCTCGGCAAGTCGCTGCACCAGGTCCACCGCGGTCATCCTACGAGAGGCTCACCTGGAATCCCCGCAGCGCAGCGGGCTCCACCAGGGCCGTGCGCACCAGCTCGGCCAACTCCCCGGCCCGCGCCTGCCACCCCTCGTCGACCTCCCGGACCAGCACCGCCGCACTGCCCTCCGGCACCTTCAAACCGACCGCCACGACCCCCGGCAGCACCCCGACCACCACACCGTCGAGCGCCTTCCGGCACGTCCGCTCCACCTCCGCCGCCGTGCCCGCCCACGTCCCCCGCGCCCACGAACGACGACCCTCATGCGTCACGTCGGGGAACCGCCCGAGCGCCTCGAGCTGCAACCGCGGGTCGCCCAGGTACCGCTCGACCTCCACCGCCCGCCCGAGCACCAACCGCAGCACCTCGGCCGAGAACGCGGGAACCCCCACACCCAACCGCCGCCCCAGCCAGTCCCCGGCCGCGAAGTCCCCGTGCCGCACCATCACCGACACCAGGTCGCCCACCGTCACGAACCGCTGCGGCTCGTCCGCCACCACCCCGTTCGTGGACGCGAGCCCCAACGCCCGCAACGCCGCCTGGTGCGCGCCGCCGTCGAGCCCCAGGTGGTACTGCTCCCACTCCGCGACGCGCACCCGCTCGTCCGCCGCGACGCCACCCTCTCCGTACGCGGCCAGGTGGGACAGCATCCGCACCGCCGCCAACGGCTGCCGCTCGTGCGGCCGGTGCACGACCCGCCCGCCGCGCCCGTCGAGCACCACGGCCACGTGCCGCCGGTTCGCCCGCACCCAGTCCAACCAGCTCTCGGACGCGACGCCGGGCAGCACCGTCGCGACACCGGCCACCCCGCACGCTCGGAACAGGTGCCGTCGAGTCAGGAGCACGACGATCTCCCTCCAGTTGTCCGTAATTCCGGAACACCAGAGGGTAGACCCGTCAGCCCGCCTGGACCGCGAACGTCACCCCGGCCGCCACCGGCTGCTCCCGCACGATCGTCCGATCGGTCAGCGGCAGGTCGCCGTTCAACGCGTCCACCACCGCCCGACGGGCCAGCGGCAGCACCTCGGCCACCGTCACGTCCCGCCCGAGCTCGTGCGACAACGACGCCACCCCCGCGTCCCTGATCCCGCACGGGATGATGTCGCCGAACGCCGCCAGGTCCGCATCGCAGTTGATCTCGAACCCGTGCATCGTGACGCCCCGCTGCACCCGGATCCCGATCGCCGCGACCTTGCGCTCGCCACCCCGGTCGTCGGCCGGGATCCACACGCCGCTGCGCCCCTCGACCCGACCCGTGCGCACGCCCAGCTGGTCGCACACGTGGATCAACGCCTGCTCCAACCGCCGCACGTACTGCACCACGTCCAACGGCTCGGCCAGCCCCACGATCGGGTACCCGACCAACTGCCCCGGCCCGTGCCAGGTGATCTTCCCGCCCCGGTCCACGTCGATGACCGGCACGTCACCACCCCGGGGCCGCTCCTCGGCCTCGGTGCGCCGACCGCACGTGTAGACGGGCGGGTGCTCCAGCAGCAGCAGCGTGTCGCCGATCGCGCCGTTCGCGCGCGCCTCGGCGAGCTCCCGCTGCAGGTCCCACGCGGCCAGGTAGTCGATGGTGCCCAGCTCGCGCACCTCGATCGGATCCGTCGAGGTGCGGCAGGAAAGGTCAGGACTGCTCACGTCTCGACACTACGCCCACGGGCACCAGCCGAAGGGCGCGGGAGACGACCATCCCCACCCCCACCACCGCCAACACCGCGCCGACCGTGTCGGTGAACCAGTGCATCTCCAGCACGACCCGACTGGCCGCCGTCAGCACCACCGCCGTGCACGCCAACACCACCGCGACCCTCAACCACCGACGGGCCAACCACGCGCACAGCACCACCCCCGTGAACACCACCGACGTCACCGCCGTGACGTGCCCGCTCGGGTACGCCCACTTCGGGAACTCGATCGGCCGGACCCGCTGGTACCAGTACCGGGCGAACACCGTCGACCAGCACACCGCCAGCAGCACCGCGCACCGCGCCAACAACGGGTCCTTCGCCAGGAACGCCCGCAACGCCAACGAGGCCAACGCGATCGTCGCCAACCCCGGGCTGAGCACGAAGCTCACCACCGCCGACACGTCCACCAACCCGGGCCCCAGCCCCACCGCCTTCTGCCGCAGCCCCTCGTCCACCGCGGGAGGCGCGTGCCGGACCGTGAGCCCCAACACCACGGAGGCCAGCGCCAGCACGACGCCGACCAGCGCCCCGATCACCTCTCGACGGCCGCCGCGACGGCCGCCCCGAGCGCCGGGTGCAGGAACTGGAACCCCCGCTGCTCCAACACCCGCGGCACCGCCCGCTGACCGGCCAACAACCCCTCCTCGGCCATCTCGCCCAGCACGGCCTTCAACGCGAACGCCGGCGCCACCCACGGCGTGGGCCGGTGCAACGCGTGACCGACCGTCCTGGTGAACTCCGCATTCGTCACCGGACCGGGCGCCGTCACATTCACCGGCCCGGACACGTCATTCTCCACCAGGAACCGAATAGCCGCCGTCACGTCGTCCAACGAAATCCACGGCATGTACTGCCGCCCATCACCCAACCGCCCACCCAGGAAGAGCGTGAACAACGGCCTGATCTTCCCGAACAACCCACCCGAAGGACTGATGACGAGCCCCGTGCGCATCGTCACCACCCGGGCGTGCCCCTCGGCCGCCGCCGTGGCCGCCTCCCACTGACGGCACAACCCCGCCAGGAACCCCGTCCCCGACGGACTGGACTCGTCGACCACCTCGTCCCCGGTGTCGCCGTAGTACCCGACCGCACTGGAGTTCACCAGCGCCGGCACCCCGTGCTCCACCACCGCCGCAGCCAACACCTCCGTGGGCACCGTGCGACTGTCCAACAACACCTGCTTGCGCGCGTCACTCCACCGCTTGTCCGCCACCCCCGCCCCGCAGAGGTTGACCACCGCGTCGACCCCGTCCAACGCCCCACCGTCGATCCGCCCGGCCGGCGGATCCCACCCACGCTCATCCGGCCCCGAGGGCCGCCGCCGAACCAACCGCAGGACCTCGTGCCCCCCACCGCGCAACGCGGCAACCACACTGGTGCCGATCAACCCCGACGATCCCGCGATGACAACCCGCATGCGTTGATCGTCTCGCAGCAGGGCGCCGGTTGCACAGCGGCAGTCGTGTCACCCCCGCCACCTCACACCCCGTCACCCGCGAAACCCGGACCCCGACCCAACCGGAACATTGAAGGGCAGTGGGGGCATCCTGCTGATCTGCCCGTCCCGCGAGGACTTTTTCAATCTTTGTCTTTTATCTCTTCCGCAAACCAAAAGCCGCCCCCCACCAGGGGAGCGGCTTCCGGTCAATCCGAAAATCAGAGCCCGAGGTCAGCCTCGAACGACCCCTCTTCCAACCGGTTCTTCACCGTCGTGAGGAACCGACCGGCGTCCGCGCCGTCCACCAGCCGGTGGTCGTACGTCAGCGCGAGGTACGCCATGGAGCGGATGGCGATGGTGTCGTCACCGTTCTCGTCCGTGATCACCACGGGCCGCTTCTTCACCACGCCCACACCCAGGATGCCGACCTGCGGCTGCTGGATGATCGGCGTGTCGAACAGCGCGCCGTTGCTGCCCAGGTTGGTCAGCGAGAACGTGCCACCGGTCAGCTCGTCGGGCGTGAGCTTGTTGGCCCGCGCCCGCGCCGCCAGGTCGCCGATCTTGTGCGACAGCCCGGCCAGGTTCAGGTCGCCCGCGTTCGCGATCACCGCGTTGAGCAGACCCCGCTCGGTGTCGATCGCGATACCCAGGTGCTCGGCACCGTGGTACACGACCTCCTTCTTCTCCTCGTCGATCGACGCGTTCAGCACCGGGTGCTGCTTGAGCGCCTCGACCGCCGCCTTGGCGAAGAAGGGCAGGAACGTCAGCTTCGTGCCCTCGCGCTGCTCGAACGCGGCCTTGGCCTTGTTCCGCAGCCGGGCGATCTTGGTGACGTCCACTTCGAACACCTGCGTGAGCTGCGCCGAGACCTGGAGCGACTCACGCGTGCGCTGGGCGACGATCTGCCGCAGCCGGGGCAGCTTCTGCACCGTGCCGCGCTTGCCGCTGGTGTCGGCCGGAGCCGACGCGACCCGCTGGGCGGGGGCGGACGCCGCCGGCTTGGGGGCCTCCTGCTTCGGGGCCTTCTTGGCCTCGACCGCCGCGAGCACGTCCTGCTTGCGGATCCGGCCGCCGACACCCGTGCCCTTGAGCGTGGCCAGGTCGATGCCGTTCTCCGAGGCGAGCTTGCGCACCAGGGGCGTCACGTAGGGCGCGCCGTTGGCGGACTCCTCCGCCTCCTGCTTCGGCTCGGACTTCGGCGCTTCCTGCTTCGGCGCGGGAGCCTCCTGCTGGGGGGCTTCCTGCTGGGGAGCCTCCTGCTGGGGGGCTTCCTGCTTCGGCGCGGGAGCCTCCTGCTTCGGGGCTTCCTGCTTGGGCTCCGGCTTCGGCGCTTCCTGCGCCGCCGGCGCGGGCGAACCCGACCCGATCACCGCGAGCCGACCGCCGACCTCGACGGTCTCGTCCTCACCGGCGGTGATCTCCAGCAGCGTGCCCGCCACCGGCGACGGGATCTCGGTGTCGACCTTGTCGGTGGACACCTCCAGCAGCGGTTCGTCGACCTCGACCGAGTCGCCGACGGCCTTGAGCCACCGGGTCACGGTGCCCTCGGTGACGCTCTCGCCCAGCGCGGGCATGGTCACCGGGGTGCCCTCGGCCGACCCGCCGGACTGCGCCGGCGCGGCCTCCGCCCGGGGCTCGGGAGCCGACTGCGGCTCGGGCTCGGACTGCGGCTCCGGCTGCGCCTCCTCGGCCGGCGCGGCAGCCTCACCGGCGGTCGAGTCGGACGAGTCGGACGACGCCCCGGAGTCCGAACCGTCACCGATGACGGCGAGCTCAGCGCCGACCTCGACGGTCTCGTCCTCCTGGGCGACGATCTTCTGGAGCACGCCCGCCGCGGGCGACGGGATCTCGGTGTCGACCTTGTCGGTGGACACCTCCAGCAAGGGCTCGTCGACCTCGACGCGGTCACCCTCCTGCTTCAACCAGCGGGTGACCGTGCCCTCGGTGACGCTCTCGCCGAGTGCGGGCATTTGGACGGAGAAGGCCATCGTTCGCTGACTCCTCGTGCGTGGGTCGGGGATCGGCTGACTGGGGTGCGACGGTCAGCCGTGCACGTGCAGCGGCTTGCCGGCCAAGGCGAGGAAAGCCTCGCCGAGGGCTTCTGTCTGGGTCGGGTGGGCGTGGATCAGCGGAGCCACGTCCTCGGGGTAAGCCTCCCAGCTGTAGATGAGCTGGGCTTCACCGATCAGCTCGCCGACCCGCTCGCCGACCATGGTGACACCGACCACCGGGCCGTCGGGCGCCTTCACGAGCTTGACACCGCCGGCGGTCTTCAGGATCTGGCTCTTGCCGTTGCCCGCGAGGTCGTAGACGAACGTCTCCGCGGAACCGTACTTCTCCTTGGCCGCGGCCTCGGTCAGACCCACCGACGCGACCTCGGGCTTGCAGTAGGTGACGCGCGGGATGCCCGCCTCGTCGATGACCTTGGGGTTCTGCCCGGCGATGTCCTCGGCGACGAAGATGCCCTGCTGGAAGCCGCGGTGCGCGAGCTGGAGGCCGGGCACGATGTCGCCGACCGCGTACACGCCGGGCACGCTGGTGCGCAGCCGCTCGTCGGTGATGACGAAGCCGCGCTCCATCTTCACGCCGGCCTCCTCGTAGCCGTGGCCCGCCGTGTTGGGCCCGCGGCCGACGGCGACCAGCAGCAGGTCGGCGTCCAGCACGTCGCCGGACTCGAGCGTGACCGACACGCCCGACTCGGTCTGCGTCGCGCCGGTGAACTTCACGCCGGTCTTGAACTTGATGCCGCGGCGGCGGAAGGCGCGCTCCAGCTGCTTGGACGCGTACTCGTCCTCGGCCGGGACCAGGCGGGGCAGCGCCTCCACGATGGTCACGTCCGCGCCGAAGGAGGACCACACGCTGGCGAACTCGACGCCGATCACGCCGCCGCCGAGCACGACGACCTTCTCCGGGATGAAGTCCAGGTTCAGCGCCTGGTCGCTGGTGATGACCCGGCCGCCGATCTCCAGGCCGGGCAGGCTGCGCGCGTACGAGCCGGTCGCCAGGACCACGTTCTTGCCGGTGTAGCGCTGCCCGTCCACCTCGACGGTGTTCGGGCCGACGAACGTGCCCGCGCCCTCGACCAGGGTCACCTTGTTGGCCTTGACCAGGCCCTGGAGTCCCTTGTAGAGGCGGCTGACCACGCCGTCCTTGTACGAGTTGACGCCCGCGATGTCGATGCCCTCCAGCGAGGACTTCACGCCGAACTGGTCACCCTCGCGCGCGTTGTCCGCGACCTCCGCCGCGTGCAGCAGCGCCTTGGTGGGGATGCAGCCGCGGTGCAGGCACGTGCCCCCCAGCTTGTCCTTCTCGACCAGGATGACGGACAGGCCGAGCTCGGCCGCGCGGAACGCGCAGGCGTAGCCGCCCGAGCCGCCACCGAGGATCACAAGGTCGGCGGAGGTGTCGGTCACGGATTCTCCCTGGAGAGCTTGATGCCTTACTCCGCGCGGGTGCGCGCGTGTAGTTGCCATCTTGTCACTACCGCGCGAACGGCCGCGACGCGGTGTCGGTCTTGGGGCGATTTGCCCCCACCTTCACACGTGCGCCGGCACCATGGTCGGCAGAGGTCCTTGCAGGAGGTGGCCCGGTGGGGCTGTTCGACCGTTTTCGCAGGAAGCAGCGGCCCGGCGTGCTCCGATCGGCCACGTCCACGGACACCGGCCACCTGGAGCAGTGGGCTGCCGCGCGCCGGGGCGTGGAGGCGTACGTCGAGCCGAAGACGACCGTGACGGACACCACGATCGTGCTCGTCGCGCACGACGGCGAGTGGACGCGCCGCCGGATCGACGGCACCGAGGGCGCGAAGAAGCTCGCCAAGAAGCTGGAGATCCCGATCTACGACGCGGGCATCGTCGGCTACCCGAAGCGGATGCGGGAGTACTCGCGCCGCAAGAACCAGGGCGCCTGACGGGCGTGCCGCGCGGAGCTTGACCACGGGCGCGAACCCCGCCCCGCGTCGCCCGCCTTCGCGGCAGCCCGCCCGCGTCAGTCTTGCCCGATTCCGTCCCACAACGTCCTGACCAGCGCTTCCGGATCTCCCGGCCGATCCGAGAAGAACCCCAGGAACGCCTGGTAGTGGCACGCGCCCAGGAGCAGGTCCGCCGCCGACGCCGGCTCGACCCCCGCCGGCAACCGCCCCAGCGCCCGCTCCGCCTCCAGGTACCGCGCCAGCGTCTCCGGCACGGTCGCCGGACCCACCCCGTGCGCCTTCAGCGCCTCCCGGTGCGCCGCCAGCAACGCCGGCTCGGAGAAGATCGACGCGGCGATCGGGAACGTCTCGACGTAGAACGCGATCGCGGCGCGCGCGATGTCGACCAACGTCTCCCGCACGTCGCCGCGCCCGGCCTCCAACCCCGCCAGCAGCCCCGTCAGGTCGCTCGGCGCGCGTTCCCGGAGCACGGACAGGAACAGCTCGGTCTTGTCCGCGAAGTGCTTGTACAGCGCCGCTTCCGAGAATCCCGCCGCCTTGGCGATCTCCTTCGTGGTCGCCCGCGCGAGCCCTTTGGTGCGCATGACGTGGGCCGCCGCGTCGAGCATGCGGTCGCGTGTGGTCATGGGGCTACCCTAGTGGTTAGTGAGTACTCACTAACGGAAGGGCGGACCCATGCGCATCACGGTTCTGGGAGCGAGCGGGGGCACCGGCTCGAAGATCGTCGAGCTGGCCCGGGAGGCGGGGCACGACGTCACCGCGATCGTGCGCACGCGCAACGGCCGCGACACGGTGGCCGACGTGATGGACCCCGACTCGATCGGCCCGCACGTGGCCGGCGCGGACGCCGTCGTCTCGGCGATCGGGTCGCGGGCGGCGCTGAAACCGACGTCGGTGCAGACCGACAGCACCAGGTCGGTCGTCCTGGCGATGAAGGCGCACGGCGCGCGCCGGCTCGTCGTGGTCAGCAACAGCGGCATGGTGACCGACGGCGACGGCCCGTTCACGCGGTACCTGGTCAAGCCGGTCCTGCGCCGGGTGCTCAGGCACCCGTGGGGTGACATGGCGCGGATGGAGGACGTCGTGCGCGCGAGCGGTCTGGAGTGGACGATTGTCCGCCCGCCGCAGCTGACGGACGGTCCGCGCACGGACGCGTACCGCACGGCGGTGGGCGCCAACGTGCGCGGGGGCATGCGGGTGTCCCGGGCCGACCTGGCGGCGCTGGTGGTGCGCTGCCTGGCCGACCCGGGAACCGTCCGTCAAGCGATCAGCGTGGCGAACTGAACCTCGCGGGTCCGTAGGTCGCGGGTCAGCCGTTCGCCGCGATGTCGGCCAGCACCGCCGCCAGGGTGCGCACCGGCACGCCGGTGCCGCCCTTGGTGGTGTACCCGTACGGCCCGCCGGTGTGGAACGACGGCCCGGCCACGTCGATGTGCGCCCACGTCACGCCCTCGGCCACGAACTCGCGCAGGAACACGCCCGCGGCGAGCATGCCGCCGAACCGGTGCCCGGCCACGTTCGCGATGTCGGCCACCTTCGAGTCGAGGTCGCCGCGCAGCTCGTCCGGCAGCGGCATGGCCCACGCCTGCTCGCCCACCGCGCGCCCGATGGCGGCCACGCGGTCGCGGAACTCCTCGGTGCCCATCACGCCGGCCGTGCGCTTGCCCAGCGACACGACCTGCGCGCCGGTCAGCGTGGACGTCTCGATCAGGTAGTCCGGGGCGTCCTCGCAGGCGCGCACGATCGCGTCGGACAGGATCAGCCGGCCCTCGGCGTCGGTGTTGAGCACCTCGACGGTCTTGCCGCCGTACATGGTCAGCACGTCGCCGGGCCGGTAGGCGGTGCCCGACGGCATGTTCTCCGCCATCGGGGCCCACGCGGTCACCTCGAGCGGGTACTTCAGCTTCGCGGCCAGCACGACGGTGGCGATCACGGCCGCCGCGCCGCCCATGTCCGAGGTCATCTCGTCCATGCCCGCGGCCGGCTTGATCGAGATGCCGCCGGTGTCGAACGTGATGCCCTTGCCGACCAGCGCGACCTTCTTGCCCGCCTTCGGGCCGCGGTAGGTGATGCGCACCAGGCGCGGGGGACGGCTGGAGCCGCCGCCGACGCCGAGGATGCCGCCGAAGCCCTGCTTGCGCAGCGCCTTCTCGTCCAGGATCTCGACCTCGAGGCCCTCGGCCTTGGCCAGCGCGGCGGCCCGGTCCGCGAAGGAGGCGGGGAACAGGTCGTTCGGCGGGGTGTTGACCAGGTCGCGGGTCGCGGTGACGGCCTCGGCGATCGCGGTGGACGCCTTGAGGGTCGCGCGGTGCGCCCGGATGTTGCCCTCCGCCGGCGCGACGAGGTCGACGCGCGCGACCGGGCCGTCGCCCTTGTTCGACTTGTAGGCGGTGAACGAGTACGCGCCCAGCAGCGTGCCCTCGACGGCGGGGCCGAGGTGCAGGCTGCTCAGCGTGGTGACGGCGCGCTTGCGGCCGGAGAGGGCGCGGGCGGCGGCGCCGGACGCGCGGCGCACCTGCTCCTCGGTGACCGAGCCGTCGTCGGCGGGCTTGCCGAGGCCCACGGCGAGCACGACGCGCGCGCTGAGCTTGCCCAGCGCGGGCACGGTGACGACCTCCTCGGCCTTGCCGCTCGCGCCGACGGCGTCGAGCACGTCCAGCAGCGCGCCGTCGAACGCGGCGTTCACCGCTTCGGAGCCGGCGGCGAGCGCGAGGCCGTCCGGTCCCTGGACTGTGCCCACCACAACGGCGTCGGCGGTGGTGCTGCTCGGGTCACTGTCGGTGATGGCCAGCTTCGGCGCGGTCACTGCGGCTCCTTGACGGGGTCCTCCCGGCGCTTCCTGGTCGTGCGGCGGGATGGGGGTGATGGTGACGAATGCTAAAGGTCCCGTTCACACAGATGGCCGCCGCACCTTCGATCGCAATGAGTAACAATTAACACGAACGGGGGTCGACCGGCCGGGCGTTAGCAGTCACCCGGTTGATCTGAGACTGTGTACCGGTGACAATCACGCCCCGTGTCGGAGCAGTGGCGCTCGCCCTCGGCGCGACGCTGGGGGCCGGTGTGTTCACCGGTTTCGCCCCCGCCGCGGCCGTGGCGGGCCCCTGGTTCCTCCCCGGTCTCGTCTTAGCCGCGGTGACGGCGTTGTGCTGCGCCTTCTCCACCGCGGACCAACACCGCGCGTACCCGGACGCCCCCGGCGGGTACGCCTACATCCGCAATCAACTCGGGCCGTGGCCCGCGCGCATCGGCGCGAGCGCGCATTTGGTGGGCAGAGCGGGGATGGCGGCGGCGCTGGCAGGGATGTTCGGCGCGTACGTCGTGCCCGACCACCGGGTGGCGGCGGCCGTGGGGCTGATCGTGGTGACGGCGGCGCTGGGCGCGGCCGGGGTGCGGTGGAGCGCCGGGCTGAGCGTGGCCGCGGCGGGTGTGGTGCTCGGGGTGCTCGCGCTGGTGGTGCTGGTGTGCTTCTCCGTGGCGCCGCCGGAGAACCCGGCGGTGGACGGCGGGGGCGGGCCCGGTTTCGACGGGCTCATGGCCGCGTCGCTGGTGCTGTTCGCGGCGTTCGTGGGGTTCGAGCGGGTGACCGCGCCGCGCGGCGGTGACCGGGTGTTCTCGTCGCGGGTGCTGCACATGGCCGTGCCGGTGGTGATCGGTGTGGTGCTGCTGGTGTGCATCGGGGTCGGCGCGGCGCTGCTGCGGCAGCTCGGGTCGGCGCGGCTGGCGTTGTCGCCCGCGCCGTTGCGGGACGCGCTGGTCGTGGCCGACGGGGCGTGGCTGCTGCCCGTGCTCGCGGTCGGCGCGGGGGTGGCGGCGGTGTCGTCGCTGTTCTTCGTGCTGGGGTCGGCGCGGCGGACCCTGGTCGGGTTGGCCGAGACCGGTGACCTGCCGCCGATCCGGGCCGGGTGGCCGCTGGAGGTGGTGAGCGCGGCGCTGGCGGTGGGCGCGGTGGTGGCGCTGCCGCCGTCGACGACGTTGGCGGTCGGCGCGTGCGGGACGGCGTTCTACTACGGCTTCACGAACGCGTCGGCGCGGGTGCTGCTGCAAGAGGATCGGACGTGGCCGATGCGCACGGCGTGCCTGGGGCTCGGGCTGTCGGTGCTGCTGGCGATGAGCGCGCCCGCCGGGGCGTTGGCGATCACCGGGGTGGGGATCGCGGTGGGCACCGGGTTGCTCGGGCTGGGGCGGGTGCGGCAGCCGGTGGGGTGAGGTTCGGCCGGGCTGTGGAGCCGGGCTGCACGGTGGCTGCACGACCGGCTGCACGATGGCGTCACGCCCGCCGTTCGCGAAGGGTTTTCGCCTCTTTTGGATGGTTGGATGTCCGAGCGTCGGGACGGCGATTTTCTGACGTCCCACCGGCGGCTATCGTGCTGCCATGACGACCGCGTTGCCTTTCACCCGGACCCCCAACCCGCAGCCGGCGACCCCGGAGCGCGTTGCGGAGGTACTTGCCAAGCCGGGCTTCGGGCAGCACTTCACCGACCACATGGTGACGATCCGCTGGAACCAGGAGCAGGGCTGGCACGACGCTGTCGTCGAGCCCTACCACTCGCTGGAGCTCGACCCGGCGGCCATGGTGCTGCACTACGGCCAGGCGATCTTCGAAGGGCTCAAGGCATACCGCCAGCCCGACGGTTCGATCGCGTCCTTCCGCCCCGAGGCGAACGCCGAGCGCTTCCGCGCGTCGGCGCGCCGGTTGGCGATGCCCGAGCTGCCCGACGAGCTGTTCCTGGAGTCGATCCGGGAGCTGCTGGCCGTCGACGAGCGGTGGGTGCCCGCCATCCCCGAGGAGTCGCTGTACCTGCGGCCGTACCTGTTCTCCACGGAGAAGGGGCTGGGCGTGCGGCCGGCGAAGGAGTACCTGTACGTGCTCATCGCCTCGCCCGCCGGGTCGTACTTCGCGGGTGGGTTGAAGCCGGTGACGGTGTGGTTGTCGACCGAGTACGTGCGCGCGGCCCCCGGTGGTACCGGCGCGGCGAAGTTCGCGGGCAACTACGCGGCGTCGCTGGTGGCGCAGGCGCAGGCCGCCGAGCAGGGCTGCGACCAGGTCGTGTGGCTGGACGCGGTGGAGCGCCGGTGGGTCGAGGAGATGGGCGGGATGAACCTGTTCTTCGTCCTCGGGTCCGGTGACGACGCGCGGGTCGTGACGCCGGAGCTGTCCGGGGCGCTGCTGCCCGGGATCACGCGTGACTCGCTGCTGCGGCTGGCGGCCGATTTCGGGTACGCGGTGGAGGAGCGGCGGATTTCCACCGAGGAGTGGGAGAAGAAGGCCGAGTCCGGGGAGCTGACCGAGGTGTTCGCGTGCGGGACGGCGGCGGTGATCACGCCGGTCGGGCACGTGAAGCACGCGGATGGGGAGTTCTCGGTTTCCGGCGGGCGGACCGGTGAGGTGACGATGAAGTTGCGGAACCACCTGACGGGTATCCAGCAGGGATTGGTCGAGGACCCGCACGGGTGGATGGCGAAGATCAACTGAGTGCGGTTTCATTTCGGCTCGGTGGTGCGGCCCGGCTCGATGTGACATGGGCCCTTACGGGCACTCCAGCCTAAAGTACCCGAACCCATGTCACATCGAGCCTTTGTGATTTCTTAGAGTGCGTTGATGGCGAGGACGGTGATGGTTGCCGTTTCGCAGGCTGCGCCGAGGACGTCGCCGGTGATTCCGCCGAAGCGTTCGCGGGTGTGGCGGATCAGCAGGATCGTCAGGGCGGCGGCCAGGGCGATCGACAGTGGGCCTTGCCAGGGGTGGATGAAGTAGCCGGCGGTGGCGAGGGCGGTCCACCAGAGGGCGGCGATCCACGGTGGTTGGGTTCCGGCGACGAGGGCGCCGAGGCCGTTGGGGCGGGCGGCGGGGATGCCTCGTCGGCAGCAGAGGATGAAGGCGGCGCGGCCGGCGGTCAGGGCCAGGACGGCCGCTCCCCAGTGGACCGTGGGGAAGGCGGCGGCTTCGGCGCCCAGGATGACGATCAGGGCCACGACGGCGAAAGGGCCCGCGCCGCCGTCCTTCATGACGGCGAGGGCGCGTTCCGGTGGGCCGTAGCAGCCGAGGCCGTCGGCGGTGTCGGCCAGGCCGTCCAGGTGCATGCCGCGGGTGGCCAGGGCGAGGAAGCCGACGGTCAGGAAGCCGGCGACGAGGTCGGGCAGGGGGAGTTGGAGGAGCGCGACGACCGCCGCGCCCAGGAGGAGGCCGACGAAGGGGGAGAAGGCGATGGCCCGTTGTGCTGCCCGCGCGTCGACTTCGTTCGAGCCGACGCGGACGGGCAGGACGGTGAGCCAGGAGAGCGCCAGGCGCATCAGGCGGGTCCGGAGATGCCCGCGCTGTCGAAGGTCGCCATCTCGGCCAGGATGCGGGTGGCCATCACGACCAGGGGGAGCGCGGCCACGGCGCCGGAGCCCTCGCCCAGGCGCATGTCGAACTCCAGCAGCGGGTCGAGGCTCAGGTGGCCCAGGGCCAGGGTGTGGGCGGGCTCGGCGGAGCGGTGGCCCGCGACCCACCAATCGCGGGCGCCGGGGGCCAGTTCTTCGGCGACGACGGCCGCCGCGCCGACCACGACGCCGTCCAGGATGACCGGGGTCTTGCGGACGGCGGCCTGGGCCAGGAAGCCCGCCATGGCGGCGATGTCCGCGCCCGAGGAGGCGGCCAGGAGCGCCACCGGGTCGTTGATGACCGGGCGGGCGCGGCGCAGGGCGTCGCGGATGGCGGCGGTCTTGCGCATCCAGCCCTGGTCGTCGATGCCGGTGCCCCGGCCGACGACGGCGACCGGTTCGGAACCCGTGAGGGCGGCGATGAGGACGGCGGCCGGGGTGGTGTTGCCGATGCCCATGTCGCCGGCGATGAGGAGGTCCGCGCCGCCGTCGACCTCGTCGTCCACGAGCTTGCGGCCCACCTCGACGGCCCGCTCGGCCTCCTCGACGGTCAGAGCGTCCTCGCGGTCGATGGAGCCGGAGCCGCGGCGGACCTTGAAGTCGCCGACGGCGGTCTCGGAGTCGACGGCCAGGTCGACCACGCGGACGGTGGCGCCGGCGACGTTGGCCAGCACGTTCACCGCGGCGCCGCCCGCCAGGAAGTTCGCCACCATCTGGCCGGTGACCTCGGGCGGGTAGGCGGAGACGCCGTGCTGGGCGACGCCGTGGTCGCCCGCGAAGACGACCACGCGGGGACGGGTGAAGGGGCGGGGCGGGCACTCGCCCTGGCAGGCGGCCACCCACGCGCCGAGGTCTTCGAGCCTGCCGAGCGAGCCGACCGGCTTGGTGAGCACGGCCTGCCGGGCCAGCGCCTCGGTGCGCGCGTGCTCGCTCGGCGGCTCGACGGACGGGAACTCGATGGTCACCGACTACCTCCGGGTTCGCGCAGTCGCAGTGGGATTCCGGCGACGACCAGCAGCACCTCGTCGCAGACCTCGGCCAGCCGCGCGTTGAGCGAGCCGAGGTGATCGCGGAAGAGCCTGCCAGAGTGGGTGCCGGGCACGACGCCCAGGCCGACCTCCGCCGAGACGAGGACCAACCGGGCGCGGGTGTTCGCCACCGCCCGGACCAGTGCCGCGCACTCCGCCTCGACCTGGGCCATGCCGTGGCCCTCCCAGGCCCCCGCGTCGTCCAGCACGCCGTTGAGCCAGGTCGCCACGTCGTCCACCAGGATCGGCGGGTCGGCCTCGCTGGTGGCGGTGAGCAGGGCGATCAGGTCGCTCGGCGCGGGCGCCTCCACCGTCGTCCAGGTGGCGGGGCGGCGGGCGACGTGCTGGGCGATGCGCAGCTCCCAGTCGGCGTCGTCGGGGTAGCGGCGCGCGGTGGCGACGTAGGTCACGACGTCCTCCGCGAGCAGCCCTTCGGCGTGCGCGGACTTGCCCGAACGCGCGCCGCCCAGCACCAGTGTCCGACGCGTCACACCGCACTCCATCCGTTCCGTGAGGACATAGCCTGACCGGGAACGTTACCCGTACGGAGCAGCGCGAGGAGGCCCGTCATGGAGTACCGGTGGCGGTACCAGGACGAGCACGGTCAGGAGATCGACGGCCCGGTGGTCTCCTTCCCCGACCAGACCGCCGCCGAGGACTGGTTCTCCTCCGCGTGGGTCGAACTGCGGGAGGCCGGTGTCGCGCAGGTGACGTTGCTGCGCAGCGAGTCCGAGGTCTACGGCCCGATGTCCCTCGCCCCGGCCGAGTAGCCGTCGGTCGGGATCGGGCCGGCCGACGTCCAGGGAACGGGCAGTCCGGGTGCACCACTGCCCGTCCGCCTGGGACACGGGTGAGCTAGTCCAGGCTCATCGCGGCGGCCAGCCGCCGCAGCTCCGGGATCTTCGCGCCGAGCATCCAGTACAGCTTCTCCGCCGCGTCGGGCGTCAGGGCGACGGTCGCCGTCATGTCGAAGGTGACCTCGTAGTCGCCGTCAGCGGTAACGGATTCCTCGAACTTCGCCTCGCTCATGATCCGGACGTACGACGTCTGCTCGACCGCGTCCGAGGGTCGCATCACCATTTGTGTCAACTCTCCTTCTCTGCGATTGACGTGTGTTCCCGCCCCGCCGCGTCACGCGTTCGTGCAAGCGGCGCAGAAAAGTGAACCGACTTCGGCAATGGCCGCAGTCGCACCGGAAACACCGGTGGTACCGCACGAGCACGACGGCGCCGATCGCGGAAGCGATCAGTGTCAGAGCTGCCCACATCGCCCCTCCCGTTGCCGGATTGGCCGGTGCCGTCGTTCTTACCGGTGTGGTTGAGCGGCTCCGTCGATCGACGCGTCTGGTGAGGTCTGAATCGCTGGTCTGGCGCTGTCTGGTGGCGTGGTCGTGCGGGTGTCTGGTATGAGTGCAGAACCGTCTGGTATCGCCGGACGCGAGCAAGGGGGTGATTGTGTCGCAGGCACTCGAAGTGAGCGGTGCGCGGTTGAGGGCTGCTCGGGAGTACGCCGGGTTCTCGCTCACCCGCATGGCCCAGGCGATCAACTACTCGAAGTCATATCTGGGGCTGGTTGAAACGGGCGTGAACCCGGTTACCCTAGAGGTGGTAGCGGCGTACGAACGAGCATTAGGGGCCGGCGTGTACCGATCGGACATCAATCACCCGCGACTGAAGAAGATCGACGGTCCCGAACACCTGCAACACATTCGGGAAGCGGTGGAATCCGGAGATCCGGACATCTTCGCCCAGGGGCCGACGTCCAGTTCCATCGACGCGGCGGTGGCTCCGGTGCTGGGGCCGAAGGCCATCGAGAACTTCCGCCAGTGGGCCGTCAGCGGTCGGACCTCGACGCTCAGGGCCAACGCGGTGAGCATCTTGGGGTTCCTGCCCGGCAGGGAGAACGCGGACGTGGTCGTCAGCGTGCTGGACAACGACGACGCCGTGCGGCGACTGTGCCTGGCATCTGAAGTGTCCCGGCTGACCCAGTGCGGTTGGGACGTCGCCCTCGCCGTCGCGGACGACCCCGCCGGCGCGCCGGAACCCCGAAGGCTCGCCGCGAAGTTGGCGAAGGAAGCGGTCGACCCGAGGGACACCGAAGCCCGCTGGTGCGCGGGTTACCTCCTGCAGCGCATGGCGGCGATCCTCGGCCCGGACAGCTGACCCCCGGCACGCGGAAGCCCCGCTCGGGAGTCCGAGCGGGGCTGTCCGAGGGCGGGTCAGGGGGTGATGGTGAACCGCGGGTCGGTCTCCACGACGCCCTCGAGCACGTCGTCGATCTTCTTCAGCAGTTCGTCCTCCAGCTTCACGCCGGCGGCCTTGACGTTCTCGTGCACCTGCTCCGGGCGGGACGCGCCGATGATCGCGCTGGCCACGTTCGGGTTCTGCAGGGTCCACGCGACCGCGAGCTGGGCCAGCGACAGGCCCGCCTCGTCGGCCAGCGGCTTGAGCTGCTGGACCTTGGTCAGCACCTCGTCGCGCAGGAAGCGCTGGATGAACTTCGAGCCGGTCTCGTCGGTGGCCCGCGAGCCCTCCGGCAGCGGCTGGCCCGGCAGGTACTTGCCGGTCAGCACGCCCTGGGCGATGGGCGACCACACGATCTGGCTGATGCCCTCGCGCTCGGAGGTCGGGATCACCTGCGACTCGATCACGCGCCACAGCATCGAGTACTGCGGCTGGTTGGAGATGAACGGCACGTTCAGCTCGCGGGCCAGCGCCGCGCCGCGGGCGATCTGGTCGGCGTTCCACTCCGACACGCCGATGTAGAGCACCTTGCCCTGCCGCACGAGGTCGGCGAAGGCGAGCATCGTCTCCTCCAGCGGCACGGACTTGTCGTACCGGTGCGCCTGGTAGAGGTCGACGTAGTCGGTCTGCAGCCGCTTCAGCGAGCCGTTGATCGACTCCATGATGTGCTTGCGGCCGAGGCCCTTGTCGTTCGGGCCGCCGGGGCCGGTCGGCCAGAAGACCTTCGTGAAGATCTCCAGCGACTCGCGGCGCTGCCCGGCCAGCGCGCGCCCCAGCACCGACTCGGCCTTGGTGTTGGCGTAGACGTCGGCGGTGTCGAACGTGGTGATGCCCGCGTCGAGCGCGGCCCGGACGCAGGCCGTCGCCTGGTCCTCCTCGACCTGCGAACCGTGGGTGAGCCAGTTGCCGTACGAGATCTCGCTGATGTTCAGGCCACTGCGGCCGAGGCGTCGGAACTCCATGGCCGGCAGTCTAGTGAGAACTCGTTCGGCAAGCTAATGAACTCCCGGGTCACACCTTGTCGCCGGGGCTCACCCGCGGCTTGGGCACGCGCAGCCTGCGCAGCTGGCTGGCGCGGATGAACGAGTACCAGCCGATGGACAGGCCGCGGGTGGTGTCGTTGGGGAACTTCAAGCGCACCCGGCGGTTGACCATCCGGCCGAGCACGAAACCCTCGACGATCATCGCCAGCAGCATGAACGTGGTCAGCAGCGTGGCGTACTGCTGGATCGCGGGCGCGGGCACGAGCAGGGCCACGAACACCAGGATCGCCAGCGGCATGAACAGGCCCATGAGGTTGCGCCGCGAGTCGACCACGTCGCGGATGTAAGCCTTCACCGGGCCGCGGTCGCGAGGCAGGAGGTACTTGTCCTCGCCCGCCATCATCCGCTGGCGGCGCTCGACCGCCGCCGCGCGCCGCTCCTCCTTCGACACCTTGTTCCCGCGCGCCCGCTTCAACGCCTCGCGCTGCGTGCGGGGCGGTGGCGGGACGGGGCCGCGCCGCTTGCCCTCGGCCTCGCGCCGCTTCGGCGTGGGCCGACCCTTGCCGGGGGTGCGCGACGGATCGGCCGGGGTCACCTCCGCGGAAACGTCCTCGGCGGTGGTGGTCTCGGCGGCTTCGTCGGCGTTGCGGCGCAGGAACCTCACCGCACCAGAGTAGGAGATGCCCCGATAAGTACTGTTCGCGAGGTGCGAGTTGTTATTGCGCCGGACTGCTTCGGCGGAACGCTGACCGCGCGGGAAGTCGCCGAAGCCGTGGCTGAGGGCTGGCGCCGCACCGCTCCCGACGACGAGCTGCGGCTGTGCCCGCTGGCCGACGGCGGGCCGGGTTTCGTGGACGTCCTGCACGCCGCGCTGGGTGGCACCCGGCACACCACGACCGTCACCGGGCCGCTGGGCACGCCCGTGGAGGCGGTGTGGCTGGAGCACGACGGGTCCGCGTACGTCGAGTCCGCCCAAGCCTGTGGCCTGCACCTCATCCCCCCGGACGAGCGTGCCCGGTCCGCCGAGACCGCCACGACCGGGGGCGTCGGCGAGCTGCTCAACGCGGCCGGCGACGCGGGCGTCCACACGATCGTGGTCGGCCTGGGAGGCTCGGGCACCACGGACGGCGGCGCCGGATTGCGCGAGACCGCACGACCGGTGACCGCCCGCCTGGTCGCCGCCGCCGACGTGGAGAACCCCCTGCTGGGCCCGCACGGCGCCGCGCGCACGTTCGGACCGCAGAAGGGCGCGTCACCCGACGCGGTGGAGCGGTTGGAAGCCCGGTTGGCCGCGATGGACGAGCTGGCCGACGTCCGCGACCGGCCCGGCGCGGGTGCCGCGGGAGGTCTCGGCGCCGCGCTGATGGCGCTCGGGGCCACCGTCCGGTCGGGCGCGGGCCTGGTCCGCGCGCTGACCGGGCTGGACGACGCGCTCGACCACGCCGACCTGGCCGTGACCGGCGAGGGCAGCTTCGACTGGCAGTCGCTGCGAGGCAAGCTGGTGACCGCCGTGGCCGGTGGCGCGGCCGAACGCGGCGTGCCGTGCGTGGTGCTAGCGGGCCAGGTCGCGGTGGGTCGGCGCGAGGCGGCGGCGGTCGGCGTGCAGGAGTCGTACGCGGTGGCCGAGCACGCCGGTTCGGTTCAGCGCAGCCTGGCCGACCCGGCCGGCACCCTCGCCGACCTGGCCGCACACGTGGCGAGGCAGTGGTCACACTCCCGGCCGTGACGTCTGTGCGACCATGGGGTCAGGAACAAAGCGGGTACTTCCCGTGTTTGCCCGGAGTAGTTGCCCGCAAAGGACCTCTGAGGGAGAGCCATGACGACCGCTCAGGACGCAGTCACCCCGACTCCTGAAGCCCCGCCCACCCACGGCGTGACGCTGACCGACGCGGCTGCCGTGAAGGCGAAGGCGCTGCTGGACCAGGAGGGTCGCGACGACATGCACCTGCGCATCGCCGTCCAGCCCGGTGGCTGTGCGGGGCTGCGTTACCAGCTGTTCTTCGACGAGCGCACGCTCGACGGTGACGCGCTGCGCGACTTCGGCGGCCTGAAGGTGGCCGTGGACCGCATGAGCGCCCCGTACGTCGAGGGTGCGGTGATCGACTTCGTCGACACGATCGAGAAGCAGGGTTTCACCATCGACAACCCGAACGCGGGCGGCTCGTGCGCCTGCGGCGACTCGTTCCACTGATCGACCCGCTGGACCAGCGCTCCAAGGGAAAGGCCCCCGCCACGTGGCGGGGGCCTTTCCCTTGGGTGCTCGCCGGACCTCAGACGTAGACCTCCAGGTCCGCGACCTGGTCGTAGTTGGCGTCGTCCACCTGCCACGGCGCGGTGGGGTGCGACTCGGGGAGGACCCCGGCCACCGCGCCGCGCAGCTCCTGCGGCACCTCGGTGGAGTCCTCGATCAGCTCGGCCAACGTGTTCGCCTCGGTGTTCCTCACATCGGCGACCGTATGCGCGCCGAGTGCTTGACAAAAGCCCTACCGGGCGGTAGTACCGCCCGGTAGGGCCATCTCACACGTGCGCGGCCAGCGGTGTGGTGGTGCCGGACGTTGCCGGGCGGGCGGCGGTCACCCTGCCGACCACCAGGGCCACCCCCACGCCGAGGATGGTCGACAAGCCGCCGACGGTGCCGACCCACCGCAGGCCGAGCCCGCTGGTCAGCACCACGCCGCCGAGCATCGGGCCCAGCGCCGCGGCCACGTTGAACGCGGAGATGTTCACGGAGGCGACCAGGCCGGCCGCCGAACCCGCCTGGCCCATCAGGTAGGTGTGGATCAGCGGACCGGCCGTGAACGCGCTCGCGCCCAGCACGAACACGCTCACCACGGCCGCGACCTTGCTCTCCAGCATCAGCCCCTGGGCCAGCAGGGCCACGCCGAGCACCGCCAGCGGCACGGGCAGGACGCGGGCGATCCGGTCCGTCGGCACCCGGCCCGCCAGCGTGCTGCCGACCAGCGTGCCCACGCCGTACACCAGCAGCACGCCGGTCACCCAGCCCGGCTCGAACCCGCTGACCTCGCGCAACGCCGGCGCGACGTAGGTGAACGCGGTGATCAGGCCGGTGAACGACAGCACCGTCGTGACCAGCCCCAGCAGCACGGTGCGCCTGCCGAACGCGAACAGGCTGGCCCGCACACCGGGGTCCGGCTCGTGCGCGACCTTCGGCGTGCCCAGCGCGACCCCGGCCAACCCGATCGCGGTCAACGCGCTGACCAGCACGAACGACGCCCGCCAGCCGTAGTTCTGGCCGATCAGCGTGCCCAGCGGGATGCCCAGGATGGTCGACAGCGCGACACCGTTGACGACTTTGGCGATGGCCGCGGTCTGCTTCTCCGGCGGCACCGCGGCGATGGCGACCTGGGACGCCACCGCGAAGAACAGGCCCTGGGCGAGCGCGGCCACCATGCGCGCCGTCATGAGCAGGGCGTAGTCGTCGGCCAGGGCGCTGCCCAGGGAGGCCACCAGGGCCAGCGCCATGACGGAGATCAGGAGCTTGCGGCGCGCGATGCGCCCGGTGAGCACGGTGAGCACGGGACCGCCCAGGGCGACCGAGACGGCGTACGCCGTCACCAGCAGACCTGCGGTCGGCACGTCCACACCGAGGTCGGAGGCGACCTCGGGCAGCACGCCGACGATGATGAACTCGGATGTCCCCACAGCGAATGCGCTGAGCATCAGGATGAAGGCGATCACGGCGACGACGCTAAAGTGTGACACTGACGTCAGGGTCAAGGTTGCGTGATCGAACCCTCTTTCCGACCGGGGTGGGAATAGTGCTGATCGGCGAGCTCGCGGAGAAGACCGGTGCGACGGTGCGCATGCTGCGCTACTACGACCAGCAGGGGCTGCTCACGCCCCAGCGCACGGACTCCCGCTACCGCGTCTACGACGAGTCCGACGTGGAACGCGTCCGCAGCGTCCGCTGCCTCATCAACTCCGGCCTGAACGTGCGCCTGGCCCGGCTGGTGCTCGCGCACGCGTTCGGCCAGGACGTCGAGCTGCCCGAGGACGAGGCGGGCTGCGTGCCGCTGCTGCGCATGCTCAACGACGAGCTGGCGTCCGTCGACGCCCGCATCGAGCAGCTGACCCGCACGAAGGAGCACCTGGGCAGGCTCGTCGCCGACGTCACCGGCATCCTGCGGTCGAAGTGCGTAGCCGAACCCGCGGAGCAGTCGGCCGGTTGAGGCGCGCACGCGAAAGGCCCCCGGCACGCACCGCGCCGGGGGCCTTTCGCGACACCGCGTGACTAGAGCTTGACCGGGTAGTGCGGCTCGGGCACGACCGGGCGGATCCGGCCCTCCACGAAGATCCCGTGCCAGATCATGAACACCAGCAGCGCCCAGATCCGGCGGCTGTTGTCGGCCACGCCCGACCGGTGCTCCTCGATGACCCGCAGCACCGCGCCCTTGTCGATGTACTGGTCGGTCTGCGACTGGCGCACGGTCTCCACCGCCCAGTCGTGCATCTCGTCCTTCAGCCAGTGCCGGATCGGCACCGGGAAGCCCAGCTTGCGCCGGTTGAGCACGTGCGCGGGCACGATGTCGCGGATCGCCCGCCGCAACGCGTGCTTCGTCGTCTCCTTGGTCAGCTTCAGCTCCGACGGCACCTGCGACGCGATCCGGAACACCTCGGGGTCCAGGAACGGCACCCGCAGCTCCAGCGAGTTCGCCATCGTCATCTTGTCGGCCTTGACCAGGATGTCGCCGCGCAGCCACGTGAACAGGTCCACGTGCTGCATCCGCGTCACCGGGTCCCAGCCCTCCGACTCGCGGTAGGGCTGAGCGGTCACGTCCTTGTGCGACACGTTCGGGTCGTACGTGCGCAGCACCTGCCGCAGCTGGTCGTCCATGAAGATCCGCGCGTTGCCGTAGTAGCGCTCCTCCAGCGTGAGCGCGCCCCGGCGCAGCAGGTCCTTGCCCCGCACGCCCTGCGGGATCTTGGTCGACACCTTGCCCATGGCCTTGCGCAGCGCGCCCGGCACCTTCTCGAACGGCGCCAGCGACAGCGGCTCCCGGTAGATCGTGTAGCCGCCGAACAGCTCGTCCGCGCCCTCGCCGGACAGCACCACCTTCACGTGCTCGCGCGCCTCGCGGGCGATGAACCACAGCGGCACCAGCGCCGGGTCCGCCACCGGGTCGTCCAGGTACCACGTGATCAGCGGCAGCGCGTCCATCATCTCCTGCGCCGTCACCGCCCGGACCACGTGCTTGACGCCGATCGCGGCGGCCGACTCGGCGGCCACGTCGATCTCGGAGTAGCCCTGCCGCTCGAACCCGGTGGTAAACGTGATCAGGTCCGGGTTGTGCTCCTTGGCCAGCGCCGCGACCACGGTCGAGTCGATGCCGCCGGACAGGAACGAGCCGACCGTCACGTCCGCGCGCATGTGCTTGGCCACCGAGTCGCGCAACGCCTCGGTGATCTCGTCGTACAGCCGGTTCTCGTCCGCCTCGCCGCGCACGGTCCGCGGCCGGAACGTGGCCGGGAAGTACCGCTCGACCACGGGCCTGCCGCCCGGCGTGAGCGTGAACGACGTGCCGGACTCGATGCGGTGGATCTCGCTCTGCAACGACTCGGGCTCCGGCACGTACTGCAGGATCAGGTAGTGCTGGAGGGCCTTCTCGTCCACCTTCGGCCGGATGCCGATCGCGGGCGCCAGCTCCAGCACCGACTTCTTCTCGCTGGAGAACGCCACGCCGCCGGGGCCCGCCGCGTAGTACAGCGGCTTGATGCCGAACGGGTCCCGCGCGCCGAACACGACCCGGCGCGCCTTGTCCCAGATCAGGAACGCGAACATGCCGCGCAACCGCGCCACGGCCCCCGGGCCCCAGTAGTGGTAGGCGGCCACGATGGTCTCGGTGTCGCCGTCGGTGGCGAAGACCGCGCCGAACTGCTTGGTCAGCTCCGCGCGCAGCTCCACGTAGTTGTAGATCTCGCCGTTGAACAGGATCGCGTACCGACCCTGCTGGTCGGGCGGACCCCAGTGCAGGGGTTGGTGCGAGTGCTCGATGTCGATGATGGACAGCCGGTTGAAGCCGAAGACGACCTCACCGCCCTGCCAGGTGCCGCTCTCGTCGGGGCCGCGGTGGCGCATGCAGCGCAGTGCCCCCGCCACCGCCGAGCGCGCCCGCTCGGCCTCGTTCTCGCCAGGGCAAACCAGTCCTACCAGGCCGCACACGCCGTAAACACCCTTCGTGTCGTGTGGAGAAGACTCCAGTATGCCGGGGGCCCGGTGTGTGACCGAAACTGCACTCCACCGGGGCAGCCCCCGACGGGTGATGCGTCGTGCGCTGAGCTACGCTCCCGCATGATCCGGCATGGGGCGTGATGACGCCCTTGCCTGCGAGCTTTTTGACGTTGAGTGGCGCGAGGAGGCGGCGAGCAGTGGGCCTGAAGGAGGGCACCAGGGCAGCCCGGCTGGCGAAGGTCGGCGGGCTGGTCGGCCTGGTCGGCGTCGGGGCCACGGGTTGCTCCACGGAAGAGGTGCTGCGCTTCGGTTGGCCGGTGGCCGTGACGCCGCAGGCCGAGGCGATGCGCGAGCTGTGGACCTGGTCGGTCGTCGCGGCTCTCGCGGTCGGCGTGATCGTGTGGGGCCTGATCCTCTGGTCGGTCGCGTTCCACCGCAAGAAGAGCGAGGAGCTGCCCCGCCAGGTCGCGTACAACCTGCCGCTGGAGCTCGTGCTGCTGGTCGTGCCGACGATCATCGTGGCGGTCTTGTTCTACTTCACCGCCGTGACGCAGAACTACGTCACGGACAAGAGCAAGACGCCCGACGTGACGGTCGACGTGATCGCGTTCCAGTGGAACTGGGAGTTCCAGTACCCCCAGCACAAGACCGAGGCGTCCGACCTGCCGGTGAGCACCGTCGGCACGTCCGGCGAGATCCCGCTGCTGGTGGTGCCGCAGGGCAAGTCGATCCGCTTCAACCTGCGGTCGACCGACGTCATCCACTCGTTCTACGTGCCGGAGTTCCACTTCAAGCGGGACGTCTTCCCCGAGCCGGAGAAGAACAACCAGGACAACGCGTTCCAGATCGACCGGATCGACCGGACCGGGTCCTTCGTCGGGCGCTGCGCCGAGCTGTGCGGCACGTACCACGCGGTGATGAACTTCGAGGTCAGGGCGCTGGAACCGGCCGACTACGACCGGTACATGGAACTGCGCAAGCAGACCAACGCCGACACCGGGCAGCCCTACACGGCGGCCGAGGCGCTGACCGAGATGAACTGCGGTGAGCTCTGCACGCCGTACGCCGTGACGACCAAGCCCTTCGACACCGACCGGACTGTCCGCGAGGCGTCCGACGGTGGGAAGTAGGAGGACGCTGCGATGAAGGTCGAAGCCCGCATTTTCGACTTGGTGATGGGGTTCTCGTTCCTGATGGCCGTCGTGTACGGCTACTGGACGTGGGCGGACACCGGTTTCGTCGAGCCGACCGGCACGGTCGCGCTCGCGCTGACCGGCGGCCTGGCGCTGATCGTCGGCACCTACTTCCGGTTCGTCGCCCGGCGCATCGAGGTCCGGCCGGAGGACAACGCGGACGCCGAGGTCAGCGACGGTGCCGGTGAGCTGGGCTTCTTCAGCCCGGGCAGCTACTGGCCGATCGGTCTGGCGGCGGCCGCCGCGACCGCGGGCGTGGCGCTGGCGTTCTGGCACGTGTGGCTGCTGGTGATCGCCGTGGTGATGCTGCTGATCGCCGTGGGCGGTCTGGTGTTCGAGTACCACACCGGTCCGAGCCACGACTGAGTGAGCGCGAACGAAGGGGGCCACCTCGCCGAGGTGGCCCCTTCGTCGTGCCTCAGGCCGCGGCGGCCGAGTTCTGGTAGCTGTCCACGTACTCCTGCCCGGACAGCTCCAGGATGCGGTAGACGATCTCGTCGGTGACCGAGCGCAGCACCGGCAGCGACTCGTGCATGCCCGCGTACCGGTCGAAGCGCAGCGGCTCGCCGAACCGGACCGTGATGGGGCGCACGCGGGGCAGCTTGCGGTCCACCGGCTGCACCTCGTCGGTGCCGATGAGCCCGACCGGGACGACCGGCGCGCCGGACTCCAGCGCCATCCGGGCCACGCCGGTGCGGCCGCGGTGCAGGCGGCCGTCCAGCGAGCGCGTGCCCTCGGGGTAGATCGCGAACGCGCCGCCGCCGTCCAGGATGTCCTTGGCGGTGTCCAGCGACGCCCTGGCGGCCCGGCCGAGGCCGCGGCGCACGGGGACGTGGCCCAGCGAGCCGAAGAAGTAGCGCGACAGGGCTCCCTTGACGCCCTTGCCCTCGAAGTACTCGGCCTTGGCGAGGAACGAGACCCGGCGCGGCACGACCATGGGGATCACGATGCTGTCGATGAACGACAGGTGGTTCGGCGCGAGGATCACCGGACCGTCGGCGGGCACGTTCTCCAGCCCTTCGACCGTCGGCCGGTAGACCAGCCGCGCCGTGGGCGCCACCACTCGTTTCATCACCGTGTAGAGCATGGGAACAGCATGACCCGCCCCTGTTGCGCGGCGGTGAAAAGGTGGCCGTCGTCTCGGTCGCTCACGCGGGGTGCTCGGCGCACAGGCAGCCGACGCCCTTGCCGATCCACTCGCGACCGACCCACTCCGGGTGCCGGCCGACCACCAGCGCCTCGACCTCCTCGGCGATCGCCGCCTCGTCCATCCCGGACTCGCGGCGCGCCCACGTCTCGTCGCGCAGCAGGCGCAGGTAGTCGCGGACGTCGGCGAGCAGCCGGGCGTCGCCGACCTCGCCGTGACCCGGCACGACCGTGCGCGCGCCCGACGCGACGAGGCGTTCCACGACCGCCAGCCAGCGGGTGCCCGACACGTCGGTGTCGTGCGGCGGGAACCAGGGGAAGATCGCGAACTGGCCCGCCTCCACCAGGTCGCCGGTGAACAGCACGTCCGCGTCCGGCACCCGGACCACCTGGTCGCCCCGGCTGTGCGCGCGGCCGGTGGCGCGCAGCCGCACGACCCGGCCGCCGAGGTCCAGGTCGTGCTCGCGGTCGTAGACGAAGTCCGGCCGCGCGAGCTCGACGCCCACGAGCCGCCGTTCGACCGACTCGGCCAGACCGCGGAACATCGCCAGGTAGCCGGGGCCCTTGCGCTCCAGGTCGTCAGCCTGGTCGCGGTTGAGCAGGAACGTCGCCTCACCCGCGAAGACCTGCGCGCCGAACGCGTGCTCGGGGTGGAAGTGGGTGGTGGTCAGGTACAGCCTGCGGCCCCGCGCCTGGTCGAGCGCGAACTCCAGCACGGCCTCGGCGTTGGCGACGCCCAAGCCGGTCTCCACCACGAGGACGGAGTGCGTGCCGCCGATGACGCCGATGTTCGGCACGAGCGGCACCCCGCCGTCGGGGACGACCAGCAGGTCACGGGCGAGCTCACGGGCGTTGGCCACCCGGACGGCGGGATCGGGCAGTGTCGGTTCGGTCATGCGACCCAGTCCACCCGCGGCGGTGGCGGGGCGTCCAAGCCCGATGCCGCACCGCCGATACCGCGCCGGTATCGTCGCTGGTGATGGACCTCCGCCTGCTGCGCTACTTCGTCGCCGTCGCCGAAGAGCTCCACTTCGGGCGGGCCGCGGCCCGGCTGCACATGACCCAGCCGCCGCTCAGCCGCGCCATCAAGCAGCTGGAAACCGACCTCGGTCACGTGCTGCTGCACCGCTCACCCGCCGGGGTGTCACTCACCCCGGCCGGCACGTCGCTCTACGACGAGGCTCGCACGTTGCTGGCGCAGGCCGAGCAGGCACGCGTCAAGGTGGCCGCGGCGGCGGGCACGGCGACCATCACGATCGGCACGCTCGCCGACAGCGCCGAGCAGGTGGGCACCCGGCTGGCCGCCACCTACCGCGCTCAGCACCCCGGGGTGCTGGTCCACATCCGCGAGGCGGACTTCACCGACCCGACCACGGGGCTGCGGGCGGGCCTGGTCGACGTCGCGCTCACCAGGGCCCCGTTCGACGACGTGGGCATCGTCACGCACGTGCTGCGCAGCGACCCGATCGGCGTGGTGCTGCGCGCGGACGACCCGCTGGCCGGCCGGGGGAGCGTGCGCACGGACGAGCTGGCCGACCGCCGGTGGTTCCGGCTGCCGGAGGGCACCGACCCGGTCTGGCTGGCCTACTGGAGCGGCGGGCGGCACCGCGAGGGGCCGGTCGTGCGCACGGCCCACGAGTGCCTGCAAGCCGTGCTGTGGAACGGCTCCGTGGGGCTCGCGCCGATGGGTCACGCGCTGCCCGAAGGTCTCACGGCCGTGCCGCTGGTCGACTGGCCGCCCAGCCGCCTCGTCGTCGCCTGGGCGGGCACCGACCCGGGCCCGCTCGTCCGCTCGTTCGCCCGCATCGCGGTGGCCGCCTACGGCGACGGGTCGTCGCCAGGGGACCGCTGAGGGGCGCTGGAACCGCCGAGCGGCATTAAGCGGCCGGGGACCGCCGCCGGCGGCGGCCCCGTCGCGTCACCGAGCGAGCGCTGAGCGCAGGTAGAGCCGCCGAGACGCCCAGCGCGCGTTCAGCGGCCGGTGGAGCCGCTCAGGCGTCCGCCAGAGCCGCCTTCAGCTCCGACGACCGCGCCGCCCACCGCCGCAGCAGGTCCGCCGCCGCGCCCGAGTCGATCGCCTCCGCCGCCCGGCCCAACCCGGCGGCGAGATCGGCGTGCAGGTCACCCGACAGCCCGCTGTGCGCCGCGACCGCGCCCGCCGCGTTGAGCAGCACCGCGTCCCGCACCGCACCCGGCTTCCCGGCCACCAGCTCGCGCACCACCTCGGCGTTCACCGAGGCGTCACCACCCTTGAGGTCCTCGGGCAGCGCCGGGGCGATGCCCAGCGCCGACGGGTCGATCCGCTCGGTGCGCACCTCGCCGCCGTCGGCCACCCACACCGACGTCGTGGTGGTCGTGGTGATCTCGTCCATCCCGTCGTCACCGCGCACCACCAGCGTGGTGTTGCCGCGCCGCGCGAAGACGCCCGCGATCAGCGGCGCGAACGCCACCCGCGCGCAGCCCACCAGGCCGACCCGCGGCTGCGCCGGGTTCGTCAGCGGCCCGAGCAGGTTGAACGACGTGGGGATGCCGATCTCGCGCCGCGGCGCGCCCGCGTGCCGGAAACCGGGGTGGAACACCGGCGCGAAGCAGAACCCGATGCCCAGCTCCTCCACCGTCCGCTGCACGCCCAGCGGCGGCAGGTCGATGGCCACGCCCAGCTCTTCGAGCACGTCCGCGGTGCCGCACTTGGACGACGCCGCGCGGTTGCCGTGCTTGACCACCGGCACGCCCGCCGCGGACGTGACGATCGCCGCCATGGTCGAGATGTTCACCGACCCGGAGCTGTCACCGCCGGTGCCGACGATGTCCGCCGCCCGCACGTCCACGGTGAACCGCCGGGCGTGCCGGAGCATCATCGTGGCGATGCCGTCGACCTCCTCGGGCGTCTCGCCCTTGGCCCGCAGCGCCACCGCGAACGCGGCGATCTGCGCGGGCGTCGCGGCACCGGACATCACTTGGTCCATCGCCCACGCCGTGTCGTCCTGCGACAGGTCGACCCGGTCGACGAGCTGGTTCAGCAGTAACGGCCAGGTGCGCTCCACGGCGACATCAGCCCCGGACCACGGGCAACGCCGTCGAGCGCAGCACCTCGGCCACGGTCTCGGCGGCCGCCAGCGGGTCGAGCGGGTGCACCAGCACCGCGTCCGCCTGCGACCACGTCGCCAGCCACCGGTCGTCCTTGCGGCGCACCGCGACCACGATCGGGGGGCAGTCGGTGATCTCGTTCTTCAGCTGCCGGGACAGGCCCATGCCGCCCGTGGGTTGCGCCTCGCCGTCCAGGATCGCCAGGTCGACGCCCCCGTTGTCCATCTCGTAGAGGACGTCGGCGATCGCGCCCGCCTCGACGTACTCGACGCGGCCCAGGTCCGGCGCGGGACGGCGACCCACCGCAGTGATGATCGTCTCACGCACCTCGGGGCGGTGGCTGAACACCAGGATCCTGGTCGTCTGCGTGCTCATCGCGCGATCCTCCGGCGGGTCGGGGTGCCAGGTGGGTCCCGATGTTATCCGGCTGACCATGCGTGACCTGAAGTGCGTCCCACCCGATCCAGTCGCCGCCGAGCCGCTGGGCCAGGCTCGCCATCCGGGCGCGCTCCTGAGCGCAGTGCAACGCGTCCAGCCGCTGCACCCGCAACGCGTGCCAGCGGCCGTCGTGACGAAGCTCCCACCCGTCCGGCGCGAGCAGCTCGCGCGCACGTTCTACCTGGTCAGACGGCAGTTCCAGGTGGTGACGCAGCACTGCGGGCTCGTCCGGCCGCCACCGGGGCGACCTCGCCAGCGCCGCCGAGTCCGCCTCCGCGACGTCGAACGCCTCCACCACGACCGTCAGACCAGGTGAATCGATCTCCAGTGCGGGTACACCCCGCCGTGCCCGGCGATCACGCAACCGGCTCAACAACCCCATGACCGTCCTCACCGTGCGTGTGACCCAGATGACCTGCGTACGTGCCCCGGACCCGATGGGCGGGGCGAAAACCTGCAAGCAATAATGCGTCGTGTGACAACGGCAGCGCCCTCAATCGGCCAGCGCGTGCACTCGCTGAACCGCCCGAACATGGTCAGCGTCGGCACGATCGTCTGGCTGTCCAGTGAGCTCATGTTCTTCGCGGGGCTCTTCGCCATGTTCTTCACGGTGAAGGCCCAGAACGAAGGGCACTGGCCACCAGAGCCGACCCACCTGAACGTGCCCTACGCACTGTTCTTCACGATCATCCTGGTGGCGTCCTCGTTCACGTGCCAGTGGGGCGTGTTCGCCGCCGAGCGCGGCGACGTGTTCGGCCTGCGTCGCTGGTACATCGTGACGCTGATCATGGGCGCGATCTTCGTGGCCGGTCAGGCCGGTGAGTACATCAACCTCGTGCACGAGGGCACCACGATCCCCGGCTCGGCCTACGGCACCGTCTTCTACCTGACGACCGGCTTCCACGGCCTGCACGTGATCGGCGGCCTGATCGCGTTCGGCTACCTGCTGGTCCGCACGAAGCTGAGCAAGTTCACGCCCGCGCAGGCGACCTCCGCGATCGTCGTGTCGTACTACTGGCACTTCGTCGACGTCGTCTGGATCGGCTTGTTCGCCGTCATCTACATCGTGCCCTGACCAGCTCGAACCCCGAACTCACACCAGCAAGGGTTGCCGCACACATGACCACCAACACCACACGGGCCCGGAAGCGCAGCACCAAGCTGCGCAGGCGGATCTCGGGCCTGCTCGCGCTGGGCTTCGCGCTGCTGGCCGCGGGCTTCCTGTTCAGCGCCCTCGCGCCGCAGCCGCAGACCGCGCAGGCGCAGGACGACCCGGCGCAGGTGCGACTGGGCGAGCAGCTCTACAACAACACCTGCATCAGCTGCCACGGCAAGAACCTCGACGGCGTCGAGGACCGCGGCCCCAGCCTCATCGGCGTGGGCGAGGCGGCCGTGTACTTCCAGGTGTCGTCCGGCCGCATGCCGATGGCCCGCCAGGAGGCGCAGGCGCAGCGCAAGCCCGCCAAGTTCACGCCGGAGGAGGTGGACGCGATCGGCGCGTTCATCCAGTCCCGCGGCGGCGGCCCGCAGACGCCCGAGGAGCGCGGTGAGGCGCTGCGCGGCGACGACCCGGCCCGCGGCGGCGAGCTGTTCCGGCTCAACTGCTCGGCGTGCCACAACTTCACCGGCCGCGGCGGGGCGCTGTCGTCCGGCAAGTTCGCGCCCGAGCTCGACGGCGTGTCCGAGGAGCAGCTGTACACCGCGATGCTCACGGGCCCGCAGAACATGCCGAAGTTCTCCGACCGGCAGCTCACGCCGGAGGAGAAGAAGGACATCATCGCTTACATCAAGTCGGTGACCGACGGGAACAACAACCCCGGCGGCGCCCCCCTCGGCGGCCTCGGGCCGGTATCGGAGGGTCTGATCGCGTTCATCGTGGGTATCGCCGCCCTGATCGGCGTGACCCTCTGGATCGGAGCCAAGGCATGAGCGGCGTGAAGCCGAACGAGCTGCCCGACGAGGCGGAACTCGCCGGGATGAGCCGGGACGAGCTGGTCAAGCTCGGCGCCCGCATGGACGGCGTGGACATCGTCCACTACGAGGACCGCTGGCCGGTCAAGGGCACGCGCGCGGAGAAGCGCGCCGAGCGCCTGGTGGCCCTGTGGTTCGCCATCTCGGCGCTGGCCGGCCTCGCGTTCCTGGTGGCGTTCCTCTGGTGGCCGTGGAAGTACGAGGCTCCGAACACCGAGCACCACTTCCTGTACAGCCTCTACACGCCGGTCATCGGCCTCACGCTGGGCCTGGCGATCCTCGGCCTCGGCGTGGGCGCGCTGCTCTACACGAAGAAGTTCATCCCGGAGGAGCTGTCGGTCCAGCAGCGCCACGACGGCGGCTCGTCCGAGGTCGACAAGGCCACGGTCATCGCCCAGCTGGCCGACGCGGGCGAGCGGTCCACGATCGGCCGCCGGTCGCTCATCAAGCGCACGGCGGGCCTGGGTGCCGGTGTGTTCGGCCTCGGCGTGCTCGCCGTGGGCGTGGGCGGCCTGATCCGCAACCCGTGGGCGAACAGCGACTCCAAGGACTCGCTCTGGCACACCGCGTGGAAGTCCGAGAACGGCGAGAAGGTCTACCTGCGCCGGCACACGGGCGACTTCCACGAGGTCGCGCTGGTCCGCCCCGAGGACCTCGACGCCGGTGGTTTCGAAACGGTGTTCCCGTTCCGCGAGTCGGACCGTGACGACGAAGAAGCCCTGGTCCACGCACTGAAGCGGGCCGACAGCCCGGTCATGCTCATCCGCCTGCGCCCCGGCCAGTCGGTGGTCAAGCGCGCCGGCCAGGAGGACTTCAACTACGGCGACTTCTACGCGTACTCGAAGATCTGCACGCACCTCGGGTGCCCGACTTCGCTGTACGAGCAGCAGACCGGCCTGCTCCTGTGCCCCTGCCACCAGTCGCAGTTCGACGTCTTCCACTACGGCAAGCCCCGGTTCGGCCCGGCGACCCGTGCGCTGCCGCAGCTTCCGATCACGGTTGACGAGGACGGATACTTGATTGCCCGCGGCGACTTCATCGAGGCCGTGGGTCCGGCGTTCTGGGAGCGTAAGTCATGAGCGGCATCACCACGCCGACGAAACGGCAGGGCGCGGGCGCCCGCCTGGCGGGTGGCGCCGCCAAGTGGGCTGACGACCGGTATCACGTTGCTTCCGGCATGCGGAAGCAGCTGAACAAGGTCTTCCCGACGCACTGGTCGTTCCTGCTCGGCGAAATCGCGATGTACAGCTTCATCGTGCTGCTGCTGTCGGGCACGTACCTGGCCCTGTTCTTCGACCCCTCCATGGAGGAGGTCGTCTACAACGGCAGCTTCGTCAACCTCCAGGGCATCGAGATGTCCCGGGCGTTCGAATCGACCCTGCAGATCTCGTTCGAGGTGCGCGGCGGCCTGTTCGTCCGCCAGGTGCACCACTGGGCCGCGCTGCTGTTCATGGGCGCGATCGTCGTGCACATGTTCCGGATCTTCTTCACCGGCGCGTTCCGGCGCCCGCGTGAGATCAACTGGGTCATCGGCATCGTGCTGTTCATGCTGGGCGCGATCGAGGGCTTCCTCGGCTACTCGCTGCCCGACGACCTGCTGTCCGGCACCGGCCTGCGGGTGATGGCGGCGCTGCTGATCTCGATCCCGGTGGTCGGCACGTGGACCAACTGGCTGCTGTTCGGCGGCGAGTTCCCGGGCACCGAGGTCATCCCGAGGCTCTACTCGCTGCACATCCTGCTCATCCCCGGCATCCTCCTGGCGCTGATCGCGGTGCACGTGGGCCTGGTCTGGTACCAGAAGCACACCCAGTTCCCCGGCGTCGGCCGCAAGGAGACCAACGTCGTCGGCGTGCGCATCATGCCGGTGTTCGCGGCCAAGGGCGGCGGCTTCTTCGCCGTGGTCGTGGCCGTGACGGCGATCATGGGCGGCGTCTTCCAGATCAACCCGATCTGGAACTTCGGCCCGTACAACGCGTCGCAGGTGTCGGCGGGCGTGCAGCCCGACTGGTACATGGGCTGGACCGACGGCCTGATCCGCCTGTGGCCCGCGTGGGAGCTCTACCTGGGCAACTACACGGTGCCGGCGCCGTTCCTGCCGTTCATCCTCGGTCTGCCGCTGCTGACCGGCCTCGCCGCGGTGTACCCGTGGATCGAGCGCAAGATGACCAAGGACTACGCACACCACAACCTGTTGCAGCGCCCCCGTGACGTGCCGGTCCGGACGTCGCTGGGTGCCATGGCGATCTCGTACTTCATGGTGCTGCTGCTCTCGGGCGGCAACGACATCATCGCGATGAAGTTCGACATCTCGCTGAACGCGATGACCTGGATCGGCCGCATCGGCATGCTCCTGGTCCCGCCGCTGGCGTACTTCATCACCTACCGCATCTGCATCGGGTTGCAGCGCGCGGACCGCGAGGTGCTGGAGCACGGTGTCGAGACGGGCATCATCAAGCGCCTGCCGCACGGCGAGTTCATCGAGGTGCACCAGCCGCTGGGCCCGGTGGACGACCACGGCCACCCGCTGCCCCTGGCCTACCAGGGCGCGTCGGTGCCGAAGAAGATGAACAAGCTGGGTTCGGCCGGGCACCCGGTGCCGGGCAGCTTCCTGACCCCGGACCCGGTGGAGGAGACCGCCGCCCTGGCCCGTGCGCGGGCCGAGCGCGGTGTGTCGGCGGACGCCCTGTCCGGCGAGAACAAGCCGGCGGGCGAGCTGGCCGGGAAGCCGGCTCAGCCGGAGGACTGACCCGTCCGTTCGTCGTGGAGGCCCCGCACCGGTTCCGGTGCGGGGCTTTCCCGTTAAGGTGCGGCGTGCCCACGCGTCCGCTGCTCTTCCTCGACGTGGACGGTCCGCTCATCCCGTTCGGCGGCGTCGGGCACCTGACCCACGGGCCCGTTCCGGCCTCGGGGAACCCCCTCCTGACCAGGGTGAACCCCGATCACGGCCGGCGGCTGGCCGCGTTGCAGTGCGACCTGGTGTGGGCGACGACGTGGCAGGAGGACGCGAACGAGTCCGTCTCACCCCTGCTGGGCTTCCCGCCGCTGCCGGTCGTGCCGTGGCCGGAGGAGGAGCCGCCCGCAGGCGTGCACTGGAAGACACCGGCACTGGTCGCCTGGGCCGCTGGCCGCCACTTCGCCTGGGTCGACGACGACATCACCACCCGGGACCGCGCCTGGGTGGCCGCCCATCACCGGGGTGCCGCGCTCCTGCACCGCGTCGACCCCCGCCTCGGCCTGACCGACGCCGACTTCACCGTGCTCGACGAGTGGCTGCGGCACGACCGCTGAGCCGCCTGACGTGCTGCGGCGGCCCGTCGAGCGCGTGCTTCGCGGGGGTCCCCGCCCAGGGGATCCCTGTTTTTCATCCTGCCGGCCGGGTCTGACAATTCCGGCCGGTGCGGGGTCGTCCGATCAGGTGCCTTCCGACCAGACGTCCCGGGTCAGCGTCCTCGGGTCAGGCGTCTTCGAGGCCGATGGCGAACGCCGCGTCCGTGTCGCGCTTCGAGTACGACCGGAACGAGATGTGGGTGTCCGTGTTCAGCACGCCGGGCACCTTGGAGATGTGGCCGGGCACCAGGTCGGCCAGGTCCTCGTGCCGGGCGACCTTGACCAGGGCGATCAGGTCGACGTCGCCGGCGCACGAGTAGACCTCGGTGACGCCCTCGATGTCGGCGATCGCCTGCGCCGCGTCCGGGATGGTCTCGGCGGCGGCCTGGATCAGCACGATCGCGGTGATCACAGCGGTCCTCCACAAGTCGTCGGGGTATCGACCGCCCACATGCTAGTGGCCCGCCACCCGGTACTGGTCGCGACCGGCCTCGGCGCGGGCCACCCACTCCCGCCACGAGCCGGCGGCGAACGCGGGGGAGGTCCACGGGCGGTCGCAGTGGACCAGCCGGGTGCCCGGCCGGTCGATCCACCGCAGCACCACGCCGACCTCCTCGGCGGGCGCGCCGAACAGCGGGCCCTCGCCCGGGACCACGGTCTCCGCCGACGCCACCAGCGCGTCCACCACCGGCATCGGCCGCACGCCCCGCCGCGCCACCCCCGCTGACGCCAGCCGCCCGTGCCGCACCACGGCGAACTCCCACCCGCCGGCGCCGTCCGGGCGCGCCGCCACCACCTCCGGCAACGCCGCCAGCCCCGCGAGCCGCTGCGCCCGGTCCAACGACCGCACCAGCGACGACATCCGGTCGCGCCGGGCGGCGGCGTCCTCGAAGCGGTGCGCGGCGGCGAGCGCGTCGATCTGCGCGGTCATGCCGTGCAGCGGCGTCACGTCCGCCCCGGCGACCAGCCGGCGGAAAGCCGAAGCGGCGGGGGAGTAGTCGTCCACCGACTGCCGGCCCGCGCACGGGGCCTTGCACCGGCCCAGCTCGAACAGCGCGCACGGGGTGGCGGAGGCGTTGCGCGCCGGGATGCGGATCGAGCACGCCCGCAGCGGCACGGCCTCCAGCAGCGCCTCCAGGGCCGTCTCGGCCAGCCGCCGGGACCGGAACGGGCCGAACGCCCCCTCACGCGGCGTGCGGACCACGGAGAGGCGCGGAAACGCCTCGTCGGTCAGCACGAGCCACCACGCCTGCCCCTGGTTCTTCGACCGGCGGTTGTAGGCGGGTTTGTGGGCGGTCAGCAGCCGCAGCTCCCGCACCTCCGCCTCCAACGAGTGCGCGCACTCCACCGCGTCGACCCGGACCGCGAGCGACACCATCTCCCTCAGCCGCTTGCGCCCCTCGCTGGCCGTGAAGTACTGCCTTACGCGCCGCCGCAGGTCGGACGCCGTGCCGACGTAGAGCACCTCTTCGGACGGGCCGCGGAACAGGTACACGCCCGGGGTGGACGGCAGGTGCGCGGCCAGGGTCCGCTTGCGCCGCTGCGCGGGCGTCACCTCGGGCAGGTAGGCGACCAGCTCCTCCAGCGAGTGCACGCCGACCGAGCCGACGCGCTCCAGCAGGTGGTGCAGCACCTCGACGGTGGCGCGGGCGTCGACGAGCGCCCGGTGGTTGGGCTGCTCGGCCACGCCGAACAGCTGGGCCAGCGCCGACAGCCGGCAGCTGGGTGCCTCGTCCCGGCTCAGCACCCGGCGGGCCAGCTTCACCGTGCAGACGACGGTCGGCTTGGGCCAGGTGTAGCCGTGCCGGGCGCAGGCGGCCTTGATGAAGCCCACGTCGAAGCCGGAGTTGTGCGCCACCAGCACCGCGCCGGCGGCGAACTCCAGGAACGCGGGCAGCACCGTGGCCAGCCGCGGCGCGCCGGTCACCATCAGCTGGGTGATCCCGGTCAGCGCCACGACCTGCGGCGGGATGCCCCGCTCGGGGTCGACGAGGGTGCCGAACTCGCCGATCACCCGCCCGCCGCGCACCTTGACCGCGCCGATCTCGGTGATCGCGTCCTCGTCCGCCCGGCCGCCGGTGGTCTCCAGGTCGAACACGACGAACGTGGTCTCGCGCAGCGGTGTGCCCAGTTCGTCGAACGTGAGCTGAGTAGTCATCGCCGCGCACCGTAGCCAAGTCCACCGACATGTTTGATCGCCGCTGCTCCGCGGCCACGACCTCGCCGGCGCGCAGCAGCGGTGATCGAGGGCGGCGGCGCGATGGAGCAGGGCTAGCCTGTACGGGTGCAAGAGCCGATCGAGCCGCCCGAGGGCGCTGACGACCTGGTGCCGGACCAGGCCGTCGAGTCCACTGTGGACTGGTCGGCGCTGCCCGAGCCGCTGCGCGCGCGGCTCGCGGAGTTGAGCGCGGACGCGTTGGGCGACATGGCGAAGGTGGACGTCCCGCAGTCGCTGCGCGCGGTGGCGCGGTTCGCGCCGACCAAGCGGGCCCGGCTGGGCGCGCCCGCCCTCATCGGCGGGCTGAAGTCGTCGGCGACCTTCCGGGCGGCCGTGGTCGAGTGGCTGCGGCGCAACCGGCCGGCGGTGCTCGAGGTGACCTCGCCCGACCCGGTGGCGGCGGGGGCGGCGGCGGTCCTGCAGGGCGAGGAGGTCGCGTCCCACTTCATCGAGCTGGTCGGCAGGCGCGCGGCGGACGCGGCGCTGCGCGCGGAGCGCGACCTGGCCGTGCAGCGGGCGGAACGGCTCGAGGCGGAGCTGGAGCGGCTCAAGGCCGAGCGGGCCGAGGCGGGCGGCGCGGTGGACAAGATCCGCGAGGCGTCCGAGGCCGAGCTGGAACGGCTGCGCAAACGATTGCGCGAGCAGGGCGTGCGGCTGCGGGAGGCGAAGGACCGCGCCGAGGCGGCGGCGGTCGAGGCGGACCGGGTGCGGGCCGAGGCCGAGGCCGCCCTGCGCCGGTTGACCGCCGAACGGGACCGCGAGCGCGAACGCGCCGAGCACGAGCGCGCCAAGGCGCAGCGGGCCGAGTCGGACGCCGAGGTGGCCCGCCAGTCGGCCAAGGAGGCGCGGCAGGCCGACGAGGTGCGGCTGGCCCTGCTGGTCGACACGCTGGACGGCGCGGTGAACGGCCTGCGCCGCGAGCTGGCGCTGGGCGGCGCGGGACCGCGACCGGCGGACCTGGTCCGGGGCGCGAGCGCGGCGCAGGGCGCGGTCGGCCGGGTGGAGGACCCGGCGGCGCTGGACCGGCTGCTGGCGCTGCCCGCCGTGCACCTGATCGTGGACGGCTACAACGTCACCAAGACCGGCTACCCGGAGCTGTCGCTGTCCGACCAGCGGGACCGGCTGGTGCACCAGTTGGCCGTGCTGGCGGCGCGCACCGGCGCGGAGGTGACGCTGGTGTTCGACGGGGCGGGCGTGGTGGCCGTGCCGACGTCCGCGCCGCGCGGGGTGCGGGTGCTGTTCAGCGATCCGGGGGTGCTGGCCGACGACGTGATCCGGGCGTTGGTGACCGCCGAGCCGGAGGGCCGTCCGGTGGTCGTGGTGACGTCCGACCGGGCGGTGGCCGACTCCGTCCGACGGCGGGGCGCGCACCCGGTGCCGTCCGCGGTGCTGCTGGCCCGCCTGGGCCGGGTGTGACCCAGATCGTGTTTTTAACACCACCGGTGGTCACACGACCAGGTCACAGCTAGGCCGATCGTGAACCAAGGTGAACTCGGCGTGATTTCCGTGCCCCGCTAGTGGACGCCGGGACTCACTTTTCGTAACCTAGCCGAGATCTCGCGGCGGGCAGTGGTCCATCCTGGGCCGCGACGCGGGTTCACCGCCGAATCGGCCTGTCGGGGAGCCGAGCCGGAATCTCTCACCAGAGGTGCGCCGGGCCGCGTCACGCGCCCGGTCGGCAGGCGGGATCAGACGAAGGAGACACACGCGACTGTGGCGTCGCAACGACTCAAGCGCGGACTGCGCGGGGCGATGGCGGCCACGGCGGTGGCCGCTGCCGCGGTGGGCGCTCTGCCCGTACCCGCCGGAGCCCAGCCCAACACCCCCGCGAACGCCTCCGAGGCGCTGAAGAAGTACAACGAGCTCGCCGAGCAGGCGACCAAGCTCAACGAAGAACTGCTGCGCGCCGAAGAGCAGCGCAACGCCAACCAGGCCGAGCTGGACAAGGCCAACGCCGACCTCGCGCAGGCGACCCAGGCGGGCGACCAGGCCAAGGCCGACGAGGAGACCTTCCGGGTCCAGGTCGACAAGCTGACCGAGGCGTCGTTCGAGGGCGCGCGGTTCAACCAGCTGTCGGCGCTGCTGGTGTCCGACTCCCAGCAGGACTTCCTCAACCGCATGTCCGCGCTCGGCGTGCTCGCGTCGGACAACAACGAGTCGCTCGAACGGCTCTCCGGCGCGGTCGACGCCGCCGAGGACGCGCGGCAGAAGGCGGCCGACGCCCAGTCCCGCGCGCAGGCCGCGACGGACGAGGCGACCAAGATCGCCGACGACATCAAGAAGCGCAACGACGAGCTCCAGGGCCAGATCACCGAGGTCAAGGACCAGCTCAACCGGCTGACGGCGCAGGAGCGCAACACGCTGACCAACACCGGCCCGAAGGTCACCGCCAACGTGCCCGCGGGCGCGGCGGGCGTCGCGCTGCAGTTCGCGCTGGACCAGCAGGGCGACATGTACCTGTACGGCGGGACCGGCCCGGACCGCTGGGACTGCTCGGGCCTGACGTCGAAGGCTTACGCCTACGCCGGCGTGACGATCCCGCGCACCTCCGGCGGCCAGGCGGGCGCCGGGCGGGCGGTCAGCCGCTCCGAGGTCCAGGCGGGCGACCTGATCATCTACAACGGCGGCAACCACGTGGGCATGGCGGTGGACAACGCGCGGGTCGTGCACGCGTCCACCGACGGCGTCCCGGTCAAGGTCGTGCCGCTGGAGAACCCCGGCACGATCTACGCCATGCGGCGCATCGCGGGCTGACAACTCCCATCCGGCAGGGCCATCCTTGACACGAGGGTGGCCCTGCCGATGACTTTGGAGGCCCGTGAGCCGCATCAGGGTCGTGCTGGCCGCGGTGGTGGCCGTGACGTTCCTCGTCGGACTGGTCACGGCCGTCGCGCCGACGACCCCACCCGCTCCGCACCGGGCGGACGCCGTCGCGGCGTTGCTCGACCAGCGCGCGCGAGCCGTGCTGGACCGGGACGAGGCGGCGTTCAGCGCCGTGCTCGACCCGGGGGCCGACGCCGGGTTCCGGCAACGGCAGCTCGACCTGTTCCGCAACCTCGCCCACGTGCCGCTGGCGGAGTGGGAGTACCGGCTCGACGGGGAGGTCGACCTGTCCGGGCTGGCGCTGCCCGCCGCCGACGAGGTGTGGGCGCCGGACGTGCGGCTGGGCTACCGGCTCGCCGGCGTGGACGTGGAGCCGAGCAGCCAGGGCATGGCCTACCTGTTCACCCGGCGCGACGGCCGCTGGTACCTCAACTCCGACACCGCGCTGGAGCCGGCGGGCCGCCGCACGTGGCGCGGGCCGTGGGACTTCGGGCCGTGCCACGTGCTCACCGGCACCGGCGGGTTCGTGCTGAGCCACCCCGGCGGTGAGGCGCTGGCCGCACGGGCGCTGGCCGAGCTGGACGGCGCCGTGACGGCCGTGACCGAGGTGTGGGGCCAGGCGTGGGCGCGTCAGGTGGCCGTGCTGGTCCCCGCGAGCCCGGAGGAGATGGTGGCGCTCGTCGGACCCGGGTTCGCCACCGGCGCGATCGCGGGCGTCGCGGTGGCCGACCGGGTGGACCCGGACACGCACACGGCGCGGGGCCAGCGGGTGGTGCTCAACCCCGACAGCGCGGGCGCGTTGTCGCCGCTGTCGTTGCGGGTGCTGCTGCGGCACGAGATCACGCACGTCGCCACGCGCGGTGAGACCGTCGACGGCGCGCCCATGTGGGTGCTGGAGGGGTTCGCGGACTACGTGGGCTACCGGCGCAGCGACGTGCCGCCGACCAGGGCCGCGCCGCTGCTGGCCGCGCAGGTGCGGCGGTCCGTGCCGGCCGCGCTGCCGTCGGACGCCGACTTCCGCGGTGACGCGATGGAGCTGGCCTACCAGCAGGCGTGGTCGGTGAACCTGTACCTGGCGGCGTCGCTGGGCGAGCCGGGGCTGGTCGCGCTGCACCGGCGGCTGGCGCGGGTTCGGGCGTCCGAAGTGGACGGCGTGCTGCTGGAGGCCACCGGCGGGGACACCGCGGCGCTGGTGCGCGGGTGGCAGGACTTCCTGCGGCGGACGTTCCCGTAACGTGGTCGCGTGCGTCGGACCTTGCTGGTGACCAATGACTTCCCGCCACGGCCCGGCGGAATCCAGTCCTACCTGCACGCGTTGGCCGTGCGGCTGCCGGAGCTCGTGGTGTACGCGCCTTCGTGGCAGTCGTCGTCCGGCTCGCACCCCGAGTTCGACGCCGTGCAGCCGTTCGAGGTGGTGCGGCACCCCGGGACGTTGATGCTGCCCACGCCGGACGTCGTGCGGCGGGCGTCGGACATCCTGCGTGGAGCGCGCTGTGACGCCGTGTGGTTCGGGGCGGCGGCTCCGCTGGCCCTGATGACGTCACGGCTGCGTGCCGCGGGCGCGTCCCGGGTGGTGGCGTCCACGCACGGGCACGAGGTCGGGTGGTCGATGCTGCCGGGTGCGCGGCAGGCGTTGCGGCGCATCGGGTCGGACGTGGACGTGGTGACGTTCGTGAGCCGGTACACGCGGTCGCGGTTCGCGGCGGCGTTCGGCCCGATGGCGGCGTTGGAGCACCTGCCGTCCGGGGTGGACACGTCGGTGTTCGCGCCGTCGTCGGCGGCTCGGGAGGAGATGCGCGCCCGGTACGGGCTGGGCGACCGGCCGGTGGTGGTGTGCGTGTCGCGGCTCGTGCCGCGCAAGGGGCAGGACGTGCTGGTGCGGGCGTTGCCGGAGATCCGGCGGCAGGTGCCCGGCGCGGCGTTGCTGCTGGTCGGCGGCGGGCCGTACCGGGGGGCGGTGGAGCGGCTGGCGGCGTCGGTCGGCGTGTCGGAGCACGTGGTGCTGACCGGGTCCGTGCCGTGGGAGGAGCTGCCCGCGCACTACAACGCCGGTGACGTGTTCGCGATGCCGTGCCGGACGCGGGGGCGCGGGCTGGACGTCGAGGGCCTGGGGATCGTGTACCTGGAGGCGTCGGCGACCGGGCTGCCCGTCGTGGCGGGGCGTTCGGGCGGGGCGCCGGAGACCGTGCGGGACGGCGTGACGGGTCGGGTGGTGGACGGGCGCGAGGTGGCGGAGGTGGCCAACGCGGTCGCCGCCCTGCTGGCCGACCCCGGCACCGCGGCGAAGATGGGCGCGGCGGGTCGTGAGTGGGTCACCGCGAACTGGCGCTGGGACGACCTGGCCGACCGCCTGGCCGGCTTGATCAACACCTGAGCGTTCAACTCACGGGTCCTGAACGTAGGACTCTCGGGACCTGAGCGTTCGACTCTCGCGTGCTGAACGTAGGACACGCGCGAGAGTCGAACGCTCGGGTCCCGAGAGTCGAACGCTCAGGTACCCCGAGTTCTACGTTCGTGCCGGGTCGTCGTCGCCCAGGAGGTGGTCGACGGCGGCCAGTTCGGTGCGGGCGTGGCGCTCGGTGATGCGCAGGCCCAGGTCGGACGTCAGCGTCACGGCCTGGGCGGCCAGGGCCCGCGCCTCCGTGACCTGGCCCAGCAGGCGGCGCACGCCCGCCAGGCCGACCAGGGCACGCGCCTCGCCCGGCAGGTAGCCGATCCGGCGGGCCTTGGTCAGGGCCTGCTGGAACTGCTCGTCGGCGGTGCGCAGCGAGCCGAGGCCGCGGTTCGCCGAGGCCATCACCACCAGCACGTTCGTCGTGATCCGCTGGTCGCCGTCCTGCCGCAGCTCGGCCAACGCCCGGTCGGCCAGCTCCAACGCCTCCGCGTGCTCGCCCAAGTCCAGCCGCACCGACGCGATGCTCTCCAGCACCCGCGCCGCGGCCTCCCGGAACCCCGACTCCGTCGCCAACCGCAACGCCTCGGACAGGTGGGTGAGCGCGCGCTGCGGCTCGCCCATGAGCTGCGACGCCACGCCCAACAACGTCAACGCGGTGATCTCGCTGCCCCGCAACCCGTGCTCCACGCTGATCGCCAGCGCCTCGCCGAGCAGGTCCACCGCCTCGGCCAGCTCCCCGGTCTCGATCGCCAGCACGCCCAACCCGGTCAGCACACCCGTCTCACCCGACCGCGGCCCGCCGGACTCCCGCTTCAACGCCAGGCACGTCTCCAGGTCGTCCCGCGCCGACGCCAGGTCGCCCGCCTCCAGCCGCACCACGCCGAGGTTGCCGCGCACCTCCGCCTCCGACGCCAGGTCGCCGCGCATCCGGTGCAGCTCGACGGCCCGCGTGTAGTGCGCGACGGAGGTCTCGAAGTCGCCGAGCCGCCAGTGCAGCGTGCCCAGGTTCTGGTGCATCGCCGCCTCGCCCGCCACGTCGCGCTGCTCGTGCGCCGCGTCCAGCCCGTACCGCGCGGTCGACAGCCACTCGGTGACGTGCTTGCCGATCCACAGGTAGCCGCGCAGCCCATCGGCCAGCCGCCACGACATCGCGGCAGGCCCCCGTTCGGCCGCCGACCGGATCGCCGCGGTCAGGTTCGCCCGCTCCGCGTCCAGCCACGCCCGCGCCTGCGCCGCCGTCTCGATCCGCGGCAGCCGCACGGCCCGCCCGGCGGGCGTCGGCAACCGCATCAGGTCCGGGTACAGCAGTTCCGCGCAGTGGTCCACCGCGCGCACGTAGAACTCCAGCAGCCGCACCCGGGCCGCGGCCACGTCCTCGTTCCCGGCCTCCGCCATCTCCGCGGCGAACCGCGCCAGCTCGTCGTGGAACGCGTACCGGCCGCCGTCGGCGCTCACCAGCCGCGCCCGGCTGAGCTGCCCGAGCAGCGCAGCGGCCTCCGGCACGGTCAGCTCGGCCGCGTTCGCCGCCGCCTCGGTGCTGAAGTCCGGCCCCGGAACCACGCTGAGCAGCGCGAACAGCCGCCGCGCGCCCGGCGTCAGGGCGGCGTGCGCCAGGTCGAGCGGACGCCGGTCGCCCAGCCTCTCCAGGTACCGCGCCACCGAACCGCCCGCCACCGACGCCGCCGCGATGTGCAGCGTCAACGGCAGGTGCCCGCACCGCCGCGCCAGCTCCTGCGCCGACTGGCCGGACCGCCGCAGCACGGCCAGCGACTCGTGCGGCTCGAGCACGTCCAGCCCGACCCGCCGGGCGCCGTCCACGGCGATCAGGCCGCGCAGGTCGTCCCGGCTGGTCACCAGCACCGGGCAGCTCGCCGCACCGGGCAGCAGCGGGCGCACCTGGTCGGGCGCGGCGGCGTTGTCCAGCACCAGCAGCATCCGCCGACCGGCCAGCAGCGATCGGAACAGGCCGCTCTGCTCGTCGGAGTCGACCGGGATCTGCTCCGGCGGCACGCCGAGCGCCCGCAGGAACCGGGTCAGCACCTCCACCACCGGCGTGGCCGGTCCCGTCGCGTACCCGCGCAGGTCCACGTACAGCCGACCGTCCGGGAACCGCTCGCGCAGCCGGTGCGCCACGTGCACGGCCAGCGCCGTCTTGCCCACCCCGGGCACGCCGGTCAGCGCCACGATCGGCACCGCGGTGCGCGGCCCGTCCGGCGCGATCAGCCGGGAGATCCGGTCCACCAGCTCGGCCCGGCCCACGAACCCCGGCACGTCGGGTGGCAGCTGGTCGGGCACGTCCGGGTCCGACTGCTCGGCCGGCGCGGCCAGGCTCGGGTCGCCGACCAGGATCGCCTGGTGCAGCTCGCGCAGCGCCGCGCCCGGCTCGATGCCCAGCTGCTCGCCCAGCAGCCGGTCGACCAGCCGGAACGCCTCGAGCGCCTCGGCCTGCCGGCTGCCCCGGTACAGCGCCACCATCAGCTGCGCCCAGAACCGCTCGCGCAGCGGGTGGTCGGTGGTCAACGACCGCAGCACCGGCACCAGCCGCTCGTGGTTGCCCAGCGCCAGCTCGACGTCGTTGCGCTCCTCGTGCACCACCAGAAGCCGCTCGGCCAGCCGCGGCACCTCGTCGTCGCGCAACGCCTCCGACGGCACGTCCGACAGCGCCGGCCCGCGCCACAGCGCCAGCGCCTCGGCGTACAGCTCGGCGGCGTCGGCCAGGTGCCCGGACTGCGCCGCCTGCCGCGCGAGGCCCGCCGTGGTGGTGAACCGGTGCACGTCCACCTGCTCCGGAGGCACGACCAACCGGTAGCCGTCCGAAGTGGTCCGGATCAGCGACGGGTCGCCCAGCAGCTGCCGCAGCCGCATGACGTAGGTCTGCAACGTGCCGCGGGTGCGGGCGGGCGGGTCGCCGCCCCACAGGAAGGACACCAGCTCGCCAATTGAGACGACCCGGCCGGCGCGCAACGACAGGGCAGCCAGCAACGCCCGGTGCTTGCCCGCCCGGACGGGCACCGGTTGACCCTGTATGCGCACTTCAAGCGGGCCGAGAAGGCCGAACCACGGCCCAGCGCCCATCCGTCTGCGTCCCCTCGTTCCGCCTCCCCGGGGCACAGCCTAGGCGAGCGCTGACGGCACGAGTCATCACCGCGTCAGCGATACGACAGCGCGCTGCGGCAGTCTATGAAAAGTCCCGGTTGGGGGACCGGGACAACAGAACTTCTCGGGTCCGCGTCAGCGGATACGCGATCACTGGGGGTCGAGTGGCCCGCACTTCGGTGCGGGCCACTCGTCTGTGTCCGGTGGGCGCCGCCCCCGACCTCGCGGCGGGGTCAGCGGGCGTAGATGGCTTCGATGTCCTGCTTGTAGGTCGAGGCGACGACCGAGCGGCGCAGCTTCAGGCTCGGCGTCATCTCGCCGCCCGCCTCGGTGAAGTCCACCGGCAGGATGCGGAACTTCTTGATCGCCTCCGCCTTGGACACCGCCTGGTTGGCCTCGTCCACCGCGGCCTGGATCTCGGCGAGCAGCGTCTCGTCGTCCACCATCTCGGCCACGGTCGCCGACGACGACTTGCCGTTCTGCTCCTTCCACGCCGGGAAGAACTCGGGGTCGATGGTGATCAGCGCACCGATGAACGGCTGCGCGTCGCCGACCACCATGCACTGGCTGATCAGCGGGTGGGCGCGCAGGCGGTCCTCCAGCACGGCGGGCGAGACGTTCTTGCCGCCCGCGGTGACGATGATCTCCTTCTTCCGGCCGGTGATCCTGAGGAAGCCGTCGGAGTCCAGCTCGCCGATGTCGCCGCTGTGGAACCAGCCGTCCTCCAGGGCCTCCGACGTCGCCTGCTCGTTGTTCCAGTAGCTGCGGAACACGATGTCGCCCTTGATCAGGATCTCGCCGTCCTCGGCGATGCGGATCGACGTGCCGATCACCGGACGCCCCACGGTGCCGACGCGGAACGCCGCCGCCGTGTTCACGCACGCCGCCGCGCTGGTCTCGGTGAGGCCGTAGCCCTCCAGCACCGGCACGCCGATGCCGCGGAAGAAGTGCGCCAGCCGCTCGCCGAGAGGCGCGCCGCCGGACACCGCGTTGGTGCACCGGCCGCCCAGCGCCGCCTGGAGCTTGCTGTAGACGAGCTTGGCGAACAGCGCGTGCTTGAGCTTGAGGCCCAGGCCGACGGTGCCGGTGTCCAGCGCCTGGCTGTAGGCCACCGCGGTCGCCTCGGCGGCGTCGAAGATCTTGCCCTTGCCCGCCGCGTGCGCCTTCTGCTTCGCGCCGTTGTAGACCTTCTCGAACACGCGCGGCACGGCCACCACGAACGTGGGCCGGAACGACTGGAGGTCCTCCACCAGGTTCTTCACGTCGGCCGTGTGGCCCATGGTGACCCGCGTGTAGACGCCGCACACCGACAGGGCGCGGGCCAGGATGTGCGCCAGCGGCAGGAACACCAGCAGCGAGTTCCCGGCCTGCATGAGCTGCGGGAACGCGGTGATCCCGCCCCGCACCTCGGACAGCAGGTTGCGGTGGGTCAGCTCGCAGCCCTTTGGCCGGCCGGTGGTGCCGGAGGTGTAGACGATGGTCGCGGTGTCGTCCGCGCCGACCACCTTGCGCCGTGCGCGCGCGTCGTCGTCGGACACCGACGCGCCCAGCGCGGTCAGCTCGTCGATCGCGCCCGCCGCGTCGCCGGAGGGGCCGTCGACCTGCCACACGTGCCGCACCTCGGGCAGACCCGCCACGACGGAGTCGACCGTGGCGCGGTGCTCGGAGGTCTCCACGAACACGGCCTTGGCCGAGGAGTCGGACAGGATCCACTCGACCTGCTCGGCCGAGGAGGTCTCGTAGATCGGCACGACGACGCCGCCCGCGTGCCAGATGGCGAAGTCGAGCAGGGTCCACTCGTAGCGGGTCTTGGACATCAGACCCACCCGCTCGCCGGGTTCGAGCCCGGCCGCGATCAACCCCTTGGCGACCGCGAGGACCTGCGCGGCGAAGTCGCGGGCGGTGACGTCCACCCACGTCCCGTCCACGCGGCGGCGGAAGCTGACGGCGTTGCCGAAGCGCTCCGCGTTCGCCCACACCATGTCGGTGAGGTTCTCCTCGGCAGCCACAGTGGCGGTGGCGGGGACGCTGAACTCGCGCACGTCGACCTCCGGACGATTGTTTGTTACCGGTGGGGAAACCTAGCCTGTGATTCCGGCGATACACCAGGCCGGCCCGCGTTTCCGTAACCGTGTCGTGGCACTCTCCTCACCCGTGCCCAGTGTCGACGTCGTGGACGAGACGTTCCTCGCAGTGCCCCCGGCGGTGGTCGCCGCGGCCTTCGCCCCGCCCGCCGCGTGGGCGGAGTTCTGGCCCGACCTGTCCCTCGAGGTGTACGCCGATCGGGGGACCGAGGGATTGCGCTGGACGGTCGCAGGCGCGCTGGTCGGAACGATGGAGGTGTGGCTGGAGCCGGTCCTGGACGGCACCCTGCTGCACTACTTCCTGCGTGCCGACTTGCCGGGCGGCGCGTCCGACAAGCGCACCCGCCGCGAGGTGCGCCGCCGCCAGTTGGCCGCCAAGCAGGTGTCACTCGGCCTCAAACTGATCTTGGAGGACGGTCGGGCACCCGGGGTGCCACCGGTCCTGCCGTAGATTTGGGTCTTGTGCGCGTTCACGTCGTCTCGGATGTCCACGGCAACGCGGAGGCCCTCGCCCGCGCCGGTGACGGCGCCGACGCGCTGGTCGTGCTGGGTGACCTGGTCGACTTCGTCGACTACCACGACCACGGCAAGGGCATCCTGGGCCAGGTTTTCGGAGCGGAGAAGGTGGAGGTGTTCGCCCGGCTGCGGCGCGGCCGGTTCGGCGCCGAGACGGTCCGCTACATGCGGTCGCTGTGGGAGAGCCTGGACAACGCCGCGGACGTCGTCCAAGAGGCGATCATGGAGCAGTACACCGCGATGTTCGCGGTGATGAGCGCGCCCACCTACGCCACGCCGGGCAACGTCGACAGCCCGGAGCTGTGGCCGCTGTTCGCCCGCGACGGCGTGCACGTCCTGGACGGGCAGGTGGCCGAGATCGGCGGGCTGCGGTTCGGCTTCGCGGGCGGCGCGCTGCTGCACCCCGGCTTCGTGCCCAACCGGCGCGGCCCGTGGCGGCCCTACCTGCGCACCGAGGAGGAGTTCGGCGCGGCGCTGGCCGGGCTGGGCGAGGTGGACGTGCTGTGCACCCACGTGCCGCCCGCCGTGGCCGAGCTGACCTACGACGTGGTCGCCCGCCGGCCCGAGCTGGGCTCGACGTCGTTGCTGAAGGTGATCGAGCGCGACCGGCCGCGGTGGTCGGTGTTCGGGCACGTGCACCAGCCGATGGCGCGCCGGGCGCGGGTCGGCTGGACCGAGTGCGTCAACGTCGGCCACTTCCAGCGCACGCGCACGCCGCACGTCCTGCGTTGGTGAGCCGAACCACCGGGTAGCCTCCCCGACATGGCCGACGAGTCCACCCAGTCCATCGTCATCGACGCGACGCCCGAGGAGATCGCGGCGGTCATCGCCGACTTCGACGCCTACCCCCAGTGGGCCAACGGGATCAAGCGCGCCGAGGTGCTGGAGACCGGGGCGGACGGCCGGGCGGCGCAGGTCAAGTTCAACATCGACCAGGGCCCGATCAAGGACGAGTACGTGCTCGCCTACGACGAGTGGTCGCCGAGCCGCATCTCGTGGCACCTGGTCAAGGGCCAGATGCAGAAGTCGCAGGAGGGCAGCTACGCGCTGACCCCCAAGGGCGGCTCCACCGAGGTCACCTACACGCTGTCGGTGCAGCTGGTCGTGCCCATGATCGGCCTGTTCCGGCGCAAGGCCGAGAAGATGATCATGGACACCGCGCTCAAGGAGCTCAAGCGCCGGGTGGAAAACGCTGGATGAGCGCCCGCCTGCTGCTCTTCACCGGTAAGGGCGGGGTCGGCAAGACGACCTTGGCCGCCGCCACCGCCACCGCGCTCGCCGCGGGAGGTCGCAAGGCGCTGGTCGTGTCCACCGACCCGGCCCACTCGCTGGGCGACGCGCTCGGCGTGCCGCTGACCGCGCACGTCAGCGAGATCGACGGCGCCGGGTCGGCCGGGGTCCTGCACGCGGCCCAGATCGACCCCCGCGCGCTGGTCGACGACGCGTGGCGGGACCTGCGCGGACACCTGCGGACCGTGCTCGCCGGCGCGGGCGTCGACGAGCTGGACGCCGAGGAGCTCACCGTCCTGCCCGGCGTCGAGGAGCTGCTGGCGCTGTCGGAGGTGCAGCGGCTGGCCGGCACCGGGCCGTGGGACGTGGTGGTCGTGGACTGCGGTCCGACCGCCGAGACGTTGCGGCTGCTCGCGCTGCCCGAGGCGTTCGCCTCCTACCTGGAACGGCTGTTCCCCACCCACCGGCGCGTGGTGCGCGGGCTGCTGGCCGGCGTCGCCGGCAGCGGCACGGTGGAGAAGTGGGACGCCACCGCCGACGCGCTGGGCCGGCTCGCCGAGAACCTGGAGCAGCTGCGCGGCCTGCTGACCTCGCCCACGACCAGCGTGCGGCTCGTGCTGACCCCCGAACGGGTCGTCGCGGCGGAGACCCGGCGGACCGTGACGGCGCTCGCGCTCCAGGGCATCCGGGTCGACGGCGTGGTGGCCAACCGGGTCGTGCCGGACCCCGGCGCCGACCGCGGGCCGGCCGCCGACTGGCTGCGCACCCGCCGGACCGAGCAGGACGCCGTGCTCGCCGAGCTGGCCGACCTCGGTTCGGTGACCGCGGTGGAGCACCGGGCCGCCGAACCGGTCGGCGCGACCGCCCTGCTGGACGTCGCCGAAAGCCTCTACCGGGGGCGCGACCCGCTGGACGGCGTCGTCGACGACGAAGAGCCGCTGCTGTCGGTGGAGCGGACCGGCGAACTGGAGTACACGTTGCGCCTCGCGCTGCCGATCGGCGACTCGTCGCTCGACCTGGCGCGGGTGGGCGACGACCTGGCCGTCACCGTGGACGGCAGGCGGCGGCTCGTGGCGCTGCCGTCGTTGCTGCGGCGCTGCCTGGTGACCGGCGCGGAGCTGGACGACACCGGGTTGGCGGTGCGGTTCGCACCCGACCCCGACCTGTGGATGCGGTGAGGCCCGTGGACGCCAAGCTCGCCGAAGAGCTCCGCCTGCTGCTCGACGCGGCCGCCGAGCGCGCGCAGCCGTGGCTGCACCGGATGGCCGCCGCCGAGGGCGAGCACGACACGCGCACGTGCGGCTGGTGCCCGCTGTGCAACGCGGTGGCGCTGGCCCGGGGCGACCGGTCCGAGCTGGCCGCGAAGGCGGCCGAGCACGTGGCCGGGCTGATCGCGGTGCTGCGGGCGGCGCTGGCCGAGCCCGCCGCGGCCGAGCAGGCCGAGCCGGGAGCAGCGAGACCGGAGAAGCCGCGCGTCCAGCACATCCCGGTGGTGCGGCGCGACCAGGGGTCGCAGTGCTGACTGTCGGCGTCGACGTCGGCGGGACGAGTGTGCGCGCGGGTGTCGTCGACGGTGACGGCGCGGTCCTCGACACCGCCCGCGCGGCCACGCCCAGTGGCGAGGGAGCGCTGGAGGAGGCGATCGGCACGGCCGTCGCGGAACTCGCCTCCCGGCACCGGATCGCGGGCGTCGGCCTGGCCGTGGCCGGGTTCGTGGCCTCCGACCGGCGCACCGTGCGGTTCGCACCGCACCTGGCGTGGCGGCAGGCCCCCGTGGCCGAGCGGATCTCGCAGCGCGTCGGCATGCCCGTGGTGCTGGAGCACGACGCGAACGCCGCCGCGTTCGCCGAGCACCGGTTCGGCGCGGCGCGCGGCGCGAAGATCGCCGCGCTGGTCGCGATCGGCACCGGGATCGGCGGCGCGCTGCTGATCGACGGCCAGGTGTTCCGCGGCGCCCACGGCGTGGCGCCGGAACTCGGACACCTGCGGCTCGTGCCGGACGGGCGGCCGTGCCCGTGCGGCAAGAACGGCTGCTGGGAGCGGTACTGCAGCGGCACGGCGCTGAGCACGACCGCGGTCGAGCTGCTGGCCCGCTACCCCGGCCAGTCGACCGTGCTGGCGCGGGAGGCGCTGGGCGACTCGCGTGCCGTCACCGGGCGTCGGGTGGCGGGCGCGGCGCGGGACGGCGACCCGTTGGCGCAACGCGCGATGGCCGACCTGGCCCGGTGGCTGGGGGAGGGGTTGGCGCTGGTCGCCGACGTGTACGACCCCGAGGTCGTGGTCATCGGCGGAGGTGTGTCGGAGTCCGCGCCGCTGTTCCTGGACGACGCGCGGGAGCGGTACGCGGCCGTGGTGACCGGGGCCGGGCACCGGCCGTTGGCGCGCATCCGGACCGCGCAGCTCGGTGACGACGCCGGCATCGTCGGGGTGGCCACGCTCGCGCGTGACGTGGCGGCGAGCACAGCCCGCAACGGAAGGCACCGTTGACCTCCGCGTCCGCGTAGCATCGCGGGATGCGGACCGCCGTCATCAGGGGACCGCGAGACCACCACGTCCGCGAGTCCCGCACCGATCCCGTGGTGCGCCGATGAGGACGGGTGCGGCGCACGGGCACGTCGGGTACTTCCACGAGACCGCGTTCTACGGCAGTGACGACGACTACCGGTCGTTCGTCGTGCCGTTCGTGGACGAGGGCGTGGCGGCGGGCGAACCGGTGGTGGTGGCGTGCCGCGAGGCGAACGAGCGGCTGGTGCGCGACGCGGTGGCCGACCCGTCCGGCGTGGTGTTCCTGCCCGGCGGCGACCAGTACGCCCGGCCGACCGAGGCGATCCTGGCCTACCGGAAGCTGTTCGCCGAGTACGCGGGCGCGCCGCAGATCCGGGTGGTGGGCGACGTGCCGCACCCCGGCGTCGGCGCGTCGTGGGACTGGTGGGCGCGGTACGAGGCGGCGGTGAACGAGGTGTTCGCCGAGTACCCGCTGTGGGGGGTGTGCCCGTACGACCTGCGGACCACCCCGGCGCGGGTGCTGGCGGACGTGGCGCGGACCCACCCGTGGACGGTCGGGGCGGACGGGGCGCACCTGCCCAACCCGCGGTACCGGTCCTCGTGGGTGCTGCCGTCCGCCGTGCCGTCGGCGTTCGAAGCGGGGCGTCCGCTGGTGGAGCTGACCGACCCGACGCCGGCCGAGGCGCGGCGTGCGGTGACCGCGGCGTGCGCCGGCGCCCGGTTGAGCCGGGACGAGGTGGACGACATCGTGTACGCGGCGAGCGAGGCCGTGACGAACGCGCACTCGCACGGCCGGCCGCCGGTGCGGCTGCGGGCGTGGGCGGGGCCGACGCACGTGCTGGTGGCCGTGACGGATCGGGGCGACGGTCCGTCCTCCGCCTCGGCGGGCCTGGTCCCGACCGACCGCACCACCACCGCCGGCGTGGGCCTGTGGCTGACCCACCGCACGTGCCGCGACGTGACCATGAGCCGTGACGCCGAGGGCTACACGATCCGCCTGACCGCCGGCCACTGACCCGCGAGTCGAACGCTCACGTCCCGCGTGTCGAACCTCCAGGTCCCGCGAGTCGAACGCTCAGCGCCCGCGTGTCGAACGTTCAGGTCCCGCGTGTTCAACGCTCAGCACACGCCCGGCGGATCGCTCGTCGCCCTGAGCGTTGAATTCAGGGGTCCTGAGCGTTCGACTCTCGGGGCCTGAACGTTCGACTCTCGGGGCCTGAGCGTTCGACTCTCGGGGCCTGAGCGTTCGACTCTCGGGTCCTGGGTGTTCGACTCGCGCGAGGGATTAGAGGACGGCGCCGTCGTCCCAGCCCGAGTCGGGGGGCTGGGTGTTGCGCATGCGCAGGATCAGCCAGCCCGCGCCCGAGCACATCACGATCAGCGCCAGCGGGGTGCCGATCGTGCCGGTCAGGCCGAACAGGCCCGGGAACAGCAGGAGGACGACGCCCAGGAGGATCAGCAGCAGGGCCGCGACGGTGCCCGGCCGCAACGCGGGCAGCGGAGGCGGGTCCGGCGGCACGTAGTGGTCGTTCGGGTCGTCCGGGTCCGGGTACGCGTCGGGGTCGTCGTCCGCGGTGGCCACGGCCGGCTGGCCCTCCGGCCGCACGGGACGGGCCGGCTCGGCCTCGTCGCCCTCGTCCGGGTCGACGTCGTCGAGGAAGGCTTGCTTGCCCACGCCTTCGCGTTCCAGACCCGCCACGATCTCGGCGAAGGTCGCGTCGACGTCCTCCGGGCCGTCGGTCGAGTCGCGTCGGGAGTTCATCGGCGTGCTCCAGCCCTCCGGTCGTGAAGGCCAATCCTCTGCCAGGTTCCATCGTCCCACGAGCCCGTTGTGTTGCGGATTACGGCAGCGGGTGGACCTTGGGACCGTACCGCCTCCACGCGGCGGTTCGTTGTGTCTTTCGCCGCCGGCTCCGTAGGCTGGCGTCGGGGATCAAGCACGTCGAGGAGGCGCTCCCAGCGGTGCTCTACTGGTTGATGAAACACATCTTTCTCGGGCCGCTCCTGAAGCTGTTCTTCCGACCCCGGATCATCGAGGGCGCGGAGAACATCCCCAAGGAGGGCGGGGCCATCCTGGCGAGCAACCACCTCGCGGTCTCCGACTCGTTCTTCCTGCCGCTGAAGCTGTCGCGCCGCGTCACCTTCCCGGCGAAGATCGAGTACTTCACCGGCAAGGGACTCAAGGGCCGCTTCCAGCGCTGGTTCTTCTACGGCGTCGGCCAGGTGCCGATCGACCGGTCCAGCGCCTCGGCCGCCCAGGGGGCGCTCGACACCGGCGTGCGGATCGTGCGCGAGGGCAAGCTGCTCGGCATCTACCCCGAGGGCACGCGCTCGCCCGACGGCCGCCTCTACAAGGGCAAGGTCGGCGTCGCGTGGATCGCGCTGGAGTCCGGCGCGCCGGTCATCCCGGTGGCGATGTTCGGCACCGACAAGGCCAACCCCATCGGCTCGAAGATGTGGCGGCCGTACCCGATCCGGATCAAGATCGGCAAGCCGCTGGACTTCTCCCGCTACGAGGGCCTGTCCGGCGACCGGTTCGTGCTGCGGTCCATCACCGACGAGATCATGTACGCCCTGATGGAGCTGTCCGGCCAGGAGTACGTCGACGTGTACGCGGCCAAGGCCAAGGAAGGGCCCAAGGCGGCCGGGTCCGGCGACGGCGAGCAGGCGAAAGCCGTCGATCGGCTGCCCGAGGCGAAGGCGGGCTGATCGGCACCCCTAGGCTGGTGGGGTGCGGTTCTTCTACGACTGTGAGTTCATCGAGGACGGGGTCACGATCGACCTCGTCTCCATCGGGGTGGTCGACGAGGAAGGCCGCGAGTTCTACGCCGTGTCGACCGAGTTCGACCCGGCCAAGGCCGGTCCGTGGGTGCGCGCGAACGTGCTCAACCAGCTGCCGCCGCCCGCCGACCGGGCGTGGCGCAGCCGGGAGCGCATCCGCGCGGACCTGCTCGACTTCCTCGGCGGACCCAAGGCCAACCGGGACGAGATCGAGCTGTGGGCGTGGTTCGCCGCCTACGACCACGTGGCGCTGGCGCAGCTGTGGGGCCCGATGCCCGCGCTGCCGCGCTGCCTGCCCCGGTTCACGCGTGACCTGCGGCAACGCTGGGAGGACGTGGGCAAGCCGCGGCTGCCGCAGGCGCCTGCCGACGCGCACGACGCGCTGGCCGACGCGCGGCACAACCTGGCGCGCTGGAAGGTGATCGAGACCGAGCGGCAGCGGAAGGGGTTCGCGGTCCGGTAGGTGGACCCTCGCTTGCTGCACCGATCCAGCACGTGTCAGGCTTGGGTGACCCACGCCACGAGAAGAGATTGGCTAAGCAAATGCGCATTGGTGTGCTCACCGGCGGTGGCGACTGCCCCGGCCTCAACGCGGTCATCCGCGGTGTGGTCCGCAAGGGCATCGAGGCCCACGGCTGGGAGATCGTGGGGTTCCGGAACGGGTGGCAGGGGCCGGTCGAGAACCTGACCAAGCCGATCGGGCTCGATGACGTCGAGGACATCCTCACCAGGGGCGGCACCATCCTCGGCTCGTCGCGCACCAACCCGTACAAGATCGACGGCGGTGTCGACCGCATCCGCGAGACCCTCGCGGCGAACCAGGTCGACGCGCTGATCGCCATCGGCGGCGAGGACACCCTCGGCGTCGCCAAGCGGCTGACCGACGACGGCATCGGCGTCGTGGGCGTGCCGAAGACCATCGACAACGACCTGGGCGCGACCGACTACACGTTCGGCTTCGACACCGCCGTGCACATCGCCACCGAGGCGATCGACCGGCTGCGCACGACGGCCGAGTCGCACCACCGCGCGCTCGTGGTCGAGGTCATGGGCCGCCACGCGGGCTGGATCGCGCTGCACTCGGGCCTGGCCGGCGGCGCGAACGTGATCCTGGTGCCGGAGCGGCAGTTCAGCGTCGACAAGGTGGTCGAGTGGGTGGAGCGGCGCTTCGAGCGCCAGTTCGCCCCGATCATCGTCGTCGCCGAGGGCGCCATGCCCGAGGGCGGCGCCGAGGTTCTGCACTCCGGTGAGAAGGACGCGTTCGGCCACGTGCGGCTGGGCGGCATCGGCACCTGGCTGGCCGAGGAGATCGCGGAGCGGACCGGCAAGGAGTCCCGCGCGGTCGTGCTGGGCCACGTGCAGCGCGGCGGCATCCCGACCGCCTACGACCGCGTGCTCGCCACCCGGTTCGGCCTGCACGCGGTGGACGCGGTCGCCGACGGCGACTTCGGCGTCATGGTCGCGCTGCGCGGCACCGACATCGTCCGGGTCAAGCTGTCCGAGGCGACCGAGGAGCTGAAGACCGTCCCGCTGGAGCGCTACCAGGAGGCCGAGGTCTTCTTCGGCTGATCGGTCGGGCTTGCGCGAGAGCCCCTGGCGCCCGGTGGCGCCAGGGGCTCTTCGTCACTTCTTGGCGTACTCGGCGAGCCCGGTGAAGTCGACCATCACGCACGCCTCGTCGCCGACGACCCACGCGTCGTGCCCGGGTTCCACCGTGATCGCCTCACCCGGCCCGGCCTCGCCCTCCGCGCCGTCGTCCATGACGACGTGCATCCGGCCGGACAGGATGTAGCCGGTGTGGGCCGCCTGGCAGGACCGGGTGCCCGCGATCGGCCCGACGTCCTGCGACCACCGCCAGCCCGGTTCGAACTCCGCTCTGCCGACCGTCGTGTCACCGATGGTGACCAGGTCGATGTGACCGTGCGGGAACTCCCGCACCTCCTCGGGTTCCGTGAAGCTCTTCGACGCGAGCACGGACATTCCGATCACCTCGTCATCTGCGTCTCAGCCCTGCACCACGGGGTAGATCTCGTCCGCCACGAGGCCGTGCGCCTCGCGGTGGACCCGGTGCGCCGTCTCCGCGTCCGGCGCGTCGACCAGGCAGAACACCTTGCCGTCCCGCTCGTCGACCCAGTAGTTGAGGTACCGCACGCCGTACTGCCCTTGGGTGCGCAGGTCCGCGGCGTGCGCCTCGGCCACGTCACGGGGACCGGCACCTTCGGGCAGGTGGTTGTGCACGTCCATGAACAACATGGGGGTCCTCCCGACTCGGAGTGGATCGGGACACGCTAGGCGGCGCGGCGTTCCCAAACCGTTCCCACGGCGGTCCCGTCGGGCCGGACGTAGGGTGCCGCCATGCCGGCCACCTGCCAGGTGCACGTGCTGGGCAGGTTCACCGTCGCCGTCGACGGCAGACCCGTCCCGGGTGACGTGTGGCGCAACCGGCGCGCGGCCGACGTGGTGAAGCTGCTGGCCGTGGCGCCGGAGCACCGGCTGCACCGCGAGCAGGTGATGGACCGGCTGTGGCCGGACCTGCCCGTCGAGGCGGCCGGGGCGAACCTGCGCAAGGCGGTGTTCTACGCGCGGCGCGCGCTGGGACGTGCCGACGCGGTCCAGTGCGAAGGGCGGCTGCTGACGCTGTGGCCCGGCGGTGTCCTCGACGTGGACCTGGACCGGTTCGAGCGGGCGGCCGACGCGGCGTTGGCGTCGGGTGACGCGGCCCGGTGCGCGCTCGTCGCCGCCGACTACCGCGGTGGCCTGCTCGTGGACGACCGCTACGAGTGCTGGGTCGCGGAGCCGCACGAGAAGGTGGAGGGCCGGTACGCCGCGCTGCTGCGGGCCGCGGGCGACTGGGAACGGCTGCTGGAGCTGGACGCGACCGACGAGCAGGCGCACCGGGCGGTGATGCGCCGGCACCTGGCCGCCGGTCGCCGCGGCGAGGCGCTGCGCCAGTTCGAACGGCTGCGGCGCACGCTGCGGGAGCGGATCGGGGTCGGGCCGGACGCGGAGACCCTGGCGCTGTACGAGTCGGCGCTGGCCCTGGACGCGGCCGACCCGCCGTCACCGGCGCAGCGGGCGGCGGTCGCGCTGGCCAACGGCCTGGTCGCGTTCGGGCGGCGGCACCTCGCCGAGGCCGAACGGCTGGCCCGGCAGGCGCGCGTGCTGGCGCTGGACGCCGACCTCGGGCACGAGCTGGGCGAGGCGTCGACCCTGCTCGCGCTCGTCGCGCACGCCCGCGGCACGTGGCACCGGCTGTTCCGGGAGGAGTTCGCCGACTCGGTGCGCCACCCGCCGCGGCCCGAGGTCTACGACGCCCACCTGTGCTTCCAGGAGTTCTACCTGTACGGGCCGGAGGGGCACGACGGCGCCGAGTCGTTCGGCCGCGACCTGCTGGACATCGCGTCACGGGCGGGGTCCGCGGCGGGCCGGGCGCTGGCGTGCCTGCTGCTGGGCGAGTTCGCGCTGCTGTCCGGCCACCTCGACGACGCGGTGGCGACGCTGGGCGAGTCGCTGCGCGAGGCGGAACGCGCCGGGTGCGCCTCGGCCCGGTCCCTCGCCCTCGAACGGCGGGCCGAGGCGCGGGCCCGGCTCGGCGACCGCGCGGCGGCCCGCGCCGACCTCGCCGAGGCGCTGCCGCTGGCCTGCTCGTCCCGCATCCCGTCGCACCTGGTCATCCGCGTGCACGGGGTCCGCGTGCTGGCCGCCGACACCCTCGGCGGGGCGCTCGGCCCGATCCGGGACGCCGAGCGGTGGCTCACCGGGGCCCCGCACGTGTGCGACCCGTGCTCGATGGGCTTCCGGATCGCGGCCGCGACGGCGTGCGCGCACGCGGGCAGCCCGAGCCGGGCCCGGCCGCACCTGGCGGAGGCGGAGCGGATCAGCGGCCTGTGGCAGGGCGGCCCGTGGACGGCCGCGCTGTGGGAGGTGCGCGCCGAGGTGCGGCGCGCGGAAGGTCAGCGCACGCAGGCGGCGGCGTTGTTCCTGGAGGCCGCCGAGCGGTTCGCGGTGATGCGCCGACCGCTGGAGGAGCGCCGGTGCCGGGCCGCCGCCGACGCCTGCCTCACCGGTCCGTGAACGCCCCGAAGTGCAGGTAGGCGGCGAACGTGCCCAGCCAGTGCTCGGCGTAGTAGCCGTGGCCGAACACGTGCCGCAGGCCGGTCTCGCGGTGCGCCTCGGCCGCCGTGCGGGCCAGGTCGGCGTACCGGTGGTCCTCGGGCAGCGCCGCCGCGACGGACCGCCACTGCCACGCCCGCGACAGCGCCGGCCCGACCAGGTGCGAGCCGTACGCGTCACCCGGGTCGTCCACCGGCACCGGCTCGCGCAGCACCTTTCAGCGCGAGTCCTCCAGGTGCGGCAGGAACGCCTCGAACCACGCGGTGAACCCGTCGGCCGGCAGCACCCGCCGCACCAGGTCCGCCTCGGTCAGCGCGGGCGAGAGGAAGTCCGCCGCGTCCGGCTCGAACCCGCCGTACCCGACGTCCTCCCGGTGCCACCGCAGCGCCGCCCGTTCGCACGCCGACGCCAGCTCCTCGTCACCCACGGCGCGTGCCGCGTCGAGCACCAGCCCGGTCGCGAACGCGGTGTTGCCGTGCGTGCCGGTCCGGACCGGCAGCCGCGCGGTCGTCACCTCGGCGAGATACCGGTCACGCAGCACCTCGCTCAACGGCCGCAGCTCCGCCGCCCACGGCGAGCCCCGGGTGCGGAGTTCCGCGTCGAGCACCAGCAGCCACGCCCACCCGTAGGGGCGCTCCCAGAACCCGCCGCTCGGGCCGTCGAAGAACGCCGCCTCGGTCCGCGCGTGCTGCCGCGTGATCAGCGAGTCGAGCACCCGCCGGGCCTGCTCCGCGCCCTCGACCTCGGGCCGCACCCGCAGCAGCCGGACCGCCAACCAGGTCTGATGCACGCACGAGTGCCAGTCGAACGACCCGGCGAAGATCGGGTGCAGCACGCGCAGCGGCACCAGGTCGGCGTCGCCCGTCACCACGTGCGACCAGTGGGCCGGGTAGTCCCGCCGGATGTTGTCCACCGCGGTCGACAGCAACCTGGCCGCCGTGTCGTCATCCGATCGGGTGTCCGGCATGGTCCACATAATGCACAGGTCGGACCCGAGTCCGTCTCTGAGTGTGGACAGCTATCTTTAACGTGTGAACTGGACCGTGGACGTGCCCGTGGACACGCTTCCCGAGCTTCCGCCCCTGCCGCCCGAGATGCGCGACCGACTGGACGACGCGCTCGGCCGGCCCGCCGCCCAGCAGCCGGAGTGGCCGGACGCCGAGCAGGTGCGCCGCGTGCGCGCCGTGCTGGAGAGCGTGCCGCCGATCACCGTGCCCGCCGAGATCGACCGGCTGCGCGACAACCTGGCCGAGGTCGCCCGCGGCGAGGCGTTTCTGCTGCAGGGCGGCGACTGCGCGGAGACGTTCGCGGACAACACCGAGCCGCACATCCGCGCGAACGTCCGGACCCTGCTGCAGATGGCCGTCGTGCTCACCTACGGCGCGAGCCTGCCGGTGGTGAAGATCGGCCGCATCGCGGGCCAGTACGCCAAGCCGCGCTCGTCGGGCATCGACGCGCTCGGCCTGCCGTCCTACCGCGGCGACATCGTCAACTCGCTGGTCGCGACGCCCGAGGCGCGCGTGCCGGACCCGTCGCGGATGATCCGCGCCTACGCCAACGCGGGCGCGGCGATGAACCTGCTGCGCGCCATGACCACCGCGGGCATGGCCGACCTGCACCGGCTGCACGACTGGAACAAGGACTTCGTCCGCCAGTCGCCCGCCGGTGAGCGGTACGAGGCGCTGGCCGGCGAGATCGACCGCGGCCTGCGGTTCATGTCGGCGTGCGGCGTGAACGACACGTCGCTGCACACCACCGAGATCTTCGCCTCGCACGAGGCGCTGCTGCTCGACTACGAGCGGGCGCTGCTGCGCCTGGACACCAACGGCGACCAGCCGCGGCTGTACGACCTGTCGTCGCACTTCCTGTGGATCGGCGAGCGGACCAGGCAGCTCGACGGCGCGCACATCGCGTTCGCCGAGCTGCTGTCCAACCCCATCGGGTTGAAGATCGGCCCGTCGACCACGCCGGAGATGGCCGTCGAGTACGTCGAGCGGCTCGACCCGCACCACCAGGCCGGCCGGCTGACGCTGATCAGCCGCATGGGCAACGGCAAGGTGCGCGACGTGCTGCCGCCGATCGTCGAGAAGGTCACCGCCTCCGGCCACCAGGTCATCTGGCAGTGCGACCCGATGCACGGCAACACGCACGAGTCGTCCACCGGCTACAAGACCCGCCACTTCGACCGGATCGTCGACGAGGTGCAGGGCTTCTTCGAGGTGCACCGGCGCCTGGGCACCCACCCGGGCGGCATCCACATCGAGCTGACCGGCGAGGACGTCACCGAGTGCCTCGGCGGCGCCCAGGAGATCTCCGACCTGGACCTGGCGGGCCGCTACGAGACCGCCTGCGACCCGCGCCTGAACACCCAGCAGTCGCTGGAGCTGGCGTTCCTGGTCGCCGAGATGCTGCGCAGCTAGGACCCCGTGTGAGACGACGGTGGCCCCCGACTCCCCGCGAGTCGGGGGCCACCGTCGTCTCACACGCCGATGATGGTGATCTTGGTGTCCTTCGGGACGCGCTCACCGGCCCGGATGGACTGGTTCACCACGCGGGCCCGGTCGCGGTTGTTGAACTGGACGTCGACCTTCAGGCCCGCGTCCTCCAGGATCTTCTTCGCTTCCTTGACCGACTTGCCCTCGACCTGCGGCACGGTCACCGAGTCCGCGGACACGATGACGGTCACCTGCCGGTTGCCCGGCGGCATGTTCGTGCCCGCCGGCGGGTCGGTGCGGATCACCTTGCCACCGTCGACCTTGTCGGAGAACTCCGTCGGACCCTCGACCGGGTCGAACCCGGCGGCGCTCAGCTCGGCGAACGCCTCGTCCTTCGTCTTGCCCGTGACGCTGGGCACCGGCTTGGGCTGCGAGCCCTTGCTCAGCACGATCGTCACCGCCGACCCGATCGGCACCGGCGTGCCGGGAGCGGGCTTCAACGTCACCACCTTGCCCTTGGGCACGCGGTCGCTGAACGCGTCCTCGGCGGGGTTGAGCTGCGGCTTCAACCCGACCGACGTGATCTCCTGCTCGGCGGCGGCCACCTCGACGCCCGCGTTGACCTGCGGCACGACCGGCTTGCCCGCGGACACCACGAGCCGCACCAGGTCACCCTGGTTGGCCTTGGTCCCGGCCGGCGGGTCGGTGCTGATCACCTGCCCGCTGGGCACGGTGTCGTGGTTCTCCCGGCGGGCCGTCTTGGTCAACGACGCCTCGTCCAGCAGCGCGGTGGCCACCGACTCGTCCTTGCCGACCAGGTCGGGCACGGTGGTGACCCGGCCGACGGCGAACCACCAGGTGGTGAGGCCGATGAGGATCGCGGCCACCACGACCACGCTGAGCCACGTGATGAACTGCCGCTTGCTGCGCGCCCGCATCTCCTCGTAGAGCTGCTCGGGCGTCTTCTTCTTCGGCGGTCTCTTGGCACGCGGACGGCCCGCCGGTGACGGAGCGCCGACCGACGGCTGACCGGGCGGCGGCGATCCGGGCGGCAGCGGACCGATCGGCTTCGGCTCGGGCGGCGCGAGCAGCTCGGCGCGGGGGATCGCCCGGGTGCCCTGCGGCCCGGCCGTCGGCGGCACCAGCGGGTTCGGCCGGTGCACCGGCACGGTCGGGTCGGCGAACGGCGCACCCGCGCCCACCCGCACCGGCTCGACCCGCACCGTCTGCTCGGCGGGGCTCACCGGCGCGGACACCAGCTCCGTGGCCTCTTCCGCGGGCGCGGGGGTGGTCGGCAGCGGCACGTCCACGGTGGCGATGCCGAGCATCGCCCGCGCGGTCTCCACCTCGGACAGGAACGACTCGGCGTCCGCGGGCCGCAGGAACGGCTCCTTGCGGGTCGCCCGGCGCACCAGCTCCGCGACCTCCGGAGGCACGTCCGGCACCGGGGGCACGTCGTCGTTCACGTGCCGGTAGGCCACCGAGATCGCGTTGTCGCCCACGTACGGCGGCGCGCCGGTCAGCATCTCGTACAGCAGCACGCCCGCCGAGTAGACGTCGCTGCGCGCGTCCGTCGTGCCCGTTGTCACCTGCTCGGGCGAGAGGTAGGCGACCGTGCCCAGGATCATGGCGTCGCTGGTCACCCCGGCCGTGGAAACGGCGCGGACCAGGCCGAAGTCGGCGACCTTCACCGTGCCGCCGGGCCCGATGAGCACGTTCTCCGGCTTCACGTCCCGGTGCACGAGGTCGGCGCGGTGCGCGGCGGCCAGCGGTGCGAGGACCTTCTCGATGACGGTCAGCGCCAGCGGCACGTCCAGCTTGCCGCGCGCGTTGAGCAGGTCGCGCAGCGTGCCGCCCTCGACCAGCTCCATGACCAGGTAGACCCGGTCCTCGTCCACGCCCTGGTCGTGGACCTGCACGACGCCGGGGTGGTGCAGCTTGGCCGCGGCCCGGGCCTCGCGCTCGAACCGCGCGACGAACTGCGGGTCGGCCGAGAACCGGGGGTCCATCACCTTGATGGCCACGGTCCGCTCCAAGCGGGTGTCCACACCGCGGTACACGGTGGACATGCCGCCCCGCGCCACCAGGGAGCCAACCCGGTAGCGTTGTTCGAGCAGCCCGCCGATCACGTTCGTCGCCGACCTTTCCACAGCCGTGGATCGTACGGTGGGGTGATGCCGACCGATGCTGTGCGCTGGAGCATCCCACGCGCGCTTGTGGGATCCGCGTCAAAGTCGGGTGGAACAGGGGGTGTCCGCAAGCCGACCCTCAGGTGTATCGCCACCACCCGGTTGGCGCAGGGCGTGGTTCACGTCGTTGTGGCATCGTGACGCACGTGAGTGCGATTCCTGCCGCTGCGGATGTGCTGGCTCCCGACCTGGAGGTCCTGCCCCTCCCCGAGGTCGCCGAGCGTCTTGACCTGCCGATCAACCGAGTCCACCAGTTGCTGCGCGACGGTCAGCTGCTCGCCGAGCGCCGCAACGGCGTCCTCGTCGTCCCCGCCGCGTTCCTCGCCGCCGGAGGTGTGGTGAAGGGGCTGCCCGGCACCATCACGGTGCTGCGCGACTCCGGCTTCTCGACCGAAGAGATCCTCCGGTGGCTGTTCACCGAGGACGAGACCCTGCCCGGCACGCCCATCGAGGCGCTGCGCGGCGACCGCGGCCGTGAGGTGAAGCGGCGGGCACAGGCTTTGGGCTTCTGACGAGCACCGCACCACCCGAGACGACCGAACCACGTCCGGGCGGCTCCCCTTCCCGGGGGAGTCGTCCGGACGTCGTGTTCCCGGCGGGCGTTAACGCCCGGTGACCCTCGCCACCAGCGCGCGGGCGAGCCCCGGCACGGCGACCGCCAGCCGGCGCGAGGTCGGCACCGCGACCCGGCGGTCCAGCACCCGGTAGTCGGCGGCGGCGATCTCGTCCAGGATCGCCCCGTACAGCGTGAGCGCGGTCCGCACGCACGGTCGGGACACGGGGTGCAGCATCGGCACGCCCGGCTCGGCCTCGCGGTACACGGACGACGCGAGCGCGACCAGGTGCCGCAACACCCTCCGCACCCGCTGGTCGGCCTTCCCGGTCCGCCGGCACCACGCCAGCAGCTCCCGGTCGACGCCGTAGGCCGCAAGCACGTCCTGCGGCAGGTAGACCCGACCGCGGTCGAGGTCCTCGCCGACGTCGCGCAGGAAGTTCGTCAGCTGGAACGCCCGGCCCAGCGCGGCGGCGTGCGGTTCCGCTTCGGCGCGCGGCACGACCGTGCCGAACACGGGCAGCAGTTGCAGTCCGATCACCGCCGCCGAGCCGTGCATGTACCGCTCCAGCGCGGCGAGGTCCGGGTAGGACGTGACGGTCAGGTCCATCCGCATCGACGCCAGGAACTCACCGAACAGCGCCGGGTCGATCGAGTGGCGGCGCGCGGTGTCCACCAGGGCCACGAGCACCGGGTGGCCGGTCGGCCGTCCCGCCAGCTCGTCGGCCAGCTGGGCCTCCAGCAGCTCCAGGTCACCGGCCGGGTCGGTGGACGTGCCGCTGTCCACGATCTCGTCGGCCCACCGCGCGAAGCCGTACAGGGCGTGCACGGCGGGCCGCTGCGCCGGGGTGAGCAGGCGGGTGGCGAGGAAGAACGTGCGGCCGTGCGAGGCGTTCAGCTCGCGGCACCGGGCGTAGGCCGCGGCCAGGTCCGTCACGTGCGCCTGCCGGGCGGCCGGGCAGCCCGCGGGCGCGCCGGTGCGGCGCTGGAACGGGGGAGCGGAGGGGTCGCGGACATCGCGGCCACATCGTCGCACAACGCGCGTGCGGTCAACGCCGGGTGTGCGCCCGCCGCGGTTGCGCGGGCCGCCGCGACCTCGCCCCGGCGAGCCCGGTGATCCGCTGCGCGGCCAGCCGGCCGGAGATGAGCACCGGCGGCACGCCGACGCCCGGCGTGGTGCCGCAGCCGGCCAGCACCGCGTTGTCCAGCACGAGGTTCCGCGGCCGGAACGGCCCGGTCTGGGCGAACGTGTGCGCCGCCGAGAACGGGGTGCCCGCGGCCAGGCCCAGGTCGGCCCAGTCCCGCGGCGTGACCAGCCGCTCGACCCGGATCGCGTCGCCGAACCCGGTGAGCCCGCGCCGCTCCAGCACGCCGACCAGCTCGTCGCGGTAGGCCGGGCCGACCCGGTCCCAGTCGATCGGGCCGACGCGCAGGTTCGGCACCGGCGCGAGCACGAACATCCCCTGCCCGGGCGGCGCGGTGACCAGCAGCGACGGATCGCTCATCAAGGTGCCCCGCCGGGTCAGCTCGTCGAACGTCCGGTCCCACTCCCGGCCGAAGAGCAGCGTGTGGTGCGCCAGCTCCGGCCACGTCCGGTCCACGCCCGCGTGCAGCACGACCGCTGACGGCGACCACGTGACCGGCACGGGGCGGCGCGGGCGGTGGCCGAGCAGGCGGTACGACACCGGCAGGTCCGGCGTGAGCACCACCGCGTCGCACGGGATGCGCTCGCCGTGGGTGGTGCGCACCGCCGTCACCCGGCCGCCGATGCGCTCCAGCCAGGCCACCGGCGTCTGGAACCGCAGGTCGGCGCCCGCGTCCCGGGCCGCCGCCGCCAACGCGTCCGGCAACGCCCGCATCCCGCCCTCGGGATAGTGCACCCCCGCGATGGTGTCCATGTAGGCGATGACGGCGTACGCGGCGAGCGCCTTGCGCGGCGGCACGCCCGCGTACAACGACTGGAACGAGAACACCCGCTGCACCCGCTCGTCGCGCACGAACCGCGCCACCGACGGCCCGAGCCGGGCGAACCCGCGCAACCCGGCCAGCTTCGCCAGCTCGGGCGTGAGCAGCGACAGCGGCGAGTCGAAGTTCGCCCCGATGAACCGGTCCCGCTCCACCCGGTACAGCTCGGTCAGCCACCGCCGCAGCGCCCGGTACCCGGCGGCCTCGCGCGGACCGGCGAACCGGCGCACCTCGGCCTCCATCGCCTCGGCGTCGGAGTGCACGTCCAGCGTGCTGCCGTCGGCGAAGCGTGCCCGGTAGGCGGGGTGCACGGGCCGCAGGTCCAGCCGGTCGGCCAGCGAGTCGCCGACCGCGTTCAGCGCCTCGTCCACCAGCTCCGGCATGGTCAGCACGGTCGGCCCCGTGTCGAACCGGTAGCCGCCCAGGTCCAGCCGCCCCGCCCGGCCGCCGGGCACGGCGTCGCGCTCGACCACGGTGACCCGACGACCCGCGCCGAGCAGGTGCAGCGCGGCCGACAACCCCGCCAGCCCCGCGCCGACCACGACGACGTGGTCCGTGCGGCCGGTGACCGTGCGCATCGTCAGGAAGTCCTCTTGGTGGCGCTGATCGCCAGCTCCGCGAGCCGCTCACCGGCCGGTTCGGCGATCGGGGACCGGTCCAGCGCCCGCAGCGCGGACCCGGTCAGCTCGGCGATCCGCTCCTCGACCGCGTCCACCGCGCCCACCTCGCGCAGCCGGGCGCGCACCTCGTCGACCATGTCCACGTCCAGGTCCGGCTTGCCCAGCGCCTCGTGCAGCACGTCCGCGCCGAACTCCATGCCCAGCGCGACCAGCAGCGTCCGCTTGCCCTCGCGCAGGTCGTCACCCGCGGGCTTGCCCGTCACCGCCGGGTCGCCGAACACGCCGAGCAGGTCGTCGCGCAGCTGGAACGCCACCCCGATGTCGGTGCCGAACGACCGCAGGCCGTCCACCAGCTCCGGTGACGCGCCGCCGATCGCCGCGCCCATGTGCAGCGGCCGTTCGACGGTGTAGGCGGCGGTCTTGAGCCGGTCGATGCGCAGCGCCGCGTCCGGCGAGGCGTCCCCGCGGGCCTGCGTGAGCACGTCGAGGTACTGGCCGGCGAGCATCTCGGTGCGCATGTCCCGCCACGGCAGGCTCAGCCGCTGCAACGCGTCGGTGGGCAGCCCGGCGGCGAACAGCATGTCGTCGGCCCAGGCCAGCGCCACGTCGCCGATCAGCACGGACGCCGCCAGCCCGAACCGCTCGGGCTCGCCGAGCCAGCCCTTGGCGCGGTGCTCGCGGGCGAACCGGACGTGCACGGTCGGCATGCCCCGGCGCGTCTCGGAGGCGTCCATCAGGTCGTCGTGCACCAGCGCGCACGCCTGGATCAGCTCCAGCGAGCTGACCGCCGTGAGCACGGCGTCGGCCAGCTCGCCGTCCGGGTCACCGCCCGCCGCCCGCCAGCCCCACCACGCGAACGTGGGCCGGATCCGCTTGCCGCCGCCGAGGACGAAGTCGGCCAGCGCGTCGACGGCGCCGGTGAAGTTCTCCTCCATGCGCGCACCCAGTGCCCGGCGGTCGGCCAGGTAGGCGGCCAGCGCTTCGTCGACGTGCTTGGGCAGTTCGAGGTCCAACGGGTGGGGCGGCACCCGTCTATCGTCACCTCTGCCGCTTCGGGATGCCCAACCGGGGGGCTGGTCCCATCTGGTGACAGCGGTCTTCCACGGCTCGGACGTACCTCTAGGCTGTGCGGCATGACGTCGGTGGTCGAACGCTTGCGCACGGGGTCCCCCGTGTTCTCCGTCGAGTTCTTCCCCCCGCGCGACGAAGCCGAGGAGACCATCCTCTGGCGTGCGATCCGCGAGCTGGAACCCTTCGACCCGGCGTTCGTGTCCATCACCTACGGCGCGGGCGGCTCGTCGCGCGACCGGACCATCCGCACCACCGGCCGGGTGGCGCAGGAGACGACCCTGCTGCCGATGGCGCACCTCACCCTGGTCAACCACTCGGTGGCCGAGCTGCGCAACGTGATCGGCTGGTACGCGGCGGTCGGCGTGCGCAACATCCTCGCCGTGCGGGGCGACCCGCCCGGCGACCCGAACGGCGAGTGGGTGGCCCACCCGGAGGGGCTGACCTACGCCGAGGAGCTGGTGCGGCTGTGCCGCGAGCTCGGCGACTTCTGCGTGGGCGTGGCGGCCTCGCCGTACGGCCACCCGCGGTCGGCGGACCTGGACTCCGACACCGAGTACCTGGTGCGCAAGCTGCGCGCCGGGGCGGACTTCGCGATCGCGCAGCTGTTCTTCCAGCCGGAGGACTTCCTGCGCCTGCGCGACCGTGTGGCCGCGCGCGGCTGCGACACCGTGCTCATCCCGGGCCTCATGCCGCTGACCACGCCGCGGACGTTGGCCAAGACGATCGAGCTGTCGGGGTCGTCGGTGCCGGACGCGGTGGCGCGCCGCCTCGACCCGTACGCCGACGACCCGGCGAGCTTCCGCAAGGCGGGCATCGACCTGGTGACGGAGATGGGGGAGCGGCTGCTCGCCGAGGGCGTGCCGTGCCTGCACTTCTACACGTTCAACCGGTCGAAGGCGACGCGCGAGATCGTCGGCCGGCTCGGGTTGGTGCCGGCCCGCGCCGTCTAGGACGGCGTGCTCGACGATCCGGCCCGCCCGCCATCCGCAGTGGTCGGCGGGCGGGGTCGGTGGTCGGGGTCGGCGGGTGGCGGGTGGCGGGTGGCGGTCACACGCTGTCGACCTGGTGGCGGCGGTGGGCGACGATGGCCAGGATGACCACGATCAGCGCGGCGCCGCCGGTCAGCCCGGCGACCAGCATGGTCCAGCCGAAGTAGGACACCGAGTTGGCGCCCGCGTAGCGGACCGTGGCGCTCAACATCGAGGCTTGGCCGGGCTTCGGGGACCACGCGATCGTCGCGTTGTCCTCTTCTCGCCCGTTCGTGTCGATGATTTCACCCGGAAAACTGATCTTCACCTGGATGTCGGCGCGTTCCGGCGGCACCTGCGTCAGGTCGACCGACCCGGACAGCGTCACCAGGTCGCCGGACCGCCGGAACGTCAGCTGGTACCGGCTGGACGACGCGCTGGTCGCCGCGGACAGCGACCGCACCTCGTCGAAGGTCAGCCCGCTGAACGACAGCTGCGTGCCGACGTAGTCGTCGACCTTGTAGGGCTTGGTGCTGACCCTGCTGGCCAGCTCGTTCGGCACCTTCAGCTGCGGACCGGGGTCGTTGTCCTCGGTCGGCGGGGTGGCGGCGACGATCTCGCCGGACACGCGGTCGTCGGTGGACAACGCCATGGCGGCGTGCAGCCGGACGCACCCCGTCAGCGAGAACAGCGCGAGGAGGAGAACCGGAAGGAGGAGCGCGGAGGCCCTGGGCACCCGGCCATCCTGCCGGCCACGGTCAAAAGTTGACCGGAGGTACACGATCGTGAGCGTGGCTAATTACCTGTTGGAGGGACATGCCCCGCAGGTAACGTGCGGCTCATGTCAACCTCCTCCGCCGGCGTGCACGGCATCAGCAACCAGTTCGTGGCCGACTACGCGGCAGCGGACCCGTTGGCCGCGACGTTCATCGGCAAGCCCGGCCACGACGACCGGCTGACCGACTACTCACCGGAGGGCCACGCCGCCCGCGAGGAGCTGGCGCGCAACGCGCTCGCCGCGATCACCGCCGCCGAGCCCGCGGACAAGTCGGAGGCCGACGCGAAGGCCGTGTTCCTGGAGCGGATCGGCCTGGAGGTCGAGCTGCACGAAGCCGGCCAGATGGAGGGCAACCTCAACGTCATCGCGAGCCCCGTGCAGTCGATGCGCGAGGTGTTCGACCAGATGCCCACCGACACCGCCGACGACTGGGCGGTGATCGCGAAGCGGCTCACCGCCGTGCCGGACGCGGTGGCGAACCTGCGCGCGGGCCTGGCCCACGCCGCCGACAAGGGGCACGTGTCGGCGTTGCGGCAGGTCAGCAAGGTCGCCGAGCAGTGCGACACGTGGTCCGGCCGGGCGGGTGGCAAGTCGTTCTTCGCCGACCTGATCGCCGACGCTCCCGCGGACGGCGCGCTGCGCACCGAGCTGGAGGCGGGCGCGAAGGCCGCCGCCGAGGCGTACGGCGACCTGGCCGCGTTCCTGCGCGACGACCTGGCGCGCAAGGCGCCGGAGAAGGACGCGGTCGGCGAGGACGTCTACCGGCTCCAGTCCCGCTACTTCACCGGTTCCCGGCTCGACCTGGCCGAAGCCTACGAGTGGGGCTGGGAGGAGTTCAGCCGGGTCGAGACCGAGATGAAGCAGGTCGCGAACCGGATCAAGCCGGGCGGCACGCTCGCCGAGGCCGCGGCCGCGCTGGACGCGAACCCGCGCTACCTGGTGCACGGCAAGGACGGCCTGCGGTCGTGGATGCAGGAGCTGTCGGACAAGGCGCTCCAGGACGTGCGCGGCGTGCACTTCGACCTGCCGGACGAGCTGATGAAGCTGGAGTGCCGCATCGCGCCCCCCGGCGGTGGCGTCGGCGCGTACTACAGCAGCCCCACGCCCGACTTCTCCCGTCCCGGCCGCATGTGGTGGTCCGTGCCGGACGACAAGGAGGAGTTCCCCACCTGGCGCGAGGTGACGACCGTCTACCACGAGGGCGTGCCCGGCCACCACCTCCAGGTCGCCACGGCCGTCTACCAGGCGGAGAAGCTCAACGAGTTCCAGCGCCTGATGTGCTGGGTGTCCGGGCACGGCGAGGGCTGGGCGCTGTACGCCGAGCGGCTGATGCGCGAGCTCGGCTACCTGGAGGACGACGGCGACCTGCTGGGCATGCTCGACGCGCACCTGTTCCGCGCGGCCCGCGTGATCGTCGACATCGGCATGCACCTGGAGCTGGAGATCCCCAAGGGCACCGGCTTCCACGAGGGCGAGCGCTGGACCCCGGACCTGGGCCTGGAGTTCATGCTCACCCGCACCATCACCGACCCGGCGCACGTGCGCGACGAGATCGACCGCTACCTGGGCTGGCCCGGCCAGGCCCCGTCGTACAAGCTCGGCGAACGCCTGTGGCTGGCCGCCCGCGACGACGCCCGTTCCCGGCACGGCGACGCGTTCGACCTGAAGAAGTTCCACCGGGACGCCCTGGAAATGGGCGCCATGGGGCTGGACACTCTTCGTGAACGGCTCGCCGAGCTCTGACGTCGGGTGCCGGTGACCCCGGTTTCACGCCGAGGTCACCGGCTCCGGTGTTGGATGGTGGGCGAACGACCGTAGGGGGGACCTGATGACCGGACGTGCGAAGCGGACCGCGCTCGGCGCGGTGCTGGTCGGCGCGCTGCTCGTCGCCGGCGCGCCGGCGTACGCGCAGGAGCAGCCGCTCGGCGACCAGGCCGAGTGGCGCATCCGCCAGGAGATCGTGGACCACGCCCTGCGGCAGGTCGGTCAGCGCGAGGGCAGCGGCAACTACTACCCGCCGCAGTACCAGCTCGCGGGTCAGGGCGTGCTGCGGCCGGCGGAGTGGTGCGGCGTGTTCGTCAACTGGGCGTGGTCGACCGCCGGCGTGCCGGACAAGCCTTCGATGCGCCCGGCTCCCGGCGCGTCGGTGCTGGACCAGGGTCACTGGGCCACCTACTGGCAGAAGTGGGGCAAGGTCAACGGCCGGTGGAAGGACATCGCGGAACGCGACGTCGCACCCGGTGACGCGGTGGTCTACGGGAACTACCCGGACATGCACGCGCACGTCGGCCTGGTGGTCGAGGTCAAGTACGACCGGACCGGTCGCAAGGCCACTCACGTGCGGACGGTCGAGGGCAACTTCGGTGACCGGGTCGTGTACTCGAAGCTGCGCAAGATCGAGGGCCTGAACGCGGGCAAGTACCTCCAGGCGTCCGGTTTCGTTTCGCCCTTCTAGGTCTGCGCGAAGCTCGATAGAGCAAAGCTCGAGAAGCAAAAGATCAAAAGATCACAAGCGTCCTCGCCGTCCGGCGAGGACGCTTTTCAAGGCTTTTCTTGCAGTTTTATGCGGTATGCGGGTCGCCGTCAGGTGATGGGAAGCGTCCGCCCGAGCACCGCAAAGGGTCGGGGATCACCGGTGAACTGGTAGTGCCGCAGCACGTCCACGAAACCCATCCGCAGGTACAGCCGCCAAGCCTTGCTCGGCCCCTCCGGAGTGGACAACAGCACCCGTGAACTGGGCACGCCCGCCACCAGGTTCCGCAGCAACTGCTCGCCCACCCCCCGTCCCTGCGCGCTGGGCAGGACGTGGAGTTCCGTCAGTTCGAAGTAGTCGCGCATCCACTCCTCGACCGCTCGAGGGCCGGACACCATGGTCAGTCCGTGTCGCACCTGCTCGTGCCACCACTGGCCGACGGAACCCCGGTAGCCGTAGCCGATGCCGATCAGCTCGTCCTGCTCGCCCAGCGCCACCACGCACCGCCAGCCGTCGCGCAGCATGTGGGCCAACCACATGGGCGCGCGCTGCTCGGCCGTGCCGGGTGGGTACTCCATCGCGCTCACGTAGAGCGCGAGCGCCTCGTCCAGTCGGGAGTTCAGCTCCCGGCTGGACAGCGTGACGATCCGCTGGGACGGCGCGGCGGTCACTGGGCGACCTCGGCCGGGGTGCCGCCGGTCAGGTCGACCAGGCCCTGGTAGGTGGTCGGGTAGACGGCGTGCGGGTGGCCGGCCGCGGCCCACACCACCTCGTACTGCTCCAGTGCGACGTCGACGAACGTCATGATCGGCGCGGGGTGCCCCACCGGGGAGACGCCGCCGATGACCTGGCCGGTGTGCTCGCGGACGAACGCGGGGGTGGCCCGTTCGATCGAGTCGGCGCCCGCCGGCACGGCCAGCTTGGCCGTGTCCGCGCGGTGTGCGCCGGAGGTGAGCACGAGCAGTGGCGAGGGCACGCCGTCGCGGACGGCGGCGAACACGAGGCTATTGGCGATCGCGCCGACCGGCACGCCCACCGCCTCGGCCGCCGCGGCGGCGGTGCGGACGGCGTCGGCCAACACGCGGATCCCGTTCGCTGCCTCGTGGTGGCCCGCCTCGGACAGTGCGGCGGCCACCTTGCGGATGCCGGGGTGGTCGAGTGCGCTCACCTGTTCATAAGACCACGGACGGTCGGGTTGAGGAGTTCCGGGCCGGCAGGATAGTCTGGTCTGGCTCGAACGTTTGTTCGAGCAATGCCTTGGTGGTGGGGCGGGGGAAGCGCCCCACCACCAAGTGCCGCCGTCTCCCCGCGGCGGTCGTCGCTGTCCCGACGCCGCGAGGAGGCCGCGAGATGACTCAGACCTTCCCCCGCCGCCGCATTCCCCTCCCGCTACCACCGGCGTCGGCGGTGAGCCTGCTCGGGCAAGCCCGCGAGTGCCTGGCCGAGGCCGAACGCGACCCGAACCCGCCCACCCGCTTCGCCACGGCCTACCTGGCCGCGATGCGGGCCGCGGCGGCCGTGCTGGCGGCCAGGGGCCGACCCCACCGGGGCCGGGCCAAGCCGACCAGCGTGTGGGTCCTGCTGTCCTCCCTCGCGCCGGAGCTGCGCGAGTGGGCCGCGTTCTTCGCCGAGTGCTCGGCGACGCGCGCGGCCGTGCTGGCGGGCATCACCAGGCAGGTCACCCAGCGCGCAGCCGACGACCTGGTGCGCCAAGCGGCGCAGTTCACCGAGTTGGTCGACGAGATCATGTACGAGGACGGACTGTGAGCAGGGGACTGGTCGCCTACGACCGCCTGATCGACGTAGTGGAGGCCGAAGCCGAGCGCCTGGCGGCGTCGGCCGAGGGACAGCGCCCGGAACGCCAGGTGCCCGCGTGCCCGGGGCTCAACCTCGGGGAGACGGCCCGGCACGTGGGCAGCACGTACCGGATGGTGTCGACGTGGCTGAGGGAAGGCAGCCAACCCCTGGTGTGGCAGCAGGACCCGGAGCCGGGACAGACGCTCCCCGAGTACGTGCGCGCGGGCGTGCGACCGCTGGTGCGGGCGCTGCGGCCGCACGAACCGGACGACCCGTGCGAGACGTGGTGGCCCGCCGAGCGCAACCACAACTTCTGGGCGCGACGGCTCGCGCACGAGTCGACCGTGCACCGGATGGACGTGCAGGCGGCGGCCGGGCTGCCGGTCGACCCGGTGGACGACGACGTGGCCGAGGACGGCGTGGACGAGATCCTCACGCTGTGGCTGGGTCACCGGCTGGACATCCTCGGCGTGCGCGGCACGCGCGAGGGGACGGTGGCGATCCGCACCGGCGGGAAGGTGTGGCTGGCCACCACCGGCCCGGACCCGGCCGTGTCCCGGCTCGCCACCGAAGAGGAGGCCGCTTCGGCGAACGGCGAGGTGACCGGCACGCCGATGCAGGTGTACCGCTGGCTGTGGGGCCGCATCCCGGACCGCGACCTGCCGCCGACCACCGGCGACCACGACGCGATCGCCCAGCTGTGGGCGTTGCTGAGGCTGGCCACCAAGTAACCGCGCCACACCGCAGAACGTGCGCCCGCCGCCGGACACCGACCCCGTCCGACGGCGGGCGCACCCACGTTCACCCGCACCCGCACCGGCGGCACCGGCTCACAGCGCCAGGGAAGTGACCTCCACCAACCCGTCACCCGTCGCCGTCTCCAACCGGAACCGGGCCGAACGGCCGTCGATCTCCAGCACCCCCACCGAGTTGCCGAAGTGCGGGCCGCTGAACTTGTGCCACGCCACCGGGTCCGGCGAGATCCCGCGCCGGTCCGCCCACCACCGCAGCACGCGCGCGATCGGCTTCGACCACGACAACCGGAACGCGGGCCGGAACACCCACGGCGGATCGTTGTGCACGGGCGAGCACACGAGCTGGTACACCTTCGCGTCCACCGACGAGGCGAACGTCGCCCGTGCCGCGTAGCTGTGGTGCACGTCCCCGGACAGCACGCACACCGTGCCCGGCGCGTCGTCGGACCGCGAGATCCGCTCCAGCAACCGGGCCAGCCGCTCGAACGACGCCCGGAACGCGGGCCAGTGCTCCAGGTCCGCGACCTGCCGCACCTTCTCGCCGACCCGGCCGCGCCACCCCGGCAGGCCCGCCATCCGCTCGTTCAACGACTGGAAGTGGCTCAACCCGTGCGGCATCAGCCACGGCAGCGACGAGCCGATCAGCAGGTGGTCGAAGTCACCGGTCGCGTTGGCCTCGATCCAGTCGAACTCGCCGTCACCCACCATGAGCCGCTGCGGCCCGGACAGGATGCGCCCGCTGCGCGTGTCGATCACCAGCAGCCGCACCCGGCCGAAGTCGCGCCGGTAGCTCCACCGCGTCGACTTGCCGCCGTCGACCTCCTGGTCGGCCCGCTCGGCGAACTCCTCCAGCATCGACTGCACGTCACCGCCCGCCGACCGCACCTTGGCGTACAGCTCGTCGGCCGCCAGCTCCTCCGGGCTGAGGTTGCCCAGGTGCTGGTAGACCCAGTAGGACGCGAGCCCGGCCTGGATGCGCTCCGGCCACCACCGCTTGGTCGCCATCTGCTCGCGCCACGTCCGCGACGTGTTCCAGTCGTCGCGCACGTCGTGGTCGTCGAAGATCATCGACGTCGGCACCACGGACATCAGCCAGCGGATCTCGGGGTCGGCCCACGACTCGTGGTACAGCTCGGCGTACTCGCGGAACGACACCACCTCACCCGCCGGCTCCGCTCTGCGCTGGGCCAACCACTCTTTGATGCGCGGCGTCGGCTCGTCGGCGTAGACCTGGTCGCCCAGCAGCACCAGCGCTTCCGGCCACTGCTCCTGCGGCTCGTCCTTCATCCGCAACGCGTACGCGTCCAGCGCGTCGAACCCGAGCTTGTCCGGCGTGCCCTCGCCCTTGGCCGCGCGGCACGACCCGAACAGCAACCGCCGCACCGGTCCGGTCCGGATGCGCGGCGGCGGGAACGGCGAGTCCGGCCGCGGCCACACCACGTCACCGTCCAGTCGCACGTCGTAGGACGTGGTCGAGCCCGGCGCGAGCCCTTCGACCACCACCAGGGCGAAGTGCTGCTCGCCGACCTGGAACGTCTCCGCCCGGTGACCCGCGACGGAGACCTCGCACGCGGCGTCCGTCTCCACCCACACCGTCGCCGACGTGGAATCGACGTGCCGCAGCACCGGACCGAGAACCAGCTGAGCCATTGCGCAGACGTTACCTTCGGACCATGGCAACGAGGTGGTACGACGTCGTGGTCGATTCGGCCGACCCCGCCGCACTGGCCCGGTTCTGGGCCGGCGTGCTGGGCAAGCCGATCACCGGCGAGGGCGCGGACGAGGTCGACGTGGCGCTGAGCGACGGCCAGGAACTGGTGTTCGTGCCCGTCCAGGACCCGAAGGCGGGCAAGAACCGGGTCCACCTCGACCTGGCGTCCACCTCGCCGGAGGACCAGGAGGCGATCGTGACGCGGGCCGTGGACCTGGGCGCGCGGCCGGTCGACATCGGGCAGGGCGACGTGCCGTGGGTGGTGCTGGCCGATCCCGAGGGCAACGAGTTCTGCGTGCTGGAGCAGCGTGACGAGTACGCGCGCACCGGTCCGGTCGCCGCGGTCGTGGTGGACGCGCTCGACCCGCGGGCGCAGGTGGCGTTCTGGGCCGGGTTGACCGGGCTGCCGGTGACGCGCGACGACGACGGCTTGTCGGCGTTGACGCAGGAAGCCGGGCCGGCGCTGGAGTTCCTGCGGGTGCGCGAGCCGAAGGCGGTGAAGAACCGGCTGCACCTGGACCTCGTGCCGCCCGCCGACGGCGACCTGGCGACCGAGGTGGCCCGGCTGGAGGCGTGGGGCGCGGTGCGGGTGGACGTCGGTCAGATCGACGTGCCGTGGGTGGTGCTGGCCGACCCGGAAGGCAACGAGTTCTGCGTGCTCACCCCGCGCTGACGACCCCACCCCGGCCGCCGAACCGCCGGTGGCGGACGGGTGGCACCAACCAGCCACCCCTCCCGCGCCGCATGGGTACTGTGCGCACCAGGAGCCGGCCTGGGGGGAGAACGGTGATGCGGCCCGCCTACCTCGAACCGCGCACGGACGTCGACGCGCTGGACGACTGGTCCACCCGCCTGGTCCTCGACCAGTTCCGCGGCTACGTGACCTGGTCCGTCGTCATCGCGGTGGGGCTCCTGGTCGTCGCGGTGAGCCTCGTCGTGTTCCCCGACCCCGCCCCCGGCACCGTGGCGGCGGTGGTCGTGCTCGGGCTGCTGGGCCTCGTGACCGCGATCCCGCCGCTGGCGCACCGCGTCGAGACCGCGCCACGCCGGCGCGGACTGCTCGACCGACCCTGGCGCCGCGTGCCCGCGACCGTCGTCGCCGGTGGCGGGAAGTGGGACGAGGACCGGCTCCTGGTCTTCGCCGAAGACGGGACGGTCGTCCTGCGGGGCCTGCTGTCCGACGGGCTGGACCTGGTGCTCGACCGGCAGGAGGTCTTCCTGTGCGGGCCCGACGAAGGAGGCCGGGCCGTGGTCCGAGTCGCGGGCCTGTGCCGCATGTTCCCGGTGCGGGTCGACACGAGCGAGGACGAAGCCAGGCCACGCGAACGCGAACCGCACGTGATCGGCAGACCTCTGGACGACCCGGCCGTGGCCCGCGCGGCGCGCGGCTTCCGCTGGGGCACCCGGACCCGGGTGTGGTGCGCGCTCGGCGCGGCGGTCGGCGCGGTGCTGGTGGCGTTGAGCGTGCGTCCGCTGTCCCCGGCCGGCCTGGTGGTCGGCGGACTCCTGATCGTCGCCGCCGCCCTCATGACGCCGAGCTCGTTCCTGCTCGACCGGCTGTACCGCGAGGCGGTGGCGGCCCTCGACTCGGCGACCGGGTGGACCCCGGCGCCGATCACGTTGTTCCCGTGGGAGTCCACCGACGAGGTCGCCGGTCTCGCCCAACTGCCGGGCGGCACGGCGGTCGTGCGGTTCCCGCTGCCCGACCCGGACCTGGTCGCCAACATCGCCGACACGGGCACGCTGTGGGTGGCGGGCGACGGCGAGGTCGTCACGGTCGGCCTGCCGCGCGTCCCCGCGCTGATGTTCGCGATGGTCCACCCGGACCGCGACGTGCCGGAGGACACCCCGACACCGTGGCTGCTGCACGTGCTGGAACCGTCGTGGGACGGCGTTCCGGCGCTGCGCGGCTGATCGTCGTGGTCCGGGAGGGGCGAACCGCGTTGCTGGACGACGAGGCGCTGGAGCGGTCGTCGGTCGTGGCGAACTGCGCGATGAACCGGGAACGCGGGCTCACCGGCTCCAACGGCTACGGCCGGGAGCTCGGTGTCGACGTCGCCGCCCTGATCACCGACCGGTTGTCGCGGGGCGCCGGGACGTTCCGCTGGCTCGACCTGTGCTGCGGCACCGGCACGGCGCTGCTGGAGTGCGCCCGGCTGGTGGACGACCCGAGGCTGCGGATCACCGGTGTCGACCTCGTCGACTTCTTCGCCCGCCCGCCGCACTCCGGAGTGGAGTTCGTCACGGGCCCGGTGGCCTCCTTCGTCCCGCGGCACCCTACGACCTGGTGACCTGCGTCCACGGCCTGCACTACATCGGTGACAAGCTCGACGTCCTCACCCGTGCGGCGTCGTGGCTGACCGAGGACGGTCTGCTGGTGGCGAACCTGGACCTCGCCGCGGTCGTGACGGAGCAGGGGCGTCCGTGGGGCCGACGACTGGCCGGGGCGTTGCGGTCGGCCGGGTTCGACCACGACTCGCGGCGGCGTCGCATCAGCCGCGTCGGCCGCGGGGACGTCCGCCTGCCGTTCCGGTACCTCGGGGCCGACGACCAGGCCGGACCCAACTACACCGGCCAACCGGCCGTGAACTCGCACTACTCCGAGGTTTTCGCGCACTTGGAGTAGTGCCGCTCGCCTCGGTCGAGCCTGAGCTCGCGTCTGAGCGTGTCTGGCGGTTTCACGGCAGGCCGTCTACTGTGCGCCAGTATGCAATATATTAGTCGGGCGCTGTTCCGCGATCAGGCGCTGCACGCGATCCGCGAGGCGATCATGGGCGGCGACCTGGCGCCCGGCGCGCCGATCAAGGACGTGGAGCTGGCCGAGCGGCTGGGGCTGTCCCGGACGCCGGTGCGCGAGGCGCTGGCCCGGCTGACCGACGAGGGGTTGGTCGAGAGCAAGCCGCACAGCTACACGCGCGTCACGCCGTTGGACACGGCCGCGGTGCGGGACGCGCACGTGGTCGTCCAGTCGATGCACGCCCTCGCCGCCCGGCTGGCCGTGCCGCGCGTCGTCGAGGCGGACCTGGACGCCATGCGCGCCGCGAACACGACGTTCGCCCGCGCCCTGGCCGCCGGCGACGTGCCCGCCGCGCTCGCCGCGGACGACGAGTTCCACGCGGTGGCCGTGCGGCGGGCGGACAACTTCGCCGTCGCCGCCACCATCGAGCGCTACACGCCGCTCGTGCGCCGCCTGGAACGGCTGCGGTTCGCCGCGCCCACCGGCCGCCACTCGGTGGCCATGCACGACGAGATCACCACCGCCTTCGCCGCGGCCGACGCCGACCTCGCGGCGCGGCTGGTGGAGCGGAACTGGGCGACGTTGGCCGACCTGCTCTCGGTTGAGGAGAACTGACATGGCACTGGGCGATTTCGAGCGCTTCCCGCTGACCTTCGGGCCGTCACCGGTGCACAAGCTGGAACGGCTGACCAAGCACCTCGGCGGCGCGCAGGTGTGGGCCAAGCGGGAGGACTGCAACTCCGGGTTGGCGTACGGCGGCAACAAGACCCGCAAGCTGGAGTACCTGGTGGCCGAGGCCCTGGCGACGGGCTGCGACACGTTGGTGTCCATCGGCGGGGTGCAGTCCAACCACACGCGCCAAGTCGCCGCCGCCGCGGCGCGCGCCGGCCTGAAGTGCGTGCTGGTGCAGGAGAGCTGGGTCGACTGGCCGGACGCCGTGTACGACCGGGTGGGCAACATCCTGCTCAGCCGGTTGATGGGCGCCGAGGTGCGGTTGGTGGAGGCGGGCTTCGGCATCGGCGTGAAACCGGCTTGGGAGCAGGCGATCGAGGACGTGCGCGCGGCCGGCGGCAAGCCGTACGCGATCCCGGCGGGCGCGTCGGACCACCCGCTGGGCGGGCTCGGGTTCGCCGGCTGGGCGGCCGAGGTCGAACGTCAGGAGACCGAACTGGGCGTGCGGTTCGACACGGTCGTCGTGTGCTCGGTGACCGGCAGCACGCAGGCGGGCATGGTGGCCGGGTTCGCGGGCAGCGGCCGGACGATCATCGGCATCGACGCCTCCGCCGAACCGTGCGACACGCGCAGCCAGATCACCCGCATCGCCAAGAACACGGCCGGCCTGCTGGGCGTCGAGGTGACCGACGACGACGTCATCCTCGACGACCGGTTCCACGAAGGCATCTACGGCGTGCCCGGCGAGTCCACCTTGGACGCCATGAAGCTCGGGGCCCGCCTCGAAGGCATGATCACCGACCCGGTGTACGAGGGCAAGTCGTTGGCGGGGCTGGTAGAGCTGGTCTCGACCGGCGAGATCCCGCGTGACGCCAACGTCCTGTACGCCCACCTGGGCGGCCAGCCGGCGCTCAACGCCTACAGCGCCCTGTTCCGCTGAGCCGAGCCCGGTGTCGGCTCGGCACCCTGGTCCTCCGAGCGTTCTGGTCCCTGAGCGTTGGGGGCCGCTGAGCGTCGGGGCCGCTGACCGTCTGAGGGCCGCTGAACCTGAGGGTGTCCGCTGACCGTCCGGGTGTCCGCTGGGCGGTGCGGTGTGGGTGTGCGCTCGGTGGGGCGGGTTGGGTGTGCGGTGGGTTCGCGTCGTATGTGTGGGGTGCGGGCCCTGGGGTGTTGGGCTTGGGGGACGGGTGCCGTGGGCCGCTGCCTCCTTTCATTCCGGCAACTTCAATGGTGTGGCGAAAAGTTCCGGGTCGGCTTCCTCTTTTGGGTGATCTCCATGGGGGCGGTGGGTGGTGCGGGTTGGTGGGTCATGCGCGGAGGCGGAGACCTTTGGGGGTGGCGCGGAAGCCGGCTTCTTGGAGGATGGTGGCCAGGTGGGAGCCCAGGGCGAGTTCGCCGTCGGCTTTTTGCACTGCCAGTTGGCCCAGCCAGCCGTCGCGCACGGCGCGGCTCAGGGCTTGGGCGGCGGCGCGCAGGGAGTCCTCCTCCTCGGTGAACGACAGCAGGGAACGGCCGCCGCGCTCGACGTAGAGGGTGGCCAGGCCGTCCACCATCACGACGAGCGCACCGGACTTGCGGCCCGGCCGGTGCTTGCCCTCGCCCGACAGGTCCGGCCACGCCAGGGCGGCGCCGTAGGGCTGGGCCGGGTCGGTGGCGGCCAGGACGACGGCTTCCGGCTTGCCCACGTGGTCCTGGCCGGGTGGGCGGGATGAGGCGCGCAGCCGGTCCACGGCGCCGCGGGCGGCGAACTGCGCGGCACCCAGCCCTTCCACCACGTAGCCGCGCACGACCTGGCCGGACTCCTCCATGGCGCGCAGCACCCGGTAGACGCCGCTGAAGCCGCCGGTCACCCGCTCGGTGTCCAGCGCGCCCCGCGTCAGCACGCCGTGCCGTTCGAGGAACGCCTCCGCCCGCGCGTGCGCACGCCGGGTCGCGTCCGCGGCGGGCACGACGGCCAGTGACCAGCGGCCGGCGACGGTCGGTGGTCCGGTGCGGCTGGGCAGGTCCGGTCTGCCGGCCCGCATCCGCGCGTAACGGCCCCGCGGCGCGGCCCGTCGCGGTTTGTGGGCCGTGCCGCCGCCGGCGACCAAGGCCCGCAACGGCGCCAGCGTGTCGTTGGTGACCACCCCCGCCCACACCAGGTCCCACAACGCGCCGACGACCTCGCTGTCCGTCGTCGGCCCCTGCAACGACACCCGGTCGACCACCTGCCGGAAGAACAGCGCGCCGCCGCCCAACGCCTCCACCACGGCGGTGTGCAGGGACGATTCCGGCATCGCCTCGGGCACCAGGTCCGGCAGCAGCAGGTCGGCCACGTCGGTCGGCGCCAACGCGATCCAGCCGTCACCGCCCGCCAGCGAACCGCACCCCGTCCACGTCACCTCGCCGGACGCGGTCAGCTCGTCGAGCAGCGCGGGGCTGTAGCCGGGCAGCCGCGCGGGCAGCACCAGCGACTCGACCGCGCTCGCGGGCAGCGGCGCGCCCGCCAACTGCTCGACCACCGAGTACACGTCGTCCACGGTCGGCGCGGACCGCAACCGCCGCCCCACCCCGTGCCAGCTGGGCAGGAACCGGCCCAGCGCCGCGGGCTCCACCGGCTCCACCTCGGCCCGCAACCGGGCCAGCGACGCGCGCCGCAGCCGCCGCAGCACCTCGGCGTCGCAGTACTCGGTGTGCGTGCCGCCGGGTCTGAGCTCGCCGCGCACCAGCCGCCCGGTGGCCGCCATCCGCTCCAGCACCCCGGTCACCACGGCCACGCCCAACCCGAACCGCTCCGCCGCCTCCACCGCCGGGAACGGCCCGTGGGTGCGCGCGTAACGGGACAGCAGGTCGCCCAGCGGGTCGGCCACCGGCTCGGTGAACACCTCCGGCACGCCCACCGGCAGCGCCACGCCCAACGCGTCACGCACCCGGCCCGCGTCCTCGATGCCGATCACCCGGTCCTCGCCCGCGATGCGCACCCGGATCGCCCGCCGCTGCGCCACCAGGTCGGCCAGCCACTCCGGCCGCACGCCCCGCTCCGCCGCCTCGGCCTCCGACAGGTCGCCGAGGAACCGCAGCAGGTCCGCCGCACCCTCCGCGTCACGCGCGTGCCGGTCCGGGGCCAGGCGCTGGAGGTTCCGCTCGACCTCCGCGACCACCTCCGGGTCTAGCAGCTCCCGGATCGCCTCGGAGCCCAGGAGCTCCGCCAGCAGCGCCGAGTCCAGCGACAACGCCGCCGCCCGCCGCTCGGCCAGCGGCGCGTCCGCCTCGTACAGGAACATCCCGACGTAGCCGAACAGCAGGCTGCGCGCGAACGGCGACGGCGACGGCGTCTCCACCTCCACCACGCGCACCCGCCGCGCCCTGATGTCGGTCATCAGCTCACGCAGGCCGGGCACGTCGTACACGTCCTGCAAGACCTCGCGCATGGCCTCCAGCACCACGGGGAAGCTCTCGTACTTCGCCGCCACGGACAGCAGCTGCGCCGCCCGCTGCCGCTGCTGCCACAACGGCGAGCGCTTGCGCGGGTCGCGCCGGGGGAGCAGCAGCGACCGCGCCGCGCACTCCCGGAACCGGGCCGCGAACAACGCCGAGCCGCCCACCTCGGCCACCACGACCTGCTCGACCTCCTCGGGGTCGAGCAGCACGTCGTCCGCTCCCGCCACGACCTGCGCGCCGTCCAGGTCGACCGCGTCGGGCAGCCGGATCACGATCCCGTCGTCGGAGTGCGCCGCCTGCACCTCGATGCCGCGCCGCTCCCGCAGCCGGGCCGCGATGGCCAGCGCCCACGGCGCGTTGACCTGCGCGCCGAACGGCGAGTGCACCACCAGCCGCCAGTCGCCCAGCTCGTCGCGGAACCGCTCCACCAGCACGACCCGGTCGTTGGGCACGTGCCTGGTCGCCTCGCGCTGCTCGCCCAGGTAGGCCAGCAGGTTCGACGTCGCCCACGCGTCCAGCCCGGCCGACGCGGTCCGCTCCGCCGCCGACGCGTCCTCCATCGTGGACACCTCGCGGAGGAACTTGCCCAGCGCCCTCCCCAGCTCCAGCGGGCGGCCCGGCGCGTCGCCCTTCCAGAACGGCATCCGCGCGGGCTGGCCGGGCGCGGGCACCACGATCACCCGGTCGTGGGTGATGTCCTCGACCCGCCACGACGACGTGCCCAGCAGGAACGTGTCGCCCACCCGCGACTCGTAGACCATCTCCTCGTCCAGCTCGCCGACCCGCGAGCCGGGGCCGCGCTCGGACGGCGGCGTCATCACCGCGAACAGGCCGCGGTCGGGGATCGTGCCGCCCGACGTCACGGCCAGCCGCTGCGCACCCGGTCGGCCGCGCAGCTCGCCGGTGATGCGGTCCCACGTGATGCGGGGCCGCAGCTCGCCGAACTCCTCGCTCGGGTACCGGCCCGCGAGCATGTCCAGCACCGCCTGCAACGCCGACTCGGGCAGCGCGGCGAACGGCGCGGCCCGCCGCACCAGCCCGGCCAGCGACTCGACCGTCCACGGCTCCATCGCCACCATCGCCACGACGTGCTGCGCCAGCACGTCCAGCGGGTTGCGCGGGTACCGCACGGCCTCGATCGCACCGTCCCGCATGCGCTCCGCCACGACCGCGCACGACACCAGGTCGCCCCGGAACTTGGGGAACATCACGCCCCGCGACACCGCGCCGACCTGGTGCCCGGCCCGGCCGACGCGCTGCAGGCCCGACGCGACCGTGGGCGGCGCCTCCACCTGCACCACCAGGTCGACCGCGCCCATGTCGATGCCCAGCTCCAGCGACGACGTGGCCACCACGCACGGCAGCCGGCCGGACTTCAGCTCCTCCTCGACCACCACCCGCTGCTCGCGCGACATGGAGCCGTGGTGCGCGCGGGCGATCGCGGCCGAGCGCTGGGTGGTCACGCCGGACTGGCCGGCCGCCTCGGCCGGGAACCGCTCCGGCTCGGCGACCTCGTCCGCGGTCTCCTCGGCGAGCTCGTTGAGCCGCGCGGTGAGCCGTTCGGCCAGCCGGCGCGAGTTGGCGAACACGATGGTCGACCGGTGCTGCCGGACCAGCTCCAGCACCCGCTGCTCCACCGACGGCCAGATCGACGCCCGCTGCTCCGCGCCCGCCGCCGAGCCCGACACCTCGCCGGTCGGCTCGCCGAGGGCCGACATGTCCTCGACCGGGACCTCGACCCGCACTTCGATCGTCTTGGCCGTCTTCGGCTGCACGACCCGCACCGGCCGCCCGCCCGCGAGGAACGCGCCCACCTCCTCGACCGGCCGGACCGTGGCCGACAACCCGATCCGCTGGGCGGGCCGCTCCAGCAGCGCGTCCAGCCGTTCCAGCGACAGCGCCAGGTGCGCGCCGCGCTTGGTGCCCGCCACCGCGTGCACCTCGTCCACGATCACCGTCTCGACGCCGCGCAACGAGTCCCGCGCGGCCGAGGTGAGCACCAGGAACAGCGACTCGGGCGTGGTGACCAGCACGTCCGGTGGTGTCCGGGCGAACGCCCGCCGCGCGTCCGCGGGCGTGTCGCCGGTGCGCATGCCGACCGTGATGTCCGGCTCGGGCAGCGACAGCCGGTGCGAGGCTTGCCGGATGCCCGCCAACGGGGCGCGCAGGTTGCGCTCCACGTCCACCGCCAGCGCCTTGAGCGGCGAGACGTAGAGCACCCGGCACCGCCGCCTGGGCTCGGCGGGCTTGGGCGTGGCCGCCAGCCGGTCCAGCGCCCAGAGGAACGCGGCCAGCGTCTTGCCCGACCCGGTCGGCGCGATGACCAGCGCGTGCTCGCCCGCGGCAGCGGCCTCCCACGCCCCCGCCTGCGCCGCCGTGGGCGCGGCGAAGGCCCCGGCGAACCACTGCCGGGTCGCGGGGGAGAAAGCGGCCATGACGTCCACACCCGACATCTTGAACCAGCGGTCCGACATTTATCGGTTGTGGCACGATCACCCCGTTCGAACCGAAGGGGTGACCGTGCGCGTCCTGTCCGTCGACCTGGGCACTTCCAACACCGTCGCGGTGCTCGCCGCGCACGGCAGGCCGCCCCGGGTCGTGGAGGTCGACGGCTCGGCCACCATGCCCTCGGCCGTCTACTGCGAGGAGGACGGCACGCTGGTCGTCGGCCGCGACGCCGAGCGCCGCGCCCGCCTCGACCCGGCCCGCTTCGAGCCCAACCCCAAGCGCCGGGTGGACGACGGCGTGCTGCTGCTGGGCGACAACGTCGTCCCGGTCACCGACGCGCTGGCCGCCGTGCTGCGCCGCGTGCTGGACGAGACGACCCGCCAGCTGGGCGGTGAGCCGCTGGACGAGGTCCGCCTCACCCACCCCGCGCAGTGGGGTCCGACGCGCCGCAACGTGCTGCTGTCCGCGGCCCGCCTCGCGGGCGTGAGCGCCGAGGTCGTGCTGGTGCCCGAGCCGGTCGCCGCCGCCTCCCACTACGCGTCGCTGTCGGTCGGCCAGGCGCTCGCGGTCTACGACCTGGGCGCGGGCACGTTCGACGTGGCCATCGTCGGCGCCACCCAGAGCGGCTTCACCGTGCTGGCCGAGGACGGCTTGCAGGACCTGGGCGGCCTGGACGTCGACCAGGCGCTGCTGGAGCACGTCGGCCGGCAGGTCTCGCACCGCGACCCGGCGGCCTGGCAGCGGCTGCTGCGCCCGGAGTCCACCGCGGACCGGCGGGCCCGCCGCACGTTGCAGGAGGACGTGCGCGCGGCCAAGGAGTCGCTGTCGCGGCACGCGCACACCGAGGTGCCGATGCCGGAGCCGTTCGAGGACGTGCTGGTCAACCGCTCCGACCTGGAGGCGCTGGTCCGGCCGAGCATGATGCGCAGCGTGGAGCTGCTGGAGTCCACGATCCGCTCCACCGGCATGGCGCCCAACCAGCTCGCCGGCATCTACCTGGTCGGCGGCGCGAGCCGGATCCCGCTGGTCGCGAACATGATCGCCGAGCAGGTGCGGATCGTGCCGACGAGCCTGGACCAGCCGGAGACCGCGGTCGCCCTGGGCGCGCACCACGTGCCCAAGAACGGCATCACGCCGCGCTCCCAGGAGCCGACCCGGCCCAAGGAGCCCGACACGGTCGTCACCAAGCCGGTGACGCCGCCCGGCGGGGTGTACCAGGCCAACCCGGCGGTCAGCGGCGCGCACCCGGTGAACCCGGCCGTGAGCGGCCCGTACCAGGTCAACCCCGGCACCAGCGGCGCGTACCAGGTCAACCCGGCGGTCAGCGGGCCCTACCAGGTGTACCCGCAGACCGGGCCGCAGCAGTTCAACTTCCCGACCGTCGGCACGCGCGCGCCGGCCGAGTCGAAGAAGAAGCCCGACCGCAAGATGCTGCTGATCGCGGCGGGCGCGGTCGTGGTGCTCGCGCTGGCCGTGGTCGGCGGGATCTTCGCGCTCAGCGGGGTCGACGTGCCCAGCGCGCAGGAGTGCAAGAACGACACCCAGCAGGACGACAAGGGCTTCACCGAGTGCCTGCGGCTGCTCGCGGGCACCATCCCGGACACCAGCACGTGCAAGGCGGGTGGCACGCCCGGCGTGGGCGGCGTCAACGGCATCAAGGGCACCGTGGTCAGCTGCGCGGTGAAGGACGACTACTCGGTCCAGTACGTGCTCACCGAGACCGTCATCGGCGCGCAGCACGGCGCCGAGGCCGTGGTGCGGTCCCTCAAGACCGACATGGTCGAGGCGCAGTGGGCGGGCAACGGCCTCACCGGCAAGTACCGGGCCGCGGCGGACGGCGGGCTGGGGCTGCTCGTGTTCACCGCGGACAACCTGCCGCTGCTGGGCATCGTGACCAAGAGCGGCGGTGAGGAGCTGACCGCCGACCAGGTCGCGGACTTCTTCGAGGCTGCGGTCCAACCCGGCACCTGAGACCCGGACGGTGGCTGGTCGGGCCCGGTCCCGGCCGGCACAGTCAAGATCATGACTGTGGTCGACGCCGTGCAGCGCAGGGTCCTGCGGGTGCTGGCGGTGACCCAGGTGCTGGGCGCGGCCGGCGTCACCATCGGCCTGGCGGTGAGCACGCTCATCGCGGCCGTGCTGGCCGACTCCGACGCGGTCGGCGGGATGGCGCAGACCGCGGCCGTGCTCGGTGCGGCGGTGTTCGCGCTGCCCGCGGCCCGGCTGGCGGCCCGCAGCGGACGCCGTCCCGCGCTGGTGCTGGGCTACGGCGCGGGCGCGGTGGGCGCGGCGGTGGCGGCGTGCGCGGTGGTGCTCGGCTCGTGGCAGGTGCTGCTGGTGGCGCTCGTGCTGTTCGGCGCGGCGTCCAGCGCGAACCTCGCCGCCCGGTACGCGGGCGCGGACCTCGCCCATCCGCACCGCAGAGCGCGCTCGGTGGCGTTGGTGGTGTGGGCGGCCACCGTGGGTGCGGTGGCCGGGCCGAACCTGGCCGACCCGGCGGGCCAGGTGGCCGTGCGGCTGGGCTTGCCGGTGGGCTCCGGGCCCTACCTGATGTCGGCGGTGCTGTTCGGCCTGGCCGCGGTGGTCGTGCTGCGGTTCCTGCGGCCCGACCCGCTCGTGCTCGCGAAGTCCGCCGTCGCGCCCTCGGTCGGCACCAAGCGGTCGGTGGCGGTGTGGCGGTCGCTGCCGCCGGCGGGGAAGCTCGCGCTGGGCGGCGTGACGCTGTGCCACACCGCGATGGTGGGCCTGATGTCGATGACCCCGGTGCACATGGAGCACGCGGGCTCGTCGCTGCGGGTCGTGGGCGTGGTGATCAGCCTGCACGTCGCCGCCATGTACGCGGCCAGCCCGCTGTTCGGGTGGATGGCCGACCGGCTCGGCCGGGTTCCGGTGCTGGCGATCGGCGCGGCGCTCGTGGTCGCGGCCTCGGGCATCGCGGGCATGGCGCCGTCGCACGACGCGCCGCAGCTGGCCGCGGGGCTGGCGCTGCTGGCGTTCGGCTGGTCGGCGGGCATGGTGGCGGGGTCGGCGCTGCTCACCGAGTCGGTGGCGGTGGTGGACCGGCCGGCCGCGCAGGGGCTCTCCGACCTGTGCATGAACGCGGGCGGCGCGCTCGGCGGCGTCGCGGCGGGCGTCGTGGTGACCGCGTGGTCCTACGCCGCGCTGGGCCTGGTGGTCGGGTTCACCGCGCTGCCGCTGCTGGTCACGTGCCTGTTCGCGTCGTTGCAGCGGGTGCGGTGACCGCTCGCCCGGGTGGTCAGCGCTTGCGGTTGTACCAGAGCGCGCGCAGGCCCACCACGATTGCCGCGACGAGCCCGGCGATCACCGCGACCGTGGCGATCGGCGAGGACATGCCCGTGGGGTCTTCCTGCAACAACAGCACAGGTCGAGGTTAGCGCGCCGCCGCCGCGAACTCGCGCACCCGGGCCGTCTCGCCCGCCGTGCGCCAGACCAGGCCCCAGGCCAGCCGCGGCGCGCCCACCAGCGGCAGGAATGCGATCCTGGGACGGGCGAAGTAGCCGGCGGCGTGCGCGCCCAGCGGGCAGACGCCCTCGCCGGTGGCGATGGCGGTCAGCAGCTCCTGGAACGTCGTGACGTCCCGTCCGCGCTTGATCGGCGCGCCCTTGGGTGTCGTGTCACGCCAGTAGGCGGCGCGGAAGACCGTGTCGCGGGCCAGGTCCTCCAGGGTCACGGACTCCTGCCGCGTGAACGGGTGTGTGTCGGCCACCGCGAGCACCAGTGGCTCCTCGAAGAGGACCGGACCGGCCGTCAGATCCGGTTCGCCGACCGGGAACAACGTCACCAGCACGTCCACCTCGTCGGCCCTGAGCAGCGAGAACGGGTCGGTGAACGGCGCTTCGCGGACCAGCACCTCGCTGTCCGGGTGCCGGGCGCGGAACCTGTCCAGGACGTCGGTGACGAGGTCGGCGACGGCCGGCGCCTCGAACCCGACGCGCAGCAGCGACGTGCCGCGTGCGGCCTCCACAGCGCGCGCTATGCCGTCCACGATCTGCTGGTAGGCGGGTGCCAGGTCGTCACGCAGGCGTCGGCCGATGGGCGTGAGCGCGACCCGGCGGCTGGTCCGCTCGAACAGCGGCGCGCCGATGCGGCGTTCCAGCTGCTTCACGGACTGGCTGACGCGCGCCTGGGAGACGTGCAGCCGCTCGGCGGTGCGGCTGAAGTGCAGCTCCTCCGCCAGGGTCAGGAAGACCTCCAGGTCACGACGTTCCATAACCGCCAGGTTATCGTTCCATCCGATCTCCGCCGTTGTTCGGATCCCGTGCCGCGACGAGTCTCGACGTCATGGAAAACCCGCTCCTCGTCCGCGCCGACCAGGCCGACAAGCTCGACGCCGACCCCGCCGCCGTGGTCACCCTCCTCGCCGACCTCGACGGCCTGACCAGCAACCGCTCCACGTTCCGCGACGGCTCCGACGGCGCGCCGCCGCACTTCCACACCCGCGCCTCGGAGCTGTTCTTCGTGCTCGACGGCACGCTCCAAGTGCTGCTGGACCAGGACGTGGTGACCCTGGAGCGCGGTGACTTCCTCGTCGTGCCGCCACGCGTGCCGCACGCGTTCGGCGCGCTCAAGGGCGCGGACGCGGACGTGCTGTTCGTCTTCACGCCGGGCATGGGCCGGTTCGACTACTACCGCCTGCTCGACCGCGTGCAGCGCGGCGAGGCGAGCCCCCAGGAGATCCGCGACTCGCAGGACCGGTTCGACAACCACTACGTCGACAGTCCGGTGTGGAAGGCCGCGCGCTAACCTGGGCCCGATGCGCATCACGATGTTCCGCAAGCTGATGGCCAACGAGTTCGGCCAGGTCAGGGCGGAGATGGTGGCCCGGGACCACGTGCTGTCCGCCCTCGGCGGCCGGACTCCCGACCAGGCGTTGGAGGCGGGCCTGCCGGCCAAGGAGATCTGGCTGGCCGTCTGCGACGCCTTCGACGTGCCGGAACAGCGCCGGTGACCCGGTGTGTCGACCAGGTGGTCGAACACCTGTTCGGCTACACTCGCCGACACGACCGGGTGACAACACCCCGCAGGTGACCTGGTCCCCGCCGAAAAATGTCGGACCCCACCCGTAACGTCGGCCCCGACATCGCACCGCGACCCCAAGACACTCCGAGGTGGACTCCAGATGGCACCCCAGGCACCCGACCGGGACAAGGCCCTCGAACTGGCCCTGGCCCAGATCGACAAGCAGTTCGGCAAGGGCTCGGTCATGCGGCTCGGCGAGGAGACCCGCGCCCCGATCCAGGTGATCCCCACCGGCGCGATCGCCCTCGACGTGGCGCTCGGCATCGGCGGCCTGCCCCGCGGCCGCGTGATCGAGATCTACGGCCCCGAGTCCTCCGGTAAGACGACGGTGGCGCTGCACGCCGTGGCCAACGCCCAGCGCAACGGCGGCATCGCCGCGTTCATCGACGCCGAGCACGCGCTCGACCCGGACTACGCGAAGAAGCTGGGCGTCGACACCGACGCGCTGCTGGTCTCGCAGCCCGACACCGGCGAGCAGGCGCTGGAGATCGCGGACATGCTGGTCCGCTCCGGCGCGCTCGACATCCTGGTCATCGACTCGGTGGCGGCCCTGGTGCCCCGCGCCGAGATCGAGGGCGAGATGGGCGACAACCACGTGGGTCTGCAGGCCCGCCTGATGAGCCAGGCGCTGCGCAAGATCACCGGTGCGCTCAGCAACTCCAACACCACCGCGATCTTCATCAACCAGCTGCGCGAGAAGATCGGCGTGATGTTCGGCTCGCCCGAGACCACGACCGGTGGCAAGGCGCTGAAGTTCTACGCGTCGGTCCGGCTGGACGTGCGGCGCATCGAGACCCTGAAGGACGGCGGCGAGCCGGTCGGCAACCGCACCAGGGTCAAGGTCGTGAAGAACAAGGTGGCCCCGCCGTTCAAGCAGGCCGAGTTCGACATCCTCTACGGCCAGGGCATCAGCCGTGAGGGCTCGCTCATCGACATGGGCGTGGACCAGGGCATCCTGCGCAAGTCGGGCGCCTGGTACACCTACGAGGGCGACCAGCTGGGCCAGGGCAAGGAGAACGCGCGGAAGTTCCTGCGCGAGAACCCGGACGTGGCCAACGAGATCGAGAAGCGGATCAAGGAGAAGCTGGGCATCGGCGCCACCCTCGACGCCGAAGAGGCCGCTGCGGCTCCGGTCGAGTTCTAAGCGGGCGTGGCAGGACGAGGTGGCCGTGGTCGCGGGCCGGCCCGCGACCGTTCGGCCGACGAGGACGAGCCGCGCCCGGTCGACCCGGCGAAGGAGCAGCGCAAGGCGACGGACATCTGCTACGCGCTGCTCACCGCACGGGCCCGCACCCGCGTGGAGCTGAAGGACGCGCTGCTGCGCAAGGGCATCAGCGAGCAGACGGCCGAGCTGGTGCTGGCCAAGTTCGACCGGGCGGGCCTGATCGACGACGTCGCGTTCGCCGAGGTCTGGGTCCGCTCGCGGCACACCTACCAGGGCCTGGCTCGCCGTGCCCTGGCCATGGAACTGCGCCGCAAGGGCGTGGCGGACGAGGTGGCCGCCGAAGCCGTCGCCGCCGTGGACGACGAGGCCGAGGAAGACCGCGCCCGTGACCTGGTGCGCAAGAAGCTGCGCACCATGGCGGCCTTGGACGACACCACCAAGATCCGCCGCCTGGTCGCCGCCCTGGCCCGCAAGGGCTACGCGGAGGGCCTGGCCTACCGCGTGGTCCGCGATGAACTGCGCCGGGCCGGCGAGGACACCTCCACGTTGGACGACCTGAACCAGTACTGACTCCGGGACCGGGTGCGGCGACCGGTCACCGCGGGTCGAGGACGGGCTTGAGGCTGAACAGGTCGTCGGTCGGGTCGACCACCGCGTCGAACGGCGGCACGTCGTCGCCGCTGATGCGCAGGCTCAGCACCGATGTGGTGGGCCTCCTCGTGGTGGACCAGCATCGCGATGATCATGGCGAGCCACAACCGCCCGCCCGCGCCGTCGACCTCGGCCTGCCTGGCGGTCCGGTCCCCGCCGGCGATCACTGATGGGCTGGTCCGCGCTCACGGGAGCGGTCGGCCAGGCGCCAGTACTGGCGCTTCTTCTCCTCCCGCACCACGACACCGAGCCGGCCCAGCTCGTCGCGCAGCTCGTCCGCGTCCCCGGTGTCGCCCTTGCGCAACGCCTCGGCCCGCACCTTCAGCAGCGCGTTCGCACCCGGCGGGAGGTCCGGCGTCCCGTCGACCCACCGCCGGTAGTCCTCCCGGTACGGGTCGCCGTCCAGCCACTGGTAGCCGTGCGTCTGGAACGCCTCGGCCAGCTCCTCCGGCTTCAGGTCGTGGGTCTCCCGCGCCAGCTCACCGGTGTCCACGCCGAGCAGCACGAGCTTCTTGCCGTCCAGGAACACCCCGGACACCAACGTCCGGTCGAAGCTGCGGTGCCGGCCGCCGCGCAGCAGCTCGACGCCCTCGTTGAACACCTCGACCACCAGCCGCTCGTGCGCCGCGATCCCGGCCACCAGCAGCCCGAGCACCGCCCCGACGGCCACCGAGCCGATCGTCGCCCACGGCTCCGGGATGGACGCCACCAGCCGGAACGGCCCCTGCATCGGCGCCCACGACAGGTCGGCCACCCACCCGGCGATCGACTTCAAGCCCCACACCACGAGCGCGCCCAGCAGCGGGAAGCCGACCGAGACCAGCGCCACCTGCCCGCGCGGTTCGGCGACCACCGTGGTTCGTCGCGCGTCCATCCCCCACTACCTCCCCAGAAGTGAGCCCTCAACTTATCGCCGTACCCTGTAGCGGTGCGGATCAGGGCCGACCACGTCGTCTGGGACTGGAACGGAACCCTGTTCGCCGACAACGACGCGGTGCTCGCCGCGGTCAACCGGGTCTGCGCCGACTTCGGCCACGCGGCCGTCACGCTGGAGCACTGGCGCGAGGTGTTCAGCCGCCCCATCAAGACCTGCTACGAGCAGATGTTCGGCCGTCCGCTGACCGCGGCCGACTGGAACCGCATCGACCTCGTCTACCACGCCGAGTACCGGGCCGCGATGGACCGGTGCGGGCTGGCCGCGGGCGTGCCCGACCACCTCGCCGTGCTGCGCCACAGCCAGTCGCTGCTGTCCATGTGGTTCCACGACGAGCTGGTCCCGCTGATCACCCGCTTCGGTCTGCACGAGCTGTTCCGCCGGGTGGACGGCCTCAAGGCCGCGGGTGACGGCGGTTCGAAGGCCGAGCACCTCGCCGAACACCTGGACGCCCTCGAGCTGCGCCCGAAGGACGTCGTGCTGATCGGCGACGTGGCCGACGACGCCGAAGCCGCCCGGCACGTCGGCGCGCAGGTCGTCCTGGTCGCCACCGGCACCAGCTCCCGCGCCGTCCTGGAACGCACGGGCGCGCCGGTCGCCGACTCAATTCCCGAAGCCCTGGCCCACCTGGCATGACGAAGGGCGTCTCCCACCGTGCAGGGGAGACGCCCTCAGCCGTGCTCTATAGCGCCGAAGCGGCCCGTGCCAGCTCTTCGACCCGCGCCCAGTCACCGGACGCCAGCGCGTCCTTGGGCGCGAGCCACGACCCGCCGACGCAGCCGACGTTCGGCAGCGCCAGGTAGTTCGGCGCGGTCGCGGGCGTGATGCCGCCGGTCGGGCAGAACCGCAGGCCGGGCAGCGGGCCGCCGATCGACTTCAGGTAGTCCACCCCGCCCGCGGCCTCGGCCGGGAAGAACTTCAGCGAGGTCAGGCCGCGCTCGGCCAGCCGCATCGCCTCCGACACGGTCGCCGCGCCCGGCAGGAACGGCAGCCCGGTGTCCTCTGCCGCGTCCAGCACCCGGTCCGTCGACCCCGGCGTCACGAGGAACGCCGCACCGGCCTTGGCGGCCTGCTCGGCGTGCTCGGGCGCGGTCACGGTGCCCGCGCCGATCACGATGCCCGGCACCTCCGCCGCGACCCGCTCGATCGCGGCCAGCGCGGCGGGCGTGCGCAGCGTCAGCTCGATCACGCGGACGCCACCGCGCAGCAACGCCTCCGCCAGCGGCACGGCGTGCTCGGCGTCGTCCACGACGACGACCGGGATGACGGGGGACAGCGCGAGCAGGTCCGCCGCCGTCGCATGAGCCGGCGCGTTGGTCACCGGGACACCTCCTGGTTGAACTGGCCTTCGAAGTGCGAGGCCGCGATCGGTCCGAACACGCTCGCGCCCCGGTCGGCGGGCCCGACGGCCCGGCGCAGCGCGGCGAACAGCTCCCGGCCCGTGCCGGTCCACGCCTGCGCGTCCGGCGGGAAGTCCACCAGATCGCGCGCGGCCAGCTCCGCCGGGTCCACGAACACCTCCAGCGTGCCGGTCTCGGCGTCCAGCCGCAGCACGTCGCCGTCGCGCACGCGGGCCAGCGGGCCGCCGACGGCGGCCTCCGGGGTGAGCTGGATGGCGGCCGGGATCTTGCCCGACGCGCCGGACATGCGGCCGTCGGTGACCAGCGCGACCTTGAAGCCCCGGTCCATCAGCACGCCCAGCGCGGGCGTCAGCTTGTGCAGCTCGGGCATCCCGTTGGCCTGCGGACCCTGCTGCCGCACCACCACGACCACGTCCCGCTCCAGCTCACCGGCCTGGAACGCGGCGCTGAACGCCTCCTGCGAGGTGAACACGCGGGCGGGCGCCTCGACGACCCGGTGCTCGGGCTTGACCGCCGACACCTTGATCACCGCGCGGCCCAGGTTGCCCGACAGCATGCGCAGCCCGCCGTCCGCGGCGAACGGCTCCGACACCGGCCGCAGCACGTCGGTGTCCAGCGACTGCGGCGGGCCGGGCCGCCACTGGAGCACGCCCTCGACCAGCACCGGCTCCTGCCGGTAGCGGTCCAGGCCGTCGCCGGCCACGGTCTTCACGTCGGCGTGCAGCAGGCCCGCGTCCAGCAGCGTCGAGACGAGGAACTGCACGCCGCCCGCGGCCTGGAAGTGGTTGATGTCGGCCGAGCCGTTGGGGTAGACGCGGGCCAGCAGCGGCACCACCGAGGACAGCTCGGAGAAGTCGTCCCAGCTCAGCTCGATGCCGGCGGCCGACGCGATGGCGACCAGGTGCATGGTGTGGTTGGTGGACCCGCCGGTGGCCAGCAGCGCGATCACGCCGTTGACCACGGACTTCACGTCCACCACGTGCCCGATCGGGGTGTAGTCCTCGCCGCGGCTGATCTCCACCGCGCGCCGCGCGGCCTCCTCGGTCAGCGCCTTGCGCAGCTTGGTGCCCGGCGGCACGAAGCTCGCGCCGGGCAGGTGCAGGCCCATGACCTCGACCACGAGCTGGTTGGAGTTCGCCGTGCCGTAGAACGTGCAGGTCCCGGGGCTGTGGTAGGACTGCGCCTCGGCTTCGAGCAGGTCCTCGCGGGTGGCCTTGTTCTCCGCGAACAGCTGCCGCACCCGCGCCTTCTCCGAGTTCGGCAGGCCGGAGTGCATCGGGCCCGCGGGCACCAGGATCGCGGGCAGGTGCCCGAACGACAGCGCGCCGATCAGCAGGCCGGGCACGATCTTGTCGCACACGCCGAGCAGCAGCGCCGAGTCGAACATCTCGTGCGACAGGGCGATGCCGGTGGCCATCGCGATGACCTCGCGGCTGAACAGCGACAGCTCCATGCCCGCGCGGCCTTGGGTGATGCCGTCGCACATGGCGGGCACGCCGCCCGCGAACTGCGCCACGCCGCCGACGGCCCGCGCCGCGTCCTTGATCCACGCCGGGTACTCGTTCATGGGCTGGTGCGCGGACAACATGTCGTTGTACGCGGACACGATCGCCACGTTCGGGCGACGAAGTGCCCGGAGGAGGTCTTTGTCACCGCCCGTGATCCCGGCGAAGCCGTGGGCCAGGTTGCTGCACGCCATGTCCCGACGGGCGGGGCCCTCCTGCTGGGCCTGGGCGAGTCGTTCCAGGTAGGCGGACCGGCCGGCGGCGCTGCGGGCGGCGATTCGAGCCGTCACTTCGGCGACGACGGGATGCACGCTCATGGTTCGCTGTCTCCGGTGGTGATCACGGGCCGTGGTGGGCCCGGTGGGACGACAGCGCTGGCGTCGCACGGACGGACGTGACAGCAAGCACACTATGTCACGACACATGATCGTGACAAAAACGATTCAGATCCTGAGACGCAACTCGGACACCTGTGGTGCTTGTCACAGCGCCTTCCACTTGGCAGAGTCGGCACACGGACCGACCCGAGGGAGGTGCTGACCATGACGTCCTCCGAGATCGTGGAGCTGCGCAGGGCGCTTGGCCAACTGCGCCACTGCGTCGGCGGCCTGCGTGCGCGCTACGGCGACGTGGCCGCGGTGCAGAGGCTCGCCAACGACGTCGAACGCCTGGACATCGACGCGACCGAGCTGGTGGACCTGGACAGTCCGCCGCGCCAACGCGAAGCCCCCCGGGTCGAGCGGGAAGTCGTCGTCGTCCCCGACACGCCGTACGACCCGCAGCTGTGGCGCGACGCCGACGACGAAGGGCTCGGCGGCTACCGCAGCCATCGAACCTGAACCCAGGAGCAGACCGGCCCCCGCGTGAGAACGCGGGGGCCGCTCCCGTTTCAGGGCCGGTGATGTGTCCCAAACCACAATGTGTCCCGCACCACAACGACGTGGAACGAGGTGAGGTATGAGGGCGCAGATCGCCCAGCGCACGTTGCGCACAGACCGGTGGTGGCTGCCGCCGCTGGCGACGTTCGCGGGCCTGCTCCTGATTTCGATCTACGCGGCCGTGCGGACCTTCATGGGCGACTACTACTGGGTGGACGAGTACCGCTACCTGACGCCCATGTACTCCCCGTGCCTGACCGAGGAGTGCCTGCCGAACGCGGCGCACTTCGGCCGCCTGCTGCCCGAGCTGCCGGGGTTCCTCACCCCGCCGGTGATCATCATCCCGTTCCTGCTCGGCTTCCGGGTGACCTGCTACTACTACCGCAAGGCGTACTACCGGGCGGCGTGGATGTCCCCGCCCGCGTGCGCGGTGGCCGAGCCGCACGCCAAGTACACCGGTGAGACCCGGTTCCCGCTGATCGCCCAGAACCTGCACCGCTACTTCTTCTACGCGGCCTCGCTCCTGCTGCTGATCAACGTCTACGACGCGTTCTACGCGTTCAGCACCGGCATCGGGCTGGGCAACATCGTGCTGCTGGTGAACGTGTCGCTGCTGGCGGCCTACACGCTGTCGTGCCACTCGTGCCGGCACATCGCGGGCGGGCGGTTGAAGCACTTCTCCAAGCACCCGGTCCGGTACTGGGCGTGGACGCAGATCTCCAAGCTCAACGCCCGGCACATGCAGCTGGCCTGGGCCTCGCTCATCTTCGTCTGCGTCACGGACCTCTACGTCGCGCTGGTCGCCTCCGGGACGATCGCCGACCTCCGATTCGTCAACTGAGGAGTGGTTTTGCCCGAGCTGGAACGGCATTCGTTCGACGTGCTCGTGATCGGTGCCGGTGGTGCGGGGTTGCGCGCCGCGATCGAAGCCCGCGAACACGGGATGCGCACGGCGGTGCTGTGCAAGTCGTTGTTCGGCAAGGCGCACACGGTGATGGCCGAGGGCGGCATCGCGGCGGCCATGGGGAACGTGAACTCGAACGACAACTGGCAGGTGCACTTCCGCGACACGATGCGCGGCGGGAAGTTCCTGAACAACTGGCGGATGGCCGAGCTGCACGCCAAGGAAGCGCCCGACCGGGTGTGGGAGCTGGAGACCTATGGCGCGCTGTTCGACCGCACCAAGGACGGTCGGATCAGCCAGCGCAACTTCGGCGGCCACGAGTACCCGCGGTTGGCGCACGTCGGTGACCGCACCGGGCTGGAGCTGATCCGCAGCCTCCAGCAGAAGGTCGTCTCGCTCCAGCAGGACGACCACGCCGAGACCGGCGACTACGAGTCGCGGCTGAAGGTGTTCCAGGAGTTCACCGTCACCGACCTGGTGCTCGACGGCGGCAAGGTGGCCGGCGCGTTCGGCTACTGGCGCGAGTCGGGCCGGTTCGTGCTGTTCGAGGCGCCCGCCGTGGTGCTCGCGACCGGCGGCATCGGCAAGTCGTTCAAGGTCACGTCGAACTCGTGGGAGTACACCGGTGACGGCCACGCCCTGGCCCTGCGCGCGGGCGCGTCCCTGATCAACATGGAGTTCGTGCAGTTCCACCCGACCGGCATGGTCTGGCCGCCGTCGGTGAAGGGCATCCTGGTCACCGAGTCGGTCCGCGGTGACGGCGGCGTGCTGCGCAACTCCGACGGCAAGCGGTTCATGTTCGACTACATCCCCGAGGTGTTCAAGGACAAGTACGCCGACAACGAGGCCGAGGCCGACCGCTGGTACACCGACCCCGGCAACAACCGGCGACCACCGGAGCTGCTGCCGCGCGACGAGGTGGCCCGTGCCATCAACTCCGAGGTCAAGGCCGGTCGCGGCTCCGAGCACGGCGGCGTGTTCCTGGACGTGTCCACGCGCCTGCCCGCCGAGGAGATCATGCGGCGGCTGCCGTCGATGCACCACCAGTTCAAGGAGCTGGCCGACGTCGACATCACCGCGCAGCCGATGGAGGTGGGGCCGACCTGCCACTACGTGATGGGCGGCGTGCAGGTCGACCCGGACACGGGCGCGTCGTCGGTGCCGGGGCTGTTCGCCGCGGGCGAGGTGTCCGGCGGGATGCACGGCTCGAACCGGCTGGGCGGCAACTCGCTGTCCGACCTGCTGGTGTTCGGTCGCCGCGCGGGTGCGGGCGCGTCGGACTACGTGGGCGGGCTGTCGGCTCGGCCGGTGTGCTCGGACGAGGCCGTGGCCGAGGCCGAGCGGACGGCGGTGGCGCCGTTCTCCGGGGCCGAGGGCGGCGGCGAGAACCCGTACACGCTGCACATGGAGTTGCAGCAGGCGATGAACGACCTGGTCGGCATCATCCGCCGGTCCGAGGAGATGGAACAGGCGATCGGACGGCTGGCGGAGCTGAAGCGGCGGGCCGCGACCGTGGTGGTCGAGGGGCACCGGCAGTTCAACCCCGGCTGGCACCTGGCGCTCGACCTGCGCAACATGCTGGTGGTCAGCGAGTGCGTGGCGCGGGCCGCGCTGCTGCGCACGGAGAGCCGCGGTGGGCACACGCGGGACGACTTCCCCAGCATGGACGCCGAGTGGCGGCGCAAGTTGCTGGTGTGCACGCTGTCCGGCTCGTCGGTCGAGGTGGTGGAGGAGCCGCAGCTCCCGATCCGGCCGGACCTGCTGGAGCTGTTCGAGCACAGCGAGTTGCAGAAGTACCTGACCGCCGACGAGCTGGAGGGCTGACATGGGGTACCAGGGGCACTTCCGGGTGTGGCGCGGTTCGGACGAGGGCGGCGGCCTGGAGGACTTCACCGTCGAGGTCAACGAGGGCGAGGTCGTGCTGGACGTGATCCACCGCCTCCAGGCGACGCAGACGCCCGACCTGGCCGTGCGGTGGAACTGCAAGGCGGGCAAGTGCGGGTCGTGCTCGGCGGAGATCAACGGCAAGCCGCGGTTGCTGTGCATGACGCGGATGTCGGTGTTCGCCGAGGACGAGACGGTGACCGTGACGCCGATGCGCACGTTCCCGGTGATCCGCGACCTGGTCACGGACGTCTCGTACAACTACAAGAAGGCCCGTGAGATCCCCGCGTTCAAGCCGCCGAAGGGCGTGGCGCCGGGGGAGTACCGGATGCAGCAGGTCGACGTGGAGCGCTCGCAGGAGTTCCGCAAGTGCATCGAGTGCTTCCTGTGCAACAACACCTGCCACGTCATCCGAGACCACGAGGAGAACAAGGAGTCGTTCGCCGGGCCGCGGTTCCTGATGCGCGTGGCCGAGCTGGAGATGCACCCGCTCGACGAAGCCGACCGGGTGCAGGAGGCGCAGTCGTCGCACGGCCTGGGCCTGTGCAACATCACCAAGTGCTGCACCGAGGTGTGCCCCGAGCACATCAAGATCACCGACAACGCCCTGATCCCGATGAAGGAACGCGTGGCCGACCGCCGCTACGACCCGATCGTGTGGCTGGGCAACAAGCTGTTCCGGCGGTCCTGACGGCGGACCCGCGTTGCGTCACACCCGGTGGCGCAACGCGGGGCGGCGGGCGGCCCGTCGCAGGTCGGGGACCAGGCTGACGAGGCCGAGCACCGCGAGACCCGCGCCCAGCCACAGCGGCGCGCGCAGGCCGTGGTCGGTGATGAGCAGGCCGCCCAGCCACGAGCCGACGATGATGCCGAACGTGATGAACGAGCCGTGCACGGTGTTGACCAGCGGGCCGGCGTTGCCCGCGCGCTGGACGCGGGTGACCAGCGCCGGGTTCATCGTGACGCCGACCAGGCCGATGCCGAGCAGGCTGACCACGGCGGGCAGCGCCAGGTCGGCGAAGAGGGCGAAGCCGGTGAGGAACGCGGCGTTCAGGCCCAGGCCCACGACCAGCGCCGGCAGCGCGTGCCGGTCGGCGAAGCGGCCCACCACGTGGTTGCCGACGACGGTGGCCACGCCGTAGGCGACCAGCAGCAGCGGCACGGTGCTCGCGGCGAACCCGGTGACCTCGGTGAGGATCGGGTTGACGTAGCTGAACGCCGAGAACGTGGCGCCGATGACGAACGTGCTGGTGGACAGCACCAGCCACAGCTTCGGCCGGGTGACCGAGCGCAGTTCGGCCCGCACGGTCGTGCCGCCGTCCACGCGCTCCAGCCGCGGCACGCCCGTGAACGTGCTGGCGGCGGCCACGACGGTCAGCACCGCGATGCCCCAGAACGCCGCACGCCACCCGAGGTGCTCGCCGAGGAACGTGGCCAGCGGCAGGCCCAGGAGCGTGCCGAGCATCAGGCCGTTCAGCACGGTCGCGGTGGCCCGGCCGCGCAGGTTCTCCGCGACCAGGGCGGAGGTGACCGAGATCGCCACGCCGAAGAACGCCTGGGACGCCGCGCCGGTGACGAGCCGGGCGGTGAGCATCACGCCGTAGTCGGAGGCGGTGGCGGCCAGGACGTTGCCGGCGAGGAAGACGGCGAACAGCGCCATCAGCGCGGACTTGGGCCGCAGCCGGAGCATCAGCACGGTGAGCAGCGGACCGCCGACGGCCATCGCGGCGGCGAACGCCGTGATCAGGTAGCCGATCTCGGGGATGGTGACGTGCAGGCCGGCGGCCATCTGCGGCATGAGGCCGGCGACGACGAACTCGCTGGTGACCATGGCGAAGATGCCGAGGGCGAGCAGGTGGACGACACGGGGCATGGCGGTGCTCCTGTTTTGTATTGATCTGTCCAAAACTTCGGCGGCGGCGGGCGCGGCCCCGTTCGGGGGTTTGTTCAGAGGTTCGTTCGGCGGGCTGTCAGAGGGCTTCCAGGGCGGTGTCCGCGATGGCCTTCAACGTGGGGATGTCCGCGCCGCCCTGGCCGGCGACCCGGATGCCCGCGATGACGGCGTTGAGGAACCGCGCCAGCTCCGCCGGGTCGCGCCCGGACCGGAACTCGCCGTCGCGCGCGCCGGTCGCGATGACCGCCCGCAGCGCGTCCAGCCTGCGTCGCTGGTCGCGGTCGACCAGCTCGGCGGCCTCGCGGTCGCGTCCGCCCAGCTCCACGGTCGTGTTCACGGTCAGGCAGCCGATCCCGCGCTCGTCCCGCCGGTTCTCCACCTCGCCCGCGATGATCGCGTCGAGCAGGTCGCGCAGGCGTTGTCCGGGTGATCGCGTCTCGTCTTCGAGCAGCGCGACCTGGTTGGCGGTCATGAGCTCGGTGTAGCGGACGAGGGCGCGCTTGAAGAGCTCGTGCTTGCTGCTGAACGTGTTGTAGATGCTGCTGCGGCCCAACCCGGTGGCGCGGCACAGGTCTTCGGTGGACGTGGCCTCGTAGCCGTTCACCCAGAACGTCCGCATGGCGGCGTCCAGCGCCTGCTGCTCGTCGAACTCCCTGGGGCGGGGCACGGGCCGAGCGTAGCAGGTTTTGGATCGATCTATCCAAAACTGGCGAGCCGGGCCGCCACCCAGAAGAACACCTTCGGGTCACCCAGCCCGGAGGCGGTGAGCCAGTCGGCCGCCACCCGCGCCCGCTCCTCGTCCTGGACGAGCCCCCACCGGCCCGGACGGACGCCCGTCGCCCGCCGCACGTCGTCGACCAGGCCGCCGAGGCACGTCCACGTGTGCCAGGTCCCGCTGTCGTAGCCGACCAGCTCGAACCCGAGCACGTCCGGCGCGGTGACGGGCTCGGCGCGGGCCAGGCGGTCCGGCAGGCTGCCCGCCGACACGTCCCAACCGCCCTCGCGCACGTCCGCCAGCAGCGGCTCCACGTCCCGGGCGGCGATCCCGACCTCCAGCACGTGCAAGTCCGCCCGGCCCGTGCGGGCCCGTTCGGCGGACGCCGGGTCACCGAACCACTCGTCCCAGTCGTCCGCCACGACGGTCGTGACGCAGCCGCTCAACGACACCAGCTCGCCCTGCGGCAGACCCGCGTCCTGCCAGTCGCGCCGGGCGTCCCGCGACGCGACGCGGTAGCCGGCCAGGACGTGGCTCACCGGTCCCACCCACGTCCGAGCGCGGCCGGCTCGGCGCCGTGCTCGATGCGCTCGGCCCACTCCGCGGGCCACGCGTCGAAGCCGTGGGTCGCGCCCGCGAACGCGCCGGTCAGGCACGCGATCGAGTCCGAGTCGCCGGACGTCGTCGCGGCCCGGGACAGCGCGGCCACCGGGTCGTCGCGGAACAGCAGGAAGCAGTGCAGCGCGGTGGCCGGCGCCTCCTCCGCCACCCAGCCCGCGCCCGCGGCCAGGCACGGGTCGGCGTCGCGGTCCGGCGCGGCGGCGGCCAGGACGTCGAGCGCGGCCGCGCACTCGTCCCAGCCCCGGGCTTCCCGCCACGGCAGCCCGGCGGCCAGCCTCTCGCACGCCTGCAAGCACGTCATGCCGGGCGCGCGGTTGTTGTCCGGCGACTCCCACCACCGCACGAAGTGGTCGCGCAACGCGTCCGCGATGCCGTCCAGCCCGCCGACCAGCGCCCGTGCGACGGCCAACGTCATCTGGGTGTCGTCGGTGACGAGAGCGGGGTCGCCTTCGAGGTCACGCGGACCGCCGGGGCCGTAGCGGTGCTCGATCTCGGCGACGGTCATGAACTCGGTCGGCGCACCCAGGGCGTCCCCGTACGCCAACCCCGACAACGCACCGCTCGCCCGCTCCACGGCGACATCGTAGGTGCGGAGCGCTTCGGGAAGCGCCTGATAAACGGCTACGCGCGGGGCAGCGGCTCGCGCCGTGCCAGCCAGTCACCCGGCACGTCCGCGCGGCAGGCCACGATGCCGCCCACCATCGCCGCCGTCGTGTCCATGTCCCCGCCCGCTTCGACGCAGGCTGTGATGGCGGCCGGGTAGTCGTCGGCGTGCGTCGCGGCCACCCAGAGCACGAACGGCACGGAGTCCTGCGCGGTCGAGTGCGACCCGTTGCCCAGCTCGTAGGCGGCTTCGGCGGTCGTGCGCCCCAGGAGTCGACGCGCGTCCTCGACACCACGCCGAACCTGCCCGTCGTCCAACCGGTCCAGCACCGCGTCGAACAGCTCGGGCCCGGGCACCGCCGTCGCGACGGCCACCGCCACCGCACCGGCGATCCCCTCCGGGTGCAGGTGCGTGACCTCCGCCGACCGAACCGCCTGCGTCACCACGGCGTCCAGGTCGTCGGCGAAGAACGCGCCCAGCGGCGCCACCCGCATCGCCGCCCCGTTCCCGCACGACGCCTCACCCCGGTACGCCGTCGCCGCCGCCTCCCGCCACGGCACCCCGTCCCGAATGCGGTGCAACACCACCACCGCGCCGGGCCCGTACCCCCGGTACGGGTCGCAGTGCTCGGCGAACGCGTGGGCCAACCGGTCCCGGTCGACCTCGCCGTGATCGCTGAGCTCGGCCAGCAACAGGGAGGCCATCTCGGTGTCGGCCGTCCACGGCCACGGCCCGTCGGGCACCACACCCGCGGCGAACTCGGCACGCGACCGGCCGGGAACGAAGAACTGCGCGCCCAGGGCGTCACCGACGGAAAGCCCGTCCAACGACCGCCGTGCGAGGTTCCCACCCATCACCGTGCAGCCTAAGCCCTCCCCGGACAGCACAACGCCCGGACGGGGGAGCCACCGCTACGGACGGTCGTCCGGGGTGAAGGGATTCAGAAGACGTGCCCCGGTCGTGGCGACGTCACCGACGTTCCGCGTGACGAGCGTCCACCCGTTGACGAGAGCGGTCGCCGCCAGGAGGCCGTCGACAACGGGCAGTGGGTCCGGGACGTTGAGCCGTCCCCACACCTCGGCCACTTCGGCGGTGACGGGTGCGATCCGGTCGCCGTAGACGTGGATCAACTGCTGGAGCCACCTGTCGACGGCACCGGCCTGCGCGGGATCCCGCCTGGCCAGCCGCTCGATGCCCTGCCTGATCTCGCCGACCACCATCACGCTCAGGAACAGCTCACTCGCCGGAACAGCGGCGAACCAGGCTGACACGCCGGCGTTGGGGACCTCCTTGCGGATCTCCGACACGACGTTGGTGTCGAGGAGGAAGCTCACTCACCCTCGCCGAAGTCGACGGTTCGCGCGGGCGCGGAGGGCCGGTCGACCTCCAGGTCGAAGTCCGGTGCGGCCCGCAAGAATGCCTTGAAGTCGTCCTCGCCACCCCGGAGACGGCGGTACTCGGCGATGTCGATGACCACCGCGACCTCCTCTCCGTGCCTGGTGACGAACTGCGGGCCGTCCGTCTCGACCGACCTGATCAGCTCGCTGAAGCGCTGCTTGGCCTCCTGCAACTGCCAGTGTCCGGTCATCGCGCAGCCTCACCTTCTGTCTGGACAGACTAGACGGATAGCGCGTGGGAGGGCGAGCGTGAGGCCCACCTCCCACCCGATCGGGCCTGCCCACCGGCGCGGCGAACCGCCGTCGGCGAGCAGGTCTACCGGCTACTTCTTCTTGGTGGGCGTTCGGTCCGGCCCCTGCGACGGACGTGATGCACGTGAGGGCCGGGACGCATCCGTCCCGGCCCTCACGTCGCCGTGGAATTCTCAGCCGCGCCTCACCGCACGTGGCTTCCCCTGGTCGATCAGCTGCAGCCCGAGGTGGAGCCGCAGCCCTCGCACAGGTAGCACGAGCCGGCCGGGCGCATCTTCGTGCCGCAGGTCATGCACAGCGGGGCGTCGGCGGCCTTGCCCAGGTGCAGTTCGAGCAGTTCCGTGGAGCTGCCCACCTTGATGTCCTGCGGCTTGGACTTCTTCTCCGCGGGAGCCGGGGTGGTGGCGGCGGACGGGGCCGCGTCGACCGACGTGCGCAGACCCTCCAGGTCGACGTCGGAGCCCGTGCCGTAGTCGGACGAGACCTGCGCGGTGCGCTCGTCGGCGGTGAAGATGCCCAGCTGGGCGCGCTTCTCGAACGGCAGGTAGTCCAGCGCCAGGCGGCGGAACAGGTAGTCCAGGACGCTGGTCGCGATGCGGACGTCCGGGTCGTCGGTCATGCCCGCCGGCTCGAAGCGCAGGTTCTGGAACTTCGAGACGTAGAACTCCAGCGGGATGCCGTACTGCAGGCCCACCGAGATGGACATGGAGAACGCGTCCATCACGCCGGCCAGCGTCGAGCCCTGCTTGCCCAGCTTGACGAAGATCTCGCCCAGGCCGTCGTCGGGGTAGGACCCGGCGTGCAGGTAGCCCTCCGCGCCGCCGACCGTGAACGACACCGTCTGCGACGGGCGCTTCTTCGGCAGGCGCTTGCGCACCGGGCGGTACTCCACGACCGTCTCCGGCTTGGCCTCCGCGGTCGTGGACGCCTTGGCCGACTTGCCCGCCGACAGCGGCTGGCCGACCTTGCAGTTGTCGCGGTAGATCGCCAGCGCCTTCAGACCCAGCTTCCAGCCCTGGTAGTAGATCTCCTCGACGTCCTCGACGGTCGCCGTCTCCGGCATGTTCACCGTCTTGGAGATCGCACCCGAGATGAACGGCTGCACCGCGGCCATCATCCGCACGTGGCCCATCGGCGCGATCGACCGGTCGCCCATGGCGCAGTCGAACACCTCGTAGTGCTCCGGCTTGAGGCCGGGCGCGTCGACCACGTGGCCGTGCTCGCCGATGAACTCGACGATCGCCTCGATCTGCTCCTGCTGGTAGCCCAGCACCCGCAGCGCGCGCGGCACGGTCTGGTTGACGATCTGCATCGAGCCGCCGCCGACCAGCTTCTTGAACTTCACCAGCGCCAGGTCCGGCTCGATGCCGGTGGTGTCGCAGTCCATCATCAGGCCGATGGTGCCGGTGGGCGCGAGCACGCTGGCCTGCGCGTTGCGCCAGCCGTTGCGGGCGCCGACCTTCTGGCACTCCTGCCACGCCTTGGTCGCGACCTTCTGCACCGCGCCGTCGTTCGCGTGGTACGTGCGCAGCATGTCGTTGGCGGCCGAGTGCTTGCGGATGACCCGCTGGTGCGCCTCGGCGTTGCGGGCGTAGCCCTCGTACGGGCCGACGATGCCCGCCAGCTCCGCGGACCGCTTGTACGCCACGGCCTGCATCAGGGACGTGATCGCGGCGGCCAGCGCGCGGCCACCCTCGGAGTCGTACGCGTGGCCGGTCGCCATGAGCAGCGCGCCCAGGTTCGCGTAGCCGATGCCCAGCTGGCGGAACGCGCGGGTCGTCTCGCCGATCGCGGGGGTCGGGAAGTCCGCGAAGCAGATCGAGATGTCCATCGCGGTGATGATCAGCTCGACCGACTTGGCGAACAGCTCCGCGTTGAACGTGCCGTCGTCGGACAGGAACTTCATCAGGTTCAACGACGCCAGGTTGCAGCTGGAGTTGTCCAGGTGCATGTACTCCGAGCACGGGTTCGAGGCCGTGATGCGGCCCGACTCCGGCGTGGTGTGCCAGTCGTTGATCGTGCCGTCGTACTGGATGCCCGGGTCGGCGCACTCCCACGCGGCCTGCGCCAGCTTGCGGAACAGGCCCTTGGCGTCGACGTGCTCGATGACCTCGCCGGTCATGCGGGCGCGCAGGCCGAACTGGCCGCCGTTCTCGTAGGCGTGCATGAACTCGTCCGACACGCGGATCGAGTTGTTCGCGTTCTGGTACTGCACGGACACGATGTCCTTGCCGCCCAGGTCCATGTCGAACCCGGCGTCGCGCAGCGCGCGGACCTTGTCCTCCTCGCGCGCCTTCGTCTCGATGAACTCCTCGACGTCGGGGTGGTCGACGTCCAGCACGACCATCTTCGCCGCGCGGCGGGTCGCGCCACCGGACTTGATGGTGCCCGCGGACGCGTCCGCGCCGCGCATGAAGGACACCGGGCCGGACGCGGTGCCGCCGGAGGACAGCAGCTCCTTGGACGAGCGGATGCGCGACAGGTTCAGACCCGCGCCGGAGCCGCCCTTGAAGATCAGGCCCTCCTCGCGGTACCAGTTCAGGATCGACTCCATCGTGTCGTCCACCGACAGGATGAAGCAGGCGCTGACCTGCTGCGGCGAGGTCGTGCCGACGTTGAACCACACCGGCGAGTTGAAGCTGAACACCTGGTGCAGCAGCATCCAGGTCAGCTCGTGCTCGTAGATCTCGGCGTCGTCCTCGGTGGCGAAGTAGCCGTGCTTGACGCCCGCCTCGACGTAGGTCTTCACCACGCGGTCGATGAGCTGCCTGAGGCTGTGCTCGCGCTGCGGCGTGCCCACCGCGCCGCGGAAGTACTTGCTGGTGACGATGTTGGTGGCGTTGACCGACCAGAAGTCGGGGAACTCGACGCCGCGCTGCTCGAAGTTCACCGAGCCGTCGCGCCAGTTCGTCATGACGACGTCGCGGTGCTCCCAGGTGACCTCGTCATAGGGGTGCTTGCCCGCGGTGGTGTAGACGCGCTCCACCTTCAGCTTGGCGTTCTTGTCCCCCGCGCCGTTGCGGGTGGCCGTCTTCTTGCTGGAGCCACCGACGGTCTCGGTCATTCCCCGTGCCCTCTTCCCGTTATCCCTGGTTCTCGAAAGTCTCGGTGCGCGACCACGTCCGGGCTCCCCCCGTCCGAGGCGGCCGCGCGGTTGTCCTGCGTCGCGTCCGCTCAGTCGTCAGTGCGCTGGGCGGTGCGAAGATCGGCGATCTCCTTCTCGAAGTCCTCGACGGACGAGAAGGAGCGGTAGACGGAGGCGAACCGCAGGTAGGCCACCTCGTCCAGGTCGCGCAGCGGGCCGAGGATGGCCAGGCCCACCTCGTGGCTCGGGATCTCGGCGTTGCCGCCCGAGCGGATGGACTCCTCGACGCGGTGGGCCAGCTGCTGCAGGGCGTCCTCGTCCACCGGCCGGCCCTGGCAGGCGCGGCGCACGCCGTTGACGACCTTGTCGCGGCTGAACGGCTCGGTGACGCCGGAGCGCTTGACCACCGCGAGCACGGCTTCCTCCACGGTGGTGAACCGGCGGCCGCAGCTCGAGCAGGAACGCCGGCGGCGGATCACCTGGCCCTCGTCGACCTCGCGCGAATCGACCACGCGGCTGTCGGCGTGGCGGCAGAACGGGCATCGCACGGCTGGTCTCCCCTCCTCCGCGCAGCATCCATCGCGTCAGCCCACGTCATGGGGAAAACCCCAACCTGTGGACTAACTACAACGGTGTAACCACTAGATGTAGGGGTCAACCTATGCCCAACGCCCACAGCGCTGCAAGTCGGAACGGCGCGTTTCCCGTCACCCGGACGGAGGAACCGGGCGAGGCCCCCAAACCGTGCGAACCGCGCTCGCGGAGGACCGGGAGCGCGGTTCGGCGTGGCTGAGCAGCGGACGCTCCGGGAGCGCCGCGGGGAACTCTAGGGGGTGCCGTGGGGGACGACGAGGGACTGGCCGGGGACGACGTCGGAGGAGGGGAGGGAGTTCAGCTCGACGATGCGCGCGACAACGGCGTCGGGGTCGCTGGCGGGCGCGCTGCGCTCCGCGACGTCCCACAGGGTCTCGCCCACCTGGACGTGCACGACGTTGGTGCGTTCGGGGACGGTGGTGGCGCCCGACAGGTGGAGGTAGAGCAGGCTCAGCAGGGCGGCGAACACCGCCGCGACGGCCGCGTGGGCGGCGAACTGCACGGCCGGGTGGCGCTGGGGCCGGACCTCGCAGGCGACCGGCTCGGGCGCGGTCTGGCGCACGGCGAGCGGGCGGGGGCGGGTGGCCGGGCGGCGGTTGCCCTTGTCGTGTACTTCGAACCGGCGAAGGACCCGTGGTCCGGGTCGCAATCCCGCGCCGAGGGCGACATCCTCGACACCGGCACCGTCCACCAGTTCGAAGCTGTTCCGGGTGCCAATGACCACCGCCATGATGTCCTCCAACGCAGGTCATCCGATCATGATCGAACCTGTGTTCGATCGAACGTCCGTGCGAATGTGTACCACTTCGTCGGGCGAAATGGCCAGGACACGCCGGGGTTTACTTCGAACAGGTGTTTGATCTGGACAACGAACGCGACTACCGTCCACAAGTGAAGATCGTCGGAGAGCCGGCCTGGGCAATCGGGACCGGTGAGGAGGAAGCACCGTGGCACGCAAGACCAGCGAAGACCTGCGCACCGCCGATGTGCCCTCCGCGCCCGAACCGGCGGACATCGCGGGCAACGCCGGGCTCACCCTGCGCCAGCGCAAGGTGCTCGACGTGATCCGCGACTGGCTGGACCGGTTCGGCTACCCGCCCAGCGTGCGGGAGATCGGGGAGGCGGTCGGTCTGACCTCCACCTCCTCGGTCGCCCACCAGCTGCGCGCGCTGGAGCGGAAGGGGTACCTGCGCCGCGACCCGAACCGGCCGCGCGCGGTGGGCGTGCTGCCCGCGGAGATCGTGACCGGCCTCGACCCGGCGTCCAAGCCGACGCCCGCGTACGTGCCCATGCTGGGCCGCATCGCGGCCGGTGGGCCGATCCTGGCGGAAGAGGCCATCGAGGACGTGTTCCCGCTGCCGCGCGAGATCGTCGGCGAGGGCGACGTGTTCCTGCTGAAGGTCGTGGGCGACTCGATGGTGGACGCCGCCATCACCGACGGCGACTGGGTCGTGGTCCGTCAGCAGCCGACGGCGGACAACGGCGAGGTGGTCGCCGCGATGATCGACGGCGAGGCCACCGTGAAGACGTTCAAGCGCAAGGAAGACGGGCACGTGTGGCTGATGCCGCACAACGACGCCTACCAGCCCATCCCGGGTGACGACGCGTCGATCCTGGGCAAGGTCGTGGCGGTCCTGCGCCGGCTGTAGACCCTCACGCCCGACGGCGGCGCGATCGGCGCACGAGTGCTCCCACCAGCACCAACGCCACCGCGCCGCCGCCCACCACCGGCCACGGCGACCGCGCGTCGCCGGTCGGGGGAGTGGCGCCGTCCGCCGCCGCCGGGGCGTTCTCGGACGTGGTGGTCGTGGTCGGCGGGGGCGGCACGGCCAGCGCCGTCGCGCCCGCCACCGCACGCAGGGCCGACGACGTGCCCGTGCTGCCGAACTCGGACGCCGACAGCAGCGTGCCGTCCGGGTCGAACGCGATGGCCTCGCCCTGCGGCTCGCCGGCCAGCGGCACCCGCACCGGGTCGCCCTCCAGCGCCTTGGCCAGGTCGCCGTCCGGCACCGGGAACAGGTACGCGTCGGTGTAGGTGCGCAACGCCGCCACCCGGCCGTCCCGGGCCATCGCGCCGCCCGTGACCAGGCGCGTCACCACGGAGTTCTGCAACGGCCCGCCGGGCGTCTCCGTCGTGCTGATCGACACCCGCGCCACCTGCTCCAGCGGCGTCGGCGCGCCCTCGCTCAACCCGGACGCCGGCCGGTACACCAGAGCCGATCCGATCGTTTCCTTGGTGACGATGTGCGGAATGCCGGAACCGTCGATCAACAATGCCTCGGCGTCGTGCTTTCCGTCAGGATAGGTGAGTCGGTACAGACGAGCGCTGCCGTTCGGCGAAACCGCGTGCAATGCCACGGTTTCGCGGGTTTTACCGTTGTCCCCGGTGTCCGCCGCCCACAGGGTTCCGTCAGGAGCCAGGGCGAGGTCTTCCACGTCGAACGGATTGTTCGGCGCGGTGATCGTGCGGGTGATCGCGCACGTCCGGTCGAGCACCTGCACCTGCAACGCGCCGTTGTCGCTGTCGTTCACCGCGAACAGCTGCGCCCCGTCGGACGCGAGCCCGGACAGCTCCTCCAGCCGCTGGTCGGTCACCGCGCACACGTCGGCGACGGCCGGCTCCGCCACAGCGGAACCGGCCGTCACCATCAGGCTTGCGACCAGCAGGAACGCGCGCAACGGCTCAGGCGCGGCTTCCGTTCACGGCGAACGCCTCCAGCGCACCCGCCAGGTCCGGTCGGACCCGGGCGGACAGCTCCGTGCCCTCCTCGGTGTGCCGCTCCTTGAGCACCTCGCCCTCGCGGTGCACGCGCGCGACCAGCTCGCCCCGCGCGTACGGCACCAGCGCGTCGACCACGACCTCCGGCCGCGGCGTCATGGCCGCGATGCGCTCGCGCAGCTCGGCGATGCCCTCGCCGGTGTGCGCGGAGACGAACACCGCCGTGGGGAACAGGTGGCGCAGCCGGGCCATGCCCAGCTCGGCCACCGCGTCGATCTTGTTCACCACGAGCAGCTCGGTCGGCATAGGGTCGTCGCGCCGCGACGAGATCTCGCTGATGACCTCGCGCACCGCCTGGACCTGCTTCTCCGGCATCGCGTCGGACCCGTCGACCACGTGGACCAGCAGGTCCGCGTCGGCGACCTCCTCCAACGTCGACCGGAACGCCTCGACCAGCTGGTGCGGCAGGTGCCGCACGAAGCCGACCGTGTCGGTCAACGTGTAGGGCAGGCCCTCGGGCGTCTCGGTGCGCCGCGTGGTCGGGTCGAGGGTGGCGAACAGGGCGTCCTGCACCAGCACGCCCGCCCCGGTCAGGGCGTTGAGCAGGCTGGACTTGCCCGCGTTCGTGTACCCGGCGATGGCCACGTTCGGCACCGAGTTGGCCACGCGGCGGTGCCGCTTGGTCTCCCGGATGACGCTCATCGCGGCGATCTCGCGGCGCAGCTTCGCGATGCGCGCGCGGATGCGCCGGCGGTCGGTCTCGAGCTTGGTCTCACCGGGACCGCGCAGACCCACGCCGCCGTTGCCGCCGCCGGCGCGACCACCGCCCTGCCGGGACAGCGACTCACCCCAACCGCGCAGCCGCGGCAGCAGGTACTGGAGCTGGGCCATCTCGACCTGGGCCTTGCCCTCGCGCGTGGACGCGTGCTGGGCGAAGATGTCCAGGATCAGCGCGGTGCGGTCGACGACCTTGACCTTGAGCTTCTCCTCCAGCTGCCGCAGCTGGCCGGGGGAGAGCTCGCCGTCGCAGATCACCGTGTCCGCGCCGGTGGCGATCACGATGTCGCGCAGCTCGTGGACCTTGCCGGAACCGATGTAGGTGGCCGGGTCGGGCCGGTCGCGCCGCTGCACGAGACCTTCCAGCACCTCGGAGCCCGCGGTCTCGGCGAGCAGGGCCAGTTCCGCCAGGGAGGCGTCCGAATCGGCCGCCGTGCCCTCGGTCCACACGCCGACCAGCACGACCCGCTCCAGCCGGAGCTGGCGGTACTCGACCTCGGTGACGTCCTCGAGCTCGGTGGACAACCCGGCTACGCGTCGTAGCGCGGCACGCTCCTCGAGCGCCATGTCGCCGGTGGACAGCTCGTCCTCGTGGTCGAGCCAGTCGTTGCTGCTGTACGTGTTTTCCGTCATTTGCCCTTCATCGTCCCACGGCACCCCTGCCCGGTCCGAGTGGTTAATCGCCTGGGTAGAGCGCCAGGTAGATCGCCACGCGTTCCCCGTCGGGGTGGGCCGGCTCGGCTGCCAGCTCATCCAACAACGTCTGGAGGCGCCGTTTTAGTTCCCCGCGGTCGACCCGGGCCACCAGCCGGAACTGGTTCAGGGCGGCCGGCCCGACCTCCGCGACCTCGCCGAGGAACGCCTCGAACACGGCCTCGCTGGTCTCTTCCGGGTACCGGGTCTTGGTGAGCCGCCAGGACAGGCCCGTCGACCTGTACGGGATCTCCCGCGCGCCGCGGTTGCCCACGCGCGCCTCCTGCGCCTCCAGGAAGCCCGTGGCGACGAGTTTGCGCACGTGGTGGAGGGTGGTGGCGGGGTCTTTGCCCAGCCGATCGGCGATCTCCTTGTTGGTCATCGCGCGGTCGTAGGTGAGCCGGATGATGCGCAGTCGCACGGCCGAGGCCAGGGCGGCTGCTTCGGCGTCGGTGGCCGGGCGTCGCTGCACCGCACCAGCATAAGGACCGGTGCCGACCGAAGTGATTGACACTTTCCAATCACTCCCGCGAGACTCCTCGTCGTGTCCCTCTGGTCTCATCGCGACTTCCGCCTGCTGTGGGCAGGCGACACCATCAGCCAGTTCGGCTCCGCGATCGGCCGCACCGTGCTGCCGCTGCTCGCGGTGGGCGCGCTGGCCGCCACGCCGTTCGAGATGGGCGTGCTCTCCGCGGCGGGCACCGCCGCGTTCCTGCTCATCGGGCTGCCCGCCGGGGTGTGGGTGGACCGGCTGAGCCGCCGCCCGGTGATGCTGGTGGCCGACTTCACCCGCGCGGCGCTGCTGCTGTCGGTGCCGGTGGCGTGGTGGCTGGGGGTCCTCACGCTGGCCCAGCTCGTCGTGGTCGCCCTGCTGGTGGGCGCGGCCACGGTCCTGTTCGACATCGCCTACCAGTCGTACCTGCCCGCCCTGGTCGGCCGGGACCAGCTGGTCGAGGGCAACTCCAAGCTGGAGGCCAGCCGGGCCGTGGCGGAGGTGTCCGGCCCGGCCGCCGCCGGCGGGGTGGCGCAGGCGGTCGGCGCGGCGTTCGGCGTATTCGCCACGGCCGTCGGGTACGTGGCCTCGGCGGTGTTCCTGCTGCGCATCCGCACGGTCGAGCCGCCACCGCGACAGCCCGACAAGCCCGGGTTGCGCCACGAGGTCGCCGAGGGCCTGCGGTTCGTCTTCGGGCACCGGTCGCTGCGCGCGATCGTCGGGTGCACGGGCACGGCGAACTTCTTCGGCGGCATGGCGGCGGCCGTGCTGATGCTGTTCCTGGTGCGCGAGCTGGGCCTGTCCGAGGGCGTGGTCGGCCTGGTGCTCAGCACGGCGGGCATCGGCGGCGTGCTCGGCGCGCTGACCGTGAACCGGTGGAACGCCCGGTTCGGCCAGACCACCGTGATCTGGCTGTCCGGCCTGGTCACGTGGCCGTTCGGGGTGCTGGTCCCGTTCGGCGCGGCGGACTGGCGGATCGTGTTCGTGCTCCTCGGCGAGGCGGCGGTGGCGTACGGGGCGACGGTCTACAACATCGCCCAGGTCAGCTACCGGCAGTCCATCTGCCCGGACCACCTGCTCGGCCGGATGAACGCGAGCATCCGGTTCGTGGTGTGGGGCGCGATGCCGCTGGGCGGGCTCGTGGGCGGCGTGCTCGGCGGCGGCATCGGGGTGACGGCCACGCTGGCGGTGGGCATGGCGTGTCAGGCCGCGTCCGTGCTGTGGGTGGTGCTGTCGCCGCTGAGGGGCCGCGATGCCGTTGCCGCGTGACTTCCGGCTGTTCTGGGGTAGTGACGCGGCCAACCAGTTCGGCACGGCGGTGTACACGTTCGTGTTGCCGGTGGTGGCGATCGAGGCGTTGGCCGCGTCGGAGCTCCAAGTCGGGCTGCTGACCGCCGCCGGGACGGCCGCGTTCCTGGTCATCGGGCTGCCCGTGGGCGTCTACGTGGACCGGGCGCGCAAGCGGACCGTGCTGGTGTGGAGCACGGTCGGCCGGGCGGTCGCGCTGGCCACCGTGCCGGCCGCGACGTGGCTGGGCAGCCTCACGTTCACCCACCTGCTGCTCGCCGCGCTGGTGGCGGGCGTGCTGACGGTGTTCTTCGAGGTGGCGTCCCAAGCCTGCCTGCCCGCGCTGGTCGAGCGAGGCGGCCTGGTCGACGCCAACCGGCGGTTGGTGTCGACGCAGCAGGCGGCGCGGCTGTCCGGGCGACCGGTCAGCGGGCCGTTGGTGCAGGTCCTGGGCAGTGCGAACGCGGTCCTGGCGATCACGTCCTCGTTCCTGGTGTCGGCGCTGCTGCTGTGACGCATGCGCACGCCGGAACGGGCCGTGGAGCCGCGCGAGCGGGCTCTGCGGGCGGACATGGCCGAAGGGCTCCGGTTCGTGTTCGGGCACCCGCTGCTGCGGCCGGTCGCGCTGTGCACGACGTGGTTCAACCTGGCCAACGCCATGTGGGGCGCGGTCTCCGTGCTCTTCCTGCTGCGGGACCTGGCGCTGTCGCCGGTGGTCGCCGACGGTGCTGATGGGGCTGGGCAGCACCGGCGGCGTGGTGGCGGGCCTGGCCACCGGCCGGTTGGCGCGGTTCGGCCAGGTGCGGCTGGTGTGGCTGTCGCTGCTGGTCACGCAGCCGGCGTGGGTGCTGGTGCCGCTGGCCGAGCCGGGGTGGCGGGTGGTGTTGTTCGCGGTCGGCACGCTGGTCACGTCCGCCGGGGTGGTGGTCTACAACGTGGCCCAGGGCAGCCTGCGGCAGGCGTTGTGCCCGGACCGGCTGCTCGGCCGGATGAACGCCAGTGTCCGGTTCCTGACCTGGGGCGCGATGCCGGTGGGCGCGGTGGCGGGCGGCGCGCCGGCCGAGTGGGCGGGCGTGCGGGCCACGCTGTGGGTCGCGGCGGCCGGGATGGTGCTGTCCGCCTTCCGGGTGGTCCTGTCACCGCTGCGGTCGATGCGCGACCTGCCGGTGATCACTAACCTCGACCGGCATGGCTGACACCACCCTGCTGCGCGACGGTCTCCGGTTCGGCGAAGGCCCGCGGCAGGGGCCCGACGGGCGGTTGTACTACTCGGACTTCTACGACCACGAGGTGCGCGCGCTCGACCTGGCCACGGGCGAGCAGGAGGTCGTCTGCGAGGTGCCGGGGCAGCCGTCGGGGCTGGGCTGGCTGCCCGACGGGCGGCTGCTGGTGGTGTCGATGCGCGACCGCAGGGTGCTGCGGCTGGAGGACGGCGGGCTGGTCGAGCACGCCGACCTGAACGGGATCGCCACCTTCCACGCGAACGACATGCTGGTCGACGCCGAGGGCCGGGCGTACGTCGGCAACTTCGGCTTCGACCTGCACGCAGCCATCGCGGCGGGCGGCGAGGCGCCGATGCTGGAGCCGGGCTGGGTCGCGCCGGGCACGTCGTTGGCGCTGGTCCGGCCCGACGGGTCGGTGGAGGTGGCGGCCGAGGACCTGAAGTTCCCGAACGGGACGGGGCTGCTGCCGGACGGCCGGCTGGTGATCGCCGAGACGCTGGCGTTCGGGCTGACGGTGTTCGACGTGGCCGCCGACGGCGCGTTGTCCGGTCGGCGGGTGTTCGCCTCGCTGCGGGAGCACGGCATCGCGCCGGACGGCATCGCGGTGGACGCCGACGGCGGCGTGTGGGTCGCGCCGGCGCTCCAGCCGTTCGTGTTCCGGGTCGAGGAGGGCGGCGGGATCACCCGGAAGGTGGAGACCAGCCAGGTCTGCTTCGCCGTGGCGATCGTCGGCGACCGGCTGGTCTGCTGCACCGCGCCCAGCTCGCAGCCCGAGGTCGTGTCGCAGGCCCGGTTGGGCAAGCTGGAGGTGGTCGGGCTCTAGTTCCCGAGCCCGTCCCACCAGGTCTCGTCGAGTTCGCCGCGGGCCAGCAGCACGGCCGGGCCGGTGAGCGTGGAGCCGTCCTCCTCGATCACCACGGACACCTGTCCACCCAGGACGTCCACAGTGGCCTTGCCGGTGCGCCGACCGGACCCGTACAGCCACGACGCCACCGACGCGACCGTGCCCGTGCCGCACGACCGGGTCTCGCCCACGCCGCGCTCGTGCACCCGCATCCGGAGAGCGCCCTCGTCCAGGACGTTGATGAACTCGACGTTCACGCCGTGCGGGAACTGCACCGGGTCGTGGCCGGGCGGCAGCTTCAGGTCGAGCTCGGCGACCGGCACCTCGGTCACGCACGCCAGGTGCGGGTTGCCGACGTCCACCGCGACACCGCCGAACGCGCTGCCGCCGACCGTGGCCGTGCCCGTGCCGGTCACCAGCACGCGACCCATGTCGACGGTCACCGTGCCGTCGTCGTGCACGGTGACGGGCCGCTCGCCGGCACGCGTGCCGACGGTGAACTCGCCCGCCGGCATCAACTCGGCCTCGACCAGGTACTTCGCGAACACGCGCACCCCGTTGCCGCACATCTCGGCGATCGAGCCGTCGGCGTTGCGGTAGTCCATGAACCACGGGCCGAAGTCCGGCCGCACGACCCGCAGCACGCCGTCCGCGCCCAGGCCGCGCCGCCGGTCGCACAGCGCGCGCACCCGCGACTCGGTCAGGTCCAGCACGCCGTCCGGGTCGGGCAGCACCACGAAGTCGTTCTCGGTGCCGTGGCCCTTCAGAAACTCGACTCCCACGCCCACCAGGCTACGGCGTGACGAGTGTGAGCACGTCGTCGGCCAGGGTCGGCTCGGCCGCGTCGAACCACGTCACCCGCTGGTCGCGGCGGAACCAGGACCGCTGCTTGCGCACGAACCGGCGGGTGGCCTGCGCGGTCGTCGCGGCGGCCTCCTCGATCGAGCACTCGCCGTCGAACGCGGCCAGCACCTGCTGGTAGCCCAGCGCGCGGGACGCCGTGCGGCCGTCGCGCAGCCCCCGGGCCTCCAGCGCCCGCACCTCGTCGACCAGGCCGTCGTCGAACATCCGGGCCACCCGGGCGTCGACGCGCTCGTCCAGTTCGGACACGTCCCGGTCCAGGCCGACGAGCACGGTGCCGTAGCGGGCGGGGCCCGGCTTGGGCAGGGTGGCGGAGAACGGCTGACCGGTCAGCTCGATGACCTCCAGCGCCCGGACGACCCGGCGGCCGTTGCTCGGCAGGATCGCCAGGGCCGCGGCCGGGTCGAGCTGCGCCAGCCGGCCGTGCAGCGTCTCCGCCCCGAACACGGCCAGCTCCTGCTCGAGCTGGGTGCGGATCTTCTCGTCCGTGCCGGGGAACACCAGGTCGTCCAGCACGGCCTGCACGTACAGGCCCGAGCCGCCGACCAGGACCGGCGTGCGGTCCTCGGCGAGCAGCCGTTCCACGACGGCGCGCGCTTCGCGCTGGTAGGCGGCCACCGACGCGGTCTCGGTGACGTCGAGCACGTCCAGCAGGTGGTGCGGGACGCCGTGCCGCTCGGGTTCGGTGATCTTGGCCGTGCCGATGTCCATGCCCCGGTAGAGCTGCATCGCGTCCGCGTTCACCACTTCGCCGCCCAGTTCGACGGCCAGCCGCACGGCGAGGTCCGACTTCCCGGTGGCGGTGGGCCCGACGACGGCGATGGGGGTCTTCACGGGCTCAAGCCTCCCAGACGGCGACGTGGTAGCCGACGCCGAAGGGGGCCAGGAACGTCGACCGGGCGCAGCGCCACGGGCCCGGGACACCCGCGGCCACCTGCCACGCGGCCCGGCCGGTGGCGCCCAGCTCGGCGGCCAGGGCGGGGTCGAGGGCGCGCAGCGCGGCGGCGTCGGCGGTGGCCAGGGCCTTGCGCACGTCGTCGTCGAACGGCCCGGCGCGGTCGTCGGGGCGGCCCACGGCCAGCTCGCCGTGGCGGTGCGAGCCGTCTCCGAGGACCAGCAGGGCCGCGGAGCCGGCCAGTCGTTCGCCGAGGGCGACGCAGTCGGCGGTGGGCAGGTCGGGCGGGACGAGGTGGACGCGGACGGAGCGCGCGCCCGCGTGCTCGCGCAGCCAGGCGGCGATCAGGACGGGAAGGGGGAGGTCCCGGTCCGGCTCGTCCACCGGGGGCGGGGCGGTGGAGAGGGAGGCGCGCACGTCCACCCCGAAGCCGTGGAACGTGCCCGTCACGCCCTCGACCACCCGCGGGCCGGACGGGTCGACGCCCACGGCCACCCAGTCCGGGGAGCGGGCGGCCAGGTCCCGTGCCGCGGCCAGGCACGCCGAGCGCACCGGTTCGGTGTCCCGGACGGCCCCGGAGACCAGTTCGGGCACCAGCAGCGGGGGGTGCGGCACGACCACCAGGCGCGAGATCATGGCAGTCCACGCTACTCATCGGCCACCACCGGTACCGATGCGAGCCTTGACCTGTTTGAATGCGCGCGAGGTACTGGGCACTCTTAGGGAGCGTCGCGGTACTCGGGTGCTGGGCCCCGTCGTAGGCGGGGCGCCCGTGGTCGGCACGGGCACCACGAAGTGGGCAGGCGAGGAGGAAGCCGGCGATGACGGAACACGAGACGACACCGGGAACCACTGGCGACAGTGGTGCGGGGGCGGTGGTCGAGGAGACCCGGGTGGAAACGACGCCGGTCGTCGCGCCACCGGCGGTCCCCGTGGCGTCGGACCACCCTGACCGCTGGGGGCGCGTGGACGCGGACGGCACCGTCTACGTCAAGACGGCCGAGGGCGAGCGGGTCGTCGGTTCCTGGCAGGCGGGCGAGCCCGCCGAGGGCCTGGCGCACTTCGCGCGCCGGTTCGACGACATCCGCACCGAGGTCGAGCTGCTGGTGACGCGGCTGACCTCCGGCGCGGGCGACCCCAAGCACGCGCTGACCAGCGCGAAGCACGTCCAGGAGAGCCTGGCCGACGCGGCGGTGGTCGGTGACCTCGCCGCACTGGCCGCACGCGTCGAGTACGTGCTCGTCCTCGCCGAGAAGGGCCTGGAGGCCGCGAAGGCCGCCAAGGACGAGGCCCGTGCGGCGGCGGGGGCGCGCAAGCAGGAGCTGGTCGAGGAAGCCGAGGCGCTGGCCAACGAGTCGACGCAGTGGAAGGCGGCGGGCGACCGGCTGCGGCAGATCCTGGACGAGTGGAAGACCATCCGGGGCGTCGACCGCAAGACCGACGAGCAGCTCTGGCGGCGGTTCTCCAAGGCGCGTGACGCGTTCAACCGCAGGCGCGGGTCGCACTTCGCGGACCTGGACCGGCAGCGCAGCGTGGCCAAGAACCGCAAGCAGGAGCTGGTCGAAGAGGCCGAGAAGCTCATCGAGTCCGACGACTGGGGCCCCACGGCCGGTCGGTACAAGGAGCTGATGGTCGAGTGGAAGGCCGCCGGGCGTGCGCCCAAGGAGGCCGACGACGCGTTGTGGCAGCGGTTCCGCGCCGCGCAGGACGCGTTCTTCGCCAAGCGGTCGGAGGCGTTCAGCGAGCGTGACGCCGAGTTCGCGGCCAACGCGAAGCTGAAGGAGGAGCTGCTCGCCGAGGCCGAGCGGATCGACCCGTCGGTGGACCTGGAAGCCGCGCGGCAGCAGCTCTACAAGATCCAGGAGCGGTGGGACGCGATCGGCAAGGTGCCGCGCGAGCGGGTCCGCGAGCTGGAGGGCAAGCTCCGGACCATCGAGGAGCGGGTGCGGGGTGCGGTCGACGCGCAGTGGCGTCGGTCGGACCCGGAGGCCGAGGCCCGGGTCGCGCAGTTCCGCGAGCGGGTGGAGCAGTTCGAGGCGCAGGCGGAGAAGGCGCGGTCGGCCGGGGACAAGCGGCGGGCCGAGCAGGCCGAGGCGCAGGCCAAGCAGTGGCGTGAGTGGTTGGCGGCGGCCGAGCAGGCAGTGGCCAGCCGCTAGTGCTGACGATCAGGCCCCGTGCCGTTCCCCTCCCGGAGGGGAGCAGCACGGGGCCTGATCGCACCCGGACACCCGGCGCGGCCGCCGAAGCACGAGAACTGCGGTAATCGTCCTGGCACGGGCCGTTACCTTGGGCGGGTGGAATCGGAACAGGCGTCGTCGAGTGCGCACAACGTCGTGAGCGGTCGGGTGGACGGCCCCGTGACGATGGCCCACACGATCGGCTCGACGGTCTACGGCCTCCCGTGGACCAGGGTCGTGCTGGTCGTCCTGGCGATCCTGATCCCGGTCTTCTCGATCTTGCTGCTGGCCGGCTACACGGTCTACCGCGCGATCACACCCGTCGCGCCGACGACGGTGGTCTCGGTCGTGCCCGCCCCGCCGTCCTCCGCACCTCCGTCGACGTCCGCGACGACATCGCCCGCGACCACCGCCACCTCCGCCGCACCGGACCCGGTAGCCCAGGTGGTGCTGCCCGTCGCCACCACCACGATCCGCCCGGCCGTGAACGCGCCTGCGCCGACTACCACCGCACCCACCACGACTGCGCCCACGACGAACCGGCCCGGCGAGCCGACCACGACGACGACCAGTGCGGCCGGGAACCAATGCACCGGCAACCCACCCTGGCTCAACTGCGTGCCGTGACCCCAGCGCGGCCGGCCCGCGGCGGACATCAGAATTGGTCCGTCCCGGCCGGACCAGCTGTTCGGCGCGGGTCAGGCAGGCGTTGAGCGCCACCCGTTGCGAGGTGGTGTCGGCGAGACGCACCCGGACCACGACCGGGTAGTCGTGCAAGCGCGGGCCGCGGTGGATCTCGTGCACCGCACCACGTCGTCCGCGAGCGGCGGCCGCAACGTCAGCCGCTGGGTGCCCAGCTCCCCGTCCCGCCTCCGGCGGTCACTGCATCGGGGGGCGGGAGGCGGCCAGTTTCATCCACTTGATCAGCAGGATGACGATGGCGACCACGGCGAGGATGAGGCCGGCGCCCGGGCCCGGGCCGGGGTGGTGGCCGGTGGTGGTTTGGGTGGTCCAGATGGAGAGGACGCCGGCCACGGAGGCGGCGAACGAGGTCAGGGCGCAGATCCAGGCCAGGGTCCAGCGGCGCAGGGCCAGGGTCAGGGCGGGGAGCAGGACGCCCACGACGACGGCGGCGTAGGCGAAGAGCTCGGGGAGACCTCCGCCCTGGCCGAAGAGCAGGCTCAGGCCCTGGATGTCGTCGGTCCACGGGAGGATCAGGGACACCAGGATGGCCAGGGAGGCGACGGCGATCGTCAGGGCACCGGAGCCCGGGTCGAAGCGCCGGGCGGCGGAGCGGCCGACGTCGTCGATCTCCTCGCGGAGGCCGGCCAGGTCGTCCGGGTCGTGCTCGCTCATCCGACCGCGCACCCGCCGACCGCCGCGGGCAGGGGGGCGGGCTTGCCGAACGACGGCAGGCCCAGCGTCACGCCCGGTGTCTTCGGCTTCAGGCCCGCCTCGGAGCGGTCGCCCGCCTTGGTGCGGCGGTGGGACAGCAGGGGGCCGTCGGCGATCAGGTTGTGCGGCGCGCCGTAGGTCACGACGGTCTCCACGACGTCACCCGGGCGGACGTGGGCGTCGCCGGGGGTGAAGTGCACGAGGCGGCCGTCGCGGGCGCGGCCCGTCATGCGGTGGGTCTCGGCGTCCTTGCGGCCCTCGCCGGAGGCGACCAGCAGCTCGACCCTGCGGCCCACCTGCTCGCGGTTGAGCTCGTGGGCGATCTCGTTGACCAGGGTGACCAGGCGGTCGTAGCGCTCCTGCACGACCTGCTTGGGCAGCTGGTCGGGCAGCTCGGCGGCGGGGGTGCCGGGGCGCTTGGAGTACTGGAACGTGAACGCGGAGGAGAACCGCGCCTCGCGGACGACGTCCAGGGTGGCCTGGAAGTCCTCCTCGGTCTCGCCGGGGAAGCCCACGATGATGTCGGTGGTGATGGCGGCGTCGGGCATGGCCGCGCGGACGTTGTCCAGGATGGACAGGTACTTGGTGGTGCGGTACGAGCGGCGCATCTCCTTGAGGACGCGGTCCGAGCCCGATTGCAGCGGCATGTGCAGGGAGTGGCACACGGCGGGCGTCTCGGCCATCGCGGCGATGACGTCGTCGGTGAAGTCCTTCGGGTGCGGCGAGGTGAAGCGGACGCGCTCCAGGCCCTCGATGCCGCCGGTGGCGCGCAGCAGCTTGCCGAACGCGAAGCGGTCGCCGAACTCGACGCCGTAGGAGTTCACGTTCTGGCCCAGGAGGGTGACCTCCAGCACGCCCTCGTCGACCAGCGCCTGGACCTCGGCCAGCACCTCGCCGGGGCGGCGGTCCTTCTCCTTGCCGCGCAGCGACGGGACGATGCAGAACGTGCACGTGTTGTTGCAGCCGACGGACACCGACACCCAGCCCGAGTAGGCCGAGTCGCGGCGGGCGGGCAGCGTCGAGGGGAAGGTCTCCAGCGAGTCCAGGATCTCGACCTGCGCCTCGCGGTTGTGCCGGGCGCGTTCGAGCAGCACGGGCAGCGAGCCGATGTTGTGCGTGCCGAAGACCACGTCCACCCACGGCGCGCGCTTGACGATCTCGCCCTGGTCCTTCTGCGCGAGGCAGCCTCCGACGGCGATCTGCATGTCGGGGTTCGCGGACTTGGCGGGCGCGAGGTGGCCGAGCGTGCCGTAGAGCTTGTTGTCGGCGTTCTCCCGCACGGCGCAGGTGTTGAACACGACGACGTCCGGTGTGACGTCGCCTTCGGCGGGCGTGTAGCCCGCGTCCTCCAACATGCCGGCCAGGCGCTCGGAGTCGTGCACGTTCATCTGGCAGCCGAACGTGCGGATCTGGTAACTGCGAGTCACTGCACCTAGTCCTTCCGTCGGGTCCAGCGTAGAGCGTGGACGTGCGACGATGCGCAGGTGTCGGGAACGCTCCTGCGGTTGCACGCGGTCGGGGCCGCATTGGCCCTGGCCACCCTGTCGTTGACGGCGTGCGCCGACGACCTGGACCAGGTCAAGCTCACCATGGCGGCCGGCAGCCCCGGCGGGGTCTACCACAAGCTGAGCGTGGCCCTGGCCGACGCGTGGACCCGGGAGCCGGGCATCCCCCGGCCGCAGGTGGCGAACACGGCGGGCTCGGTGGACAACCTCGACCGGCTGCGGGCCAACCAGGCGCAGGTCGGGTTCTCCGCGGCCGACGCGGCGGAGGAGAAGCAGAAGGGCGACGGCGGGCACAAGCTGTACGCGCTGGCCCGGATGCACGACGACTACCTGCAGCTGATCGTGCGCGACGACCTGCCCGCGACCAAGCTCGCCGACCTGAAGGGCCTGCGCGTCAGCGTGGGCGCGCGCGACTCCGGCGTGTGGCTGATCGCGCAACGGCTGCTGAAGGCGGCGGACATGTCGCCGGAGGCGGACCTCAAGGTGCAGTACATGGACCTGCCGACCAGCGTCGAGGCGATGCGCGCCGACGCGCTGGACGCGTTCTTCTGGTCCGGTGGCGTGCCGACGGACGCCGTCACCGACCTGGCGACCACGGTGAAGCTGCGGATGCTGGACCTGGGCGACGTGCTGCCGGAGCTGCGGGAGCGGTACCCGGTGTACGGCTCGGCGACCCTGCCCGCGTCGGCCTACCGGCTCGAGGGCGGACCGGTCGTCACCCTGGTCGTGCGCAACTTCCTGCTGGTCAACGACACGATGTCCGAGGACGTGGCGGAAGCGCTGGTCAGGGGCCTGTTCCAGGCGCAGTCGGACCTGGTCGCGGCGAGCCCGGTGGCGAGGTCGATAGAGGTCCGCTCGGCGATCGAGACGACCCCGATCGAATTGCACCCCGGCGCCATGCGCTATTACCGGGACGTGAAGGTTTAACCGCTGGAACATCATTCCTGCGGTGGAACCGGCACGCCTGGCGGCTCGCCCAAGTCGGGGTCAAGCGTGAGATCGCACGGTGCTTTTTCCTGCTGGGCCGTTAGGGTGACGGCAAGCGCGGGAGCAGCGGTGGGCCGCGCGGCATTCGACACCGAAGCGGGGAGCTCATGTCCGTTCACTCGGTACGCGCGCGCATTCGCGAAAAGGATTATCCGTTCTTTGCCCGACCGGTATTCCCCCGACTGGGAGTCGTCGTCGCGATTCTCGCGGTGCTGGCCGGCACCGGTTTCGACGCCTCACCCAGGTGGCCGACGCGCATTCAGGTGTTCGTGGCCAACAGCGGTTCCGACAACGTCACCGTGTACGACACGCGGCTGGGCGAGGTGACGGCCACCATCGGGGTCGGCGCCTACCCCGCCGGTGTCGGCGCGCACCCGTCGGGCCACCGCGTCTACGTCGCCAACGAGTCGTCCGACACCGTCTCGGTGATCGACACCCGGTCCCTGGCCGTGGTCGCCACCGTGCCCGTGGGGACCAACCCGTTCGGCGTCGCGGTCACGCCGACGCACGCCTACGTGACCAACTTCGGCTCCGGCGACGTCACGGTCATCGACACCGCGACGAACGCGCCGGTCGCCGCGATCCCGGTGGGGCGGTTCCCGCACAGCGCGGTCGCCAGTCCCGACGGGGCCCGCGTGTACGTGACCGTCAACGGCGGCGACAGCGTCACGGTCATCGACACCTCGACCAACGCGCCGGTCGCCACGATCCCGGTCGGGGTCTTCCCGTCGGGCATCGCCCTCTCGCCCGACGGGAAGCTGCTCTACGTGGCCAACACGGGCGACGACACGGTGACCGTCATCGACGCCGCCGCCAACCGGCCCGCGGCGACGGCCAAGGTCGGGAACGCGCCCCTCGGCGTCGCGGTCACCCCCGGCGGCCGGGTCCACGTCGCCAACACCGGCTCGAACACGGTCAGCATCCTCGGGCCGACCGGCGACCCGCTCGGCCAGGTCAAGGTCCAGCGCATGCCCGAGGGCGCCGCGGCCGCGCCCGACGACAGCTCCGCCTACATCACCAACACGGGGTCGGACACCGTCTCGGTCATCGACGCGGCGAGCGGCAAACCCGTCGCCCGGTTCGCCGTGGGCAAGGGGCCCGAGGGCGTGGCCGTCACGTCGTGACCGGTTCAGACGGCCGGGAACTCGACGGTCACGCGCAGGCCGCCGCCCTCCGGTGACTCCAGCCGGATCGAGCCGTGCACCCGTTCCACGATCTGCCGCACGAGGGCCAGCCCCAGGCCCGAGCCCTGCACGTTCTGGTGGGCCGGGCTGCGCCAGAACCGGTCCGTGGCGCGGTCGAGCTCGTCCGGCGCCAGGCCGGGCCCCTCGTCCTGCACCGACAGCCGCACCACGCCGTCGCGCCGGCGCACGTCGACGCGCACCAGGGTGCCGTCGGAGGTGAACTTCAGCGCGTTGTCCAGCAGCGCGTCCAGCACGGTCTCCACACCGCGCGGCGGCACCAGCGCCCGGCCGCCCGGCTCGCCGTCCAGCACCAGGTGCACGTCACGGGCCGCGGCGGCGGGCTGCCAGGCCGACAGGCGACCGGCCACCGCGCGGTCGACGTCCACCGGAACCGGGTCGACGGACGGCGCGCCCGCCCGCGCCATCGACAGCAGCTCGTCCAGGATGCGGTTGAGCCGGTTGGCCTCGTCCAGCGCCGCCGCCTGGTGCGCCGCGCCCTCGCCGGCCACGTGGTCCTCCAAATTGGACAGACGCAGCTTCAGCGCGGTCAGCGGGTTGCGGAGCTGGTGCGAGGCGTCGGCGACGAACGCCCGCTGCGCCGCCAGCACGTCGCCCACGTTGGCGGCCATCTGGTCGAACGACCGCGACAGCTGGCGCAGCTCCGGCGGCCCGTCGGACGAGCCGACCGGCTCCACGGGCTGCCCGGACACCACCGCGGCCAGCAGCCGCCCGGTCGCGTCGTCCAACCGCCGCACGGGCCGCAACGTCCACCGGACCAGCGGCAACGCCACGAACACGCCCAGCGCGAGCACCAGCAGGCTGCCGCCGAGCAGCACCGACCACCACAGCAGCACCTCGCCGCGGGTCTTCGACGTCGGCGAGAACGTCACCACCGCGCCCCGGACCTCGCCCGCCTCCAGCACCGGCTCGGCGAGCACCAGCTCGGTCGACTCCCACGGCATGACCAGCTCCGGCGCGACCGGCTGGCGACCGGCCAGCGCGCCGCGCACCAGGTCGGCCACCTCGGGCGCGGACACGTCCACGTCGTCCGAGGACGCCGCGACCACCTGCCCGTCCCGCCCGAGCAGGGCCACCCGGATGCCGTACAGCTCGTGGTAGCGGCGCAGCTCCGGCTTGAGCACCTCGGGCTGGTCGTCGATGAACGGCCGCTGCGCCACCGACGCGAACCGCGTGGTGTCGGTGAGCCGGTCCAGGAACATCTCCTGCTGCTCGGCCTGGGCCATGCCCCGGCCCAGCGGGACGCCGAGGCCGAGCAGGACCAGCACGACCAGCGTCAACACGATGCCCAGCAGCCGCGACCGCACTCAGCCCCCGCTCAACCGGTACCCGACACCGCGCACCGTCTCCAGCAACGAAGGACGCCCGAGCTTGGTCCGCAGCGTGGCCACGTGCACGTCCAGGGTCCGGTTGGCCCCCGCCCAGGTGCGTCCCCACACCTCGGCCAGGATGCGCTCCCGGGTGCACACCGCGCCACCCGCCGCCACCACCAGCGCCAACACCTGGAACTCCTTGCGCGACAACGCCACGGGTTCACCCGCCACGGTGACCTCGTGGCGGGCCAGGTCGACCCGCACGTCGGCGACCTCGAACACCTCGGTGCCGGTGCCTCCGACGCCGACCGGGTCGCCGCGCCGCCGCCGCACCGCGTGCACGCGGGCCACCAGCTCGCCCACGTCGTAGGGCTTGACCAGGTAGTCGTCCGCGCCGGCGTGCAGGCCGAGGATGCGGTCGTCGATCTCGCCGCGGGCCGACACGACGATGATGGCCACGTCACTCGCCGCACGGATGTGCCGGCACAGCGTGACACCGTCCACATCGGGCAGGCCCAGGTCGAGCAGCACCACGTCGACCCCGGTCAGCCGATCGAGCGTCCCCCGACCGGTGGCCTGCCGGTCCACCGTGAAACCGCGCCGCGTCAGCGCCGGCACCAGCGCTTCTGCCACCCGGTCGTCGTCCTCGACCAACAGCACGCGCACCGTGGAGCCTCCCCGATAAGTGTCGCCACCCTGTGACAGAGTTGAGACCCTAAGTCTTGCTCAACCGCCTGGACTGGTGTGGTGATTCACACCTAGGTTTCCGCCATCGCTCAGGAACCCCTACTGGAGGACTGATGACCGCCGCCACTCCTGCTCCGCCGATGATCCGGATGGCGGGCGTGGACAAGTTCTTCGGACCCCTGCACGTGCTCAAGGGCGTGTCGCTGGAGGTGCCGAAGGGGCAGGTCGTCGTGGTGCTCGGGCCGTCCGGCTCGGGCAAGTCCACGCTGTGCCGCACGATCAACCGGCTGGAGCCGATCGAGTCCGGTGTCATCGAGGTGGACGGCCAGCCGCTGCCCGCCGAGGGCAAGGAGCTCGCCCGGCTGCGCGCCGACGTGGGCATGGTGTTCCAGTCGTTCAACCTGTTCGCCCACAAGAGCATCGTCGACAACGTGATGCTCGCGCCGGTGAAGGTCCGCAAGACCCCGGCGGCCCAGGCCCGCAAGACGGCCATGGAGCTGCTGGAGCGGGTCGGCATCGCGAACCAGGCGGAGAAGTACCCCGCCCAGTTGTCGGGCGGGCAGCAGCAGCGCGCGGCGATCGCCCGCGCCCTGGCGATGCGGCCCAAGGTGATGCTGTTCGACGAGCCGACCTCCGCGCTGGACCCCGAGATGGTCCAGGAGGTGCTGGACGTGATGACGACCCTGGCCAAGGAGGGCATGACCATGCTCGTGGTCACCCACGAGATGGGCTTCGCCCGCAAGGCCGCGGATCGCGTCATCTTCATGTCCGACGGCGAGGTCGTCGAGGACTCGACGCCGGAGGCGTTCTTCTCCGCGCCGAAGTCCAACCGCGCGAAGGACTTCCTTGGCAAGATCCTGACCCACTGAAGTCCCACGACCGCGGCGCTGAGCCTGGCGCCGCTCTACCGAACAAGAGCAGGAGAAGGACGATGAGGGTTCGCACCCTTGCGGTGGCGCTGCTGGCCGGCGGCCTCGCCCTGACGGCATGCGGCAAGGAGGGTGGCCCCGGCGACACCGGCACGCCCTCGCAGCAGGTGGCCGCCGACGTGAAGGTCGAGGGCTCGCCGACCTTCGACAAGATCAAGTCGCGTGGTCGCGTCGTCATCGGCGTCAAGGAAGACCAGCCGGGCCTGGGCTACAAGGACCCGACCAGCGGCAAGTTCACCGGCTTCGACATCGAGATCGCGAAGCTGGTCGCCGCCAAGCTCGGCTACGGCGACGACAAGATCGACTTCAAGGCGATCCCGTCCGCCGGTCGCGAGCAGGCCCTGATCAACGGTGACGTGGACTACTACGTCGGCACCTACACGATCAACGCCAAGCGCAAGGAGCAGGTCGCGTTCGCCGGCCCGTACTTCACCGCCGGGCAGGACCTGCTGGTGAAGAAGGACGACAACTCGATCACCGGCAAGGACGCGCTCAAGGGCAAGAAGGTCTGCTCGGTGACCGGCTCCACGCCGATCCAGAAGGTCAAGTCCGAGGGCCTGACCGAGCCGGAGAACATCGTCGAGCTGCAGAACTACTCGCAGTGCGTCGAGCAGCTGGAGCAGGGCGCCGTCGACGCCGTCACCACCGACGACGCGATCCTGAAGGGCTACGCCTCGCAGTCGCCCACCACGTTGAAGGTCGTCGGCAAGACGTTCTCGAACGAGCCGTACGGCATCGGCCTGGCGAAGGACGACAAGGCGCTGCGCGACAAGGTCAACGACATCCTCCAGGCGGCGCTGGACGGCGGCGACTGGCAGAAAGCCTACGACACCACCCTGGGCAAGTCGGGCTCCACGACCGAGAAGCCCGTGCTCGACCGCTACTGATCACGGCACGCGGCCGGTCGTCGGTGCTCCGGCGGCCGGCCGCACCACACCACCCACCACCTAGCCGAGGAAGCCGATGGACGTCCTGCTCGACAACCTCGACCTGTACGGGCCCGGGTTCCTCAACACCGTCGAGCTGTTCCTGATCTCCGCGGTCGGGTCGCTGGTGTTGGGGACGATCCTGGCGATGCTGCGGGTCGCGCCGGTACCGGTGATGCGGGCCATGGGGGCCGCGTACGTCACGATCGTCCGCAACACGCCGCTGACCCTGGTGTTCTTCTTCTTCGCCTTCGCGTTCCCGCTGCTCAAGATCGTGGACGCGGACACGTTCGGCGGCTCGGCGGCCGGCTACTACTTCAGCGCCGCCCTCGCCGCGCTGATCCTCTACACGGCGGCGTTCGTGTGCGAGGTCGTGCGGTCGGGCATCAACACCGTGCCGGTGGGCCAGGCCGAGGCGTCCCGCGCGCTGGGCCTGACGTTCGGCCAGATGCTCGGGTCCGTGGTGCTGCCGCAGGCCACCCGCGCGGTCGTGCCGCCGATGATGAGCACGATGATCGCCCTGCTCAAGAACACCACCATCGCGGCGGGCTTCTCGGTGTTCCAGGCGGGCTCGATCAGCGCCAACCTGTCCGAGCGCGGGGAGAACCAGCTGATCGGCCTGCTCTGGGTCGCGGCGTTCTTCGTGGTGCTCGTCATCCCCATGACCCTGCTGCAACGCAGCCTCGAGAAGCGGTGGAGCATCGCCCGATGAGCTCGGTCCTGTTCGACGTCCCCGGGCCCCGTGCCCGGCTGCGCCACCGCCTCTACGCGGTCCTCGGCGTCGCCGCCCTGGTCGCGCTGATCGGCTTCGTGGTCTACCGGTTCTACGAGAGCGGCCAGTTCGAGGGCGAGAAGTGGACCTGGATCCAGTACGAGAAGGTCCAGCTCGACCTGGTCGACGCGCTGCTGAACACGCTCAAGGCGTTCGCCGCGGGCGCGGTGCTGGCGCTGCTGTTCGGCGCGATCTTCGCGGCGGGCCAGCTGTCGGACCACAAGGTCATCCGCGTGCCGTCGATGCTGGTCGTCGAGCTGTTCCGCGCGGTGCCGCTGGTCGTGCTGATCTTCGTGTTCCACTACGGCGTGTCCCTGGGCGCGCCGTTCTACTCGGTGGTGCTCGGCCTGACGCTCTACAACGGCTCGGTGCTGGCCGAGGTGTTCCGCGCCGGCGTGCTGTCGCTGCCCCGCGGGCAGAGCGAGGCGGCCTACGCGGTCGGGATGCGCAAGACGCAGGTCATGAACTACGTGCTGCTGCCGCAGGCGGTGCGGGCGATGCTGCCGGCGATCATCAGCCAGCTCGTCGTGCTGCTCAAGGACACCGCGCTCGGCTTCCTCATCACCTACGAGGAGCTGCTGCGCTACGCCCGGTACGTGGGCAGCATCTTCGAGTTCGGCCGGCCGCTGGTCCCGGTCACGATCGTGGTGGCCGCCATGTACATCGCGATGTGCCTGCTCCTCACGTGGCTGGCGACGTACCTGGAGAAGCGCAACCGGCGTGACAAGAAGGTCGTCGAGCTGGAGAAGAACCCGGCCGAGGACGTCGTCGCGGCGGCGGTCTGACGGGTGGTGCTCGCGGCGTCCGGCGCGTTGTTCCTCGACGCGCTGGGCCGCGTGCTGCTGGTCGAGCCGACGTACAAGGACCACTGGGAGATCCCCGGCGGCGCGGTCGAGCCCGGCGAGACGCCGCGCGAGGCGTGCGCCCGGGAGGTGCTGGAGGAGCTGGGCCTGGCCGTGGAGCCGGGCCCGCTGCTCGTGGTGGACTGGGCGCCGTCCGGCCGTCAGGAACGGATCCTGTTCATCTTCGACGGCGGCTCGTTGGGTGACGCGGAGATCCGGCTACCGGCCGACGAGCTGCGCTCCCACCGGTACGTCGAACCCGCCGAGCTGCCGGACGTGCTGATCCCGCGGCTGGCCAGGCGGGTCGCCGCCGCGCTCGACGCGCGCGAGCGCGGCGTGACCCTCTACCTGGAACACGGGCTCCGCGCCGGCTAGTGGCGCAGCAGCGCGCCGACGCCCTCGAACAACGAGGCGTGGTGGGCGACGAGCACCTGCGCGCCGGTGGCGGTGGCCGCGATGGCCAGCGCCTCGTCCGCGCGGCGCTCACCGGGCCGTTCGATGCCCAGCCCGCGCAGCTCCGACTCGCGCAGCGCCACCTGGGCCGGGTCCTCGCCGGACCACACCGTGCGGTCGCCCAGCGCCGGGTCGGCCACCAGCAACGCGGCCACGTTGGCCTCGCGCAGCGCCTCGACCACCGGTTCCAGGCCCTGCACCGCGCGGCCGCCCGACCGGTTGGACTCGGCGGTGAACTCCTCCAGCACGTCGTTGTCCAGGTCGGCCTGGTACTGCGCGACGAGCGCCTGCACGGCGTCGTCGAACGCCTCGTCGTCCGCGCCGTCGCCCAGGCTCGCGCCCTCGACCTCGATCAGCACGTCCCGGCAGCGCGTGCTCAGCTCCTCCTTGATGCCCGCGCGTGCCTGCACCTCGCCGCCCAGGATCAGCAGGCGCGCGTTGATGCGGGTCACCAGCTTGTCGACCTCCTCGGCGATGCGGGCGGCGTTGCGCCTGGTGTTCTCCTCGACCGAGTGCTGCATCCGCAGGTGCGACCACCCGCCGCCGCGCACCTTGTGCACCGGGTGGTCCTCGCCCCGGACCTCGGCGGAGACCTCGCCCCGGCCGTCGTGGCCGTGCAGGTCCGCGCCGACCTTGTCCGCGAGGACGACGACGTGCGGCACGTCCGCTTGCAGTGACGACGCCAGCGGCAGCAGGTGCGGCAGGTCGGACCAGCGCACGGTGTCCGCGGCGGGCGGGCGGGGCAGGACCCGGTCCAGCAGCAGCCTGCCGCGCGCCGCGATCAGCGCCCGGCCGGCCTTGCCGGTGACCGGCGTCAGCGCCGCTCCCTCCAGGGCCCGCAGCGTCTCGTCGTCCGCGCCCTGCCGGGCCAGTTCCTCGCGCACCCCGCGCCAGCGCAGCTCCATCGCCTTGGCCGCGTCCTCGGTGTCGTGCGAGGCGTCCAGGTAGACCGACGCGAACGGGCCGCGTTGCCTGACCAGCTCTCCCAACGAAGACATGTCCATTGGCCTCGGCTACCCGATCGCGCGCCGCGTAACCTCGGGGGCATGGTGGACGAACCGGGTGCGATCACCAAGGTGCAGCAGAACGCCGTGGACCACCTCCTCAAGGTGGGCATCAACGGCTTCGGACCTTTCAAGAGCGCGCAGCAGATGGCCGCCGAGGCCCTGGACAAGGACCTCACGCCGCAGGAGGCGATCAAGCACCTGATCCGGACGCACGTGGCGGCGGCGGGCGTGCAGGGCTTCGCGACGAACATCGGCGGTCTGATCACGCTGCCGGTGGCGCTGCCCGCCAACCTGACCGCGTCCTACCTGGTGCAGACGCACCTGATCGCGTCGATCGCGGCCGTGCACGGGTACGACCTGGACAGCGAAGAGGTGCAGACGGCGATCCTGGTGTGCCTGCTGGGCAACGCGGGCACCGAGCTGCTGAAGAAGGCGGGCATCAAGGTGGGCTCCAAGCTCACCATGAACCTGATCAAGCGCATCCCGGTCCAGCTCATCCGGGATGTCAACAAGCGCGTCGGCTTCACGCTGCTGGCCAAGTACGGCACCACCAAGGCGGCCGTGACGCTGGCCAAGGGCGTGCCGCTGGTCGGTGGCGTCATCGGCGGCACGTTCGACGCCGTCACGACGCGGGCCGTGGGCGCCTTCGCCTCCCGCTTCTTCACCGAGCGCGAGGAGTTGCCGGCGGTCGTGGAGGGCACCGTCATCGAGGGCGAGGTCGTCGAGATCAGCGAGTGATTGGCCCAATAAATCCGCCGGGTCTTGGCCCTTAGCGTGGGCCAATCCGGCACCTAGCGTGACGTCCCATGGGGACGACGAAGGTGCTCGCGGTCGCTCAGGTGGCCAACTCGGTGGGCGACGGCGCGTTCTACGTGTGCTCCGCGCTCTACTTCACCCGGGTCGTGGGCCTGTCGGCGACGCAGGTCGGCGTGGCGCTGACGGTGGCCTGGGCGGTCGGGGCGGTGGTCGGCGTGGGGCTGGGCCACCTCGCCGACCGGGTCGGGTCGAGGCGGGTGGCGGTCGGGTTGGCCGTCGTCACGGCGGGCGCGTTGGCGTCGTTCCTCGTGGCCCGCTCGTTCTGGGCGTTCGTGGTGGCGGCGTGCGTCTACACGTGCGGCCAGTGCGGGTTGGCCGCCGCGCGGCAGGCGTTGCTGGCGGGGTCGGTCGGGCCCGGGGAGCGGACGCGGGTGCGGGCCGTGCTCCAGTCGGCGGTCAACGGGGGGCTGGCCGTGGGCGCGGGGTTGGGCGGGCTCGCGCTGCACGCGGACACGGCGGCGGCGTACCTGGTGGTGTTCGCGGTGGACGCGGCCGGGTTCCTGGTCGCGGCGGCGGTGCTGCGCCGGGTGCCGGAGGTGGCGGCGGTCGCCACCACGGGACGGCTCGGTGTGCTGCGGGACCGGCCGTACGCGCTGGTGGCGCTGCTGAACTCGGTGTCGCTGCTCTACATGCCGATGCTGAGCCTGGTCGTGCCGCTGTGGGTCGCCGAACGCACCTCCGCCCCGAAGTGGGTCGTCAGCCTGCTGTTCGTGCTCAACACGGGCGCGGTGGTGGTGGGGCAGGTGCGGTTGGCGCGCGGCGTCACGGACCTGCGCACGGCGACGCGGTCGGTGCGGCGTGGTGGCGTGCTGTTGCTGGCGTCCTGCGTGTTGTTCGCCCTGTCCGCAGGTGTACCCGATTGGGTGGCCGTGACGCTGCTCGTGGGCGCGGCGGGTGTCCAGGTCGTCGGCGAGATGCGGCACGGCGCGGGCTCGTGGGAGATCGGGTTCGGCCTCGCGCCCGCCGACAAGCAGGGCCAGTACCAGGGCTTCTACGGCACGGGCACGGCCGTCGCGCGCACCGTCGGACCGTTGCTGCTCACCACCCTCGTGCTGGGCGGGGGAGCGGTGGGCTGGCTCGTGCTCGGCGCGCTGTTCCTGGCCGCCGCGCTGGCCATGACGCCCGCCGTGGCGTGGTCGGAGCGGTCGCGGCGGAAAATGATTGGCGTCGCGGCGTGAAGCAGGATACGGTCATGACCATGTTCTTCCAGATCTACTTCTGAGGACTTCTTCCTCCAGCGCCGCACCGGCCTCGGGCCGTGCCGCGCCCTTCTCCTGGTGGCCTCAGCGGCTCTTCTCACGACCGTGTCGAACCACGGGTCGTAGCCCTTTTCACGCCTCGAACACCGAGGAGGCGATCGCATGCCCACCATGCGCAACGAACCGCCACACGACGACCAGCCGACCAACCGCGCCGCACGTCGCGGCGCCCGCTCGACCGGCGCGGTGCACCCGCGCTTCGGCGGCGGTCGAGCTGTCGCCACCCCGCGCCAGTACGCCATGCGGCGTCGCTGACCAGCGACTCCGCCACACCCAGGAGGTAGACATGACCACTCAGGACGTTCCGCAGGCCGACGACGGCGAGCAGGACCAGCCGGAGCAGCCCGCCGTGCCGCTCAACCGCGCGGCCCGCCGCGGTCACGCCCAGAAGAACGACGGCGTGAACAAGATCCCGGGCCGACCGCAGCAGAACACGTTCGTGGGCCGGCGCGTGTTCCGGCGCACCAGCGGCGGCTGATCGGCGGGCGGTCGGACCAACTCGAGCACCGTCGCGGGCGCGGACGAACACGCGCCCGCGACGGTGCTCTCGGCCGTGACGGACGCCGAACGCGCGGACCTCGCGCCGCTGCTGCCGTCGTGCCGCCCCGGCTGTCCGCCCGCGACGTGCACGCGCCACTGCGGGGCATCCTCGGCGTTGAGCCCGATCGGATGGTCGCACGGGCTGTTTTCGGGCTCGGCAAAGGAATCCGCTGTCTGTCGCGCCGATTTGATCCTATGTGGACAGTGCCTGCCGGTCGTGGGCGGTGACGGCTGCGCGTTCCGGCACGCGTTGATCCGGGACGCGGTCCACCGGCGGCTGCTCGCGGCGAACGGGCCGGGGCGTCCGCGGGCACCGCGGTGATCTTGATCGGTACCGTGCTGCTCCGAGCGGGTGACGATCCGGGGGCCTCGCGTGGCGGCCGGCGGTGGGCGGGATCGGGCACGAGTTGTTCGCCGGACCCCCGCGCGGCGGTGTTGCCGGAGCGGGCCCGTCAGAGCGCATGGGCGCGTCCGAGGGTGTGTTGGCGCTGGTCCGCACGGTCGGCTGCTCCGCCGGGCCGGTGTCGGGCGCGGCGATCGGAGGCTTCGGAGGGACCGTCGCGGCGCTGGTGGTGATCACCGCGCCGGGTGTGCTCGTGACCGTTGCGCGGCTCCGGTCGCGGTGGCGGCCCGGTGCTCCCATCGGGCGCGGGCCTGCCGATCACGTGGCCGGGGAACTAGCCTGAAGTGGGTAGCAACCGGGTCCGGCGGAGATCGGGAGGCGCCCATGAGGATCGCTGACGTGTTGCGCAACAAGGGATCGGCCGTGGCCACGGTCGAGTCGAGAGCGTCGGTGGCCGAGCTGGTCGCCGCGCTGGCCGAGCACAACGTGGGCGCGATGGTCGTGCTCGGGTCCGGGGGCATCGCCGGGATCGTGTCCGAACGGGACGTCGTGCGCCGGCTGCACGACCGGGGCGGCGAGCTGCTGGCCGCGCCGGTGTCGGAGATCATGACGAGCGAGGTGTTCACCTGCACCCCGCGTGACTCGGTGGACAGCCTCACGGTGCTGATGACCGAACAGCGCATCCGGCACGTGCCGGTGGTCGACGACGGCGAGCTGGTCGGCATCGTCAGCATCGGCGACGTGGTGAAGAGCCGGATCAACCAGTTGCAGGAAGACCACGACCAGTTGACCGCCTACATCCAGGGCTGACCGCCCCGGCCCGTGCGGGCGTCCCCGGTCGTCCGCGCGGGTCGGAGCCTCAGCGGTCGCGGTGGTAGTGCCGGCTGACCCTGGCCCGGTTGCCGCACGACGGCTTGCACCACTCCTGCCGGGGGTGGGCCTTCACGAAGTAGCGGACGCACCGGGGCGCGGGGCAGGCGCGCAGGTCCGCCCGCGCGCCGCCGGCCAGGAACTCGATCGCCGCCGTCGCCAGCGCGGCCGGCAGGCGGTCGCCGTCGTCGGCCGCGTCCACGTACCGCAGCCGCGGCTGCTCGTCCCAGTCCAGCTGCGCCGCCCGCGGCACCCGCGCGGCGGCCTCGTTGACGATGGCCAGCGCGCGCTCGAAGTCCATCAGGTGCGGTGTGTCCATGCGCTCCCCGGCCCGCGCCACGCGCGCGAACAGCGACCGGACGGCCCAGCGCAGCTCGACCACCCGCAGCCGCAGCTCCTCGTCCGCCGGGACCCCGGCCCACGCGGCGAAGCCCTCCGGCGTGCCCAGGTCGTCGGTGAGCCCGCCGTGCCCGTCGTGCCGGATCGTGCCCGCGAACTCCAACGCCAGTGCCACCCGAGCCAGTCTAGTGATAGGTTCCCTAACGGGTTTTCACCGATAGACCATTAGGGGGAGTTGTGACGATCCAGGAGCGCGCGCTGGACGCCCACCGCAGGCTGGCCGCCGTGATCGAGGACCTCACCGACGAGCAGGTCGCGCAGCCGTCGGTGCTGCCCGGCTGGACCCGCGGGCACGTGCTGGCCCACCTGGCCAACGTGACGATCGCGCTGGCGGGGCAGGCCGAGCACGAGGGCGCGAAGGTCGAGCCCTACCCCGGCGGCCGGCCCGCGCGGGACGCCGGGATCGAGGCGGGCGCCGGTCGTTCGGCGGCGGAGCACCGGGCCGCGATCGCCGACGCGGCCGCCCGCCTGGCCAAGGCGTGGGCCGGCGTGCGGGACTGGGACACGCCCGTCTTCTACCGCGACGGCACGCTGATCGGCACCGCCTGCGGCGTCTGGCGCGAGGTCGAGATCCACACCCGCGACCTCGACCTGCGGCCCGTCACGTGGTCGGTCGAGTTCTGCGACCACGCCGTGGACTTCCTGTCCGCGCGCGTGCCCGACGGCGTCCGGCTCACGCTCGTGTCGCCGCATCGCCGGTGGACGATCGGCGAGGGCGAGGACGTCACGCTGACCGGGTCGCACACCGACCTGACCGCGTGGCTCGCGGGCCGGGAGCCGGACGGGCCGATCACCGGCGCGCGGCCCGAGCTCAAGCCCTGGCCGTAGCCCGGTCGGCTCGCGGCGGGCGACGTGGTGGCGCTCGCACCGGCGGGTTGACAAGAGCAGGGGTTGGTAAACAAACTTGCCGAACCGCCGCCGCGATCGTCCCTGCGGTGGAAGGAGCCCGACGTGGAGCTGTCACGTCGTTCGGTGTTGGCGGGTGCGGTGGCGGCGCCGTTGCTGCTCGCGGGAGCGGGAGGCGGCGTGGCGCGCGCGGCCTCGTGGAAGCTCAGGTGGAGCCCGCAGGTGTCCGTCGACGGCTTGCGGGCGTTCGAGAGCGTCGAGGACGACCGGGCCGGCTCGCACCCCGGCGTCACCCACATCCGGCCGAGCGGGTCGGCCTACCGGTTCGACATGCACACCCGCGACCGCGACACGTCCACCGACCGGCAGCGCAACGAGGTGGCGGGCATGCGGTCGGACGGGCAGAACGTGAACCTGCACGCGGGGGAGAGGTGGCGGTTCACGTACTCGCTGTTCATCCCGACGTCGTTGAAGGCCACCACGACCTTCACCCACATCATGCAGACCAAGAAGCCCGGCACCGGCACGTCACCGGTCACCGTGATGTCCCTGCGGCGGACCGGCGGCGTGGAGAAGATCGAGTTCGTGGTGTTCGAGGGCGGTGTCCGGGTCGGCGCGGTCGACCTCGCGCCGCTGCGGAACCGGTGGATCGACACCGAGGTCGAGATCGGGATCGGCGACGGCGGGGCGGGCCGGGTGCGGTGGGTCGTGCGCGACGGCGGGTCCACCGTGATCGACACCACCCGGACCGGCGTGGACACCTGGCTGGGCGACCGGCTGCGGCCCAAGTGGGGCATCTACCGGTCGTTGGGCGACACGTCCGGCTCGTTGCAGGACTGCCACCTGCTGCTGCGCGACCTGAAGGCATATAAGTTCGAGTGATGCTGCGCGAGATCGCCGAGGCCACCAGGGGCTTCCTCGACCTGTTGGACGAAGGACAGCGGGCGGCGGCGGTGGGGAGCATGGCCGAGGACCTGCGCACGCGATGGGCGTACACGCCGGGCGTGCGGCCGGGGGTCGAGTACGGCGAGCTGACCCGCGACCAGCGCAAAGCCGTGCACCGGTTGCTGTCGTGCGTGCTCAGCCCGCACGCCTACGCCCAGACGACCGCGATCATGGCGCTGGAGGACGTGCTGGACGACCGCGAGGGCGGTACCCGCGACCGGCACCAGGGCGACTACTGGACCGTGCTGCTGGGCGAGCCCGGTGACGAGCCGTGGGGCTGGCGGGTCGAGGGTCACCACCTGTCGGTGAGCGTGGTGGTGGCCGACGGGCGCGTGTCGGCCACCCCGTTCTTCCTCGGCGCGCACCCGGCCCGCACCACCTACCGGGGCCGCACGGTGCTGCAACCGCTGCGGCTGGAGGAGGAGCTGGCCCGCGAGCTGCTGGACCGGATGGGGCGCACGGCCCGCGGCTTGGCCGTGGTCGCCGACGTGCCGCCGCCGGACCTGAAGACCGGCAACGCGCGCCGGGTCGGCGACCTGGAGCCCGTCGGCGTGACGCCCGCCCAGCTCGACCGGGCGTCGCGCGGGCTGCTGGTCGGGCTGGTGCGGTACTACCTCGACCGGCTGACCGGCGACCTGGCCGACGAGGAGTTCGACGCGCTGGACCCGGACCGGCTGCACTTCTCGTGGGAGGGCTCGGACAAGCGCGGCCAGGGGCACTACTACCGCATCCAGGGGCCGGACCTGCTGATCGAGTACGACAACACCGACAACGACGCCAACCACGCGCACTCGGTGTGGCGGCGGCGGTCCGGCGACTTCGGCGAGGACCTGCTGGCGGCGCACCGCGCGGCGGTGAGGCACCCGTGACGCCGGAGGAGGCGGTCGCCGAGCAGGAACGGCTGCGCCCGCTCGTGGCGACGGTGACCGACCCGGGGCTGGTGGTGCGGCACGTCGCGGGGCTGGACGTGTCCTACGCCGACGACGACCGGGTGGCCGCGGCGGTCGTCGTGCTGGACGCGGAGTCGTTGGAGACGGTCGAGTCGGTCGTGGTGACGGGCCGGGCGGACTTCCCGTACGTGCCGGGGCTGTTCGCGTTCCGGGAGCTGCCGTCGTTGCTGGAGGCGATGGAGCGGGTGACCGTGACGCCGGACCTGCTGGTGTGCGACGGGCAGGGGTTGGCGCACCCGCGGCGGTTCGGGCTGGCCTGCCACCTCGGGGTGGTGACCGGCCTGCCGAGCGTCGGCGTGGCCAAGACGCCGATGGGCCGGTTCGACATGCCCGACGACGTGCGCGGGGCGCACTCGGACCTGGTGGACGACGGCGAGGTGGTGGGCCGGGCGCTGCGGACGCGTGAGGGCGTGAAGCCGGTGTTCGTGTCCGTGGGGCACCGCGTCGACCTCGACCGGGCGTGCGCCGAGGTGCTGCGGCTGTGCGTGACGCGACTGCCGGAGACGACCCGGCGTTCCGACGCGTTGGGACGGGCTCAGCTCAGGTAGGCCAGTTCCGGGTGCCGCCGCACGTAGGTGTCCAGCAGGCTTCGGGCGGTGGCGACCGAGTCGACCAGCGGGTGCAGGGCGAACGCCTTGAGCGCCGCCGCCCGCGTGCCCTCCATGACCAGCCGGTCCACCGCCTTGACCGACGTGACGAGACCGGCCGCGTGGTCGGGGAGCGGGCTCACCGGGAGGGGACGCGCGCCCGTCGCGTCGACCTCGCACGGCACCTCCACGATCGCGTCGTCGTCCAAAGTGGACAAGGTGCCGTTGTTGGGCACGTTGAGGATCAGCGTCGCCGTCTCGTTGTCGGCGATGGCGCGCATCAACGCCATCGCCACGTGCTCGTAACCGCCGCCCTCGACGCTGTCGCGTTCGCGTTCCTGGGCCATGTACGTCGCTTCACGCTCCAACCGCGTGGTCTCCCAGTCCACGTCACCGTCGTAGAAGCGTTGCTGTTGCCCGAGCAGGAAAGCGCCGCGGTTGTCGCCCAACGCCTCACGCGTCGAGTAGTAGTAGTGCAGGTACTCGTTGGGGATGACGCCCAACGCCCGCAACCACTCCGCGCCGAACAACCGGCCTTCCTCGAAGCTCGTCAACGCCTCGTCGTCGGCCAGCAGCGCCGGCAGCAGGTTCTCCGCGCCCACGTGGACGCCTTGCAGCCAGCCGAGGTGGTTCAGGCCCGCGTAGTCGAACGTCGTGTCCTCCACGTCGAGCGCCTTGGCGACGCGGCGGCACAGGCCCAGCGGCGAGTCGCAGATCCCGATCACTCGGCCGCCGAGGTGGCGGGCCATGACCTCGGTGATCAGCCCGGCCGGGTTGGTGAAGTTGACGACCCAGGCCCGGGGCGCCAGTTCGGCGACCCGCCGGGCGATGGCGTCCGCCACCGGGGCGGTGCGCAGGCCGTACGCGACGCCGCCCGCGCCGACGGTCTCCTGCCCCAGCACCCCGTGCGCGTGGGCGACCTCCTCGTCGATCGCCCGCCCGGCCAGGCCGCCGACCCGGATCGCGGAGAACACGAAGTCCGCGCCGCGCAGCGCCTCGTCCAGGTCGGTGGTGGCGGTGACCGGCGGGCCGTCGCGCAGGACCCGGCGGATCGCGTGCAGCCGGTGCGCGTCCACGTCGTGCAGCACCACTTCGGTGATGCGCTCGTCCAGCGCCTTGTGCACCAGCGGCACGCGGAAGCCGCCGCCGCCCAGGATGACCAGCCTCATGCGTCCCATCCTGCCTCGGCGAGCAAGGCCACGAAGGCCGACGCGAGCGGGTCCGGCGTTTTGTGCGCGTACGCGACCAGGGTGCGCCGCACCGGGGGATCGGTGCGGAGGACCGCGCCGTCGAACGTCTCCGGCACGATGTTGCGCGGAACGAGCGCCGGCCCCAGCCCGGAGGCGGCCAGCACGGGCGCCGCCGCGGTCTGCTCGGTGCGCACGGCCGCGCCCGGCTGGAAGCCGCGCTCCGCGCACGCCGCGTCGACCAGGTCGGCCAGGCCGTTGCCCGGCGCGTAGTGCACCCACCCGACGTCGGCCAGCTCCCGCAGGTCGATCGGCTCGCGGTGGTGCGTGTCGGGCGGCAGGACCACCACGAACTCCTCCACGCCGAGCCGCTGCCGGAAGCCGGGCCAGTTCGCGGGCTCCGGGCCGAGGGCGATGTCGGCCTGCCCGTCGGCCATCGCCTCGCGCAGCTCGTCGGCGTGGCGGTGCTCGAACAGGCGGATGCGCACGTCCGGGTGTTCCGCGCGCCAGCACCGGAGCACGGGCGGCAGCACGCCGAGGGTGAGCGAGTAGAGCGTGGCCACGCGCAGCTCGCCGCACTCCACGCCCGCCGTGCGCCGTGCGGCGGTGAGCGCGCGCTCGGCTTCGGCCAAGGCGGCGCGGGCGTGGGGCAGCCAGGCGCGACCGGCGGGCGTGAGGCGGACGGCGCGGGGGAGCCGGTCGAGCAGCCTCGTGCCCACGGTCCGTTCCAGGGCTTGGATCTGGTGGGACAGCGCCGGCTGCGTGACGTGCAGCGCTTCGGCGGCGCGGGTGAAGGAACCCTCGTCCACGACCGCGACCAGGTACTCGAACTGCCTCAGGCTCATGACGTCAGTTTATGGATACCAGAACGAACATGCCTTGGACTTATCCCCGCAGGTCATCGGATGATCGGTTCATGGCATTGAACGAACAGGCGCGGGCGGTGCTGGAGAAGCTGGCCGGCGCGCCCGCGTTGGAGGAGTTGGGCGTCTTCGGGGCGCGTCAGGCGCAATGGGGGTTCCTGGCGTTCCAGGGCACGCCGGAGCCGGTGGCCAGGGTCGCGCACCTCTTCGTGCCCGGCCCGACGGCCGACCTGCCCGCGCGCATCTACTACCCCGAGGGCGACGGGCCGTTCCCCGCGATCGTGTTCCTGCACGGCAGCGGCTGGGTGACGTGCAACCTCGACATCTACGACGTGGCGCTGCGCGCGCTGGCCAACGCCACCGGGCACGCGGTGTTCGCGGTGAACTACCAGAAGGCGCCGGAGCACCCGTTCCCCGTGCCGCTGGACGACTCGTACGCGGCCACGGCGTGGCTGTTCGAGCACGCCGCGTCGGTGGACGTCGACCCGGCGCGGATCGGCGTGATGGGGGACAGCGCCGGCGGCAACCTCGCCGCCGCGGTGGCGCTGGAGGCCCGCGGCAAGCTCGACCTCGCGTTCCAGGTGCTGGTCGTCCCGGCGCTGGACGTGGACTTCACCACGCAGTCCTATGTGGAGCACGAGACCGGCTACGCGCTGTCGGCCGGCACGATGCGGTGGTTCTGGTCGCACTACCTCGGCGCCGCGGAGGTCACCGACCTGGCCGCGCCGCTGCGGGCCGCGGTGGAGGGGCTGCCGCGCACGTTCGTGGCCGTCGCCGAGCACGACCCGGTGCGGGACGACGGCGAGCGGTACGCGGCGAAGCTGGAGGCGGCCGGCGTGCCGGTGCGGCTGCGCCGGATCGACGGCACGATTCACCCGTTCGTGTTGATGGACGGGGTGCTGGACGCCTACCGCGTGCTGCTGGGTGAGCTGCGGACCTGGCTGGGTGCCCGGTGATGCCGCCCGCGCTGCTCGCGCTGGCCGTCGGCGCGTTCGGCATCGGCACCACCGAGTTCGTGATCGTGGGCCTGTTGCCACAGGTGGCGGGCGATCTCGGCGTGTCGATCCCGTCCGCCGGGCTGCTGGTGTCCGGCTACGCGCTCAGCGTCGTGGTCGGCGCGCCGCTGATCACCGCGGGTGGGTCGCGGCTGCCCCGCAAGCAGCTCCTGGTCGGCCTGATGGCGTTGTTCGTGCTGGGCAACCTGGTGTGCGCGGTGGCCGACGACTACGCCGTGCTGATGGTGGGACGGGTGGTCGCCGCGCTGTGCCACGGCGCGTTCTTCGGCGTCGGCTCGGTGGTGGCGGCGGGGCTGGTCGCGCCGGACCGCCGGGCGCGGGCGATCGCGATGATGTTCACCGGGCTGACCGCGGCGAACGTGCTGGGCGTGCCGGCCGGGACCGCGCTGGGGCAGGAGTTCGGCTGGCGCTCGACGTTCTGGGCGGTGACCGCGCTGGGCGTGGCCGGGCTGGTGGGGATCGTGGCGCTGGTGCCGCCGCAGCCCGCGTCCACCGGGTTGCGCGGCGAGCTGGCGGTGTTCCGCCGGCCGGGGGTGTGGCTCGCGCTGGCGACCACGGCGCTCGGGTTCGGCGCGGTGTTCGCGTCGTTCACCTACGTCGCGCCGATGATGACCGAGGTGGCCGGGTTCTCGCCGGGCGCGGTGACGTGGCTGCTGGTGCTGTTCGGGGTCGGGCTGTTCGTGGGCAACGTGGTCGGCGGGCGTGCGGCGGACCGCCGCCTGATGCCCAGCCTGTACGCGTTCCTGGGTGCGCTGGCGGTGGTGCTGGCGGTGTTCGCGGTCACCGCGCACTGGGCGGTGCCCGCGGCGGTCACGATCGCGGTGTTCGGCGTGTTCGGCTTCGCGACCGTGGCGCCGTTGCAGACCAGGGTGCTGGAGCAGGCGGCGGGCGCGCCCGCGCTGGCCTCGGCGGCGAACATCGCCGCGTTCAACCTCGGCAACGCGGCGGGCGCGTGGCTCGGTGGCGTGGCGATCGACGCCGGGCTCGGCTACACCGCGCCCAACTGGGTGGGCGCGGCGATGGCCCTGGCCGCGCTCGGCGTGGCGGTGGCGAGCGGCGTCAGCGGCCGAGCGCGTCGATCTCGGCCAGCAGTGACCGCTTGAGCTCGTCGGGCGCGTAGCTGGCCCGCACCCCGGTGCGGGCCAGCTCGGCCAGCTCCGACTCGCCCAGGCCGAACACCTCGTGGCACAGCAGGTACTCGCGGTCCAGGTCGGTGTGGAACATGCCGGGGTCGTCCGTGGCCAGGGTCACCGGCACGCCCGCGTCCAGGAACCTCGGCAGCGGGTGGTCCTCGACGGCACGCACGGCACCCGTGCGGATGTTCGAGGTGGGGCAGACCTCCAGGGTGATGCCCTCGGCGGCCAGCCGGCGCAGCAGCTCCGGGTCGGCCGCCGCGTTGACGCCGTGGCCGATCCGCTCGGCGTGCAGCTCGTCGAGCGCCTCCCGGACCTGGTCGGGGCCCGTGGTCTCGCCCGCGTGCGGCACGCAGTGCAGGCCCGCGTCCCGGGCCACCGCGAACGCCTCGCGGAACGCCCGCCTCGGCGCGTCCGCCTCGAACCCGCCCAGGCCGAAGCCGACGGTGCCCGCCGGCCGGTGCGTGACCGCGTACTTCGCGCTGGTCAGGCCGAAGTCCCGGTCCCACAGGCCGGGGATGTCGAACACCCACGCCAGCTCGACGCCGTGCTCGGCCCTGGCCCGCGCGCGGCTCGTCGCGAGGGCTTCGTCCAGCTCCTCCGGCGCGATGCCGGCCCGCAGGTGGCTGGTCGCGCTCACGGTCACCTCGGCGTAGCGGACGTTGCGCCGCGCCTGCTCCTCGGCCAGCCCCAGCACCAGCTCGGCGACGTCCTCACCGGTGGTGACCAGGTCGTTCACCGCCGCGTAGACGTCGATGAAGTGGCCGAAGTCGGTGAACTCGTAGAACCGGAGCAGGTCGGCCTCGTCGGTCGGGACCCCGTGCTGCGGGTGCCGGCGGGCGAGGGTGAGGACGGTGGCGGGGGAGGCTGACCCGACGAGGTGGACGTGCAACTCCACTTTGGGCAGCGCGGCGATGAAGTCACGCATGGCCCGGGCGAGTCTGCACAGGTCTCCGCCGCTGGTCAAGGGGCCGTTCGTCGGGTCTTCGGATGATGTCCACTGTGGACTTTGGACGCCCTTGACAGGGGTTGTGGCGCGGGGGAGGGTCAGCCGCAAACCTGTCCTACGCATGATGGGGGTTCGGTCGTGAAGGGTGCACGGAGAGCCGCGGTGCTCGCCGCCCTGGTCACGTTGGGGCTCGCGCCCGCCGTGGCCGAGGGCGCGGCGGAGGGCCCGGTGTTCGTCGGCGGCGAGGCGCAACCCGTCTTCGACCCGAAGGACGTGGTGCGCGAGAGCGTGTGGGTGCGGGCCCCGGTCGACAGCGACCGCGACGGGCACGACGACGAGGTCTACACCGAGGTCGTGCGCCAGAAGGCCACCGACCGCGGGCTGAAGGTCCCGGTCGTGTTCTTCAACAGCCCGTACTTCTCCGGCGGCAACGACGTGGCCAACCACAACGTCGACGTGGAGCTGTACGTGCCGAACCGGCGCGGCGGGTACGACAAGCGCGACGGGTCGCTGCTCAAGGCGCAGGCGGACGAGCGGATCGCCGCCGCCGTCGGGCCCAACCCCGCGCCGATCCGGTCCGGGCGCTACGAGGACTACTTCCTCTCCCGCGGCTTCGCCATGGTCTACGCCGAGTCGCTGGGCACCGGCAAGTCGTCGGGCTGCCCCACCTCCGGCGGTGAGAACGAGACCACCGGCTCCCGGTCCGTGGTGGACTGGCTGAACGGCCGCACCACCGCGCGCGACGCGGCGGGCGCGCCGGTCGTGGCGGGCTGGACCACCGGCAAGGTCGGCATGATGGGCGTGTCGTACAACGGCACCCTCCCCAACGCGGTGGCCGCCACCGGGGTCGAGGGCCTGGAGGCCATCGTGCCCATCGCGGCCATCTCCAGCTGGTACGACTACTACCGGGCCGACGGCGCGGTGGTCGCGCCCGGCACGTTCCAGGGCGAGGACCTCGACGTGCTGGCGGAGTACGTCTACACGCGCGAGGACCGGGAGGTCTGCAAGCCGGTGATCGCCGAGGTGGCCGCCCGGCAGGACCGCGTGACCGGCGACTACAGCGAGTTCTGGGACGAGCGGAACTACGTCAAGGACGCCTCGAAGGTGCGGGCCGCGGTGCTGGCCGTGCACGGGTTGAGCGACTGGAACGTCAAGGTCAAGCACGTCGCGCAGTGGTACGACGCGCTGCGGCGGCACGGCGTGGAGCACAAGATCTGGCTGCACCAGTCCGGGCACACCGACCCCGACACGCTGCGCCCGGTCGAGTGGCGGCGCACGATCAACCGCTGGTTCAGCCACTACCTGTACGGCGTGGACAACGGCATCGAGCGCGAGCCCAAGGCGACGATCCAGCGCGAGGACCGGACCACGTGGGTGGACGAGGCCGACTGGCCCGCTCCCGGCACGTCGAAGGCCCGCGTGTACCCGTGGGCGGGCGGCACGGCCAAGGGCGCGCTGCGGTTCGAGTCCGTGCCCGGCAACGCCGTGGTGGAGTCGTTGCGCGACGACTCGTCCAAGCTCGCCGAGGACCTGGTGGATCTGCCCAGCTCCGGCAACCGGCTGTCGTACGCCACGCGGCCGACCACCGAGCCGGTCCGGTTCTCCGGCACGGCCCGGGTCGACCTGGCGATCTCGTTCGACCGGCCCGCGGCCAACGTGACCGCGCTGCTGGTGGACCGCGCGCCGGACGGCACGTCGCACGTGATCACGCGGGGGTGGACCGACCCGCAGAACCGGGTGTCGCCGTCGCTGACCAAGCCGGTCGAGCCGGGCAAGCGGTACCGGGTCGAGGTGGAGCTGCAGCCGAACGACTACGTGGTCCCGTCTGGTCACCGCGTCGAGTTCGTGCTGATCTCTTCTGACTACGACTACACGCTGCGGCCGGAGCCGGGCGCCGGGCTGTCGGTCGACCTCACGCAGACCGTGGTCGAACTGCCCGTGGTCGGCGGGCTCGCCGCGTTGCGCCGATCGGTTGGTTAGAAACTAATTTACGAAGCGTCTACTTGGAAAGTCTTCCACTGACGGGTGCGGTTGTGGTCCCATCGGCGCCACAGTCGTCAAGGAGGTGGCAGATGAGCCGAACCCGGCGCGCTTTCGTCACGGCACTGGTCGCGCCGCTGGTCGGCCTCGCCCTCACGCAGGGCGAGGCCGCCGCGGCGCCCGCGTTCCAGATGCCCTTCCCGTGCAACCAGGTGTGGGAGGGGCAGACCCGGACGGGTCACAGCCCGGCCAACGCCGTGGACTTCAACCGGGCCAACGACCTGGGTGACCCGGTCGTGGCGTCGGCCGCGGGCACGGTGACGCGGGTGGAGAACGAGGGGAGCACCAGCTACGGCCGGTGGATCGAGATCGGGCACGGGGGCGGGTGGCGCACCCGTTACGCGCACCTGTCCGTGCAGCGGGTGAGCGTGGGGCAGTCCGTGTCGAAGGGGCAGCGCATCGGCGACGTCGGCTCGACCGGCGGCTCGACCGGGCCGCACCTGCACTTCGAGCAGCGGCTCGACGGCGTGGCGCAGAAGATCGTGTTCAACGGCTCGCAGATCCTCTACTGGGGCACGCGCAACTACACCAGCCGTAACTGCTGAAACGGGCTGTTGCTCCGTTCGGATGGTTAGCAACTAATTCACTAACTCGACGTCTGGTAAGTCTTCCACTAAGGCGGGCGGGCGTGGTCGGATGACCACTCCCAGTCGTCAAGGAGGTGGCAGATGAGCCGACGCGTGTTCGTCACGGCCCTGGTGGCGCCGCTGATCGGCCTCGTCCTCACGCAGGGCGAGGCCGCGGCGGCCCCCAACTTCCAGATGCCGTTCCCGTGCAACCAGGTGTGGGAGGGCCAGACCCGCACCAACCACAGCCCCGCGAACTCGGTGGACTTCAACCGGGCGAACGACGACGGCGACCCGGTGGTCGCGTCGGCGGCGGGCACGGTGTCGCGGGTCGCGAACGAGGGCAGCACCAGCTACGGCCGGTGGGTCGAGATCGACCACGGCTCCGGCTGGCGCACCCGGTACGCGCACCTGTCCGCGCAGAGCGTCAGCGTCGGGCAGTCGGTGCGGATCGGCCAGAAGATCGGCAACGTCGGCACGACCGGCGGGTCGACCGGGCCGCACCTGCACTACGAGCAGAGGCTCAACGGGGTCGACCAGAAGATCACGTTCAACGGGACGCAGATCTACTACTGGGGCACGCGCAGCTACACCAGCCGCAACTCGTGCAGCACCACCGGGGTGACCGGCACCGTCGGCACGGACAGCGGGGCGTCGGTGACGGTCCGGTCGGGTCCCGGGACGCAGTACGCGGCCGTCGGCTCGGTGGCCAACGGCGCGACGGTGACGATCAGCTGCCAGGCGAAGGGCGAGACGATCACCGGCAAGTACGGCACCACCAACCTGTGGGACAAGATCGGGGCCGGTTACATCTCCGATGCCTACGTGTACACAGGTTCGGACGGCCAGGTGGCACCCAGCTGCTGAGTTTCCCCAGGTCGCGGGCCGCCCTCGGAATCACCGGGGGCGGCCTTTTCCGAGTTGTCCACAGATCGGCGATCGCCGCCGGCGCCCCTCGCCGCGTTCGGCCATCGTCGTTCCCATGACGAAGCTCCTGCCCCCGACCCGCCTCCGCGACCCGGGCGACCTGATCGCCGCCGTGCCGCACCTGCTGGGCTTCCACCCGTCCGATTCGGTCGTGCTCGTGGTGGTGCACGACCACGACGTGGCGATGACGTTGCGCATCGACCTGCCACCGCCCGGCGTCCGGCACCGCGTGGCGGCGCAGCTGGTCGAGCCGCTGGCCGGGTGCCGGGGTGACGACGCGGTGGTGGTCGTGGTCGGCGGCGGCTCCGGCGACCCGCCCGAGCACCTGCCGCACGACGCGGTGGTGGACGAGCTGGACGAGGCCCTCCGCGCCGGCGGCGTGCGGCTGCTGCTGGCGGTCTGGACGCGTGCCACGGCGAAGGGCGAGCGCTGGTTCGACTACCACGACGTCGGCATGTCGGGCACCGTGCCGGACCCGTCGAGCACGGCGTTCGCCGCGGCCTCGGCGGCGGACGGCCACGTCACCTACCCGAGCCGTGAGGCGCTGGGCGACCTGCTGACCCCGGACTCACCGGAAGCCCTGTCCCGCCGAACCGCCCTGCTCAACCGCCTGGCCGCCACCCACCCGCTCCCGGACGACACCACCGCGCCGGCGCGCGACCTCGACCTGGTCCACGCCGAGGTGGTCCGGGCCGGCACGCGCAAGCGCCCCTTGACCGACGAGGAGGTCGCCGACCTGGCCCACGCCCTGTCGAACCCGCTGACCAGGGACGCGGGCCTCGTCCACTGCGTCGGCGACCACGCCCGGAGCGCCGAGGCCCTGTGGCTGGAACTGACCCGGGCGTGCCCCTCCCCGGAGAGGGCGGAACCGGCCACCCTCCTCGCCTTCTCCGCCTACATCCGGGGCAACGGCGCCCTGACCTACATGGCCCTGGACCGAGCCGAGGAATCCCACCCGGGCCACCGCCTGGCCGGCCTGCTGCGCATCGCCCTGAACACCGGCCTGTCCCCCACCCAAATCCGCCACCTGGCCGAACAAGCCGCCGCCACCAACTGGACCACCCCACCCACCGACCACACCTGACCCCACATCCCCGCGCTCGCCCCCACCTCCCCATCCCCACCGGCCACCCACCACTCCAAACCCCACGCACCCATGACCTGCGGCGACTCTTGCGCTGTTCGCCGTGCCTCGCCGCCGCCAGCCAACCCGCCGCCACGAACCTGTCGCCAACCCGCTGCCTGCCGCCAACCCGCTGCCTGCCGCCAACCGCCGCCGCCGAACATCGGACCTTCCTGCACCGGACCGGGGCCGACCTCGACCTGCGGGGGTGGCGTGATCCGGCTGGCGAAGTCGGCTGCCAACCCGCGTCCTCGATCCGGCTCTCCCACCGGCACGGAAATCGCCGGCACGCCACCAGGCCCGCGCCTGACGTGCGGGTGATGGGAAGCGGACCAAGATCGTCGGTGACCACGTGTACCGGCCCGCCGGGTGTGGACGCCGGCCGTGCACGGGTTGCTCGAACGCCTGCACCGGGTGCCTCGGGGCGGTGGGGGGCGGGGTTTCGGTCGTTCGCCCGGCTCCGGCGGGACTTCCACGACGCCGCCCGGACGGTCGTGCCGTCGTCCGACGCGGCGTGGGCGTCGGAGTACCCGGGCGGGGTCGTCTGCGGTGTTCCTCGACGCCTACGGCTGCGGCACCGCTCCCGACGGCGTGACGGCCTGGGTGGACGAGGGGATCGGTCGGCGAGGGCTCGACGCGGTGCACGTGTGAGCCCTCGCCGACCGGGCGCTTGAGCTGGCCGAACGCGATCCGGGACCTGTCCGTCTAGACGAGTTCCGGCCGCTGCCAGGGCTCGCCGAGCACGTGCTCCGCCAGGAACGCGAAGATCGTCTCGTACCAGACCTTGGCGTTGCCCGGCGTCAGGATCCAGTGGTTCTCGCTCGGGAAGTACAGGAACTTCGCCGGCACGCCGTGCCTCACGAGGTCGAAGTACAGGCGCTGCCCCTCGCCGATCGGGACCCGGTAGTCCTTGTCGCCGTGGATCACCAGCATCGGCGTCGTGATGTCCGCCACGCGCAGGTGCGGCGAGTTCGCCCGCACGGTGTCCTCCTGCCGCAGCGGGTCGCCCATCTCCCGGATCCAGTAGTACGAGTCGTCCGTGGTTCCGGTGAACGCGTCCAGGTGCCACAACGACGCGTGCGTCACGATCGCCTTGAACCGGTCGGTCCGCGTGGCGATCCAGTTAGCCATGTACCCGCCGAACGACCCGCCCATGGCGGCCGTCCGCGAGTCGTCGATGTCGTCCCGCCGCACCGCCACGTCGGTGATCGCCATCAGGTCCGTGTACGGCTTCGCGCCCCACGACGCCCACCCGGCGCGCACGAAGTCGTGCCCGTACCCGGTCGACAGCGCCGGGTCCGGCAGCAGCACGGCGTACCCGCGCGCGGCCATCAGCCACGGGTTCCAGCGCCAGCTCCACCCGCTCCAGCTCATCACCGGACCGCCGTGCACCCACAGCAGCAGGGGCGCGGGGTCGGCGGCCGACGCGCCGTGCGGCAGCACCAGCCAGGCCCGCACGGTCCGGCCGTCCTCGACGACCGTCTCGACCTCGGTCAACGTCCCCGGCACGGACTCCACCGCGCCGGGCGCGGGCAGCGGCACGGCCTGCTGGTCCACACCGGACGCCGACAGCCGCACCGGCTGCGGCGGGTGGTCCCAGGCGCTGCGCAGCGCGTACACCGACGCGCCGTCCGGGCTGACCCGCACGTCGGTGTAGGCGCCGGAGGCCGTCAGCTTCTCCACGGAGCCGGACGCCAGGTCGAGCTTCCAGATCGGCTGGTGCCCGCGGTGGCTGCTCGTGAAGTACACCGCGTCACCGGCGGGGCTCACCACCGGGTGGTCGGGTTCCTCGGCGAAGTCCGCCGCCAGCTCCTCGACGGACCCCGACTCCAGGTCGATGCGCACCAGCGTGTTCGTCCACGGGCGGTCCGGTGTGGAGTCCAGCGCCCGCACCGCGATGACGCCCGACGAGTCCGGCAGGAACACCGGTTGCAGGAACGAGTGCCCGTCGAGGTCGGCCAGCACGCGGTCGGTGGCGCCGTCGGTGGACGTCAGCCGCAGCCGCACCCGCTTGCCGTACGACGCGCTCACCGCGACGCCCTCGGTGTGCACGACCCACCGGCCGTCCGGGCTGATGGCGGGCGAGTCGTCCAGCCGGGCCGCGGCGTTGGGCGTCAGGTCGACCAGGTCCGACGACGGGTCGACGCGCGTGCGGTCCGCGTCGACCGGCGACGTGGTGGCCAGGAGGCGGGGGAAGCTCGGCCCGAGGTCGGAGTCCCAGTACCGCACCGGGTACGACTCGTGCAGGATCGCGGTCACCCCGGCCTCCTCGCGGGCCTTGCGGTGCTCCTCGTCCTGCTCGCCGAACTCCGCGGTCGGGTGCGCGTTCGCGGTGAGCAGCAGCGTGCCCGCGTCCCGGGCCACCGCGAAGTCCGACACCCCGCCGGCGGGGCGGCACAGCTCGCGCGCCTCGCCCACGGGCGGCAGCAGCCACAGGGCGGTCTTGTCCTTCTTGTCCCGCTCGGCCGGCTTGGCCTCCTGGTCGGGCCGCGCCGACAGGAACAGCAGCGCACCGTCCGGCGTGAACGCGGGGGCCGACTCGCCCTTCGCGCCGCGCGTCAACCGCCGCGCGGGACGCTCACCGGCGGGGTCGACCTCCCACAGCGAACCCTGCCACGCCTTGCGGTCCGGCGAGAGCGTCGCCACCACGGTGACGAGCCGGGTGCCGTCGGGGGACAGCGCCAGCCCGGAGATCCGCGGCATCTCGGTGAACGAGGTCAGGTCCCCGAACCCGGCCTCGGTGATCTTGCCTTCCATCACGCCCCCTGTTGTGACCGGGTGAAGTCCCACGCGTCGCGCACGATGCCGGCCAGGTCCACCCGCTCGGGCTTCCAACCCAGCTCGGTGCGGGCCTTCTCGCTTCCGGCCACGAGCACCGCCGGGTCGCCCGCCCGGCGCGGCGCCACGTCGGCGGGGATCGGGTGGCCGGTCACCTCGCGGCAGGCGTCGATGACCTGCTTGACCGAGAAGCCGAGGCCGTTGCCCAGGTTGTAGATGCGGTGCTCGCCGGCCGTCGCGTGCTCCAGCGCCCGCAGGTGCGCGTCGGCCAGGTCCACGACGTGGATGTAGTCGCGCACGCACGTGCCGTCGTCGGTGGGCCAGTCGTCGCCGTACACCTGCACCTGCTCCCGCCGGCCGGACGCGACCTGGAGCACGATCGGGATCAGGTGCGTCTCCACGCCGTGCCGCTCGCCGAACCGACCGTAGGCGCCGGCCACGTTGAAGTAGCGCAGGGACACGGCGGCCAGGCCGTGCGCGGCGGCGTAGGAGGTGATCGCGTGGTCGATCGCGAGCTTCGTCGCGCCGTAGGTGTTGGTGGGCCGCGTCGGCGCGGTCTCCGCGATCGGCACCTGCTCCGGCTCGCCGTAGGTGGCGGCGGTGGAGGAGAACACCAGCCGCGGCGTGCCGTGCTCGCGCATCGCGTCCAGCAGCCGCAGCGACGTCACCACGTTGCCGTGCCAGTACTTCGCCGGGTCCTGCATGGACTCGCCGACCAGCGACTTGGCCGCGAAGTGCAGCACGCCGTCGTAGCCCTCCGCGAGCACGCCGCCGATCGCGTCGTCGATGCCCGCCTCGACCAGCCGCACGCCGTCGGGCACCGCGTCCGCGTGCCCGGTGGACAGGTCGTCCAGCACGACCACCTCGTGCCCGGACTCCACCAGCCTGGCCGCGCAGACGCTGCCCACGTACCCGGCACCGCCCGTGACGAGCAACTTCACCCTGCATCCCTGCTTTCGACTAGACCGTCATTGATCCTGGCCGGCGCCTGCGGAGGGCACCGCCGTGAACGTCCTGGGCGTGGCCCAACCCCGCCGGGCGAACGCCGCCACCACCGCCCGCACCACCTCGTCATGCCGGTCCACGGGCACCAGCGCGATCGCCGACCCGCCGAACCCGCCACCCACCATCCGCGCACCCAACGCCCCGGCCGCCTTCGCCGCGTCCACCGCGACATCCAACTCCGGCGCGGAGACCCTGTAGTCGTCGCGCAACGAGGCGTGCGAGGCGTCCAGCAACGGCCCCAACTCCGCCAACCGACCCGCCCGCAACAACCCCACCGCCGACAACACCCGCTCGTTCTCGGTCACCACATGCCGCACCAACGGCCGCAGCTCCTGCGGCACCCGCCCCAGAACACCGTCCAACCCCGCCACGTCCACGTCCCGCAACGCCGCGACCCCCAGCACCGACGCCGCACGCTCACACCCCGCCCGCCGCGCACCATAACCACCGTCGGTGTGCGAATGACTCGCCCGCGTGTCGACCACCAGCACCTCCAACCCGTGCGCCGCGGCGTCGAACGGCACCTGCTCCGCCTCGAACGACCGCACGTCCAAGAACAACACGTGCGCCTCGGTGCAGCACAACGACGCCGTCTGGTCCAACAACCCCGTCGGCGCACCCACGAACTCGTTCTCCGCCCGCTGCACCCACCGCGCCACCACCGGCAGATCATCCACCGGCCGCTTCGCCAACCCCAGCAGCGCCAACGCCACCGCACACTCCAACGCGTGCGACGACGACAACCCCGCCCCCGCCGGCACATCACCCGCGATCACCAGGTTCGCCCCACCGGACACACCCTGCTCGCGCAACACCCACGCCACACCCGACGGGTACGCCGCCCACCCGCCCACCACGCCGGGTGCCAGATCGGCGACGACCACCGGGGACGCGTGCTGCACCGTGCCGTCGTCACCGACCGTGGCCACCAGCAACCGGCCGTCGTCCCGCGGTGACGCGGCCACCGCGGTCCGGTACGGCAACGCGAACGGCAGCACGAAACCGTCGTTGTAATCCGTGTGCTCCCCGATCAGGTTCACCCGACCAGGCGCGGACCACACACCCGCGGGCGCCGCCCCGTGCACCCGGCTGAACGCGGCGATCGCGCGCCGCGCAGGGCTCACCGGGCCTGCACCAGGACGGCGTGCGCCACGGCCGGGTCCAGCTCGGCGACCGTGCCGTTGCCGCGCACCTGGATGACCTTCGCGCCGCCCAGCGAGTCGATCTCGACCGTGCCGCCCGGCACCACGCCGGCGGCCTTCAACTCGGCCATCAAATCCGGGTCGAGCTGCACGTGCTCGGCGATCCGGCGCACCTCGACGCGACCGCCGCCGCGCCGGGCCACCTCGTCCACGCGCACCAGGTCCGACTCGGCCGCCGGGGCGGGCTCGCCGTCGCCCAGCTTGTCCAGGCCCGGGATGGGGTTGCCGTAGGGCGAGGTGGTGGGGTTGCCGAGGAGCTTGACCAGCTTGCGCTCGACGGCCTCGCTCATGACGTGCTCCCAGCGGCACGCCTCGCTGTGCACGTGCTCCCACTCCAGGCCGATGATGTCGACCAGGAGGCGCTCGGCGAGCCGGTGCTTGCGCATGACCGCGATGGCCAGGTTGCGACCCTGCTCGGTCAGCTCCAGGTGGCGGTCGTCCGCCACGATGACCAGACCGTCGCGCTCCATCCGCCCGACCGTCTGGCTGACCGTCGGACCGCTCTGCGCCAGCCGCTCGGCGATCCGCGCGCGCAGAGGCACTACGCCCTCTTCTTCGAGCTCGTAGATCGTGCGGAGGTACATCTCGGTAGTGTCGATGAGCTCGTTCACACCCGCTCCCCTTCGTATGGCGTCAATGCTAGTCGGCCGGTCACGGGTGCAGGATGGTGCCGTGCACCCACTGATCAGCACCGAAGCCCTGGCCGCCGCGCTGGACGGGGCCGAACCACCCGTCGTGCTCGACGTCCGCTGGCGACTGGGCGGACCGCCGGGACGTCAAGACTACGAGGTCGGGCACGTTCCCGGTGCCGTCTACGTCGACCTCGACACCGAGCTGTCCGCCCCACCGGGAGCCGGTGGCCGCCACCCGCTGCCGGACCCGTCGGCGCTCCAGGCGGTGCTGCGCGCCGCCGGCGTCCGCCGGGATCACCCGGTCGTGGCGTACGACGGCGGTGACGGCTCGGTCGCCGCCCGTGCGTGGTGGCTGCTGCGGTGGGCCGGTCACCCTGAGGTGGCGGTCCTGGACGGCGGTTACGCGGCGTGGACCGCCGAGGGCCGTCCGGTCGACGCGGACACGCCGACGCCCGTGCCCGGCGACGTCGAGGTGCGGCCCGGCTCCATGCCCGTGCTGGACGCGGACGGGGCCGCCGCGTTCACCGGGACCGGCACGCTGCTCGACGCCCGCGCGCCCGAGCGCTACCGGGGCGAGACCGAGCCGGTCGACCCGCGGGCCGGTCACATCCCGGGCGCGCTGAACGCGCCGACCTCGGGCCACACGTCCGACGGCCGCTGGCTGCCCGCCGCGGCGCTGGCCGAGCGCTTCGAGGCGATCGGCGTCTCCCCGGACCGCCCGGTGGCGGCCTACTGCGGGTCCGGCGTCACGGCGTCCTCCGTGGTCCTGGCCCTGGAGGTGGCCGGCATCACGAAGCCGGACGCGCCCGCCCCGCTCTACGCGGGCTCGTGGTCCCAGTGGTCCTCGGACCCGTCCCGACCCGCCGCGACGGGTCCGGAAGCGGGCTGAACAAGCCGGAACGGCCGGTCGGGCGACGCTCCGACCGGCCGTTCCCGCACGTCAACTCAAGCGTTGGGGATCTTCTCGAAGGCTTTTGTCGCGAGCTTCAGCGCGATCTCGCACGGGTTGATCTCGTCGATCGGCGTCACGGTGGCCTGGAACGCGGGCGTGATCTCGTCCGGGTCGTCGGTCAGCATGACCAGCACCGTGCAGTCGCCGCCCTTCTCCTTCACCTCGTACGCGGTGTTGCCGCCGACCTCGATGGTCCGGGCCTCGCCCTCGTACTCGGCGAACGTGACCATGAACAGCACGACCGAGAACGGGTCCTCGGTGCTCTGCACGCAGCCCTTCTCGCCGCCCTTGGCCGCGCCGACGGCCGCCGCGACCTCCTCGGGCGTGAGGATGTCGCAGTCCTCGTAGCCCTCGGTCTTCTTCTTCGTGGTGATCTTGACGTCGCCGGACGGCTTGTCGCCCTCGGTCGTCTTCGGCGCGCTCTCCTTCGTCGACGCCTTCGGCGAGGAGGTCTTGGTCGAGGACGGCTTGCCGGACGCGGTCTTCTCACCGGTCGACCCGCCCGCCGCGGCGACCGGGCTGCCGACGACCTTGGTGGCGCAGGCCGACAGGCCGAGCGTGAGCGCCAAGGCCAGCACAGTGGTCAGGGCGGGGACTCGTCGCAGGTGCATGTCTTCTCTGACCCCGTTCCGACGCGCGGGGTTCCATCCTCGATGGCCGCAATCTGGCCCGCCTCGTCTCGGCAGACTCTAAGTCCACCCGGCCGGTCCGCACGCCCGGGTCGACCAAGCTGTGATCACACCACCGGCCGCCGGGTGGGTTAGGTTGCCGACATGGGTAAGGCTGCCGCCGTCGTCTGGGACGAGTCCTTCCTCGGCTACGACCTGGGCGGGGACCACCCGCTCAACCCCGTGCGACTGGACCTGACCGTCCGGCTGGCGACCGCGCTGGGCGTGCTGGACGGCGTGGAGCTCATCGCGCCCGACCCGGCGACCGACGCGGAGATCGAACTCGTCCACGAGCCGTCCTACCTCAACGCCGTGCAGGCCGCGCCGATGGCGGGCTGGGACGTCGGCCACGGCCTGGGCACCGCCGACAACCCGGTGTTCGCCCGCATGCACGAGGCGTCCGCGCTGGTCGTGGGCGGTTCGCTGGCCGCGGCGCGGCGCATCGCGGCGGGGGAGGCGGACCGGGCGGTGAACATCGCGGGCGGGCTGCACCACGCCATGCGCGACCACGCGGCCGGGTTCTGCGTCTACAACGACTGCGCGGTGGCCATCTCGTGGCTGCTGGACCACGGCTTCGACCGGATCGCCTACGTCGACACCGACGTGCACCACGGCGACGGCGTGCAGGCCGCGTTCTACGACGACCCGCGCGTGCTCACGGTGTCGGTCCACCAGAACCCGATGAGCCTGTGGCCCGGCACGGGACGGCCCGCCGAGGTGGGTGGCCCGGGCGCGGAGGGCACCAGCGTGAACCTGGCCCTGCCGCCCGGCACCGGCGACGGGGCGTGGCTGCGCGCGTTCGACGCGACCGTCCCGTCCCTGCTGCGGGCGTTCCGGCCGCAGCTGCTGGTCACGCAGTGCGGCGTGGACACGCACCGCGAGGACCCGCTGGCCGACCTCGCGCTCACCGTGGACGGGCACCGCGCGATCTACCGCCGGCTGCGCGAGCTGGCCGAGGAGACCGCGCACGGCCGCTGGTTGGCGCTGGGCGGCGGTGGGTACGAGCTGCTGCGCGTCGTGCCGCGCAGCTGGACGCACCTGCTGGCCACCGTGCTGGACCGGGACGTGGACCCGAAGGCGGCGCTGCCAGCCGACTGGGTCGCCCACGCCTCCACCCTCGCGCCGAACTGGCCGCTGCCGTCGTCGATGACCGACGACTCCGACACCGCGTTCGAGCCGTGGGGCGGCGAGCTGGACACCCCGGTCGACCTGGCCGTGAGCCAGACCCGCCGGGCGCTGTTCCCGCTGCACGGCCTGGACCCCGACGACCCGAGGGACTGAGCGTGGACCCGTTCGACTACCCGAGGCACTGGGAGGCTGACGTCGTGCTCAGCGACGGCGGCACGGTCCACCTGCGCCCGATCACGCCCGACGACGCGGAGAAGCTGCTCGCGTTCCACGGCCGGTTGTCCGAGCGGACCCGCTACTACCGCTACTTCGGCCCCTACCCGCGCATGCCCAAGCGGGACCTCGAACGCTTCAGCACGGTCGACCACGCCGACCGGGTCGCGTTCACCGCGCTGCTCGGCGACGACATCGTGGCCGTCGGCCGCTACGACCGCCTCGGCGAGGGCAGCTCGGCGGAGGTCGCGTTCGTGGTCGAGGACGCCCACCAGGGCCGGGGCCTCGGCTCCATCCTGCTGGAGCACCTCGCCGCCGCCGCCCGGGAACGCGGGCTGAGCCGGTTCACCGCCGAGGTGCTCGCCGAGAACGGCCAGATGGTGCGGATCTTCCGGGACGCGGGCTACGGCGTGAGCCGCGCGTTCGAGGAGGGCGTGGTGCACCTGGAGTTCGACATCGACCCGACCGAGGAGTCGGTGGAGGTGGCCCGAGCCCGCGAGCAGGCCGCCGAGGCGCGCAGCGTGCACAACCTGCTGCACCCGAGGTCGGTCGCGGTGATCGGCGCGTCCACCGACCGCACCAAGATCGGGCACGCGGTGCTGACGCACCTGCTCGCCGCCGACTTCGCCGGGCCGGTGTACCCGGTCAACGCCGAGCACCGGTCGGTGCGCGGGGTGCGGGCCTACCCGTCGGTGCTGGAGATCCCCGACGACGTGGACCTCGCCGTGGTCGCGGTGCCCGCCGCGGGCGTGGACGAGGTGATGGACGCCTGCCTGGCCAAGGGCGTGAAAGCCCTGGTCGTGGTCACGTCCGGGTTCGGCGAGACCGGTCCGGGCGGGCTGAGCGCGGAACGCAGGCTGGCCGCCGAGGCCCGCGCGCACGGCATGCGGGTGGTCGGCCCGAACGCGCTGGGCGTGCTCAACACCGACGCGGGCGTGCGCCTGAACGCCACCCTCGCGCCGCAGCTCCCGGCCCGCGGTCGCACAGGCTTCTTCTGCCAGTCCGGCGCGCTGGGCACCGCGATCCTGGCCACCGCCGCCGAACGCGGCCTCGGCCTGTCCACGTTCGTCTCCGCGGGCAACCGCTCGGACGTCTCCGGCAACGACCTGCTCCAGTACTGGGAGACCGACCCGGCCACCGACGTGGTGCTGCTGTACCTGGAGTCGTTCGGCAACCCGCGCAAGTTCGCCCGGCTGGCCCGCCGGCTCGGCCGCACCAAGCCGATCGTGGCGGTGAAGTCGGGCCGCCACGCGGTGACGCCCGCGCTGGCGGCGACGTCCGTGCCGGTGGACGAGTCGAGCGTGCAGGCGTTGTTCGAGCAGGCCGGCGTGATCCGGGTGGAGTCGCTGGCGCAGCTGTTCGACACCGCGCTGCTGCTGGCGCACCAGCCGCTGCCCGCCGGGCCGCGCGTCGCCGTGGTCGGCAACTCGACCGCGATCGGGCTGCTGGCCGCGGACACCGCGCTGGCCCACGGCCTGGAGCTGGCCTGCGACCCGGTGGACGTGGGCGCGCAGGCCGGGCCCGAGGCGTTCGCCGCGGCGGTGAAGGAGGCGTTGGAGAACCCGGACGCGGACGCGCTGGTGGTCGTGTTCGTGCCGCCGCTGGCGGTGCCGGGCACGTCGTTCGCGCGCGCGTTGGCCGAGGTGGTGGAGCAGGGCGGGCGTACCAAGCCGATCGCGTCGACGTTCCTGGCGGTGGAGGGCGTGCCGGCCGAGCTGGCGGTGCCAGGTCCCGGCGGCGCGCCCGGACGGGGTTCCGTTCCTTCTTATCCGTCGCCGGAGCGCGCTGTGCTCTCGTTGGCGCGTGTGACGCGTTACGCGCGGTGGCGGTCCGCGCCCCAGGGAACGTTCGTCCGGCCCGAAGGCATCGACACCGAGGCCGCGCACGCCCTCGTGGCGGCGCAGCGGCTCGACGGCGAACGGCTGCTGGACGACGACACCGCCGTGCGTCTGCTCGCGTGCTACGGGGTGCGGGTCGTGCCGTTCCGGGTGGTGACGTCGGCGGACGACGCGGTGCGCGCGGCGGGGGAGTTGGGCTACCCGGTGGCGATGAAGTCCACCGACGACCGGTTGCGGCACCGCACCGACCTGGTGGGCGTGCGGCTCGACCTGTCCGGCGAGGAGGCCGTGCGCACGGCGTACGCGATGCTGGCCGGGATGTCGGACCGGCCGGACGTCTACGTGCAGCGCATGGCGCCCAAGGGCATCTCGTGCGTCCTCGGGCTCCAGGACGACCCGTCGTTCGGCACGCTGGTGTCGTTCGGGCTGTCGGGTCTGGTCAGCGACCTGCTGGGGGACCGGGCCTACCGGGCCGTGCCGCTGACCGACGCGGACGCGGCGGCGCTGGTGCGCGCGCCCAAGGCCGCGCCGCTGCTGGCCGGGTACCGGGGTGACGAGCCCGCGGACCTGTCCGCGTTGCAGGACCTGGTGCTGCGGCTCGCCGCGCTCGCCGAGGACCTGCCCGAGGTGCGGGAGCTGTCGCTGGAACCCGTGCTGGCCAGCGCCGCGGGCGCGTACGTCAGCAGCGCCCGGGTCACGCTGGGACCGCCGCCGTCGAGGCATGACACCGGTCCCAGGCGGCTGCGTTCCCCCGGCGGGGCCCGTTAGCGCGGTCGCGGTCTTGATGCGCAACCGTTGCGCTTGACCGATCAGGTGTCCCGATCTTCCCCGCGGCTCTGGATTAACTCCGTTGAGCCGCTTAGGTTTCCGGCAACCCGAGGAAGCTCCCGAAAAGGGGAAGAATGGCTCTGGCACCGTTGCGCGCCCTCGTTGCGGCGTGTTGCGCCGCGCTTGTCCTCGCGTCGTGCTCCACCGGTGACGACACGACCGTCGTCGGCAGGGCGGACAGCTCCGACGAGCTGACCATCGCCGTGGCGTACGACCAGCCGGGGTTGGGTGTGCGCCGCCTGGACGGCACGTACCGCGGCTTCGACATCGACGTGGCCCGCTACGTCGCGAAGGAACTGGGGGTCGAGGAAGCGCGGATCAAGTTCACCGAGGCCACGCCGTCGGAACGCGAGACGCTGCTCACCAGCGGCGCCGTGGACCTCGTCGTGTCCAGCTACTCGATCACCGACAAGCGCAAGGAGGTCATCGACTTCGTCGGCCCGTACTTCGTGGCCGGGCAGGACCTGCTGGTCCGGCTGTCCGACGAGCGGATCACCGGACCCGAATCGCTCAACTCCGGCAACCTGAAGCTGTGCTCGGTGGCCAACACCACCTCCGCGCAGCACGTGAAGGACCAGTTCGCCCAGTCGGTGACCCTGGTGGAGTACCCCAACTTCAGCGACTGCGTCACCGCGCTGCTGGCCGAGCAGGTGGACGCCATGACGACCGACGACGTGATCCTCGCGGGCTACGCCGCGCAGAACCCGGAGCTGCTGCGCGTGGTCAACCGGCCGTTCAGCAAGGAGGAGTACGGCATCGGCCTGCGCAAGGGCGACCCGACCAGCAAGGCGAAGGTGACCGCGGCCGTCCGGAAGATGATCGACACCGGCGAATGGCGCAGGTCGCTGGAGGCCAACGTGGGCGCGTCCGGTTACGCCATCCCGGACCCGCCCGAGCTCGCGCCGTGATCTGCGACCCACCCCGTTAGCGGTCTGACCGGCCCGAACCGCCCCGTACGCTCCCTGTGTGCATGCCTCGCATTACGTACCCCAGTACCGCGCGGACGGGCCGGTCCGCGCCGGTATCCCCGAACACGGCCGCATCCCCCGCTACTACGCGGTGAAGACCGAACTGCTGTGGCTCGTCGACGCGCTCGGCGAGGGCACGGCGCTGCCGTCGGAGCGGGACCTGGCCGAGCGGTTCTCGGTGTCGCGGGTGACGCTGCGGCAGGCCGTCGGGGAACTGGTGCTCGAAGGCAAGCTGCAACGCCGCCAGGGCAGCGGGACCTACGTCGCGCCCCCGAAGCTGGTGCAGCCGCTGTCGCTGCTCAGCTACACCGAGGGCATGCGCCGGCAGGGCGTGGACCCGGCGCGGGGCGTGATCACCGTCGAGCACCTGCCCGCGGACGACGTGCTCGCCCGGGACCTGCGGGTCGAGCGCGGCGACCCGGTGGTCCACCTGGAACGCGTGCTGCTGGCCGACGGCGAGCGGGTGGGGCTGGAGTCGACCTACCTGTCCGCGGCGCGCTTTCCGACGTTGCTGGAGGTCTTCGACCCGACCACGTCGCTGTACGCGTGCCTGACCGACCGGCTGGGCGTGGTGTTCGCCGAGGCCGAGGAGCGGGTGGAGACGGTGCTGGCGACGCCGCGCGAGGCGTTGCTGATCGGCACGAACCCGGCGCAGCCGATGCTGCTGCTGCACCGCGTGTCCCATGACAACGTTGGCGAGCCGATCGAGCGGGTCCGCTCGCTCTACCGGGGCGACCGGTTCAGCTTCATGGCGCGGCTGCGGGCCGAGTGAAGGTCACGTAACGGTCACCGTCGGGGCACGAGCCTTCGCGATTTCCACAGTCCACTGTGGACGTCCGGCCGGTTTACGGCGGTCGCGGGGCCGGCGGGCGGCCGAACGTTAGCGAATCTTGCCCTGGAACCGCCCATTGGCACGAAGTTGAGCGCGCCCCGGCGGATGTACCGTGGTTGCCCTGGGACGTGAGTCCTCCTCACCCGCACGGTCGCGGGGGAAGCGGGGGTGGCGCCGTGACGTTCAAAGAGGAGTTCCTGACGGAGCTCGAGGACTGCCTGCGCGGGTACGGCGCGGTGCCGGTGGTCGACCCGGACGCGCTGGCCCGGTTCATCGACTACGTCCGCCGACTGCCGGACGACGACTCGCGGCTGCGCTGCCTCGAAGGCGTCGACCAGGGTTCCGGCTCGTTCTGGAACAACCCGGCGGTGTGGTGGGAGCAGGTGCCCCGGTTCGGCGTCGGCTCGTCGGACTGCTCCGAGCTGCTCGACCGGATGCTGGACGAGGCGATCAGCGACGAGATCGACGTGCTGGAGATGGAGATCCGGGAGCTGCCCGGGTGACCCCCGACGTGGTTCACCCGTTGTGCACCTGGGTCGCCAGACGCACAACGGGGAGTCCCCACTCGGCGGCGGTCAGACGGACAGCAGTCGGTCGAAGAACGTGCGGTAGCGCTTGAGCGCCTGGCGCAGCTCCTCGGTCTGCACCTCGTCGCCCCGCTGCCACTGCTCCTCGAGCGCGTGCTTGTGCTCGTTGAACGTGGTGGCCAGCGTCTGCATCACCTGGGCGACCAGCTCGTCGGCCCGCTGCACGGCCTCGCGCGGGTCGTCCACGAAGTCGGCCTGCAACGCGCGCCACTCGGCCTGGTAGTCGGCCGCGTCGTCCGGGGTGAACAGCGGGGCGTCGCCGGCCGTCGTGTCGACCGCGGACGGCTCCACCGGCCCGTCCTGCCCGGTTTCCACGTCGTGCCCGGCCTGGACGTCGTGCCCGGTCTGCACGTCGTGCTTGGTGCCCAGTTCGTGCTCGGGCTCGCGGTACCCGGAGTCGTGGAAGCCGGAGTCGTGGAAGCCGGAGTCGTGGAAGCCGGGCTCGGAGTGGCCGTCGGGCTGGTGCGAGGTCGGCTCGTGGTGCGCGGCGCGCTCGTCGTCCGGCGTCGCCTCCCGGTCGAAGCGCTCCTGGTCGGTCAGGTTCGGCTCCGCCACGTCGTGGTCGGCCGGGGTCTGCTCGACCGGCTCGCGGTCGACCGGCGTGCGCTCGGCGAAGTCCTCGGTGGTGAGGTGCTGACGGTGCTCGGTCATGACCGCGCCCCTTCCCGGTGGTCGCCCAGCAGGTCCTCGAACACGGTGCGGTAGTGGACCATCGCGGTGCGCAGGTCCTCGGTGCTCGCCTCGCCGCGCTCCTGGCGCTCGACGATCGCGTGGGCCTGCCGGTAGTGGTCGAGCGTGCGGGCGTGCTCGACGGACAGCAGCTTCTCGCGCCGCTCGTACCCCTCGGTGGGGTAGCCGCGCTCCGCCATCAGGTCGGTGACCAGGTGGTCCGCCTGGCCGACGGCCTGGGTCGGCTCGTCGACGAACTGCTCCTGGACGCGGGTCCAGGTGCGGGCGTAGTTGTCGCGCGTCGTGGGGTCGAGCGTGCGGAGTTCGAGCTTCGCGTGCTCCCGCTCCCGTTCCGCGAGTTCGCGTTCCGCCGCCATGCGGCTGCCGTTGCGCTCCAAGGCGCGCTCGTACTCGGGACCGAACTTCGAGCGCAACCTCTTGCGCTGCATCAGGAACTTCAGCAGCACCGCGATCGCGGCCAGTACGACCAGCACGACGACGATCACGCCGATGGTGGTACCGGTGGACATCTGCGCCTCCTCGGGCTCTGTTGTCCACCGGCTACCCGTCGTCCCGCCGATCCGAAACCTGTTCGGCTCTTGACAAAGCGAACGTTACGGCACCCGGCCTAGCGCGCCACCGCCTTGCGGTACTGCCGGATCGCCAGCGGCACGAAGATCAGCAGGAACACGACCACCCAGATCAACGTCATCAGCACGGGGTGCTGCAACGGCCACACGTCCGCCGCCGGGGCCAGCGGGTTGGTGTTGCCGAACAACTGGCGCGCCGCGGCCGTCACCGCCGACACCGGGTTCCACTCCGCGAACGTCTTGAGCGGGCCGGGCAGGTTGCTCTCCTGCACGAACGTGTTCGCGATGAACGTCAGCGGGAAGATCGCGATGAACGAGGCGTTGTTGAACACTTCGGGGCTGCGCACCATCAGGCCGACGATCGCCATGCCCCACGACACCGCGTAGGCGAACAGCAGCAGCAGGGCGAACCCGGCCAGCGCCTCCAGCGGCGAGGAGTGGATCCGCCAGCCGACGATCAGGCCGGTCACCGACATCACCAGGATGACGATCACGTTGTTCGCCAGGTCGCTGGTGGTGCGCCCGATCAGCACGGCCGACCGCGCCATCGGCAGCGACCGGAACCGGTCGATCACGCCCTTCTGGATGTCCTCGGCCAGCCCGCTGCCGGTGATCGTCGCGCCGAACACCACGGTCTGGGCGAAGATGCCCGCCATCAGGAACTCGCGGTAGTCCATGCCCGGGATGGCGATCGAGCCGCCGAACACGTACGCGAAGAGCAGCACGAACATGATCGGCGACAACGTCGAGAACACGATCAGGTCCGGGACCCGCTTGATCTTGATCAGGTTGCGCTTGGCGACCACCGCGCCGTCGCCCAACGCCTGCGTGAACGCGCTCATGCTCCCCGCTCCCCCTGCTTCTCCTCGGCGGCGTGTCCCGTCAGCGCGAGGAACACGTCGTCCAGCGTCGGCCTGCGCAGGCCGATGTCGAGCACCTTGACCGACTCGGCGTCGAGCCTGCGGACGCCGTCCACCAGCACCTCCGCGCCGCCCGACACCGGCACGGTCAGCCGGTGCCCGCGGTCGTCCAGCGCGATCTCCGCGATCGCCAGCGGCGTCAGCGCCGCCTTGGCGGTCGCCGCGTCCTGCGCCGACGCGACGGTCAGCTCCAGCCGTTCGCCGCCGACCTGGTCCTTCAGCTCGTCGGCCGTGCCCAGCGCGATGACGCGGCCGTGGTCGATGACCGCGATCCGGTCGGCGAGCCGGTCGGCCTCCTCCAGGTACTGGGTGGTGAGCAGCAGGGTCGTGCCGCCCGCCACGAGTTCGGCGATCACGTCCCACATGCCCAGCCTGCTGCGCGGGTCCAGGCCCGTGGTCGGCTCGTCGAGGAACAGCACCTGCGGCTTGGCCACCAGCGCGCCCGCCAGGTCGAGCCGGCGGCGCATGCCGCCCGAGTAGCCCTTCACCGGCCGGTCGGCCGCCTCCACGAGGTCGAACCGCTCCAGCAGCTCGCGCGCCCGTTCCCGGCTGCGCTGCTTGCCGAGGTGGTACAGCCGGCCGACCATGTCCAGGTTCTCGAACCCGGTCAGGTTCTCGTCCACCGCCGCGTACTGGCCGGACAGCCCGATCCGGCGGCGCAGCTCCTTGGCGTCGGCGACGACGTCCAGGCCGGTGACGGTCGCCTTGCCCTCGTCGTGCTCCAACAGCGTGGTGAGCACGCGCACCGTCGTGGTCTTGCCCGCGCCGTTCGGCCCGAGCAGCCCCATGACGGTCCCTTCCGGCACCACGAGGTCGAGGCCGTCGAGGGCGACCACCGACCCGTAGCGCTTGACCAGCCCTTCGGCCACGATTGCGTCTGCCATGCGGGCCATGATGGACCCCGGGTCCGACAATTTCAGGTGGTTTACGCGACCTCGCGTGCCGCCGGTCCGGGAATCGGCGCGGAAGTGAGCCTTGTGGACTGTGCGGCCGGCGGCCGTGCCGCGCGTGCGCCGGTGCGTGCGTCCGCGCAATTCTGTTGAGCTCGCAAACATCTCCGGTTGTTGCGCGCTTGTGATGAACTCGATCCGGTGGTCGTGGGGTGGCGGACCGTCCTGCCGCGAGCGGAAATCACCCGTTCGTGTGGGTCTCCGCACAACCGCCCGCGGGGCGCGGTGAGGTCGGCATCCGTGCCACCGGCGACCTGGAACCCCTTGACGTTGTGCCGTCGGACCTGCGAGATGTAGGGGTGACCAGGCTTGGGGTCCGCGCTGACCACTCGTCCGGTTCGTCGGCACGTCCCGCGGTGCCCGCCGCCGCCGGCGGGACGACCGACGGCAGGTGATGGGTGAAAGGGCGAATATGCACCTTTTAGACGCTCGATCGAGTGAAAGCGAGCGGGCTGCGGAACCGCACTAGGGTGTTCGCAGTTCTTTTCCAGCGAGGAGAGATCCGCATGGCAGCCGTCCAAACCCGACGCAAGCGCAAGCTGGGGCAGTTCCTCAACGCTTTGCGCAAGCGGGCGGGCAAGACCGAGATCGACTACCACGCGCTGACGCGGAAGACGCAGTCGACGCTGTCGCGGATGGAGAACGGATACATCAGTCCCAGTTGGACCGAACTGAGCGCGCTGCTCGCGCTCTACGGAGCGACCGATGTCGAACGGCGTGAGGCGGAAGCGCTGTGGGAGGACGCGAAGCAGGACGGGACCCGCCTGGTGTACGCGGCCGCGTTCACCCCCGAAGCCCGGACCTACGCCCGGCAGGAGGCCGACGCGACGGAGGTGCGCACGATCGAGATGATCGTCATACCGGGCCTGCTCCAGACGCCCGCCTACGCGGCCGCGATCCGGCTCGCGGGGCAGCGTTTCATGGACTCGTCGGTCTCGGTGGAGCAGGTGACGGCGGCGCTGGCGAACCGGCAGCGCCGACTGCCCGGCTTAGTGCTGCACGCGGTGATCGACGAGGCCGCGCTGCACCGAATCGTCGGAGGCCCGACCGTCATGCGCGAGCAGTTGTCGCATTTGCTCGAGAAGGGGAAGCAGGACAACATCACCATCCAAGTGGTTCCGTTCGGCGCCGGTGCTCACGGAACCATGTCGGGTGGTGGCGCCACCGCACTCCGCTTCGAGGACAGCGATCCTTCGGCCGTGTACCTGGAGTACGCGGGCGGTGGCAAGTGGGTGGACAATCGCGCCGACGTGCAGAAGTACCTGCTGCACTTCGAGGAAATGGTGAGCGAGGTCGCCCTGTCGCCCAAGGAGTCGGCCTCGTTGATCAGAAAACTGGCAACCGCAATGAAGGACACATGAACAACGACAAGGCGTGGCGCAAGAGCACCTACTCCGGCGCGGGGAACAACTGCGTCGAGCTGGCCGTGGGACGGAGCACGACCAGCGTCAGGGACAGCAAACGACCTGGACCAAGACTGACCTTTGGGGAGCGTCCATTCCGGGCGTTCCTCACCGCCCTCCGGCAAGCCTGACCGGCCGCCGACCCGCCGTCCGCCCCGGTCACCGAAGCACCGCGGGCGGCGGCGACGGCACGGACGACCGGCGGCCGTCGACCGGCGGCGACCCGGCGTCCGACAGGGCGCCCGGTCGAGTGATCGTGGTCGAGCGCCCCGCCATGCCACGTCGACGCAGGGCAATGTGAAGCACCCTCGGGTCTTGGGTGCATCATCGGCGGACGCCGGCGCGCGAACGTGGCCGGAGCATCCACAGTGGACACGGAGGTGTGAGGTCGCGTTCCTCCTCGTGGCCGGCCGGTCGAGCGAATCCGCTGAAATGCGGGACCAGCGGGCCGCAGGCGGTGATATAGCAGGACGGTGCCAGGCATCCAGCGGGCGGAGGCGGCGTTCGGTGGTACCACCGAACAGGCCCTGCGCGACATCAACCACACGACCAACCACTACTACGGTGCCGTCCCCGCCCCGATCACCTCGGGCACGTCGGTGGTCCCGCCGCTGGGCCGCCTCAACCACAAGGTGCGCGGCAGGACCGGGCTCGTCGCTCAGCTGGCCGGCGACCTGGGCTGCTCGATCGCGGTCCTGGCCGCGGCCGGCGGCTTCGGCAAGACCACCGTCGCCCTCGACGTGGCCCGCGGCCTGCCGAGGGTGTGGTGGGTGGACGCCTCGTCGCGGGACAGCCTGCTGGCCGGCCTGGCGGAGGTGGCGTTGCAGGCCGGCGCCGACTCGCACGAGGTGCAGGAGGCGTGGGCGGGCCGGGGAGGCTCGGCGATCGAGCTGCTGTGGCGCAACCTCGACCACCAGGCGGACCCGTGGGTGCTGGTGCTCGACAACGCCGACGACCCGGACGTCCTGGCCGCGACCAACCACCGGGTGGCCGACGGCAACGGCTGGCTGAGGTCGCCGAAGTCGACCGGCTCGATCCTCGTGACCAGCCGCGCCGCCACGGGCTGGCCGCCCGCCGCCAGGGTGCACCACGTGCGCCAACTCGACCCCGAAGACGGTGCGCAGGTACTGCTCGACCTGGTCGCCGCGGGCACCTCGCAGGACGCCGCGGCGTTGGCTCGACGCCTGGGCGGCCTCCCGCTGGCCCTGCGCCTGGCCGGCCGCTACCTGGCCGTGGCCAAGGACGCGCTGGTCCTGCCGGGCCTGGAACCGCCGACCACCTTCAAGGCATACCTGGAGCGCTGGGACGAGAGGTTCACCGAACTGACCGAGGGCGAGTCCGCCTCCCCGAGGGAGTCCCTGAGCCGGACGTGGGAGATGTCGATGGACCTGCTGGCCGAGCGCGGCCAACCGCAGACCCGGCAGCTCCTGCGCCTGATCTCGACCTTCGCCGAAGCCCCCGTGCCGGCGTTCACCCTGGACGCCGCCGTCATGGCCGAATCCGACCTGCTCCCGGCCGTCACCCCGCCCCAGCTGTCCGTGCTGCTGAAGGCCCTCCAGGACGTTGGCCTGCTCGACGTGGTCGAGTCGAACGTCGTCGTCCACCCGGTGATCCGCAGCGCCAACCGCCACCAGCCGGACTTCGAGGACAATTACGGGCTGTACACCGACCTGGTCGCACGCTTGCTGTGCAGCGCGACCAAGGACTCGCCGGGACGAGACCTGGAGACCTGGCCCCTGTGGCGGTCGGTGCTGCCGCACTTGGACGTCCTCAGTGAGAGTGACGACGCCGAGCTCGAAGAAGCGACGGCGGTCGTGCTCTACCACGGGGCGGAGTACGCCCGAGCGGTCGGCCTCTACACCGTGTCCGAGGCGCTCTACGACCGAGCCATCGCCCGATGCCTGCGGAGGATGGGGCCGGACAGCGAGAGCACGCTCGCGGTTCGTCACTCTTCGGCGGATCTCCGGTGGAACAGGGGCGAGTTGGCCCTCGCGGAGACTGAGCACCGTGCCCTGCTCCAGGATCTCGTGAAGTCGGCCGTGGACGCCTCGCACATCCTCGATGTCCGCGCGTGCCTGGCCGAGATCCTGCTCGCCCTCGACCGGGCGGAAGAAGCGGAAGCCGAACTCCGGGACGTGGTGGCCGAACGCAGAAGGGTGCTCGGATCCACGGACATGCACACGCTTGAAGCGAAGCACAGGCTCGGACACCTGCTGTGGGACAGGGGCCGCTTGGCCGAAGCGGCGGATGAGCATCGGGAAGTGCTGGAGACCAGTGTCGAGCATCGAGGTGACGAGGACACGTACACACAGGTAGTCCGGGTGTGCCACGCACGAGTCCTCCAGCAGCTCGGCCGGCTGGAGGCGGCCGAAGCGGAGCTGCGGAAGGCGTGTTCCGCCCCCGAGGGCCCGCTGAACGCCCGGTGGTTCCTCGCCGGCCTCCTGCGATCGCAACTGCGGTTCGACGAGGCCGAGGACGAGCACCGCAGGGCACTGGACCGGTACGTCCGACTGCTCGGTCACGAACACCCGCAGACCCTGGCCGTCCGCCACGACTTCGGACACCTGCTCGATGAGATGGGCGATGTCCTGGCTGCGGAGACCGAGCACCGGCAGGTGGCTGAAGCGCAGGCCCGACTGTTCGGCGCCACGCACCCCAACACGCTGAAGACGCGTCACTGCCGGGCCCGGATCCTGCGTGCGCTGGAGCGGTTCGACGACGCCGAGGCCGAGTTCCGAGCCGTCCTCGCAGCACGTGAAGGCGCACTCGGACCCGAGCACCACTTGGTGCTGCGTGTCCGGCACCAGTTGGGCCACCTGAGCGAACAACGTGGTGACCTGGTCGCCGCGGAAGGGCATCACCGCGTTGTGATCGTCGGGCTGGAGCGCGCACTCGGAGTGCTGCACCCGGACACCCTGGAGAGCCGCCTGTGCCTGGGCATGCTGCTGCACCGCCAGGCAAGAGCAACGGAGGCGGAGGCCGAGTTCCGCGCAGTCTCGGAGCTTTCGGCGCGGGTGCACGGGGTCTCGCACGTGAATACCCTGTCCAGCCGCTACCACCTGGCTGCAGCCATGGCCGAACAGGGGCGTTGGGGTGAGGCCGAACTCGAACTGCGGGGGGTGTTGGCGATCGCGGTGCGCACACTGGGAGACGCGCACCCGTTCGTGGCGATGGTGCGTGATGGGATAGCCGAGCTGTCGGGGGTAACCGGCGTCTGGTAGCGAGTACCGATCACCCGCGGGGCGTTACGGGCCGACCAGCCGGGCCGCCGCCAGGGCCACCGGGTCCAGGGACTCCGGCGCGGTGCGGACGTGGTGTTGCAGGTCGGTGCGCATGCGGGGGTCCCAGAAGCGCTCGATGTGGTCGGCGACGGCGGTCGCGGCGTGGGTCGGTGGTCGGTGGTGGAACTGGCGGGCGATCTCGTTCGCCAGGCGGACCGTCGGTGGGGTGGCGCCGCTCATGTCAGTCCACCACCGCCCGCTCGCGGACGCCCGCGCCCTCGGCCGACCCGGTGCCTCCGGCGCGCAGGGCCACCTGGACGGCGGTGACCTTGTACTCCGGGCAGTTGGTCGCCCAGTCGGAGTTCTCCGTGGTGACGACGTTCGCCCCGGTCACCGGGTGGTGGAACGTGGTGTAGACGACGCCGACCGGCATGCGGTCGGAGAGGGCGGCGCGCAGCGACGTCGCCCCGACCCGGCTGGCCAGCGTGACCGTGTCGCCGTCGCCGATCCCGCGCACCTCGGCGTCGTGCGGGTGGATCTCCAGCACGTCCTCCGGGTGCCAGGCGATGTTCGCCGTGCGCCGGGTCTGCGCGCCGACGTTGTACTGGCTCAGGATCCGCCCGGTCGTCAGGATCAGCGGGAACCTGCGGGTCGTGCGCTCGCTCGTCGGCACGAACGACGTCGGCACGAACCGGCCCTTGCCGCGCACGAACGAGTCGACGTGCATGGTCGGCGTGCCGGTCGGCGCGTCGGCGTCGCACGGCCACTGGATGCTGCCCAGCCGGTCCAGCGCGGCGAACGACACCCCGGCGAACGTCGGGGTCAGCGCCGCGATCTCGTCCATGATCTCGCGCGGGTGGGTGTAGGGCATGTCGTAGCCCAGCGCCGCGGCCAGCTCGCACGCGATCCGCCACTCGTGCTTGCCGGTCTTCGGCGCCATCACGGGCCGCACGCGGTTGATGCGGCGCTCGGCGTTGGTGAAGGTGCCGTCCTTCTCCAGGAACGACGTGCCGGGCAGGAACACGTGCGCGAACTTCGACGTCTCGTTGAGGAACAGGTCCTGCACGACCACCAGGTCCATCGCGGTCAGCGCCGCCGTCACGTGCGCGGTGTTGGGGTCGGACTGGGCGATGTCCTCGCCCTGCACGAACAGGCCCCGGAACGTGCCCGCGATCGCCGAGTCGAACATGTTCGGGATGCGCAGGCCGGGCGTCGGCAGGATGCTGCGGCCCCACACCCGCTCGAACACGGTGCGCACGGCGTCGTCGGACACGTGCCGGTAGCCCGGCAGCTCGTGCGGGAACGACCCCATGTCGCACGAGCCCTGCACGTTGTTCTGCCCGCGCAACGGGTTCACGCCGACGCCGTCGCGGCCGACGTTGCCGGTGGCCATGGCCAGGTTCGCCATGCCCATCACCATGGTCGACCCCTGGCTGTGCTCGGTCACGCCGAGCCCGTAGTAGATCGCCGCGTTGCCGCCGGTGGCGTGGAGCCGGGCCGCCGCCCGGATCTCCGCCGCGGGCACGCCGGTGATCGACTCGACCACCTCGGGGCTGTTCTCGGGCCGCGCGATGAACTCGGCCCACTCCTCGTAGCCCTCGCAGCGCGCGGCCACGAAGTCGGCGTCCACCAGCCCTTCTGTCACGACGACGTGCGCGAACGCGTTCACCACGGCGACGTTGGTGCCGGGCCGCAGTTGCAGGTGGTGGGTGGCACGGACGTGCGGCGAGCGCACCAGGTCGATCCGCCGGGGGTCGATCACGACGAGCTTCGCGCCCTCCCGCAACCGCCGCTTCATCCGTGACGCGAACACCGGGTGCCCGTCGGTGGGGTTGGCCCCGATCACCACGATCACGTCCGCCGCCGCCACGGACCGGAAGTCCTGGGTGCCCGCGGACTCGCCGAACGTCTGCTTCAGCCCGTAGCCGGTGGGGGAGTGGCACACCCGCGCGCACGTGTCGACGTTGTTGTTCCCGAACGCGGCCCGCACGAGCTTCTGCACCACGTACACCTCTTCGTTGGTGCACCGCGAGGACGTGATGCCGCCGATCGCGCCGACGCCGTGCGCGGCCTGGATCTCGCGCATCCGTGACGCGGTGTACGTGATGGCTTCTTCCCACGACACCTCGCGCCACGGATCGGTGATCTTTTCCCGCACCATGGGCGTCAGCACGCGGTCCGGGTGCGTGGCGTAGCCGAGCGCGAACCGCCCCTTCACGCACGAGTGACCCTCGTTCGCGCCACCGTCCTTGTACGGCACCATCCGCACCAGCTCGTCGCCGCGCAGCTCGGCCTTGAACGAGCAGCCGACACCGCAGTAGCCGCACGTGGTCAGCACCGTCCGGCTGGGCATCCCCAGCTGCACCACGGACTTCTCCTGCAACGTCGCCGTCGGGCACGCCTGCACGCACGCGCCGCACGACACGCACTCGGACTCCATGAACGGCACGCCGCCCGCGGACACCTGCGAGTCGAACCCGCAGCCCTGGATGGTCAGCGCGAACGTGCCCTGAACCTCGCCGCACGCCCGCACGCACCGCGAGCACGAGATGCACTTGGACGGCTCGAAGTCGAAGTACGGGTTGCTGGTGTCCTTCTCCAGCGACAGGTGGTTCTCGCCCCCGTACCCCGTACCGCACCTGCCGCAACCCGACCGCGCCGGACATGTCCTGCAACTCGCAGTCGCCGTTGGCCGAGCAGGTCAGGCAGTCCAGCGGGTGGTCGGAGAGGTAGAGCTCCACCACGCCCTGCCGCAGCTTGGCGAGCTTCGGCGTCTGCGTGCGCACCTTCATCCCGTCCGCCACCGGCGTGGTGCACGACGCGGGCGTGCCGCGCCGGCCGTCGATCTCCACCAGGCACAGCCGGCACGAGCCGAACGCCTCCAGGCTGTCCGTCGCGCACAGCCTGGGGATGTCGACGCCGCTGGTCGCGGCGGCGCGCATGACCGACGTGCCGGCGGGCACGGTCACCGGGACGCCGTCGACCTCCACCGTCACCGAGGTCGGGGACGTCGAGGCCGGTGTGCCGAAGTCCGGTTCCTTCAAGATCGTCACGGGGTGACCCTCCTTGGGGTGAAGTCGTCGGCGAAGTGCTGGAGCGCGCTCCGCACCGGGTTGGGCGTGAGGCTGCCCATCGCGCACAACGACCCATCGGTCATCAGCTCGCAGAGGTCGCCCAGCAGGGCCAGGTTCTCGTCGACGTCCTCGCCGCCCACGATCCGGTCGATCACCTCGACGCCGCGCACCGCGCCGACCCGGCACGGCGTGCACTTGCCGCAGGACTCCTCCGCGCAGAACGAGAACGCGAACCGAGCCATGGACGCCATGTCCACGGTGTCGTCGAACACCACGACGCCGCCGTGGCCGAGCATCGCGCCCGCCTCGTAGTCCATCGCCAGGTCCAACCCGGACGCGGGCAGGTACGCGCCGAGCGGCCCGCCGACCTGCACGGCCCGCACCGGCCGGCCGGAGCGCGTGCCGCCGCCGTGCTCCTCGACCAGCTCCCGCAGCGAGATGCCGAACGCGGTCTCGAACACGCCGCCGCCCGCGATGTTCCCGGCGAGCTGGAACACCTGCGTGCCACGCGACCGCCGCACGCCCAGCGCCTGGTAGGACGCGCCGCCGTCGGCGAGGACCGCGGGCACGGACGCCAGCGTGAGCACGTTGTTGGCCACGGTCGGCTTGCCGAACAGGCCGGTGATCGCGGGGATCGGCGGTTTCGCCCGCACCACCCCCCGCTTGCCCTCCAGGCTCTCCAGCATGGAGGTCTCCTCGCCGCAGATGTACGCGCCCGCGCCGACCCGCACCATCAGGTCGAACTTCAGCCCCGACCCGAGGACGTCGTCACCGAGCCAGCCGTGCGCGTAGGCGATGTCGATCGCCCGGCGGATCGTCCCCACCGCTTCGGGGTACTCCGACCGCAGGTAGATGTAGCCCTCGGTGGCGCCGACCGCGTGCGCCGCGATCGTCATTCCCTCGATCAGGCAGAACGGGTCGCCCTCGATGAGCATCCGGTCGGCGAACGTGCCGCTGTCGCCCTCGTCGGCGTTGCAGCACACGAACTTCAGCTCGCCCGGCGTGTCCGCGACGGTCTTCCACTTGACGCCCGCCGGGAACCCCGCGCCGCCGCGCCCGCGCAGCCCGGACCCGGTCACCTCGGCGACCACCGCCGCCGAGCCGATCTCCAACGCCCGCCGCAGGCCCGTCATGCCGCCGTGGGCGAGGTAGTCGTCCGGCGACAACGGGTCCGTGACGCCGACGCGGGCGAAGCAGAGGCGGTGCTGGGCGCGGAACCACGGCAGTTCCTCGACCACGCCGACGCGCAGCTCGTGGTCGGCGCCGTCCAGCATCCCGGCGGAGACCAGCGCGGGCACGTCGTCGGCGGTCACCGGCCCGTAGCCGATCCGGCCGGTGTCGGTGACGACCTCGACCAGCGTTTCCAGCCACAGCATGCCGCGCGAGCCGTTGCGCACGACGCGGACGGGCCGGCCCGCGAGCGCGGCTTCCCGGGTGATGGCGAAGGCGACGGCGTCGGCGCCGACGGAGAGGGCGGCGGCGTCACGGGGGACGTAGACGGTGGTGGTCATCGCAGCTCCCCGGTGATCAGGCCGTCGAGCCGGGCGGGGTCGAGGCGGCCGTGGAGCCGCCCGTTGACCTGGGCGGCCGGGCCGAGGGCGCAGTTGCCGAGGCAGAACACCTGCTCCAGCGTCACCGCGTTGTTCGCTGTGGTCTGGCCGATCTTCACGCCGTACGCGGTCTCGGCGTGCTGGACCAGGCGCTCGGACCCGACGGACCGGCACGCCTCGGCGCGGCACAGCCGGACGGTGACGCGGCCCGGTGGCTCGCCGCGGAAGTCGCTGTAGAAGGTGACGACGCCGTGCACGTCGGCCCGCGACAGGTTCAGCTCCTCGGCGACGAGCGGGATCACCGACTGGTCGACGTAGCCGAACTCGGCCTGGATGCCGTGCAGGATCGGGAGCAGCGCGCCCCGGTCGCCGCGGTGCGCCTCGATCACGGCGAGCACCCGTTCCACCACGGTCATCGGGCCTCCATTGTCGCTCGCAGACTGTATACCGTATTCAAAACTGTACGCCTCTGCCGTCGCCGGCGACAGGCAGCACTTCGACCTCGCCGCCGCGGAACCCCGGCGGCACCACCGCCAACCCGTCCGCGAGCGCGGCGAACGGGTTGCCGGGCAATCCGACCACGCACCGCACGTCCGCGTGCAACGCCTCGACCAGTGCACCCGGGTAGTCGGCGAGGTAGGTGACACCGGTGAACTCCCCGCCCGCCGCGCACGTCAGGCCGGGCAGCAGGGGCCCGATCGCGTCACGCACCCGTCCCGGCCCGGGGAGGCCGCCGGTCACCACCTCGTCACCGGTTGGCACCGCCGCCACGCGGGGACGACGGTGCACGGGGAGCGTGTCGTGGCCGACGCTCGCGGCCGGCCCGAGCACGGCGGGCGTGACCACCGTGCCCGCCGGCAGCAGCAACTCGCCCGCGGGGCAGCTCTCGCCGGTCCGCCGGATGTGCCGGCCGGGCCGGGCGCCGCCCGTGACGGGCGCGCCGACGCGTCCGACGTCCTCCACCGGGATCACGGCCGTCGCGCCGTCCGGCACGGGCGCACCGGTCACGATCTCGACCGCTCGGCCGTCGGTCAGTGCCGGCGTGCTGGTTGCCGTCTCGGCCGCTCGGCCGTTCGGCTGCCGGGCAACGATCCTGCGGTGTCAGCGCTTCCACCACGTCCAGCGGCTTGCCCGCCTGTCGGGCCGCCCGCCTCGCCTCGGTCCAGGTGATGCGCATGAGGTCCGCCCACCTCGGGGGTGTTCAGGAATGTATACAGCCGCTAGGCTACTCAATACTGTATACAATCTGCAAGGAGGGTGGTCCTCATGCAGGTGCGTGAAGTCCTCGACGTCTACGGCCGCCGCTACAGCATCGGCGAGTCCGACCACGAGCTGCTGGGCCGCCCGAGGAGCCGGATCGCCTGGCTGAGCGGCATCGCCATGCTCGTCACCGGCACCGCCCAGTACGGGTTCGGCGCACTGGTGCCCACCCTGGGGCAGCGGTGGAGCCTGGTCGAGCTGTGCTGGGCGTTCGCGCTCTGGACGGCGTGCCAAGCGGGCATCGCGTTCCCCGCCGCGTGGCTGCGCGAACGCAACCTGCTCCCACCGCGCCACGCCCTCGTGCTCGGCGCCGCCCTCAGCGCGATCGGCCTGCTCACCCTCGGCCTCGCCGACCACCTCCCCGCCCTCCACCTCGGCTACTCCGTGCTCGGCGGCATCGGCACCGGCCTGGTCTACGCCACGTGCGTCGGCACCGTCATCCGCTGGTTCCCCGACCGCGTCACCGGCCGGATCGCCCTCATCACGGGCGCGTTCGCCCTCGGCGGCGTGCCGTTCGCCCTGGCCGCCGGCCTCTGGCTGGACGTGACCGACCGCGCCGCCTTCCTGTCCGTCGCCGCCCTGGTGGTCCTGGTGGTCGTGACCGCGTGCGGCCTGCCGCTGCGCGACCCGCCGCGCAACTGGTGGCCCGCCGACGTCGACCCGCGACGCCGCGAACTGCGCACGCACCGCAGCAACCGCCCGGCCATCCGCCACTTCAAGCCGGGTGAGGCGGTGCGCAGCGGCGTCCTCGTGCCGATGTACGTCACGGTCGTCTTCGCGGCGGCGGTGTCGTTGTTCGACCTGGTGTTCCTGGCGGGCCTGGCGGTCGACGTGGTGCCCGGTGACGCGGTGCCCGGCGGCACGGCGTTCGCGGCGGTGGCGCTCGCGGTGCTGGCCGCGTCGGCGGGCGCCGGGCGCATCCTGGCGGGCCGGATCTCGGAGGCCATCGGCCGTCGCCTCACGCTGCGGCTGGCGATGGCGACCGGCGGCGTGGCCCAGCTCGTGCTGCTGTTCGGCGCCCAGCGGCAGGACGCCGCGGCCCTGCTGGTCGGCGCGGGCGTAGCGGGCCTGGGCACGAGCTGCTGCTACTCGCTGCTGGTCGGGCTGGTCCGCGAGTACTTCGGCGAGGACACCGCGCCGCTGAACTTCGCCGTCATCTACAGCGCCAAGGCCCTCGGCGGCGTGGTCGGCGTCGGCCTGGCGTCCCTGGTCGTGGTGTCGCACGGCTACCCGGGCACGTTCCTCACCGCCGCCTTGCTGGGCGTGGCGGGTGCGGTGCTGGGCGGGCGGTTCAGCCGGCCGGGCCGTCCGCACCACCTGCTGCCGCGCCCGCGTGAGGCGTCGTGACCACGCGGCTGCCCCGGTTGTCGCCGGGGCGGCACGTCACCCCGGCGCACGGCTGCTGCCTGCTGGAGCTGGTGTCCACGCTGGCCGACGAGGAGTGGACCGACCGGCCCGCGACGGTGCACCCGGTGCCGGCCGCCGTGGCCCGCTGCGTGAACGACCTCAGCACGCCGGCCGGTCGTCGCGCGTTGGTGGTGTTCGCGGTGCCGCTGATCGGGACCGCCCGAGCGCGCTGCACGAACGCCCTGGTCGAGCACTGCCTGCGCGCGGCGGGCCGACCCCAGGCCCGGTGGACGAGGTGGTGGCCGGCGCTCGCCGCGCACCGGGCGACGAGAGCCGTGGCGGTCGCGGCGGGGGAGCGCCGGGACGAGGCGTTGCGCCGACTGCTGGCCGAGTGCGCCGGGCTGTGCCGAGACGAGGAGTGTCCACATGGGACGGGTGACGAGCAGGCGGCGCGTGGTGCGGGTGGTGGACGGCGTGGCCGACGCCCGCGCGGACACGCTCACCGTGGAGGAGCCGCTGGAGATCCGCGTCGCGGGCAAGGCGTTGTCCGTGACCATGCGCACGCCGGGTGACGACTTCGACCTGGCGGCCGGGTTCCTGGTGAGCGAGGGCGTGGTGCGCGCCGCGGACCACGTGACCACGATCCGGTACTGCGCGGGCGCGACCGCGGACGGCGCGAACACGTTCAACGTGCTGGACGTCGGCCTGGCCGCCGGCGTGCCGCTGCCCGACCCGTCGATCGAGCGCAACTTCTACATGACGTCGTCGTGCGGGTTGTGCGGCAAGGCGAGCCTGGACGCCGTGCGCACCAGCGCGACGTGGCCGGTGGTCGACGACCCGCTCACCGTCGACACCGACACGCTCACCGCACTGCCCGACGGACTCCGTGCCGCGCAACGGGTGTTCGACCGCACGGGCGGCCTGCACGCGGCGGGGTTGTTCGACGCGCACGGCGGGTTGCTGTGCCTGCGGGAGGACGTCGGCCGGCACAACGCGGTCGACAAGGTCGTGGGCTGGGCCTTGAAGAACCGGGGCCTGCCGCTCACCGGCACGGTCCTGGTGGTGAGCGGCCGGGCGTCGTTCGAGCTGGTGCAGAAGGCCGCGATGGCCGGCATCCCGCTGCTGGCCGCCGTGTCCGCGCCGTCGTCGTTGGCGGTGGACCTGGCCGCGGAGGTCGGCATGACCCTGGTCGGGTTCCTGCGGGGCGCCTCGATGAACGTCTACACCGGTCGCCACCGCCTGCGCTGACGCCTACCAGCCGTACTCGCCGCGGATGGCGGTGGCGAAGTGGATGCCGCCGCCCATGTGCGCGAGGTGGCGGGGGTCGTCCACGGTGAGCGTGAACTCGACGTACGGGTAGTCCTCCAGCGTCATCGCGGCGAGCTTGTCGGAGTACGCGTCCTCGTCGTAGTCCTCGTCCTCCTCGTCGCCGAAGTCCCACGGCGGCGGCCAGTTGCGGACCTCGCCGAGGCGGTAGTCGGTGACGACCTCGCACGCCTTGTCGTAGAACGCGCGGCCGTCGCGCTCGGTCCGCACGAACGGGGTGCCGTCGTTGCCGATGGAGAGCGACGCGACGCCGTACCGGTCCAGCAACGCCTGCCGGGCGGCTCGTTCCCGCTCGTGGTCGCGGATCTCGCGCACGGCGAGGATCTCGGCCACCTGCTCGTCGGTCAGGTAGACGACCCGACCGTGGTCCAGGCCCATGAGCTGCTCGAACGACGCTTTCAGCGCCGGGTCGTCGACGACGTTCTCCAGCTCGTCCAGGTGCAGGTGCAGCCGGTCGTCGGGCAGGTTGCCGTCGCCGGAGGTGAAGAAGTAGCCGTGCCGGATGCGGTGCCAGACCTCGATGATCATCCGCAGGGCGAAGTCCCGGCCGGGCGGGACCTGTTCGGCGTCGGGGTTGACGATGTGCACCCGGCCGCGCAGCGTCGCGCCCGACCGGTCGTCGATCGAGATGCGGTAGGTATCGGTCACTGTCGGCTGTCCCCCGTCGTCGCGGCGTGCGAACCCACCCCAACCGACGTGACGGGCGACAGTCCGGTTCCCCGTGACCCACGCCATGGCCGGGGCCTGTCAGGGATCGGGGCGCTGTCCCGTTCAGAGGGGGAGCCAACCGGACAGGAGTGAGAACATGACGCACCGCATCGTCGTCCTCGGGGCCGGGTACGCCGGCGCCTACGCCGCCGGGTACCTCGCCCGCCACCTGCACCCCGACGACTTCGGCGTCACGGTGGTCAACGCCGAGCCGGACTTCGTGGAGCGGTTGCGCCTGCACCAGCTCGCCGCCGGGCAGGACCTGCCCCGCCGCGGGTTGGCGGAGGTGTTCCGGGGCACCGGTGTCGACCTGCGCCTGGCACGGGTCACCGCGATCGACCCCGGTCGACGGGCCGTGACCGTCGCCGACGGCGACCCCATCGAGTACGACTCGCTGCTCTACGCGCTCGGCAGCACCGTCGCCGACCACGGCGTGCCGGGTGTGGCCGAGCACGCGTTCCACGTCACCGCCCGGCCGGCGGCCCTGCGCCTGCGCCGCCGGCTGGACGAGCTGGACGGAACCGGCGCGGTGCTGGTCGTCGGCGGCAACCTGACTGCCATCGAGGCGGCCGCGGAGATCGCCGAGTCCCGGCCCGGTCTCCGCGTCACCCTGGTCACCCGCGGCGAACTGGGCGGGTGGCTGGGCCCGAAGGCGCGTCGCCACCTGCTGCGCGCGTTCGAGCGGTTCGGCATCGCGGTCCACGAGCACACCCCCGTCGAGCGGGTCGGGGCGGCCGGGGCGGTGGCGTCCGACGGCACGGTGTTCGAGGCGGACGCGACGGTGTGGGCGGCGGGCTTCGCGGTCCACCCGATCGCCGCCGCGAGCGGCCTCGCCGTCACCGACAGCGGGCAGGTGCTGGTCGACCGCGAGATGCGGTCGGTGTCGCACCAGGGCGTGTACGCGGCGGGTGACAGCGTCCACGTCATCGGCGAGAACGGCCTGCCGCTGCCGATGTCGTGCGCCTCCGCCGGGTTCACCGCGGGGCAGGCGGTGGCCGCGGTCATCGGGGACCTGACCGGTCGCGCGGTCGCGAGGAAGTCGCTGCCCTACGTGGGCAACCACATCAGCCTGGGCCGGCAGGACGCGCTCTTCCAGCTGGTCGACGGTCGGGCGCGGTCGAGGACCTGGGCGCTGCGCGGCCGTGCCGCGGCACGCCTGAAGGCGGGCATCCTCGCCACCGCCGCCTTCGGCGTGGGCCACCCGACGTGGGGACTGCCGGCGCGCAGGCGTCGACTGGCCGTCCCGTCCGACCGGGTCGCCGTGGCGGTCAGCGCCTAGCCTGACGCCGTGGACAGCGCGACCGTGGAGCGGTTCGAGGCCGGCCGGGATCGGCTGGCCTCGTTGGCGTACCGCCTGCTCGGCTCGTCCGCGGACGCCGAGGACGTGGTGCAGGACGCGTTCCTGCGCTGGCAGGCCGCCGACCGCGAGCACGTCGAGGTGCCCGAGGCGTGGCTGACCAAGGTGGTCACGAACCTGGCGCTGGACCGGCTGCGCTCGGCCAGGGCCCGTCGGGAACGCGCGGTCGGCGCGTGGCTGCCCGAACCGCTGCTCGACGGTGACCCGCTGCTCGGCCCGGCCGAGACCGCCGAGCAGCGCGAGTCGGTGACGCTGGCGGTGCTGACGCTGATGGAACGCCTGCCGCCGGTCGAGCGGGCCGTCTACGTGCTGCGGGAGGCGTTCTCGTACAGCCACGCCGAGATCGCCGGAATCCTGGACATCTCCGTGTCGGCGAGCCAGCAGCACGCGCACCGGGCCAAGCGCCACGTCGCGTCGGCGCGCACGGGCGGCGGGATCGACCGCGCTGCCGCGCGCCGCGTCGTCGAGGAGTTCCTCGCCGCCGCGTCCTCGGGCCGCACGGAGCGGCTGGTCGCCTTGCTGACCGACGACGCGACCGCGGTCTCCGACGGCGCGGGCCTGACCGCGAAGCTGGTCCGGTTCACGGGCCCCGTCCGGCTCGCCACCGCCCTGCGCGCCGCGTTCCGGCCGTCCCCGGCGAAGCGGAAGTTGGTCGGCGGCTCGCCCGCCTTCCACGCGGGCCTGGTCAACGGGTCCCCGGCCGTGCTCGCGGTGCTGGCCGACCGGGTGGTGGGCGTGGTGGTCCTGGAGGTCCGCGACGACCGGATCGCCTCCGTGCACGGTGTCGCCACGGCCGCCCGCCTCGCCCGCCTGACCGGGCAGTGGCGGCGGCACGAGCCCGACGCGCCGCTGCTCGAATCGTGGTGATCGGTCTTCCCCCGGGATCGCCCTTCCACGCTCCGCGGCGCTGTGATTGCGCGTGGTCCGGCGCCGCGAGGACCCGAAGCGCCTGGAACGGCGGCTGCGCTGAACGCCGGTCAGGCCCGCCGCAGCACCTCCCGCAGCAGCCGGGCGGTCTCGCCGGGTGTCCGGCCGACGTGCACGCCGGCGGCTTCCAGCGCTTCCTTCTTCGCCTGCGCGGTGCCCTTGGAGCCGGAGACGATCGCGCCCGCGTGGCCAATCGTCCGGCCCTCGGGCGCGGCGAACCCGGCGACGTAGCCCACGACCGGTTTGGTCACGTGGGCGCGGACGTCGCGCACAACGCCGAAGCCGACATCGTCGGCGTGCAGGTGCAGCGGTTGATGCCCTCCGGGCACGAGGTGATCGTCGGCGCGACCACGGACGGCACGTTCGGCAAGATCGTCGCGTTCGGCCTGGGCGGCGTGCTGGTCGAGGTGCTCAAGGACGTCACGTTCCGCCTCGCCCCGACCACCGCCGCCGAGGCGAGGTCCATGGTGGACGGCATCGCCGCCGCCGAGGTCCTGCGCGGCGTGCGCGGCGCGGCGCCCGCCGACACCGACGCGCTGGCCGACCTGATCCGCCGCGTCGGGGACCTGGTCACGGACTTCCCGCACCTGGCCGAGGTGGACCTGAACCCGGTGCTGGCCACACCGGACGACGCGACGGCCGTCGACGTGCGCATCCTGGTGGACGCCGACGCGGCGCGCGAGCCGGTCCGGTTCAGCCGGGCCGAGATCCTCGCGTCGATGAACCGGATCATGAAACCGGCCGCGGTGGCGGTGATCGGGGCGTCCAACGAGACCGGCAAGATCGGCAACTCGGTGATGCGCAACCTGGTCGACGGCGGCTACCGGGGCGAGATCCACCCGATCAACCCCACAGCGGACGAGATCCTGGACCGCAAGGCGTACCGCAGCATCGCCGACGTGCCCGGCGACGTGGACGTGGCGGTGTTCGCGATCCCGGCGAAGTTCGTGCCGGCCGCGCTGGAGGAGGCCGGCGCGAAGGGCGTGGCGGGCGCGATCCTCATCCCGTCCGGCTTCGGCGAGACCGGCAACCAGGAGTTGCAGGACGAGGTCGTGGCCATCGCGCGGCGGCACGGCGTGCGCGTCCTCGGCCCGAACATCTACGGCTACTACTACACACCTGAAACCTGTCGGCTACGTTCTGCACGCCGTACGACGTGAAGGGCGGGGTCGCCCTGTCCTCGCAGAGCGGGGGCATCGGCATGGCGATCCTCGGGTTCAGCCGCTCCGCCCGCATGGGCGTGTCCGCGATCGTCGGCGTGGGCAACAAGGCCGACATCGACGAGGACGACCTGCTCACGTTCTTCGAGCAGGACGACAACACCCAGCTCATCGCCATGCATCTGGAAGACCTCAAGGACGGCCGCGCGTTCGCCGAAACGGCCAAACGGGTCTCGGCGCGCAAACCGGTCGTCGTCCTCAAAGCGGGCCGCACCGCGCAAGGCGCCAGAGCCGCCGGCTCCCACACCGGGGCGCTGGCCGGCAACGACAAGGTCTACGACGACATCCTGCGCCAGAGCGGCGTCATCCGGGCCCCCGGCCTGAACGACATGCTGGAGTACGCGCGCGGCGTGCCCCCCTGCTGCCCACCCCCAAGGGCGAGAACGTCGTCATCATCACCGGCGCGGGCGGCTCCGGCGTGCTGCTGTCCGACGCGTGCGTCGACCACGGGCTCACGCTCATGGAGATCCCGTCCGACCTGGACGCCGCGTTCCGGGAGTTCATCCCGCCGTTCGGCGCGGCGGGCAACCCCGTCGACATCACCGGCGGCGAACCACCCTCCACCTACCGCGACACCATCGCCCTCGGCCTGGAGGACGAACGCGTGCACGCCCTGATCCTCGGCTACTGGCACACCATCGTCACCCCGCCGATGGTGTTCGCCGAACTCGTGGTCGACGTCGTCCGGCACTACCGGGAGCGGGGCGTCCACAAGCCCGTCGTCGCCTCCCTCTCCGGTGACGTGGAAGTCGAAGAAGCCAGTGAACACCTGTACCGGCACGGGATCGTGGCCTACCCGTACACCACGGAGAAGCCCGTCGCCGTGCTGGGCGCCGAGTACCGCTGGGCCCGCTCCGCCGGGCTGCTGTGAAGGGGGAGCGCCGCCTTCAGAAGCTGCAACTCACCGGGAGGTCCATTGTGGATACACCCAACTCGCCCGCCGAACCGCGATCGGGCGCGGACGTCACCGCACCTCCGCCGGAAGAACGCGTGTGGCGGGCGGGGCGGCTGGAAGCGATGCCCATCAGGAAACTGCCCGACGCCCCGCCGTCCATCCACATCCTGGGCCCGACGGTGTTCCTCGTCGCGCTCGGCGTGGGCATGGGCGAGTCCTACATGTGGCCGCGGCTCGTGCTGCTGTTCGGCCCGGAGATCCGCTGGCTGTTCCTCATCGGCGTGACGTTGCAGGCCGTGGTGATGCTGGAGATGGCCCGCTACGCCATGGCCACCGGTGAGAGCATCTTCTTCGGCGCGGCCCGCGTGTTCAAACCGATCATGTGGTTCTTCTTCACCGTCGCGATCCTGGTCTACATCTGGCCCGGGCACCTCTCCGCCGGCGCGGCGGCCCTGGAGCAGCTCACCGGCATACCGTGGACCGTGTCGGCCTGCGTCGGCCTGATCCTGGTCGGCGTGCTGTTCAGCCTGGCCAAGGTCATCTACTCCCTGCTGGAAAACGTGCTGTCCCTGCTGATCGGGCTGCTCGTCGTCGGCACGGCGGTGGTGGCCGCGATGGTCGGCACCTGGTCGGACGTCGTGTCCACCATCACCGGCATGTCCCACTTCGGCTACCTGCCGCCCGAAGCGCTCAGCGCGGCCTGGTTCCCGATCATCGTCGGCTCCATCGCCTTCGCCGGCCCGTCCGGCATGCAGCAGATGTGGTACACGCTTGCACCTGCGCGACAGCGGCGCCGGCATGGGCGCCCACATCCCCCGCATCCGCGGCCTGCGGCACGCGGGGGAGGAGGAGGCCATGCCGGCGCGCGGCTTCATGTTCGACACCGACGACCCCGGCGAGATGGCCAAGTGGCGCGGCTGGCGGCGCGCACCAGTCGTGCCGGCCGGAGGTGTTACATCCAGAATACAGACTATCGTATACAAAACGCCCACAAGGTGAGGCCCGTCACCCGGACACGGATGAAGGGGCCACCGTGGTGGCCCCTGTCACTCCGGTCGGAGGTCGCCGCCGATCACTTCGACTGGCCGGCGTCCAGGTGCTCGCGGTAGGCGGCGCGCGTGCGTTCCGTGTGCTGGTTCATCAGCCGGGCCGCTTCGGCGGGCTCGCCCAGGGTGATGGCGTCGATGATGTCGGCGTGCTCGGTCCAGGCGTCCTTGCCCCGGGTCAGCGCGAGCGGCGCGTAGTACCAGCGGACGCGGCGGTCGACCGTGGCGATCATCTCGGCCAGCACGGTGTTGCCGGACAGCTGCGTGATGAACGCGTGCAGGGCGGCGTTCGCGGCGACGACCCGTTCGACGTCCTTGGCCTTCAGCGCGGCGACGCCCTCGTTCTGCAGCTTGCGGAGCTGCTTGACGTCCTCTTCCGTGGCGTGCTCAGCCGCGAGCCGGGCGGAGTACGTCTCCAGGACGTTGCGCACCGCGAGGAGCTGGTCGGCTTCCTCGTCGGTGGGGGTGTGCACGAACGCGCCCTGCGCCGGGCGGAGGTCGACCCAGCCCTCGGTTTGCAGGCGTTGCAACGCCTCGCGCACCGGCTGGCGGCTCACGCCCAGGTGCTCGGCGAGCTCGATCTCGACGAGGTGCTGGCCGGGCTTGAGGGTACGGTTGACGATCAGGTCGAGCAGGGCCTCGTAAACGGCCTGTCGCAACGGCGCGGGCCGCTCGACCTTGCGGGCAGCGGCGCTGCTCAGCGATTCGCGGGCCGCACGACGGGTGGATCCCGCGCCGATCAGCGGCGCGTTGGGCTGGCTCACGGTCGCCTCCTCGGGCAGGTGTCGGAAATGCCCGGACTTCAGCATACAGATTTTCGTATGCAAAAAGCAATCGGGCCCTCGCTCGGTACCTCATACAACATACTGTATGCAATTACTGCGAAGGTGAGGGACGACATGAAAGTCGCAGTTCTCGGAGCCGGAGCCATCGGCGCGTACGTCGGAGCGGCACTGCACCGCGCCGGCGTGGAGGTGCACCTCGTCGCACGGGGAGCGCACCTGGAAGCCATGCGCCGCCACGGCGTCCGGGTCCACAGCCCCCGAGGCGGCTTCACCGCCGCACCGCACGCCACCGACGACCCAGCCGACATCGGCCCCGTCGACTACGTGTTCCTGGGTCTCAAAGCCCACCAGTACGCCACCTGCGGCCCGCTCATCACCCCCCTGCTCGGCCCGGACACCGCCGTCGTGGCCGCCCAGAACGGCATCCCCTGGTGGTACTTCCACGGCCTCACCGGCCACCCCCTCGAAGGCACCCGCATCGAAGCCGTCGACCCCGCCGGCCGCGTCAGCGCCGTCCTCGACACCCGCCGCGCCATCGGCTGCGTCGTCTACTGCTCCACCGAGGTCGAAGCCCCCGGCGTCATCCGCCACGTCGAAGGCACCCGCTTCTCCCTCGGCGAACCCGACCGCACCACCTCCACCCGCTGCCGACGGCTCAGCGCGGCCATGGTCGCGGGCGGCCTCAAAGCACCCATCGAACCCGCCTGCGCGACGACATCTGGGTCAAGCTCATGGGCAACGTCGCCTTCAACCCGCTCAGCGCCCTTACCCGCGACACCATGGCCGAGATGTGCGAGCACCGCGACACCCGCGAGCTCGTCGCCCTCATGATGGCCGAGACCATCGCGGTCGCCCACGCCGTCGGCTGCCGGCCCCGCGTCTCCATCGAGAAGCGCATCGACGGCGCCCAGCGCGTCGGCCACCACAAGACGTCGATGCTCCAGGACCTCGAAGCGGGCAAGGCGCTGGAGACCGACGCGATCATCGGCGCGGTCGTCGAGATCGCCCGGCTCACCGGCGTCGCCGCACCCACCCTGCGCAGCGTCTACGCCGCCATCGACCTGCTGGGGCGCAAGGCCCTCACCGCCGCCAGCTGAGAGGACCGCAATGACCAACCGCGTTCTCCGATTCGCTGGCCAAAATCTCCCACCACCACTACCTTGACCAGGCTCAACGTCGATCATCGCCTCCACGATCGAGTGAACCTGCCAGAACCACTCAACCAAAACCCCGTTATCGATCCCCTGAAACGTCGGTTGAAACGAAGAGGAAACCCGAGCAACCACCTCTGCCCCAACCCGCCCCACCAACCAACGACCGATCCCCAGCCCAGCCCACCTCAACGCCTCGCCTCAACCCAGTCCACCCCGACGCCTCGCCCAACCCGGGACTTGACCCGGCCCGGCTCGAACACCGGACCGAGCCCGACTCACACACAGGCCGGCTCAGCGCCCGCTCCACCGAACGACCGCCTCGGCCGGCTACGACCGATCAAGCCTTCCGACCGGTCAGCCATCCCAATCGGCTGGAGCCCTCGCCGGCACCGGAACCCGACCGGCTCGATCACCCGCTAACGCTGGAGCCCGGCCGGCCGGAGCTTCCGATAGGACTGGAGCCTCCGGCCGGCCGGGGATTCCGGTCAGTGGACCCCGAGCACGCCGTCCACCCGCCGCGGGATCCCCAGCGGGTTGCCGTCCCGCAGCTCTGCGGGCAGCAGGGCATCCGGCCACGACTGGTAGGTGACCGGGGCGACCCAGCGGCGGATCGAGGTGGAGCCGACGGACGTGTGGAGGGGATTGGTGGTGGCGGGCCACGGGCCGCCGTGGTGCATGCCCCACGCCACCGCGACGCCGGTCGGCCAGCCGTTGAAGATCAGCCGGCCGACGACCGGCCGCAGCGCGTCCGCGACGCGGCCGGCGGCCTCGTGCTCGGACTCGGCGGCGTGGACGGTGCCGGTGAGCGTGCCGGGCAGGCGCGGGAGGACCAGTTCCAGTTCGGCGGGATCGGTGTAGGTGACCACGATCGCGGCCGGGCCGAAGTGTTCCTCGGTCAGCTTGTCGAGGTTGTCCGCGAACGTCGTCAGCGGCACCTGGAAGAGGCGCGGTTCGACGCTCCAGCCCTCGCTCGGCGCGGTGCCCGATGCGACCAGGTCGGCCAGGCCGGACGCGGCCAGGTCGTCCGTGCCCGAGCGGTAGGAGTCGCTCATGCGCTCGTTCAGCATCGGGCCGCCCGTGGCGGAGGAGACCGCGTCCGCCAGGGCCGGGAGGAGGGCGGCCGGGGCGAAGAGCAGGCCCGGGTTGGTGCAGAACTGGCCCACGCCGAGGGTCAGGGAGCCCACGAACTCGGCCGCGAAACCCTCCGGGCGCGCGGCGGCGGCGTCGGGCAGGACCACGGTCGGGTTGACGCTGCCCAGCTCGCCGTAGAACGGGATCGGGTCGGGGCGCGAGTTGGCCAGGTCGAACAGCGCACGGCCGCCGACGGTCGACCCGGTGAAGCCCACCGCCTTGATCGCGGGGTGCTTGACCAGCGTCACGCCGGCCTGCTGCCCGTGCACGATGCCGAACACGCCCGCCGGCACGACGGACGCCACGATCCGCGCCGTCTCCTCCGACGTCCGCGGGTGCGACGGGTGAGCCTTCACGACCACCGGGCACCCCGCGGCCAGCGCGGAGGCCGTGTCACCACCCGCCACCGAGAACGCGAACGGGAAGTTCGACGCCGCGAACACCCCGACCGGCCCGAGTGGACGGAGCATCCGCCGCAGCACGGGGCGCGGCGGGATGATGTCGGGGTTCGCCGAGTCCAGCGTCGCCTCGACGTAACTGCCCTCGCGCAGCACGTCCCCGAACAGTCGCAGCTGGTTCGTGGTCCGCTTCAGCTCCGTCGTCAACCGCGGCCGGCCCAGCGCCGTCTCGGCGTCGGCCAGGTCCACCAGGTCCGAAGCCGCCGCATCGAGCGCGTCCGCCACCGCGTCCAGCACCGCGGCCCGCTCCACCGCCGACGACGACGACCAGGCCGGGAACGCCGCCTCCGCCGCACGGGCCACCGCGTCCACCGAGACGTCCGACGTCTCCGGCACCGCGTCGCCCACCGGCTCGCCGGTCCGCGGGTCGTACCCCTGCACGCCGCCGCTCATCGACCGGCCTCCTTCACCGCGGTGTCGAACTCCGGCGTGCACCACACGCCACCCAGGTACGTCATGGCCGGCGAGCCGGGGTCCGGCTCCCCACCGGCCAGGACCTCCGCGGCGAACACCTCGGAGTCGTCCGCTGACTTGTACCCCAACGCCTCGGCCTCGCTCAGCGAGAACCACCGCCGCGTGTTGTCCGAAACACCCCACACCACCCGGAACCCGGGCGACGGCGCCGACAGGCACGCCTCGAACAGCCGCGCCCCGTCGTCCGGCGACAGCCACGTCGACAGCATCCGCGCGTCCCGCGGCTTCTCGAAGCACGACCCGATCCGGATCGCGATCACGTCCATCCCGTACCGCGACGCGTACAGGCTGCCCAACGCCTCCAGCGCCACCTTGCTCACGCCGTAGTACGTGTCGGGCTTGGGGAACAGGTAGTCGCCCGCCTCGCCGTCGGCCCGCTCGTAGTACCCGACCGCGTGGTTGGAGCTGGCCAGCACCACCCGGGACACCCCGGCCCGCCGCGCCGCCTCCAGCACCACGTGCGTGCCGTTGATGTTGACGTCCAGGATCTCCGCCCACGGCCGCTCCAGGCTGTGCCCGCCGAGGTGGATCACCGCGTCGACCCCCGCGCACGCCTCCTCCATCGCGGCCTGGTCGGTCACCGACGCCGTCACCAGCTCGACCCGCTCACCGTCGGCCGCCGCCGGCAGCGGCGCGATGTCGAGCAGGCGCAGGGTCCGGTCCGGCGCGGCCAGCCGGGTGCGCATGAGCGTGCCGACTATGCCGGCGGCGCCGGTGATCAGGATTCGTGCGGTCACATCGAGCCCTTTCGCGAAAACGGAATCAGCGGCCGAACTGGCGCAGCAGTTCGGTGATCGTGCGGGCGGCGTGCAGCAGCGCTTCGACGACCTGGCGCTCGTGGTCGGGGTCCAGCCGGCCCAGCGGCACGGAGCAGCTCATCGCGTCGAGCACGGGGTTGCGGTAGGGCAGGGCGACGGCGAAGCAGCCCAGGCCGGGCGTGTTCTCCTCGCGCTCGTGCGCGTACCCGACGGCGCGGAACCCCGCGAGCTGCGCGTGCAGCGCCGGGCGTTCGATGATGGTGTTCGGCGTCAACGGCGTCAGCCGGGCGGGCAGGATCGCGTCGACCTCGGCGGGCGTGCGGGCGGCGAGCAGCGCCTTGCCCAGCGACGTGGAGTGCGCGGGCAGCCGCCGGCCGACGCGGGACACCACGCGCAGGTGGTGCTCGGACTCGCGGCTGGCGAGGTAGACGACGTCCGCGCCGTCGAGGCGGGCCAGGTGGACGGTCTCGTTGATCTCGCGGCGCACCTGCTCCATCACCCGGATGGCGACCTGCACCACCGGGTCGTGGTCGAGGTAGGACGTGCCGACGAGCAGGGCGCGCACGCCGATGCCGTACGTGCCGCGGGTGGGGTCGAGCTCCACCCAGCCCCGGGCGACGAGCGTCTGCAAGAGCATGTAGAGGCTCGACTTCGGGTAGCTCAGCTCGCGGTGCAGTTCGGTCAGGGTCAGCGGGCGGTCCGACGCCGACAGCACTTCGAGCAGTTCCACAGTCCGATCGGCCGACTTGACCGCGTTCGGCCGAGCGGGTGACGCGGGTCCAGTCACCAAGTCCTCCACGGGAAACGTTCCGGCAACACGCTCTTGACACGTCGCTGCGCCGATTCTTACAGTCCGCCCAACACGTTCACAAGTACGACCGCGATTCATATACATGAACTTCGCCGTCGCGAACAGGAGTCGCCGTCCATGACACCCACCCGCCGGTGCGCCACGGCCCTCGCGGTGGTCACCGCCGCGGGTCCTGGCACGCACCCGACCTGCGGGGACGTGTCAGCGGGAACGGCGGCGCACCGCCACGCGCCGCCCGTGGGCCGGACGTGCCGCACGACGAGGTCACCCGACACCCCGGACCCAGTTTCCCGGCGCGCGGCTCCGCGCCGCGGCAGACCCCGTCACCGCGGTGGCCTCCGCCGAACCGGTGAACGCCCGCCCGCGACCGGGGTTGCGCAAAACCTGGACGCGGGCCGCGCAGTCGCCCAGGGTGACCCGGTGACACCGATCGACACCACCCGAGACGTGGGGGCGACGGCCAGTGGCGGCGGTGCCGTCGCGACCCACCCCGTGGGGCGGCCCCGACGTCGGGGCCGCCCCACGGAACCGCACCCGAACCACTGCCACGTCGGCGGGGACTCGCTCATCAGCGCCGATGTGCCCCTGCTGCTCCACCTCGCCGTCAGTGCGCTCGCCGCCTGTGCGCTGCCGCGCGAGGAAACGCAAAAGTCCTTCCTGCGTGGGATCACCACCGGAGCGATCAAGGGATGAAGGTCTGGGTATGCAACTGGATGGGGTGCTGTTCTTCCCGGTGACGCCGTTCGACGCGGACGGCGCGCTCGCGGAGGACGTGCTGGCCGAGCACGTCGAACGCGGGGTGGCGGCGGGCGCGGGCGGCGTGTTCGTCGCCTGCGGCACCGGCGAGTTCCACGCGTTGGAGCCGTCGGAGGTCGAGCGGGCGGTGGCCGTCGCGGTCGAGGCCACGGCCGGGCGGGTGCCGGTGTTCGCGGGCGTCGGCGGCCCGCTGCCGACGGCCAAGCGGATCGCCGAGGCCGTCGAGGGGGCGGGCGCGGACGGCTTGCTGCTGCTGCCGCCGTACCTGGTGACCAATCCCGCCAAGGGGCTGGTGCGGTACGTGACGGAGGTGGCAGCCGCGTCGGACCTCGCGCTGATCGTCTACCAGCGCAACAACGCGGTGTTCACGCCGGAGACGGCGGTGGAGGTCGCGTCGCTGCCGACCGTGGTCGGGTTCAAGGACGGGCTCGGCGACCTCGACCAGCTGCACCGCATCGTGCTCGCGGTGCGGTCGTCGGTGGAGAAGCCGTTCCAGTTCTTCAACGGCCTGCCGACCGCGGAGCTGACCGTGCCCGCGTACCGGGGCATCGGCGTGGACCTGTACTCGTCGGCCGTGTTCTGCTTCGCGCCGGAGATCTCGCTCGGCTTCTACCACGCCGTGCGCAACGGTGACGACGCGCTGGTCAACCGGTACCTGCTGGAGTTCTACAAGCCGCTGGTCGAGTTGCGCGACAAGGTGCCCGGCTACGCGGTGTCACTGGTGAAGGCGGCCGTGCGGGCCACCGGGCTCGACGTCGGCGGCGTCCGCGCGCCGCTGCTCGACCCGACGCCCGAGCACACGGCGGAGCTGGAGAAGATCGTCGCGGCGGGTCGGAGCCTGTCCGCATGAGGATCACCGACATCGTCATCACCCCGGTCGCGTTCCGCGACCCGCCGCTGCTGAACTCGGTGGGCGTGCACGAGCCCTGGGCGCTGCGCACCATCGTGGAGGTGCACACCGACGAGGGGATCTCCGGGCTCGGCGAGAGCTACGGCGACATCGGCCACCTCAACCGCATGCGCACGGCCGCGCCCGCGCTGGTGGGCCTGGACGTGCACGCGCTGAACGAGATGCACTCGCGGATCGCGGCGGCGCTGGGCGGCGAGGCCGGCTCCGACCGGCACGGGCTGACCGGGCCGCTCACCGTCGAGTCCACTGTGGACCGGGTGTTCTCGCCGTTCGAGGTGGCGTGCTGGGACATCCGCGGCAAGGCGCTCGGCCGCCCGGTCAGCGACCTGCTCGGCGGCGCGGTGCGCGACGCCGTGCCGTACAGCGCGTACCTGTTCTACAAGTGGGCCGGGCACCCCGGCGCGGAGCCGGACGAGTTCGGCGAGGCGCTGGACCCGGCGGGCATCGTGGAGCAGGCCCGGATGCTGGTCGAGCGGCACGGGTTCGGCTCGATCAAGCTCAAGGGCGGCGTGTACCCGCCCGAGCAGGAGATCGAGGCGATCCACGCGCTGCGCCAGGCGTTCCCCGACCACCCGCTGCGGCTGGACCCCAACGCGGCGTGGACGCCCGAGACGTCGCTGAAGGTCGCCGAGGAGCTCGACGGCGTGGTCGAGTACCTGGAGGACCCGGCACCGGGCATCGACGGGATGGCGGAGGTCGCGGCACGCGCGCCGATGCCGCTGGCGACGAACATGTGCGTGATCGCGTTCGAGCACATCGCCCGGTCGGTCGAGGTCGACGCGGTGCAGGTCATCCTGTCCGACCACCACTACTGGGGCGGGCTGTCGCGGTCCAAGGAGCTGGCCGGGATCTGCCGGACGTTCGGCATCGGCCTGTCCATGCACTCCAACTCGCACCTGGGCATCAGCCTGGCCGCGATGACGCACCTGGCCGCGTCCACGCCGAACCTGAACTACGCGTGCGACACGCACTACCCGTGGAACTCCGCGGACGACGTGATCACCACGCCGTTCACGTTCGTGGACGGGGCGGTGCCGGTGCCGACCGCGCCCGGTCTGGGCGTCGAGCTGGACCGGGACGCGCTGGCGCGGCTCGCGGAGAACTACCGGACGTGCGGCCTCGTGCAGCGCGACGACACCGGTTACATGCAGAAGCACGACCCGTCCTACGAGAGGAAGCGCCCCCGGTGGTGACCACCGTTGCGCACGTTTACCCCTGGGATGTCGTCGGCGACCCGGCCGCCGTCGACCGGATCGCGTCGTTGGGGGTGGACGCGGTCGCGCTGGCCGCGTCGTACCACACGGTGCGGGCCGCGACGCCGTTCCACCCGTCGCACCGGATGGTGGACGCGCGGCACGCGGCGTTCTACCTGCCGGTGCGGGAAGAGGCTTGGCGGGGCAAGCGGTTGGTGCCCGCCGAGCCGTCGTGGATGGGCAGCGCGGACTCGTACACGGAGGCTTCGGACGCTCTGAGGGCGGCCGGGCTGCCGGTGTACGCGTGGACCGTGCTGACGCACAGCAGCCGGCTGGGCGATGCTCACCCGGACGTGGCGGTACGCAACGCTTTCGGGGACTTGTACCCGTACGCGTTGTGCCCGTCGAACGAGGACGTGGTGGAGTACGCGCGGACGCTGGTGTCCGAGGTGCTCGCGCTCGGGCGGCCGGACGGGATCGTGCTGGAGGCGTGCGGGCCGCTCGGGTTCTTCCACGGCGGTCACCACGAGAAGACCGACGGCGCGGACTGGTCGGCGGTGCAGCAGAAGCTGCTGTCGTTGTGCTTCTGCGGGGGGTGCGTGCGGCGTTACGACGACCCGGAGGGGTTGCGGGCGCTGGTGCGCGCGGGGGTCGACAACGGTGTCGGCAGCGTGGAGGAGGCTCTGGGCGCGCAGGCTGACAGCGTGCGCTCGGTGCGCACGGACCTGTCCCGGTCGCTCCGGCGTGACCTCGTCGGCCTGATCCGGTCGACTTCGCCGTCCACGCGCATCGCCGCGCACGCGACGGCCGACCCGTGGGGCACCGGGCCGTTCGCCACGGTGGCCGGGGGCGTCGACGCCGACGTCGACGTGCTGACCGTGACGTGCTGGCCGGGCGTGGACGCGTCGTTGCCGGCGATCCGGGCCCTGCGCGCGGAGGCCGACGTGCGCACGGCGGCCTACGTGCTGGCCCTGCCGCCGAAGCCGGCCGACGGCGACGAGCTGCTGAAGGAGTGGCTGGCCTACGCGGAGGCCGGCGTCCAGGAGTTCCACCTGTACCACGCGGGCCTCGCCTCACCGGCGCGCCTCGACGCCCTCCGCCACGCCATCACCGGCCTCACCAACGCCCTCCGCTAACCCCCCAACCGCGAGAGTCCTACGTTCACGTCGCGAGAGTCCTACGTTCAGAACCCCTGAGTTCAACACTCGGCATACCGCGCGGTCGGTCCGAGCGTTGAACTCGGGGTGCCTGAACGTAGGACTCTCGCGCGTTGAACGTAGGACTCTCGGGTTCACTGGATTGGGTAACTGTGAAGAAGGGGCGGCAACCCGGGGGTGGGGTCGGTCCGTCCTTGGGACATGAGAAGCCTTGGAACCGCGATCGGCGCGGGTGTGCTGCTGGTCGTGCTCGCCGCCTGCGCAACGTCCACGCCCGTCGGTCCGGGCAACAGCGGACCGACGCTGACCACGTCGGCCGAACCGACCTCGCCCAGCGTCGAGGAGCCGGAGTTCGAGAGCCCCGTGCCGCCGGGCGGCAAGGAAGTGCCCAAGGAACGGATCGACGCGAGCAGCGTCCCCGAGGGCAACCCCACCACCACCTGGACCGAGGGCGACGGCAGCGTGCTCGGCGTCATCGCCCAGGAAGCCGGCTGCGGCAAGGCGAGCGTCGAGATCGCCGAGCAGAACGCCCAGGTGGTGAAGGTGGTGCTGGTCGAGACCACGCCGCTGGACCAGCCGGTCTGCACGATGGACATCCGCTACCCGCCGCTGACCGCGAAGCTCGACGCGCCGCTCGGCGACCGCCAGGTCGTCCTGAGCACCCGGCAGGACCAGAAGTAACCCCTCGGGTGCCCGGTCGGCCTGCCCCCGGTCGGCCGGGCACCGCCCTTGCAACCTCCACGGCGGCGACTACCGTCCTCAAGCTATGAGACACGTCCACGTCGCCGCCGCCGTCCTGGCCCTCGTCGCGCTGGCGGGCTGCACGAGCACCACCGCCAACGCCCCGTTCGGCAGCAGCCAGTCGTCCTCGACCACCGCGACGACCGGGTCCTCGGCTGCCCCGACAACGTTGTCATCCTCAAGCGAGCCCCAGCTCGTGCCCCCGCCACCCCAGACGAGCGCCGCACCGCTGGCGGGTGGCGAGACCGAGGTGCCGTCGGCGCAGGTCGACAGCGGCGCGCTCGGCCACCAGGAACCGGTGTGGACGTCGGCCGACGCCCGCACGGTCCGCATCACGGGCGAAGAGGGCGGCTGCGACCGCGTGCGCGCCGAGGTCACGGCCCAGTCCGGCGACCAGGTGATGATCACGCTGGTCACCACCACGTACCCGGCCGCCGCGTGCACCGCCGACATCCGCCACGTGCCGCTCGACGTCACGCTCGACGCGCCCCTCGGCTCCCGCCGGATCGTCCTGGAGACCCGCCAAGAGACGGCTTGACCTTCACGCGGACGTCAAGCCCTACGGTCGGCCCCATGACGATCTTCACCGGAAAAGCGGTGGTCGTGACGGGTGCCGGCACGGGGATCGGCCGCGCCACGGCACGCGCGTTCGCCGCGCGGGGCGCGTCCGTGCTCGCCGTCGGCCGCACCGCCGCCACGCTCGACGAGACCGCCGCCGACCACCCCGGCGTCCACACCTTCACCGCCGACGTCACCGAGGCGGAACGGGTGGTCGACGCCGCCGTGGCCGCGTTCGGCCGGATCGACGTGCTGGTCAACAACGCCGCCGTCCGGTCCGGCGACGCGATGCTCGAAACGAACCTGTACGCCCCGATCCGCCTGGTCGAAGCCGCGTTGCCGCACCTCAAAACCACCCGCGGCGTCGTGGTGAACGTCAGCACGGCCATCGGTCTGCGCGGCTGGCCACTGCCCGGCGGCGAGCTGTACGCGGCGCTGAAGTCGGCGCTGGAGAGCCTGACCCGAAGCTGGGCCGTGCAGTACGCGCCGCACGGCGTGCGGGTGGTGGCCGTCGCGCCGGGCCCGATCGCGACGCCCATGCACGAGCAACCGGACCGCAGCCCCGAGGAAGCCGCGGCCCTGCGCGAAACCCTGGTCGCGCACGTGCCGCTGCGCCGGGTCGGGCAGCCGGACGAGATCGCGTTCTGGGTGGTCCAGCTCGCCCGCCCGGAAGCCGCGTACACGACCGGCGTGGTGCTGCCCGTGGACGGCGGCGCGCTGGTCGGCTGAGCCGCGCACCAGGTTCGACGGGTGCGGATCGGCGAGTTGGCGCAGGCCACCCACACTTCGACGCGGGCGCTGCGGTTCTACGAGGAGCAGGGCCTGCTCGACTCCGACCGCGCGCCCAACGGCTACCGGCGGTACGGCCCCGGCGCGGTGGCCCGCGTGCGCTCGATCCGCTACCTGCTCGACCACGGCCTCACGCTGGAGGACGTCGCCCACTTCCGGCACTGCCTCGACGGTGACGTGGCGAACGCCGAGCCCGCGCCGGAGCTGGTCGCCGTCGCCGAACGCCGCCTCGCCGTGCTGGACGACCGGATCCGGGCGCTGACCGAGGTGCGCGACCACCTCGCGGCGGGCGTGCGGCGGGCACGGGCGTCCGACCGGGTGAACACCTGAGAAAGTTTCGCGTCAGCGGTTCCGGCCGGCCCGACCGGACCACCAGACTCCGGTGACGTGAGACGACCTCTCGGCCTGCTGCTCGCCGTCGTGCTCGCCGCGTCGGCCGCCACCGCGCTGACCACGTCCGCGTCCGCCGACGTCACCGGCCAGTCCACCGGCCAGTTCTCGGTGCTGACCTACAACGTCGCCGGCCTCCCCGAACCGCTGTCCGGCTCCAACCCGGCGGAGAACACCCCGCTCATCGGCGCGCGGATCCGCGACTACGCCGTGGTGAACGTCCAGGAGGACTTCAACTACCACGCCGCCCTCTACGCCGCCGACAACCACCCGCACCGCACGCCGACCAGCGGGGGAGTGCCGTTCGGCGACGGCCTCAACACCCTCTCCGCCTACCCGTACACCGACTTCACGCGCGTGAAGTGGGACAGGTGCAACGGCACGGACTGCCTGACCCCCAAGGGCTTCTCGTTCGCCCGCCTCCGCCTGACCGAGGGCGTGTACGTCGACCTCTACAACGTGCACGCCAACGCCGGCAGCACGGACGCCGACCTCGCCGCGCGCCGCGCCAACATCACCCAGCTGTCCCAGTACGTCACGCGGAACTCGGCCGGCAACGCGGTGATCATCATGGGCGACACCAACACCCGCTACACCCGGACGGGCGACAACATCCGCGACCTGGTCCACCCGAACGGCCTCACCGACGCCTGGGTCGAGCTGGTCCGGGGCGGTGTCGAACCGGCCGCCGGCGCACCGGCGCTCGTCTGCGACCCGCAGAACGTCACCAGTTCGTGCGAAGTCGTGGACAAGGTCCTCTACCGCGACAACGGGTTCATCGACCTCACCGCCACCACCTACCGCAACGACCACGCGGCGTTCCTCGACGCCGACGGCGAACCGCTGTCCGACCACTACCCGCACGCCGTCGGCTTCACCTGGCGGCTCGCCGACCACCTGCGTCTGAGCGACCCGTTCGGCGGCCCGCACGGCACCCCGTTCACCGACGTCGACACCGTCCACCCCGGCACGACGGTCCGCTCGCTGACCCTCGGCGGAGGCGCACGGCTCGACCGCGTCGGGATCACGCTCGCCGACGGCACCGCCCGCACCCACGGAGGCACCGGCGGCACCCCGACGACGCTCACCCTCCAACCCGGCGAGCACCTGACCGCAGCCACGCTCACCCAGGGGCAACGCGACGGCCGCACCCGTATCTTCTCCGTCCGCATCACGACCGACCTCGGCCGGACCGTCGCCGCGGGCACGCCGACCAGCGACGCGGTCACGTTCACCGCACCCGCCGGCTGGCACATCGCGGGCTTCACAGGCCGGGCCGGCAGCGAGGTCGACAAGCTCGGGGTGATCTACACCCGCGGCTGACCGTCCTTGCGCGCCTCGACCAGGAACCGCTCCGAACTCGTGACGAACGACCCCTCCCTCCCGATGTGCTCGTGCATCGCGACCAACCGCTCCCGGTAGGTCTCGACGGTGAAGTCGGGCACCGCCCACACCACCTTGCGCAGGAAGTGCACGACCGCGCCGACGTCGAAGAACTCCACCCGCAACGACTCCGACCGCAGGTCCACGACCGTCAGCCCGGCCGCTTCCAGCCCGGCCACCGCCCGCTCGGTGCTGCGCTCGTCGCTGACGGGCTGCGGACCCATCATGAAGTCGGTGATCTCCCGCAACGTCCCCATGCCGACCTGCTGCGACAGGTACGTGCCGCCCGGCCGCAGCACCCGGCCGACCTCGTCCCACCGCGTCACGACCGGGTGCCTGCTCACCACCAGGTCGAACGACGCGTCCGGGAACGGCAGCGGCCCGTCGTCCTCGGCGTGCACCACCCGCGCGCCCAGGGGAGCGAGGGTGCGGCGGGCGATCTCCAGGTTCGGCCGCCACGACTCGGTCGCCGCCAGCACGGGCGGCGCCTGCGGGATCTCCGCCAGCACCTCACCGCCGCCGGTCTGGATGTCGAGCGCCGCCTCGGCCCGGGCCATGCGGGCGGCCATGAGCTTCGAGTAGCCCCACGACGGCCGCCCCTCCGTCGCCCGGCCCTCGAACCAGGAGAAGTCCCACCCCTCCACCGGCACGGCCGCGCCCTCGGCCACCAACTCGTCGAACGTCATGCGGCCAAGGTGCTACAGCGGCCCGGAACGTGCGACCGCTTTACCCCGCGAGCCCGTCACTCGGCGGTCGCGAAGGCCGCCACCCCGTCCCACGCCAGCCACAGGTCGGCGTCCACCTGGTCCTCGTCCGCCACGATCACCCCCGTCTCACCGACGTAGAGCCCCAGGTCGCACCGGTGGGCAAGCAACGTCCGCACCATCCACGCGTGCAGGTCCTCCGTCCCGTCCGCGGGCTCGCGGGTGATCTGCCGGAAGAGCGACACGCCGCTCCCGGACGACTCGATCAAGCTCACCTGGTAGAAACGCGACCCCATCGCCACTCACTCCCCGCACCTGGTTGTATACTCTCCGAATTCGGGACGACTATCTCGTACGTACACGATGTGCACAAGTCCCGATCGGGTGATGATCGAGGAGAGCGATGACCAGCCCACACCGCAGTGCCGCCCGCATCCAGATCGGCACCACGCTGCGCCGCATGCGCGAAGAGGCAGGCGTGCCCCGGGAACGCGTGGGCGAAGTGCTGCACTGCACGCTGACCAAGGTCAGCAACATCGAGAACGCCATCAGCGGCATCAAGCAGGCCGAGCTGGAGAAGCTGCTCGACCTCTACGGCGCCGACGACGAGACCCGGGAGGACCTGTTCGCGCTCAACTCCGAAGCGCACCGCCGCCGGCCCAAGAGCAAGATCGGCGGCCCGATCCCGCCCTGGCTGCGCCGCATCCTGGACGTCGAGGCCATCGCGACCGACGCCCTGTACTCCTCGTTCGAACTCGTCCCGGCGGTGCTCCAGACCGAGTACTACGCGCGGGCGCTCATGGTCGGCAGCGGGGTGGGCGGCGAGGTGCTGGAGAAGCACCTGCAACTGCGCCTGGAACGACGGGCGCTGCTGACCGACCGCGAGCCGCCGCTCAAGCTGTGGGCCGTCATCGCCGAACCCGCGCTGCGGGCCAACGTCGGTGGTCGGGAGGTCATGCGCGAGCAGGTCGAGCACATTTTGACCATGACCGAGCGGGAGAACGTCGTGGTGCAGGTGATGCCGCAGGGAGCCGGGGCGCACGCGTTGAGCGGCACTACGCTGACCTTGTTCCGGCTGCCCGTCGGGATGCCGTCGCTGGCCAGCGTCGACGTCCCGTTCGGGGACAACTTCATCGACGGGGTCAAGCAGGTGGAGAAGATCGCCGAGCTGTTCGACCACACCCGTGCGAAGGCGTTGGGGACAGAGGAAAGCCGCGAACTGCTGACCCGGATCGTGAAGGAGACCTGATGGCCCTGAAGCCGCACGAGTGGACGAAGTTCAGCGGTACCGGCTCGAACTGCGTCGAGGTCATGCGCACGGACGACGAGGTGCTCGTCCGCAACAGCAACCGGCCTGAAGAAGTCCCACAGCGCTTCACCTTCAGCGAGTGGGACTTCTTCACGCGCGGCGCCAAGCTCGGCGTGTTCGACCTGTAGGGCTTACTTCCGGAACGAGATCTGGAGGGTCGGGGCGGAGGTCTCGGCGAAGAAGTCGTTGCCCTTGTCGTCCACCACGACGAACGCCGGGAAGTCCTCCACCTCGATCTTCCAGACCGCTTCCATGCCCAGCTCGGGGTACTCCAGCACCTCGACCTTGCGGATGCAGTCCTGGGCCAGCCGGGCCGCGGGGCCGCCGATCGAGCCCAGGTAGAACCCGCCGTGCGTGGCGCACGCGGACGTCACCTGCTTGGACCGGTTGCCCTTGGCCAGCATCACCAGCGACCCGCCGGCCGCCTGGAACTGCTCCACGTAGGAGTCCATCCGGCCGGCCGTCGTCGGCCCGAACGACCCGGAGGCGTAGCCCTCGGGCGTCTTGGCCGGACCGGCGTAGTACACCGGGTGGTCCTTGAGGTACTGCGGCATGGGCTCGCCCGCGTCCAGCCGCTCCTTGATCTTGGCGTGCGCGATGTCGCGCGCCACCACCAGCGGCCCGGTCAGCGACACGCGCGTCTTCACCGGCAGCGCCGACAGCGTCGCGCGGATCTCGGCCATCGGTCGGGTCAGGTCGATCTTCACGACCTCGTCGGGCAGGTCCTCGCCGGTCACGTCGGGCAGGAAGTGCGCCGGGTCGCGTTCCAGCTGCTCCAGGAAGATGCCCTCGGGGGTGATCTTCGCCTTGGCCTGCCGGTCCGCCGAGCAGGACACCGCGATGCCGACCGGGCAGGACGCGCCGTGCCGGGGCAGCCGGATCACGCGCACGTCGTGGCAGAAGTACTTGCCGCCGAACTGCGCGCCGATGCCGAAGTTGCGGGTCAGCTCCAGCACCTGCTGCTCCAGGTCGACGTCCCGGAACGCGTGTCCCGCGGCCGAGCCCTCGGTGGGCAGGCCGTCGAGGTAGCGGGCGGAGGCGAGCTTGGCGACCTTCAGGTTCTGCTCGGCCGACAGGCCGCCGACGACCACGGCCAGGTGGTAGGGCGGGCACGCGGCCGTGCCGAGCGAGCGCAGCTTCTCGTCCAGGAACTTGGCCAGCCGCGAGGGGTTCAGCAGCGCCTTGGTCTCCTGGTACAGGAACGTCTTGTTGGCGGAGCCGCCGCCCTTGGCCATGAACAGGAACTCGTACTTCGGCTCCACGCCCGGCGCGGTGAACAGCTCGATCTGCGCGGGCAGGTTGGTGCCGGTGTTCTTCTCGTCCCAGAACGTGACCGGGGCCATCTGCGAGTACCGGAGGTTCAGCTCCTGGTAAGCCTCGAAGATGCCGCGCGACAACGCCTCCTCGTCGGTGCCGCCGGTCAGCACGGACTCGGTGCGCTTGCCCATCACGATGGCCGTGCCGGTGTCCTGGCACATGGGCAGCACGCCGCCGGCGGAGATGCACGCGTTGCGCAGCAGGTCCATCGCGACGAACCGGTCGTTGCCGCTGGCCTCGGGGTCGTCCACGATCGCGCGCAGCTGGGCCAGGTGCGAGGGGCGCAGCAGGTGCTGGATGTCCCGGATCGCCTCCTTGGCCAGCAGCGTCAGCGCCGCCGGCTCCACCTGGAGGAACGTCCGTCCGGCGGCCTCGACGACCGACACGCCGTCCGGCGTCACGAGCCGGTACTCGGTGTGGTTGTCCTTGGCCAGCGGCAGGACGTCGGTGTACTGGAACGTCGGTCCCAACAGGTTCGACGAGGTCACGTCGCGGGCTCCCTTGCGCGCTTCGGGTTCCGCCGAACTTATACCGACACCGGCGTCAGGTCCCGCCGGGCGTGGTGTGATTCGCGTCGTGGTCGACAGCCTCACCAAGCGCCGGCTCCCCGAAGCCGAACTCGACGCCCTGGTCCGCCGCGTCCTCGGAGTGCCGCTCGCCGCGCACGTCGAGCTGACCGAGGGCATGTTCAACACCGCCTACCGGCTGACGGCGGCGGACGGTCGCGAGACCGTGCTGAAGGTCGCGCCGCCGCCGGACGTGCCGCTGCTCACCCACGAGCGTGACTTGATGCGCACGGAGGCATTGGCGTTCGAGCTGATGGTGGCGCACGGCCTGCCCGTGCCGCGGTTGCTGCTGCACGAGGACGGCTTGCTGATGATGACGGCGCTGCACGGTGAGCCGTGGTCGTCGGCGCGCCCCCGGCTGACCGACGCCGAGCACGGTGCGTTGCGCCGCGAGCTGGGCGTGATCGTCCGCGACCTGCACCGGATCACCGGTGACGTGTTCGGTTACGTGCAGGGACCGAACGGGGCGACGTGGCGCGGGGCGTTCACGGCGATGGTGGACGCGGTGCTGGCCGACGCGGACCGGTTCGGCGTGGAGCTGCCCGACGTGCGGCCGGCGTTCGAGGCCCGCGCGCACCTGCTGGACGAGGTGACCGACCCGGTGCTGGTGCACTTCGACCTGTGGGAGGCGAACATCTTCCTCGCCGGCGGCCCGGACGGACAGTACCGGATCGAGGGGATCATCGACCCGGAACGGGCGATGTTCGGCGACCCGCTGGCCGAGATCGCGACCGTGGCGCTGTTCGCCGACCTGGACGACGACTTCAAGGCCGGGTACGGCGTGCCGGCGTTCAGCGCGGCCGAACAGACCCGGATCGCGCTGTACCGCGCGTACCTGTGCCTCGTGATGATCGTGGAGGGCGTGCCGCGCGGGTACGCGGGCGAGGAGCGCGAAGCGCACGTGCGGTTCTTCCGCGAGAAGCTCGCGGAGTACCTGGGGCTCTGACCGAATGCGGAAGGCCGGGCCGGCCCCCGACCGCCCCGACCTTCCTCGGCGTGCGACGACCTCCGCGTGATGGGGCGGAGGTGTCGCTTGGCTCGTGTAACGCACGACCGTGCCGTGACTGGCGTCACAAGTCAATCCCGCGCAGCGGTGACTTCCCGCTGGGTGGACGCTGTATCGCGTCAGCTCAGCTGGCGTAGGCCCGCAGCTTGGCCGCCCGCTCGCCCTGGCGCAGCTTCGACATGACCTCGCGCTCGATCTGCCGCACCCGCTCCCGCGACAGGCCGAACTGCTTGCCGATCTGGTCCAGGGTGCGCGGCTGGCCGTCCTCCAGGCCGTAGCGCAGCCGGATCACCGCCTGCTCGCGCGGGTCCAGCGTGGCCAGCACCCGGCGCAGGTCGTCCTGGAGCAGGCCGGAGATGACCGCGCTCTCCGCGTCGGTGGCGTCGGAGTCCTCGATGAAGTCGCCCAGCGGGGCGTCCTCCTCGGTGCCGACCGGCATGTCCAGGCTCACCGGGTCGCGCGCGTGGTCGAGCAGGTCGACGACCTTCTCCGGGGTCAGGCCCGACTCCTTGGCCAACTCCTCGTTGGTCGCCTCGCGGCCGAGCTGCTGGTGCAGGTCGCGCTTGATCCGGGCGAGCTTGTTGACCTGCTCCACGAGGTGGACGGGCAGCCGGATCGTGCGACCCTGGTCGGCCATTCCCCGCGTGATCGCCTGGCGGATCCACCAGGTCGCGTAGGTCGAGAACTTGAAGCCCTTGGTGTAGTCGAACTTCTCCACCGCGCGGATCAGACCCAGGTTCCCCTCCTGGATCAGATCGAGCAGCGGCATTCCGCGACCGGTGTATCGCTTCGCCAGCGAAACGACCAACCGCAGATTCGCTTCGAGAAGGTGGTTCTTTGCCACGTGCCCATCCCGGATCAACGCGCGGAGTTCGCGTTGGCGCTCCTCCGGCAGCTCCGGGTGGGTCTCGAGCTTGTGCTGCGCGAAGACGCCCGCCTCGATCCGCTTGGCGAGCTCCACCTCGTCCGCCGCGGTCAGCAGCGCTGTCTTGCCGATCCCGTTCAGGTAGACCCGAACCAGGTCCGCGGCCGGTCCCTGGGCGTCGAGGTCCAACTCGGCGCTCGTGCTGGTCGTCTCGTTCCCGACCTGACGGTCGAGGAGCTTCGGGACGGTCATGGCGCTCCCTCCCCCTTGTGTCGCGGGCTGGCAGTGCGGTCGTGTCGCACACTCCGCGCTGCGCTGCGCGGCCACCTTTCGGTGTCTGTCACTGGGGGAAACGCGAACCGGGTCGAAATGGTTCCCGCTTCCCATGACCAGAAGACGTCACTGCCGTCACAGCGGTTGCGCCGCGAATCCTGAGGATTCCCTGAGAACGATCTAGAGTTCGACCAACACGGTGAACGGACCGTCGTTCGCACTGCGCACGGACATCATCGCGCCGAACCGTCCGGTTTGTACTCGGGCGCCCTTCCGGCGCAGTTCCGAGACCACTTCCCCGACCAACGGCTCGGCGTGCCCGGGTCGTGCGGCGGCCGTCCAGGACGGCCGCCGACCCTTCCGCGTGTCGCCGTAGAGCGTGAACTGACTCACCACGAGCAGGGGCGCGCCGGTCGTGGCGCACGACTCCTCGTCCCGCAGGACGCGCAACTCGTGCAGCTTCCGCGCCATCACGTGCGCCTTGGCCACGTCGTCGTCGACGTGGATGCCGAGCAGGACCAGCAGGCCCGGCTCGGCGATCTCGCCCACCACCTCGTCGTCCACCGTGACCGACGCCTCTGTGACGCGTGCCACAACGGCTCTCACGCGGGCACCACCATGCCGTGCCGGACGAGGTCGCGGACGATCGGGAGGGCCGCCGCGGCCAGCGCGTCGGCGTCCAGGTCGTGCGCGTAGGCCAGCAGCGTGACGAGGTCGGCCAGCGGCAGCGCGCCCCGGAAGCCCGCGAGCAGCTTCGCCGCGGTCTCGTCCAGCTCGTGCTGCCAGCCGGGGCCGTCGACGCGGTGCAGGCGGCGCACGACCGCCTCCCAGCCCTCGTCGGTCGGCGCGGAGACCTCTTCCAGCAGCACGGTCTCCGGCACGGTGAAGCGGGTGGCGAGCAACCGGTCGTTGTCGGTGGCGCGCAGCCAGGCGACCCGGTCCAGCCAGGCGGCGGACTCGGGACCCAGCGGGTCGTCGAAGGCGTGGCGCAGGTCTTCGCACACCACCTCGGCGTGCTCGGCGTCCGTGCGGCGGAGCGTGACGAAGCCGAAGCCGATGCCCTCGACGTCGTTCTCGGCGAACCAGTCCAGCCAGGCGGCGGCCTTGGCCCGGCCCTCGGCGCTGCGCGGGTCCACGCCCGCGTCGCGCAGCCACGTGCCGACGTAGAGGGCGGGGTCGGCGACGTCGCGCTGGACGAACCAGGCGTCCACGCCGCCGCGCGGCAGCCAGGACGACACGCGGTCGGCCCAGTCCTCGCCCCTGCGGTGCAGCCAGGAGGCCAGGAGCTGGCCGACGCCGCCCTCGTTGAGGAACGCCGGCATCTGGCGCACGACCAGGGCGCTGGCGTCGTCGCCGCCCAGGCCGGAGTCGCGGTAGACGTAGTCGACCCGGGGCGGGCCCACCACGAACGGCGGGTTGCACACGACCTGGTCGAACCGACGGCCGCGCAGGGGGCCGAACCACTCGCCCTGGCGCAGCTCGACGTCCACCTCGTTGATCCGGAACGTGCCCGCCGCCAGGGCGAGCGCCCGGTCGGACAGGTCGGTGGCGGTGATGCGCTCCGCGTGCCTGCTCGCGTGCAGGGCTTGGACGCCGCAGCCGGTGCCCAGGTCGAGCAGGGTGCCGACCGGGCGGCGCGACGTGGCGCGGGCGAGGCTGATGGAGGCGTGGCCGACGCCGAGCACGTGGTCGGCGGGCACGGGGCCGCCGCGCTGGTCGGCGTCCTGGTCGGCGATGACCCACCAGGAGCCCTCGTCGTCGCCGTAGGGGCGGATGTCCAGCCCGGCGCGCAGCCCGTCGCCGTCACCGCGCAGCACCTCGGCCTTGACGGCGGTGTCCAGGTCGACGTCCGGGAGGGCCGCGCGGACGGCGGCCTCGGGCTCGGTGTCGCCGAGCAGGAACAGGCGGACCAGGGTGCCGAGCGCGCCCGCGTCGCGGGTGGCCCGGCGGGCGGCCTCGGGCTCGCCGCGGCCGAGGGCGGCGTGCGCCTGCGGCCCGAGCACGTCGACCACCCCGTCCGCGTCGTAGTCGGCGGCGCGGAACGCCTCGCGCAGCCGTGCGGTCAGGTCGGCGGAAAGATCAGGGAGCACGCCGTCATCGTCTCGCGCCCCACCCACCCGCGCCCGACCAGCCCACCCGAACGTCGAACTCGGGGTACCGGAGCGTTCGACACGCGCGTTCCGAACGTAGGACTCACGCGAGAGTCGAACGCTCAGGTCCCGAGAGTCGAACGTTCAGGACCCCCGAATTCAACGTTCAGGCCCGCCACGAACGCGCCGAAAGTGCGAGAAACCTGCGCGCGGTAACCGAGGAACAGGCGGTTCGCCAGCGGCACGGCCCAGCGGCCTCAGCGGGCGACGTTGCGGACGCGGTGGGTCAGGCGGGTGCCGTCGGCGGTCGCCTCCACCTCGTACTCGCCGCGGTACCACCACCCGCCCTGCACGGCGACCGCCCGCTGCGCGCGGTCCACCTCGACCCGGCCGCCCCCGGCGTCGCGGATCGCCGCTTCCACCCGGGCCAGCACGACGTCCGGCGGCGCGGCGACGGTCGCGGTGAGCTCGATCATCGGCTTCGGTCGAACAGTGTTCGTCACTCGAACGATGTTCCGAACGAACGGTGTTCGTGTCAAGTACGGTGTTCGCATGACGCAGGACCCGCCCTGGCTGACGCCGCCCGCCAAGCCGGCCGTCAAGCCGCGCCTGTCCCAGGAGCTGATCGTCCGCACCGGCCTGGACGTGCTGCTCGCCGAGGGCCTCGACGCCGTCAGCATGCGGCGCGTCGCGCAAGCCCTCGGCACGGGCCCGGCGTCGCTCTACGCCCACGTCGCCACCAAGGACGAGCTGGTCGAGCTGATGCTGGACCGCGTCCTGGAGGACGTCCCGCTGCCCGTGCCCGACCCCGACCGCTGGCAGCACCAGGTCAAGGAGCTGCTGGGCGGGCAGGTCGCGGCCATGCAGGCGCACCCCGGCATCGCCCGCGTCGCCTGGCAGGTCATGGTCCCCATCGGCCCGAACGCGCTGCGGCACGGAGAAGCCCTGCTCAGCCTCCTGCGCGCGGGCGGCCTCCCGCTCACCCGAGCCGCCTACGCCGCCGACGCCCTCACCCTCTACACCAAGGCGTTCGCGTTCGAGGGCAGCGCGTGGAGCGCGGTCGACCAAACCGAGATCGCCGACCGCGGCCGGCGGATGGGGGACTACCTGACCTCACTTCCGCCGGGCACGTTCGCCAACATGCTCGCCGTCGGCCCCCTGTTCACCGCCGAGACCGCCGCCGAGCGGTTCGAGTTCGGCCTGGACATGCTGCTCGGCGGACTGGCCGCGCTCACGGCGTGATCGCCAGCGCGATGGCCATCGCCAGCCGCTGCTCCGGGTCGTCCAACGGCAACGACGTCACCGCCGCCATCCGCTGCATCCGGTACCGCAGCGTGTTCGGGTGCACCGACAGCACCCGCGCCGCCTCCCGCGAATCGCCCTGGGCCGCCAACCAGGCCCGCAACGTCACCGCGTACTGCGTGCCGTGCTCGGCGTCGTGCCGCACCAGGTCCGCCACCGGCCCGCGCGACGGCAACCGCCCGGCCTCCGCCACCGCCGCCAACCGCCGCAACAACACCCGCGCCCACGCCCGGTCGTACACGACCGGCTCGCCGCCCGACAGCGCCAGGCACTCGTCGGCCTCCCCGCGTGACGCGGGCAGTGACGCGGCATCCGCCCGACCACCCACCCCGGCCAGCACCACGGCCTCCGCGGGCAGCTCGCGCCCCAGCGCCCGCACCCAGTCCACCGCCGCCGACGGGTCGTCGCCGCACGGCAGCACGGTGTAGAGCACGTTGCCGAACAACGCCGACCGGCCGGGCCGCGACCAGCCGAAACCCGCCGTCGCCCGGGAGAACGCCAGCAGCGCCGCGCCGTGCTCACCCTCGCCGGCGTGCGCCTGCACGGCGATGACCCGCAGGTCGGTCGACGGCAGCCCCAGCCGGGCCAGGTTCGCGGGCAGCCCCGAGTCCAACGCCTCGATCACCAGGTCCGCCTCGGCCTGCCGCTCCAGATCCGCCGACGCCCGCGCCCGCAGCAGGTGCAGCGCCGCCGTCCGCGCCCCGTCCACCAGGGCCGACGCCCGCGCCGCGTCCACCGGCTCGTCCACCTCGACCCAGACCGACCCCAGCAGCTCGCGCCCGGCCCGCACCGCCGCCACCAGTCGCCCGCCGAGCTGGTCGGTCAGCTTCGGCACGAACAGCGGCTCGTCGGACCGCGCCAGGTGGGTGAACACGCCGTAGGCGTCCAGCGCCTGCCACGCCTCCTCCGGCACCCGCCGCCCCAGGATCGTCTGCACCCGCACCGGGTCGACGCCCTGCTGCCGGTAGGAGTAGGCCAGCACCCGCGACTGCTGGTCCTCGATCGTCACCGGCCCGCCGACCACCGCCGCGATCGCGTCCGCCACCGCGAACAGGTCGCCCGAGCCCTGGCCGCCGAGCACGAGGGTCTGCGCGACGTTCGCCAACTGCCCCCACGGCACCGACGGGTCGACCAGCAGCACCGCCGCGCCGGACTTCTTCGCCGCCGCGAGCACCCGCTCGTCCAGCGGCGGGGCGCCGTGCAGCACGACCGCCGCGGCGGCCGTCGTGCCGACCAACCGGGCCGCGGCGGCGGGGGAGGGCACGCCCAACCCGAGCAGCACGTCGTCCGGGGCGGCGGCCGTGTGCTCCGCCGGGTCGTGCAGCGCCACCCCGCGCAGGTCCACGCCCCGGCCCCGGGGCGCGCAGCTCAGGTGCGTGCCGAGGCTCCCCAGCACGTCGACCAGGCGATCAAGGGCGACCACAACGGGATCTTAAGGTCACCGGCACGCCCGCGCGGCGGTCGCGGGGCCCGGCGGAAGCAGCAAGCAAAAACACACCGGGCAGGTATCCGTCCGGCCCACGCGGTGGGACGATGGAGGCATGGTCAGTCCCGAGCGCGACGGCACACCGGTGCTCATCACCGAAGCGGCGCCCTCCTACGAGGAGCAGCACGCCGCGCGCAAGCGCAAGTACGCGATCATGATGGGCGCGCGCATCCCGTGCCTCATCCTGGCGATGGTCTTCTACCAGACGTGGTGGCTGGCCCTGGCGTTGATCGTGCTGTCGGTCCCGCTGCCGTGGATGGCGGTGCTCATCGCGAACGACCGGCCTCCCCGCAAGGCGGAGAAGGCCAGCCGGTTCGTCAAGGAGCACCGCGCGATCGAGTCGCGCCCGCATCACGTCATCGAGGGCTGACCGCTCGGCTGCGCGCCGACCGCGGACACCGCCCGCGCCGCCGCGCGCACCCCGCCGAGCAGCGCGTCCCGGCGTGACGCCCCGGACAGCCACGCCGCCAGCAACCCGGCGTCGAACGCGTCCCCCGCGCCGGTCGAGTCCACGCACTCGACGTCCTCCGCCGGCACGGACACCACGCCGTCCCGGTCGACCCAGCTCGCGCCGTCCGCGCCGGACGTCAGCGCCACCGCGCCCACCACGTCCAGCAGCGCCGCGGCCGACGCGGGCTCGGCGGACCCGGTGAGCGCCACCAGCTCCTCGGTGTTGGGCAGCAGCAGGTCGACGCCCCGGACGTCGTCCAGGAACCCGTCGTAGATCAACGCCGACGACTGCGGGTCGACCGACGTGGTCAGCCCCGCCTCGCGGGCCGCGCGCAGCACCGCCAGCCCGGCCGGCCGCGACGACGCGTCCAGCAGCACGTACCCGGACAGGTGCAGGTGGGAGGCGTCCCGCAGCAGCCCCTGGTCCAGGTCGCCGGGGGAGAAGCGGGCGTTCGCGCCCCGGTCGGGCAGCATGCTGCGCTGACCGGTCTCGTCCACCAGCACGACCACGCAGCACGTCGCCGCCTCGGTGTCCACGGCGAACGCGCATCGCACCCCGGCCGACGTCAGCTCGGCGTGCACCTGCCGCCCCGCCGAGTCCGCGCCGACCCGCGCGACCAGCACCGGCGACGTGCCGCACGCGGCCAGCCACACCGCCGTGTTCGCGCCCGCCCCGCCGGGCTCGATGGTCACCGACGCCCGCGAGTCGCCGCCGTGCACGATCGGCCCGGCGTGCCGGGCCACCACGTCCAGCCCGGCGTCGCCGACGACCACGATCGAAGTCACGACGCGAGCTCCACGGCCACCGCCGCGGCCAGGGAGGCGTTCGACACGACCAGCGCCTCGTTGGCGTCCAGGCTCACCCCGCCGCTGGCGGTGTGGAAGTGCTCCAGCAGCACCGGCGTGACCTCCTTGCCGTGCACGTTCCGCTCCCGCAGCAGCTCCAGGCCCTCCGACAGCAGCCGTTCGTGCAGGTCGGCGTCCATCTCGAACTCGACCGGGATCGGGTTGGCCAGCAGCACGCCCGCCGAACCGGGCACGGTCCGGTGCGCCGCCACCACGGCCGCCGCGTCCCGGGCCGAGTCGACCCGCCACGGCACGCCGAACTCCGACTCGCGCCGGTAGAACGCGGGGAAGCGGTCCGTGCCGAAGCCGATCACCGGCACCGAGCGGGTCTCCAGCAGCTCCAGCGTCGCGCCCATGTCCAGGATCGACTTCACGCCCGAGCACACCACCAGCACCGGCGTCGTGGCCAGCACGTCCAGGTCCGCGGACACGTCCCACGTCTCGCGCGCACCCCGGTGCACGCCGCCCAGGCCGCCGGTGGCGAACACCCCGATGCCCGCGGCCTGCGCGAGCGCGGCCGTGCTCGCGACCGTCGTCGCCCCGTCGCGCTTGAGCGCGTACGCCGCGCCCAGGTCGCGCCGGGACAGCTTCACCAGGTCGTTGGCCGGGTCGCAGACGCGGTCGAGCTCGGCGGGGGTCAACCCGATCTTGGGGACGCCGCCGAGGACGGCGATCGTGGCGGGCACCGCGCCCGCGGCGCGCACCACGCCTTCGAGCCGTTCGGCGACCTCGCGGTTGCGGCCGGGCGGTAGCCCGTGGGACAGGATGGTGCTCTCCAACGCGACCACCGGCCGGTTCTCGGCCAGGGCGGATCGGACCTCGTCGGTGACGCTCGGCGTGCTCACGAGGGGCCATCATCCCAGGTACGCTGTTCGCGTGAGCACGCAGACTCTGCCCGAGGTGGAGACCCGGCCGGAAGGCACGGACCACACCGGGGACGACACCCCGAAGATGTTCCACTACGTGCGCAAGGCCAAGATCGCGGAGAGCGCGGTGATGGGCACGCACGTGGTGGCGTTGTGCGGCGAGGTGTTCCCGGTGACGAAGTCGCCGAAGCCCGGCTCGCCCGTCTGCCCCGAGTGCAAGAAGATCTACGACGGCCTGCCCAAGGGCGGCGGCGAGTAGGACCCGCTAGGAAGGCCCCGGCGTCGACCCGCCGGGGCCCGACCCGTGCCCGCTGACCGGCGTCTCGCGCGTCCGGCGCTCCACCGGCAGCGGCACGGTGTGGTTCGCGTCCGCCGGTGACGGCGCGGTGTGGGGGCGGTCGGCCTTCGGTGTCTGCCTGACCTCGTCGGACCGGATGCGCTCGGCGGCGCGCTCGATCTCCAGCCGCTGCCACCGCCGGCGCTGCCGCCGCGTCATCCGCGCCGGCCACATCTCCTGCAACGCGCTGTTGAAGTAGGCGCCCAATGTGATCGCCAGCCCGATCAGGTAGGCGAACAGCAGGAACGCGATCGGCGTCGCCAGCGCCCCGTACGTGTACCCGGTGGTCGTGATCCACCGGATGTAGAGCCGCAGCCCGATGGACGACAGCAGGAACACCGCCATCGCCAGCACGGCGCCCGGCACGAGCCGGTGCCACGGCAGCTTGTTCGGCAGCGACAGCTTGTAGAGCGTCGCCAGGGCCAGCACCAGCAGCACCGCCATGCCCGGGTAGTAGAACGCGCTCAGCCACGACTCGATCGTCGGCTGCCACGAGTCCGGGAACACCTGCGGCAGCAGGTCCGGGCCCAGCGCCACCACCGGCAGGCCGATGATCAGCAGCACCAGGCTGGCCATGTAGAGCAGCAGCGCGAAGATCCGCTGCCACACCTCGTTGCGCACGCCGTACTGGTCGTGCGCGGCGGTGATCGCGTCCACGAACGACGACATCGCCGACGACCCGGCCCACAGCGAGATCAGGAAGCCGACCGAGACGATCTCGCCCTTGCCGGTGGTGAGGATCTGGTCGACGGTGGGCACGATCACCCCGTTGACCACGTCCTGGCTGAAGATCGTCCGGCACGTCGCGATGATCCGGTCCTTGACCGCGCTGACGACCTCGGGCCCGAACCAGTCGCCGAGGTACCCGAGGCTGCCCAGCAGCCCGAGCAGCAGCGGGGGGAACGACAGGACCTGCCAGAACGCCGCCTCGGCCGCCTCGGAGAAGATGCTGCCGTCCCACGCCTTCGACAGCGTGCGCGCCAACAGGCGCAGGGGTCCCTTGCGACCCGCGCTGCGTGCTGTGTCGTCCCTCGGCGAACCCATCGCAACATCAAGCATGGTGCATGCCGGGTGATTTCGCGGCATCGGAGACCGTGCGGCGCGCCCGCAGCGGGTAGGCTGTCGATGCCCTCGACGGTCACCCGCACCGAGGGCATTTGCGTGTCCACCACCGCAACACCGCCGCACCGGCACCGCGGCACGGCCGCTGATCAGCGCAGAAAGGGTTCGAGGTTGTCGCAACCGCAAGTCGCCACGACCCGTCCCCTCCGCGCCTGGCAGCGCCGCGCGCTGACCAAGTACCTGGCCGCCAAGCCCAAGGACTTCCTGGCCGTCGCGACGCCCGGCGCGGGCAAGACGACGTTCGGCCTGCGCGTCGCGGCCGAGCTGCTGGCCGATCGCACGATCGAGGCCGTCACGATCGTCACGCCCACCGAGCACCTCAAGCACCAGTGGGCCAAGGCCGCGGCCGAGGCGGGCATCGCGATCGACTCGAACTTCCGCAACACCAACGCGATGACCTCCCGCGACTACCACGGCGTCGCGCTGACGTACGCCCAGGTCGCCGCGCACCCGATGCTGCACCGGGTGCGCACGGAGAACCGCAAGACGCTCGTGCTGCTCGACGAGATCCACCACGGCGGCGACGCCAAGTCGTGGGGTGACGCGATCCGCGAGGCGTTCACGCCCGCCGTGCGGCGGCTGTGCCTGACCGGAACCCCGTTCCGGTCGGACGACTCGCCGATCCCGTTCGTGAGCTACGAGCCGGGACCGGACGGCGTGCAGCGCAGCCGCGCGGACCACTCCTACGGCTACTCCGACGCGCTGCGCGACGGCGTCGTCCGGCCGGTGATCTTCCTCGCCTACTCGGGTGAGGCGCAGTGGCGCACCAGCGCGGGCGAGGAGTTCTCCGCCCGGCTCGGCGAGCCGCTGACCCAGGAGCAGACGGCGCGGGCGTGGCGGGTGGCGCTGGACCCGACCGGCGAGTGGATGCCGTCGGTGCTCAAGGCCGCCGACATGCGCCTGACGCAGCTGCGCGAGGGCGGCATGCCGGACGCGGGCGGCCTGGTGATCGCCACCGACCAGACCGTGGCCAGGGCCTACGCCGAGATCCTGAAGCGCAATACGGGCCACGACGCGACCCTGGTGCTCTCCGACGACCCGAAGGCGTCCGGCCGGATCGCCGAGTTCTCCGCCTCGACCGACCGCTGGCTGATCGCGGTCCGGATGGTGTCGGAGGGCGTCGACGTGCCGCGGCTGGCCGTCGGCGTCTACGCGACCAGCGCCTCGACGCCCCTGTTCTTCGCCCAGGCCGTGGGCCGGTTCGTGCGCGCCCGCGCCAAGGGCGAGACGGCCAGCGTGTTCCTGCCCAGCGTGCCGGTCCTGCTGGGGCTGGCCAGCGAGCTGGAGCAGCAGCGCGACCACGTGCTGGGCAAGCCGCACCGGGAGAAGGACGGCTGGGACGACGAGCTGCTGTCCCAGGCCAACCAGGTCAAGGACGAGCCGGGCGAGGAGGAGAGGGCGTTCACCGCGCTGGGCGCCTCCGCCGAGCTCGACCAGGTGATCTACGACGGCTCGTCGTTCGGCACGGCCGCGTTCGCGGGCAGCGACGAGGAGCAGGAGTACCTGGGCCTGCCCGGCCTGCTGGAGCCCGACCAGGTGCGCGCGCTGCTGCGGCAGCGCCAGGAGAAGCAGCTGGTCGAGGCCAGCAAGCGCCAGGTCGCCGCGCCCGCCCCGCCGCCCGCGCCGACGCGCACCGCGAGCGTGCAGGAGCGGCTGGCGCAGCTGCGCAAGGAGCTCAACACGCTCGTGGCCATGCACCACCACCGCACGAAGAAGCCGCACGGCAAGATCCACAACCAGCTGCGCGAGTACTGCGGGGGCCCGCCGACCGCCATGGCGAGCATCGAACAGCTCGAGGAGCGGATCGCCACGCTGCGCTCGTGGTGACCTTTGTTGTGACCTGAGGTAACCGACTACTGCATTAGGAGTAGTCAGATGTCCGTTCGGTTACCTGCCCGTTAGCGCATCGTGCCTACTTTACCGGTCAAGTGTGCTTCCGGTCACCGCCTGTCCCGGCATACGTTGTGCGCCACAACATTTACGCTCCTGCGTGAAAGGGATGGCGGATGCGCAGCAAGAGCCTCGCTCTCATCGCCGTTGGCACCGGCCTCGCCGTTGCCATGACGGCATGTGGCGCCAACACGTCCGGCGGCAACTCACCCGCCTCGGACACCAACACGAACAGCGGCTCGGGCGGCGCGAAGGTCGGCGTCATCCTCCCCGAGACCGCCAGCTCCGCGCGCTGGGAGGGCTTCGACAAGCCGCTCCTGAAGAAGGCGCTGGAGGCCGAGGGCCTCCAGGCGGACATCCAGAACGCCCAGGGCGACGTCCAGAAGTTCTCGACGCTCGCCGACGGCATGATCAACGCCGGCGTCAAGGTGCTGATCATCGCCACGCCGAACAGCGAGATCGGCGCGACGGTCGCGAAGAAGGCCGAGGCGCAGGGCATCCCGGTCATCGACTACGACCGGCTGAACCTGGGCGGCAGCTCGAAGTACTACGTCTCGTTCGACAACGAGAAGGTCGGCGAGCTCCAGGGCCAGGGCCTCGTCGAGGGCCTCGCCGCGCTCGCGCCGGGCAAGAAGCCGGCCGAGATCATCGAGATCGAGGGCGCGCCGACGGACAACAACGCGACGCTGTTCTACAACGGCCAGCAGAAGGTCCTCAAGCCGAAGTACGAGGCCGGCGACCTGAAGCTCGTCCAGTCGAAGCCGATCGACAAGTGGGACAACCAGGTCGGTGGCACCACCTTCGAGCAGATCCTGACCGGCAACGGCCAGAAGGTGGACGGCGTCGTCGCCGCCAACGACGGCCTCGCGGGCGCGATCATCACCGTGCTCAAGAAGTACGGCCTGAACGGCAAGGTCCCGGTCACGGGCCAGGACGCCACCCCGGAGGGCCTGCAGGCCATCCTGCGCGGCGACCAGTTCATGACCGTGTTCAAGCCGATCAACGAGCAGGCCGAGGCCACCGCCAAGCTGGCCTCCGCGCTGGCCAAGGGCGACACGGCCGCCGCCGACAAGATGGCGACCGGCGTCACCAAGGACACCACCGGCAACCGCGACGTCAAGTCGGTCCTGCTGCCCGCGCAGCTGATCACCAAGGACAAGGTCAAGACGGTCGTGGACGCGGGCTTCGTCAAGGCGACGGAGATCTGCGGCGGCGACCTGGCCGCCGTCTGCACCGAGCTCGGCATCAAGTAAGTCAAGGCTCGCGCCGGGGCGGGGTGTGGGAGACGCACCCCGCCTCGGCGCGCCCACCCACGTGTGGGGCTGCACCCGAGAACGGGTTGGACCCCTTCAGACGGGTTAGACGGAGGAATTTCCAGTGAGCGAGCCGATCCTCGAGCTGCGCGGCATCAACAAGAGCTTCGGTCCCGTGCACGTCCTGCACGACATCGACTTCGACGTGCACCCCGGCCAGGTCACCGCCCTCGTCGGCGACAACGGCGCGGGCAAGTCGACGTTGGTCAAGTGCATCGCGGGCATCCACCCCACCGACTCCGGCCAGGTCCTGTTCAACGGCGAGGAAGTCCACATCAACGGCCCGCGTGACGCCGCGCACCTGGGCATCGAGGTCGTCTACCAGGACCTCGCGCTGTGCGACAACCTCGACATCGTGCAGAACATGTTCCTCGGCCGTGAGCGCGGCAAGCTGGGCATGCTCGACGAGGCGGACATGGAGCAGGCCGCCCGCAAGACGCTGACCTCGCTGTCGGTCCGCACGGTCAAGTCGGTGCGCACGCAGGTCGCGTCGCTGTCCGGCGGTCAGCGGCAGACCGTGGCCATCGCCAAGGCCGTGCTGTGGAACAGCAAGGTCGTGCTGCTGGACGAGCCGACCGCGGCGCTGGGCGTCGCCCAGACCCGCCAGGTCCTCGACCTGGTGCGCCGGCTGGCCGAGCAGGGCCTGGGCGTCGTGCTGATCAGCCACAACATGAACGACGTGTTCGAGGTCGCGGACCGCATCGCCTGTCTGTACCTGGGCCGGATGGCGGCCGAGGTCAACACCAAGGACGTCACCCACGGCCAGGTGGTCGAGCTGATCACCGCCGGCCGCTCCGGCGACCTGGGCATCGCCCGACCCGAATCCGCGACCATCTGATGCCGCCGCGCAAGGCACCCACGACGAGGAACGCAGCATGACCAACACCACCAGCGAGACGTCCCCGGACGCCCCTCAGGGCGCGATCTCCGACTTCGGCATCGACACCACGTCCCAGTCCACCGGCGAGGCGGTGCGCGACTACACGGCCCGGCTGCGTGGCGGCGAACTCGGCTCCCTGCCCGCGCTGCTCGGCGTGGTCGTGCTGCTGATCGTGTTCAGCTCGCTCGCCGACACCTTCCTCACCCTGGGCAACATCGCCAACCTCCTCGCGCAGGGCGCGAGCGTCGTGATCATCGCCATGGGGCTGGTGTTCGTCCTGCTCCTGGGCGAGATCGACCTGTCCGCGGGCACCGCCTCCGGCGTCACCGCCTCGGTGATGGCGCTGCACCTGATCAACGGCGGCAACCTGCTCGGCGGCATGGGCGACACCGTCTTCTACCTCTTCTGCGGACTGCTGGCGCTGGCCGCCGTGCTGGCCGGGCTCATGCGCATCTGGGCGGGCGTCGCCCTGTCGGTGATCGCGCTGGTCATCGCGCTGGTCGGGGTGCCCGCCAACCCGTGGGTCGAGATGCTGCTGGCAGTCTGCGTCGGCACCGCGATCGGCTGCATCACCGGCTTCCTGGTCGCCCGCGTCGGCATCCCCTCGTTCGTCGTGACCCTCGCGCTGTTCCTGGCCTGGGGCGGCGTGATCCTCCAGTTCATCGGCGAGGGCGGCACGCTCGGCCTGCGCGACGACGTGATCTTCAACGTCGCCAACGGCAACCTGAGCACCGCGGGCTCGTGGGCGCTGTTCGTCATCGCCGCCGGCGGCTACGGGGCGGTCGTGCTCGGCCGCCACTTCAGCAGGCTGCGCCGCGGCCTGGTCGCGTCGCCCACCCCGATCGTGCTGGTCAAGGTCGGCGTGGTGCTCGTGCTGGGCGCGGTGGCCACCTACGCCTTGACGCTCAACCGCTCCAAGAGCGACCTCGTGGTGATCACCGGCGTGCCGTTCGTGGTGCCGATCGTGCTCGTCCTGCTGGTCATCGGCACGTTCGTGCTCGAACGCACCCGCTACGGCCGGCACGTCTACGCCGTCGGCGGCAACCAGGAAGCCGCTCGCCGCGCCGGCATCAACGTGGCGCAGATCCGGATGAGCGTGTTCGTGATCGCCTCCTCGATGGCGGCCATCGGCGCGATCGTCTACTCGTCGAAGGTCGGCTCGGTCGACCCGAACGCCGGTGGCGGCAACACGCTGCTGATGGCGGTCGGCGCGGCCGTGATCGGCGGCACGTCGCTGTTCGGCGGCAAGGGCAAGCTGCGCGACGCGGTCATCGGTGGCGCGGTGCTCGCGATCATCCAGAACGGCATGGGCCTGCTCGACCAGCCCGCCGCCGTGGTGTTCATCGTCACCGGCCTCGTGCTGCTCCTGGCCGCGAGTGTCGACGCGCTGTCCCGCCGCCGGGCGGCGTCCACCGTCCGCTGACGTGAGCACACCGACCGCGGGAGCCCGACCCGACGAGGTACGCAGGCACAACAGAACGGCGCTGCTGCGCCGGCTGCACGTGGACGGGCCCTCCACCAGGGCGTCGCTGGCGGCTGAGCTGGGCCTCAACCGCAGCACGATCAAAGCCCTGGTGGACGGCCTGGCCGAGTCGGGCGCGGTGGCCGAACGGGTGCCGGCGCAGCGCTCCGGCGCCGGCCGCCCGTCGCTGCTGGTGCTGCCGCAACCGCACGCGGCCGTGGTGATGGCCATCGACATCCGCGTCGAGCAGGTGGCGATGGCCATGGTCGGCCTGGGCGGCGACATCCTCGGCCGGGACTCGTGGAACCTGCACCACCGGTCCCGCGACCCGGGCGAGGTGATCACGCACGTCGCCGACTCGGCCAAGCTGCTGGCCGACGAGCTCGACGTGCAGGCGGTCGGCGTCGGCGTGTCCGTGCCCGGCGTGGTCCGCCGCGCCGACGGCCTGGTGCACGAGGCGCCGAACCTGCACTGGACCGACGTGGCGCTGGGCGAACGGCTCTCGGCGGTGCTCAAGGTCCCCGTCCAGGTCGGCAACGACGCCGAGCTGGGCGCCCTGGCCGAGCACGTGCGCGGCGCGGCGCGCGGGTCGTCGGACATGGTCTACATCTCCGCCGACGTCGGCATCGGCGGCGGCGTGATCTCCAGCGGCCAGCCGCTGCGCGGCACGGGCGGCTACGTCGGCGAGCTGGGGCACATGGTGGTGCGGCCCGGCGGGCGGCGCTGCTACTGCGGCTGCCAGGGCTGCTGGGAGACCGAGGTGGGGGAGGCGGCGCTGTGCCGCGCCCTCGCCCTGCCCGAGGACTCTCCGCGCGGGACGGTGGTGGCCGAGCTGCGGTCGCTGGCCGGGTCGCCGGACAGCGTGGCGCACCGGTTGGGGGAGTTCACCGAGTGGCTGGCCATGGGCCTGATCACCGTGGTCAACATGCTCGGGCCGGAGCTGGTGGTGCTGGGCGACCTGTTCACGGCGCTGCCGGAGACCCTGGTGGACCAGCTGCGCCGCACCGTGCAGCAGCGGTCACTGGTCTCCCGCGCCGTCGGCGGCACCAAGATCGTCTCGTCGCCGCTGGGGCGTGACGCCAAGCTCATCGGCGCCGCCGAGCTGGCCTTCGAACCCGTCCTCGGCGACATCTGACCACCGCCGCACGGCTCGCCGGGTGACCGCCACGTCGGGGTGATCGGGGCCGAGGACCCGGAGCTGGTCCTCCAGCAGGTCCCGGAACCCGGCGAGCGCGGCCGCGACGTCGCCGCCCAGCGCCCGCCACTGCGCCGACCGGTAGCGGGTGCGCAGGGTGTCGGGGTGGTCCGGGCCGAGGACGCGACGGCGGTCCTCCGCCACCCGGGCCAGCTCGGCGACGGCGTGCGGCACGTCGCCCGCGCCACCCCGCCACAGGGCGAGGTCCTGGCGGACGGTCAGGGTTCTCGCGTGGTCGGGGCCGACCGTCCGCAGGAGACCGGCCAGGACCTCGTCCAGCTCGACGATCGCCTCGGTCCGGTCACCCGCCTCGGCGCGCGCCATCGCGAGGTTGCCGCGGGTCGTGAGGGTGTCGCGGTCGTCCGGGCCCAGGACCCGGAGCTGGTCGGCGAGCAGGGCCGCCAGCTCCGCGATCGCGTCGGATCTCGTCGTCCGCGCCATCGCGAGGTTGTTGCGGACGGCCAGCGTGTCGCGGTGGTCCGGGCCGAAGACGCGCGCCGAGTCCACCACCAGGCGCTCGTACTCCGCGACCGCCTCGGCGTCCCCACCCGCCCGTCTGGTGAAGAACGCGACTTCGTGGCCCGCGTGGAGGGTGTCGTGGTGATCGGCGCCCAGGTGGTGCTCCGCCTGCCGCCGCAGTTCCCGGAAGTGCGCGACGGCCTCGGCTGCCAGGCCCGCCTCGCCCAGCGACTTGCCCTTGTGGAACAGGACCGCGTGCGCCCGCGGTTCCCAGAGCGCCGGCGTGGTGTTGGCGTGCAGGGCGTTCGTGACGGATCGGAGTGACGCGGTCAGCGCGCTGTCGGTCTCGTGCGCGGGCCAGGCCAGCAGGAGCGCGTCCGCCGCGAGGTGGGCCAGGAGGGTGAGCCGCTCCGGGTCGATGGTGTCGCGGACGGCGCGTTGCAGCAGGGCGTGCGCTCGGACGGCCCTGGCGTCCACGGTGACGAGGCTGAGGCGGTGCAGGCACGCCAGCGCGTCCGCGACGGCCTCGGCGTCCACCCCCAGGTGCGCCAGGACGTTGGCCTGCGTGAGCACGGTGACCGGCGTGCCCGCCGGGTCGAGCAGGCTGATGAACTCCAACAACGGTCGGGAGAGCCCTTCCGGGCGGAGGCTGTCGGCGCGTTCGACGGACAGCGACCAGGTCGCCGCCACGGTGTCGCGGTGCTCGTCCGGCAGCTCGCGCTCCGTTGGCATGACCTGCGCCAGCGTGCGGCGGCGGTCCGCCAGGCGGGCGCGGTAGCCGGCGACCGCCAGCAGCGGCTTGTCCGCGATGAACGCCGCCGCCTGCGCCAGGGCCAGCGGCAGGTGGCCCAGGTCACCGGCCAGTTCGCGGAGCTGGTCGTGCCCCGGGAGCTTCGCGGTCAGGTAGGCCACCGACTCCGCCTCGGTGAACACGCCGACCTCGACCACCCGGCGGTCGTCGCGGACCAGCGCGGCGTCGCGGCGGCGGGTCGTCACCACGACGTGGCCGGTCGGGGTGGTCGGCGGCCACAAGCCCCTGAGGTCCGCCGGGTCCTGCACGTCGTCCAGGACGATCAGCCACCGCCGGTGAGTGGAGGCGAGCCACGCCTGGAAAGCCGCCGCCGCGTCCTCCGGACCGCGCGGGGGATCGCGCAGCACCCGGTCGGCCGCGTCGGCGTAACCGCTGATCACGGCGGACCGCGTGCCGGCGGTGAGCCACAGCGCCAGGTCGACCGACCCGTCCCGCCACACCGAGTGCGCGTGCCGCGCCGCCACCTGCGACTTGCCCACACCGCCCGAACCGGACAGCACCGCGGACGTCTCCGCCACCGCCGACTCGGCGTCGCGGCGCTGGTAGCGGTCGGCGAGCGGCGGCGGGACGCCGACCCGCACGGGCCACCGGACCGGTGGCCGCGGCGGCAGGTGGAGGTGCTGCGCGTTCCCGTCGCCGATCTGCACGCCGACGTTGCCGCGGATGTCCACGGGACGGCTACTCGCGGCCGAAGTGCAGCGTCATGGTGTTGTTGTCGCCGATCTGCACGCCCTGGTTGTCGTGCACGTGGAACGCGTCCGCCCGGCCGGTCAGCTTCAGCACCGCGCGTGCGGCGGCGACCAGCTCGGCGTCCGCGTCGACGTCCGCCGCGACCAGCGCCGCCCGCAACTCCTCCGGATCGGCGGGCTCCTCGTCGGTCCCGCCGCGGCGCAAAGCCCGGCGCGTCAGCGACTTCAAACCCTGGTAGGCGTCCTTCACCGCGGTCGACGCCGTGTCCGTCACACCCGCCGTCGCACCCGCGGCCAACGCCGCCACCACGAGATCAACCGACTCGATCACCGGCACCCCCTCCGTCACGACGAGTATCGCCGACCCGACGGTGGGTGGGTACGCCGGAAAAATGAGGGGGGCGGGGATCCTCTCGGATCCCCGCCCCGGACGGCTAGGGTGCTACGAGTCCCTGCCGGGACTCGTGGTGTTCAGCCCTGCTGCAACTCGGCAGCGAGCTCACGCAGCTTGGTGCTGTGCTCACGGGCGTGGTGCCCGCAGAACAGCAACTCGCCCCCGGAGGGGAGCACGGCGCGAACCTGGGCAGCAGCCCCGCAGCGGTCGCAGCGGTCGGCAGCGGTCAACGCGGGGCGGGTGAGCGTCGTAGTCATGGAAATCTCCCTCCGTCCCGGCACCGGGGATCGGTGCCCTCACACCTAGCTGCGACCACTTCGCATCTGGCGGGTGCGCCGTGTTCGCTGCTTCCACTCTTGCAGACGCGCGGGCGTAAGTCAGTGTTCCCTGGATCGTGGCGACCCGCGTCACTCGTCATTTACCCGGCGCCGAGGTACCCGGAACCTGCCACTTCCACCGGTTCGATCGGCCCCTGCTCACGTTCCGCTGTCGTGGCAACGGATTTCCGACCTGCGAATACGGCGTTCGACGCACCCCTGATGCTCCAGAAGGTGGGTTCGGCGGAGTCGCCGGTGTGACGGGTAACACTTTGGTCAGCCCAGAGCGAACACGGCTCCCCGTTCCACGATCCGGACATGATCCGTCCGGTTCACGATCCGTTCCACCGACGGCTCAGATCGTGATCCGGCGCCCGTCGAACCGCGTCAAGCCGAACGACGCGTCCTCGTGGTTGACCCGGACGTGGTCACGCAGCACACCGATGCCGACCGCCTCGCCCAGGAGCACCGCCTCGGTGAAGTCGGTCCGCCAGTGCACGCCCGCCATGTTGCGGGCGGTCGCGACGTTCGCCGCCACCTTGTCCAGCTCGCCGCCCACGGTGAGCGCGTCACCGCCGGTGTAGGGCACGAGGGCCGTGCCGGCCGCGTCGGACACGACCGGGTCGGGCAGCACCCACGACTCGTCGAACCACGCCTTCAGCACCGTCACGCAGGCACCCGCGACGGTGGCGTGACCCGAGCCGTACGACGGGTGCGTCGGCGAGCCCTCCGGGAACGCCTGCGGCAGCAGGTACGAGCCGTGCCGGTCGTAGGTCAGCTTGACCGCCTCCGAGTCCAGCACCTCGCGGTCGATCATCGAGTAGTCCCGCAACCCGGTCAGGTGCGCGTGCACCCGGCCGCCGAACTCCTCCGGCCGCTGCCTGCGGTGCACGAACCACTTCTGGAACCACATCGCCTTCAACGCCCGCGTCGCCACCTCCGTGACCAGCGACAGCAGGTGCGGCGGCCCGTAGGTGCCGAACCCGAGCTGGTTGCGCGAGTGCCGGTACGGGTTGCCCGGGTCCACCGGCGCGCCCAGGTCCAGCAGGATCAGCGCCGCGTTCAGGTACGCCTCGTACAACGCGTCGAAGTGCACGTAGTTCGTCAGGCCGCGGGCGTCGTGCAGGTACCGGCGGACCACGTGGTCGCGTTCGATCGGCGGGGTGCTCCCGCCCTCCTGCACCGCCCGCCACGCGTCGAAGCCGGTCAGGTAGTCGCGGTTGGGCCGCACCCGGTCGTGCAGCTGCGGGACGCGCAGCGTGCCGTACTGGATGTCGCGCAGCAGGAACTGCGACAGGAACGGCCCCCGCACGTCACCGCGCGTGCCGCCGCGGAAGATCGTGGCGGGCGTGACCAGCCCGTCGACCTTCGGCGCCCGGTAGTCGCTCAACCGCGACAGCTCCGCCGCGGCCTGGGCGATCACCGGGTTCCGGTCGTACTCGGCGAACGGGACGTCCCTGGTCAGGGCCATCCAGTACAGCTCGACGGCCTCGGCCGAGTGGCGCGCGCTGTCGATGCGCGGCGCGGGCGGCAGGACGAGCGACTGCGGGTCCGGGCCCTCCAGGTCGAACGCCAGGCCGGCCTGCGGGTTGGTCAGCTTCGCGGACCCGCCGACCGGGATGCGCTCGAAGTCCTCGGACCGGCCGGTGGCCAGCGCCCTCAGCAGCGTGTTGTACGCCTCCGGGCGCACCTGGCCCACCTCGTCGTGCGGCAGGCCCTTGCCGAAGTTGGCGACGTACGGGTAGTCACCCTCCTCGCCGTTGTTGGCGTGCTCCGGCCACGGCTGCCGGTCCAGCGCGTGGGCCGAGGCCAGGCGCGAAAGGCGTGCTTCAGTGCGACGTTCACTCATCGGATTTCCCCCTGTGGCGGGCGCGCCCCGACGCCGCCCCCCGGCGGCTGCGCCCACTACCAGGACACCACCGAGAGTGACCGGTGGCATCGTCCGTTCGAGTGAATAAGCGTGGGCCCCGTGACCGATCGGTCACGGGGCCCACCTTCGCCTTCAGGCTGGACGATCAGTCCAGGTAGTCGCGCAGCACCTGCGACCGCGAGGGGTGCCGAAGCTTCGACATCGTCTTCGACTCGATCTGCCGGATCCGCTCCCGCGTCACGCCGTAGACCTGGCCGATCTCGTCCAGCGTGCGCGGCTGGCCGTCGGTGAGGCCGAACCGCAGCCGCACCACGCCCGCCTCGCGCTCGGACAACGTCGCCAGCACCGACTGGAGCTGGTCCTGGAGCAGCGTGAACGACACCGCGTCCACGGCCACCACGGCCTCGGAGTCCTCGATGAAGTCACCGAGCTGGCTGTCGCCCTCGTCACCGATCGTCTGGTCCAGCGAAATGGGCTCCCGGGCGTACTGCTGGATCTCCAGCACCTTCTCCGGGGTGATGTCCATTTCCTTGGCCAACTCCTCCGGGGTGGGCTCGCGGCCCAGGTCCTGGAGCAGTTCGCGCTGGATGCGACCCAGCTTGTTGATGACCTCGACCATGTGCACCGGGATGCGGATGGTGCGGGCCTGGTCGGCCATCGCGCGGGTGATCGCCTGGCGGATCCACCACGTCGCGTACGTGGAGAACTTGTAGCCCTTGGTGTAGTCGAACTTCTCCACCGCGCGGATCAGACCGAGGTTGCCCTCCTGGATCAGGTCCAGGAACGCCATGCCGCGACCGGTGTAGCGCTTGGCCAGCGACACCACCAGGCGGAGGTTCGCCTCCAGCAGGTGGTTCTTGGCCCGCTCGCCGTCCCGCACGATCCACCGCAGGTCGCGGCGCATCTGCGGGGTCAGCTTCTCCTGCTCGTCCTCGGCGCGGCGCACCCGCTCGGCGGCGTAGAGGCCGGCCTCGATGCGCTTGGCGAGCTCGACCTCCTCCTCCGCGTTGAGCAGGGCGACCTTGCCGATCTGCTTGAGGTAGGCGCGGACCGAGTCGGCCGAGGCGGTGAGCTCGGCGTCCTTGCGGGCCTGCCGCAGGGCCTCCGACTCCTCCTCGTCCCAGACGAAGTCGCCCTCGCCGGGCTTGGCCTCCTCCTCGGCGGGCTCCTCCTCGACCGGCTCGTCGATCAGCTCGACGTCGTCGACCAGATCTTCGGCGTCTGGAGCGCCTTCGAGGTCTTCCGGTTCCTCGCCGTCCTTCTTCACCTTGCCAGGCGCGGCAGCGGCGGCCTTGGCGGCCGTCTTGCGCGGCGCCCGCGTGGCCGTCTTCCCCGCCGCGGCGGTCTTCGCCGCCGGCTTCTTCGCCGGGGCCTTCCTCGCCGAGGTGGCCTTGGGCGTCTCCTCGGCGTCAGCCTGAGCTGCCTGAGTCGTCTTCGCGGCTGCCACGTACGCCCTTTCGCGACTGTCGATCAAGGTCGACCGAAGGGCGCGAACCTCGGTCGCCTGAGTACGGGGGATCCCCCGCCGGATCGTTCGTCAGCGGGGCACCGTTCCATTGTAACGACGAGAATCGCGTGCCGTTGCGCCCCGGCGTCATCCGAGGTGGTCCGGCACGCGTTCTCGCAGGTGGAACGCCCCGGAAATCAGTGCCGGAGACCTTGCGCGGCGGCCACGGCGGCGCCGACGATGCCCGCGTCGTTCTTCAGGGCGGCGGCCACCACCTCGGTGCGCACCTCGAGCAGGGGGAGCCACTTCTCCGCCTTCTTGCTGACCCCGCCGCCCGCGATGACCAGGTCCGGCCAGATCAGGTTCTCCAGGACGTTGATGTAGCGCGACACGCGCGGCGTCCACTCCGCCCAGGTCAGGCCCTTGTCCTCCTTCACCGAGGCCGCCGCGCGCTTCTCCGCGTCGTGGCCGTCGACCTCCAGGTGGCCGAACTCGGTGTTGGGGACGAGCTTGCCGTCCAGGAACAGGGCGCTGCCGATGCCGGTGCCGAACGTCAGCAGGACCACCAGGCCGTCCCGGTCGACACCGGAACCGAACCGCATCTCGGCGATCCCGGCCGCGTCGGCGTCGTTGAGGACGACGACCTGGTCGGTGGGCCGGCCGAGGCGCTCGGCGAACAGCGCGGCGGCGTCCGTGCCGATCCACGCCTTGTCGACGTTGGCGGCGGAGTGCGCGACACCGTGCTTGACGACGCACGGCAGCGTGACGCCGACCGGACCGTCCCAGTTGAACTTCTCGACGATCTCGGCGACCACGTCGGCGACCGAGTCCGGGGTCGACGGCTGGGGCGTGGTGATGCGCAGGCGCTCACCGTCCAGCGCCCCCGCTTCGAGGTCCACGAGCCCGCCCTTGATGCCGGAACCGCCGATGTCCACGCCGAACCCGCGGGTCATGCCCATCCCCGTGGCCCTTCCTACTCGATTCAGTAACCGTGGCCGCAGACATTAGCCTGCAGGTCTCCGATAGTCCCGTGAGAGTGACGCAGGAGGAACAGTTGCGTTTCGATCCGCGCTCATTGGTCGACGTCGCCGTGCTCGTGGCCAAGGAGGCCGGCGAGCTGGCCGTGACCACGCGCGAAGCCGCCGTGACCGATGTCGACACCAAGAGCAGCGCCACCGACGTGGTGACCGCCGCCGACCGGGCGGCCGAACAGCTCGTCCGGCGCCGACTCGCCGAGCTGCGGCCCGGTGAGCCGGTCATCGGGGAGGAGGAGGGCGGCAGCGCCGCCGTCGAGGGCCTGACCTGGGTCGTCGACCCGATCGACGGCACGGTGAACTACCTGTACGGCATCCCGCACTACGCCGTCTCCGTCGCCGCGCAGGTCGACGGGGAGTCGGTGGCTGGCGCCGTCGTGGAGCCGGCCAGTGGTCGGGTGTGGACGGCGGCGCGGGGCGGCGGGGCGTGGCTGGACGGGCGGCGGCTGCGGGTCTCGGACGCCACCCGATTGGACTTGTCCCTTTTGGGTTACGGCTTCGCGTACCGGCCGGAGCGGCGGCAGCGGCAGGCGGACGCGTGGGCGGGTCTGGCGACCCGGGTGCGGGACATGCGGCGGGCCGGTGCGGCGTCGCTGGACCTGTGCGCGGTGGCGGCGGGCCGGCTGGACGCCTACGCCGAGCACACCCTGGGCCGGTGGGACTGGGCGGCGGGCGCGCTGCTGGCCGCGGAGGCGGGCGCGGTCGTCCACCTGCCGGGTGAAACCCCGGAACTGGGCGCGGACGCCACCTTCGCCGCCGCCCCCGGCATCGCCGACGCCCTGTTCACCGCTTTGGTGGAGTGCGGCTTCGGCCAAGTCTGACCCGCGAGTCGAACCCTCAGGTCCCGCGTGTCGAACCCTCAGGTCCCGTGAGTCGAACCTTCAGGACCCCCGAGTTCAACGCTCAGGCCGCGAGGCGGGGAACGCGAACGTAGAACTCATGGGCGCTGAGCGTTCGACTCACGGGCGCTGAGCGTTCGACTCACGGGACCTGGAGGTTCGACACGCGGGCGCTGAGCGTTCGACTCGCGCGGGTCAGCACTGGATGTCGCGAGCGCCCTTGAGGTTGTCGGCGTTCAGGGACAGCGGCGTGGAGCCCTCGGCCACCTGGCCGCCCTGCTGCTCGGGCTGCTGCGCCGCCCACTCGGCGAGCTGGTCGAGCACCTTGCGGGCGGAGTTGTTCGGCTTCACGTCGCTGAACTTCTGCCCGATCGCCACGTCCACCGTCGCGTCCTGGCGCTCGTCGCGCACCAGCTCCAGGCACGGCTCGATCAGGCTCAACGTCCGCGCCGCCCCGGCGCCGGGCGCGCCGAACCGGATCTGCCCGCGGCACGTCATGTCCTGCGCCGGGTACACCGGGTCGTTGCCCGGCTCGGCCGCCTGCTTCATGCCCAGCTCGGTCAACGTCGTCGCGACGAACCGCGCCTGGTTGCGCTGCGTGCTGGCGTTGAACACCCGGAACTGCACCTGGCCGACCGGCACCGGGTCGGTGCGGTCCAGCGCGTCGTGCCCCAGCACCGTGCCCAGCGCGGCAGGCGGCTCGGCCGCCGGCGCCACGGGCGCGCCCGCGGACGGCGAGGGCATGCCGCCGGGCGGGTTGCACTTGATCGCCGCGTCGACGTCACCCGCCTCCGACAGCACGCGGTTCCACACGACTACCGCCGTCACGGCGAGCACCAGGAACAGGACGAGCGCCGGCAACGGCCGCCGCTTCCGGTACCGCGACGACCCGCTGCTCCCCGAACCGGGTCCCACGTCCGTCGACCTCCCCTGGCCTGGTGCTGACAGTGATCAGGCTATGCCGCGCCCCGCGGGCCCGCGTCCCGGGCCGTGGTGTAGCGCGGCGCAATCACCCGGTAGCGGACGGTCAACGGCCTGGTCGGGCGGCGGAGCACGGGAGCACCGGGTGCGTGGTGCGCGTCCAAGCCTATCTGTCCTGCGTGTGAAGGGCCTGTCACCCGTCTGCTCAATTAGGGGGAACCCGCTGCGCGACCCCCCGATCGATGAGCTACCCTCTCGGCGCTCCGCGCACCGCCGGACACCGGAAAGCGTCGATGAACAGGGGGTTGGCGCCCGGCCGCAGGAGCGAGACCTCCGTCACTGGGGACGGGGGGCACAAAAAGGGGCGCTGGTGCGTTAACCAGCGACACGAACAGTCTCCGTTGACCGCAGGGGTGAAAGAAGTATGGCGACCGACTACGACGCACCGCGTCGCAGCGAGGCGGACGAACTCGCTGAGGACTCCCTTGAGGAGCTGAAGGCGCGGCGCAACGAAACGCAGTCCGGGGTCGTCGACATCGACGAGGACGCGACCGCCGAGAACTTCGAGCTGCCGGGCGCCGACCTGTCCGGTGAGGAGCTGACGTTCAAGGTCCTGCCGAAGCAGGCGGACGAGTTCACGTGCTCGAAGTGCTTCCTGGTGCACCACCGCAGCAGGCTGGCCGAGGAAGTCAACGGCCAGTACATCTGCCGCGACTGCGCCTGAGGCACGTCCACCGGGCACGAACCCGCACGACCCGCTCCACCGACCGACCGACCAGCACCTACGACCAGACCTGGGCGCTCACCCCCACCGCCGGGGTGGCGCCCAGTCCCCGTTGACGCCGTCCCGGCGACGCCGCACCGCCGCCGGCTCACCGGGCCCGCAGCACCGCCGCCAGCTTCTCCGCCGAACGCACGCTGAACAGCCAGTACGGCGTCGGGTCCGCGGGGTCGCGCAGCTCGACCCGCACCATCGGACCGACCCACCCGCGGTGGGTCACGAACGCCATCGGGTCCAGGTGGGGCCCCATCGCCTCGCGCTTGTTCTTCGCGTCGAACACCTCGACGTCGCCGAGCAGCTCCAGCGGCACGTGCGCCGACCCGACCCGCAGCTCGCCGCCGGACACCTCGACCTTCGCCGAACCCATGCGCACGATCAGCAGCACCACCAGCGGCACCGTGATCAGGTAGGGCAGCCACGACCGCACGCCGGGGAAGCCCATGTGGATCTCGGCGGCCAGCAGCGCGGCCGCGCCCAGCGGCAGCGGCCAGCCCCACCAGGGCACGTACAGCCGCTCGCGGAACGCGATGGGGGCGGTCACAGCAGTCTCGCTCACGCCACCAGGGTAGTCTCGCGCGCCGTGCCCAGCGTCGAGGTCCTGCTGTCCCGGCTCGATCCTGCCGTCCCGCCGCCGGCCTACGCCCGACCGGGTGATGCCGGCGCCGACCTGGTGACGACCACCGACGTGGTGATCGAACCGGGGGAGCGCGCGGTGGTAGGCACTGGTATCGCGATCGCGTTGCCGGAGGGGTATGCCGGGTTCGTGCACCCGCGGTCCGGTCTGGCCGCGCGCGTCGGCCTGAGCGTGGTCAACACCCCGGGCACGATCGACGCGGGCTACCGGGGCGAGATCAAGGTGTGCCTGGTGAACCACGACCTGCGCGAGCCCGTAGTGCTCACGCGCGGTGACCGGATCGCCCAGCTGGTGGTGCAAAAGGTGGAGCACGCGGTGTTCCGCGAAGTCGACGAGCTGCCCGAGTCCGTGCGGGGCGCGGGCGGCTACGGCTCTACAGGCGGGCACGACGTGCTCGCCCGGACGGAGGGGTGAAGGCGATGTTCGGAAAGCGCCGCAAGCGCGGTAGGCACTCCGCGAACCGGGGGACGGCGCAACCCGAGGTCGAGTTCGACGGCGCCGACGGCGCCGATGAGGTCGAGGACGGGCCGTTCGACTCCACGTGGGCCCCGAACGACGGCCTGAACCGGCTGGACCTGGGTTCGATCCGGCTGCCCGTGCCCGAGGGCGCGCAGTTGCAGGTGGAGATGGACCCGGCGGGCGCGGTCCGGGCGGTGCACCTGCTCACCACGGTCGGTCAGCTCACCGTCAGCGCGTTCGCCGCGCCGAAGTCGGACCGGCTGTGGCCGGAGGTCAGCGGCGAGATGATCGCCCAGTTCAAGTCCGACGGCTTCCGCATCCTGCGGGAGAACGGCGAGTGGGGTGAAGAGATCACCGCCCGCAACAACGAAGTACACCTTCGTGTGGTCGGCGTGGACGGGCCCCGGTGGATGCTGCGCGGCATCGCGGCGGCGCCCACCGAGGAGCAGAGCGTCAAGGCGACCGATGCCCTCTACGTGCTGATGAGGGACACGATCGTGGTGCGGGGCGAGCAGGCCATGCCGGTCCGCACGCCGCTGCCGATCGAGCTGCCCGAGGCGATCGCCCGGCACATCCAGGCCCAGGCCCAGCAGCAGGGCTAGGTCCGCAGCGACAGGTAGCCGGCCAGCGCGGCGCGGCCCAGGGACTCCCGGTCCGCGCCCAGCGCCGCCAACGTCGTCGTGCGCAGAGCGGCACGGGGCAGCGCGTCGACCCACGTCCGGGCGACGTCCAGCGGGTGAACGGGGTCGTCGGTGCAGGCCGCGACCCCCACCGGCACCGCGAGCCCGCCCAGTTCGGCCACCGTCGGCGCCGGCGACCCGGCCGCCTCCCGCAGCACGTCCGCGAGCCGTGCGCCGTACCGGGGCCACGCCCGCCGCAGCTCGTCGCCCAGCCACCCGTCCACGCCGGTCAGGGCGGCCTCGACGCCCGCCGACTCCACCACCGACGCGCTGGCCAGCGCCGCCAGCGCCGCGGGCGCGCCGTCCGCCGGGCCGTGCCACGCCGGCAGCGCCACCAGCAGCCCCGCGCACCGCTCGGGGTGCCGCACCGCCCACGTCGCCGCCACGTGCGCCCCCAGCGACACCCCGCCCACGAGCAGCGGCGTGCCGGCCCAGGCCGCGTCCAGCGCCTCGAAGTGCTCCCGGACGCCCCGTGACGCGGGCGCGACCAGCGACATCCCGGCGTCGGCCAGCGGACGGGCGAACACCGAGGAGATGAACACCTCGTCCGACGCGGTGCCCGGCAGCAGAACGGCACGTGACGAACTCATGGCGTCAGATCCTCCCCCAGTCGGATACCCGGTCGGGTGTACCCGGTTACGCTGGCTGTTGGACGGGCTTCGTCGACGAGGCCCCGCGCATTCCAGGAGTCGGGGATGACTGGTACTGGGGGTGGCTACTGGCGCCGCCTCGTGCGTCGGCTGACCACCGACGTGAGCGAGTTGGACGCCGACGACCTGTCCCGGAAAGCCCAGGCCGTCGGGGCCATCCGCGCGTGCGACTGCAAGTCCGGGCAGGAGGTCACGGTGTTGGGCCGGTTGCGCAGCGTCGAGCTGTGCCCCCGCGACGCCGCGGCCACGCTGGAGGCGGAGTTGTACGACGGCACCGAGGGCGTGACGCTGGTCTGGCTGGGCCGCCGCCGCATCGCGGGCATCGAGCCGGGCCGCACCATCAAGGCCAAGGGACGGATCGCCGTCCGGGACGGGCGCAAGGTGCTCTACAACCCCTACTACGAGTTGCAGAACGCTTCATGACATCAGCGAACGAGTCCGAGAAGCAGCCCACCCTCCTCGAGCAGATGGGCGGCGTGAGCGGCCTGCTGTTCTCCTCGTTGCCGGTCGTGGTGTTCGTGCTGGTCAACGCGTTCGCCGGCCTCATGCCCGCCATCTGGAGCGCGCTGGGCTTCTCGGTGGTGATCGGCATCGTCCTGGCCATGCGCAAGGGCTCCGTGCAGCCGGCCGTCTCCGCCGTCTTCGGCGTCGGCATCGCCGCCTTCATCGCCTACCGGACCGGTGACGCCAAGGGCTTCTTCCTGTTCGGCATCTGGCAGAGCCTGGTCTACGGCGGCGTGTTCATCGCGTCGATCCTGGTCAGGTGGCCTTTGGCGGGCGTGATCTGGTCGTTCCTCAACGGTCAGGGCACGGCGTGGCGCAAGGACAAGGCGAACGTCCGCGACTACGACATCGCCACCCTCGTGTGGGCGCTGGTGTTCATCTCGCGGTTCGTCGTGCAGCGGTGGCTGTACGACGAGGCTTCGGTGGGCTGGCTGGCCGCCGCTCGCTTGGCCATGGGCTACCCGTTGATGGCGGTGGCGCTGGTCGTCACGGTGTGGGCGGTGCGCCGTTCGGACAAGCGCCTCAAGGCCGCCCTCGCGCTGGAGGAGCAGGAGAACCTCGACGCCGAGGAGCGTCTCCGAGCTCAGGCCGAGGCCAAGGGTGAGCCGAACATCTACGACAAGATGCTCGACGCGTCCACGGACAGCGAGCAGCGTCCTGAGCACGCGCGGGCCGATGCTCGGGTTGAGGACAGATAGCGTTCAGGCATGGCATGGCAGGGGTCTCCGCCGACGTGGCGGAGGCCCCTGTTTTTATCTGTTTGCAGGGGCGACATCAGCAAGCGCCGCGGGTATTGCTGGACTTCGCCCCTTGGCACGTGCGGTCGGGCAAAACCAGGTCGGCTGGATGACACGAACCCCTCCCATGGGAAGGGCAACCCCAACGCGGCCGACCGCGCCCGACCCGTCCGTAGCCCGGACCCGACCGGCGACCCCCGACCCACCTCGCTGGGCGTCTTTGCTGCACAAGTAGGGCTTCGTGTCATCCCGCCGGACCCACAACCCCACCGGAACATTCAAGGGCAGTTGGGGCCATCCTGCTGATCTGCCCGTCCGGCGAGGACGCTTTTAAGTCTTTAAGCCTTCGATACCCCTAATACCCCAACGCCGAGCGGATCTCCCGCTCCACATCGGCAGCCGCCACGAACAGCAGCTCGTCCCCACCCTCCAGCGTGTCGTCGGGAGTCGGCACGATCACCCGCCCGCCACGCAGGATGGTCACCAGAGCCGCGTCCCTCGGCAGCGCTAGCCCGTTCACCGGCGACCCCGCCAACGGAGTGTCCCCCGGCAGGGTGATCTCCACGAGGTTGGCCTGGCCCTGGCGCAACGTCATCAGCCGCACCACGTCGCCGACCGTCACGGCCTCCTCGACCAGCGCGGACAGGATGCGAGGCGTGGACACGGCCACGTCGACGCCCCACGACTCGGTGAACAGCCACTCGTTGGCCGGGTCGTTCACCCGCGCCACCACGCGCCGCACCGCGAACTCGGTCTTGGCCAGCAGGGACACGACCAGGTTGACCTTGTCGTCACCGGTCGCGGCGATGACCACGTCGCACAGCTGCATCCCGGCGTCTTCCAGCGAGGACAGCTCGCACGCGTCGGCCTGCACCCACTCCGCCTGCTCGACGGTGTGCGGCTCGAAGTGCGTCCGGTCGCGTTCGATCAACATCACCTGGTGCCCGTCGGACACCAGCTCGGCCGCGATGGATCGACCCACCGCGCCGGCACCCGCAATCGCGATACGCACGGTCAGCTCTCCTCGGGCGCGTGAGCCGCCGCGGCGGCCACGTCGGTCACGGTGCCGGACAGGGCGGCCACGTACACCTGGTCGTCGGCTTGCAGCACCGTCTTCGAGTCGGGCAGCACGCCCGTGCCGAACCGCATCACGAACGCCACCCGGCAGCCGGTCGCCTCCTGCAGGTCGCGCACGGTGCGCCCGACCCAGTCCTCGTGCAGCTCCAGCGGCAGCACCGCCACCGTGCCGGACGGGTCGCGCCACGCCGTGGCCGTGCCCTCGGGCAGCAGCATCCGCAGGAACCGGTCGGTGGACCACGGCACGGTCGCCACGGTCGGGATGCCCAGCCGCTCGTACACCGCGGCGCGCTTCTCGTCGTAGATCCGCGCGACCACCGCCTCCACCCCGAACGTCTCCCGCGCCACCCGCGCCGAGATGATGTTGGAGTTGTCGCCGCTGCTCACGGCCGCGAACGCGCCCGCCCGCTCGATGCCCGCCTCGATCAGCACCTTCTGGTCGAAGCCGTTGCCGACGACCTGCTGGCCGTGGAAGTCGTGGCCGAGCCGGCGGAACGCCTGCCCGTCCTTGTCGATCACCGAGACCTGGTGGTCCAGGCGCTCCAGCGCCTTGGCCAGGGACGAGCCCACCCGGCCGCAGCCCATGATCACCACGTGCACGAAAGCCTCCTGAACGACGCCTACGGAGAACCTACCCACGATTACTCCGACCAGGGGAGGAGACCCCTTACGCTTTCGACCCGTGTCCAAGCTCGCAACCGCGGCCAAGCGCCTCCTCGTCGGCAGGCCCTTCCGCAGCGATCGCCTAGCCCACACCCTCCTGCCCAAGCGCATCGCCCTGCCGGTGTTCGCCTCCGACGCGATGTCGAGCGTGGCCTACGCGCCCGAGGAGATCTTCCTCGTGCTGTCGGTGGCGGGTCTGTCCGCCTACGCGTTGGCTCCGTGGGTCGGTGTGGCCGTCGTCGTCGTGATGCTCACGGTCGTGGCGAGCTACCGGCAGAACGTGCACGCCTACCCCTCCGGGGGCGGTGACTACGAGGTCGCCACGGTCAACCTGGGCCGCAGAGCGGGCCTGACCGTGGCGAGCGCCCTGCTCGTCGACTACATCCTCACGGTCGCCGTCTCCATCTCGTCGGCGGCGGCGAACATCGGCTCGGCCATCCCGTTCGTCGCCACGCACAAGGCCGAGTTCGCGGTCGCCGCGATCGTCATCCTCACCGCCATCAACCTGCGCGGCATCCGCGAGTCCGGCAGCGCGTTCGCCGTGCCGACCTACGCGTTCATGGTCGGTGTCCTGTTCATGATCGGCTACGGCCTGTTCCGCGGGTTCTTCCTCGGTGACGAGATGCGCGCCGAGAGCGCCGGGCTGGAGCTGCGCGCCGAGGACGACCACCTGATGGGCCTGGCGTTCGTGTTCCTCGTGCTGCGCGCCTTCTCGTCGGGCAGCGCGGCGCTCACGGGCGTGGAGGCGATCAGCAACGGCGTGCCCGCGTTCCGCAAGCCGAAGTCGCGCAACGCGGCGACCACGCTGCTCATGATGGGCCTGATCGCCGTCACGATGCTGATGGGCCTGATCGTGCTGGCCCAGCTCACCGGCGTGAAGATGGCCGAGGACCCGGCGCACCAGCTGGTGAACGCGCCGCCGGGCTACGAGCAGAAGACGATGGTCGCCCAGATCGCGCACGCCGTCTTCGAGGGCTTCCCGGCCGGGTTCTTCTTCATCACCACGGTCACCGCCCTGATCCTGGTCCTGGCCGCGAACACCGCGTTCAACGGCTTCCCGGTGCTCGGCTCGATCCTCGCCCAGGACCGCTACCTGCCCCGCCAGCTGCACACCCGCGGCGACCGGCTGGCGTTCAGCAACGGCATCGTCTTCCTCGCGGGCGCGGCGATCGTGCTGGTCATCGCGTTCGACGCGGAGGTCACCAAGCTCATCCAGCTCTACATCGTGGGCGTGTTCGTGTCGTTCACGATGAGCCAGACCGGCATGGTCCGGCACTGGAACAAGCTGCTCGCCACCGAGACCGACCCGCTCGCGCGCCGCCGCATGCGCCGGTCGCAGTCGATCAACGCGTTCGGCCTGGCGCTCACCGCGTCGGTGCTGGTCGTGGTGCTGATCACGAAGTTCACCAAGGGCGCGTGGATCGCCATCGCCGCGATGGCCGCCCTCTACGCCCTGATGACGGCGATCCGCCGGCACTACGACCGGGTCGCCGAGGAGCTGCGGCAGCAGGAGCGGCAGAAGCTGCTGCCCGCCCGCAACCACGCCATGGTGCTGGTCTCCAAGCTGCACATGCCGACCCTGCGCGCCCTGTCGTACGCCAAGGCGACCCGGCCGGACATCCTGGAGGCGGTCACCGTCAACGTGGACGACGGCGACACCCGCCGCCTCGTGCGGGAGTGGGAGAAGGAGAACTTCAAGGTGCCGCTGAAGGTGATCGAATCGCCCTACCGCGAGATCACCAAACCCGTCCTGGACTACGTCAAGCGCGTCCGCACGGACAACCCCCGCGACGTGGTGACCGTGTTCATCCCGGAGTACGTGGTCGGGCACTGGTGGGAGCAGTTCCTGCACAACCAGAGCGCGCTGCGGCTCAAGGGCAGGCTCCTGTTCCAGCCGGGCGTGATGGTGACCAGCGTGCCGTGGCAGCTGGCCTCATCCTCGAAGGTGACCCAGAGGGACGACGTCGTGGCGCCGGGCGCCATCCGGCGCGGCCTGGACACGCGCGGCCAAGACCAGAAGGACGGCAAGTGACGGCGACCTGGAAGCAGCGGCTGATCGAGGTCGAGGTCGGCGCGGTCGCCCACGGCGGGCACTGCGTCGCCCGGCACGAGGGCCGCGTCGTGTTCGTCCGGCACGCGCTGCCCGGCGAACGGGTGGTCGTGCGGATCACCGAGGACACCGGCGGCTCGTTCTGCCGCGGCGACGCCGTCGAGGTGCTGGAGGCGTCACCGGACCGGGTGCAGGCGCCGTGCCGGTTCGCCGGTCCCGGCCTGTGCGGCGGCTGCGACTGGCAGCACGCCTCCTGGCAGGCCCAGCGCGAGCTGAAGGCCGCCGTGGTCAGCGAGCAGCTGCACCGCCTGGCCAAGCTCGACTGGGAGGTCATCGTCGAGGACCTGCCCGGCGGCCCCGAGGACTGGCGCACCCGGATGCGCATGGCCGTCGGCCCGGACGGCCGCCCCGGCTTCCGCGCCCACCGCAGCCACCAGGTCATCCCGGTGGACGACTGCGTGATCGCCGTCCCCAACGCCCTCGACGACGTGGTCGACCGCACCTGGCCCCCCAAGGCCGAGCTGGTCGTCACCCGGGACGCGGGCGGCCGGACCCACCTGACCGAGATCGGGCCGCCGGTCGTGCGCCGCGGTCGCCCCGTCCCCGGCCCGTCCCACCTGCGCCAGGGCAGCGGCACGGCCACCGAACTGGCCGCGGGCCGCACCTGGAACCTCCGCTCGGACGGCTTCTGGCAGGTCCACCCTGCCGCCGCGGACACGTTCGCCAAGGTCGTCGGCGACTGGGCCGACTGCCGCCCCGGCGACCGCGCCTGGGACCTCTACGGCGGCGTCGGCCTGTTCGCGTCCGTGCTCGCCGAGCAGGTGGGGCCGGACGGCTCCGTCGCCGTGGTCGAGTCGTCCCACGGCGCCGTCGCCGACGGCCGGTTGAACCTCTCCGACCACCCCCAGATCAGCTGGCACGCGGGCCGCACGGAAGCCGTGCTCGACTCGCCCGACTTCACCGACCTGCCCCCCGACGTCGTCGTCCTCGACCCGCCCCGCAAGGGCGCGGGCCGCCAGGTGGTCACCGCGATCGCCCGCAGCCGACCCGCCCGTGTGGTGTACGTCGCGTGCGACCCGGCCGCCCTGGCCCGCGACATCGCCTCGTTCGCCCAGCACGGCTACGAGTTGGCCCAGCTCAGGGCGTTCGACGCGTTCCCGATGACGCACCACGTCGAGTGCATCGCCCTCCTGGAGCCCGCTCGCTGACAGGCGTCTCAGCCCGTGGTACGTAGACTGACCGGACGAATCGGGGAGCCGAACCACAGGGCGAGGTGGAGCGAGTGACGCTGCTGGAATCCGTGCACGGACCGGCGGATCTGAAACGGTTGGGGCCCGACGAGATGGTCGGGCTCGCCGAGGAGATCAGGCGTTTCCTGGTCGACAAGGTCTCCCGGACCGGCGGGCACCTCGGGCCCAACCTCGGTGTCGTCGAGCTGACCATGGCCGTGCACCGGGTCTTCGACTCGCCGCACGACTCGGTCGTGTTCGACACCGGGCACCAGAGCTACGTGCACAAGATCCTCACGGGCCGCCGCGACGGCTTCGACTCGCTGCGCCAGAAGGGCGGCCTGTCCGGCTACCCGTCGCGGTCGGAGAGCGAGCACGACGTCGAGGAGAACAGCCACGCCTCGACCGCCCTGTCCTACGCCGACGGCCTGGCCAAGGCGTACCAGCTCACCGGCCAGCGCCGGCACGTCGTCGCGGTCGTCGGCGACGGCGCCCTGACCGGCGGCATGTGCTGGGAGGCGTTGAACAACATCGCCTCCGGCACCGACCGCCCCGTCGTCATCGTGGTCAACGACAACGGCCGCTCCTACTCGCCGACCATCGGCGGCCTGGCGGACCACCTGTCCTCGCTGCGCCTGCAACCCGGCTACGAGCGCGCCCTCGAACGCGGCAAGAACGCCCTCCAGGGCACCCCGTTCCTGGGCAAGCCCCTCTACGCGGCCCTGCACGCGGCCAAGCGCGGCATCAAGGACGCCCTCAGCCCGCAGGCCATGTTCGAGGACCTCGGCCTCAAGTACATCGGCCCCGTCGACGGCCACGACCACGCCGCCCTCGAATCCGCCCTGCGCCGCGCCAAGTCGTTCGGCGGCCCGGTGATCGTGCACACCGTCACCCGCAAGGGCAACGGCTTCGCGCCCGCCGAGAACCACGAGGCCGACCAGATGCACGCCACCGGCGTCATCGACCCGATCACCGGCGAGAACATCGGCCCGTCCAAGCGCACCTGGACCCACGTCTTCGCCGACGAGCTGGCGACGCTCGGCGGCGAGCGCCCCGACCTGGTGGCCATCACCGCCGCCATGCGCGGCCCGACGGGCCTGGACAAGTTCGCGGGCCTCTACCCGGACCGCTGCTTCGACGTCGGCATCGCCGAGCAGCACGCCATGACCTCCGCCGCCGGCCTGGCCATGGGCGGCATGCACCCGGTGGTCGCGATCTACGCCACGTTCCTCAACCGCGCGTTCGACCAGCTCCTGCTGGACGTCGCCATGCACAAGCAGGGCGTCACCGTCGTCCTGGACCGCGCGGGCATCACCGGCCCGGACGGCGCCTCCCACCACGGCATGTGGGACCTGTCCATCTGCGGCGTCATCCCCGGCATCCACGTGGCGGCCCCCCGCGACGCCGGCTCGCTGCGCGAGGAGCTCCGCGAGGCCGTCCGCATCTCCGACGCGCCCTCCGTCATCCGCTACCCGAAAGCCTCGGTCGGCCCCGACCTGCCCGCCCTCGAACGCAGGGGCACCGTCGACGTCCTGCACCGCTCCGGCTCCGACGTCCTGCTCGTCACCGTCGGCGCGTTCGCGGAACTGGGCCTCGCGGCCGCCCAACGCCTCGCCGACCAGGGCATCGGCGTCACCGTCGTGGACCCCCGCTGGGTCTTCCCGGTCTCCGCGGACCTGGTCGCACTGGCCGCCGACCACCGCCTCGTCGTCACCGTCGAGGACAACGGCCGGCACGGCGGCTTCGGCTGGGCCCTGGCCGCCGCGCTGCGCGACGCCTCCGTCGACACCCCGCTGCGCGACATCGGCATCCCCCAGGTCTTCCAGGAGCACGGCGAGCGCCCCGAGGTCCTGGCCGACATCGGCCTGACCGCCCAGGACGTCTCCCGCCGCATCACCGAGTGGGTCGTGGCCGCCGAGCCCGCGGAAATGGGCGCGACGGTCGAGAAGTAGCCCGTATACCCTCTCCCCGCCCGGTCAGCGGCTCGGACGGCACTGCCGGCCCCGAGTCCCGCGATCACAGCCGGGCAACCTTTCAACAGGCGCGTTCGCCACACGCGGTGGGTTGCGACACCCGAGCCGCGCCCCCGGTCGACCACCGGGCGCAGGGCCCTGCGAGCCCCGTGCTCCCGCCCTCCGCCCCACGACCGGGGTCGCGGTCCGCACGGCAGGGAGAGGGGGACCGGTGAAGCACACGCTCATGCCGTGGGAACGCGGTGTCGTCTTCCGGCACGGCGAGTTCGTCGAGGTCCTGGGCCCCGGCCGGCACCGCCGCGGTTTCCGCCACCGCGTCCACCACGTCGACGTCCGCCCCCGCTCCCACACCCCGGGCTGGCAGGACGTCCCGACCGCCGACGGCGTGCTGATCCGCGTCACCCTCGTGCTGAAGTGGGCGATCGACGACCCGGCCCAGTTCGTCCAGGCCACCGCCGCACCCGAGGTCGAACTGCACCTGCTGGTCCAGGTCGCCCTCCGCGCCGCCGTCCTCACCCGCGCCCACGACGAGGTCGACCGCTCCCGCGACGCCATCGCGGCCGAGGTCCACGCCGCCGTCCGCGACCGTGCCACCGCCCTGGGCATCGACCTGCGCGAGGTCGCCGTCCGCGACGTCGTCATGCCCACCGAGCTCCGCAAGGTCGCCCTGTCCGAACTGCTCGCCCGGTCCGAGGCCCGAGCCGCCCTGGAACGCGCCCGCGGCGAGACCGCGGCCCTGCGCTCCCTGCTCAACGCCGCACGCCTGGCCGAGGACCACCCGGCGCTGCTCCAGCTGCGAGCGCTGCAAACCGCGAACACCGTCGTCGTCGAGAAGCGCTGACACCCGTGACGCCGTCCTCTCGCGGGAGGAGGGCGTCACCGCGTCACTGCTGCTCACCGCCTCGCCGGCCGCGCGCTAAGCGCCTTCTCAGGGAGTTGTGGCACCTTTGTCGGTGTGCGGATCCTGGTAGTCGAGGACGAGGTGCCGCTGGCCGACGCGATCGCGCGTGGCCTGCGGCGCGAGGGAATGGCGGTCGACGTCGCCTACGACGGCGAAACCGGCCACGAGAAGTCGACGGTGACGAGGTACGACGTGGTCGTGCTCGACCGCGACCTGCCCGGCATGTCCGGCGACGAGCTGTGCAAGGAGATCCTCAGCTCGGGTGCCCTGACCAGGGTCATGATGCTCACCGCGAGCGCCGGCGTGGACGACCGCGTCGCGGGCCTGTCCCTCGGCGCGGACGACTACCTGGCCAAGCCGTTCGCGTTCCCCGAACTGGTCGCCCGCGTCCGCGCCCTCGCCCGCCGCGCCACCCCGGCCACCCCGCCGCTGCTCACCGCCCGTGACGTCGAACTCGACCCGGCCCGCCGCACGGTCCGCCGCGCCGGCCAGCCCGTCGAGCTGACCCGCAAGGAGTTCGGCGTCCTGGAGGTGCTGCTGGCCGCCAAGGGCTCCGTGGTCTCCAGCGAGGAACTGCTCGAACGCGTGTGGGACGAGAACGCCGACCCGTTCACCACCACCGTCCGCGTCACCGTCATGACGCTGCGCAAGAAGCTCGGCGAACCGGGCATCATCGACACGGTGGTCGGCTCCGGCTACCGCGTGCCGACGGCAGGTTTCCCCGAAGAAGGCCCACGCTGAACTCTGAGCTGGCCCGCAGGCGCGGACCCGGGCTGCGGACGCGGCTCACCCTCCTCGCGACCGGCCTGGTCGCGTTCGTCAGCGGTCTGCTCCTCCTGCTCGGCTGGCTGCTCGTCGGCCGGGTCATCGCCTCCTCGCCCCGCTTCGCCGAGGGCAGCACCGTCATCGTGGACGGGCGCGAGGTGGACGCCGGCGCGTTGATGGACCTGCTCGGCGAACAGGCGCGGGACGACGTGCTGCGGTCAGGCTCCATCGCCTTCCTCTGCGTGGTGGCCGCGGCGGCCCTGCTCGCGTGGACGATCACCGGCCGCGTCCTGCAACCCGTGCACGACGTGACCGACGCGGCCCGCCGGTTGTCCGCCGAATCGCTGGGGGAGCGGCTGCGCCTGGACGGTCCTCGGGACGAGGTCGCCGAGCTGGCCGACACGTTCGACGAGATGCTCGACCGCCTCCAAGCCGCGTTCGAGTCGCAACGGCGGTTCGTCGCGAACGCCTCCCACGAACTGCGGACCCCCCTCGCCGTGATCCGGACCGAGCTGGACGTGACGCTGGCCGACCCGGACGCCGACGTCGCCGAGCTGCGTCGCATGGCCGGGGTCGTGCGGGCCGCGACGGAACGGGCCGAGCAGCTGGTCAGCGCTCTGCTCCTGCTCGCCCGCACCGACGGGCTCGGGTTGGCCGTGCGGGAGCCGGTCGACCTGAACGCCGTGGTGGAGTCGGCGTGGCGGGCGGCGCGGCCGGAAGCGGAGGAGCGCCAGCTCCGGGTCTCGTTCCTGCCCGCGCCCGCGCCGGCCGTGGGCGACCCCGCGCTGTTGGAGCGGATCGCCGGGAACTTGCTGGAGAACGCCGTCCGGCACAACGTGCCCGGTGGGTGGATCGAGGTGCGCACCGAGGGCGGCCCGGAGTGGACGTCGCTGCGGGTGTCGTCGTCCGGGCAGGTCGTCGCTCCGGACCGGGTCGAGGAGCTGTTCGAGCCGTTCCGCCGGGGCGGCACCGACCGGACCGCGCGCACGGGGACCGGGCTCGGGTTGTCCATCGTCCGGGCCGCCGTCGCAGCTCACGAGGGTCAGGTGCACGCCACGGCGGTGCCCGGCGGAGGGCTCTCGGTGGCCGTGCACCTGCCGTCCGCGCCGCACGGAAAACTCGTGTGAGTGGTCCCAGTCACACATGATCCGGTTTGACGGTCCCCGCAGGGGGTACTACCTGCGAAGACGTGCCTCCTGACCCCCGATTTGTCTCCGCGTTGGGCGGGGTGTAACTTTCTCTCTGCCAGCGCGGAACGGGCCGGAGAGAGACCGGAACGGAGCGCGGCGGACATCAGCCCCAGATCGAATCACGAACAGTGATGAGTGACGGTGAGCGTGTGTTCTTTGAGAACTCAACAGCGTGCCGAATAGCCAGTAAATTTATGAACCTCGTCAAGAGGTTTCCTTTGAGATTGTTACTGGACAACTGACA